>NZ_JBVBEH010000002.1:0-40767 GCF_055454035.1 Psychrobacillus syltrankelensis | reverse complement strand
CCGACCTGATATGCTTTAGTTGGTCTGAAATCCGTTAATGTTCCACGTTTCGTCCATTGTTGATAAGTAGTTTCTGCTGTAGTGTAAGCATTCTCGAATACTTGACGAGCCGTCATATCAATAATGTTTGTAAACAGTGAAGTTGGTGTTAAATGTTGACGTAGTAAATCATCCTCGCTTAGTCGATAAGCATTTTCTACTCCTTCTAAACGTAAAGATTCTTTCGCTAGTTCTTTTAAAGAAAGGTTTCGAAGTTCATCAGA
The DNA here is from genome assembly GCF_055454035.1 of Psychrobacillus syltrankelensis. Taxonomy (NCBI): domain Bacteria; kingdom Bacillati; phylum Bacillota; class Bacilli; order Caryophanales; family Bacillaceae; genus Psychrobacillus; species Psychrobacillus syltrankelensis. Next base: position 40,504 of record NZ_JBVBEH010000002.1, on the reverse strand, counting down.
ACCTTCTACTGGTTTGCTAATGCCAACTCCTACACGTAAAGCTAATCCTTGAGATGCAGCATCACGGAATTTATCGCGCTCATCCTTCCCCATTTGCACTCCAGAGTTTTGAGGTTTGCGAGCTTTCATTTCTTTTTCTAGGATAAACTTGCGAACTTCATCTACAGATTGTCCTCCACGGATATAATCATCTGAATCAATACCAAATTCTCGGCATAGAGTAGTAATTTCTGCTGCACGTTCTCTTTCATCTTCAATTGCGCGGCTGTTATTGTCTTTAGAATTTGGATTATCTTTTGATGCGCTACGCAAAGCGTCTATATCTGCTTGAAGTTCATCAAATTCACGCTGTTCCTCATTTGATAGAGCTCTTTGCCCTTCCGCTTTCGCTTTACTGATAATCTCTTTTTGTCTTGCTAATTTTTGTTCTAATGTCATTTTATTTACCCCCAATATAATTTTGATTTAATAAAATTTGGCGTTCGTAGTAAGAATAATCGCCTTTTTCCAATTGCTCTGTATCTGTATGATCATCATCATCTTCTAAATCTCGTCCAACACCTACAGTTGAATCGGCTGGTACAGAAACAATACTTATTTCATATGGTTGCCACTTTAAAGCTACGCTACATGGTCCAGTATGCCGTCCATCAGCTGATTTTTTCCCAGCAGATACTTCTTCCCAACTATCAACCTTGTAACCTACAGAAACTGCTCGTAGAGTACCCGATTTGACTTTGGAATAAATGATTTCTGATTCATCATCATCATCAAAAGTTACATTTGCGTAAGCTCGGTTATCTTTCACCCATGCGCTGTCAATTCGACCAATAACCTTATCTCGATTGTGGTTATACAACACTACACCAATGTCATTCAGTCGACTTAAATCCACTGCATTTTGTTCATGCGATAATACCTCTGCACCAAACCATCTTTGATATGGTTCTTCAGACGAAAATGACAGTTCGACAGTTCTTTTTTCTTCATCCAAAGCACGTAAATCAATGGTTAAATCTCGCTTCATTGACTCATTTCTACTCTTTTTCTTTGCTGACGACTTTTGCTTTGTTGTCTGTGTCACTTGTAATCACCCCCTTTTGTATCATGTATTCGATTTCAAGTCCTCTTTGTTCAATTAACTCTCTCCAATCTTGTCCAGTTGCTCCGGCAATCTCAGCTAAAGTAGTCTGATTCGTTGCTAGAGCTACCTTATTTGCATTTGCTTCTTTAAGCGGATCAATCCACTTCATACCTGGTGCAATCCATTTGTGCGTCAAGTATTCGCGCTTTTTATCATAAAAGTCTTTAATACTCAATTCACCTTGTAACAAAGCTGAATCAATGAAAGCCTCATATACAGGGATTAAAAAATGACTTATTAAATATTTTTGCTCCATGAGATACGTTTTTTGGTCTTCTAGTAAACCTTGACGAGCACTTGAATAATTGACTTGGCTCATATCTCTTGCAGTTACTTCATACGAGATACCTTGAGCACTACCTGTGAGTCGTTGCTGTAATCTAACAAAATCCGCTGCCCCTGCCCCTTGTGAAGGTGGTTGAACAACCGATACATCGTCACCTGGATTTAATTCCATAATCATTCCAGGTGTTAAGGACTTTCCAGAATAGCCAAACCTTTTGTCTGTTGTAGTTGAACCTCTTCCAATTGAACCAGCTGCAGGAGCTACTCTTTTGATAAGAACTGCTAGTAAAGCCGCTACGCGTTCTTTTACACTTACTGCTTCCATATATTGATTCATGTCACGAATACGAGGCAATGTGGAGGATAATTCGCTCATTTCTCGTATTTGAGATGGTCTTTTTTTCTTATATAAGAAAATTACATCTTTGGCCAAAACACGTTCCGAAGATCCTGTATAGTTGCCGTGGATATCATATTTTCTTAAATAATAGGCAACAGGTCTATTGAATTCGTTGTATTCTATGCCATTTACTATCTTTGCATTGGCTGTTGGTGGTTTCATTGTGTCTAAATCATCTACTTCATACAGCTGTAACGACAAAGGAACTATTCCATCGTCAATATAGCGAAGGACAATAATAATTCCTCCATCTATTTTTTTTCTTCTTACTATCATTTGACAAATTTCTGAAAAGGATTGTTGTTGTGTCACGTCGCAATTTTTAGGTTTTGACCATTCTTCAAATAGGCTTTCAATTTGATCATTTAATCCTTCATCTTCTGTTTTCGCTTGAAGTCTAAATCCTCCGCCTACTACATTGCGTTCAAAAGCTAACACAACGCTTTCTAAAATGTCACTATTACGTTCAAGGTCTCTACTGCGAGCTCTTATATTGTCCCTGAACATCTTGTCAGTATTTTCAGCTGTACTGTTAACTGCCCGCCAATTTGCATTTAGTCGGTCATCAGTTCCTGCATCATAAGAGCGAAGTTGGTCGAATGATTCTCGCCATGCTGCACGTTCATATGCTGTTTTTGGAGAAACCCAAGCCACTGCGCGATCTAACCAATTCATTTACTTACCTCCTATCGAATACGCTGGCAAATGTATTAGCTAGCGTTAATCCACCTTCTTCTTCAAATGCTATTTGTGTTTGAAGTTCTTTTTGCCTTTTATACAGCAAAGATAAATCTGCTCTTTTTAGTCGCCTTGTACCGATTTGATATTCTTGCCCTCCAATTTCAATAGCCGCAATTGCATCATTTACTTGTGTTAGTTGGTCAATCAAGTTCAAATCATCCACTACCCTTCCTTACACCCATTTATTTTTATCGTTGGTATTCAACCAATCGTCATTGTATTTAACTGTACTGTCGTTCAATTGTTGTTCTCCTGGAGATTCTTCGGTTTCCTCTTCTTGCATTAGACTTAATGTTCTAACACCTAATACATCTGCGACTGCCATAGCATAAACCTCACAGTCCAAATAATGATTGTCAGCGTGAGATGTTTTAGGAACCCACATTTCTTTTGTCCCGCCGCTTCCCCCTTTGGTTTTAACTTTGTGCTCTGCAGTGACTTGCTCCGCATATTCATAGTCGCAATCCTTAAATACCATCCAACTACCTTCACCATTTGGTTTAGACATCCGCGATGCGATAATATCTTTGTATTTACCACCATCGACTAATAAAAGCCTCATTCCGTGAGCACTGGAGTGTGATTTATTAATGGTACTAATACGAAAATGCGAGTGACCTCCTGCAATACCTTTGATAGGAATAGCCCATTCACTATTTCTTGCACAAAATTCGTATACATCGTCTGTTTGGTCTCCTGAGTCAACTCCAGCTAGATTTACCAATAAAACCTCGCCATCCTTTTTCTTAAACTCGGAGTTCATAATCTTTTCAATCTCTTTGAAGTTCAGAACTTGTCCTTTCGCAATTACTTGCGAGGTGAAATAAGGTCCCCATGCTCGAACAGTCCAATAAAGTGAAGTTTCCTGTACATCGACTCCGCCAGTTAAAAATACCGCCCAATCTGGCACTTCAAGTTCTTCGTACTCGGACTGCCTTTCCATAACCAGGTCAGCATTTGTTTTTAACTTCGTATCTTCCCACGGTTCAGCTAACCAACTATTTACAAAGTTTTGAAACGCTTCTGCGTCATTTTTTGTTGACATAAATTCTTTGGCCACTTCACCAAATTTCACGAATGGAGAATATAAAGTATTCATCCAATATGCTACTTTTCTAGGAAACTCCGTTCTTTTTTCAACGACATCCCATTTTCCATAACGAATCATTTGGTTTTTATGACGATCATTAATTATATTTCCACACATTTGGCAAGCATAAAAAGCATGTTCAGCGCGATCTGTTTCTGACATTTCATCATTTTTTGGCCATTTAACCTGTTTAAACTGCAATTCTATATATTCACCACAATGAGGACAGGGTACTTTGAAATGTTTAACAATATCCGCATTCTCTTTTGCCTTCCAAATATGACCTGTTCTTAATGTTGGAGTTGATGTGATAAATATTTTTCGATTAGAGAACGTTTTTGTACGTTCCCTAGCTAATCGGATAGGATCTGCCTCTTTCTTGGATGCCCCTGGGTACTTGTCGACCTCATCCATAAACAAATATCTTATCGGCTTAGAAGATAGTGATGCAGGAGAGTTTGCTCCCTCAAGTGTGATGTACATCCCGTCACATTGTAGTTCTAATTCTTCTGATCTATCATCATAGTATTTTTCTCTTAATCCTTTTGAAATTCGAAGCATAGGACGCAAACGGTTTTTCGATACACTTTCAGCAAGTTCCTTCGATGGATAAACAATCATTGTAGGACTTGGGTCTTGCATAACGATATAGCCCAATGCATTTTGCAAAGCTTCTGTTCCACCAACTTGCGTAGGTTTTATGAAAATAATTTCTTCAGTTTCGATATTATTAAATTCATCCATGATTTCGTTTAAATATGGGGTAACTTCATTTCTCCACGGACCAGGTATTGCACTAGATTTGCTGTCTAAAACACGATGTTTCTCTGCCCATTCGCTCACCATGAGCCGTTCAGGTGGCTCCATTGCTTTCAGAGCGTTAGTTATAAAAGATGGCCAATTACTTTTTGCGTTTCTTTGCACTATACACACCATCCACACTCATTTGTTCGAGCGCGTCATTGATTGTGTCGGATAATTCTTTTTCAACACGACGTGCTTCAATCGGCTCGACGTATCCACCTACAATGTTTGATAGTTTTCGAGATAAGGACATTGCAGATTTTTTAAAAACCAAAAAGAAACGAGTCAATTCGGCTTCTACTACTTCTCTATCAATATATTTTCCGTTCGCTAAATCTTTTTTTATTATCGTTAGTTCTGCTTGGGCTTCTTTATAAGCAACTTCCGCCTCTATTTTCTTTTGTTGGAGGTTTACTGATTTTTTAGCTGCAGGATCATCTCCACTTTGAATCATCCCTCGCCATTTCATAACTTGTTGCAAATCCCACCAACCTCTACTGTGTTGGGGACATCCTTTTCGCTTCCAGTTAGTCAATGTCTTATCGGTAATTTCGAGAAGACTGCACAGCCGATTCGATGACACTAATACTTTTCCATCATCTTCACGAAAACCGTCCATTCTTTGCCCTCCATTCCGTAATTCCGTACTATTTTTTTTTTTTCATTTTCGGTCGAAATCCGGGGCTCGCTAGCCCCGTATGCCCTACCCCCGGGGAAGGACCCAAGATTTTTTCAGAAGGCTTTAAAGCCTAGAGCCTCATGGATTCGTTGTCATTACTGCACCTATAAAAAGCATGTCAAAATAATAACCCTTCTCACATATAGTTGGCAGGTGTCCCACTCCTTTTTATCTATTACTCATATCTCAGTATTGTGGGTAACTCAGCCACACCTCTTAAAGCATTGATAACTCTAGGTTTCATCCCTTCTTTTTATCCAGTTCACCGTCATTCATTTTATGGATAATTAATGCGGAAAAAAAAGACCATTACGGTTTTATAAATTCGTGTGTTTCAAGTACTGTTCTTTGATAAAATCTTCCTCAATTCCGATGTAAGCAAGTGTGATGGAATCGCTACTATGCTTTAACATCTTCCTTAATGCTTGGATGTCTTTCGTCTTCTGATAGTAATGGTAGCCAAACGTTTTCCTCATCGTATGAGTTCCTACTCTCATCATCCCAACTTCTGCAGCAGCCTCTCTAATTATCTTGTAGGCCATAGATCTCCCAATAGGTTGGTTGATACCTTCACGACTCTTTATTAAGACTTCGTTATCTTTCTTGTTGTGCACATATCTTCTCAAGGCTTTTTGTAAAGAGCTGTTAATAGGGATTTCTCTCAACTTCCCGGTCTTTTGTTCAGTAACTAAGATGCATTCTCCCTTAACATCACGAACACACAAGGGCAATATGTCAGATACACGCAATCCAGCATTAATGCCAATCATAAATAAAATATAGTTACGATCACTTTGATTCTTCAAAACACGCTTAATTGCTTCCAGTTTCTCTTTATCTCGAATAGGCAGCACATGTTTCATAGTGATTCGACCTCCAACATTTGATATTTGATTTCGACTATCTTTCGCTTTGCTCGTTTGATTGTATTGTGTACTGTTTGTCTAGGCATTTCTAACATGCATCCGATTTCTCTAATAGATTTGCCATTCAAGTTCATCAAAAGCGTTTCTTGCTCTCTTTCCGACAAAGTTTCAAGAACAACCCTGACTATTTCGCCATCTTCTTTAGACAAAACAGTTTGTTCTGCTTTTTCCATATCCCATGGCATCACCGCTTGTTTATCTTCAATATATCGCTCCATTATAGAGGGATCATATGAGAGGGTATGATAAGCATCCCTCCTTTCAACCCCTCTATATTGCCCTGGTCTCCGTCCTGTTTCTAACCAATCAATCGTATACTTTAAGCTAGAAATCATTTGATTGTATTTAGACTTGTCCATCTCTAATACGCCTATCATACTTTTCAGCTTAGTCACTTTACGACCACGAGCTTGCTTTAGGTGGTCTTTTACAATGGAAATCTCCATTTCTATGTTTCTTAATTGGAATTTAGTAATATCTAGACTTTCTTTGTATTCTTTTAGTAGTTCCTGCAAAGAGAACACCGCCTTTATCTTTGTTTAAAAGCTCCACCCTTGCCCCTTGCATACGTAGACTTATTGCAACCCATTAGCTCCTTTAACTCCCTTTCGCTAAATTTTTCTTTAGCTTTTCTTCGGATAGGAGAAAATTGAACGTTTTTCGTTGATTTAGAAAATCCTTTTGCAGTCAATTCACTTTGAATCGTTCTCATTTCCGTTCACACCTCTCTTGAACGCGAAAAGGACGTCAAACAAACGCAATTTGCGCTTACTTGACGTCCTCAGGCTTTCCTGTCTTGGACTTATTTACTTAATACTATTATATCATCTTTTTAGTAAAAAATCTTATTTTAGTAGAAATTCTCCAACCATATATTTTACTTTATGACCTGCACCTTTTGCCGTCTCTAATACTGTTTGACCATGCTCAGGTAAAGTTAATAACATGATTTTATCCTTTACTCCATCTAGTACTATTATCTTAACTTTGCCCTCAGTAAGTTGCGTGTTCCCATCGACAGATCCCGTTATATCTTTAATTACTACTTCCATTCTTTTTCCTCCAATACTTGTCTATTTCTTCATCAACGAATCGTATAAATCCAGTAGTTCCTCATCAGTAAGCTTTTCTAAATATTCTTCTGAATACTTTGTGTCCATGCTGCAGGCAAATATCATTTGATCTCTATCAAAATCTTTTTCAGAAATATAATCCATATAGTCCTCCTTATTTGCAAATATCCCGGTAGCCCGTCCTTGTATATCACCTATTTCGGCTCGATCTATTACCAAAAGGGTAACTTCTAGAATCGTTCTATTCATTTTTTCAGCAATTGTAACTACACTTTCTCCTTTTTGCCACAATGCTATGAATCTATATATTTCAACATCTTCAAATGTTAAATCAACATCTATTGTTTCATGTTCGAAAAGATGATAGTTCATATCCTACCCCTCATATTCCTCAAAAGCGGTACGCATTAATTCAGTTGTTACCGCTACCCATTCTTCCCAATGATTTTTTACAAATTCTTGTTTTTGTTCTACTGTTGAACCTTCGAATTTATGATCTAAATATGTTTCAATGGCTTTTACCTCAAAATTCAACGCTTCTAATTGCACTTTTTCCATTCTTTTGCCTCCAATGCTTCACGTTGCTCTGAGATAGTTCTACTCAACTCACCAAATATAGAAGCAATTGCATTAGCGCGACCTGCATCCATGCATTCAATGTTGCAGATGTCCTTTAGGTCTTCCCACAATTCTTTTATTTGAGCTTCGTTCATCTGGATACCCCCAGTTTTGCTTTAAGCCGTTTATTTTCCTCCACAAGCTTTTCGTTTAATTCCAATAGGTTATCTTTGTTTCCAATTCGGACATGATGCACAAGCCAAGAAAGATCATTACTATGAATAAGCATTGTATCGTCTTTAGGGTCTAACGTTCTCTTCGCATTTTTGACGATCCATCTCAAGCGTGTATTGAAATTCGCCACGCTACTTTCCTCCTTTGCCGTTATTTCTGTATCTAGGTTTTCGGTTCTTAATCAGCAGCAGGTCCTCATATTTATGCTTCCATATTCGGATGAAGTGTTTCGCTTGCTTTAACTCCTTATGTTTCTTTGCAAGTTGTTTCTTTAGGTGATAATTTTCGGCTTCCACTTTGTTGTAATGCTCCCAAACGCTTTGCTCTAGTTCTGTTTGTGCGTCCATCCACATATCCCCTTTTCGTCGAAATATGAAGTATAAATATCAATTCAACTGTTTATAATGCCTATACACAGAACCGAAAGCAGTTCTTAGGAAGCTCTGCTGATTTTATGCCAATCTAGGTTCTGTTCTTTTCATTCTCCTTTCGGGAAATTTGCTTTTCCATCTCCACGATCAAAAATAGTTCCCATAAACTGAGTAATCTTATTTTCCCTTTCAGTAGCAACTTTTCTGCTAGTGGTGTGCAAGTCACAGGTATCACCTTCAAACACATCTTTTTCTTGGATCAGACAAAATGAAAAGCATCCGGCATTGTGATTGAAATGAGTACATGATCCACAAAAGGAAACAGCCTTATTGAAATTGTGTTTCAATTCTTTCGATCCTTTCCTCTCCGTATGTTCGAACTGTGGAGTATTAATTTATTTTACTTTTCCCATTCTAAAGTAAAATAATTGTCATATTCGGAAACTTTACTTTTCTCGTTTATAACGAAAGCACCATTAGTTGATTCATCCTTAAATGGAACTCTGATACTCTCTGTTCTCCCATTGTCAAATTCTATTTCTAAGTTAGTTATCTCGTCTTTATCTATGGGTTTTAGAGAAGCCCATCTCAGATAACCATCCTCTTCGAAGTGATAATTATTTTTAAAAGAAATAGCAATCTTATTGTCATCATCCAAAAAAGAGAGAATATCTCCTCCGTTAAGTTGTGCCGAATATGAATTTGCATGAATAACCGTTAATTTTTTAATAGTCTCAAATTCCATTTTCCATTTCTCCTTTCCTTCACCTTTTGTGTCTATTGGAATCAGTCTTCTTTCATTACAATTTCTAATCTGTATCCCAATGCTTCTGATAATTTATATAGCGTTGAAAAAGAAGGAATATCTACACCGTTCTCAATTCTTGAAATAGTCTTTTGAGCCACAGTTGATAGTTCTGATAGCTTTCTTTGAGATATACCTTTTTCTGTTCTTTTGTCTATGATTTCACCAACAAGTTCAAGTTTTGCGTATAGTTCTCCATCAGTGTTTTTTAAGTCTCTTTTAATTTCTTCAAATGTACTCATAAGATAATCTCTCCTTTATAGTTTGTGTCAACGGTGCGGTTACTTCATGCCCCGTCTTTTGGATGGATTTGGCGGTGTATTAGCCGCCATTTCCACATCCCATCCAAGAACCTTGATTCGATGACGAAACGTCTTGTAGCTAACATTATTTCGTTCTGCAATAGACTTATATTGCGCATACAGACTAGACTTTTCACGTTTACCTATAGGAATCGTGATTGCATTTTCAATTTCCCAACCACTGTCGTACACTCGTTGATATACGTTTTTGTAGCTTATACCATTAGATTCTGCGATTTTGTAATGTTCTTCGGATATGACTTTTTCCCTCATGTCGTTTTCTTCCAGACTTCACATACTCTCCAACCATCACGCTTTAACTGGTTAATTTCTTTCCGATAAAACGGGACGGTCAACCATACGACGTGACCATCTTCAAATCTTGTGAGAGTTGCGTATAAACGTATATAATCGGGAATCTGTTGAAATGTATGTCTATTCCTTAAACTAGGCTTAGAAGTTATTAAAATACCGTTTTTGGATATGTTCATTTTTTCACTCCCAAAATTATTTTTAATACATTCTGACCGCCAATTCTGATTTTTCCTCGAAATCAAATTTAAATTCAAGAAACACGCAATCGCATTCCCAGCATCTGTTTAATTCCAAATGATTTTCCAAATTGCCTTTTTTTACGTAATCGGATACTTCTATGCTTGAACAATTAGGGCACATTTTACAACCTCCTAACTATCTCAATGGGATGTGTAATTTCTGGATTGTTTTGCATACTCTTTTAGTCCTTCTAAATCCATATTTTCATGTTCACAATAGCCGCATCGAATTGCTCTCGTTGTAGGAAGAACACAAAATTCCTGATATAGCGACAGTATATTTGGCTGAACGCAGTTTTCACACAAGAAAAATAAATCGTTGTGGCTTTTCATGACTCCACAGCCCTTTTAACAGCTAGCAAACTTACAAGAGAAAAATAGTCCACTGAATGTAATTGCTCTCCTTTATGACCTTTGTAAATTCCGTTAGCATTTAACTGTTGGATGAGATACTGTATTTTTGACTCCCTTGATAGTTTGATAGGCTTTTTGATCACTCCGCTTGCTCCTTTCTAAATCCAAACTTAATTTCAGCTTCTTTAAGATTTTGTTTGACTAGCTCCATTTGTCTTTGGTTTTCCGCTTCGTTTATTGGTCCGCCATGCTGCACGTAATAAAATCCTTGTCCTGGAATCCATTTAGTCATTTACATCCCCCTAAAAATTCCTTAACCTATGATTCAATACTTTTTTATCTCCCACTATTAAGACCATGTAACTCTCGCACATTTCAGCTATTCTAGTCGCCAAGGCCTCATCCAGGTCCAACATTCCATCTATATCGAGTTCTGAACTTATCATGATTGGTTTATGATTCAAATATCGGAAATTTATCACAGAGAATAGTTGTTTGATTTCCCATTCTGTCGCCTGTGGTTTTTTAAATGAACCCTCTTTTGTTTTTACATTCACTGGTTTAAATAAATCATCAATGAATAGCACATCGACTGTTTTCATGCGATTTAATTTACTTTCTAACTTTTCAAAGTCATCACGTAAATCGTTGAATCCTTCTACATACGGAAAGTAGAAAACAGAAACGAGCTTCTTTTGCATGAAACTATTTGCAACAGCAGTGAGTAGGTGTGTTTTGCCAGCGCCAGGTTGTCCAAGTAATGCGATGCTATTTGCACGACTATCTTTTATAGCTTCATAATTTTGGTAATAGGTAAATGCACAATCACGAGCTTCTGCTATTACTTGCGCCTTACCCTCTAACTTGAAATTGCTAAAAGCCATGCTTTTAAACGAATCGGTGATTTCGCTCGACTTCATTAAATTACTTATTTTCCTAACTTTATTACATTCACATTCAACCCATATTTCATAAGTGTTGCCTTCAGTAATACCGGGATTGTCATCTATTTTTGTTTGAAATGTTCCCCCTGTATCCTTGCATTTAAAACATTTATGAATTATCTGGTTTGATCCATCCTGTTCTTCCTCTGAGAATTGTTTCGCTCGTTCCCTGAGGTTCGCCAATATTTCGTCCATGCGTTGCATTATTCTTCCCTCTTTTCTCATTCAAATAGGATTCGAAGTTATTTCCAAACAACGTCTTAGGACGTAAGTAAATGCAGAATTTCTTATCATTCAGCCATTGTTCTGTTTTTATATCAATGACAGCTTTGAAATCTTCTGCAGTGAACTTATCATTAAGTCGTGCTTTGATAAGCTTTTGCGTTTCTTTAGATGTTGATCGGAAATTGGTATTTGCTTTTTGATTGAGATACTTGATAATTTCTTCGTAAAGAGAGGAAGCGTTAGCGCTATTTTCTTTTTCTTTCTCTTTTTCTATATCTTTATCTTTATCTTCTTCTATATCTAGTTCTAGTTCTTTATCTATATCTATTGCGTGACCTTGCGTGACTGTCACGTGACCATGTTCAGGACTAGGTAATTCAAGTCTTTTTCTATCACGCTCACGCTGTTTTCTGAGCCGATTTTGTTCCCTTATTTTTTCTAAACCGATTGTGTTCTGATGCTTGTCCCAGTTGCATATACTAATAATGTCATTGTCGGTGACCTCAATCATTCCAAATTGTTTGAACACACTTAGAGCCATTCTTACTACATTTAAGGATCTACCGAAAATAGTGGAGAGCATTTCGTCTGTATACGGAATGTTCTCGCTAAGATATATATAACCGTGGTCATTATTTCTTCCAGCTTGGGAAAGTAATTTAATCCAAATGATAAGCAACGTGTCCGCTTCGGGCATTTGTTCGATAAGTTTTATTTTTTCATCTTCGAACATTTGTGTGCTCAGCTTTATCCATTTAACATCACTCATAAATATTCACCTTTCTCTTGAGTAGTTTGACTATATGCACCTTGTGTTAGATAATTAATATGAATATTTTTATTTAGTGCTGGTGACTTTGCTGAGTCATTCAGCTTTTTTTGTTGCCGAAATGCTTGTTCTTTGTTGATGAAGGATTGCCTCGTTAATAGCAATTTGAAATTCCTCTAATTGTTCAACTAGAAGAACAACACCAGTTGAACTTTTTTCTATGATTCCTTCAATTTCACTATTTTCACCAATAATTCCAGTGAATTCTCTTACTACAAAATGAACAACACCTTGTTCTGCATCACTTTCAATTTCTAACGAAAAATCTTCAGTTACAAATTCGCTATTTTTAATATTCATGTCCTTTACACCTACCCTTTCGTTTTGTATTAAATAACTTTTTCACGCTCAATCACTGGAAGTATTCCTTCTTGTTTAAGCAGGTCATAAACAAAGAGTCTTCCTTTTTGAGTCCATTTTGTGGTGATCTTAGATTTGTCTGCATCTATAACATGTGTAGATGTTTGTGTATATCCTTTGTCCTGATACTTGGAATACATCAACCAAATATCACCTTGTTTATACTGGACACCTAATTCGTGCAGTAATTTATTAAGGGCCATTGCGCTCATACCATAATCTTTAGCTATTCTTGAAACGGCAAGGAGTGATTTGTTTTGCAAAACAAGGTCATAATATGATGCTTTTGGTTGTAATTCATGAACTTGTTGTTCTAACACTAGATTGCCAGTTTGTAATTTTTCAATGCGAACGTTTAGATAATCCATCGCTCTCTTCATAACCATTTCTGGACTATTCCATTTGCGTTCTAATTCTAGGAAATATTGACGAGCTTGTTTTCCCTTGCTATTTCTTTGCAGCATAGAAATTTCTTTTGCCATGTCGATGGTTAAGTAATGATCCTCCAATTCTCTTGTTGCACCGTTATTTACAACCGTACTTTTTTGACCGCTTGTAAAATCGTAATTTTCATTAAAACCATAAGTAAGCATTCTCGAAAACCATTTGGAGTATCTTTCGTTTGATTCTAGGAACTCATGCAGTTCACGACCGCTGATTATGATTTCTCCTTGCTCGTTGTTTTGAGTAGAAATTAATTGATTCATCCTTCTTGCTCCTTTCGTAATTTAAGATATTTAACCTTATACAAAAGTTATTTTTGTTCTTGAAGCCAACGTAAAGCTGTTTCAAATGTTTCAAAGGCTTTTAGGGAATCAATAAAAGCTTTATCGTCATCCTTATTTAGCGCGACCCAACTCAAACCATCTTTTGCTAAGTACTTTCCTTTAGGTCCAGAGTTTGTTGCAAGTTCGACTAATTCTTCTTTCGTTTTTAAAAGGGGCATATTCGGCATATTTTCACATCCTTTCAAGCAAACTTTCTTGAAACTCATTAATCTTGTGGTCCCTCTCAATATCAGTACCTTAAATTTTATAATTAAAGTGATTTCAATAATGGCCTAACAACAAAAATGTAAACTGCCGCTGCGAACAAGCTGAAAATGAATAAGTTTCCTTCAGTTGTCATTGGTTATCCCCCTAATTTAAGTTAGTTTAAATTTAAAAATTGCAATTTAATTAGAGTTATACTTCAAAAAAATTTCATCCAGTGGTAATTTAAAGTGCTTCTGGATTTTTTCCATTTCCGTGATATTGAAATTAATGTGACCGCGTTCTTTTCTGTTGAATGTGGAAGCGCTACTCAAGCCGATCAGTTCAGCCATTTGTTGTTGAGTAATTCCACGTTCTTTTCTCAATTTAATCAAGTTCGAGTACATATTTATCACCTCGTTTCTTTTCTGTAAATTAAGAATATCATAATTATTTTGCAATTACAAGCATAAATTCTAATTTGGTTGCATAAACTTTAATTTAATTGTTAATACTAATGTAAATGCAATCATGTATAATTTAATGTTGGGAGGAATCAGAATGAATTTCAATGATAGTAACCGATTCACAGGGAATAAAATAAGAAATTATAGAAAAAAGATGAAATTAACACAAGAGGAACTCGCCCAAAGAATAGGGATGAATGGAAATACTGTGAGTGCATATGAAAGAGGTGGCGTAGAAATCCCCTACTCGAGGCTACTAGCAATTGCGGAAGTATTCGATGTTAAATACACGGATCTCCTTCCAATAGAAGGACCCGGAGAAACTGGTTCAATAAATGATTATGTCCAGGAAGCGAAAAGTCAGTTAGACGAAGAACAAATGGAGTTTTTAGAAGAATTAATAGCACAAACGATTTCGCTTAACGAAGAAGAAAGAAAAAACTTTCTCAAAAACATTAAAGTCGCAGTCGAAGTTTATAATAGGGACTAGAAAAACCCATCACTTACAAGTGAAGGGCAATTTTTCTGTAAAGATTTCAGTATTCCGAGTCAGTCTTTTAATGAAAAGTGAATCTGAATCATCCGTGGGCGGTGGCATCTGTGACTGGATGCTGCCTTTTATTTTGGCAAAAGCAATTAACAAATCGAACGTATCTTTATCCATCATACACCCCTCATGTCTGGATTGCATATCTCTCTACATATTATCATAATTCGAACAAGCGTTCCTTAAATGAGAATATTCCAACAATAAAATGCAAATTACTTATCTTTATACCCACAAGATCGTAGCGGTAAACATAAAGAAAACCCCATCACTCAGCAATAGTGAGAGGGGTTTGTTTCTCCATAATATTAAATTTACTGTCGGGTTTTTCGAGAGGAACTAACTTCGGTGGCGTTTTTAAATAAGCATTATTTTTCAATTCGACAAAGGAAACAAGGAGGTCTAACGTCTGTCGGTTCATGGATGCACCCTCTTATCTGTATATTAAGATAATAATACATCCGTTCGCATTTTTAAACCATAGTTATTAACTAGTTAAAATTCTATCAATTCTGATAAAAAACGGATAAAAATGATACTTTTTTAAGGATAAACACTATCACTGTAGTGTTTATCTATTATTTTCGTTACTTTTTTTAGTATTTTTTTGAAAACAATGTCTACTACATGCATAGACCCTTTTAGACTATTCCCTTTCTTCCAACCAGTTGTAGAATGGAACTACTTTTCTAGTAACATCAGTATTTCTAATTCGTTCTTCTCTAGCTACTTTATCTGATTCCGCTATTTCTTCTTTCGCTTTATCCTGGGAGCGTCTTAATTCCAATGCTTCAATTTTGTTAATTAATGCGGTCGACAAATAATCCCGGAAATTATTCACTTTTCCTTGGTTGTATTTATCAACTACTTTTCGAACGATGGATTTAAAGCTGCGATCTGTTAATTCCTCTTTTGTTGTTTCCCTCAAATTACTAACTATTAGATTTATCTCATCTTCTCTATGTATAGTCGAACTGGTTCGCTTATCATCATCCATGTTCTTAATATAGTCAGTCTTAAAAGATAAGTTCTTAATAGGCTCTGATTTGCGGAATTCTAGTTCTCCGGTTTGCGGAATTCTAGAATTCTGTTTTTCGGAGTTCTCTTGTCGCTCTAGGTCTCCGATGTTTTCCGAACTTTTATATTCGTCATTTTCGATATCCTCGTGATCGTTGTTAGCTTTGTAAATATCGTCATCCGTATAGTCGAGTTGGAGGATATAAAGGCGGTCCGCTTTACCTTGTCCCATACGCATAACCTCCATCAATTCATATTTAATCAATTCTTTTTTTAAATTAACCGCCTTTGTATTTTGGCAATTCATACGTCCCTTAATGGTTTCGATAGATATTTTTATGTAATAACGTCCATATTCATCTTTCCAGCCTTTTTTCATAGAAAGCTTAATTAAATCTAAGCACAACATATAAAATAATTTTCCGTCCCCACTCATTTTTTTGTATCTTTCACCGTACATTAAAAGTTTTGGGAATTGGAAATAAATTAAATTAGCGTTATCGTCGTTAGTGAAATATCTTTTTGTTTGATATGGTAGTTGAATCATCTTTGCCATGTTTATAATCTCCTTTTACGAACACAAAAAAAGCGCAATTTCCCGACCATGTACGCAACAGGTTAAGAAACAACACTAAAATAAAATTTACCATTGAAAAAATATCGGCAAGTATGTATAATGAGGTTATTAAATTAACCAGTGTTCTAGCACTGTTAATCGTGGTCATTCCGCTACCAACGGAATGGCTTTTTCTATGTATTTGTTTAATTAACTATTATTCTATAACTATATCGTTCAAATAACAACATAATTCGACAAAGAAAAATCCAACTACAATTTTTAGTAGCTGGATTTTTTGTTTAAATCTTTGAAATTTCTGCAATTTGGCTTCTGTCAAAAGTTACATCAATATCTGGAACGAAAATGTTTATAGTGATGGTTTTATCATCAATAGCTACAACAAAACCTTCATACGGATTAATTCCATCGTCTAACAGTACTTTATCGTTTACTTCTAGAGCATCAATAATTTCTTGCATCAGTACCACGTCCCATCCGTTGAGTAATGCCACCATTGACCATTGCTATAGTAAACCTCTAGACACTTCTCCTTGATGTTCTTTTTCACTTTAACGATATCGGAAAGAGTGTATTTCTTTCTCTCCTCTAGTCCCATGCTACGGTTATGATTTGCATACATCTGTAAAAGAAACTTATATTCCCCATCACTTAAATGCTTCGCTACTTCGATTTTAGCCATACTTTATCCATCCCCTTTGAATTATTGGTACTTCGAAATAAAATCCTCTATAGCTAATTCTAAAACGTGAGATTTTTGGACTCTTTTCTCTTCGCAGAATTCATCTAAACGATCTCCGATATCTTCCGAAATCACAATTGTTTTTCTAACCTTTTCGCTTTTTGGTAAGTTCGGCATAGCTTCGATTCTGTTCAATAAATCAATTTCACTTGATGAAATACCGCCTTTTTTCCACTCGTTTAACATAGCTCTAATTAAACCAATTTCATCTTGCGTGAAGTCATGTGAATTCACATTTTGTGAACTACTTTCACTTTCTATAAATTCATGTGAATTCGTATCATGTGAACTAGTATGAATAATATCGTTTTTCTGTACTTTAGGTTCGCTATCAAACCCAATAGTGACAACGTTTACCTTCTTTTTCTCGCTAGATGTGAACTTTTGTGAATTCGTATCATGTGAAGCTGTATGAGATTTATCCATAATCCACTCCTGTTTTTGCTTATTATACACATATCCTTTTTCTTTAATTGCTTTAGTCATAACTGCACTTCTCATGGTTAAATCAAAGTGCTTTATCCCTCTTGCAACACTTTGTTGTGTCACGTTTATATATTCCACAAATATATCTATATCCATTCACAAAACCTCCTATGTGAACCGGTGTGAACCCTTGTGATTTAATTATACTACACATAGGAGGGAAAAAGAACAGTTAAGCGTAAATATTTTTATTGTGGTGCTACAGAATCTCCAAGAGTTTTTAAAATACCAAGTAACATTGGTGACAATTGGATTAAACAGTATCCGAGAGCCGTCTTCATCATCATGCTCATAGCTCTATCATCTTTGCCGAACATTAAGAAGAAACAAGCACCTAGAATCATTACTGACGCTATAGGAAAGGAAATTGCAACTAAGAGGTCTAAGACTGGATTCAGAATTGTAGTAAGCGCATTTAACGAAGCATCACCAATTACGCTCACAGGAATCATGTTAGGATCATTCAGAACAATAGGAGTTTGAGCTAATTGAGATACAGGAGCTATGAATTCCGTAGGTTCAATAATTTGAGGTTGTGCCGACACTGTAATTGCTTCTGGGATAGTAGGTGTAGGAGTTACGCTAGGAGTAGAATTAGAGAAGAAAGCTTTATATCCTAATACTCCAGTTATAGGAACTAGAGCCGCTGTAATGTAAGTTTCTTTAGTTGCGTATTTGGTTCTTTCTGTTTCCTCAAAACGATGTGAAAAATCGGTGTAATCACTTTCGGGAACTACCTCAATTTTATTTTTCTTTCTAAACATACACATTCCTCCTATTATTTGATGTCATCCATCGTGTAAACTCTAACCAGTGGCAACTCAGCACAAGCTTCTTTTAATTGTTTTCGTCTTAACTCGGTTGTCGTCACCCAAACTAATACAGGGAACTCACCTAAAGTTTCAGCAATCAAACCATTTTGATATAGCTTCACATATTTTTTTATCTTTTCTCTATTTTTTGTCATTGGTTGAAGGTGGTCTACTTCTAATAAGTGATGTTGAATACTAGTCTTATACATTGCATCACACACTAAAGTTATCTCACCGTCATTTACCTTAATTTCATTTTTCCAGTCATGAGGGCATCCACTATATAACCAAAACTGATTACGCATGACTGCATGAGCTACATGACCACCCTTTTTACGTATCTTCTCGCATTCTACGTATTCTCTCCCTTTACTACTTAAATAGTAGATGCTTTGATAACCATCCCTCACGCTCATGAGATACTCTGATAGCTCATTTAAAACTCGGTTAGCGTTTCGTATTGCCCCCAATTTACAAAGTTGCCTTAATTGATCTCGTGTTAAAAAGTCACACTTCTTCAAAGATAGTAATATTTTTTCGTCTCTCTGGCTCAACTGTTTTAGTTTTCTCAAGTTGGATTTCCTCCTTCTTTTCGATAATGTACGGTTCGATTCGTTTACTAATGGTTTTATTCGAGATGAAAGGCGATTGTACGATATAACGTTTTACATTGTTCTTATATATCCCTCGACCTGGAATGTCAGGCAATTTATCAGCACCGCCTTCGTCTAATACCACACGAGAAGCTGTATCTGTATCAACGACATAGCACAAACGAGCAATAACATTTCTCTTAGTTTGTGGAGGGATAACTTGCATCGTTGGATATTGAGTGCAAAAAATGAGGTAGTAGCCTGCCGAACGCCCTCGTCTAGCAATATCTGTGACGATTCCCATTGCTATTGGAAATTCAGCTAAATCCGCTGCCTCATCAATTATTATGAAGTGGCGTTTTTTCACTTTAGCTTCTTTGACATCTTCATAACCTTTATCTACAACATTTTTGAATGATTCGTTCATATCAATTTGAATATCTTTTAAAACTGTTTCAGCTTCTTCGGGATCACGAGAATAGTATTTAACTTGCTTGCAGTCCTTGAATCTGTGAAAAGCTGAACCACCCTTTAAATCGATTAAAGAAAGCTCTACGTTGTCCGGTTGTTGTTCGATTAACATAGTGGTAATAAGCTTCAAAATCGCACTTTTGCCATAGCCAGTAGCTCCAGCAATAATCAAATGCTTATCTTTGTCAAAATTATGACTAATGATATCTCCATTTCGTGTATATCCAATTGGTACTGACCATGTGTTTGGTTTTAAAAGGCTTTCATCCCACTGTATTTGTTTCGATAATGGCTTATCGTACACACGAATAATTAACAATCCGTCAAAGTCTAATTCAATTTCTTTTGATTCTGTTAGCTTCTTCTCCCACAATTCACGAAGTTGATTGATGATGTTGCTATCGAATTGCAATGATTTTAAATCGGTAAGCTTTATTTCTTTTCGTCTGTTGTTTAATCCATCTTGTAGTACATCGATTTTATTTAAATAATCGTTAAAGCTATTCCCTAATGGAATTCGATATTTGTATTCCATTCCCCAATCATATTTCTTCTTTCGTATTAATTGAGTAGTCAAAGTGCTTTTTCCATCCTTCACATTCAATCCACTTAATGAAATAATTCGTTGGATTTTTCCACTATCGTTTTTTGCAGTACCTTTTTTCAAGTAAGCTGCAACACCAATTCCACCAAATAAAGTTGTTGATAAAATTTCGAACAACATTTTAATTTCCTCCTTTAGTTTCGCTCGCCACTGGGTTATATATATCTATATATAGTTACATCAATATGGAATTTTTAAATCCTCGTCTAGTAGTTGATATGTATAAGTTTGCTCGTTTCCTAGTTCGACTAGTGGGTTAGCATTTAATCAAGTATATGTATCAGGAAGCCCAAATGTGACTGATCAGTTAATAAATATACAAACAAAAAAAGCGACCAACTCAAATTAATGAGCAGGTCGCTTTTACATTATTTTTTATTTAATCGTTCCAGCATCGCTTTAGATGGTGTTTCGTATTTAATATGTGTAGGCATTTTAGTCACCCATTCGCCAGCGCCTAAATAATACTGTCCGCCATGATCTTCCCTGTAATTGTATACTCTAAACTCTCCACCAGCCTTTAATGTTCTGGTATGAATAATTTCTCCGATTTCATGAGGCGAATCTTCCCAGACATTAATATCTTTCAAAACAGTTATTTTACCTTTTTGACCGGGTTTCAATTCTGTTTTTCCCCACATGATTTTGTCAGTGGAAACACCACTTACTTGTTTAGGTACTTGTAAGGCTTTTAAACGTTTACGCACGCTATCCATGTTAATGCCCGGACACGATGTTGCAGTCCCTTTAAATTCGTTATGCCCTAGCACATCCTCTACACCTAATCCAAAGCTCTGCATAGCTAATAAGCATCTTTCCTCAAATGCTCTTTCTTGTGCAGCTGTAAATGCTCCGTTTCCAACTAAACATATATTGTATATATACGTGTTGTGACCTCCTACACCATTTGTAGGATAAATAGGATCATAACAAAGCTGAACTGTTCCATCCGGCAAAATTATTTCGTGATATCCACCTTTTGTCCAACCTTTGCTTTTCCAATAGTTCCAAAAACTAAAATAGTCACCGCTTGTCCCAGCTGATTGATGCCGAGCAATTTTGGTAATCTGATTGATGTTGCGTTTTGTTTTGGAAGGTGCAGTTAGGTGCCGAATGTCTTGTATTTTCACCATTTGCCTCCATCCTTTGGTTCATCGTAATTCATCGCTTGTTTAGAATCTGAGTGTCCCCGAGTTGTTGGATCTGTCATTTGATTATAGAGAGCAATAATAACTAATACTAGGAGATAAGGGTTACTATAGGCTTGCACAAATAATTCCCCTACCGACTGCCAAGTGGTAAGACCTTCCCAACTAAGCCCTGTGTAAGCGAGAATTGGAGCAAAAGCCGTTAGCACTAATTGAAAAATAAATACAGGGTTTCTAAAACGCACTTTCCAGTTAATTTTCATTGTTATTTTTCCTCCTATTGTAACAATGCAATAATTGCGACGATAATGGTGGCTATTCCACCAGTACCAATTGCTCCGTAAAATGCAATTGTCACTTTTTCTTTTGTATCCATTCTTTTTATTACAATTTCCTTTTCTGCTTGAGCTTCAAATTCAACTTGTCGAAGTACATGGTCGGCAAAAGGTTTCAATAATTCACGTGTTTCCTTGCCATCTTTCATGACCGTCACTTCTAACTCTTTCTGCCCTTTTTGCATTCCGAGAATGTCAGATTTTAAAGCAGTCATTTCTTGCTTAAATACTAGGTGCTCCTTTTCTAAAGCTTCAACTCGCGGCAAGATGCCTTTGTGTATTATTTCTTCATGTTCTCCTATTTTTTCAAACGCATTTTGCATAGAATTAACTCCTGCTGTCACCCTCTCACCCCTTTTTACCAAAATAAAAGAGCACCCAATTGGATGCCCCTCTGTTTTTATGCTTCTAATTGTGCTGCTAAGTATTCCGCAACTGGAATTTGATATTGCTCCGGTAATTTCGAAATTTCTCTAGCACCTGCTTTCACTAGTAACGCGTATACGGGAATCATGTATTGATGTACCATTATGCTTTCCCTCCTTTCAATTCTTCGATTTCATTTTCTAGCAGCATGATTTGTTCTTGTTGACCAGCCAACGCCTCAAGCACCATTAATACTGTTTCATCTATTTGTGCAGGGAATACTTCTTCAAATGGACCAAAAGTTCCGTCCGGTAAACGTTTACGTACTTTCATCAGCTCAACACCCCACTAATCAATTTTATTCCTTTGTCGCTATTGACATCTGTACGTGTCATAGTTAGCTTTAAAACAATATTTTCAACAGCAGTAGCATTCTCATAGATAAACTCATCTTCTTCTAATCCGGTTGCCACAAATGCTGTTGCCGATTTTGTCATAGGGACAAAGTTTTCCGTAGCTCCATTTGCACCCATGCTTATTTCTGCATCTACTATCAAATCACCGACTTCTCGTTGAATCCACAGGACCACACCTTTTGCGGTTCCGTTAGGAGGCGTTAGCTTGTAACGAACTACAGAAGTTAATAGCGGTTGATTATTATCCGATTTCGTAACTCTTAAAGTCTTGCTCGTTATTGCACCGTATGAATCAACCGCTTGAACAGTTATTGTATTAGTCCCGACTGATAACGCGGATAACGAAACTTGAAACGAAAAAGCCCCGCCACTGCCGGAATAAACATCGGTGTACGAGCCATTAGCGATTTTATATTTAACTGTGACGGTGTTAGCGTCTGGATCACTCACGTTACCGCTTATCGTAATTTTGTCCGAGTTAATTAAATCGTTAGTAGTTGTGAATGGATTAATTGTTAATGAAGCTGGCCGATTCGGCACAACGTAAAATATACGAATAACTTCTACCGATTTACCACTTTGGTCGTCTTCTGCCCACACCTTTAACACGTGTTGAGTTCCTTCCGCGAGAGCATCGGTTACTGCGGTAGATCCATCGTATAAAGCTTTGTTTTTGAACGTTAAAACCTTATTAAACGGAATAGCTTGACCAGTTGAAATAGCGGTTGTGATTGCTCGGATAGTTCCGCTGTTAATCTGATATTTAACGTTTACTACATTTCCGCTATTTATATCGATCGCTGTACCACTGACTGAAATTGTGTCGTTTTCGTATAGTGTACGGTTGTCAGTTGTGTTTACTTGTATTGTAGGAGGATTGTTAGCAATACTTCCTTTTTCATACCAATAACCATCGGTGTGACGTCCTTTGCTTGGATATGTGCCATCTTCCGCAATTAAATCTGCTACAAAGGTTCCTTGCGAATAACTCAATATAGTTGATTTATCTTTTTCGTATCTGTGATACGGTATATTCCAATTGGGATTTCCAGTCGCTCCTGGTGTCGCCGGCTTATATATATCTCTTATTATCTTGGTTCCACTCATGGTATATGAGGAATCGCCGTCTTGGACTATTGCGTTCCCTCCCCACCAATCCTTATCGTCTAGGTAATATGTTCCGGATATAGGAGAAAAACTATACCTTTTATAAGTGGGCGCAAATGCCTTCACCCCGCTTTGGCTTACAAGTGTCCATGCGGGTTCTACATACTGTTGTGTGGTATTGAATTTTTTATAATTATACAAAGCCATCCTTAAACCACCTCGCTAATCGTAACGGAATAAGTACCCCAATTGCCGAATTTGATTTCATTTTCTGTGGAGTCGAACACTGCGGAAGTCCTACGCACGAATGCTCCCTTTTTAAAGGCTTTTGATAACGCATTTATCGTTATTGTCGAAGCATTTTTTGCCGATACTTTAACTGTTTCAGACTGAGCATTATCGTAAATAGTCACGTATTCACCAACAGCAAATGGTACGCTATCTAACCTAATAGAGGTTGTCCCAACTGTCAACTCAGCTTGTGATACTGCCGAATCCGTCAATCGAGTTAATTGCTTCGTATTCTGTCCGTCTAGTGTATCGAAAAATATACCATTATTGTTTGGAACCCGCCCGACCATCTCAAGTTGCACACGGAGTTTTTGCATTTCCGTTTCATATACGGAAAGTAAGCCGTGAGCGTTGTAAATTCCTTCTTCTATGTTGTTGGCGCGAGCTGCAGTGAATCGTGTACCTTTTTGAATAGTATCGCCAGTTTCTATATCCACAATTTCATCGAGCCAATCAGTTTTTACGTATGGTGTCTTTTGCATTTACTCACTCCCTTTTCAAAATAAAAAGAGCGCCGCATGGACACTCTTGAATAACTATGCATATCTCTTATGAGCTTGTTGTTTCCGTTCTTCTGATACGTGTGCGTATATTTGCGTTGTAGATATTTCTGAATGCCCTAGTATGTTTTGAACCTCTTCTAGACTAGCGCCATTGTCTAACATGTTTTGCGCTAACGTATGTCTAAGTACGTGCGGCGTCAATTTCTTTTTCAGCTGGGCTCTTTGCTCTATCTTATTTACTTCGTCTTGAATGGACTTGTTACTCATTCTTCTAAAAGGTCTACGTTGTGTGACGAACACCGCCTCGCAATCGTCGTCACGGCTTTTAAGATAACTATTAAGATGATATAGAGCCGTGAATGTTAAATACACTTTGCGTTCTTTGTTTCCTTTTCCAACTACGGTAGTACTCATTTCTTGTTTATCAATACTATCTACGTTCATACTAGATAGCTCACTCAAGCGACATCCCGTAGAATAAAATACCTCGATTAATGCCCGTTCCCGCTTTGTTTTACACATTTCGCGAACAAGTTCCAATTCTTCAACGCTCAAGCCTTTCGGTAAACGTTTCTTTTTCTTCGGCGTTTTAATTTTTGATGTAGGATCTCGTAGCAACATTTCCTCTCTGACCATCCAACTAAAGAAACTTTTCAATACGGTCAACTTTTTACCTAGTGTAGATGACTCCACATCTTCTAGTGAAGCCAAATAATTCCGTATGTCCGGCGTTTGTATCTGTACAACCGCTTTCGTTACATGTTTTGCAAACAAACCTAGTTCTCTTTTATAATCATCAAGTGTTCTGCTAGCTAATCCTTCTAATTTCTTTGATGATAAAAACATTTTAATCTTGTCTTTCATGTCATTCTCTAAATCTCGCATTTCACGATGTTCTATTTGATACCTATATAATACTTCTTCTAGTCTAATAGCCAGCCTATCTTGATGAATCTCGGGAGACAGTGTTGTCACAATCGTTAGTAAGTCACTTTGTAGTCTGCTAGCATCGTTGTTCATCTTAATCTCTCCTTTTGATATGTTAAACATATCATATAATAATATGTTTTACATATCAAGCATAAAGAGATATATTTAACATATCATAAGAAGGAGAGGTGTTTGAATGATAATACGCGTTGCTTTGCAAGACATGTTAGATCAACGAGAATTATCCCAACATCAGTTATCTAAGTTGACTGACATTCCACAACCAGCCATTAATCTAATGTGCCTGAATAAAGCCGTTCGCTTTCCGTTAGACAGATTGGCGAAAATTTGTGAAGTACTTGAATGTGAAATATCGGATATTTTAAAATTAGAAAAAGAGCCTTCGGAGTGATCCGTTAGCTCTCTTTTTTTATTTATTCATTACCGCCCCGTATGTTCCTACTATGCTTGTATTGCCCCAAAGCCCTTCCAAACTCCTGGTGTTCCTGCTGTTACACATACATAACCTATATATCCACCTGCTTGTGGTGTAGTAATATATACGATATCCCTTAAATTCCATGTTCCGCTAGTAGGTACTGCACCGTAAGAAACACTGAAAGGTGATTTATTATTATCTGCTTCTAAATAAGTTGTGTTGAGAAGACTCCAACTCTGCCAACTGTTCATCATATATCCTTTATTGTCTTTGATATGTCCATTTGTGATGTAGTTAATATAAATTTTCACACCTGTATGCTGACATTCGATTTTGTTGTTAGAAATGTGGGTATTTTCAATGTTTTTAACCACAATTGCATAAGATGTCATATCTTTTATGATATTGTTCTTAATTGTTATAAAAGTGTCTGGTATTTTACTAGTAGAAGTTACAGACGGGAAATTATAGTCTAACTCGCAAGTTATTCCCATAACTGTGTTTGCGTTATTCTGTCCAAGGATTTCGTTAAATTCTATGTCTACGTATCCTCTCGCATCGTATATTGCAATTGATCTAACTTTAGCCCCTTCATTTTTCCCGCTATTTTTGATTTTGTTGTATTTTACTATTACATTGCCACCAAATCTAATAGAAATCGGGATTCCTAAAACAGCATCAATCGTGTTATTGTTCACCTCATAATTAAGTGCTATTAAATCATTCTGAATAAGTGAAGGATGTTTTGCTTGAACTGTAGGATTTAACTCGTACCCTGCAACTCTTATTCCCCCTGATTGACTTCCTTTTATGATGTTGTTTCTTATAACTCCAGCGTACTGATTATTTCTTACAAGTCCGTAAGTGTCTGCTCTTGCGTAAGCGTCAGCCCTTATTGTTTCCGACCAAGAACAAGTCTGATTTATTATAGTATTATTTTCAACCGTAATTCCTACGCTTTCTTGTACTTTGATACTTGAATAATGACATTGCTCAATGTAGTTATTTAAAATTTTACAATAGTCGTTATTCGAGTACATGTCTATATGCCCTGCATTTATAAGCCTATTGTTTTCAATAATAGCGTGTTTGGTGTTCGTGCAGTAAATACTTATAGGACTAGCTTCAATAACTCCATTCATTGATCCTGTTGGATTATTATAAACAATTGAAGTGTTGAAATAGTTGTTATAGACATCTAATTTTAAATCGGGAGCGTTACTTTTGAAATGAAAGGTAGCGGTAGCTTCAATAATGCCAGATAAAGTCTTGCCCTCTAAAAAATCATTATGATGTATCTTCGCTCTTGCAATTTTATCTACTAAAAATATAGAGTTTTTTGAAGGGTTTTTAAATTTACAGTGCGAAATTTCTATTTCTGCTACATTTTCAACATAAATATCCTCTTTACCGTAATTCCCTTGTTGATTTCCATCAAAAGTTATTCCAGTAATTTTAACTATTTTTGTGGAATCAGCGTTTACATGGAATATATAGTTGGCTTGATTATTCTTCGTAATCGTTCCGTCACCGTATATCTCAGTACTTCCATTGATTTTTATGTTAGACAAACTTAGCGGTATTTTTGGTATAAAAACTCTCTTGTTATTGCTTATGGCATAATTTACAATGCTTTGAAAATTAGCACTGTCATTTACATCACCAATAACTGGATTTAATCCATTTCCTGGCGATGTGATGTTTATAGCCATGTCAGTTAACTGTTTCGCAGTATCTGCCAACTGCGCGGCAAATGTCTCTGTTTTTTCGACAGCATCTGCAATACCGGTCTCCATTTTTTTCAGGTTAGCTGCAGATAACGGAGTGCCTTCTTGCACAACATTCCCTTTCGCATCTACAATCTTATCTTTCCATTCTATAGGTGTATATTTAGCCATGTTACCCCTCCTGTACTATTAGCGTAAATTCAAAGGCTAGGACTAACCCGTCATCTTCTTTTGTAATAGAAAATGGTTTAATTGCGAGTACATCACCGTTATTACTTAATAACTGTGCTTCCTCTACGATTCCTGTTTCTGATTCTAAGTAGATATATTTACGGAGCGTATCTCCATCGCGAACTGTCCTGAAAATATTGTAATTGACATATTGACCATTCAATTTAACTTTTCCTCGAAGAATTAATTCGTCCCAATATTTGACCGTTAAGTCTTTAAAAACCTGCGTCACGATTGACATTAAATCGTCCCCTCTCCTGCGGTTGTGTTTCCGACACGCTTATATTTGATATCGTTACTGTTTGATTCAAATTGCATTGTGGTTGATGCTTCCGCGAAGCCTGTATCTGTGTAACTACCACTACTAACGGTTGTCACTCCTACTCGTGGATACAAAACCTCATTGCTAGTCGCTTCTGCTTTAAAAGATAGACCATCAACGAAACGTCCGGTGATATCTTGCGTAGTAAACATATTCGTAATCGGATAAACCACTCCAAAAGAATACGCCTTTTCTCGTAAATCGAATGGTGATTTTGCTAGTATCCCCGGCTTTGCTTCCGTTTGGAATCTGTTACATATTTTGTACGGAACATCGAATTCATAAGTACGATTAAATAGACTAATAATACTTTTAGTGATGATATCTATACTTTCCAATTTTGATCGCTTGTTTTTAGTGGCATTAATAAGCGACCTTAATCTGGTTAAATCCCCAGCTTTAATAGTGTGATGATTTAACAAGACCTTGAAATGATAAGGATCCCCGTTATATTCAAACCATTCCTTTACTTCTGCAGATGAAAATACAATAGAAGTGACTTCCTCAACAGCCCATCTTGTACCTTTTTTACGATGCCAAGCAGGAGAATTTTTAATAAGTTCTCGTTTTTGTTGTACTGGCAAATTGGTTTCATAGAAGTCTACGTGCCTATCAAAAGCTAAATAGTCTAATAAAACTTCTGGGACCTTGTCAATATTAGTCAAGTTATAATAGTCTGCGGCTTCCTTGTATGCTTTTTTCAATTCCATTTCAACTGCTTCAGCTAATGCAACCACAAATGGATCCTGCTTTAAGCTATTCGGTAACAATTGAGCTAGGCTATTATCACTCAGTCTATTCATCCGCAATTCCTCCAAATGTAAGAGACACCACGTTTTCTTTTGCAACTTCCATTTTTTCTATTTGTATAAACATTGGTGAATTTAGTGCGACTCGGGAAGCTCCTGCCGCTTTCAAACGTGCAATAAGCTCTGATAAGTCTACATCCCGTCCCATTTTTTCACGTTGCCAAACCAGATATTTTTGAAAAGCTTCAGTTACTTTAGATTGAATGGATGCTGCCACTGTTTCATTTTCTTTGGCAATCCAGTATTGTACTTCTGCATCATAGTTAACCAAGATTGGCGCTTTAGCTGAAACACGGTCTGTCAATGGTCTGATAGGTAATTTATTGAAAGTATCAAGGACTTTATCTAAATCCTCTTGATCCGGTAATAACCCGTTTCTCATTAATATATAAATTACTATTTCAGCATAGTCTGGACTGTCCACTACAACGTCGACTATGTTCTGACTAGCAGTTTTCGCCCAATATTGATACGCGGCTTCTGGACCAGCAGTAGAGAACTTTTCAGGTGAAAGTCTAATGCGCTCTGCGTAATCATCATCACTTTCCCTCTCTGCGCCACCGGCGGAAATTGTAATGTTTCGAACTGATTTTACCCAAGGTAAAGGACGTACAAGTGTGGATATTTCTCCAATCAAGTAACCGTTCCCGACTTCTCCTGTTTCAGTGCATGTAGCGAGCGTTTCCACAATATGTTGCCCATCCGGGACAACAATAGTTTCCATTGTTTCAAAGTACGTATCTTCCCCAACCAAAAAAAGAGTTCCAGCCGCTATCGTTAGGGTCGATACTCTATCTTTTTCTAATATAAATTCCATTGTAGTTCGTGCGGGAGTTGCTTGAAGTCTTCCTGTGTCCGTATCGATACCTTTGTGCTCTAGTAAATCGTCTTCGGCATAAGATAATAGATTTTGTTTTAATTCGTGGTTCAAATTATTACGCTCTTGAACAATATAAGCTGTTAATGCTTGTACAAATTTTCGACGTGGATCTGCACGACTTGTTGTGATGCCAGTTTGCTCAGTTATATGAAAAAGTATTGCTCGTTCAATTAATTCAGGGGCTTTTTCAAAGAAATTAATATCGGGCAAATTAAATCTACTCATTGATGCTCACC
Organism: Psychrobacillus syltrankelensis; assembly: GCF_055454035.1. Classification (NCBI taxonomy): domain Bacteria; kingdom Bacillati; phylum Bacillota; class Bacilli; order Caryophanales; family Bacillaceae; genus Psychrobacillus; species Psychrobacillus syltrankelensis. The sequence continues at coordinate 10,799 of NZ_JBVBEH010000002.1, read as the reverse complement.
TTCACTCTTGTTTTTAATAGCCCTTCTAACGGATTGCCTTTAAATATTACCTCCGTTACAACAGCACGTGGTTCGAATTCATGAATGGCCTGAACAAGTCGCGTACCAGTCTTTGCTTTAGCTACTTGTATAGGTTCATCCAAAGGAGGAGTCCAACCAAAAGCTCTGTCTAGAGGGCAGCTCATTTCAAAGGTAGAAAGGATAAAAGCGACATTTTGAAGAACTTCCTCAACCCCCGTTGCACCAAAATTAATATTAGACATCGGTGAAACCTCATAAATCATCTTGACTCACCCTTTCTTAAGAGAGGAATACAAATCACTTGCAGTGATATACTTACCTCCGCCAAGCGAGTACCATCCATTCTTTACTCCATAAACAGTTAACTTGTCACCTTTCATGGCATATCCTAACACCTTATTATTCGCTCCTGGACCACTTCTAATGTGCACTGATTTCACATTGATCGTCATGGTACCAATTTTCTTTAGGCTACTGGTTGTACTTTTTTTAGTGGTTTTAACGTTAGAAGTGGTCTTTTTCTCGGTAGCTTTTTTCTTTACATATTCAGTAATCTTAATATCTACTTCTGCAGATAAGATATTACCTTTATTATCAATAACATTGAAAGTTTCAGATATAGAGTCAAGGCTCCATTCATGGATAGAAAGAGGTTTCTCTCCCAATAAAAATGGTGCGGTCTTACCCTCTTCACACATTTTTTCTAACTTTTTTATTTGCTCTAAGGGATTAACACCAAAATCAGCCTTTAATACAATTCGAAAGTTCAAATCGCTTAGATTGGCATTAATAAATTCTCGCTTCGCCTTTTGCCCTAATATCCTATGTTCTTCCCAGGAAGCACTAACATTTTTCGCTAAGCCAGAAACGGTGAGAACTTTCTTATCTGATACCTCAAATACAACATCTCCAAAACTTCCTATGGTCGCCATTTAATCACCTCACTTGGGTGGAGAAGTATCTCCATCTTGGCCGGTATGTGTATGATCCTTTAAGCTAATACCGTCTGCAATAACATCTCCCGTAACATTCACATTTCCTGACGCAACTATATTGATTGTCCCCACACAATTTATAGAAAGTGTTTGTGACCCAGTATCATATTCAAGTGTTGTTCCATCTTCAAATGCAATATGTCTCTTCGTAGAAGAATTTACAGGCGGTGGCGATGCATCTGAATAAATCGCACCCAGAATAAAACCTTCTGACCCTTTTGTAAAAGAGCACAATACATGTTCCTCGACTTTAGGCATCCAATAATCTTTATTTGATAGACTACCGCGAACGACAATTCTTAATGGACCTGATACCACACCATCTGATTCATCAAATTGAACACGTGCTGTACAGTTACTTTCGTCAATGGAGGATACAATACCAACTTGAATTTTCACTAATACCCCTCCAAACACTTTCTTAATTGGATAGTGACCTCAGCATGTTGATGCTTGACCTGAGTCACAATATATTTTCCATCTAGCTTTCCAAAACCCTTCAAATCGAATGTCATGCCAGCGTCTATATGTTTATCACTAGTGACGTTCATGGTTATTTTAGTAGCTTCTTTATTTGCTTCTCGTAGCTTTTTCTTTGCCAACCTGTGGGCTTCTGCTGTAGATTTTACCTCTTGTTTAACTACAAGAGTACGTCCAACTTTCAATGCTTTAGGTGGTGTAAAAGTTGCTTTAATAGATTTCTTTTTTGATGCATCATGCGACTGCACTCTACAAGCCTTATAAGTTCCAGTCATAGTTGTGCTAAAAGACCACTTTTTAACTTGAATCGAGTCGGTTTCTTTTGCAATACGATTTATTAAACCAACCGTTGCCTTGCTTTCATAATCGGCTTCATCCAAAATTACGATGGATTTATTAGATAACTTCAAACATAATCCTTCATCTTTACAGAGCCTGTATAAAAAAGATAAATCCGTTTCCGAGTCTTGTTCGACACGGTCTTTTTTTGGATTATCAGATGCTAGATAAACTAACTTTAAGCCATTCGCCCTTGCAACATCATTTGCCACTTGCTTTAAAGTAGCCTTTTCCCACGCTTTTGACTTTTCTTCTCCACGAATGCTTGAGGTTTCAGGCACAGACAAAGCTTTAATAGTAACAGATGACGGTGGGCCTCCTCCGCTGATGTCATCCACCTCGAACTTACCTAATGGAGTTTTAACTATGGAATCCTGCCAGTACTTCTTATGAATGGCAGCCTCTATTAAAGAACCTTTTGAGGGGAACCAATCAGAAAGCCATTTTTGTTCCATGTCCTCTAATTCAATTTGTAAATCATCAATTTCGCCACTAAGATTGTCAGTATAAGTGAATCCTATTAGATTACCTTTTAGGTCAGTAGTAATGTTTTGGTGATTATAAGCGATGTCAATGAGTGTTCTTCTCGCATCTGTCATAAATCATCCTCTTCTCCTAACCACACTGGACGCTCCGTATAAATAGAAGTGTCAATACTAGGGATATTCAAAACAACATCCGCTGAAAAAATGACAATATCTCGATAATTTTGATTGGCATCCAGTAAAAGAGGGAGCAAATACTCGCTCCCCCATACCCTATATGCTATTAAATCCCACGTATCCCCCTGAATAGTAGTATATTTATCCATCATAGCTCACCCTTTTATTTGATACTCCCGGTATTTGAGCGTTGTCAATTCGTGTTTTAAAGTCATTTAGTGCATTAATAACACCTTGTCCCGCAGTTTGGATTCCACTTAAAGAAGCGAGCCATCCACTTGCTTCACCAGTGTACATCGTAAGTAAATCTAAATTTCCTTTAACCATATCGGCACTTGTTTTAATGCCCATAAAAGAGCCTACCATAGTTCCACTAGCCTCTCCGGCATACGTAGCGAGGATTTTAAAGTTATTGGCACTAAGATCTATGGAGGCTTTTAAATTTGCAGTTGGTTGGTCTAATGATGCAGCGCTATTGCTAGAAACAGTAGTATCCACAGATGCCGCGCCACTATTACCCCTAGCTTTGTCTACAGCCTTTCCACCAAGCCATTTACCACCTACATATCCAACTAAACCACCCAATACACCACCAACTGCAGTGCCTATCCCCGGTGCAATCATTGTACCGATTACTGCACCTGCCTTCGCGCCACCTAAACCACCGGCAAGGCCCGAACCTTCTTCAACGGCAGTTTTTTTCTTGTCGTTTGATGAAAATATTGCCAAAGCGCTTGTAGCAAGAGTTAAAGGCAATGCTGCCTTCCCAGCAATCTTCCCCAAAGATTTCAATACTCCTGTTCTTGATCCTACGTTAGCACCAGTTGCCGGCGCTGCGGCTGCGGTTGCTGTTCTATTTCTTTCAGCAATACGTGCTGCTGCACTTGAAGCACCGCCATTTCTGGCAGTAGTTTGACTCGTATTAGGAGTTGAAGTGACAGGTGCAACTGAACCAACACTAGAATTTGTACCACTACTACTACTACTACTAGCGTTCCTTGCTTTGCCATATCCCCATTTTCCTAATCCAACAGCGCCTTTCACCATAGCACCGCCGCCTAACATCCAAGCGGCTGCACCAAGTCCTACAGCAGGCATTATATTACCCTGAGCTAAATTACTTCCGGCGGATTTAACGGATGTCGTGAATGCTGCATACCACGCTTCTGCAGCTATCTCTCCTAGTTTAGTGAAAATTTTCCCCATGCTTTCTCCGCCGGAACCAGAAAGCCATGTTTCCATTTTTTCTGCGGCAGTGTCTAGCATATAAACGAACTTGTCACCAAAATCCATCCCACTAAACTTATTGTATTTCTCTAAGTTTTGACGGTAATCTTCCATCAACACGTTATAATTTTCAATACTACCTACATCCATAAGGACTGGTTTAACTGGCTCTGTAGTTGAAAATGGGTCAAAAATATCTTTTAACGTTGCAGCTACATTTTCTCCGGCTCGTTCAATGGTTTCCATATTTCCATCAAGCGTCCCACCTAGACCTTCAAACAGTTCTTTAAAAACAGGAAGAATTGGTGTTGCGAAAGCTATTTGTGCAGATTCGAACGAGCCTGATAATTGCTCTAAAGCACCACCATAGTTATCTTTCATTACTGCTGCTGCTTTGGCTGCCGCGCCTTCTGAGTTCTCTAAGGATTCGGTCATTTCGTCGATTTTTTCTGGACCTGCAGACATTAATGCCAAAAATCCTCCAACTGCTTCTGTACCTACAAGTTTTGCAATGGTGGCAACTCTGTCAGCATCTGTCATATCCTTTGTAGACTCTGTCAAATCCCTTACAATAGCCGATAGTGGTTTGAAATTTTTATTTGAATCCTTTGCTGAAAAACCTAATTTATTCATTAGTTTTGCTTGTGCTTTAACCGGATTATTTAATGCTAATAATGACGCTCTTAAAGCAGTACCTGCATTACTTCCCTCTAAACCTGCATCTGTCATAATTCCCGCTGCAGCAGAAATAGATTCTAATGAATAACCTAGATCACTACCGGTACCACCAGCGTATTTAAATACTTGAGCTAAGTCTCCAATCCCTGCAGCAGAAACGTTTGCTGACATAGCCAAAACATCGGCAACTCTGGATGCTTCGGAAGCTTCTAGTCCCCATACATTTATCGCGGTGGCAACCGTATCTGAGGTAAGAGCCAAATCTTCTCCAGAAGCTTCTGCCGCTGCTATGATACCGGGCATAGCTCCGATAATCTTGTTCACGTCGAAACCTTTCGCGGCCAGCTCATCCATTGCAACCGCAACTTCAGATGCCGATAGACTTGACTTAGCTCCTAATTCCAATGCTGTTTGATTTAATGCTTTCATTTCTGAGTTTGTAGCTTCCGTTTTAGCGGATACTGCGGACATTTTAGATTCAAAGTCAGCCGCCGTGTTTAAAGAGCCCATTGCAACCGCAACTGCAGCGGTCGCTGTCGCTGCTGCCGCAATTCCACCAACCATTTTAGCAGTGCTGAACCCCTTGGACATGCTCCCTTGAAGAGCTCGTATACGCCGTTGAGAAGCTTCCAACTGTCGCATTTCTCGGGTAAGGCGTTCGGTCGACTCTGCGTATTGTGTTTGATGTATTCTGCCTTGTCTAAAGTCATTTCCTAATCGGTCTAACTCACGTTGAGTTCTGCGAGCTTCTTGATTTAAATCACTTAATCGATTAGAAGCACTTGAAAAAGAGGAGGTAAACGACCTATCTAATTGACCTCCAATTTGAAACGACATTTCAAAGGATCTAGCCATTTTCGTCCTCCTCTACAAAAGCATCTTTCCATGCTTCTAAATCACGCATTGATTTATTCTCCCAATATTCTAAACTGCTGTAACTTGCAGTAGCCAACTTGATTAAGATTCTTCTGAGTTCTCTTGCTCCGCCGGTGTCGCCGACAATCCTAACAAAAAATTACGTACACTAAAAGTTACGTCTAAAAAGTCTGGTGCAGATAATTTTTTCAAATCATCTACTATGAAACCTGATGATTTCGAAGCTATTTTTAATAAAACATTTTGATCAAATACATCTCGTAACCCATGAGAATGACCTTCCATTCGAAGTTCTGAGTCAATTTTTAATATTTCTTCTCCAGTTAGGCTATCTAGGTCAAGATCTATTTCTTTTATTGTTTTTTCATCTATCTTGATAGGTTTAGTTAGTGTGATTTTTTTCATTTATAGTCCTCCTAATTTTACAATCCTAATGCTTCTCGAATTTTTTGATTATAATCTACCCCATCGACCACATAGATGTAATTGATTTTGTCCAATTCCACTAATGTTTTACCTTCTCGTTCTACTTTGATGTATAGAACTTCAATTTCTGACGAAGCATCGTAAGGTGACCCTTTGGCCGCCTTTCCTAAATCATTTTTCGTAACATGTCCTTTTACGATTACACGATTCGCCTTGAATTTATGTTTACCGGAAGTTGAATCGTATTCCTGATTAGCTAAACGGCAGTCGATATGAATAGACTCAGGTCTTAAAAATTCACTAATTTCATCACTTAGCGTTCTCCAGTTAATAGTAAATTTCATGCTTTGGAAATGGCCAAACGAAACAGATTCGTATTCCCCTGACATACCAGCTCCATTTATCGTTTCAGTCATCGCATCAAAAGAAGGGAGTTGCAAATCTGCAACCCCCTTTAAATCTGGCGAACCGGATACAAATACCCGGAAATCATTTAATTTTTCAGGAATAATCATTATTATTTATGCCCCTCTCTTATTATGCTGCGAACAGTCGGTTGTAATATGTTGCATCGAACTCTAACACAAATTCAATGTTTCTTCCTGGTGTCGGTTCCGCCAAAAATACGCGGTAACGGACGTTTCCGTCTAGCAATGCTACGTTCGGGTTGTCTTCTTTTCTAAATTCGACTCTTCCGCCGACCAAAGCCCCGTCAGAAGTTAAACCGTTAAACCAAATGTTGATACTATCTGCAATTGAATCAATTAAAGTTCGAGTGATAGGACCATCAACTTTTTGCCAAGTTTGAAGAATAATGGAGTTAGCAACCCAATTATGCATACGTCGAACAGGTATAAATGAGTCCTTCACATCTGTTATAGATGGATAAGCTCCTGTTCTATTACCCCATCCTTTCCATCCTCCAATAAAGTTTAACGCAGTGAAAATACCTTGCCCATTTAGATAGGCTGCTTGGTCAGGTCCTAGACTAACCTCTGTTCCATCAGCTAATACCGCCTTATTTATTTGTAGACTTTGATTAGATGGACTAACGTAAGGGACGTCATCATACTTAGAATCTGTTAATGCTGCTAAACTAGCTAATTGTGTAGATAAATGATATACCTTATCCCCTAGCGCCACTTTTGGCCAACAAGCAACTTCATTAGGCGATGTATAATTATTTTTATTCTTCCATTCAGATACTTTTGTATAAGTATTAGCTTCGGTCGTATCTATATCTGTTAATGCCATTGCTTTGAAATAGGAATTAATATTTCCTGCTTTGGCTTTCATTATCGCTTCGACCATTGGATTCGTACTGTATTTAGGTACCATAATTTGACCAGGAATTAGACCAAACTTAGGAAATACTGAATTAATTAGCTCCAACCCTGTAGAAGCTCCTGAATTTACATCTACTCCACCGATTATTTCAAATTCATTTACTAACGAAGGATCTATTTGTGTGAAAGAAACAGATAAAGTAGCTTGTGATGTTGGAATAGTTCCTGTAGGGACGATTACAATATTAACATTCCCTTCGTTATCGAAAGTTGCAATATAATCAGTTAGATTCTTCAAGGGTTCTGCGATAGCAGTCAATTTTACTTCCAATGTATCTAGTAATATCCCTTTTTGTTTTATGATGGCTTTCTTATTTAAAATTTCTGCTTCTTCCGTTCCTTCTTTTCTATGCTCTGATGGATCTAACACGTTGATAAATACAACTGGTGCTACGCCGTACAATCTAAATGCACTATCCATAGCCTCACATAACGTGTAATTTTCCCAGTCATCAGAATATCCTAACCCTTCTACAGCTTCTGCAAATGAATACGCTAAAAGAGGCTTATTAACATACTCTGTTGTCTTAGCTAAATTGATTGGTGCTGTTCCTATTACTACTTGTAATCCTGCTGTTGCTTCAACAGGTGCGAATACGGACGTTGCGACCTCTGAAGTTTTTACACCATGTTCATATGCCATTATTTATTCACCGCCTTGCTAAAATATTTTTTTGCCTCTTCAAAGTAAATACTCTCAATCGTTTCTGGTTGCGCTACATTCTGCTCAAATTCTGCAAAGTTTTTAGGATCTACAAATAATGCCTTTAGTGTCGGGAACTTTTCGAAATGATCTTTTAAATGTATTGGATATCCGTTTCTATACGATGTATACCTTGATAGGTAGCTATTTGTAGGTCCACAATAAATAAAAACAGTACCCTCTTCACTTGGTACTGTTTCCTCAATTGTTTCTTCATTTTGAACAGCTTTTGTCTTTAAAATCGCTTCTTCGTTTTCTAATACTTCAGAAGCAATTGTTTTCTCTGTTTTACCTGCTCTCGTACTCAAAATTACCACTCCATTTCGCTTTGTATTTGAGGTGCATTAAAGGTTAAATCCATAATTCCATGCCAAAACGGTCTTAATTGCTCCTCGAATAATTCCGTCTGAACCTTTCCAGTGAGAATAAATGGACCGATTGTCGGTTGTTTTATCAACCCTATTTTAATCCTAGAAGCAATATTAGCAACATCTCTCCATCCATTTTGATCATCTTCACTGTGCGTTCCAATTACTAACCGGATAGCAAGTACGTCTTCAGAAGCAATATCATCGTCATCCGTCAAAAAGCGAACAATTACAAATGGATAGTCGTTTGGAGTTAACTCTCCGTCATTATCTTCTTTGGGAGGAAGATAACCTGCATACACAGAAGGACTTTTATTGATACCATCAATTTTTGTAGTTAGATCATATTCCTTTATTATTTCTTGGATACGAGTAACTAAATCATCTACAAGTATTATTGCATTCATTAATTTCCTCCTATCAGGCGACTAATTTCATGTTCTAATCGTGTGTCCAAAACATCACTGGCTCTATTTTCTACAAATTCGATTACCGACTCGTTACCTATCATTTGTGGAACGGAAGGACCGTAATGTCCACGAATCGGAAGTCTTTTGCTTGAAACACGAGTAAAAACATTCACATGACCATTACCAGTTCGAGCAACAAAACTGTTAGAGATAGATTTTCGTGAACCTTTTTTGACACTTACACTAATGTTTTTCTTTCTTCCTGGTTGAGGTTTACCAGGATTAACTCTAAAAGCCATTAATTTTAAAACTGAACCTTTGGATCGGATATCTGCATTAAGATTGTTCGGCGTAGCTTTTTTAACCTTAATAGTGCTAACAACATCTTTTTGTTTCACTAAATACGATTCTCTTACGGATCTACCCGCTTGGGTTCGTGCCGCTTCTGCAGCACGATTAATTGCTCTTGCAGTGACAATAGGTATTTGTCTAGGTGTATTACCTAGAATTTGTTCTAAACGTTCAATGTGTTCTACTCTTAGTTCTATCATATAAACACACCTAACTTTCGTTGGCGCCTAATTTAATCGTAAGCATTCCGTAGTCTTCAAAGGCATTTATTACATAATAGGATTTTCCATCTAGTTTTACTTTCCCTCCAACTAGAGGTTTTTTGTAATCCGCTGCTTTCAAATTAAGGACAATAACAGTTTCGAAGATGCCTTGTGTAGCATCTTCGAAATCTTGCCCTAGCCCTGTTTTTGAATCAACAGTTTCTTTTTCGATTACCATTGAAATAAGTTTGCCATCTAGTAAATGAAATTCAGCGAATTCACTGGGATTTAAAAAAACACCTTGAATATCCTCGTTTAGGTAATCTTTAAACGTTTTCAATTTCTGTCACACCAGCCTCAGCCAGTTCAATTAAAATTGACTTTTTATCTTTAGCTTTTATTTCTATTTCCTTCTGCTCTGCCAATTCCAATAATTCCTTAGTGGTCAATTTTTCGAGCTCTGTGACTTCAGGTTGTTTGGTTTCTGACTCTTTAAAAAGCTTTGCAGATTCTGATTCGATCAATTTATTTGCATAATCATCTTCTGCCGAAAACTTTTCTCCTGGAGACAGGATGCGACCACCAATCATTACGTGTGTAATAGCCAGTAATATTTTAGCCATCTAGTAGCCCTCCCTTATCCTATTTTTACTCTTGCAACTGTCCCTGCAGTTGTTTTTGGTGCAATCACCCATCCAGCAGGTACTGCATCGGTTGCAGTGGCTTGAACTTTACCATTTTTGAAATAAACTGCTTGTCCTACCGTTAATGCTTCTGTTCCTAGCGCTGGTATATCATAGACACCAATGACATTTAAAGCTCCGATTGATCCTACTGGAATATCAATAGAAGCAATACCAATACGGGTAGTAAGTGGTACGACTTCTCCTACAGCAATAGCACTTGCGCTAGCATTTGTATAATCAATTGTTTCTCCACGTTGTACATATTTAGTCATGTTTTATTTCCCCCTTATTGTCCGTTATTTTTAATTGCTGTGCGGTAATCGACAACTGTAACACCATAGTCCATATAAATATCCCAAATGAATCCTAGTTGACCAGCCGGTGCCTGTTTCATCACAATAGTAGGCATATCTTTACCGTTTAAGAAATCTACTTGGATAGGAGATCTTAATTTGTCAGCAGTTACATACCATTCTTTTTCACCATTTACGCTAGCATCATCAAGTTCCGCATCTGAAATAATTGTAAATTGGTTGTAGAAAGGATTTTGGATATTTGGATTAGCTTGCGATGGATCTACTTGTGAACCAACTAATTGTCCTGCAGATGTTTCTAATGACGTTGGAACCAACATAAAACGAGCCGGAATGTTTAGATTGACTTCTCCGCCTGCCGCCTTTTGCTTTCTTAATAGACGACGCGCTTCCGATAATGTCGCTACGCTTGGTGCAGCACTTGTTGTTGCAAGATTTCCATGATCTGCGTGGAACAATGTTTTACCATCCCAAACAGCCGGATTTTTCGCTAATGTTTGATATACTAATCGGTTTATTCCAAGACGTGCAGACTGTGCGTACATAGCCGGTAGCGTTTCAATGAAACTAACATCATCATTGATAAATGCTTGACGAGACATGCTAAACTGACGACCAAAAGTTAGTAGTTGGCGAGTTGGACCTTCAGCTCCACTTGGATCATCATGTTTTAATTCACCAGTCTCTGGAACTAGTAGCAATTCTCCTGCAGTT
>NZ_CM144227.1:2462500-3913818 GCF_055454035.1 Psychrobacillus syltrankelensis | reverse complement strand
GTCGTCGTTTTAGCGACTTTATTAGTATATCTCATTTCAGAAACATTGTCAACATCTTTTTTCGTTAAAATGTTTGTCTGTCTTTCTGAAGGACAAGTACTAGTATACTTAGTACTTAAACAAAAAGCAACCCCTTTTTTAAAGAAGTTTATATTTTATCTAATTCCCTATCTTTGCAAGAGTCTACAAGTCCCTATATAACAACAATTCGTCTGCATATATAACTAACTCAAATCCTCTTGTTATTTAATATAGTAGGAACTCTGGCTAATAAAACGGAAATCATATGCATCTTCCCACAATTAAAAACCTATTATATTATTCTTAATCATATCGAAGCTATAACCCTGTTTACATCAATATTTAAAAGGGAACCATTTTGAATGATATTAATAACTAATTTAGATACATACATTAAATAGATAAATATAGTGGAGGAATTTTTCATGGAGTATATTCAACAGTATACAGGAAATACCGAGATAGTATTAAAATTATGTTTAGCTGCATTATTAAGTTTAATAATAGGTATAGAACGGGAACTAAAGAAGAAACCAGTTGGGCTTAAAACAAGTATTGTTATCGCAACTTTTAGTTGTTTATTAACGTATATCTCCATTGAAACTGCATACACAGCAAGTCCACGCGAAGGAATTAATATTACAATGGATCCGCTACGTCTTGCTTCACAAATTGTAAGTGGAATTGGGTTTTTAGGTGCGGGTGTCATTTTACGTAAGGGTAATGATAGCATTACAGGTTTAACAACTGCTGCAATGATTTGGGGAGCTGGAGGAATTGGTATAGCAGTCGGCGCAGGATTCTATATTGAAGCTGCACTATCTGTTTGTATAGTTTTGATTGGTATTGAATTAATACCTCCTCTCCTTACTAAAATTGGACCAAAACGATTACGATCAAAAGAATTGTCTATGAAGGTGCTTGTACCAAATGAGCGTAGCATTACGGATGTCTATCAGTATTTATTGGATAATAACGTATATATAGAAAGTATACGAATTAAAGATGTTATTTTGGAGGATAATGAAATGAAACATGAAATGGAAATGCGTTTATCTATTCTAACTAAAAAAAATACTGTAGATTTTTATCTTATGATGAAACAAGAAGACTTCATTGAACGTATGGAAGTTGCATCGATCTAGTGAAAGGAGCAATAATATGCGAGAAATATTCAAACTATTAAAGGGTGGAAATAAGTCCTCCTTAACTGCAGCAATTGTAAATACAATAATCGCTTTGATAAAAGCAGGTGCATTCTTTTTTACTGGGAATGTTGCCATGTTTGCAGAAATGATGCACTCTATTGGAGATGCTGCTAACCAATTTTTCGTTTATACAGGATCTGCTTTATCTAAAAAAGCACCTACACCTAGATTTCCAAATGGTTTTGGAAGGTTAATAAATTTAGTATGTTTAGGAGCTGTAATAATAGTAGGAATTCTTTCATATGAAACTGTTAAAGAAGGGTGGCATCATGTTCAACATCCTACTTCTTCTACTGGAATACTAATCAGCCTTATTGTTTTAGGATTGGGAATTATTCTAGAATCAGCTGTTCTTTACAAGGCCGGAAAAGAAATACTGCATGAAAATGGAATAAAGGGATCCTTTCTTGCACCTATTACAACAAGCTTTTCTTATTTAAATCGAGCAAAACCAGCAACTAAACTCGTATTTATGGAAGACATGGTCGCTACGTTGGGTGGTATTTTGGCCTTTACTGCAATAATAATTTCTCATTTCACTGGTTTCATACAAGCAGAAGGAATTGCTTCTATAATAATTGGGTTAATGATGTTTTATGTTGTAGGAAAAGTATTTCTTGATAATGCAAGAGGTGCTCTTGGTGAAACAGATGAACAAATGCTTGTTCACATTGCACATATTGTGTCTGAAAACATCCATGTAAAAGATATAAAAGAGTTAGTAGTAATAAAAGAAGGCGAATTTTTACATGTAAACTTAGTTGTAGAAATAGATCCTACATTATCATTTGCAGAAGTAGATGACATTCATGATGTTTTAAAAGAACTCATTTTAAACCAGCACAGTGTTACTGATGTAACAATTGCCTTCGATGAAGATGACGGTATAAAACAATGGAAGCATCATAAAGATAAAAAAACGATATTAAAAACACATGACTAAGCATCTGCTCAGTCATGTGTTTTTTTAAAGGCATGCAGTAAGAATGGCTTTTGTATCTTCTGCAGTTAGTTTGTTGAAGTTACCATACTCTCCGTTAATCATTGCTTTTTCAACCATAAGGTCAATTTTAGAACCATCAATATGATAATCAGCTAAGCTAGTTGGTGCTTCTAATGAAGCCCAAAAATCAGCTAATCTGTCGATACCTTCATAAGCAACTTCCTCTGAAGATTTCCCTGTTGGATCTACGAAAAAAACCTTTGTTGCTAGTTTAGCAAATCGTTCAGGATTTACTTTAACATTATGACGCATCCATCTAGGGAAAATTATTGCCAAACCTCCTGCATGAGGGATATCGTAAACAGCAGATACTGCATGTTCGATATTATGACTTGCCCAGTCTCCGTTATAACCCATTTGTAAGAAGCCATTTAATCCTAATGTACCTGCAAACAGTATCGTTTCACGTAGTTCATAGTTCTCCAAGTCTTTGACAAGTTGTGGAGCTGTTTCGATAACTGAGCGAAGAACCCCTTCAATCATCTCATCTTGGACCGGAGTATTCGTTGCATTATGGTAATATTGCTCAAACATATGAGACATCATATCAACAATTCCATATACGGTTTGATCTAACGGTACTGAAAATGTATTTACTGGATCAAGAATCGAAAACTTTGGATAAACTAACGGATTACCCCAGCCATATTTTTCCTGTGTTTCTTCATTAGTAATTACAGAACCAGCATTCATCTCAGAGCCAGTAGCTGCTAGTGTTAAGATTGTCCCGAATGGAAGCGCCTCTTCAGGAAATTCTTTTTTAGTAACAAAATCCCATGGATTTCCATCATACTTTGCAGCAGCAGCGATGAGTTTTGTACAATCAATCACAGAGCCACCACCAACAGCTAATATAACTTCGATACCTTCTTTTTTACAAAGATCTGCTCCTCGTTTTGCAGTAGATAATCTAGGATTTGGCTCAACACCAGCTAATTCAAAGATTTCCATTCCTACTTCATTTAGAGCTGACATCACTTGATTGTATATACCATTTTTCTTGATACTTCCACCGCCATATACAACAAGGACCTTTTTGCCATATTGAGAAATTTCTTCTTTTAGTTGTTCCATTTGGCCTTTACCGAAAATTAACTTTACCGGATTATAAAATGAAAATGCATTCATCTAGACATCCTCCTCTGTTCTCTCTTTTTAATCATAAAAAAACCGCTTGTAAAATACAAGCGGTTCAACTTATTAGAGTGTTTGTCTTATACCCAACCGCGGAAACGTGAAGCTTCAGCAGTTCTACGTACACCAACCATATAAGCGGCTAAACGCATATCGATATTACGAGTAGTAGCTACTTCATAAATATTTTCAAATGCATCAACCATTTTTGCAACAAGTTTGTCGTTTACTTCTTCTTCAGTCCAGTAGTAACCTTGGTTATTTTGAACCCATTCAAAATATGACACTGTTACTCCACCAGCACTTGCTAGTACGTCAGGAACTAATAAAATACCTCTATCGTAAAGAATTTTAGTAGCTTCTGTTGTAGTAGGACCATTTGCAGCTTCAACTACAATTTTAGCTTTAATATTGTGAGCATTGTCAGCTGTGATTTGGTTTTCAATTGCAGCTGGAACTAGAATATCGCAGTCTAATTCTAATAACTCTTGGTTAGAAATTGTATTTTCAAACAAAGTAGTAACAGTACCAAAGCTATCACGACGATCCAATAAATAATCGATATCTAAACCGTTTGGATCGTGTAAAGCACCGTAAGCATCCGAAATTGCAATAACTTTTGCACCTTGATCGTTCAAGAATTTAGCAAGGAAACTTCCAGCGTTACCAAAGCCTTGAATAACAACACGTGCACCTTGCATATCAATGTCACGTTTTTTCGCAGCTTCGTTAATAATAATTGTTACACCTTGTGCTGTAGCACGGTCACGTCCTTGAGATCCACCAAGTACAATTGGTTTACCAGTAATGAAACCAGGTGAGTTGAATTGGTCCATACGGCTATATTCATCCATCATCCATGCCATAATTTGTGCATTAGTAAAAACGTCTGGTGCTGGGATATCTTTAGTTGGTCCAACTATTTGTCCAACAGCTCTAACGTATCCACGGCTTAAGCGTTCAATTTCTCCCATTGACATTTCACGTGGGTCACAAACAACTCCACCTTTACCTCCGCCATATGGAAGATCAACAATCCCAGCTTTTAGAGTCATCCACATAGAAAGTGCCTTCATTTCGTCAGGTGTTACACCTGGATGAAAACGAACTCCACCTTTAGTAGGACCAACTGCATCATTATGTTGTGCACGATAACCAGTGAATACTTTTACTGTGTTATCATCCATTTTAACTGGAATTCGTACTTCTAACATTCTAAGTGGTTCTTTTAGTAGTTCATACATCGCTTCGTCATAACCTAATTTGTGCAGAGCCTCTTGAATGACAGCCTGAGTTGATGTGAACAGGTTTAAATTATCAGCCATTTGATTATTTCGCCTCTTTATTCATAATGTTTTATTCGGAACAATTGTAACATATAGTTACACATATTTGTTTAACAAATATTAATTATTGAATACTTTTTTAATTTTTTCAATAGCCCAGTCTAATTCCTCTTTAGAGATAATCAGAGGTGGAGCAAAGCGGATTACTGTATCATGTGTTTCTTTACATAATAATCCTAGTTCTTTTAGAGCTTCACAGTAAGGACGGGCTTCTTCAGTCAATTCCATACCGATAAACAATCCACGACCACGAACTTCTTTAATAGAAGGATGTTTAATTTCTTTTAATGCATCCATGAAATAATTCCCTAATTCTAGTGAACGATCAGCTAACTTTTCGTCTTCTAAAACTTCAAGAGCTGCTATTGAAACAGCACATGCCATTGGATTTCCACCAAATGTTGAACCGTGAGAACCTGGATTAAATACACTTAAAATATTATTATCAGCAACGATACAAGAGATTGGGAATACTCCACCACCAAGTGCTTTACCTAAAATGTACATATCAGGATTTACTTCTTCCCACTCACATGCAAACATTTTACCAGTACGACCAAGACCAGCTTGAATTTCATCCGCGATAAACAACACATTGCTTTCACGACATAATTCAAGTGCAGATTTTAAGAAACCAGTTGGAGGAATAAGAATTCCAGCTTCCCCTTGAATAGGCTCAATGATAAAAGCAGCAGTATTCGGTGTAATTGCTGATTTAAGTGCTTCTAAGTCACCATAAGGAACTAATTTGATACCTGGTAACATTGGTCCAAATCCGCGTTTATATTCAGGATCAGATGACAATGACACAGCTCCCATTGTACGACCATGGAAATTTCCTATACATGCAATGATTTCAGCTTGATCTGCTTCTACACCTTTTACATCATAAGCCCATCTACGAGCTGCTTTTAGTGCAGTTTCAACAGCTTCAGCACCAGTATTCATTGGTAATACCATTTCTTTACCTGTTAATTTGCTAACTTTTTCATACCATGGACCTAATTGGTCATTATGGAATGCACGAGAAGTTAAAGTTACACGATCAGCTTGATCTTTCAGAGCTTGAATGATTTTTGGATGACGATGTCCTTGGTTAACTGCAGAATAAGCAGAAAGCATATCCATGTATTTGTTTCCTTCTGGATCTTTAACCCAAACTCCTTCTGCTTCTGAAACAACGATTGGAAGTGGGTTATAGTTATTTGCACCAAATTTATTAGTTTGTTCAATAACTTGTTGTGAAATTGTCATGGATTCATACTCCTCTTTTTTAAAATAGTTGGTAGACACATCTACACGATGGTCTACCCTTTTAAATTATTCCGTATTAAAGCATCTCTGAAGTTGATTTTGCTTGCATATGAAGTTGAATATAGTCTGGACCACCAGCTTTTGAATCTGTACCAGACATGTTAAATCCACCAAAAGGTTGGTAACCAACAATTGCACCTGTACATCCACGGTTGAAGTAAAGATTTCCAACATGGAATTCTTCACGTGCTTTTTCTAAGTTCATACGGTTATTTGTAATAACAGCACCTGTTAAGCCATACTCCGTGTTATTTGCAATTTCAATCGCTTCGTTGAAATCTTTTGCTTTTGTAATACCAACAACTGGTCCAAAGATTTCTTCTTGCATAATGCGAGCAGTTGGTGAAAGGTCAGCAATTACTGTTGGTTGGATGAAGAATCCTTTTGAATCGTCACCAGTACCACCTGTAACTAAACGTCCTTCTTCTTTACCAATTTCGATATAGCTCATAATTTTCTTGTATGAACCTCCATCGATAACAGGACCAACAAAGTGCTCGTCATTATCAGGAACACCAACAGTTAAATTATTTGTTAATTCTTCTACACGGCTTACTACTTGATCATATACATCTTCTACAATTACTGCACGTGAACAAGCAGAACATTTTTGACCGCTAAATCCGAAAGCAGATTTCACAATAGATTGAGCAGCTAATTCTAGGTCAGCTTCTTTATCTACTACGATTGTATCTTTACCACCCATTTCAAGGATAGAACGTTTGATCCAGATTTGACCAGGAGCCAATTTAGACGATTTTTCAACGATTCCTAAACCAACATCGCGAGAACCTGTGAAGCTGATTAGACGTGTACGTGGGTGTTCAACTAAGAAATCACCGATTTCTGCACCAGAACCAGGGATGAAGTTTACTACACCTGCAGGTAAACCAGCTTCTTCTAATACTTCAACAAATTTGTAAGAAACAACTGGAGTTGTTGAAGCTGGTTTTAATAGCACTGTGTTACCTGCTACCACTGCTGCAACTGTAGTACCAGCCATAATTGCAAACGGGAAGTTCCATGGAGAAATAACAACAGCTACACCTAATGGAATGTAGTCATAACGATTATATTCACCTGGACGACTTTGTACTGGAGCTCCATCTTTTAAACGTAGCATTTCGCGGCCATAATATTCTAAGAAGTCAATTCCTTCTGCTACTTCTACATCAGACTCAACCCAAGTTTTACCCGCTTCTTTAGATAAAAGAGCAGAAAACTCGAATTTGCGACGGCGAATAATAGCTGCTGCTTTGAAAAGAACGTCTGCACGTACTTCTGGTTTTACTTTTTTCCATGTATTAAAGGTTTCGTCTGCAATATCCATCGCTTTAGATGCAATATCTTTAGTTGCTTTTGAAACAACACCTACAACTTGCTCTTTATTTGCTGGGTTATAAGAAGTAATTTTACCTTCTGTAGTAATTCTTTCACCGCCAACGATTAACGGGTACTCTTCACCAAGGTATGCTTCAACTACTTTATATCCTTCTTTGATCGCTTTTTTGTTCTCTTCTTTAGAGAAATCTGTGAATGCTTCATGTTTATAATCTATCATGTAAAATCCTCCTTAAAATTTAGTGCAAAAATTATTTGCTCTTTTAATCCGTTTACATATATAATAATGCAAAAGATTGTTGCGTTTTTCAAGTATTAAATTCTAAAATGTCGAAATTTTTTTTGAGGTGAGCCAAATGAACTTGAAATTAGTTAAACTTCTTCCTTTTTATAAATTCGCTAGCGAACATGTGGCTGTAGGTATCCACGCAGTCGATATTACAGGAAAAACAGTCATTTATAACGAAAAAATGAAAGAAATAGAAGGTTTAAATTCTGTTGATGTAGTAGATCGAACTATATTAGAACTTTTTCAATTTGAACAACAGGATAGTACTTTGTTAAAAGTTCTTCATAGTGGTGAACCTGTTTTACGCGTTAAACAGACTTATTGGAATCGAAATGGGCAGGAAATAACTACTATTAATGATACCTACCCTGTTTTGGTAGAAGGGGAACTTATTGGAGCAGTTGAATTTTCTAGAGATATTACTGCATTAGAAAGACTAATTTACCAACCACTGAAACGGTACAATGAACCAATCACCCTTTCTACCGTTACAGCCGTTTCCCAATCCATGCAAGAAGTATTAGAGCGATCACTAAAAGCCGCTCATGTTCGAATGCCTGTATTATTAATTGGGGAAGCTGGTACTGGAAAAGACTTAATTGCTGAGGGAATACACAATCAACTATCTCCCGCGAACAATCAATTTATTTCCCTTTTTTGCCATAGTTCGGATAAACACTTAATTAACAAATTTAAAAAAGAGCTAGAACATATCACAAACTGTACAATATTTTGTGAAAGAATCGATCTATTATCCCTAGAATTACAAAATCAGCTTTTGCAAATTTTAAACTCAAATAAAAGTGGGGATAATTTATTCATCGCCAGTATCGGTCAAGATCCTATCGACTTAATATCAACAAACAAATTAAGCAAAGAACTTTATTATTACTTTGCAACGGTAACTATTACAATCCCAGCACTTCGTAATCGTACAGATGATATTTTACCTTTTACACATGATTATTTTAATCGATACCTCAATCGTTATGGTTCCACTATTAATGAAATTGAAGAAGAAGTCATTCAAGCATTTTTAACATACGAATGGCCAGGAAACTTGAAGGAACTGGAACTACTATTAGATGAAATTAGTTCCATGATAACTACAGAGCAAGTGTTGAAATTTGATATGTTACCTCTTCATTTCAAGTTAAAGGTACAAGATTTTAATGAAACAACTAAAAAAGCAGAGGATTTTGTTGTAACTTCTGAAAAAGACATGTTGCCATTAGATGAATACCTTAGAGAAGCAGAGACGTACTATTTACAAAAAGCATTAGATAAATATGATGGGAACATTACAAAAGCAGCAGAAGCATTAGGTATGAGTCGCCAAAATTTACAATACCGACTTAGAAAAATGAAGAAATAAGATGAAAGTCACAGGTGTATTAACAATTTTCTTACAAAATATACTTGGTAGTAAAGCGTAAAATTCTCCATTTCATCTGTACGTTTTCGGTCGCTTTGGACGAAATGATCACCACATCATAACAGTTGAATAGGGATGGGTGGAAGTGACTGCGTCACTTCCACCCATCCCTTTTTCGGTAATCTTGTTGTGGATATTTGTCCGTCGCTTCGCTAAAACGCTCAAGAGAAAAATGCTTTTTTGGAGAATGAGAGAATAGTTGCCGTTCTACGTAGGTTGCAAGTTCCCGAAGATGGAATTTCGAGAACTTTTCACTTTTTTACCATGCGTTCCTTGCTTATTTTTGCTAAGAATTACGACTCATATGGAGATACTGTGAAAAAAAAGTGATACTTTTTTTCAAATCGAAAAGGCGGAAACACTTTAAGGTTCTTTCAAATTTGCAAAACCACAAAAAAGGAACCTGAGTTTTGTCGTTTTTGTACAACTCCCAGAGTCCCCTTTTTCATTTATTATCGGATTGATTGTTTAATCCAACCTGCTAATTTCTCTTTTAATGTGTTAAACCCTTCTTGATCATGCTCATCAACTCGAGCTTGAAGTGTTTTACGTGGCTTATCATCTTTTTTAGGAATAGCAGGTTTTTCTTGTAGTTCCCGAATGGACAAACTTATCTTCCCTGATTCATGATCTACTTCTAGAATTTTTACTTCTACTTCTTGACCTACTGTTAAAAATTCACCTACTTCTTTCACATAGCCGTAAGTTATTTCAGAAATATGCACAAGTCCCTGCGTTTCTTCATCTAAACTGACGAATGCGCCATAAGGTTGTATGCCAGTAACTTTTCCCTTAACAACATCTCCTACCGTAAAATCTTTGATCATCTTGTTCACTCCCTACTCGTCTATGTTCGTATCTACCCTAACGGTCATGTTAAATTATAACATAGTAGAAAGAGAGCGAGCAAAAATCACTGGGTTGGCATAAAGGCTGCTCGCCAACCGTTTTCTGTTTGGATAACTCCAAATCCAATTTCGGTATCTTCCAAATTAAGTGTACGTTCTGGATGGAGGGTTAAAATTACATATCCCTCTTGATTAGAGCGTTGTTCAAAACGTAGAGAAGAAAACTCCTTACTTAAATCCAGTACTTTTTCATGTGGAGCATTCATATATTCTTCTTTCGGAATTTGATAATATTGATCATCTTTAATATAGAGTTCATATTTCGATTATTCATCTTCTAGTTGTGAACAATAATAATATAATCCAACAATTTCTTCTGGTTTGGCATCTTTCAAAACTGTTTGATCATGAGTCTGCGCTCGCTCGATAAGTTCGAATTCTGACATTGCTCCCCCTCACTCTCTCTATATAGGTGTTACGAAAGATAGTTCAATTATGTTTCACAATTACGGATACATTTATATTAAAACCTCGTGTACAATAAGACAGTCCTACAAAAGGAGGAATTACTTTGGAAAAAAGAGATCATTTTGGATCGAAGATAGGTTTTATATTAGCTGCTGCTGGAAGTGCTATCGGCTTAGGCGCGATTTGGAAGTTCCCCTATATGGCAGGAACAAATGGGGGTAGTGTGTTCGTAATACTTTTTATCGTATGTACAATTTTAATTGGTCTTCCTATTTTACTTGCAGAATTTATTATAGGAAGAAAAGGGCAAGCTGATCCGGTAACTGGATTTAAAAAACTAGCACCTGGGAAGCCCTGGTTTATAGTTGGTTGGTCAGGGTTTATCTTTTCTTTTATCATATTATCCTTTTACAGTGTTGTTGGTGGATGGATTTTATCTTATTTAATGAGAGCAATCACGTTTAGTTTAAATGGTACAAGCGAATCGTTCTATGAGGACCTTTTTAGTTCAGTTATTTCTAACCCTCTAGAAGTATTGATTGGACAAGGTGTATTCATATTTTTAACGATTTGGATTGTCTCTGGTGGTATTAAAAGTGGAATTGAGAAGGCAAGTAAATGGATGATGCCCCTTCTCCTTATATTCTTTGTAGTATTAGCAATTCGTTCCTTAACACTAGAAGGGGCCATGGAAGGAGTCAAGTTTCTCTTTGTTCCTGATTGGTCATATTTCACTTGGAAAACTGCATTACTTGCATTAGGGCAAGCATTCTTTTCATTAAGTGTCGGTGTTTCAGCTATGATTACATATGCATCCTATTTACCAAAAGAGACCAATTTAGGTAGTTCGTCTCTCAGTGTATCTCTACTTAATATTGGAATTTCCATTATGGCTGGTCTTGTAATTTTCCCTGCAGTTTTTGCTCTTGGTTTCTCCCCAGATTCGGGTCCTGGATTAGTATTTATCATTTTACCAGCTGTGTTTAAGCAAATAATATTTGGTCAGTTTTTCTTAATATTGTTTTTTATTTTGTTATTATTTGCAACGCTCACTTCTTCTATCAGTATGCTAGAAATAGTTGTTTCAATTGGGATCAAATCAAAGTATGACCGAAGAAAACGCGCAGCATGGATATATGGGTTCTTTATCTTTTTAGTAGGTATTCCTAGTGCTTTATCTTTTGGAGTATTATCGGATATTCACATTTTAGGAATGTCCATTTTTGATTTTGCAGATTTCATCACAAGCAGTTTTGGATTACCACTAGGAGCTTTATTTATCTCGTTATTTGCTGGATTTATACTATCAAAATCGGAACTTTCTAAAGAGTTGATGCTTAATAATTTCCTTTTACACGCATGGCATTTTATTGTTAGATACGCTGCTCCAATCGCCATTATAATCGTTTTTATTCAAGGAATAATTAAATTGTTTTAATAAAAAAAACGCAAACGTCCTTTAAGATTATCTTGTTCTTCAATAATTTCCGAGTGCTTTGGACGAAACATTTGCTACACTATTACCGGAGGAATTTTTAGAGCGGGAAGTGACTGCGCCACTTCCCGCTCCACTTTTTCGTTAATCTTGTGGCGAATGTTTATCCGTCGCCCTCTTGGAATTTGTGAGGACATGATGCGTTTGATTTGGATAATTAGAGAAAAAATACTTTCCTACCCTTTTAAAAGCTTCCGAAGATACCATTTCGGAAGCTCTTCCCTTCTCTACCTTAAATCCCTACCTATTTTTACTGGTTCCGCTTCTATATGGACAAACAAAAAAGCACTAGTTTATTATTTCGATGAAGCATATTGTCTTTCTTATTTGCTCTGTGGAATGTAGTGAAAGGTGGCGACTCCGGACGGAGGCCAACAGGATGTTGGTCACGAAGGCGTTGCCACACGATGTGGTGCTCTTAGCCTTCGTTCCTCGGAGACAGATGAACCATCACAACGAACGCGAAAGCGGCGGTGATGGCTCATCGCTCACCCCGCGGAACGCGCCCACCTGAAACGAAAATCCACGGCACTATTTAATTCTTTAAAGTACTATGAACACAGTTTCCAGGACGATAATCCATATAATATCTTATTCTGTAAGCAAAACCACGGCAAAGCGCCCATTAAGCGCATATTGAATGCATTATGCTAATTTGGGGAGCATATACAATCTTCACCTGAAATTGATATTTTAAAAAATATTTGTCTCGTTCTTTCAAAAATGATGTTCTAAAAAGTTTGTGATATAGTATACTAATACCTTAAGACTTCTTTGAAAGGATGGATGTAATATGAAAAAAGAATTACATGAACAATTACGTCAATTAAGAGAAGAACGCAACATTTCATTAGAAACTCTAGCACTAAAAACAAGAATTGGTACTGGAAAGCTTGAAGCTTATGAAGCTGGCAATGAAACTCCTTCCGTACAAACAATACTTAAACTATCAAATGCATTAGAAGTACCTGCTTCAAATTTATTAGACGGTCTTCAAAACGCATAAAAGCTTTCGGTTTCTCAACCGAAAGCTTTTTCTTTTTAGATAATGCATTTCATCTCATATTTTAAAGCGATTAATTTGTACGAAATTTCCACACATTTTTCGAGTGGAATCCATTGTTCAAACGAATGTTCATAAATAGTTTGAATACGTTTTGCCAATTCAGACGGATGATCAATAGTTTGAAGATCTGCAACCACATCTGCTGCTTCTGCGTCATACCTATCGACACCTATTTCGAATGGGTCCCATTCTTGTAATGTCCAAACAGCTTTTCGATTCATTTCAATTGAGTCCATAAATTTTCACCTTACTAGTTTTTATTAGTTAGGGTTATAATAACATAATAATCTTAAATTGAAAGAGGTAATTAATTTGTCTGATTTTACAACTGTTTTCCAAAGACGCAATACACATTCAGTAAAGTGGGATTTAGTAGAAGAGATTTATTCAATCCCAGATGCATCCGAAGTACTTCCAATGTGGATTGCAGACATGGATTTTGCGATTCCTTCATCTATTACCGATGCACTACATAATCGTTTGAACCATCCTGTTTTTGGTTACTCTTTGGCACCAGAAGAAACAAAAGCAGCTCTTACCAACTGGTTACAAAAAAAGCATCAATTGAAAATTGAAAATAAATGGATCTTATTTCAGCAAGGGGTTATTCCATCAATAGCAGCAGTTATTGAAGCTTTTACAGAAGTAGGAGACAAAGTCCTTATACAGACACCGGTATATCCCCCTTTTACAAGTGTCCCTGAAAAACTAGGGAGAGTTGTTGAAACTTGTAGACTTATCGAACAAGATGGCTCATTAGAAATCGATTTTGAAGCATTTGAAGCAAAATTAAAATCTGGAGTAAAAGCATTTATTCTTTGTAGCCCGCATAACCCAGGCGGAAAAGTGTGGAGTAAGGAAGACTTAACAAAAATAGCTGCACTATGTCAAAGTAATAATGTTTTAGTGTTGTCAGATGAAATCCACTGCGATTTAGTTTTTAAACCAAACAAGCATATTCCTATTTTATCGGTTGCAGAAAATCCTAATAATATTATTACTTTCTTTGCACCTACAAAGACGTTTAACTTAGCCGGAATACAAGCTGCTACAATTATTGTTCCAGATGATCAAAAAAGAAAAGTACTAGAGGAACAAGCATTGATGCGAGGACAAATGGAATTGAACATCTTCTCTTTGACCGCATTTCAAGCCGCTTATGAATATGGTGAAGCTTGGCTTGAGGAACTTTTAAAAATTGTATCGTCAAATATGGATTACGTTGTGAATGAATTAACAACCAAAGTAAATGGGATAAAAGTGTCGAAACCAGAGGGTACCTATTTATTGTGGATTGACTATCGCGACACTGGATTATCTGAAAAGGAAGTGATGGAACTTCTTTTAACTAAAGGAAAGCTAGCACTAGAGCCAGGTACAAAATACGGGGAATCTGGAAATGGTTTTTTACGTATGAATGTAGCTTGCCCGAGAGTGACTGTAGAAGATGGAGTCGCACGATTTATCAAAGCATTAACATAGAATAGCCCAAGCGCCATGCAAATGGGTAAAGAGCACATACTTTCTTATAGCATTATAAAAGGATTCAACTCAGTTTTGAGTTGAATCCTTTTCCATTTGTTCTTTTTTAGCTAGCATTACTTTTGCTTCTATTTCTCTAGCTTTCTCTGCATCTCTATTAGATTTTTTCATTAACCATCTAAATAGTAGTATGCAAATACCTATTAGTATAAATAATTCAATCACAACAGGAATGTATTCTCGTTTGTCTTCTGGAAAATATAAGTATAAAAAACCTAGCTGTAAAAAATAAAACATCTCGAACACTTCCCTATTTATTTTTGCACAATTTCAATCGAATCAATAGTAACATCTTCAAGTGGCTTGTCCTTTGCACCTTTATCTACTGCTGCGATTTTGTCAACAACATCCATTCCATCGATGACCTGTCCAAATACAGTGTGCTTCTGATCCAAATGAGGAGTTCCCCCCATTTTTACATATGCTTCTGCAATCTCCTCTGGCCATCCTTTTGATTTCAATTGTTCTACAGATGCTGGTGCTTCAGATGCTTGAACGATAAAAAATTGACTACCATTCGTGTTAGGCCCAGCATTTGCCATAGAAAGTGCCCCTCTTAAATTAAATAGATTCATCGAAAATTCATCTTCAAATTCTTGACCGTATATACTTTCTCCACCCATACCAGTTCCCGTCGGATCTCCGCCTTGAATCATAAAATCCTCAATTACACGATGGAAAATGATACCGTTATAATATCCATTTTCTGCATGTGTTAAAAAGTTTTCAACTGTTTTAGGAGCTAGTTCTGGGAACAACTTAATTTTAATAGATCCCATTGATGTGTTCATAATAACTAATGCTTCGTTGGAAGCAACTTCTGTTGAAAGTTGTGGATACATTATTTTCTCTCCTTCTTGAATTGTTGTTTTGTCTTCTGTATGATCTACGTTTGTTTCAGTTTCATTCTCTGTTGATGCAACATCTTTTATCGTTTCAGTAGTTTTTTTCCCGCATGCACCTAAGCTTAATACAGCAATTATTAAACATAAAAAAATGATTTTCTTCATGAATCATTCACCCCAAATTAGTTTACCATAATGAAAAGCGTTTTTCAGTGACAAAGTATCTAACTTTCTTAGCTTCACGAAATGTCCTATAATAGGAAGAACTAGAAAGTACGCAACAAATAGAAAGAAGGGATTTGGGTGAGCGTACAAAAAAGAAATTTTATCATTATGTTTTTTTCAAACTTTTTAGTATCTGGAACGATGACGATGATAATGCCATTTTTATCTCTATACATTAAAACAATGGGTGATTTTTCCGATGCATATACCCAGAAATGGGCTGGACTTATTTTTGGAGCTACTTTTGTTTCTGCATTCATTATGTCTCCTATATGGGGACGAATAGCTGATAAATATGGGTACAAGCCTATCCTAATTATTAATGGATTCGGCATTGCGATTAGTGTGCTACTAATGGGATTTGTCCATTCAGTGGAAGCTTTCTTTGTGCTTCGTTTATTTATGGGAATCGTTACCGGATTTATCCCAACTTCACTCGCATTTATTAGTTCGCAAACTCCTAAGAATATTGCTGGGAAAACGATGGGAACGTTGCAAATGGGAAGTGTTTCTGGAACCTTATTTGGTCCAGTAATCGGTGGGTTTTTAGCTGATACGTTTGGATTTCAATATACATTTATTATTACGGCTAGCGCTGTAACTGCTGCCGCACTACTAGTTATTTTCGGAGTACAAGAATTAAGAAAAGAAAAGAAAAAAGGCGATCATGAATATTCTAGAAAAACGGTTATCTCAGGTATATTTCATCACCGTTTGATATTGAATGTACTAATGATCACTTCTCTTATACAAATCGGATTATTTAGTATTCAACCACTTTTATCTTTATACGTTTCTCATTTAACAAATTCCAATGAAGTCGCTTTCCTTGCAGGAATAACGTTTAGTGCAACAGGTGTAGGTAGCTTATTATTTGCGAGAATATGGGGAAAACTAGGAGATTCAATTGGATACGAAAAAGTGTTATCTGCACTTCTTATAATTGCTTTTATTTTCATTGTTCCAATGGCTTTTGTAACTGATTTATGGCAACTCATTGTTCTCCGTCTT
The DNA here is from genome assembly GCF_055454035.1 of Psychrobacillus syltrankelensis. Lineage (NCBI taxonomy): Bacteria > Bacillati > Bacillota > Bacilli > Caryophanales > Bacillaceae > Psychrobacillus > Psychrobacillus syltrankelensis. Next base: position 3,897,227 of record NZ_CM144227.1, on the reverse strand, counting down.
CTATTCGGTATTGCTTCAGGTGGACTAATCCCCATTACAACTGCACTTATTAGACGGGAAGCTCCCATTGAAGTGCAAGGAGAATTAATGGGCTATAACACCAGTTTTCGTTTTTTAGGAAATATAATTGGGCCAATGTTTGGTGGTTTCGTCAGTGGATATATAGGAATTTCTTCGGTTTTCTTTGTAACAGGTGCTTTATTCTTAATTGCATTTTTTATTATTTATTTTGCAAGTAAGAAACCTGTCCAAGATTTTGAGGATGTCTTATTAGAAGAAGAAATGCATGAAAAAGCACCTAGCTCATAAGGAATTGGAGTCAAACAAATGCGCCAACTAATAGGTTTTTTATTTATCATAATATGTTTTCCAATCATTTGGATTTTGTATTCATTCATTCATTCTGAATTACTGGCGGCATCTTCTTTTAATGATGAGTTAGCACAATCCATTCAGCTTTCCAGTCCGGTCATATCATCTCCAATCGTTTTATTAGATGAGAACGAGCATACTTTTTCAGAGGATTATGTGGAATGGAGAGATCCACTTCCACTTGAGTCCATTCCTTTGTTTGTGCAAGAGTTGTTTATTCAAAGTGAAGATGTGGAATTTTACAACCATATTGGATTTAATTTTAGTGCGATTTTCCGAGCCGTATTTGCAAATGCTTCCGCAAATTCAAAAGATCAAGGAGCAAGTACGATTACACAACAATTAGTTAGGTTAAGATACTTATCTACTGAAAAGACGTATGAACGTAAAGTAACGGAGCTTGTCTATGCTTATGAAATGGAAAAGCAATCTACTAAAGAAGAAATCTTAGCAAATTATTTAAATGAAATCTATTTTAGTAACCAAGTATATGGAATTGGGGCTGCTGCAACTTATTATTTTGGGAAACCACTAAATCAATTATCTGAAGCAGAACTTGCCTTTATTAGTGCTATACCAAACAACCCGAAAATTTATAATCCTCTTGAACACTTTGAAGCTACTAAAAAGCGGCAAGAATTACTTATAGATGTTTTGGTGAAAAATGGTAAAATATCTAAAGATTATGCAGAAACATTAAAAACCGAACCAATTGTTCTACTTACCAAAACAAAAAAACAACTTTACCCTGCCTATAGCACATATGTATTGGATGAATTAAAAAACATTATTGCTGAAAAAGAAGGTTTTATCGAAAAAATGAATAACGCTCAAAATGAGCAACAAAAACTTATTTTCGAAAATGAACTTCAAACAAAAGTGAACGCTGTAATTTCACAAGGTGTTACGATTTATACAGCTCTTAGCCCCTTAAAACAACAAAACGATGAAAAATATATAAACCATTTACTTTATAAAACACCTGACTTGCAAGCTGCATCAGTTGTCATAAACAATGATACGCGAGAAATTGTTAGCATATTTGGCGGTAAAGATTATAAAAAGTTCGATTTTCATCGTGCATTTCAAGCAGTCCGTCAACCGGGGTCTGCACTTAAACCATTACTTGTGTATGCACCAGTCTTTGAAACTACTACACTAACTCCAAATAATACGATTAATGGCGGTAAACTATGCATAGGTAATTATTGTCCTAGAAACTATGGAGGGAGAGAATACGGTTATGTAACAATTAAACAAGCATTCCGTTTAAGCCATAACACCCCCGCTGTTCGATTATTAGAAACTGTCGGAATTGACAATGCTTTTGTTAAACTAAATCAGTTTCAATTTAATCATTTAACAAAGGAAGATCATTCATATGCTGCTGCACTTGGTGGACTCACAAATGGTGTAACAGTATTAGAAATGGCAGATGCTTACACTAGTTTTACAAATGGAATGTATAAACCTGCTCATGCAATTCGCAAAGTAACTGATAAAAGTGGAAATGTTTTATATGAATGGAATGAAGAGAAATTAGAAGTTTGGTCACCTAAAACGGTGCAAACAATGAGGGCATTACTTTCTGACGTTGTTCAAAATGGGACGGGAAGAGGAATATCTATAACATCTACCTATGTAGGTGCCAAAACAGGAACAACAAATGATTTTTATGACTATTGGATTGCCGGGCTAACAGATAAATATACATCTGCTGTATGGATAGGATATGATATGCCTAAAAATATGAAGCCAATTGAATCCAAAAAAATCCACCTTTCGATTTTCAATAAAATTATGACGTACGAATAAAAGAAGCTACGAGTTTGTAGCTTCTTTTATTTTAGTTAAATGGGCACTTGCATTCTAACCTTATGGATATGGAAAGTATAAAATTTAATGCCCCATCATCATCGTTGTATCAGGTTTATCTTCTTCATTTCTTTCTTCATGGTCGTCCTTCAAACGCGGCTTGCGTAGGATAAGACTCATAAGTACACCAAAGGCAGCAATACAAGAGGTAAGAAAGAAAATATCGCCGAATGCAGCTGCTGAGCTTTGAGCCAGATTGGCATTAGCACCCGCTTCAACCATATGGTGAGTTGTTCTAGAAGTTAAGAAACCTGTTAATCCAGCAATAGCGAATGACATCACGACTTGTTAAGTAGCTGTTGTAAGTGGAGTTATCCGACTAACAAGTTTACGAGGAGCGGAATTTAATACATGCGTATTAAGTGCCATCATCGATAACCCCATACCGGATCCCATCATAGCTAGTGGTAGCATCAATGTAGTCCTAGTGCTGTCAAGGCCGATTTTAGATAGTAAGAATAAAGCGGTTGTTATAATAATTAATCCAACAAAAGCTAACGGACGAGCCCCCACTTTATCAAAAAGCTTACCTCCGATTGGCATAAACACAACAGAAGCAAGCGCCATAGGGAGCGTAGTTAACCCGCTTTCCAATGGTGTATAACCTAGAAGATTTTGCAAGAATAAGGGAACCATCAGGATAGAACCCATAAGTGCAATTTGAGAAATCCAAGTTAAGATAACTCCTCTTGTGAAATCAGATGAACCAAATGCACGAAGCTCTAGAAGTGGTTGTTTCTGACGAAGCTCCACAACAATAAACACAGCAAGTGCTAAACCACCAACGATTAATCCTGTTAATGTTCTTGTTGAAGTCCAATCCGTACCACCTTCACTCATACCGAACGCAAGCATGGAAAAGGCAATCGGAGCTAATATCATTCCCCAAACATCAAGTGCAGGTGTTTTATGACGCTCAATGATTGGCAAGTATTTGAAACCGACTAACATTGCTGCAATTCCGATTGGCAGATTAATAAGGAATATCCAATGCCATGATGCAATTCCAATAAGCCATCCTGACAAAATCGGTCCAGCTGCTGGAGCAAGAAGCATAGGAACACCAAGCATTGCCATTACCGATCCCCTCTTATCGGGAGGAGAGAGTTTAAAGATCATGGCCATTCCGATTGGAGAAACCATTCCACCGCCCAGTCCTTGAATAACGCGGAAAAGCACGAGCTGTTCCGATGTCTGAGCGATAGAACAAAGAACCGAGCCAAGAGTAAACAAAGCAATTGTAGTTAAAAAAACTTGTTTTGCCCCGAACTTATCAGTTAACCAACCAGCAAGCGGAATTACGGCCGCAAGGGATAACGTATAACCTGTAATTGTCCATTGGATTGTTTTAAGCGAAGTATCGAAGTATGACTGCAGATTGGGAATTGCGACATTAACGACCGTGCTATCCAGAATGACCATAATCATCCCTATAATTACGGCCATAAGAGGCATAATAAGTGCTTTTACTGAAAACTCAGGCTGTTGCGCTGCCGAAGCAGTGTTTTTTGTTGACATAAGTTAATTCCTTTCCTTGACCAGATATGATGAACGTTTTACTATTGACCTATAGTTTTTTAGAAAAACTATCCAGTCAAAGGTTACTTTTTTATTCTACTTTTTTTAAATTCAATGTCAAATATATTTATTAGGAGGAAAACCTTGAGCATTATCAGACAAAATATTATTGACTCTGCTTCTCGACATTTTTCGGAGAAGGGCTATGAGGCTACTTCCATACAAGAAATAGCTGATGATTGTGGAATTGCCAAAGGGTCCTTATATAAATTTTTCCCATCAAAAGAAGATTTATATATTGCTTTTCACGATTCACAACAGATGGCCATGTACACTAAAATTGAAAACATTCGAGAAGATGCAACACGATCCTTGCGCGAGGTATTTATTCTCGAAACCGAATGTCATTTCGAATTTTTCCTAAATAATAAATTTATTATGCATGATATCAAAAAAATGAACACTTCAAAGGGACATTTTGCCCCTTACTTCCTTCGTTTAAGAGCAAATCACCTAAAATATAGTAAAGAGAGTTTGATTCGATTTCTTGGAGAAATAGTCTGCCCTAATATTTGGGATTTAGTTATAATGTATAACGGGATTGCGAGAGAATTTATTTTCCTTGTGCTATACGAAAACAAACCGCTGAGTAGTAGAAATATTGCGATTTATATTGCAGATCGAATCGAAGAACTATCCGAATGTATCTTACAAAAGAAAACAAAGCCGCTCTTGCAAAGTTCTCTAATGGACAATTATATGCAATATGAAATAGCAGAAAAATCAATTCCAGTAGAAGAATATCGAACACATTTGATTGGTAACTTATTATCTACCGTTAAAGAGCTTCCAATAACAAATTTCCGAAAAGCGGAGCTAAACGATGCGATCGCTTTGCTGCAGGAGGAACTTACAAAAGAGACACCTAAGTCCATTCTTATTCATGCATTGCTGGACTTTATTGGAAAAGACCACGAACTGAATAATATCGTTAGTCAATTAAAAAGATATATTTTATGAACTATGATTATTAGAGGTATCGTTTAGGATAATTCCATCGAATCTTCATATCAATAACTTTGAAAAATAAGAAAAGTGCAAACGGCTTTTAAGTGCACCTGTTCTTCACTAATTCCCGAGTGCTTTGGAATAAACATCGGCTACACTATTAACGAAGAACTTTATAGAGGATCTGGAAGTGACGCTGTCACTTCCAGATCCTCTTTTTTCGGTAATCTTGTGGCGGATGTTTGTCCGTCGCCCTCTTGAAATATATAGAGACAAGGTACATAAGCTTTGGATAATAAGAGAATAAATTCTATTCTACTCGTTTAAAAGCGGACGAAGATACAATTTCGTCCGCTCAACGCTTCTTTAATAATAGATGCTGTCTATTTTTCTTAAATTCCACAGGATTACTGGTATTATTAAGTTTAAATACTCAAATAAAAAGTCAAAAACTGTCATAGAGCGACTAATTGTAAGGTGAAAGCTACAGATTCTATACTGAAAGCAACAAATTCTTTACTGAAAGCAACCAAATCCTTGAAGAAAGCAACCATTTCTCAATATAAAGAGTTAACTTTATTTGAGATGGCAACAAATCAACACTAGTCAATCGTGTGAAACAAAAAAACCAATGAACACGGTATTTCATATACTTTCTCTTGTCTTTAAAAAATGACTGTAGCCAAGCTCGATTTTTTCGAGTTTGGCTACAGTCTGAGAAGCTATGAATCTGTAGCTTCTTTTTTAAATTATAAAAATGGTAAACTCGCCATAACTCCGTTATAAAGTTTAATAATTACATAGATCACTAATGCTAAAAAAAGGCTCCATACAAGAATCTCGAACATGATTAAACCGACTGTCCCCAACATACTCATCGAACTGCTTAATTTAAAAACGACATAGACAAAATAAATGAATGCTGTAGATATAAAGACCGCTAGCAATATTGGAAGAGATTGAAAACCTATTGCAGAAACCACCGCTCCAATAAAAAATATAACGTACCCGCCTCGAGCTTGTGAAATTGTCTTTCCCTCTAGATCCTTCGAGAAAAATAACATACCTAATTCATGAATCGTTTCAGCAATTAACTTGAGTGCAGAAAAAAGCATAAAATAAATGAGAGCAAAAATAATAAGTAAAAATAATTTCAACTCCAAATCCGACAGAAACTCTCTCATACCACTATAGACACCGATAACTTTAAAAAGTTCCAGTGCTTTGTTCATTGTAAAGATGGAAAAAGATAAACTGAATAATAAAATAGTAATTAATGGTAAAAATCCAAACACATATGGGTTCTTCATAACTGCTCCTCATATTCTATAATGTATACGATTGTATCATATCCAAGAAAAGGTACATTCTGCAAGTAGCTTTCAGTTACTTTGCCATGCAATTACCTCACTTTTGCGTTATAATTTTAAAGATGCATATAAATACATACTTTTGAAAGGAGGGTTCCTTTGTCCTTAGTTTTTGCAATTTTCATTCCTATTGTTGTTGCTCTGGTGATTCCTTTTATATTTAAGAAAGCTCCTAGAATTCACACAGGATGGTTTGTTTTAATTGTCTCAGTAGCATTGGTCTGCTTTTATGCCGCCTACATACCATCTATAATGGGTGGAACCACTATTACGCAAGAACTTCCTTGGATTCCATCCCTGGGAATATCCATTGTTTCTTACATAGACGGATTAAGCTTGCTTTTTTCTTTATTAATTACTGGGATTGGATCTCTAGTTATTTTATACTCCATTTTTTATTTGGATAAGAAAAAAGAAAAGCTTGGAAACTTTTACGTATACCTATTAATTTTTATGAGTGCAATGCTAGGAGTCGTTCAATCTGACAATTTAATCAGCTTGTATTTCTTTTGGGAATTAACGTCCATATCCTCTTTTCTTCTAATCGGATATTGGTATACGAGAGATGCTTCTCGTTTCGGGGCATTAAAATCGATGATGATCACTGTATTTGGCGGACTTATGATGCTTGGAGGGTTTGTAATTCTAGGAATCATTGGTGACACTTTCTCCATTCGAGAACTGATTGGACAAGCTCCAGCACTTGCTGGACGAGACCTTTTTGTATTGGCTCTTGTATTAGTGTTACTTGGAGCATTTACGAAATCTGCACAGTTTCCTTTTTACATTTGGTTACCGGATGCAATGGAAGCCCCAACGCCAGTTAGCGCCTATTTACACTCCGCTACGATGGTCAAAGCTGGATTATATTTAGTCGCAAGATTTACTCCTATTTTTGCTTTTTCTGAAGTTTGGATTTGGCTTGTAACTGGAATAGGAATTCTCACATTATTCTGGGGCTCTTTCTTTGCCATTAAGCAAACGGATTTAAAAGGGATTCTTGCTTTTTCAACCGTTAGTCAACTTGGTTTGATCATGTCCTTACTTGGAATCGGTTCAGTTGCTTATCATGTCACAGGAGATTTAGTAACTACTTTTACATTTGCAACATTTGCAGCCATTTTTCATCTAATCAATCATGCTACTTTTAAAGGAAGTTTGTTCATGATTGCTGGAATAGTAGATCATCAAACTGGGACGAGAGATATCCGAAAACTTGGTGGGTTAATGAGTATAATGCCAATAAGTTTTACGATTGCTTTAATAGGTAGCTTATCAATGGCTGGAGTCCCACCGTTAAACGGATTTTTGAGTAAAGAAATGTTTTTAGAAGCCGTTCTAAATTTACAACACTTTGATCTATATGCAATGGATTCTTGGGGCATTTTGTTCCCTGTTATTGCATGGATTGCAAGTGTATTTACATTTGTATATAGTATGTATTTTGTATTTCATACATTTCGAGGAACACATAAACCCGAGCAATTACCAAAAGCAGCGCATGAAGCACCAATTGGAATGCTTTTGTCACCTGCGGTATTAGCAACACTTGTCTTAGTTATTTTCTTTGTCCCAAATTTTGTTGGACGTACATTTATTAAGCCAGCAGTAGCAGCTATTCAGCCTTTAGCTTACAGTATTCCAGCAGATGTTGGATTTACGATTAAAGCTTGGCATGGTTTTCACTCCCCTTCTTTGTATATGACGCTTGGAATTTTTCTAGTAGGTTTTATATTATTTAAAACTATTGCCAAATGGTCTCCATCTTACGAAAAACTACCAGCCAAATTTACTTTAAACAATATGTATGATGGCTTGATGCGTCTTACGGATGCTGGATTTAATCGTTTGTCATCCATTTACATGACAGGCTCTATTCGCTCCTATTTTGTGTATATGTTTGCCGCAATCATTGTATTGCTTGGTGGAACGATGTGGCTGAAAGATGCATTTACTATTAGTTTTGATAACCTAGCACCTATTCGTTTCTTTGAAATACTAATTTCGATTATTTTAGTTATTAGTACTATTACTATTCTAGTTACAAAATCAAGGCTAACTGCTATTATCGCACTTGGAGCAGTAGGCTATACAGTTGCATTGTTCTATATTCTGTTTAAAGCCCCAGATCTTGCATTAACACAATTAGTAATCGAAACAGTTTCAGTTGCTTTATTTCTAGGTGCATTTTATCATCTACCGAAGATGAATACACATGAAAAAGGAAAAGAAGATCGTCGTTTCCGTTTAGGTAATTTTATTATAGCACTTGGAGTAGGTGTAATGGTTACGTTAATCGCTATTTCATCTCACTCTCAAAAACTTATGCTTTCCATCTCACAGTACTATAAAGATACTGTATATACGGAGGCTGGTGGTAAGAATATCGTAAACGTTATTTTAGTAGATTATCGTGGATTTGATACATTGTTCGAAATAAGCGTATTAACGATTGCCTCACTTGGAATCATCGGCATGATTACTTTACGTCTTGCAAAAAAGAAAGGAGATAGAAAAATTGAAAACAAATGATTTAATTATCCAAACGACTACTAAAGTAGTTTTCTTCATTATTTTTCTATTCTCAATCCATATCTTTTTTGCAGGCCATTATGCACCAGGTGGAGGATTTGTTGGTGGGTTATTAATGTCTAGTGCAATTGTTTTATTACTACTAGCATTTGACTTAAAAACGGTAAAAGAAATGCTACCAGTTAACTACACTGTAATAACCGCAATCGGTTTGTTAACCTCTCTTGCTACGGCAGCTGGTTCTATTTTCTTTAATGTCCCTTTCTTTACGCATGTATATAGTGATTTCAACTTGCCTCTTCTTGGGGTAACTTCAATTCATACGGCCATGTTTTTTGATACTGGTGTTTACTTAGTTGTTGTCGGAGTCACTATGACCATTATTCAAATGATTGGAGGAGATGAATAATGGAAATTTTAATGTCCATTTTAATCGGCTTTCTATTCATGGCAGCCATTTATTTAATACTTTCCAGAAGCTTGCTTCGAATAATTATAGGAACTGGCTTGTTAAGTCATGGAACCCATCTCTTACTATTAACGATGGGCGGTTTAAATGGAAAAGCTGCTCCGGTGTTAACAAATGGAGTTACAGACTATGTAGATCCCATTCCGCAAGCTTTAATATTGACTGCTATCGTAATCAGTTTCGGTGTTACTGCCTTTTCTTTAGTGCTTGCTTACCGCACGTATAAAGAACTTGGTACAGACAATATGGAATTAATGAAAGGAACAGAAGACAATGATTAATTTATTATTATTTCCAGTCCTCATCCCGTTCCTTTTTGCAGCTATTTTATTGTTTTTCCCTAAAAAAGTGAGAGCTCAGAGAATAACTGTGATGATTGGACTCTTGTTGGCACTGGCATCCGCAATAGTGCTATTAATAAAAGTAAAATCAGATGGCGTTCAAACCCTTACATTAGGTAGTTGGGCTCCCCCTTTTGGCATTACGATGGTATCGGATATGCTCTCTGTATTATTAGTGACATCTTCTCTTATCATTGCTCTGTTCGTAGTATGGTACAGTTTTACTTCCATCGGAGAAGACCGAGAGAAAGCATTTTACTATCCAGCAATTATGTTCATGTTAACTGGAGTAAACGGTGCTTTTACAACCGGAGATATTTTCAATATGTTCGTTTTCTTTGAAGTACTGTTAATGTCCTCTTATGTACTCATTGTTTTAGGTGGAGAAAAAGCTCAGTTAAAAGAATCTATTAAATACATACTCGTGAATATTGTTTCCTCTTCGCTTTTTGTAATTACAGTAGGGTACTTATATTCTGTAGTCGGTACGTTGAATATGGCTGATATTTCGATTAAACTTGCGGAAATAGGACAAGCAGGAATTATCACTGTGATCGCTGTACTTTTTCTTATCGTGTTTGGTATTAAAGGGGCTATCTTCCCTCTATTCTTTTGGTTACCAGGATCATATGCAGCTCCCCCAATTCCAATACTCACTCTTTTTGGGGCGTTATTAACTAAAGTAGGCGTTTATGCCATTATACGGACGTATACATTGTTCTTCACAACTGATGTGGGCTTTACACATGAATTACTCATGATTATTTCTATCATCACAATTATAGCAGGTTGTATAGGTGCACTAGCATACTTCGATGTAAAACAAATTATTATTTACAATATTGTAATTGCAGTTGGAGTTATATTATTTGGAGCATCTATAATGAATGAAAATGGGATGCTTGGTTCTATATTTTATTTAATCCATGATATTTTAATAAAAGGTGCACTGTTTTTATTAATCGGTATAGTTATCAAAATTACCGGCACATCCGATTTACGTAAAATGGGTGGACTTATGAAGCGTTACCCTGCATTAGCATGGAGCTATCTAGTTGCAGCATTTGGACTAGCTGGTATTCCTCCTCTAAGTGGTTTTATAGGAAAACTTTTAATTGTCCAAGGGGGATTTGAAGGTGAACATACTTGGCAAAGTATTTTCATCCTTGCTTCTAGCTTGATTGTGTTACTTTCTGTTATGCGTATTTTCATCTATGCATTTTGGGGTGAAGAGAAAGTTGTGCAGAAGCTTAATCCGAAAATGTATCGTCATTTATTAACCCCAGCGGTTTGTTTAGTAGCTATCACAGTTTTATATGGGGTTGGTTCAGAATATATTATCCCTTTTATGAAGGACGCTACAACAGTATTACTAAACCCTTCCGTTTATACGGATGCCGTATTTAAAGGGGTGAAATAATGGCTTTTCAAATATTATTAAATGTTGTAATCGCATTAACTTGGATGTTTTTATCCGTTTCATTTAAACCCACAACATTTATCATTGGTTATTTACTTGGAATATTAATGTTATGGATGCTACGAAAATCTTTTTCTTCTAGATTTTATTTGGATAGAATTTGGGCAGTTATTAAACTAACTATATTATTCCTAAAAGAACTAACATTATCAAATATTTCCGTTTTACTCTTGATCATTAAACCGAAGATGCCAATACGCCCCGCTATATTTGCAATGCCTACTGTTCTTGAAAAAGACTGGGAAATTACACTTTTGTCCAGTCTTATCACACTAACACCAGGCACAATTGTAATTGATATCTCGGATGATAATAAAACCCTTTATATTCATACTATTGATTTTGAAAACGCAGATGATGCGATCAATTCAATCAAAGATACATTTGAAAAGGCAATTTTGGAGGTGAGCAAATCATGACGACCTTTTTTGGGGTAATTGTTGTACTTATAGGTATATCGCTGTTAGGCTTCTTATATCGCCTTGTGAAGGGACCTTCAACTCCTGACCGAGTAATAGCCTTAGATGCTATTGGAGTTGGTATTATATCTTTAATCGGGCTCATTTCCATACTCTTTGATACTGGATATTTTTTAGATGTCATTTTGCTCCTAGCGATTCTTTCCTTCATTGGAACAGTTGCTTTTTCTAAATTCACGGAGAAGGGAGTAATTATTCAACGTGACCGTAATAGCTAATATTTTAATCATTGCTACTATTTCTTTTGGAACTATCTTTATCCTTGTAACTGCCATTGGATTAATAAGACTTCCAGATGCATATTCACGCGCACATGCAGCATCCAAAAGTGCAACTCTTGGTGTTATGAGTATATTACTCGGAGTGTTTTTTCACTTTTGGTTAATTGAAGGTAGTTTTAACTCACGCATTTTGTTAGGAATAGTCTTCCTTTTTGTCACTGGACCAGTTGGTGGACATATGATGGGAAGAGCTGCTTATTTATCTGGTGTGAAAATGTGGGATAAATCCGTACGAGATGATCTTGCTGAAGTTGTGAAGAAAAAAAGAGAACTTGAAAAATAATAAAGCTTTTGCAATCCGCAAAAATCCGCGGTTGCAAAAGCTTTTTGTTTTTTTTAATAAAATCCTCCATAATACGGATATGGATATGCGTAAGGATATGGTGGGTAATATGGATATCCTCCGTATCCGTATCCTCCGTATCCGTATCCTGGGTAACCGAACCCTCCAATTAACGAAGAACCTACAAGACCTCCTACTAAGCCCCCTACAAATGGACTTCCGAAGCCTCCAAAGAATGGTCCTCCAAAGCCTCCAAACCGGCCAAAACCGGGACCTCTGAAACCTCCAAAACCACGACCTCTAAAACCGCCAAAACCGGGACCTCTAAAACCTCCCCGAAATCTTACCATGCTTCTCCTCCTTTCCCCTCAGTGTATGCTACTGGGGAAAGTGAGTCTGTGCGTTTGCCCTATTCTTCGTCTGCCATTCTTTCGATCAGTGTTGCAAGTGTACGGACCATAACACCTGTACCCCCTTTAGGGCCAAAATCATGGGGAGATTTTGTATCAGATGTTCCAGCGATATCTAAATGAATCCATGGTGTATTTTCAACGAATTCTCCTACAAAACCACCACCGAAAATCATATGACCATCTCCACCAGGTGAATTGTTAAGATCGGCTACATCACTTTTACGAATACGTTTTTTATCATTTTCTGTTAAAGGCAATCTCCAAGTAAATTCTCCTGTTTCAATGGAAGACTCCATAAACATTTCAAAAAACGCTTCATTATTTGTAAGGGCACCAGTTTTATCGTAACCAAGTGCAGTAATAACGCCGCCTGTAAGTGTAGCAACATCTACTATATAGTCAGCACCTTGTTGTTTAGCATAAGTTACTGCATCTGCAAGAACTAAACGTCCTTCTGCATCCGTGTTTAAAATTTCAATCGTTTTACCACTCATAGAAGTAATGACATCGTCTGGTTTAAAAGCATTCCCAGAAATCATATTGTCGGTAGATGCAATAACCGCAAGTACGTTTTTGTTTGGACGGAGCTCCCCAATTATTTGCATAGCTCCAAGGACTGCAGCAGCACCGCCCATGTCGCCTTTCATACCGACAATACCTGTTTTTGTTTTAATAGAGTAGCCTCCAGTATCGAATGTAATTCCTTTACCGACAAGAGCTACTACATCTTCCCATTTTTCGGTTGCTTGATACTTCAAGACAATTAATCGAGGTTCTTCAACAGATCCTTGATTGACGGCAAGAAGAGCACCCATACCTAGTTCTTCAATTTCCTTTTTACCTAATATCTCGGTCTCAAATTCATATGTATTGCCAAGTTCTCTTGCGTATTCTCCTAATTGGGTGGAGGTTAGGACGTTACCTGGTGTATTCACTAATATTCTAGCTTCATTTACAGCATCTGCATAAATTGTTCCTACTTCAAAATAAGAAACCACTTCGTCCTCATCTTCATTTGTTAATAATTCAATTGCTGGTAAATAATAATCTGGCACATTAGAAGTTGTTTTGTATCCTTCATATGTGAAAGAACCCATACCAATTCCCTCCGCTGCCAAATAAGCTACATCTGCTTCAGAAATAGATTCTGTTGTGAATGAAGAAACCCAAATTGCTAAAGATTCAGGCTTGCTTGATAAAAGTTCTTTCCCAACAAGACCAAAAATTTCACGAACGCTTTCTTGTGATAATTGTTTCCGATCTCCAATACCAACAAAGAGAATTCTTTTTACAGCATCTTTATTTGCAACAGGTACTTTCACAATTTTTTTAAGATCTGAAGAAATGTCCCCATCTTTTACCCAGTCCATAATATGTGAACCAAAGCATTCTAAAAGATCGTTCCAATTGCTTGTATTTTCTACGTGTTTAGAAACAGCAACTACTATCGTTTCCGACTGAACTTCCTCGAACAAAACAGCATTAGTGCTAATAATCATTCTTTTTCCTCCTTGAAATTCGAATACATATTAATTATATAGGAAGAAGATACATTTTTCGAATAGTATGAATGTGTTATACTAGTCTTACTTAAAGTTTAAGATGAAAGGCGGTGTCTACTTTGGCAATCCTCCAAAACACTCCATTATGGGCTGCACTTTTTTCTATTTTCTTTGCTCAATTTGTAAAGATTCCGATTCATTTTTTAATGACAAAGAAATTAGACTGGAAATTATTCACTTCTACTGGTGGAATGCCTAGTTCTCACTCAGCAGCTGTAACTTCCCTTTGTACTGCAATTGCATTTGAAGCTGGGCTAGATTCCCCACTTTTCGCGGTGGCTACTGTTTTTGCAGTAATCGTTATGTTTGATGCAACTGGTGTCCGTTTTCAAGCAGGCCAACAAGCAATAATCATCAATCAAATGCGTGCAGATTTTCAAACATTTGTTGAACAAACAAAAGGATGGGCACAAAAGAAAAACGAAGAAAAGATGAAAGAACTAAAAACCTTGCTTGGTCATAAACCAATCGAAGTTCTAATGGGAGCACTCACTGGTATTGCAATTTCAATTGTAATATATAACACTTTAGTATAAAAAATTCGCAAGTCCACTTTAAAGCGCAATTTTTGCTATAGTATTTAAAAAGAAATTTGGCTAGGAAAGTGACTGCGTCACTTCCTTAGCCTTTTTCGGTTATACTCTGACGGTGTATGCTCTCGTATCAGTCGAAATTGCTCTCGTTTCCGTCGAGATTGCTCTCGTCTATTTTAAGATATAGCACAAAAAAAGAAAAAGGATAACCCATTAAATGAGTTATCCTTTCTCTTTTAAAACATTTGATATCCATTTTTTCGAAGATATTTCATTACAAAACCGGCTGCAATTGCTCCCACTAATCCACTAGATAAAATGATGATATCTGCAGCATGTAGAGAAACAATTTTATGCCCTAAAGCAGAAAAAGCAGTTCCTGTTTTCGTAAAGTAATCAAAAAAGCGTACCTCATCAATAATGAGTATTACAACTAATGGATAAAGTACAGCCATAAACCAAGTCATTCGTAATAGCATATTCAATAAGAAGGCAATTCCGAAAAACATTACAAAAAATATAAGAACTGAAAGTATCATTTGTACGATCATAAAGTCCATAATCTATTACCTCCGTAGCATCTTTAAATAGTTTACCTTAACGGAGGCTAGTATTCAACGTACTTGTTCGATTTCACTTATTTGTCATAATCAAATATCTCTCGGCATTTTGCCTCAGTCCGTGCATGTTACTGAATTAGGTTAACATCCCTTTTTCCTGATCCATTACAACGACCACACGTTTCAGATCCTCCTAATCTTAGTTGGAAATAACCTTTACCCTTACAGTAAGGGCAATACTTTAGATTTGTTTCTTTTTTTAATTCCATTTAAACGCCTCCTCATATTTTTAATATTCAGATAATATATCATATTATTTATTTATTGTAAATATGAAAAGTGGTTGATGTGTCTTTTTTTCAATATTTTCTTGTTGATTAAATACTTTAAATGGAACTTGTCTTCACCGTTTCAAGAGAGCTTTGAACGAAACATTAACTACATTAGTACCGTTAGAGTAATAGATCGTAAAATGACTTAGTCACTTCACGATCCTTTTATCCGGTAATATGCGGATGTTTGTCCGTCGCCAGCTTGAATTATTATGGTGCGTTTGGTTTCGGTAATGATGTTTATCGTACTCCAGTAAATTAATTTATGCTTCGGTAAATTGCTCCTACTTCCCAATAATGTTCATAGAAAAGTTAAAAGAATAGTTTATAGCTACTATAACCAAATACATCTCCTGGGTTAATACCTTCCATTGTTTCAAAACCATCTGCTATTTTCTTTTGAGCCAGTTCTTGAATCAAGACTGAAGCATCTTCATCTACACGTAATTCATCTGGATGTATCCATTTTACTTCATATAGTTCTGAAAGTTGTGCTTGTATAATTGGGTCTTTTTCGGTTGGTGTAAGTAGAAAAATTGCCATGTTGTCACTGATTTTATTGCGTATGACACCACTTCTAAAACCAATCATGCTAACCACTTTACAATCTACCCCTGTTTCCTCTTTCACTTCCCTAAGTACAGCCTCATCTACTGTTTCATCTTTGTTTACAAATCCCGCTGGAAATGACCAGCGTCCATGAAGTCCACCGTATCTTTTTTTTACAACTAGCCATTCTCCACGATCATTTACGATTAATCCAGCTACCCCTAACCAAATACTCCCTCTATCCTCTCTTGCCATATAAAAAACTCCTTTAAAAAAGCTCTCCCTGTAATTATATATACAGAGAGAGCTTAACGTTATTAATAGAAATTATAAAGAAAACTTACCTTTTTTCAACACAAGAGGAACTCCACCGATCATGTATAAAGCACGGTTATCGATAACTTTTTTCATGATAGATGCTTTCGTTCCCGTAATTTTTTTACCCATTACATCACCAATTGCATCATGTTCTCCTAGTGAGCATACTGTACCTTTTAGAGCAGGAACAAATTCTTCTGTTTCATTCCCTTTCATTAGTGCAACAATATTTTTTGCAACAGTAACTGCTTGTTGCATTGCAATTTGTGCTGTTGGAGGATATGGACGGTTAGCTTCTTCATTGATCATAAGTGCACAGTCACCAACGATGAATACATCTGGGAAACCAGGAGCACGCATATCTTTATCTACTTTTACACGTGCGCGCATATTTTCAATGCCTGAAGATTCGATTAGGCGATTTCCTCGAACTCCAGCAGCCCATACAACAGTACCAGCTTTGATAAATTCAAATTCTTCTTCGCCTTTTTTAATTTTAACACCTTCTGGAGTTGCTTCTACTACCGGTGTACCGATAGAGAATTCAATACCTTTAGACTCTAGTTGTCTTACAGCATATTCTACTAATTCAGGATCAAATCCTGGAAGTACCATTGGAGCAGCTTCAACGCAAACTACGCGAACTTTTTCTTTTGGTACATCATATTCTTTACAAAGTTCAGGAATTCGATTTCCTAGTTCACCTAAAAACTCAATACCTGAGAATCCAGCTCCACCAACAACGATTGTTAAGCGGCTATCATCATGCGTTTCTTCCGTTGACCATGTTGCAAATTGATATTCAATATGATCACGAATTTGACGAGCAGCATTTACGTTAGCAATTGAAAGTGCATATTTGTCTAAGCCAGTAATTCCGAAAGTTTCTCCTTCAAAGCCTAATCCAATTACTAAGTAGTCATATGTAAATTCACCAGCACTAGTTGTAATTTTTTTTGTATTTACATCAATTGCATCAACCGTTGCTTTTACAAATTTAACTTTGCTAGAATTAATAACATCTTTTACATCATATCTAACTTGGTCAGGACGTAATGTACCAGCAGAAGCTTCATGCAACCATGTAGATTCATAATGGTAATCATTTTTGTTTACTAGAATAATATCTGCCTCATCAGTACCTACTATTTTTTGAAGGTTAACTACTGTAGATAATCCACCGTATCCTGCACCTAATACTAGAATTGTTGGTCTTTTCACGAAGATCGCAACCACCTTTAATATATTTTTTAGCAGACCTACATAATCGTATCTCACCATGCAAGCCATGTTCTTTGTCATATTTACGACAAAAATCTCTTACTTCCTATATTAGACCTTTTATCACATGATTTCAATACATTGTTAAGGTATTATTAAGGTTTGAATTTACTGATAACTCCACATGAAATAATTATTATGTCCACTTAAGGTTAACAGCTCTCTGGCGTACCTTCTTTTTTAGCCGTTCTAAACGAAGAACCACATCCGCAAGAAGCGATGGCGTTGGGATTATCGATGGTAAATCCGCCACCCATTAAAGATTCTTTATAATCTATTGATGTTCCATTTAAGATAGATGCATCTTCTGTAGAAACTAATATATCGATACCATGTTGGTGAAGTTCTATATCATCTTCTTGTTTTTCTTTTTCAAAACTCATTCCGTAAGAAAGACCGCTACATCCACCACCATTAACTGCAACACGAAGCATAGAGCCTTCTTCTTCATTATGCTTCATCATTTCTTTTACGCGGTAAGCTGCCGCTTCAGATAGTATCACAACTTCTGTCATCTGAATCACCATTCCTTCTTTTTTTATATCATATCAATGTTTTGACCCTGTAGACAAGGAAAACTACTTTACAAAATTTGTGACATCAGGTGGAGTCATTTAGTTCTTTAATATTTGTGTAATGAAGATAATTACTTAGCAATCGACAATGTAATCAAGTATAATAGAACTAGTTAGTAACTGGGCGAAAAGAGGTTTAATAATGGAATTATCTCCTTATTATCAAAAAGATATTGAATGTTTGCATTGCAAAAAGAAATTTAAAACGACGAAAGTACGATCTAAGTTTGTTAAAGTGGAATCAACTGAAACTGACTTTCAACCTATCTATCAAAACAAAGATATAAACCCACTACTCTATAATGTATTCGTCTGTGAGTATTGTGGCTTTTCATTTACAGATGATTTCACAAAATATTTTGCCCCCGGCGTGAAAGAAATAATTCAGGAAGGGGTTGCAAGTAAATGGATTCCTCACTCTTTAGGTAATGAAAGATCTATAGACGAAGGTATAATGGCATATAAATTAGGTATTCACTGTGGCTCATTAAAAAAAGAGAAATTTATTAATTTAGCTGGATTAGCACTACGCACTGCCTGGTTATATCGACTACAAAATAAGGAAGAACAAGAAACAAGATTCATGGAAATAGCACGTGATCGTTATGCTGATTCCTATTCAAATGACGATTATAATGGAACACAGATGTCAGAAATTCGTGTGCTCTACTTGATAGCTGAATTGTCTAGAAGAATTGGTGATATGGAATATGCTACACGATATTTTTCTAAAGTAATTGAAAAACAAAGTACGTCCATTGAGCCAAAAATAATTGAAATGGCAAAAGAACGTTGGCAAGAAATACGCGAGAACAAAGAAAAAGAAGCCCTTCGTTAAGGCTTCTTTTTCATCAAATAAAACATTAACTATGGACAATGTAATTTTTATAGCTAAACCCGAATTAAAATACTTGTTCTACTTCTATTATTCCTGGAACTTCTTCCAACAGCGCACGTTCAATACCTGCTTTTAAAGTAATCGTTGAACTTGGGCAGCTTCCACAAGCTCCTAAAAGGCGTAGTTTTACAATACCGTCTTCAACATCTACAAGTTCACAGTCTCCACCATCACGTAGTAAAAATGGGCGTAATTTATCTAAAACTTCTTGAACTTGTTCATTAATTGTATCTGTCATATCTATCGACTCCTTTCACTATAATCATTATAATGTGAAGTAAGGAAAAAATCCAATAAAGAATTCGAAGGAGATCTTCTAATATGGGCACTCAAGCATTAAATATTGAAATTTATGGAGCAGACATAATGTGCGCCAGTTGCGTAAATGCACCGTCCTCTAAGGATACATACGAATGGCTGCAAGCAGCTATCGACCGAAAATTTCCAAATCACCAAGTAACATTCACTTATATCGATATCGAACAACCAATTGAGAATGAAAAACACCAAGACATTGCAAACCGAATTGCCGATGACGAATATTTTTACCCACTTGTCATGATTAATGATGATGTCATTGGCGAAGGCTATATTCAATTAAAGCCAGTATATGCTGCACTTGAGAAATATGGGTATGTGAGTGAGACTGAATGATTATAAGATTTATAGATTGACCGATTGTTATGACTAATTACCGATAACTTTTTTGCATAAAGAAAAGCGCAAGCGTCCTTAAGTGCATCTTGTCTTCACAAATTCCTGAGTGCTTTGGACGAAACATTTACTACACTATTAACGAAGTCTTTTACGGAGGATCTGGAAGTGACTGCGTCACTTCCAGATTCTCCTTTTTTCGGTAATCTTGTGGCGGTTGTTTATCCGTCGCCCTCTTGGAATTTGTAAGGACATGATGCGTTTGGTTTGGATAATTAGTGAAAAAATACTTTCCTACTAGGTTGAAAAATGGACGAAGATACAATTTCGTCCGCTCTTGCCTTCTCTATCAATGGATACTATCTAATTTTCTCGAGTACACCTACTCTAAGCACCAACTAATTAAAGTCGATATACTGTAAATGGAAAACTGAAGCCTGACGATTACAAGATGGCATGATCACTACGTTCACTTAAACTAGTTCTATCCTCTTAGCGATAGCTGGGCTAAATCTTCTTGTTAGGTAGTACTCACTTAATGGATTGCAGTGAAAGGTGGCGACTCCAGACGGAGGCAAACAGGATGTTGGTCACGAAGGCGTTGCCACACGATGTGGCGCTCTTAGCCTTCGTTCCTCGGAGACAGATGAACCATCACAACGAACGCGTAGCGGCGGTGATGGTTCATTGCTCACCCCGCGGAAAGTGTCCACCTGAAACGGAAATCCGCGGTATTATTTAATTCTTTAAAGTACTATGAACACTGTTTTCACAGGACGATAATGAATATACATTCGTATCTTTCATGAAAAGCGCAAGCGTCCTTTAAGAACATCCTGTCCTCTCCGTTTCCAGTGTAAATTGGACGATACATTAGCTACACAATTACCAGGGAACTTCTCCATACATTTTTCCGGTAATCTCTCTAAAAAAGCTCCGAAACGCTTATTAAATAAACGTTTCGAAGCTTTTTTAACCATTATGACGCTTATACATCCAAAGCAATCCAGACTTCATTAATCTTGCAATACGACCTGTAACAGAAATATCCGCTAAGTAAGCAAAACCTTGTTTCTTCCCAAGAGATCCCATGAAACCTTTTAGCTTAATCTCTGGCATTTTTTCTGGTAGAGGTATGTTTTTCCAACGGGCTTGCAATACTTTTACGATTTGTTCCGCCTGTTCTTCTGCAAGTTGAGCACTCGGTGCAAACGGAAGTGAAGCACAATCGCCGACTACGAATACATTTTCATATCCAGGTAAATCATGATATTGCGTTAAGATAACTCGACCAGTACTATCTTTTTCACCTGGTAATGCGCGGACCGGAGCAGCTGGCTGAATCCCTGCTGTCCAAACGACAACATCCACAGGAATAATTTCCTCGTGATTGTATAACTTATTTGTCTCAACTTTTGTTATATTCGAGTTACTCACAATTTCTACATCATTTGAATCGAACCATTTTTTTACATAATTACTTAAACGCTCTGGAAAGTCTCTTAATACACGAGGACTGCGGTCAAATAATTTAATTCTTAAATCTGGACGACTTTCACGAAGCTCACTCGCAAGCTCGATTCCACTTAGTCCAGCTCCAACAATTCCTACTACAGAACCGGATGGTAAACCGCCTAGCTTGCTGTAAGTATCACGAGAACGTCCAATCGTCTGAATACTATAAGTAAATTCATCCGCACCAGGTACTCCGTGATATTTATCCTCGCAACCAAGACCGATTATTAAGTCATCGTATTGAACTGATTGTCCATCAGCTAATAATACTTCTTTACTATCCACATCAATTTCTAGAATTTCACCATATTTTATCGTTAATTTTTGGTTTTCAGGAAATGCCACACGGATTTCATTATCTGGAGATGTTCCAGCTGCCAACGCATAAAATTCTGTCTTTAAACTATGAAATGGTGTTCGGTCTATTAATGTGATTTCTACATCATCTGGCAAATTGTTTGGCAATAGACGAAGTAAAACTCGCATATTACCATATCCTCCACCTAACAATACTAATTTTCGCATAATATTCTCCCTCAACTTTCAATGTCTATTCAAATTATAAATGATTGTGATGGTTTTCACAATAAGACTTCTACATTGACGAATGAATTAAAATGGAGTAGCATGACGGAGTAATGAGGTGACAGCTATGAATCCAATGGTTGAATTTTGTGTAAGCAACCTTGCAAATGGTTCTCAAGAAGCATTTGACATTTTGGAACAAGATCCTGACTTAGATGTATTAGACTATGGTTGTTTAAGTTATTGCTCGCTGTGTTCCGAAACTTTTTTCGCTATTGTTAATGGTGAAGTTGTGGAAGCAGAAACGCCAAGTGAACTTGTAAAAAACATATATAAATACATCGAGGAAAATCCTTTATTTTAAAAGACTGCAATGAAAAACTGCAGTCTTTTTACTTTATCCATTCACTTAGTGATTCCAATAGATACGTTGGTTTCTCCAACTGTTGCTGAACAATTTCTGTTGGAGTGACTCCACTATTTACATGGGCTGTATGAATCCCCATATGAATTCCTGTTAATATATCAGTATCGTAATTGTCCCCAATCATAACCATTTCATCTTTATTAAAGCCATATTTTTTTTGAATAAGTTCTAACATAAACGGTTGGGGTTTCCCCATAAACAGGGCTTCCATACCTGTAGAGTGTTCTACTAATTTTGTGAAAGCTCCATTTCCTGGAAGAAATCCCCTCTCACTAGGAAAAGCATGGTCACTATTTGTAGATAAAAACGCAGCTCCTGCACGCACCGAAAGACAGGCATTGGCAAGTTTTTCATAAGTAATATGATGATCAATTCCCATCACAACGACTTCAGCTAAACCCTCTGTACACTCAATTTTTTTCAATTCTAATGCTTCTTGCAACCCATTTTCTCCAATCATAAATACAGACTTTCCGTTGTAGTGTTCACTAATATAATTAGCAGCTGCAATAGATGAAGAGATAATATGATCTTCTTTTGTATGGATATCCATGAGCGATAACTTTTGCTGTAATTGCTGTTGCGTCATGGAAGAATTGTTCGTTACAAAGAAAGGGTCAATTCCATTCCTTTGTAAAAAGTGAACAAATTCAACTGCTTCTTTTATTGGAGTCTTCCCTTTATATACTGTGCCATCTAAATCTAAACAGTATGCCTTATAATTTAACATTTGAGTCCTCTGGTAAAAAAGCAGAAACCGGACCTAATTCATTCACTATATAACTTTCCACCATTTTCGGAAATTGTTTCAGATAAGAAAGATTAGAGATTAATACTTCCATTAGTTGCGAATGATTGATGGAATGAAAATCACGGACAAGTACTTTTCTGTAATCAATTACTTCTTTTAAAGGAGCATCCATTTCCATTGTTATTACCTTTTCATCTGTCAAAATGTCTATAATATCATCGTATCCACCTGGATCCCGCATGATAAAACCGTCAATCATTGAATTACCTATATCTATAATGGACTCAATCATATTTTGACCTATCCGTTCTAGCGCTAGCTTAGATATATCATCCAGATTCCAGTCTGTTTTTTCTTCTAGTAATGCAATTAAAGCATCCATATGAGCAATAGTAGTTTTTATTTTTTTTCGATCCACAAAATACATCGAAATGCCTCCTAATTTTTGTTCGGTTGATATTAACTTCCATTCTATAGTACCATAATTAAAGGGTAGGAAGGAGTGTTACAAAGTGGAACGATTTTTCTTATATGATGATGTAGAGGATACAAAAACAAGATTCGTTGGTTTTACAGGAGAATCTCAACGCTATGATTTAGCTATAGTTCAAAGTTCTCGCTTTTTTGGAAAAGTACTCGTAATGGATATCCAATATGGACGTGCTGCTATATTAGGACCAGATGATTTAGAAGAACCAGGCTATCTAGAACATATTTATAATAGAACTGAAGTGGAAGCTGGGGAATTAAGAGATTACTTAAGAGAATTGTTAAATTAAAAAAGTAAAAGTTACTTTTAATTGTATCTAGTCTTTATTATTCCCAGATTTTTTTGGACGAAACATCAGCTACACTATAACACTTGATTTCATGCAACGTGAAGAGAATGCGTCACTTGGCGGGGGTTTGTCGGTCGCCATCATGGAATATATAAATAGAGTATCCATATGGTTTGGTTAATGAGAGATAAGATGGCTTTCTTACTCTTTTAAAGGCGGACGAAGATACAATTTCGTCCGCTCAGTACTTCTTTATCAATGGACACTATCTATTTTTTTAGGTTCCACTTGCCATATAGATAATAACTAAAATTTACCAGCATTTTTTCTGGTAAGCATATTATCTTTATTAATTGCACTGTTGAATGGAGCGGAAGGCGGCGACTCCAGCGGGAAAAGCGTGTCCAGGTGAGACCCCACAGCGAAGCGAGGAGGCTCACGGACCGCCCGCGGAAAGCGTCCGCCTGCAGCGGAAATCAACCAGTTCATAGCATAAAAAACCTTTAGCAAATCATAACTGATTCTGCTCAAGGTTTTCTTGTTCTAATTCATCTGTTTCAACTGGCACTATTTTTGGTGCAACACCAGTTTTCTTCACTAAAAAGTATGCACATCCAAAATTACAATATTCATACAAGTAATCTTTCATTGTACTTATTTTTGTATCAAATGTAGCTTTATTATTTCGATCCTCAAAAAAACCTTTTAAACGAAGTTGGTTGTAACCCCAGTCTCCCATAATATAGTCGTATTTTGAAAGGATTTCACTATATCTTTCTAGAAAAGCTTCTTCATTAAATGCTTCGCGATAATCCTCGATAACTTCATACGTGTATCCTTCTGCAATAATCACTCAATCACCATCCATTAGCTTTTTTGAGTAACTAGTAGTTCTTCACCTTGAGCTTGTCTTTGCTTCGCAGCAGCATTCACTTGTTCATCTGCATGATAACTACTTCTTACAAGTGGACCTGCTTCACAATGTGAGAATCCTTTACTCATTGCTATTTCACGTAATTCACCAAACTCTGATGGTGAATAATATTTTAGAACTGGTAGATGTTTTTTCGTTGGTTGTAAATACTGACCAATCGTCATAATGTCTACGTTATTTGCACGTAAATCATCCATAACTTCTAATATTTCTTCATGTGTTTCTCCTAAACCCAACATTAAAGAAGATTTAGTTGGAATAGTTGGTTGCATTTCTTTTGCACGACGTAATAATTCAAGAGAACGATCGTATTTTGCTCTTGCACGAACTCTTGGTGTTAAGCGTCGAACAGTTTCAATATTATGATTCAAAATATCTGGTTTCGCATCCATAATGTTGCGGATATTTTGTTCAATTCCACCCATATCAGAAGGTAAAACTTCAATCGTTGTAAATGGATTTTTACGGCGAATCGCACGAATAGTTTCCGCAAATACTTCTGAACCGCCGTCTTTAAGATCATCACGAGCAACTGCAGTAACTACTACATGCTTTAAGTTCATAATAACGACTGAATCTGCAACGCGTTCGGGTTCTGCTAAATCCAGCTCAGTTGGAAGACCTGTTTTGACTGCACAAAAACGACATGCTCGCGTACAAACTGCTCCAAGAATCATGAAAGTAGCTGTTCGACGTGATCCCCAGCACTCATGAATATTTGGACATCTTGCTTCTTCACAAACTGTATGTAAATTATTTTCACGCATTAACTTTTTTAGACCTTTATAGTCTTCATTTGTATTTAATTTTATTTTTAACCAATCAGGCTTACGTTGATGCTCTGTTTTCGTTGGTTTACACGATGTCATAATTTTTTCGACCCCATTCTTAAAAAACTTACTACACTGATGTCAATGTAACATATTATTTAATTTCAAACAACCTTATCCGCTCTTGTTTTCACATAGAAAAACAGGGCATCTGAAACGCCCCGTCTAATTGTTTGGATTATTCAAAGGTACTTCCACCGAAGGACGTGGCCCTTCACCTTTAGTATAAAAATTCGGAACCTGCCCTTGAACTAATCCCATTGCTACTGGGATTGTTTGCTCGACAACGCTCATTTTACTTGCAAGTGGCACAATAATTTGGACACTTACTTTTATTTTAATGTTTATTTCTACTAAGGCACTATTAATTCCGAAATTTGTAATGTTCGATTCGACAGTGGATTGGACACTTCCTATAACATGAAATCTTATGGGTATTTTTGGCCCTAGGTTACCGATAAGGGGAATATTCATAGCTTCCGCTAATGGAACATAAAACACCACTCCACCTTTGTCTTCCATTGCATGCTCATCATATTCAATATCATCTAGGTAAGGTAAACTAGATAGGTTTCCTTTTTCTGCTTGCTCTAAATGAGATTGCACTAAGCTATTTATTTCTGAGAGTATACGAGTAATACTATCCGTATCAATCTTAATGGTCTGCATATTTTTGTTTTCAGACGGAACCTCATCCATAATTTCATTTATATTTTGTACATTAGAGGTTCTCGAACTAACCGCTTTACTAATAACCATAGACGCAATTTTATTCGTTTGTACTTCCGCATATTCTAAGAAAGTAGGTGTTAACCTACCATTGACCCAATATAATAAACCCCCTATAGAAAGCATAAAACAAGTCAAGAAAATGGCCAATTTACGCTGCGTTGTTAAAAATTTAAAACGCCTTTTTTTTCGATAAAACAGAAAAAATCCCCCTAATTACTTATATGTAATAGAAGGATTTTTTATGTGAATTACCTTATGGATTCTTGTTGTTTTCCATACCATTTCATAACATCTCGAATGAACTCTGGCATAAAATATTGTTTGTTTGCAAATTTAAATGATGGGAAAAAATAACCAAAAGTAAACATATCTAATGTTGCAAGCGTATATGTCTTTTCTAACTGTAAAATTTCTCCTTTTACATAAACGTCACCATTTTCTTGTTCCGTTAATTCTTCAAATTGCATCGCACCCAAATATTTACCTCTAAATCCTAAACCTTTTACTTCTAAACGTGGCCATGTTTCATTTTTGGATATATGAATCGTTTCTAACAATTCAGCACCTGTTAACGTGATAACACACGGATTAATTGGATGGGGCAAAAGTTTATGTAAATCACTAGCATTAATACTCCCTTTAGGTAAATCCGTTAAGAAAATTCCCGCAGGAAACATTGCACAATCAGCCCCTGTAAATGCTAATAATGCTTTTCCAAAGAACACGGACATATTGGAGGAATGGAACCAATCCTTATTTAAGAATGTAGAATTTTGAAAGATTGGATACGCTAAATTTTTGTTTCCTATATGCTCCCACAATTCTATTTGCTCTAAATAATTTACAGGCTTATCAAGTTCTTCAATAGGAAATAGCTTTGCCTTTTTAGTGACAATCCCTTTAATATCATGGTCATAGACTAATGTTACTTGACCTACAAATGCTCCATATTTTCCTGCTGCAGCTTGAAGTGTTTCATTCACTATTTTTCCTTCTTCAAAATAGTGATGGGTATGTGAACCAAAGATGACATCTATTTGCGGAATTTGTTCAGAAATTAATTCGTCTTGTGTTATTCCTAAATGGGACATACACAGGATAATATCCACTTTGCTCTGAATTTCCACACATACTTCTTTTAATCGATTTATCGGATTCTGAATATGCCATCCCAATTTTTCATAATAAAAACCAAAATCAGCTGTAGCAGCTACAATCCCTATTCGAATACCAGAAGAAGTTAGATGAATTTTATATGGCAACATCCATGAGGGAACTTCCCTATTTTGATTTGTAAAATTGGAGACAATGACTTCAAAATTCGCATCCACATAAAGATTTTCTAATTCCTCATGGCTTAATGTGATTCCTTCGTTATTGCCGATTGTAACATAATCATAACTGGCATTATTTAGTAACTCTACATTCCCTCTACCAAATGTTCCCTCTGTGAAAATATTGGATCGATCAATATGATCACCGATATCTAATATTAGACATGTTTCATGTAAAGCTCGTTTTTCGGAGAGAAACTTATGAATAGTCGGCCAGTTTTCTAAATGACTATGCAAATCATTCGTATGATAAATTTGAATTGTTTCTCTCAACATACTCCCACCTTTTTATTTTACATAAGTCCCGCTATTATAGATCTTACTCCTAATAGCAGTAATACAATGCGAAGTGCTACCACTAATGTCTCTGAATTGAGCTTTTTATTTAAATTTGCTCCAAATTTAGCACCAATATACGCAGCTGGGATAACGGGTATTGTATAAAGCCATGGAACGTTTCCTAAAGAAACATGGGTAATTGAATTGATAATGGATGATAAAAACACCATAAACATAGACGTTGCAACAGCCACATGGGGAGGAAATAGAAATAATAAAATCATTGCAGGGACAATGATAGAACCCCCTCCAATCCCAAATAAACCGGATGCAAAACCAACTGCAAATGTTAACAGCAAGGCAAACCAAATTGGAAACCCGTACACATATGTATCTTTATCATCCGTAAAAGTTCTTTTCTTTCCATTTTCCACAAACCATTTAACCGGCTTTAGTCGATTACGTACAAGCAATAGAGTAGACAAAACGATTAGTAGAATCCCAAAGTATAAATTAAAAGATGGTAAATCAAGCCCTTTATTTACCCAAGCCCCAAGAATTGTTCCAGGTATACTTCCCATAAAAAAAATAAATCCACTCTTAAAATCTACCGTTTTTGTTTTCATATAAGATAAGGTTGAAGAAAGACCAGTGAAAATCATCATTACGACTGAAAGCCCTACTACACTTTGAGGAGTAATATTAGGTATTAACCCAAGAGTTGTACCGAAAAATAAAACAGCTGGAACTAAGATTACGCCTCCACCTAGGCCAACTAATGCTCCAACAACTCCTGAGAAAAGTCCTGCAACTGCTAATAGAAACCATTCCATTAAATTAAATCCCTCCGTCAAATAAGTCTAATTGTTTTGGAGACAAACCTTTATATTCAATTCCAAGCATTTGTTGAAATGCTTTTGCATTTTTCGCAGCGTGCCCTCCAGAGTTATTATTGAATAAAACTACTACTTCTTTTGCTTGTTTTTCTAACTGCTCGCAATCTTTTTGAATTGCTAAAAGTTCTTCTTTATTATAGTCATACAAATAGCGAACTTCTCTCCATTTTTCATTATTTCCTGGGTTAATCCATCCATATGTATTTCGTCCATGTAACCTTACAAGCACCTTATCTGTTGTTGCTATTGGCACTAGAGGGACACAACCAGCTCCAACTTGAGGTTCGTCACAAACTGTATGATGAAAAGAGTGTGATTTCAAGAAATCAATAGTATCACTTTTTACCTCAGGAGAATACCAAGATTGATGCCTGAACTCAATCGCTACTTCAAAGTCCCTCAACTCTTCTCTTACTCTTAAAAGATAATCTACATTTTCTTTTTCACATTGAAACCATGGCGGAAATTGTACTAAAACCATGGATAGCTTTCCTACCTCTTTAAATGGAATAATTGATTGTCGGTATATTTCAAACATTTCCTTCGGAGAATTAAAAGGTGATTCCCCACGAAGATGACCAGTTATTTCCTGATAAGCCTTTACTACAAATTGAAAATTGTCAGGTGTTTCTTTCAACCATTTTAACGTATTCTTTAATGGTTGAATGGCATAAAATGATGCATCTAACTCAACAACTGGGAAATGGGAACTATAGTCCCGAAGTTTCTCTTTTTTAGATGAGGTATATAAATCCGGGTGATCTCCCCAACCCGTTAAACCAATTTTAATCAATGGATTCACCCCGCTTTTTATACAATCGTAACATATCATTGCTTCTATACAAATCAAAACACTAACATAAAAAGGCAACAGGAATGAAATTTTCATTCATCCTGTTGCCCCCTTGAAATGTTTATAGGAATTAACCTATACTTCCCTCCATCTCGAACTTGATTAAACGGTTCATCTCAACCGCGTATTCCATTGGAAGTTCTTTCGTGAATGGCTCGATGAAGCCCATTACGATCATTTCTGTTGCTTCTTCTTCGCTCAGTCCACGACTCATCAAGTAGAATAATTGTTCTTCTGAAACTTTTGAAACTTTCGCTTCGTGCTCAAGAGAAATATTATCGTTCAAGATTTCGTTGTATGGAATAGTATCAGAAGTTGAAAGATTATCCATGATTAACGTATCACATTCAATGTTTGCACGAGCACCAGTTGCTTTGCGTCCAAAATGAACGATACCGCGGTACGTTACTTTTCCACCTTGTTTCGAAATTGATTTCGACACAATCGTAGAAGAAGTATTTGGAGCTAAATGCATCATTTTCGCACCAGCATCTTGGTGTTGTCCTTTACCAGCAATTGCGATAGAAAGTGTCATACCGCGTGCACCTTCACCTTTAAGGATAACAGCTGGATATTTCATTGTTAATTTAGATCCGATATTTCCATCAATCCATTCCATCGTTGCGTTAGCATCACAAACTGCACGTTTTGTAACTAAGTTATAAACGTTGTTTGCCCAGTTTTGGATAGTTGTATAACGGCAATATGCATCTTTTTTAATAATGATTTCCACAACTGCACTATGAAGTGAGTTTGTTGTATATACAGGAGCAGTACATCCTTCAACATAATGTACAGAAGCGCCTTCGTCAACAATGATTAGCGTACGTTCGAATTGACCCATATTTTCTGAGTTAATACGGAAGTATGCTTGAAGTGGTGTATCCACTTTAACGCCTGGTGGTACATATATAAATGATCCACCTGACCAAACTGCTGAGTTTAGTGCAGAGAACTTATTATCTGAAGAAGGAATTACAGTTCCCCAGTATTTTTTGAAAATATCTTCATTTTCACGTAGTGCTGAATCTGTATCTTTAAATACGATACCTAAATCTTGAAGTTCTTGTTTCATGTTGTGGTAAACAACTTCTGATTCATATTGAGCAGAAACACCTGCAAGGTATTTTTGTTCTGCTTCAGGAATGCCGAGCTTATCAAATGTTGCTTTGATTTCTTCTGGCACTTCATCCCATGATTTTTCTGTACCTTCTGATGGTTTTACATAGTACGTAATTTCATCAAAGTTAAGTGAACCTAATTCTCCACCCCATTGTGGCATAGGTTTTGAATAGAATATTTCTAATGCTTTTAAACGATAATCTAACATCCATTGTGGTTCGTTTTTCATACGTGAAATTTCTTCAACTATTTCTTTTGTTAATCCACGTTTTGAACGGAAAATGGATACATCTTTATCGTGAAAACCATATTTATAATCACCAATTTCAGGCATTTTTTTTGCCATTGTATTTCCTCCGTTCTTATTTTATTTCTGTTCTTCAGAAACGCCCTTTTCCATTGCTTTCCAAGCAAGAGTAGCACATTTAATACGTGCGGGAAACTTAGAAACACCGTTTAATGCCTCGATATCGTCAAGATCTATTGAGTCATCATATTCTTTTCCAAGCATCATTTCGGAGAAAATTGTAGATAGTTGCAATGCCTCTTCTACTTTCTTTCCTTTTACTGCTTGTGTCATCATAGATGCGGATGCCATCGAAATAGAACAACCTTCCCCATCGAACTTTGCATTTTGGATTATGCCATCCTCCACTTGAAGTGTTAAATGGATGCGATCTCCGCAAGTAGGGTTATTCATATCAATTGTTAAAGCGCCATCCTCAATGCTACCTTTGTTACGAGGATTTTTATAGTGATCCATAATTACTTGTCGGTATAGTTGATCTAAATTAGAAGACATTAAAATACTCCTTTGCACTGCGCAATCCAGCAACTAGTTGATCAATATCTTCTTCTGTATTATAAATATAAAAACTTGCTCTCGCAGTTGCCGTACATTGTAACCACTTCATCAATGGCTGTGCACAATGGTGACCAGCACGAACAGCAATTCCATTCATATCAAGTACAGTTGCAACATCATGTGGATGCACATCGTTTAAATTAAATGTTACAATTCCCGCTCGCTTAGATGGATCTTTAGGTCCATAAATTGCTAAGCCTTCAATTGTAGACATTTTCTCCATTGCCAATGCAGCTAACTCATGTTCATGCTTCTCAATTTCATCTAGACCGATTTCTTCTAGAAAATCAATCGCAGCTCCAAGGCCAATGGCACCTGCAATTATAGGTGTTCCACCTTCGAATTTCCACGGTAGTTCTTTCCATGTAGATTCATACAAACCTACAAAATCAATCATTTCCCCACCAAATTCAATCGGTTCCATTTCTTCGAGCAATTCTTGTTTTCCGTAAAGTACACCAATACCAGTAGGACCGCACATTTTATGTCCTGAAAATGCAAGAAAATCACAATCTAAATTTTGAACATCTAGTCTTAAATGTGGGGCAGCTTGTGCTCCGTCCACGACCATTATAGCTCCATGTTCATGCGCAATTTGCGTAATTTCTTTGATTGGATTCATTGTACCTAATACATTTGACACGTAGACGATGGAAACAATTTTTGTCTTATCTGTTATCGTTGCACGCACTTTTTCTAAAGATAAAGTTCCATCTTCTTCTAAGTCAATATATTTAAGCGTAGCGCCTGTTTCCTTTGCAAGTTGCTGCCAAGGAATAATATTGGAATGGTGCTCCATAGGCGTAATAACAATTTCATCGCCTTCTTTTACATTTGCTAAGCCGTAGCTCTTTGCAACTGTATTGATGGATGTAGTTGTCCCACGTGTAAATATTATTTCTTTTGTAGATTTAGCATTAATAAATTTTCGAACCTTTTCACGGGCACCTTCATAATCTTCCGTTGCACGGTTACCAAGTGTATGTACACCGCGATGTACATTTGAGTTATCAAATTCATAATACTTTTTTATTGCTTCAATTACTTGAACTGGCTTTTGAGAAGTGGCACCACTGTCTAAGTAGACTAGGGGGTGTCCATTAATTTCTTGATTTAATATTGGAAAATAGCTTCGAATCTCTTTACTGAGCATTAGCGGACTTTCCTTTCAATAACCTCCGTCAGCTGTTTCTTTACACCGTCAATTGGTAATTCATTTACTACTGGAGCAAGGAATCCGTGAATAACTAGACGCTCTGCTTCGTGTTGAGAAATACCACGGCTCATTAAATAGTACAACTGAAGTGGGTCTACTCGGCCAACAGAAGCTGCGTGACCTGCTGTTACATCATCTTCATCGATTAAAAGAATTGGATTTGCATCTCCACGAGCTTTTTCGCTTAACATTAGGACACGAGATTCTTGCTCTGCATTCGATTTTGTTGCACCGAATTCAATTTTCCCGATACCGTTAAAAATAGAAGATGCTTCATCTTTCATTACACCGTGCTTCAAGATTTGACCATTTGTATGTTTACCCCAATGGATAACTTTTGTTGTAAAGTTTTGTTTTTGCTTTCCTCGCCCTACAACAACCATTTTTACATGACCTTCTGAATTGTCGCCAACTAAATGTGTTACATTTTCAGAAATTGTATCGCTATCATTCATCATACCTAGTGCCCATTCAAGAACAGCATCACGGCTTGTAACTCCACGACGATTAACATACGTAGTAAAGCCTTCTGCAAGAACGTCTACTGTACCAAAAGTTACTTTTGCATTATCTTTTGCAATTACTTCAGAAACAATATTTGCCAAACCATTTGCATGTTTTACTGTTGATAAATAGTTCTCCACATATGTTACAACACTGTTTTCGTCTGCAACTAATAAAGTATGATTGAAAAGAGATGCATTTTCGTCATCGTGTAAATATATAACTTGAATTGGCTCTTCTACCACAACATTTTTCGGTACGTATACAAATACTCCACCATTTAAAAGTGCTGCATGAAGTGCAGTAAGTTTGTGTTCATTTACTTTTACGCCATCAGTCATAAAATATTGTTGAACAAGCTCACTATGATCACGCATAGCTGAATAAATATCGGTTAAAATAACACCTTTCGCTTTTAAATCATCTGATAAGGAAACAAAAGCAGGTGTATTATTGTGTTGAATGTATATATTTTTTTGTTCTTCTGCATTTACAAGTGTTTTCATTTCTTCAGGTAATTCGTCTAAAGATGCAAAAACATTGCTTTCTACAGTATGTGTAGGAAATTCAGTGAAATTCCAATTAATTATTTTTGTTTTATCTGGTTTTGGCATTGGAAGTGTTTCAAGCTCACCTAGTGCTTTTAGACGAAGTTCCGTCATCCAACTTGGTTCTTGTTTACTTTCTGAAAAGGAGCGGATATTCTGCTCGGTTAATGCCAATTTTGTTTCAACCGTCATGCTGATTCGTCCCCTTTCTTATGCTTCTTGTCCAACTGTCTCGTCTTCAATTCCTAATTCTTCTTTAATCCAGTCATATCCTTGTGCTTCTAATTTCTGAGCTAGCTCAGGACCGCCTGATTTAACAACGCGACCTTGCA
Source organism: Psychrobacillus syltrankelensis (assembly GCF_055454035.1). Taxonomy (NCBI): domain Bacteria; kingdom Bacillati; phylum Bacillota; class Bacilli; order Caryophanales; family Bacillaceae; genus Psychrobacillus; species Psychrobacillus syltrankelensis. The sequence continues at coordinate 3,863,102 of NZ_CM144227.1, read as the reverse complement.
TCATTACATGTACATGGTCCGGAGTTATGTAGTTAAGAAGACGCTGGTAGTGAGTGATTACTAAGCTTCCGAATCCTTCTCCACGCATTTCGTTGATTCCTTTTGAAACAACTTTTAATGCATCGATATCAAGTCCAGAGTCGATTTCATCTAAAATAGCGAATTTTGGTTTTAACATCATTAATTGAAGAATTTCATTACGTTTCTTTTCTCCACCAGAGAATCCTTCATTTAAATAACGTTGAGCCATATCTAAGTCCATTTCTAAAAATTCCATTTTGCTGTCAAGTTCACGAATAAATTTCATTAGAGAAATCTCATCGCCTTCCTCGCGGCGTGAATTAATAGCTGAACGTAAGAAATCTGCGTTTGTTACCCCAGTAATCTCGCTTGGATATTGCATAGCTAAAAATAGACCAGCTTGAGCGCGTTCGTCAACTTCCATCGCTAATACATCTTCTCCATCTAATTCAACTGAACCAGATGTAACCTCATATTTAGGATGTCCCATAATAGCAGATGCTAAAGTTGATTTACCAGTACCATTTGGACCCATTACTGCGTGAATTTCATTTGTATTAATTGTTAAATTAAGACCCTTTAAAATCTCTTTACCGTCGATAGCAACGTGTAAATCCTTAATCACTAAAGTTGACATTTAATAACCTCCATTAGGTAACTATGAATGGTATTCCATTCTAATTTATTATCATTCTAATCTTAACCCAAAGTCTACTGCCTTGCAAATCTTTTGAAATACTTTCTCAATTAGAATACAAAACGATTATATTTCATGCTTTCTATTAACTTTCCAACTAAACTTAATACATAATAGTTTCCACTTATATTTTCAATAAGAACAAGCTAAATGAGAATAAATTTCACTCTAAAATATATAAAAAAATCCACGGAGATAGCATACTCCCTGGATTCTCTCTTTCTATTAATTAACTTCGAAAAGCTTGAGCATCAATTTTCGCAACTAGTTGAACACTTTTCTCATGATCTCGCTGTCTACGTAGTTCAACTTTCATACGCAAGTCTTGACTGTTTCGTAATTCCTTGTAGCCGAAACCGTGAACTCCTCTAAACGCGTGGTCCATTTGTTCTGTGTATGGCAACTCTTCCAAACTGATAATGAATCATTCCTTTCGAATTTTTAAAACACTTACACCACTTGTATACCCATTTGAAAGCATGGCAAAACATATTTTTAAGAAAAAAATTATCTAGAGGTATTTTGGTATGCGCTTATAGCCATCGTTTAGGTGCTTATGGACCCTCTTTAGGCGCTCATGGACTCCCGGTAGGTGCTTATAGCGAACACTTTGGTGCTTATGTTTTTGTTAGGTGCTTATAGAACCGCTTTAGGCGCTTATGCATTTGTTAGGTGCTTATAGAACCGCTTTAGGCGCTCATGGACTCCCGGTAGGTGCTTATAGCGAACACTTAGGCGCTTATGATTTTGTTAGGTGCTTATAGAACCACTTTAGGCGCTTATGGACTCCCGGTAGGCGCTTATAGCGAACGCTTAGGTGCTTATGATTTCGTTAGGTGCTTATAGACCCGATTTAGGCGCTCATGGACTCCCGGTAGGTGCTTATAGCGAACGCTTAGGTGCTTATGCATTCGTTAGGTGCTTATAGAACCGCTTTAGGCGCTCATGGACTCCCGGTAGGTGCTTATAGCGAACGCTTAGGCGCTTATGCATTCGTTAGGTGCTTATAGACCCACTTTAGGCGCACATGGACTCCCGGTAGGTGCTTATAGCGAACACTTAGGCGCTTATGCATTTGTTAGGTGCTTATAGACCCACTTTAGGCGCTCATGGACTCCCGGTAGGTGCTTATAGCGAACACTTAGGCGCTTATGCATCCTCTTGCTGCTTATGACTATCCTATTTCCTTGATAAGCATTCATAATGCTTTTTCATCTCAAAAGCCTTTCATCTAGTTAATGAAAGGCTTCTTCATTTTATATATCGTGCTTTTGTTATTGCCTTGTTTTATTAAATTAGATTTGGAAAGAATTTTATTAGCCTCATGTCTGTTATTTAATAGTAGAAACTCTCTACATTCTTTATTGGTGATAGAATCTTTATACAATAAAAAATAGGTAGTGAGTGCGTTCTTATATGCATAGGGATCGTTGGTCTTACAAGCTGGACAATGCCATGTACGTTTGCGTTTGTGCATACCGATAAAACCGCATTTACTGCAATCAGCACCTCTTATAAGTTCTTCTGGTTGTATTGAATAATGTTTAGTTAGTGGGAATTTAGCAAATGGGGTATTATTCGTTAGAAGAATTTCTTTCATGTTTTCAATTTCTTCCATAGTAAGTGTGGGTTTATGTTTTTGAAATTGTCGAAGGTATGGACTGACTTCGTTCCTATTAAGTATTATTGCTTTGTCAGTAGAAGTTTTCACAAAACTATTTCGGGATGCGAATACAATAGCGCCATAGATTGGAACTAAAATATTATGATCCATGAAAAATTGTGAGAGTTGGTGTTTGTATTCGTTTAGTTGGAGTGCTGGACAAGGGTATTTTTTTATCTCTCCTGTTTCTTTTCGCTGGATTAGTTGGGACGGATTTTCTTCGAACTCTAACTCGCCGATAATATTTTTGACTTCCAAAATAATTGCACCATATGGAGTGATTAGTAAGAAATCCAGTTCGAACGCATTCTCTGCATGCAGTAGTAATTTGTGAAATACATAATATTTAAACGGCAGCTGCATTCTTTCAAGGTCATTATATACAATTTCTTCCCCAAAATCCCCTCCTTTTGTTGTACCTATTTCATTCAAAATTTTTAAATATAGTCGATGCTCCTGTGGTATTCTTTTTAATAGTTTTTCCATTGCTTCCACATGAATAGAATTTGCATAAGTTTTAGCAATCAATTTTTCTTCACCTCTAAATCAGATTAGCATGAATAATTAATTAAATCTATTAATATTCCATTCTCTTAAATAAAAAAGCAGACATGATTTCCATGCCTGCTTCTACTTATTTAACTGGTACAACTGCTCCATTCCATTTTTCCAGAATGAAATCTTGAATCTCTTTCGATTTTAAAGCTTCTACAAGTTTTTTAATAGCCGGTTTGTTTTCATCGCCTTTACGAACAGCGATAATATTAACATATGGAGATTCTTTATCTTCTAAAGCGATAGAATCTTTTAGTGGATTTAAGCCTGCGTCAATTGCATAGTTAGAGTTAATAAGAACTGCGTCGCCTTCTCCGTTTTCATAAAGCTGTACTAAAAGAGCTGCCTCATAATTTGCGTCAAACTTTAAGTTTTTAGTATTTTCAACAACGTCTTTTACTTCCGCTGTCGTTTTATCAATGCCATCTTTAAGTTTAATCAAACCTTTTGCTTCTAATAGAGATAAAATACGACCGTGGTCCGCTACAGAATTACTCATAATGATAGTAGCACCTTCTGGCAACTCTTCTAATGATTTATATTTCTTCGAGTAAACACCGATTGGTTCAATATGAATTCCACCTGCGTTTACAAAGTCATAGCCATTATCTTTAATTTGCGCTTCTAGGTAAGGTATGTGTTGGAAATAGTTAGCATCTAAATCTTTGGATTCTAAATCTTTGTTTGGCAAAATATAATCTTGGTATGTTTGAATATCAAGCTCAATGCCTTCCTTCGCCAGTATTGGTTTAACTTGCTCTAGAATTTCTGCATGCGGAACATTCGAAGCTCCTACTACTAATTTGGTACTTTCTTTCGCACCATTGCTACTATCTTTAGCACCGCAAGCAGCTAAAGCTAATAAACTTACTGCTAATAATGCTACTACTAATAATTTCTTCATTACATTTCTCTCCTTTTTATTTGTTTAATAAATATATGATCGAGTAAACTCGTAAACACCAATTATCTTTTATCGATTTTAGTTGTAATTACATCACCAATCCATTGAATTATAAATACCACAATCAAGATAAGAATGGTTGCAACTAGCGTTACATCCCCTCTATTACGTTGAAAACCGTCTAGGAATGCAAGAGTACCAAGCCCGCCAGCACCAATAATACCTGCCATCGCTGTATATCCAACTAGCGATATACAGGTAACAGTAATACCAGAAACTAATGACGGTAACGATTCAGGCAATAAAACTTTCCATATAATAGTAGAAGTTTTGGCTCCCATCGATTTAGCTGCTTCCAAAACACCTTTATCAATCTCCCGAAGTCCAATTAGTACCATTCGTGCATAAAACGGTGCTGCTCCAATTACAAGTGCTGGAAACGCAGCATTCGGGCCACGTATAGTACCTACAAGAAATTTCGTTAATGGAATCAATAAAATAATTAAAATAATAAATGGAATAGACCGAAAGATATTTACAAATGCTCCTGTAAGCCAGTTAGCAAATTTATTGGCCCACGCTTGATGTGGACTAGTTAAAAATAATAGAAGTCCGAGTGCTAAGCCAATGACAAATGTTAATAAAGTTGATATTGCTGTCATATAAAGTGTTTCTAGTGCAGCATCCCACATTTTAGGCCAATCAACATTTGGAAAAAGCGTATTAATCATTGTTGATCACCTCTGTATTAACTTTTTGCTCGTGTATGAATCGAATTCCTTCATCGATTGCTCGAGCGTCTCCGTCTAATTGAAGGATTAGTGTTCCATAAGCCCCGCTTTTAGTATGCGATATATTTCCTTGCACTATATTTACTTCTAGATCAAATTGCTTGATTAATCTGGAGAGAATTGGTTGTTCTGTTTGATCTCCAACAAAAACAAGTTTTATCAACTTCCCATTTGGATATAGCTCTCCCAAGTTTTGTATCGTCTGTTTCGCTTGGTTCGTTTCGGAGACCTGTGAAACAAATCGCTTTGTGATGGCTTGCTGTGGATTTTGGAAAACTTCTAATACATCTCCCTCTTCTACCACAAGACCATTTTCCATAACTGCTACTCGGTTACAGATTTTTTGAATGACTTGCATCTCATGGGTAATTAATACGATGGTTAACCCCAATTTTTCATTAATACTTACTAATAAATCTAAAATGGAATCAGTTGTTTCAGGATCAAGTGCAGATGTCGCTTCGTCGCAAAGCAAAACTTCTGGGCGGTTTGCTAATGCTCTTGCAATCCCAACCCGTTGCTTCTGACCACCTGATAATTGGGATGGATAATAATCTCCTCTTCCATCCAAGCCAACAAGTTCTATCAGTTCCTTCACTCGAGCAGATCGTTGTTCTTTAGGTACACCTGCTATTTCAAGTGGAAAAGCAATATTTTCTGCAACTGTTCTTGACCATAAAAGATTAAAATGTTGGAAGATCATGCTAACTTTTTGTCTTATTTGACGCAGCTTAACTTCATTTATGGAAGTAATTTCTTTATTGTTTACGATTATTTGTCCGGAAGTAGGCTTTTCTAATCCATTCAATAATCGGATCATTGTACTTTTACCAGCACCACTGTACCCAATTATCCCAAATATTTCACCTTTTTTTATGTCAAGATTTACATCATCCACGGCGACAATTGTACCTTGTTTCGTACTAAACTTTTTCGAAACATTTTTCAAACTAATCATGCAAATCCTCCTATCTTTCTATTCTTAAAAAATAAAAACCCCTTCTGCAAAAGAGCAGAAGGGGTGTACGTTATCATTCAAAATAACAGTCATCCATTCTCTCATTTCCCAAAGCAATTGCTTTGCGTGACTTGGCACCATTTCATTTTCATGACGGTTGCCGGGCTTCATAGGGCACTTCCCTCCACCTCTCTTAATAAGAGCGACACTATTTAATTGTTGTTAGTAAATCGAATTTTATCACGACATTTAGTTATCGTCAACACTTTTTATTATTTCAAATAAATAAGGTACAGACTGAAATGCGTATACTTTTTTTAGGAGTTTACCATTTTTAGCAATTAACAAACAAGGAACACTTTCAATTTCGTATTCCATTGCAAGATCTCCTAAATAATTAATATTCGCTTGTCCAATTGAGTAGTGCACCAATTCTTCTATTACGAGCATCATCTTAGAAGCTACTTGGCAAGTGCCACACATTGGCGTGTATAAATATAATAGAGAAAGGTCAGAAGCATTTTTAGCCTTCTCCCATTCTTCTCGCGACCATTCATTCACATTCATCATCCTATAGTAAAAATTCTTTTTTCACTTTAATATTAGCACGATGTAATATAGAAGCCAAAACTTTGAGTGGAGTTTTTTCTACTTCACCATTCATCGGACTAATAAATAAATGAATTGCTTCTGGATATTCTTTCCTCACTACAGAGCGAATTTGTTCACCTGATTTATCCGCATCAAGAAAAGCATAGATAGGTACGTCTTCAAAAGGACTTAACAGTTCTTCTAATTTCACATTAGAAATAGTACCATTTGTACAAATGATTTCAACGTCTTCCGCAAGAATGGTTAAAAGTCTCAGTTTATCCGATCTTCCTTCAACAAGAATTACTTTTTCACTGAACTCCATTATCTCCACTCCTCATTCATCCTATCCATTAGTATACGAAAAATCCCCAGATTATATAGTCTGATTGCACCTACAAATTCCATCAGCACCTAAAAGACTGCTATAAGCACCATAAACATGGCTATCAGCGCATAACGCAAGTCTATCAGCACCTACAAATTCCATCAGCACCTAAAACTCTGCTATAAGCACCTTAACCTTGGTTATCAGTGCATAACGCAAGTCTATCAGCACCTACAAATTCCATCAGCACCTAAAACACTGCTATAAGCACCTTAACCTTGCCTATCAGCGCATAACGCAAGTCTATCAGCACCTACAAATTCCGTCAGCACCTAAAACGCTGCTATAAGCACCTTAACCTTGGCTATCAGCGCATAACGCAAGTCTATCAGCACCTACAAATTCCATCAGCACCTAAAACACTGCTATAAGCACCTTATTCATAGTTATCAGCACATAACGCAAGTCTATCAGCACCTACAAATTCCATCAGCACCTAAAGCACTGCTATAAGCACCTTAACCTTGGCTATCAGCGCATAACGCAGGTCTATCAGCACCTACAAATTCCATCAGCACCTAAAACGCTGCTATAAGCACCTTAACCTTGGCTATCAGCGCATAACGCAAGTCTATCAGCACCTAAAACACTGCTATAAGCACCTTAACCTTGCCTATCAGCGCATAACACAAGTCTATCAGCACCTACAAATTCCATAAGCACCTAAAACGCCGCTATAAGCACCTTAACCTTGGCTATCAGCGCATAACGCAAGTCTATCAGCACCTACTCGCTGAGTCTATGAGTAAAAAACAAAAAATAGACATCCAATTAACGAGTAATTGTATGTCTATTATTAATTATATCTAGTAATACCAAATGGAACGGCGATTACTTTATTATTCTTGAATTAATTCGTCATATTGTTCTGCAGATAATAGTTCATCCATTTCTGATAAATCAGAAGGTTCTACAACGATCATCCATGCATTTTCATAAGGAGATTCGTTTACAAATTCAGGGCTATCTTCTAATTCTGAGTTAACTTCTACTACTTTTCCACTGATAGGTGCGTAAAGTTCCGATACAGTTTTTACTGATTCTACACTACCAAATGGATCTCCGGATTTAATATCGTCCCCCACTTGTGGAAGCTCTACAAATACGATATCCCCTAATTCTGATTGTGCAAAATGTGTAATACCAATGCGTACTTTACCGTCTTCTGTTTTAACCCATTCGTGCTCTTCTGAGTATTTTAATTCTTTAGGTGTGCTCATGATTTACCCCTCTCAATTAGTTATACATTCCCTTATAATATTCACATATTTCTGTATTAAAAACAAGCTACTTTATAAGCTTTTCCAAATATGTTCAAACTCTTCTTCCTTGAATCCGAGGGTTAAATGTTCTCCGTCAAATACAAGCGGTCTTTTGATAAGCATCCCATCAGAAACAAGAGTTTCAATTTGCGCTTCTTCTGTCATATTTGGTAACTTGTCCTTTAATTGTAATTCACGATATTTCGTACCGCTCGTGTTAAATAATTTCTTTAAATCTATATTAGTTGTAGCTAGAATCTCTTTAATCATTTTTTTTGATGGTGGTGCTTCTACAATATGGTTATTTTCAAATTCCACACCATTATCTCTTAACCATTTGTTTGCTTTATTGCATGTACTACATTTAGGATAACCAAAAAACTGAATCGTCATATATATCACCTTTTTTCTTTTTATCATATCATAGACTTTTAAACAGGGTGCATTAGAAAAAGACAAGTGTACTTTAAGTGCATCTTGTCTTTACCGTTTCCAGATGTAGCTAACTTTGCAGAACTTACACCTTTCCTATTTGCCTGTCGGGGCAGACATAGGCGCTTGCGGCTTTTCTTAAAAGAAAAGACAGTAAATGGATGTCGGCCGGTGAAACTAGTGTATATCCTTCTAAAAATATAATACCTGGGATTTCTGTTTCAGGTGGATGCGTTCCGCGTGGTGAGCGATGAGCCTCCTGCTGGAGTCGCCACTTTTCACTACAATCCACAGTGCAAACTGACGAACTTGCGCAGGAACACGGCAGGTTCCCCTCATCACTGCCCATAACGCATAGAAAAAAGCCGATCTGCAATTAGAATCGGCTTTCTCGAATTTATTATACGATATATTTTTCAGCATCGATTAATTTAACGGATGCCTCACGTTTTTTAAGAATTAAATTATATGGTGTATTTCGAGTTAACTTACGTAAAGCAGAGAGCATCATGCGTAAAGTATCGCCTTCAACTGATGCAATCAGTGTTTCTTTCGCCGCTTTTTCGATCTCTTCAAATGCTTCTTGGCAGAAAATTTGTGTATAAAGTAGTTTTTGATGTGCTTTTTCTAAACCATCACGGCCAATTGCTTTTTCTGTACGCAATACGGCAGATTCCATTGCAAATAAGTTATTAGCGATATTAGCGATATTCACTAGAACTTCTTGTTCAGTTTCTAGTTTTGTACCAAAACGTTGTGCAGCAAGCCCTGCAGCTAGTAGACCAATTTTCTTCGCATTTGCTACTAAAACTTTTTCTTGTGCAAGTGGCTCATCACTTACTTCTTCTGGCATCATCATTAATAGTTCTTCTTGCAAGCTTTGTGCTTTTTGAAGAAGTGGTAGCTCTCCTTTCATAGCTTTTTTCAAGAATGTACCAGGTACGATTAAACGGTTAATTTCGTTTGTTCCTTCGAAAATACGGTTAATACGTGAGTCACGATAGATGCGCTCCACTTCATATTCTTGCATAAAGCCATATCCGCCATGTAGCTGAACAGCCTCGTCAGCGATATAATCTAATACTTCTGAACCTACTACTTTATTAATAGAACATTCAATTGCGTATTCTGCGATAGAAGCTGCAATTGCTTTTCCATCTTTTTGTTCTTCTTCATTTAATTGACTCATACGATCCTCAAAATATCCAACCGTACGATAGATTAAGCTCTCTGTCGCATATAATTTAGATGCCATCGTCGCTAATTTTTGTTTTGTTAAATTAAATGAAGAAATAGGCGTTTTAAATTGTTGACGCTGATTTGAATAAGAGATCGCAAGCTCCAAAGCACGTTTAGAACCTCCAACAGTACCTACCCCTAATTTGTAGCGGCCGATGTTCAATATATTGAAGGCAATTACGTGACCGCGCCCGATTTCCCCAAGTAGGTTTTCCACTGGAATTTCTGCGTCTTGTAAAATAAGCGTGCGAGTGGAAGATGATTTAATACCCATTTTCTTCTCTTCGGCACCAACAGAAACGCCAGGAAATTCACGTTCAACAATGAATGCGGAGAATTTATCACCATCTATTTTTGCATAAACAACAAATACATCCGCAAAGCCCGCATTGGTAATCCATTGCTTTTCACCATTTAAAATGTAATGAGTTCCTTCTGCATTCATTTTTGCAGTCGTTTTTGCACCTAATGCATCGGAACCTGATCCTGGCTCTGTTAACGCATAGGCAAAAATTTTATCTCCGGTTGAAGAACTTGGTAAGTATTTTTGTTTTTGCTCTTCATTTCCAAATAAAACGATTGGCAAAGTACCGATTCCTACATGGGCTCCGTGCGTGATAGAGAACCCACCTGCTACAGATAATTTTTCCGCAATAAGTGCAGAAGAAACTTTGTCTAGTCCGAGCCCGCCGTATTCTTCTGGAATATCAGCAGCTAGTAACCCAAGATCTCCTGCCTCTTTCAATAAACGTACCGAGTGCTCAAACTCGTGATGTTCTAAATTTTCAACTACAGGTAATACCCGACTTTTTACATAGTCATCAGCTGTTTTTGCAATCATTTTTTGCTCGTCTGAGAAATCCTCTGGTGTAAACACTCGACTTGCATCTATGTCCTCAACTAAAAAGCTTCCGCCTTTAATAACATCTTTAACTTTTGTCATGTTTAATTCCCCCTGTTTGTAGGTAGTTTCATTTATAATAGCTCGAATACTCCAGCTGCTCCCATTCCCCCGCCAATACACATTGTAACTACACCAAACTGTTTGCCCTGATGTTTTAGTTCACTGATTAATTTTAACGATAATATCGTTCCAGTTGCGCCAAGTGGATGGCCTAAAGCAATTGCTCCACCATTAACATTTACTTTATCCATATCAATTCCTAAATGACGAACAACTTGAATTGCTTGAGAAGCGAATGCTTCATTGATTTCCCAAATACCGATATCTTCTAATGATAACCCAGCTAATTTCAATGCTTTTGGAACAGCTACTATAGGACCGATTCCCATTACATCTGGTGCTACCCCGCCAACCGCGAACGAACGGAATTTCGCAAGTGGCTTCAATCCCTGTGCCTCAGCTAATTCACGGTCCATCACTAGTACAGCGCCTGCACCGTCTGAAGTTTGGGAAGCATTTCCTGCAGTTACTGATCCTCTAACATTAAACACTGGACGTAATTTTGAAAGTGTTTCGACCGAAGTTCCTACACGAACCCCTTCATCCATTTTGAATAAAAACTTTTGCGCTTGAGCTTTATTGTTTTCATCCACAACATGCTTCACTACTTCGACTGGAACGATATATTCATTGAATTTGCCTGCTTCGATAGCTGCTGCAGCAAGTTCATGAGAACGAACTGCAAAAGCATCTTGATCTGCACGGCTTACTCCGTATTTGTTCGCTACTTGCTCCGCTGTATGACCCATTCCCATATAGTATTGAGGAGCTGTTTCTGCTAAATGTGCATTTGGACGAATCGTATTTCCCATCATCGGCACCATACTCATCGACTCTACTCCACCAGCAATAATTGCTTCCGAAGACCCGAGCATGATTCGCTCTGCTGCATATGCAATGGATTGTAATCCTGAAGAACAGAAACGATTTATTGTTATTGCAGGCGTTGAATCTGGTAGACCCGCTAATGCCCCGATGTTTCGAGCAACGTTCATCCCTTGCTCTGCCTCAGGCATTGCACACCCTAAAATTAAGTCGTCAATTGGGCCATCATAACCCCCTGCTCTCTTCAACGTTTCTTTTACAACTAATGCTCCAAAATCATCTGGACGAACAGTTGCTAAAGATCCTTTTTTCGCTTTTCCTATTGGCGTTCTTGCACCTGCTACGATAACTGCTTCACGCATGAGTTTTCCTCCTTTAACCTGAACGCAAAATTAGTTGCGTAATGGCTTCCCTTTCACTAGCATGTGCTGCATTCTTGCTTGTGATTTTGGATCTGCAACTAGGCTTAAAAATGCTTCCCGTTCCAAATTAAGCAAATATTGCTCATCCACTAAAGTGCCGTATGGAACTTCCCCACCTGCAATAACATATGCAAGCTTTTTCGCTATTTTCAAATCATGCTCACTAATATAGCCAGATAGAAACATTCCCTCTGCTCCTAACAATAAAGTTGCATAACCTGGTGATCCTGTTACAGGAACTTTTTCGCGAATCGGCGCTTTATATCCAGCATCTGCAAGAGCAAGTGCCGCTTGTTTTGCATCATATAATTGATGATCTGGATTCACACTAATACCATCAGCAAAGTTTAAAAAGTTGTTTTCCCGAGCTTCTTCCCCAGAAGTTGAAACTTTCGCCATAGCAATGGTTTCAAAGACTTTGTTCGCAACGTTTTGGAAGTCTACTTGAACACCATTTGGAAGGCCTTTTAAATGTTTCATATATAGTTCTTTGTTTCCGCCGCCTCCCGGGATTAGACCAACCCCTACTTCTACTAGCCCCATATAAGTTTCAGTCGTCGCTTGTATATGCGTAGCTGGTAAGCAGGCTTCTGCTCCTCCACCTAAAGTCATACCAAACGGAGCAGCAACAACCGGTTTAGAGGAATATTTTATTTTCATCATCGCATTTTGAAAGCTACGAACAACAAAATCTAATTCAAAAATATTATCATCTTGTGCTTCCATTAGGATCATCCCAAGATTTGCACCTACACTAAAGTTTTTCCCTTGGTTCCCAATGACAAGACCTTTGAAATTCTTCTCCACTTCATCAATTGCAAAATTAATCATTTGTACAATATCTATACCAATTGAGTTGGATTTAGAGTGAAATTCAAGTAATGCAATTCCATCCCCTAAGTCTATTAAACTTGCACCAGAATTGGATTTAATAACACCATGTTTTTTCTTATATCTTTTCAGGTCAATTACTTTTTCATTCACAGGAACGGTTTTATACTCTTTTCCATCGAAGTAATAAAGATCTCCAGCTTCTTCTTTATAGAAGGAATCGAATCCCTTATCCAATAACGATTGAACAAAGACTGGAATTTCTAAACCTTCCGATTTCATTTTTTCAACGGATTCTTTTACTCCAATTGAATCCCAAATTTCAAATGGACCTTGTTCCCATCCAAATCCCCATTTCATAGCTTGGTCAATAGCTACGATATCATCTGCAATTTCTCCGTGGAGATCAGCAGAATATACAAGTGTTGGACTTAGGATGCTCCATAGAAGTTCACCAGTTCGGTCTTTTGCATAAGTTAATGTTTTCACTTTGGCAGCAAGACCCTTTTGTTGTTTAGCCATATCTATAGATGGAGTTTTTAATTTCTTTACTGGTTCATATTCCAGTGTATCTATATTTAGTTCCAAAATTTCCTTATCTTTTTTCAAGAAAAACCCTTGCCCTGTTTTTGCACCAAGCCATTTATTTTCTAGCATTGTATGCAAGAAATCAGGCACTTCAAATACTTTTTGCTCTTCCCCGGTTGTTAGGTCATGAACATTTTTTGCTACATGTGCAAATGTATCAAGTCCAACCACATCTAATGTACGGAATGTCGCAGATTTCGGACGCCCTATTAGTGGACCTGTTACTGAATCCACTTCCCCAACGGAATATCCACGGGTTTGCATTTCTCTCAAAGACACAAGTAAACCATAAGTTCCAATACGGTTGGCAATAAAGTTAGGAGTGTCTTTTGCTATAACGACTCCTTTACCTAAAACGTCTTCTCCAAATTGCTTCATGAAAGCCACAACTTCTGCATCAGTTGTTTTTGCTGGGATTACTTCTAAAAGCTTTAAATAACGTGGTGGATTAAAAAAATGAGTTCCTAAGAAATGTTTACAAAAGTCTTCAGAACGACCTTCTATCATTGCATTAACGCTTATCCCAGATGTATTGGAACTAACAATTGTTCCAGCTTTTCGAACAGCATCTATCTTCTCATATAATTTCTTTTTCACTTCTAAATTCTCGACTACCACTTCAATTATCCAGTCAACATCGATTAGCTTTTCCAAATCATCTTCTAAATTCCCCGCTGTTATTAATTGCACATTTTTAGTAGATGTTAGTGGTGCTGGTTTTTGTTTTAATAATTTTTGTAATGCCGTTTGAGCGAAACGATTTCGAACTGCTGGATGCTCCAAAGTCAATCCTTTTGCTTCTTCCTCTTTACTAACTTCATTTGGAATAATATCTAATAATAATGTTGGAATGCCGATATTTGCTAAATGAGCTGCAATTCCTGAACCCATTACCCCTGAACCTAAAACGGCAGCCTTTTTAATTTGAAATGCCATGATAATACCTCCCTCGTCACTTTGAATGAATACTCATTCATTTTTAAAATAAAAAAAATAAAACCAATCTCTATATCTATTAGTTTAGAACAATATTTAAATTTTCGCAATAATAAAAAGATGTTTCTCGAGCAATTTTCTTTCTAGTATTTCTTAAACAGTGTAAACTGTTTAAGAAAATCACAAGGTGCAACGCTTTTACCGTAGCAAATGGCATTGGCACTAAAATGAAGGAAATCTTAGGAGGATATTATAATATGAATAAAATTACAACAACAGAACAGTTTAATGAAATTATTTCTGGAGACAATGAAGTTTTAGTGAAGTTCGAAGCTGGTTGGTGTCCGGATTGCCGTAGAATGGAAATGTTTATCGATCCTATCGTCGAAAAATACAATAAATACACTTGGTACGAAGTAAACCGCGACGAACTTCCAGAAATTGCAGATAAATACGAAGTAATGGGTATTCCAAGTCTTCTCATTTATAAAAATGGTGAGAAAAAAGCTCACTTACATAGCGCAAACGCTAAATCTCCTGAGCAAGTGACTGAATTTTTAGATGAACAGAACTAATTAATAAGAAGGCTGTTCCTAGTTGGAGCAGTCTTTTCTTTGATTTTTTCATGTTTTATTCGTTATAATAAGAAAAAAACTGGGGTGTATTATGTCGCAAGAAAATGAAATTCTCGAACTAAAAGAAAAGATTGCCTATTACGAACGAATTATTAAAACAATGTCTACTCCAATTATTCCTTCTATTGTTTCTAGAACAATTATGATTCCTATTGCAGGATATATGTTTAAAGAACGTTTTGAAAATATTGAGTCGCAAACACTTCAATACGTTGGAGAAAATCGCGAAGTTGAAACGGCTGTTTTTGATTTTTCAGCAGTTAGCTTAGAAGATGTAGAAGCATTTGACTTCAATGATTTAGCTATCTCTATTTCTCGATTAAATAGTTCTCTTCGGTTGATGGGTATTCGTCCAATATATGTTGGCTTCAATCCTAGATTTATCCGTGAAATAGTACAAGCTAATATTCATGTGGAGCTTGAAACATATAATAGTTTCAAAGTAGCATTAAATCGTCTCTTAAATGAAATGAATCAGACTATTTCTTCTAAATAATGAATAGCAATACAGCCACTATAAGTCCATGCTAGTGGCCGTATTCTTACATTAAATTTCATTCATATGTTTTATCATAAATACTTGGGAAATATCCGTATTTTTAAAGCCTTTACTTTGTAAAAATGAAAGCGTTTTTTGTTCATGGTCCACTAAATTATACGTTGTTCTTTTGAGTGCGCGTTGAAAATTAAGTCCATCTTGAAGTGCAGCATGAAGGGCACGGTTGCAATCTTCATTTTCACTACTAGTGATCGCTTGAAATAACGTGACACCCTCCGCTTCTAAACCAAATTGTTGCTTTGTTCTTACTAGGCAAGCAGCAAGTATCTTATTATTTTTCATCGCGATGACCGCTTCACCACCAACTTTTGGAGTAATGGATGGATCTACTTGCCAAGGCACTAGCATTGGAAAAATCCCTGCATTTACTGCTTGGAAGGCGGGAATTCTTTTTATAATAAATTCATCTGCTATATTTTCATCAAAAGGGAGAACTCCTTCTGACTCCCAAAAATGTAATGTATCAATTACCTCATAGCCAACCTTTTCATATAATTTAATAGCTGGCTGATTTATAGAGATTGCTTCTAAAGTAGCTACAGATACGTTCTGTTTTTTCAGTATATCTAGTGCTTTTTCTATTAGAATAGTACCATATTTTTTTCCTCTATATTCTGGAATGATACCAGTACCACCATTCCATGCTATTTTTTGACCATCCACTTCCTTCAAACCTTGCAACACAAATCCAATTGGAGTCTCCCCGTCAAACATAATAATCGACAATTCAAGTGATAGTCCTTCATTGCCAATACGGGCAACAAAAGCATCGAGTGACATCTTCATCGGTATAAAATACCCTTCAAACCCACGAATAAAAAGTTCATGTGCCTCTTTAAAAGTTAAATGTTCCATCGTCTTAAATGTAATCATTCTTAAACACCCCTTGTTAGAAAAGTAATATACATTTCTTTTGCCATAGATACAACCTCAACGTATGAAAATGAATCCTCTAAAACAGTTCCATGTAGAAGAATGCCATCTATCATGCTCCAAAATAATTTTGCCGCATATAACGTATTAATCTCCATTGAAATTTCTCCATTTGTTTGTCCCTCAATTAATATATCTTTTAAAAAGTTGTAAAAAATTTCACTATGTTCCTCATACTTTTTGCTATTATCCGTTCTGCTCCCAGCCATCCAATGCTCTAATTGGTTTCGAACACTATTTATTTTTGGCTGTTTTAACCATTCAGCTGAGGAATACGTATCAAAAAGCACATTAACTTTTTCTTTCGTTGTTTTTAAAACTGAAAATTTATCCATCAAATTCTTAATTTTATATTCTACTTGTTGCTGAAGCATATACTCATACACTTCTTCTTTACTTTTGAAATAATGATAAATAGCACCTTTACTCATTCCTGAAGCCTTCACTAAATCATCCATCGTTGTAGGAAAATAACCTTTCTCTCCAAATATAATTGCTGCAGCTTGTATGATTTCATTTTTTTTCTGTTGCTTATATTCTTCCGAAACTTTTGGTGCCATTTTATTCCCCCCTTTAAAACGAAGTAAAACAAATAGGACTTGAATTTGGCTTAAACCAACTATCTAATAAGTTAATATCAACATTATTTACATTAACTTCTCCAAATTTATGAAGTGCTTCAAGCGATACACACCCCATCCACCATGAGCTTAAATCATGGATTCCAATTTTTATATTTACTTCTTCATTCGTATTTATTAATTTTGAAGCACTCCAAAAATCACCATTATAAATGAATTCATAAGTTCCACTTTGTTCTATTAGGAATGAGTCTTCTATTTCTAGTAACAACCTTGTATATCCATCCGGTCTTCTATTATTATGAAAGTTCATTTCTTTAACAAATGCAGCAATATTAGTTATTCTATACATCAAGCCCGTTCCAGCAGTCGCAACTTCATGGTATATACTTGGTATAAGATGATTGGAACCATTTAATGGATTGGTGAGTGCATATAAAAATGATTGATCGTTCGTACGGAAAATAATACGTTCAACTTGATCTTGTTGTGAAGATAACCAAGATGCTAATTGTTTAAAGGCATTTGGTGTCGACCAAATCCATTCGTACACAATCATATGTTGATGCAAAAAGTGACTATCTTTCACTGGTTGCAAAGTAAATGCTAATGCACCTATTAACTTATCGTTTTCTACAACACCAACGTAATTAGTTGCTGCATTTTTAATTAGCCTTCGTTCAGACCACGTTCTTTTAAACATCCCATGATTTTGTAAAGCATATTCATTATATAAATCGACTATCGCTTCCTCATCATTTGGAGACAAGAACTTCACAAGTCCTTTGTCACCATTTGCAATAAGTGCATCGGGTTTAATTTTATATTCATATCTCATCGGTCCATAACCATAACCCATTTTCCGATAAAAATTAGGATTAAAAGGATAAAGTGAAACTAGCGCTACATTTTCCTGCCTAGCATATTGATGAAAATGTGAAAGAAGCTGAAAAGCAATTTTCTCTTTTTTATGTAGCAGATGTACAGCTACCATACCAATTCCAAAAACACGTTGGAACTTCCCATTAACATTACATTCAAAATCATTTAAACGATAAATACCTAAAAGCTCTTCTGTCTCATTAAAATAGCCAAAATAGCTAATACCATTTTCTTCCCCTTGTTCAGTTGTCAAACGCTCTACAAATTTTAATTTTCCCTCAGTTGATTGTAAATTCATACCGGGATAAGCTAATGCCACAATATTTGCCGCATGTTCAAAGTCTTGCTTTTGTAAAATTCGAATCAAATCATTACCTCCTTTTCACTTAAACAGACTAACTAGTCGGTTTAATTATAAAATAATCTAATAATTTTAACAATACAAACATTCACGATTTTTTTAAAAATTTTAAGAAAAACCGGGCAAATAGATGCCTGGTCCTTTTAAGAAGAGTAGCATATGAATATCGTTGTTTTCCGCTACGGCGGACGCTTTTCGCGGGCATGGCTTCAGCCTCCTCGTCACTGCGTTCCTGCGGGGCCTTCCGCTCATGCTATTCCCGCAGAAGTCGCCGCCTGCGCTCCAAACAACTAGTATGTATGGGACGATTTATAATTGCTTAGTAAGATAGAGATGACATTTAAAGTTAGGGAACTACATTTTATCCGGATGAACAAAACTTCACCAAATTTTAAAAAGCATTAGCATCTCCAATTATTACAGGTCGGCATGATCACTACGTTTACTTAAACTATTTCTATCCTCTTAGCGATAGCTGGGCTAAATCTTCTAGTTAGTTCCTACTCACTTTATGGATTGTAGTGAAAGGTGGCGACTCCTGCGGGATGAGTGAGACAGATTAGCCATCACAAACGAACGCGTTAGCGGCGGTGATGGCTAATCGCTCACCCCGCGGAACGCGTCCACCTGAAACGGAAATCCTTGGTATTGTTTAATTCTTAAAGTACTATGAACACTGGTTTCGCAGGACGATGTCCATATACATTCTTATCTTTTAAGAAAACCGCAAGCGCCTTTTAAGCGCATCTTTACTTTACTAATTCCTGAGTGCATTGGACGAAACATGGGCTACACTTACCTTAGATAAAAAATTCTACCCTACTCTTTAAAAGCTTCCGAAGACCATTTCGGAAGCTCTTTTTACATATCTTTTCTCTGGTCCGCCTACCATATGGAGGCAAGCGAACTTTAAGAGAACTATGTTTTTGCCAATACCTGCGTGATTTACTATAGACCCTTGGTAGTTTCTTATTCAGAAAAAAAAGTTCTTCCTAGTACATCTAGGAAGAACTCATAGGTTGGACATCAAAGCCTTATTGCTGATTTTGCAGTTGTCTAGCCAAAATGGTATATCCATTTTCATATAAATAATCGAATTTAGTGGATGGAATGTTTTTTACAAGCAAATGATCTAACTCGGCTTCAATTGGTACGTCGCGTCGAATAGTTGCTAGTTCCTTTGATAACTGGAGCATTTGTAAATCCGTTTCTATTTTTGTTCGTTGCCCTGCTTTTAGTAAATGTAGGGACTCAATAACTTTCTCGACGGATCCATAGGTTTGGATCAATTGCAATGCAGTTTTAGGACCAATCCCCTTTACTCCAGCATATCCATCGCTGGAATCTCCCATAAATGCTTTTACATCCGGGAATAGTAATGGAGATATTCCATACTCCTCTAGAAAACGCGCTTCATTGTAAACATCATAAATCGAAAAACCTTTTTTCGTAAATGCGATTTCTGTTGATGGATGTAGAAGCTGAAGTAAATCCTTATCCCCACTAACAATTGTAAACCTAGCGTCATCTTGCCATTTATGTGTAATAGAAGCGATTGTATCATCTGCCTCCATGCCAACAATACCAAAGTTCATCCATCCTAAATGTTCAGATAAATCTTGCGCCATATCAAATTGAGGTATTAATTCTTCTGCAGGCTTAGGTCGGTTTGCTTTATATCCGTCATACAAATCATTTCTAAAAGTTCGCATCCCCTTATCCCAGCAAACAGCTATATGGGTTGGTTGCATTAAATCTTGGGCAGCTAGTACATGTCTGGCAAAGCCTTGTACAGCATTTGTAGGAATCCCTTTTGAATTTTTAAAGAAATTTCCAGACATTGCTGTTGCAAAAAATGAACGGAATAACAATGCCATACCATCTATTACTAATACATGTGGTTTATCTTGGTTCATGTCAAACATCCTTTATTAGTAGATTGTATTTAGTATAACACGAGTACGCTTGAATCTAAGAAAGTATGGGTATATTAATAGATAAATAGAACCTGGAGGAATTAAACATGAAAATACATAATGGATCACTTTATTGGCCAACAACAACTCAGCCATACCATTCTGTTAACAATTTTGACAAATTCGATATCTATGATGTTGTTATTGTTGGAGGAGGAATGTCTGGTTCTTTGACAGCTTTAGCATTAGTAGAAGCTGGGTTATCTGTTGCAATACTGGATAAGCGAGAAATGGGATCTGGTAGCACTAGTGCAAATACTGGCCATCTTCAATATTCGAATGATATTATGCTACATGAATTAATAGATCAAATTGGTGAACAAGATGCTGTTCACTTTTATAAACTATGCTATGAAGCTGTAGATGATTTAGAAAAAGTAGTGACTCGACTACAGTTAGATGCTGACTTTATTCGAAGACCTAGCATTTGTTATGCAAGTGATGAAAACGATGTAGAAAAAATTAAAGTGGAATACACCACACTAAAAAAACATGGTTTCCCATGTGATTATTTTGGACCAAATGAAATGGCAGAGAAATTTCCATTTTCGAAACCAGGGGCACTAGTGACATTTGAAGATGCAGAGATAAATCCATTGAAGTTTGTGCAAGGATTATTAAAAAAACTCGAGGAAAAAGGAGCTCATTTATTTCCTTATGTAGAGGTAAAGGATGTATTTGAGGCGGATGATATATTAGATATCCGTACATCCAATCAACCTTTTTTGGCGAAAAGTATAATATTCACAACAGGTTATGAAACTGTTCCAGTCGGAAATAGGATCGGCGCAGACATTAACCGCTCATATGTATTTGTTAGTAATCCTATTCAAGATCTCAAAAATTGGCATAAACAAGCACTTATTTGGGAAACAAAACGTCCATACTTGTATATTCGTTCCACTGTCGATAATAGAATGATTGTTGGAGGGCTAGATGAAGATAACCCCAATGCTCCCTATTCTTTAGAATTAATCCAACAACGAGCAGAAAATCTTTTGAAACAAGCAAAGGAGTTATTCCCAAACTACGAAATTGAAATCGACTATGCCTATGCAGCAACTTTCGGTGAATCGATAGATAATCTACCATTTATCGGCGAGCATCCAACAAAGCCCAATCACTACTATTTATTAGGATATGGTGGTAATGGTACTGTTTACAGTATGCTAGGCTCTTGTATGTTAAGAGATTTAATAAGAGGAAAACGAACTGAAGATGCTGAGATTGTTGAATTGAATAGAAAATATGGAGTGAAATAAAAATACGAAGGGCAAAATTATTCCCTTCGTTTTTTATAAAATAGTTTTTACAACTATCAATCAGTAGGATAATACTTAAAATATTTACTATATCAATTAGAATCTGCTCACTCATAGCTTTCGTTTCACCATAAGGATAAGTCGATGGTAAGAGATTCATAGTCTCTACAAAAGGAACCTCGTTTTCTCCTTAAACTGTTGCCGAAGAGCTAAAGACAACCGTCTTACATCATACTTCTGACAGCCTTATGCTAGAATCATAGTACTGACAAGATTATTATACTAATAAGCTAGTAGCTTTTCTACGAACTCTCCCATCACTTTAAGACCCTATCAATTTCATGATTGGCAAATACACTGACGACAGCTTCCTTGTCAGTCACATCTATTACTTCATTATTCGTTATCTTCTCCACTTTATCTATTGTCACAGCTTTACTGTTGCAAAGATTATCAGCAATAATCACTGTATGTCCTGCTTCAAGCAAGGCAACACATTTGTGTGAACCTATCTATCCGTCTCCCGGTGGTTGTCAATATAGTTGTCGCATTTAGCTAAGAAAATAGTCTAAGACGCAGTATGTTCCAACTACGACGTTAAATAACACCGTAATATTTTAATGCTTTTTCATCTATTCCTATTAGAGTGTCAATGCTATTACCTACTGTTAATCCTATTGTCCACTTATTATCATGAGAATACATCCCGTAATACATAAAAAACAAGTTATCTTTTTTTATAATCGAACTTCTATATACACCGTAACCGTCCGGATCCCAAGACTTACCAGTGTACGTGAGTATTTGTTTTTCTTCTGTCCAATTTACACCATCATGGGATGTAGAATGTTTAATGATTCCACCAAACCCCGTTGGCTCTTGTTTGTCGCAATTAACCATATGATATAGCCCATCTATTTTCTGTATGTTTGGATGCCATGAGTGAATATCTCTTCCATTTGATTTCACTCTGCCTGTATTGCTCCACGTTACTCCATCCATACTTTCTAATAAATAAACATACCAATCTCTCATTATCCACAATTTATACTTACCACCCTCAAATAAAACCGATGGTGAAATCAATTGAAGAGTGTTCCCTGTAACTTGAACCGTTATTTGAGGCATGCTCCAAGTCAATCCGTCTGACGATTCAATTCTATACAGAGTTTCAATCGTTTCACTTACAGTGACTTCACGATACCAAAGTTCAAGTTTTGAAGTTGTGGCATTAAAAAACAAATGAGTATCGGAGTTGTAACCTGTTGGATCTGTCGGTTCAGAAACAAGAGGATTTGTTAATCCACTGGGCGTTTCCCATTTGATACCATCATTACTAACCGCAATACAAGGGTTTTCTTGCCTTACTTGATTGTAAGCGTATGGCGTAAAAGCTAGCCAAAGTTTATAACCGTTCCAACCATTAGGAAAGTAAACGCAGGATGGGTGAGTTGATTGATTAGTTCTACCGTCCCAACTTGTGCCATCATCGTAAGGAGTGGGAATTCTCAAAAATTCTTTGCCGTTAACATGAGACGGCAATTTAGAGATATCCTCACTAATTTTTTTTCTAATACGCAATAACTCCGGATCATTTTTATTGACATGGAAAAAATCTTTGTCGGTTTCATAAACCAAACTTTTTCCACTTATTTGAACAAGTGATATCTTATTCTTCAATGATGTTTCAAAACTAATATGCATGTATTTTTCATTCGGACTTGTGATAGTGAATGTTTTTTTAATGTAATCTCCACTTGCTAGGATTCTTATATATTGTTTGTTTTTATCATAAAATCGTACTGTTGCATTTTCTAGTTCATATACATTCCCTTGTTCTATAGGAATAAATCCCAATGAACTGAGGGATTCATCATAGGTAAGGGTGTTATTGTTATAATACGAACCTTCATTAATGCTATTAACACTATATATTTCTTCTCCTAACTTTTTTTGTTTTAGTAATTTAACATCATTTAACATTAAAGCAGATGCCTTAATCTTTTTAAAAGAATTATCGGACTTAATCTTGATTACAACATTATCGCTTCGAGATTTCAACCAATGAAACGCAATATATTTTACATTTTCGTCTTTAATTGCAGCGGTATAATTTGCGGTAATCAGTTTATCTTTCAAGAATACGTAATCTTTATTATAAAAACCCACATAACCTTCATTACCAAATTGTATAATGTCCTGCACGTGTACAGGAATTAGAGTAGTAGCATAATTATCTGAATTTTCTGTAAAAACTCCGTAGTTGTAATATCCATTCATTCTTGTGTAATCGAGACTAGAGTCAACCTCTTTGCTCTCTACAAAGTTTAATTGAGGTAGAATTTTTTGATTCAAATTATCAAAATTATAATATTCAATAAATGCAGATGGATAAACGCTACCTTCAACAAACATCACGTTATTTTCATTTTGAAGCAAACTATACCTAACAAAAGCAATCTCTTGTTCGTTTGGAACAGTAAAAGTCGCAATCATCGTAGGTATCCCTATTCCTGTAACAAAGTTTAAATTTCCATCCCAAAAAGTAACATGTGTTCCTTCGCTTTTTTTGGTATACGTTACATTCGGCTTAACAGAAATAGGTGGAGATGATTTTGCATTTGCATCATCACTCCAAAGACCTGTTTGATAGTTATAAATACCACCCATTTGAAACTTTGTGTCATCTAATAAATTTACACTTTTTACGTTTTTGATTATTTCATCAGAAATGATTTCGCCTGTAACTGAATTTTCATTCACTTTACTTGTCGTAATACTTCTATTTGGAAATTCAGATAATAAAGGTGTTGTTTCTACCATTTGTTCTAAAAGTGTATCTGTCAAATAGGTTTGTTCGATTTTACCTCTATTTTTATTTATCTGACTAACAGATATATCAATAGAATTTTTGTCCATTTTTAAACTTTGCAAATCATATATATCATTCGCTTTTTCTGCCAACTGTGTCTTAGCCTTTTCTACTTCTCTACCGATTGTCTCGGAATTTTCATTCCATTCGTCTAAAAGTAATCGTTCTGTTAATTTTAAATACTCATTTTTTTCCATTGACAATTCATCACCTCATCACTTTTTTCTTCAGGTATAACATGTTATTTTAGACGGTTCTTCTAGTTCTTTGTAAGTATCCCAGATTAGTTGCTACCTCCACTTCTGACCATGTTAAGTACCTCTCGCTAACTGCAGCATGCTATAATCAGCTATATATAGATGTCATCAGGTCTCCCTCACCGCCTTAATTTTGAATACCATAAAATAAAATTCCCCCTCAATGAATCCGTAATTCTACTAAAGAGGAAGGAAATCCTCTGTTAAAATGAAAATTTTTAATAACAATGTTTCACTCGATTACTTCAAATAACTTACTTCATCTCTATAATCATTTATATTAAATAATTGGATGCATAATAAATTCACAAGCAAAAACTAACTCAAAAGTAATATTTTCTATGAAATTTAATATTAAAAGACCAATAAGTAAATTCAATCTCACATTTGAACAAAAGCTATTTGCAGTGAATGAAGTACGTCTGAAAAAACGTAACAGCCAAGATGTCGCGGACAAAATGGAATTTCATACCAATTAATTGGCAGGGTGATTGAAACTATACAGAGGAGAACACGGTGAAGATGCACTTCACTCATACTATGAGGAATCAAATTTGATTGAGCACACGGTAGAACTAAATAGATTAAGAAATATAGAAAAGAAGTATATTGAGCTATTGATACAAAATGAAATCTAAAAAAAGCTCCTGGCCTTTCTCAAGGTGAAAAAAAAAGAAGTGCTTCGAAGCCATTACGGCCCTGAGAAAGGATTACTCCTGTATCTACCCTTTGTAAAACACTAAAGTATCAGCTAGTGGATATTACAACTATATAGCACAACCTCAAAAGTCTCTTTCTGAACGGGATCAAATCGATATTACGGCTTAAAAGTCTTATAAATATAAGAATCTTGCCAAGAAACTTCAATTTTCACCAATTAATGTCACTGAAAGAAAACTGCTGGAATAACGCTGTAACTGAGAGCTTTTTTCCGCATTTAAAGCCGGAGTTTCCGCACTTGTATGCAGCAGATAATGCCAAACAGGTAAAGAAAGATTTACTTTTATACATTGCATGATTTAACGAAAACTGTGGTCAAAAAAGACTTGGTTATTTAAGTCCAGCTGCTTATTTAAGTTAAAACATTCAGCTAGCTAAGGCACAATTTTACACTGTCCATAAAATAGGTGCTAAACTACAGGGACGCAATTTAATTGTAAGAAAATAGACTAAGACGCAGTATCATCCAACTACAAAATTAGGTAATGTTTTGTTTTATCATTTTGCGATAACTTCTTGTCTGCATATTGCTTTAGAACTTTCCTCAAGATTGGTCACAACTACAGCATTAGCACCAATTTTAACATTGTCTCCAATATTTACATTTCCAATTATCTTTGCTCCCCATCCTATGAAAACATTGTTGCCAATTTGGGGAGCTAATTGTACTTTCGATAATTCACTAATTCCAATTGTCACTTTATGATAGATTGTACAGTTTTCGCCAAACTCGGAACCCCCGTTAATAACGCTTCCGTGTTGATGGACTAATCGGAATCCAGCCCCGATTTTGCACGAAAATGGAATTTCAATATTGAGTGGATAAAAGACGACCACTTGATTTAAAACCTTTAAAATCAAAAGTGATAATTTTTTTTAAGATTCTCGGATAGTTAGAAAAGTAAACTCGATTTCCCACCCGAAAATAATGAGAATTAACACCGCCCTTTTGCCTTTATTGTTAGCTAAATAGTCTTTTTTTAAAGCACTTAGCATTTTCACACTGCCATTTTATTTTATAGATAATTTTTCCACATTTAAAATATAGACAGGAACACGATTTTACTTCTGTTATTCCTGTACTTAACTCATTTGATGCTTTACTGGTTGTTGTGAGAAATAGAAAATAAAAATCATTCAAAAAATAGCTGCTGTCTAGGAAAGAAATTCAAACATCTATATAAAATCCTTCACTCTTTATAATTCTTCTCAAATCGCCAAGAATCTCGACACATGGAAACAATATCACGTTTTGCTGTCCAACCTAGCTCTTGCTGAGCCTTAGATGCATCTGCATAAAATGAAGCGATATCCCCGGGACGTCTAGCAACAATTTCATAAGGAACTTCAATACCATTTGCCTCTTCAAATGCTTTCACTAGTTCTATTACACTTGTACCTCGACCTGTACCCAAATTATAAACATTGACACCGTCCATCAATCGCTCTATTGCTGCTACATGCCCAGTAGCTAAATCCAACACATGAATATAATCACGGACACCTGTGCCATCAACTGTCGGATAATCATTACCAAACACACGCAGCTGCTTTAATTTCCCTTTTGCCACTTGCGTCACATAAGGCATTAAATTATTTGGAATACCATTTGGTGCCTCACCAATTAAGCCACTTTCATGCGCGCCCACTGGATTAAAATAACGAAGAAGAGTCACTGCAAAACCAGGAGTCCCGTTTGCAATATCGGTTAATATACGCTCACTCATTGCCTTCGTTTCACCATAAGGATTCGTCGTAGGCAGTAAATTCATCGTCTCCACGAATGGCACTTGATTATCCCCATAAACCGTAGCAGAAGAACTAAAGACAAATCTTCCGATATTATACTTCAAACAAGCCTCAGCTAGCACCATTGTACTCACTAAATTATTTATATAATACATTAACGGCTTTGCAACCGACTCACCAACAGCCTTCAAGCCTGCAAAATGAATCACACCATCAATCTTGTTACTTTGAAAAATACCTTCTACTGTGGCTTTATCTGTTACGTCGATTTCATAAAAGATAACTTCCTTATTTGCAAGTTGTTGTATTTTATCAATAGAATCATGCTTACTATTACAAAAATTATCAGCGATTATTACTGAATGACCTGCTTCAAGAAGAGCTACACATGTAGGGGAACCTATATACCCTGCACCGCCTGATACTAATATGTTCATAAAATCAGAACTTCCTTTTCTATTGTTTTTAAACATCGCCAGTTTTTAGTTCTCTCTAATATTCCACGTACCTAGATACAGATTTCACTATAGGAATATTATGATAGCCTCTTATACTCTCCAGTTACGGATAAGAGCTAGTATAAAGTAAGAAGTATGCCATATTATTAAGCCACTAAATATAGCTAAAGACCACTCGGGATTGCAAGTTTAACTTCTCTCTTTTTGAATTGTAGTTAATTGTCAGAATTGCGTAGAATTGTTTCTGACACAGGGGCGCTATTTTAACCAATCTGCTACTTATGATTATATTTTCCACCAGAATTAGATAGTATTTTTACCAGGGACGCTATTTTAAAGAAATTTTATAATCTTTTTTAAAGCTTTTTTTTCAAGAGTATTCAAACAAAGTAAATATGTAGTAATAATATATAAAATCATATAGAGGAACATAGAAACAAAAAGTCCTACTGTTTCCAAATTAAAGTTGATTTTGATTTTATAGAATAGTATTGCCAAAACTAATAAAGGAATCATTATTCTTATAATATCTTTCCAATATAATTTAATATCTAGACCAATCTTATAATGATAGTAATAATTTAGTAAAATTACATTTCCTACCGCTATAAAGATAGCTGTCACAATTGCTGTTCCAGTACTACCGTATTGTTCAATAATGGGAATCGAAATAATAATATTTAATATTGAACAAATAACTAAGGATATGGTTCTAAATAAATAAAGTCCCTTAGCTTGTAAAATGACAAGGCCAGTATTTTGAACTAAATCAAAGAAAAAAGGAATCATTAGTATAATAACAATTGTAAATGCCTGTTCATATGTTGAACCTGCCCACAAAATAATGAACTCTTTTCCAAAGAGTATAAAACCACTAAATGCTAATCCTAGTACAAAAAATTGAAACCTACTAATACTTATAAATAACTCATTCAACTTGGTTAGATGATTTTTTTCAGTAACGATTTTAGAAAGTTTAGGTAAAAATAAACTACTGAGAGCTACTGATAAAGACATAAATATCATTACAAATTGTATTGCAACAGCATATACAGCGACAATTTCAGGATTTTTTAAGATACCCAAAAGAACTTGATCCGTCTGCCAATAAATTTTATCTGCAATAGTTGTTAACAAGATTAAAAAAGCATATATGAATATTTCCTTCGTTAAATCTGGTTCAATTGGAGAAAATGTCACCTTAATTCCTATTATCTTTTTACAATATAAATATCCAATAATTAAAATAATAATATTCACAGAGGTTGTAATGACTGTCATCGATATTAAACTTCCACCTGTTGCTAATGAAATTATTGTTATAATAGGTACTAGTACTATTCTAATAATTAAACTTAACTTTAAAAAAACAAAACGCTCATATGCTTGCAAAACTGCACTATAAACATTTAAAATAAATGACAATGCAAAATTAATTGTCAAAATTATTATCATAATCTGTGCAGTCTTTATATCTGAATTTGCTAAGCTACTTTGGAAAATATCAGGTACTTTTATACAAATAATGAAACCTACAATTAGTGTTAGAACGCTGATAGCTAGGAAAAATCTCAAAAATTGACCAATCAAATCTGATTCTGTTTTTGAATCCCCTATTGCTCTATTACGAGCTATATAGCGTACAATTGCATTTCCTACACCCATATCCATTAGGCTCAAATAAGAGACAAAAGCCAAGACAAGTGAATATAATCCATAGTCTGATTGTCCCAACCACCTGATCAAAATTGGGGTATAAATTAAACCAACACCAAATTGCAAAAATATTGAGAAATAAGATAGTATTGCGCCAATGCGTATTTGATTCACGACATACATTCCTTTTGAACTATTACGTTCTTTTTATTTCCAAAACTCAAGCGAGTTGCCTGCGTAAGATTAAAAGAAATTATGAATATATTTTTGTGATTTTAAGGGCAAATTAACACCGGATAAAAGATGGTAGTAAGAATATTGTTTCGGCAGAGTAATATCTAACAGGTTTAATTCACATATGATTTGACTTGTCCCACCCCGTTTTATAGCCATTCTGTCTATAAAATAAATGTTAGATTTTCTAGGGATTTTACTAAAGTACCTTTAAACAATAATCCCATACGGCTAGCTAGAGACAATAGTATTTTTCTATTTTTTTTGCTTCTACCTTTATATCATATCCTTTTTCTTGAATTTGACGTTTAATTTTACTATTATCTTTATTATTGTTATTTTTTATAGAAAGGGATTTATCAGCCCATATCGATGGACTAGAAGAGAGTTTCATATAATGTAAACTATCTGTTATCTTTGCTTCTATTGGTATTTTATCTGAAACAATTATTTCAACTCCTAATGCTTGTGCTTCAATAGCTACCATTCCTAACCCTTCAAATAATGAGGGCATTAACAGAACATCAATTCCTTGCATAACTCTATAAATATCTTTTCTTACCCCGGTAAAAATCACTTTATCTATTAGTTTTAAATTTATAACTCTTTCTTTTAAATTCTTTTCTTCTTCTCCTTCTCCAACAATCACCAAGAATGAATTAGGATTAACTTTTAAGATTTCAAGAAAAATATCAATTGTAAAATTTACATTCTTCTCTTCTGCTAGTCTCCCAATAAAACCAACTAAAAAATTATTATCAGCATTTAGTTCCTCTCTAATTTTCATTCTTATATTTATATCTATATGATATTGATTCAAATCAAGTGCATTGTTTATTACACGAAACTTATCGTGTTTGAAAATTCTTCTTCCAAAAAAATATTTTGCAGCATCCTTAGAACACGCCCAAAAATCAGTACCTAATATTCTAAATATTGGTGTACAAATATGATGTAATAAGCTTTTCTTCCGATTTAAAGTATGAACGTGAAATATTATTTTTTTTATCCGACAAATTCTTGCGATAATACCGTCGAACAACATCGAAGCACCTACTGTATGAATGTGAATAACATCATACTCATTTTGTTTTAAGATTTTATACTTTTTATAAAGATTTAAAATTAAGTTTTTGCGATATGGAGTTGTTTTATATATTTTCCCTTCCGACTTCAAAATTTCTTCTTCTAAATTACCTTCTGCTAAGCTATTTGCTAAAAAGTCATATTGTATATTTTCTTTATTTATATTTCTATAATATCTTATTAAAATCTCTTCTATTCCTCCACCACTTTTCATTGTAGGAGAAATATTCAAAACTTTTATTTTCTTCAATTTCTTATTCTCCTTTTCCATATTATGATGAATGAGGCACACCTAATTAAAAGTGTTACAAATTTTTTATACTTCATTCAGTTTAGTTTATAAAATCGAATTAGAAACTTTTATTTTTTCCGTATTTTTTCTCGTATTATCTTTTTACCTATTAATACAGGCAAAAGAAGAAAGATTATTAGGTAAAAATTTGACGGAGTGTAACCTCGAATGATTATTTGAAAAAGCGCTGGCAACAAAATTGCATAACCAATCAATGAATGAGTATCTCCGTTATTATTTAAATATAACAACTTGCTCTTTCCACAAATCCATCCAAAAATAAACATTATAATTACACAACCTATTACTCCGAATTCAGTATAATACTCACCCAAATTGGGCAATGCTGTCCCAGCTTGATTTGCATAATTACTTACAGAAACAGCTATCAAATCATTTGTTACCGGTTCTGGTTTTGATGGCCATAGAAAACGAGGGATAAACATAACAAATGTATAAGCTATTTGTTCTCCCATCGTATAAGGATGTAATTCAGGTATAGCTTTAACAGCTCCATAAAAATTATTATATATATCAAAATTTCCTTTGATTGAATAAACTATGGAATCCATATTAAAACCCTCAAAATTTATCCCCTGTCCTCCTCGCAGAGGATCACGAGTAAAACCTATTAGAGCAGTCATTGCTACTAAAATAATTGAAACCACACTTAAAGATAGAATTTTGGGTCGTCTATTTTTTTCAATGTAGCAATATATAACAGGTGCTAAAATAAAGATTAGTAAAATAAATCTAAAGCCATTTAAAATAAATACAATAGAGGTAAGCACTCCTAATATTATTTTAATTATTTTGTTTTTACTATAAACAAAAATATACATAAAAGTAGGTATTAAAGAGTAGCTAAACATATTAAGAAATGCAAATGAACTATTAGTATTCTCATTAACAAACCCTCTAGCACCAAGTGAGAGAGTGTAGGAAATGCTCATTCCATTACTTATTAAGTAACCTAAAGAACATGCAAAACAAAATAACCAAATTAACATATTTGTTAATAATATATATTTTATAGAGGAATCTTTAATAATTATCTTTGTACTTCTATTTTGTTTTCTTCTTGTTTTTGTTTTATAGTATCCTATATAAAATGCTAAATATGAAACTAGAAAAATAATTGTTGCCTTTAAACCACCATCCATTAAATCAATATTAAACCAAAGGGTTTCTTGGTAAACTATATTTATTAATGGTGTAAATACAAATAACATAAGATAAATTAAGCTCACAAAAACAATTGGTTCTAATAAGTCTAATCCTCTAGTTATATAAGATAAAAGTAGTAACCCACCAATAGAGAAATAAGTAATTACTAAGGTTAAATAAACGAAAAAATCATTTCCCTCTATATTTACAGGTAACTTAATTAAAATAAAAATACCTAAACTCATATAAAAGGTAAAAAACAATAATGTTTTTCTTATTTTTTCTTTGCTGTTTATTAGATTAACCTCCATTCATTTTTTCTTTTTACATGAGTAGGTTCCATTTCTTCGACCCTCTTGCAGGAGCTGTTTACCGTCTAAGATCTTTTGTACTTTCATTTTATACACCTTTTGTCATAAGCTCTTGTTGGCCAATGGACAATCACCACACTTATGTGGGCGTGAATATTTAAGCGTCTCATGCTTTGAATCAAGTTGTCGTATCGTTAGGAATGTTCACTTACACAAGGGAATCTCGGCTTTACCATCATTCAGACTGTCCGAAGAAAACAGGGATCGGACGATGTATTGGCTTTTCTTTCCTACGGCGAGATGATTTACGGTTCAAAATTGACTGTGGTTTTCTCGTGTCTGATGATATTCCTTCGGAAGCCTCTTATTCGCGCATGATTACGTTCATCGCGAATCGAATGCGTTGGAAATCGTTCAAGAACAAATCCTTTAATTGGCCATGTCGGTAGGTTTCGTATCTGATGAAACGGTGACCATTGAAGCAACCCATATGGAAGCCCGTGATCGTGCACCAGTCAAGATAAAACAAGTGGAAAAAAAAGCGAAAAAACGAGGCTGGAAAAAGAAAGAAGAGCGCGAACAATGGCTTCTGGAATAGGCGGAGGAAGAAATGAATCTTCCACTATATGAAAAGACAATTGTCGCTCAACTCGTAGTCCCTCTAACGGAACTTCGATCTTCCGTTAATACTCACCCCGAATGGGAGGAAAAAAGAATAGTGAGGGAAAGAATGTCTTTACTTTTCACTATAGAAAACAAGTAGAAATTCGAATCGACTCTAATTCAGGGGATGCCTTTAACGATACATATATGCATATTTTACTCACGGAATGAGAAACCTTAACCTTCTGAGAACTTACCGGCGAAATGTAAACTCACCTAATAAACATCATCTACAAAATATCTTTTTTATATTTTTTGAATCTCCAGGAATTTACTTTCTTTTTTTATTCTTTAGGTCAACAATTTCATAAACCGCTTTAGTTAACTTTTCATTATAGGTTCTCCAAGAATATTCAAGAGCTGTTTCTCTAGCTGCTACACTCATCTCCTCAATTTTGTCTTTATTCTTTGTAAACCAAGTTACTTTTTCAATGATAGTGTTCACACTTTGAATATCTATAACAAATCCATTCTTTCCTTCTACAATAGCATCACTTGAACCGGCGTTTTTGGAAACAATTACTGGCAATCCAGAAGCCATAGCCTCTAATACCACTAAACTGAACCCCTCTCCTAATGATGGAAATACTAAAATATCTGCTTCTTTATATAATTCAGGCATTCGATCATTCGGCACACTTCCCCTGAAGTTACAGAAGGGTATATAAGGTTCTAAAAGAGTTTCAGGTCCATTAAATTTCCCTATAATATCAATTTGAATATTTTTATTATTTAGTTTCTTAAATGCTTCTAGTAAATAATATATCCCTTTTATTGAACTAACATTTCCTACAAAAATAAATTTAATAGTTTCACTATCATTAAGCTTTTTAAGATTAAATTTGAATTTTTCAATATCAACACCATATGGAACTATTTTAATTTGGCTTCTTTCAACACCACTAAAAAGTAGTGACTTTTCTACAAATTTAGAACCGACTATAAAATAATCAGTATATCTAATTTCATTTTCATATCTTTTAACTAACTTTTCCTGTTTAATTAGTTGAGTATTTCCGTAAAGTTGTACAAAATCTCCAATCAATTTTAGGTCATTATTATAAATGCCCTGCATATATAATCTATTTGCAGCAGAAACATCTAAGATGCGTATAATATCTTTGCTTTCAAGTTTTTCAAAAAGAATTCCAGAGTTATTGTCATATGATATGACTGCATCTACATTGTTCTTTATGGCGAAATTAGCAACTTTTCTTCCGAAAATATCAACCACCCAGTTATTCCACTTCTCTTCCCATTTTTGATTTTTAAATATTCGAGAAAATAGAATTGTTAACAAACCTAAGATTTCGTATTTTTGTATTATGTCAATATCTAAAAGGTCATTACATCTCCTTTTATTAACTCTAATACTGTCATCTCCTTTTAAAAACTCACTTAAAATATTTGTAATAGAATTTTTCTTGTAATATACAGTTGTAAAATACTTGTAAAGCAAATTAGCTTTTTTTAATGCTGCGGCAGTCTTAAATGAATGTTGTTGTCCCGGATGAGCTACAATTATTTTATGTAGTTTTTCCATTCCACCGCTCCTCTACTTTCTCCAAAATTTCTATATGCTTTTTCGCCATACTCTCAATAGTATAATTTCTAATAGTTTCAATATTATTTTTCGCCATTTTTTCATTCAATTTACTATTAATAAGAATTAAGTTTGCTTTTTCTGCTAATTGCTCTATATTTTCTGTTTGAACAATATAACCATTTTCATTGTTTTTAATCAGTTCTAGCCCTGCTACACAATTATCAGTTGTAACGACAGATAAACCATTTGCCATTGCTTCATTAATTACGAGTCCCCATATATCTTCACGTGTTGGGAGGACAAATAAGTCAGCCGCTTTATAATAATCATTTAATTCTTCTTTTGTTTTAAATTCTAGAAAATGAACATTAGATAACCCTAGTTCATTTACTAAAATAGTATATTCCTTTGTTGGTATTCCTCCAATTATATATATACCTGTTTTTTTATCCATCATTTCACATGCTTTTATAAGAACGTCAAATCCTTTTCTGTATATAAATTGACCAACGGATAAAATCACTTTTTCTTCTTTAATTCCTAGTTTTCCCCTAATGATAGACTTTGTATTTTTTGTTAAAACATTGTCTATGATATCTTGATCTTTTATTGAAGTAAAAGGATACTCAAAAATATCAATCTCTTTTGCACCATAATTAAGTAAGTATTCATTTGTCTTTTTGCCTGTGCTTAACCATACCTGTGCTTTACTAATAAAATGCTTTTTGATTGCTTTATTAATATAACTTTCATTTTTTATTATTCCTCCGTCAGCACTCAAAATAAAAGGAATCTTTTTAGCTGATAAATATTCAATAGCTAACATTCCAGTGGGTGTACTATAACCGCTAATAATGAAAATATCATACTTTTTTACTGTTAAGTACTTTAATACTGACACACAAAGTGCTGAATCTTGTCGAAATTTAATTCCCTTTAAAAAAAATTCATTAAAATTTCTATACTTTTTTGACTCCCATTTGAAATTTCTGTCGCTAGCTTGTTTACGTTCATATAAAACTGTTAAGTCACATTCTTCTCCAAGTCTATTAAAAAAATCAACTCTATATGGTGATGGAATGTTTGTTAAAAATAGTACCTTCATTTATAAACCCCTCAGATACTGATTTATGTAATCATTATACCTATCATACTTATCGAATCTTTTTGCCTTAACTATGCAATTATTTGAGCTGAAATTTGTTATACTTAATTGCTCAATTGCATCTATTAAATCTTCAATTCTACCTTTTTCAATTGTCATTCCACAGGTACTATCAATACTTTCTGGACTTCCCCCTGTATTAAAAGTTATTACAGGCGTTCCACAAGCAAGTGCCTCTAGATTCGTGGTAGGAAAGTTATCTTCAAGAGTAGGATTTAAAAATATGTTTGCTGCAGAATATATTTCGGCTAATTCTTGAGTGCTATCAGTTTTATTAATACCAATAACATTTGCTGGAAGGTCTTTAATTTGTTTTTCTGTTAATCCTACTAAAACAATAGTTTCATTTTCCTTAATTCTTTTCGACAACTCCAAAAAATAATGTAATCCTTTTCTTTTTTCCCATACATTTGCTATTCCTAATATTATTAATTGACTTTCTAATTTATATTTCTCTCTAAATTCACTTTCAAACGGTTTAAATATGTTTAAATCAATTCCATTATTAATAACTTGAACTGGATAATCACTTAAAAAAGATTGCTTAACTAATTTTGAAAGCCACTTTGACGGAGTAACTATCGTCATGTTTTTGACACCTTTAAACATGACTTTTTTTTCATGATAATTTTTTTCGGAATTATCTAAAATAAAACTACTTGGATAATTATTTTTCTGAGGACAATCGTAACATCCTGTTTTCCACTTACCACAATCTACATAATCAAAATATGAGCAGTGTCCTGTGAATGGCCAGCAATCATGTAAAGTCCAAATAACTTTTTTATCTGCTTTTTTTAAGTAGCTAAAAAGGATTTCAATATTAATATAGTAACCATGAATATTATGTAGATGTATAACGTCTGGATCAAGATTTTTTACCTTTTCAATGAACAATTTAGTTACTTTTTCAGAAGCAAATCCGTGTCTATCCAGAATTCTAGTCTTTACAACATGCTTATAGTTATCTATATTATTTCCTATTTTGATAGTATTTTTACAGTTTTTTGCTTCACCCCGACCATAAGCAATCCAACTCTCATGTCCTTGTTCCTCTAAAATAGAATGAATATCTGTAGCAATTCGACCTGTACTTCCTACTCCGCACACAGAATTAATTTGTAATACTTTCATTATTTACCCCACACTACTCTATTCAAATAATCAGTATAAGATATTAAAATTCTTAATACTTTATCTGATACATTAGGCATACTGTAGTCTTCTACTATTCTTAATTTTTTTTCATCTTGCGCTTCCAAAATTTCTAATCCTTGCAATACTCTCTCTTTTCTCAACCCCACCATCATCACCGAGGCTTCTTCCATCGCTTCTGGTCTTTCATGAGCTTGTCTAATATTAAGCGCTCTAAAGCCAAGAATAGAAGATTCCTCACTAATCGTTCCACTATCACTAAGCACAACTTTAGCTTTTATTTGAAGTTTTACATAATCATTAAATCCTATAGGTTTCATTGTTTTTACTAATGGATTAAACACTATCCCCTTAGCATTGATCATATTTTGCGTTCTAGGATGCGTACTTACAAAAACAGGCATATTATACTTTTCTGCAACTGTATTTAAACTTTCAACTAAATCTAAGAAATTGGTTTCTGAATTAATATTTTCTTCCCTATGTGCGGATACTACAAAATATTTGCCTTCCTCAAGGTCTAATCTCTCTAAAATATTTGATTTCTCAATATCATCTTTTCTTGAATTAAGAACTTCAAACATTGGACTTCCAGTTTTAATAATCCGATCTGCCGGGAGTCCTTCTCTTAACAAATATTCTCTTGCGATATCACTATAAGTTAAGTTAATATCAGCTGTATGATCGACAATTTTTCTATTCGTTTCTTCTGGTACTCTTTGATCAAAACATCGATTACCCGCTTCCATATGGAAAATTGGAATATGTCTTCTCTTCGCTGCAATCGCGCATAAACAACTATTCGTATCGCCTAATACTAAAAAGGCCTCCGGTTGAACTTCCTCTAAAATTGGATCAATCTTAATAAGAATATTTCCTACTGTCTCTACAGCAGTTCCATTAGCAGCATTTAAAAAGTAATCAGGTTTCTTCAATTTAAAGTCTTTAAAGAATACTTCATTTAATTCATAGTCATAGTTTTGACCAGTATGGACAAGTATATGTTCTATTGCATTCGATTCTTCTAATTTATTTATCACTGCAGACAGTCTAATAATCTCAGGTCTGGTACCAACAACTGTCATGACTTTTAATTTCTTCATTTATTTACCTCCAAGAAATACGTGTCTGGTTTTTCGGGATTAAAACATTCATTTGCCCACATTACTGTAACTAGATCACCTTTTCCTACATTTACAATGGAGTGTGTATATCCAGTAGGAATATCAACAACCTGTAACTTTTCTCCACAAACTCTATATTCAATAATTTCTTCAGAGTCTAATTTTCTAAAACGAATTAAACCCTCACCACTTACGACCAAGAATTTCTCGTTTTTTGTGTGATGCCAATGATTACCTTTAGTGATTCCTGGTTTTGATAAATTTACAGAAACTTGACCTCTTTCAGGAGTTCTAATAAATTCTGTGAAAGACCCTCGTTGATCAATATTCATCTTAAGATTATAAGAAAATTGATCTTCCGGTAAGAAACTTAAATATGTACTATAAAGTTTCTGAGTTAACTTATCGTCCATATTAACAACACTTAAATTTATTCTACTTTCCTTAAAGCTTTTTATAAGATCAGCTAATTCTCCCAGTTTAATAGTATGTGTAATAGGTACAACACAAAAGTTATCTTGGAAGGTTGGATTACCTTCTAATGCTTTTGTAAATTCTTCTAATACATCATCTATATAGCATAAATTAAGTTCTGCATCTGGACTGTTTATTTGGATGTCTAAGTCTCTAGCTATATAATGACAATAAGTAGCTACCACCGTATTATAATTAGGTCTACTCCACTTACCAAATACATTTGGGAGTCTATAAAAGTATACTTTTGCATCGGTTTCATTTTGATAATCAGATAGTAAATCTTCACCAGCTTTTTTACTTCTACCATAAGGATTATCCTTCTCTGCTTGAGTAGATGAAGTAAAAAGTACAGGAGCTTTATTAGAGTTTGTCTTTAACAGTTCTAGCAGTGTAGATGTAAATCCAAAATTAACTTCCATAAATTCTTTTTCATCTTCTGGTCGGTTGATACCTGCTAAATGAAATACAAATTCACATTCTTTTGTAAATTTCCATAGATCCTCCAATGAGTTTTCTCTTGTAAATAAAAATAACTCTTCATACCCTCTATTTTTCAACTCAGCTACTAAGTTTTTTCCAACGAAACCGGATGCCCCTGTTATTAGAATTTTCACTAGTTACTCCATCCTTTCAATTCACTTTGAATATAAGGTAGTTGCAGTAGTTTATCCTTTATTTGTTCAACATTGAGTCGATACGTATTGTGAGAATTATATTCTTCATCTGATGAAAGTTTTTTATCTCCTTCTTCAAAATATTTATCATAATTTAAGTCCCGATTGTCTGCTGGGACTCTATAAAACCCTTCTAAGTCTTTAGCAACAACATGTTCCTCCCTAGTTAATAACGTTTCAAAGAGTTTTTCTCCATGTCTTGTACCTATAGTCTTTATATCATTATTAGCATTAAATAATTCTTTTACAGCTTGTGCTAAATCAGCAATTGTAGATGCTGGTGATTTTTGTACCATAATATCTCCTGAATTTGCATGTTGAAATGCAAATACTACTAGTTCTACCGCTTCTTCTAGACTCATTAAAAATCGAGTCATTTCTGGATCGGTGACTGTTAGAGCTTTTCCTACTTTCAATTGTTCCACAAATAGTGGAATAACTGATCCCCGAGAGGCCATAACATTACCGTATCTTGTTCCACAGATTAATGTTTTTTCAGGAGAGACAGTTTTTGATTTTGCAACAACAACTTTCTCCATCATCGCTTTAGAAATACCCATTGCGTTTATTGGATAAGCCGCTTTATCTGTTGAAAGGCATATTACCTTTTTCACTCCATATTCAATGCAAGCATTTAATACATTTTCTGTACCAATTACATTTGTTTTAACTGCTTCCATCGGAAAAAATTCACATGATGGGACTTGCTTAAGAGCGGCAGCATGAAATACATAATCTACTTCATGCATTGCGTACTTAACGCTAGCGATATCTCTTACATCACCTATATAAAACTTAAGTTTGTCATTGTTATATAATTTACGCATGTCATCTTGTTTTTTCTCATCACGTGAAAAAATTCGAATCTCTTTTATGTCAGTATTTAAGAACCGCTCCATTACAGCATTTCCAAATGATCCTGTTCCACCTGTAATAAGCAATGTTTTATCTTTAAACATAAATTCCACATCTTTTCTCTATATAATCAATTCATAATATTTATCTACATTCATATCTTTAGTATATTTAGTTTTATATAATTTTTTGGCGTTACCAGATTCCACTTCAGCTAAAGTTGAACTTAAGAAGTATCTATTAATACCATTCACGAAATCGATTATATTACCTTGTTCAATATTCACACCGCATTCAAATTCCGCTAAGTCTTTTGCAATATCAGTATCAGAACTCATAATGGATATTACTGGTTTTCCAGCAGCTAAGTATCCATACGTTTTGCTTGGTACTCCAAGACCGTCAATGCCTTTTTCTAAACTAACTAAACATAAGCTGCTTATAATTAAAGCATCCGCATAGTCTTGTCCCTGAAGAAATCCAAAAACTTTGGAATTGACTATCTCATTATTTCTTAAAAAACTTGTAACGTATTCCACTTTAGTACCGTGTCCCGAGAAAACAAAAAATATATCCTTGTGATTTTTGAAATGTAAGATTCCTTGTAAAATAGTCTCCATATCCTGGACGGCACCCATATTGCCGGAATATAAAACAATGAACTTATAGTTCTGTTGAATTTCCTTAAATTTATCATTAACTATTTGAGTACTTTGAACACTTTTTTCATTAGAGAACCAGTTTGGAATAACTTGTAGATTTTTAGAACTCTTAGCTATGTTGTGACCTAATACATAATCTTTCATTTCATTTCCTAAAAGAACTATATTAGAAGCTTTTGAATATACACGTCTATTAATAGAATTCATAAGTTTGTGGATTATCCCATTCTCTTTTATACTATTAATCCTTAGTGCGTTATCTGGATAAATATCAAAAGCAACAAATATAAATTCTGTATCATAAATCTTTTTTAAGAAATAAGTAATTAAAGGCAAAATAGGTGGGTTGGAATAAACAATGATCGTCTTAAATTTTCTTAAGTAAAAAAACTTAGTTAACATAGATAGAAAAAGTGAAAAAAAGTTAAATATACGCCCGAACTTTGATTTATTATTGTATGCGGTGTATTTAACTCTTTTGATCGTTACTCCTTCCAAAACTTCATCAATTTGTATTTCCTTGTAATTATGAGACACGAATTCTTGAGGATATCCGCAAACTACACTAACATCTAAGCCCCTTTCTTTTAAACCAAGTGCAAGTTCAGTAATAAGAGTTGCAGTAGACACATGTTCTGGATAAAAGTATTGACATAAGATTCCTACTTTTTTTGTTGATAAGCCCATCTATATCTTGTCCCCTTACTTTCAAGCGTATCTTCGTTTTATAATATGCTTGAGTATTTCGTAGTATTCAACTTAATTCAAACCTATCCCAGATTGCATATAATATAAGATTAGCCGCCTTTGGAATTCTGAAATTCTAAAAAGCGGCTTAATCATATGTATACATACTAGACTAAGTAAAAATACGAAAGGAATCTCTATGCTCCCTTCGTAGTTTTACTTTACTAACTTACTTCTAATCATCATAGGTAGTCGGATTTTCCAAAATCCCTTTTGGTAATCTCTTAAATAAGCTCCATTCCTTTATCCATAAAAAATTGCGATACATTTTTGCTTTTGGCGTATTTGTAGAAAAGATTATTATTCTAGTGTTTTCAAATTCAAAAGAAGGTAAATCCATTCGATAATTGCGTGCTTTCAAATTTCGTGCTATTAGATATTCAGATAAGCTTTCTATAGTATTAGAACTTTCTAACAGCCCATGCAAGGAAAACACAGCACTTTTTTTCAATCGAATTAATTCATCCATTGTGAACATAATAGTTCTTTTCAGATCTACTTTCTTAACAATAAAGTCCATAAATGCCGCTTCATTTTTACCAATAAAGTGGATCACATATGCTAATCCCGCTTTTTTTACCTGAAATGGAAAAAATGCAATTACTCGATTATGCTCCTTAACCGCATATATTTCTACATTCCCTTGGTATTCCATTGATTTCCACAAATTATTAATAAAAGCGTACTCAATAAATGGATTTTCATTTTTACTCTCTTCCAAAATAGCATTCCATTCTTTCTCGAATACTTCTAAATGCTTAAGTGTTTTAATCTGTATAAGCTCCAAACCATTCCCCTTTCTAATTTGGTTGCTTTTGATGCGTGTAATACTGAATGGTTTCTTTCAAACCTTCAGCAAAACTATAAACTGGGACCCACTCAAGTGATGCTATTGCTTTATCATTAGAGAGAACACTCCGCTCAATCTCTCCCTCTCTAAGTGATTCA
The DNA here is from genome assembly GCF_055454035.1 of Psychrobacillus syltrankelensis. Lineage (NCBI taxonomy): Bacteria > Bacillati > Bacillota > Bacilli > Caryophanales > Bacillaceae > Psychrobacillus > Psychrobacillus syltrankelensis. Next base: position 3,821,028 of record NZ_CM144227.1, on the reverse strand, counting down.
TAAACTGGTTCTACCTTCATACCAGTTAATTTAGCTATCTCTTCATATAATTTTTGAATAGAGACTTCTATACCGGAGCTAATATTACAAACTCCTGTATAATCAGATAGTACGGATTGTATACATGCCGCTGCTACATCTTTTACATAGATAAAATCCCTTGTTTGATTGCCATCATAAATAACTGGATTTTCTCCTTGTATTAACCGATGGATAAGATTTGTAATTACTCCATTTGGTTGCCTCGGGCCAAAAACATTAGAAAATCGTAATATACTGCTTTTTACATCAAATAATTTCTCGTAAAGCTGAGCATATTTTTCAGCAGATAGTTTAGAAAGAGCATAAAAAGAGAGTGGGGAGAGTTTACTGTCTTCAAATACTGGAAATGTAGTTGGATTACCATAGACTGCCGCTGTGGAAGCTATCACGCATTTTTTCACCTCATATTGTCTTGCATATCGTAAAATATTCAAAGTTCCGAATAAGTTTGCTTGGCAATCTTCTACTGGGTTACTCATCGATTCGATAACCGATGATTGCGCAGCCAAATGAATGACATAGTCTGGTTGTTCCAATTGAAAAACCGCCTCAAGATTCTCTTGCGTAATATCTATTTCATAGAAGATAATGTTTTCTGGTAGATTACTCAACTTCCCAGTAGTTAAATTATCTACTGCTATTACGTAAATTTGCTGTTCTAATAATGCTTGTACAACGTAAGAACCGATAAAACCTGCAGCTCCTGTCACCATTACCTTCAAATGTGTAACCTCCGATTCAATTGAATTTCGATACGTATAAATCATTTTTACCAACATTATCTAAATACCAATGAATTGTCTCTGCAATACCTTCTTCAAAAGAGTAAGAAGCGGACCAGTCCGATTCTTTACTTATTTTAGAATTCTCTATTGCATACCGCCTATCATGTCCAAGAAGATCTTGGAGAAATTCTATTAAAGCCTCACTTTACTCGTAATACTGGTAATAGTAATGATCCTTTTCAAGTTTATAATTATTAAGAATTGTCCCAATAATATTTGCTTTAGAAGTTTGTAACACTTCTTTAGCTTTTACAGCGTTCCTTTTCTCCGTTTTACCAGAACTAATGACTAGTATTGTACCGTCACATTTATTTGAAAGAATTTGTGCATCTGAAACGGAAAGAGCAGGAGGGGCATCGAATATAATCACGTCATAAATCTCTCTTATTTCTTTTATAAAAATATCCATTAGACTTGATCCAAGAAGTTCTGCAGGATTGGAGGGAATAGGTCCACAAGTAATTAGGTGTAATCCTTCAATTCCAGATTCTTTTACTATTCCATTAAAATGCCAATGCCCTGTCAGTAAGTTGGTTAAACCAGGTGAATTGGATTTTTCAAAAGTGTAATGCATTGTAGGTTTTCTCAAATCAGCATCAACGAGGAGCACTTTTTTTCCTTCTTGTGCGAAAACAATTGCAACGTTTGCAGCTAAGGTGGACTTCCCTTCTCCAATTGAAGAAGAAGTAAATAAAAGTGTTTTCAAATCTTTATTTGGAAGTGAAAAGTTAATGTTTGTTCGGACAGTTCGGAACTGCTCCGAAATGATGGATCTAGGGCTAACATTCGTCACAAGTTTCCGTGCAGCAAATTGCTTCAATTTTTTTTTCTTATTAAACACTTTTTGATCCTCTTTTCCTTATGCTACTAGTTAAATCTTTTGTTCTTTTTAAATTTCCCCTTGAAATAGGACTAATGAGTCCCAAGATTGGTAAACCTAAAAATTCTTCAATATCCTGCTCGTTTTTTATAGTTGTATCTAAATACTCTATGAGAAAAGTTATTCCCACCCCGAGCATTAAACCGATTACAGCTGCTATTGCTATATTTAGGACAGGTTTAGGCTTAACAGGTGAAATGTTCTTTGTGTATACTGCTGGTGAGAGAATGTTGACATTATCTACGTTCATCAATGATTTAATTTCTTTTTGGAACACTTCGGCTGTCATATTGGCAATATCAATTGCTTTTTGCAAATCTGGATCTTCTACACGTACGTTCACAACTTGCGAGTTTTGCTCGCTATTAACGGATATTTTTGTATTAAGTAATGCAGGTGTCATATTTAAATTCAAATTTTCGATTACTTTTGATAAAATAATTGGGCTTTTAATGATGACATTGTATGTGTTAATTAATTGAAGATTTGTTTGAATGTCCTGAGTGTTTAATTGTTCCCGCTGGAATTCCTTCTGGTTTATGAGAATTTGTGTTGATGCATTATAAATCGGTGTCAGAAAATAGTAGCTGAATACACCGGTAATCGATACCGTTAAAACGAGCATACTAATAATGAGTACAAGCCGTTTCTTTATGGTTTTAAAAAGTTCTTGTAAACTAATTGTTTCCTCCATTAGAGTTATAACCCCTTTTTCTCGCTCATTCGAATAGAATCAAGTGTTAATTCATATATGACGATTTTTTTTGAAACTAATTGGTGGTAATGGTTGAAACTCTGTACCGAATATGACATGGTTGGCATTTTCACAATAGTAAGTAACATGGCTTTTAGAAAATTTCTTTTTAACATATTGATAAGCCTTTTTTAACAAAAAAGGTCTTTTTAAATAATGGTGTGCATCTGAAGCTATAAAGTGCACTAAATTGTGTTTGATTAAAAGTTTTGTGTACTTTTTTAAACCTCTACCATTATCCCCAATTAAACTCGAAGCTGTTATTTGAATGAGTGCCCCTTTACTTACGAACTCGTATAGCAATTGTTTGTTTTTTCTTAGTACAGCATTTCTTTCTGGATGTGCAATAATCGGAATATATCCTTTTAGTTGGATTTTATAAAAAATTTCTAAAGTACAAGAAGGAATATGGTTGCTAGGTAGTTCGATTAATAAATACTTTCCGCTATTTGCTAGCGTTAATAGATTATCCTCCAGTTCATCTAGAATATTATTAATCGATAGATAAATTTCTTGTCCTGGCAGAATTTTTAATGGGATATTTCTCCGAGAAAGTTCTCTGTAAAAAAGGGCAACCGCTTCTTTTACTATTAAAGAAGAATTATTGTATTTGCTATTCAGATGGTGCGGGGTAGCAATTATATGTGTTACCCCATTTGCAACTGAATCTACAGCAAGTAATATCGCTTCTTCCATGGATTGAGCCCCATCATCTAGTCCAGGTAGAATGTGATTATGGATATCTGCTAACATCTGTTTACTACCCCTTTAGTAGATAGTTGATTGAATTACTTGTCCCTTTAGTCTATGAAACATAAATACTTTTAATAAGCTCCTTTTCCAGTAGCCACAATAACAATCGTTCGTATTACAATCTTCAAATCTAATAAAAATGAACAATTTTGCACATAGTACAAATCATGCAGTACTTTCTCCCCGTGTGTAATTTTGGACCTCCCATTAACCTGTGCATATCCTGTAATTCCTGGTTTTACGAGTAATCGTTTCTTTTGTTCTGTAGAATAATGATTTGTTATTTCTACTATTTCAGGTCTTGGTCCCACCAAGCTCATATCTCCTTTAAGTACATTCCATAATTGAGGGATTTCATCTATACTAAACTTCCTATATATTTTTCCTAAGGCTGTAACATCTAAATGTTCTGGTTTAGCAAAGGAAAAGTCTTTAGGTACTTCATGCTGCCAGGCATATTGATGACTACTAGATTCCTCTAACTCAATCTGCATCGTTCGAAATTTCCAAATCGTAAAAGGAACATTATTCATGCCAGATCGGACTTGCTTAAATAATATTGGACTTCCGGAAAATAAGAAAAGTATAATTGAAAATAAAAATATTAAAGGAATACAAATTACTATAAGTAAAACGCTACCCAATAAGTCTACAATTCGCTTACCATAACGCTGATATAGGAAACGATTGCTTTGCTGCAAGGTTATATTCTTCAAGCTTTCCAAAACGCAGCCTCCTTTAATATTTGAAAACTCTGAGCTACTAAGAAAGTATATTCACCTTCCCTACTAAAAAAGAACTAACAAAATAAAGTGATGAACAAGTTAATGGAGACAAAAATAAGCTGTCTCTAGGATTTATTCCCTAGGACAGCTCATAAATATTATTTTGAAGTATTATAATGACCAAATGGCGCCATTATTTTAACATGCTTTTTGCAATTGTGATTAGATCTTTACTATTCACTGTTTTACCCTCCATTTTTGCTGTGAACCTAACAGATACGAGCAACTTCTTTGAGTTATTTTCTACTACAAAATAGAGTTGCTGAAAAAATGGATCGTATAAGTATTCTATCCCTTCCTCTGTCATCTTGGTGTACGAAGCTACATTTTCTGTAGTAGATAGCCCTCCTTTTGCAGATTGTAGTTGAATTTCAATGCCACCAAAACTTTCTTTACTTTCTCTATACATAAGACTTATGTCTCTTATTTCGTCTGTTGACTTAGCCTCTCTTATAGTATATTTTGCATTATTCTCCTTTGCTTCCTTATACATTTCTTCAGTCAAAGCTTCAAATCCATCAACTCCCAGATTTGGAGTCTCATAATATATCTTTCCTTCTGTAAGTATATATTTATCTAATGAGTCGCTCTCGAAGAAGAGAGATCCCTTTACCTCATCCGAAATTTGTAACTCGTCATTTAAGAGGAGGCTACCCTTAAATTCTTTAGGAATTTGTGAAACGCTCGCAATTTCCTCTCCTTTAAATATCGCAGCTAAGGCAGTTAATCCGAGCTCTTCATACCCATCAACTGGTAGAAAATATTTTATTTTTCCTTTAGGCATTGTCTCCTGAAGATTATTCGTTATCCATCTATATTTCGCCATGACCTCATCATATTTTCTATGTGGTGCTGCTTCTTCCAGAGTCATTGAATTCATTTCGAAAACTTGTTTCCCCTCCGAATTAAAAAGTCTCCACCCCGTATATTGCATGGCTGTAGCTATAGATGCAGTAAAAAAAATAGAAAGAAAAATGGCGATAAACGAAGCTCTTAAATAAATAGGTCTAGATATCTTTTTTCGTTCCATTATTTTATTCTTAAGAGAATTGCTATGCTCTATCTGTGGGACGGCTTGGCTTTTCAAACGCGTTTCAAATTCTTCATACGTTTTGATTTTATTGTCCATCATCCGATCTCCTTTCGATTATTTTTTGGATTTTCGATTTTATTCGCTCAAACCTCTTTCTAGAAGTTGGGATACTAATATCTAAAATAGACGCTATTTCTTTAAAGTCTTTATCTTCTATTATTCTTAATACGATCAATGCTCTTTCTTTTGGTTTCAATTGGGACAATATGTAACTTAATTCAAAGTCACTATATTCATTTGTATCTTCTTTTGGAGACAGACCCTTTTCAGTAAATGGAATAAATTCAACAAGCTTTTTTCTCTTAATTTTATTTAGACAATGGTTGTACGCAATTCTATACAGCCAAGCACTGCTATTATTTATTTCCATCAGTTTTCTATTTTGAAATGCTTTGATGAATACCTCCTGTGCAGCATCTTCCGCATCGTGTGCATTTCTCAAGATATTAAAGCAATACCTATAAATTTTCTGATGATACTCCTTTAGTAATTCCTCCACCTTCGTCTCATGCGACTCTTCGATTACATATTCCGTTACATTTGTATACACTCCCTATGCACCTCCTTTTTCTTCTCTCTATATGTAAGACAAACAACTACACCATAATGTGACATTAAAAAAACACCGGATATTATAAACCGGTGTTATTCCTTTTATATTTTTTAGGTTTTTTCGATATTCCCTCAGCAATCAGATTAAAACAATAGATTAAGAGCATGAAAACCAATAAAGGTGGAATAATCATCCAAAACTGCTTTGTTACAAAGACATCTCTCGAAATTGCTATCATCCCAGAAATCTCGGATATATCAGGCTTTAATCGATAAGGTGTATCTTCGTAATAAGCCGCTCCCCCTACAAAAATCGAAAGTATTCCTAAATGAACAAACATTTGAAGCACTTGTACAATATGCTGAGTCCAAAATAAAACTAGCTTTGTCCATAACTGTGGATTAATATGCTTCCATATGACCCAAGTTAATGACCCCCCCATAATTACAGAGTTTTGAACATACTCTTTTTTTAAGGTTTCATTCATTTCATTTCCAATTGAACTCGTTGTGACGGGTAAGACAATGATTGACATGATTAGAACTTGTAACACTAATCGCTCCGTTAATGTAGTATTCCAAACCCCTGTAGAATTAATAAGTACTGGAACTAATAAGATAAATACAAGCAAAGTTAATGGTAGAAAATGCATGCCATCTGCTATCGCATTTATCACTTTTCGGCTTTTATTATTCATATAAAATACATACACAATCGCCATTATATATCCAACAACTATTCGTATCGTTGCAATTATTAATGTGAGCAGTATAGTATATTTCACACCGACTAATAACTGTTGCAAAATAGAATAACCATAAGGATCTGTCCCAAAGAATACACTTTTAGACGGAGGATGTGGTGCTCTGCTTATTAACTTTCCATCTTCATTATAGATATTATTAATTTGATCGATTTGATCATGAAATAAAATGGTGTATAAAAAGCTAATAGAAAGCAGCCCAAGCACGATGAAAAGTGGGAAGATTATGTCCCAGCGCTTGAATATAATTTTACATGTTGATAAGCTGATTCTTTTATTGCTAATTTTAAATAGTGAATGTAATTGTTGCTTATGTAATAATGGCAAATTATATTTCTCAAAAATTACATTTCTCTCAACGCTTCCTTTATACACAATATTCTCTACGAACGAATAAAAGATAAAAAATGGTATAAACACCGAGAAAAGAATAAATGTTATACCTGTGGGGCTAAAATCCGCTCTTAAATAATAAAGAATTCCCTTCATCCCAAATAGATATTCAATAATAACTAAAGAGGATAAAGTGAGCCAAATAATTGACTTAGACTGAAAAAATGCACTTTTCAAGACGTTGGAACTACAATGCCTAATTAATATTTCTACCTTATTCAAACCTTTAGATTTTGCCAATTCCACATATGGCTGGTTCAACTCTTCTTTATATATCAAAAGGAAAAGTTTGAAAAACAATAGTGTCGGAATAACTGATAAGCATACGATAGGGGCAACATATACCAAATTACCACCTAAACTATAAAAAGATAAAATCCGATATCCAGTTGCTAAATATACTTGAACTACAACCATTTGAATCAGAAAGACGTATGAAAAATCGGGAAATGACTCTAGAATTTTGGTTATTTGTAGGACAATTTTTTTTACCGTTCTATTCGATAACATCGTTATAAAAGCCAATAGTAGCGCGGTAATAAAAGACATTAATAAAGAAATAATTAGAACAGTCATAGAGTATAAATAAGGTCCTTTAAAGTATTCGAGGAAGGATATTTTTCCTCTCTCAACCGTGGAAGAAATGAAATAGCTCAGATGCCATTTAGATGGATCCGCTAAATCCTTTAATAACCCAACAAAAGTCTTGAAATACACGTGAAAATCAAAAGCATCATTTATTGTAAATAGCGCAGGTGTGCAGCTAATTAACATAATCCCTAGTAAGCCGAGCAAAAATTTAAATAAAACGCTTACAATTCTACTCATATTAAAACCTTCCTATCTAACTACCAACACATCAGTTGATAAAATATTCCCTATAAATGAAGAAAGAAACTGCAAGTGTAAGTAGAAAATAAATAAGAGATCCTATAAAAACGAAAGATACACTGTTTACTCGATGAGTAAAGTCCATTTTTATACCTGTTTGACCTTGTATTTGCATATCCATTTGCCGACTCTTTGTCCCACTTTTATTTGTGAAGATATAAATTATAAATATCGCCACAATTCCAAAAGGAATCGCAATATCTATAAAACTAGCATTAAATAAGAATGTAATAATCCAATTTACAATTCCTAAACTTACTACAGTAATTAGTAATGTATTTATTTTTCTCATAATATCCCTCCGTTTAATCACATAATACCTAAGAAGTCGAGCAAAAATTTACATAAAACGCTTACAAATCTACTCATATTAAACTCTCTTATCTAACTTCCAACATATCAATTGAAAAAATACTCCCTATATATGAAGAAGGTAGCTACAATCGTAAATAGAAAATAAATAACAGATCCTAAAAAAACAAAAGACATACTGTTTATTCTTTTAATGAAATCCATTCTTTGTTCAATTAGCCCATGTACTTCCAAATCCATTTGTCGATTCAACCTCCCAGTTTCCATTGTGAACATATAAACAATAAATATCGCCACAATTCCAAAAGGAATCGCAATATCTATATAACTAGCATTAACTAAGAATGTACTAATCCAATTTAAAATTCCTAAACTTACTACTGTAATTAATAAAGTAATTATTTTTCTCATAATTTCTCCCCGTTTAAATCAAACTAGGTTTCTTTATTTTCTAAATTTTCCCCCTATAATTCATTTACGTTTATATATTGAATTAGTTTCATAAAAAGAAAAAAATTCCAATATGTCTATGTATTAATATAATGATCAATAAAATACTTCCAATGTGTGAAGAAAGTAAGTGAAAGAGTAAAAAAAATAGAAAACCGCAAGCGCTCTTTAAGAGTATATTGTCTTCAGTATTTCCTGATTGCTTTGCACGAAACATTTGCTCCTGCGGTTACTCTTCGCACAAAGAATTTTGGCTACACTTTTTTCGGTAATCTTGTGGCGGATGTTTGTCCGTCGCTCTCTTGGAATTTATTAGGATATTATGCGTTTGGCGAATCCTCTTCAACTTTTATTCGTCCATATATAGGAAACAGTTCTCCTAAAAAATAAAATACATTTTTAATATTCAAAATAACTCGTTGACTTTTTGTCAATTTCAGTCGAATTGACAAGCACTATTTGTCAACACCCTCCATATAATGTGAAAAAATAAGGGGTGTTTTCATTGGTTTTGTTAGTCATTCTGGCTTTTGCAGTTTCATCAAGTATAGATAATTTAGCAGTAGGAATATCTTATGGGATTCGTGAAATTCATATTGGGGTAGTTAAAAATTTTTTGATTGCGATTATTTGTTTTCTCATGAGTATGGCGGGAATTTCATTTGGAATTTGGCTATCATCCTTTCTTCCTGGAATTTTACCCGTAATTGTAGGAGCATTTCTCCTCTTTGTTATTGGTATTCGAATTATTCTCTTAGCAAGGTCTTCTAACAGCGGAGCAATAAAAACGGATACTAAAAGTAATAACCTTGGGATAATTGGATGGGGAGAATCCATTTTTCTTGGCATAGCATTGTCTGCAAATGCTCTTACAAATGGCTTAAGTGCAGGATTACTCGGCTTTTCGCCATTAGCTATCTCGGCAACTGCAGCAATCGGTAGTTATATTAGCATTTGGATTGGTGTTAAATTAGGTGTAAAACTATCATCAGTTCGGATTGGGAAGTTTACAGTTGGTCAATTTGGATCTGTTTTAAGCGGAGCTATCATTATAGTAATCGCCGTTACTTCATTCTTTTAATACTACATTTGAGTGGTCCTTCCATTGACAAAATGTCAACACAGATATACACTTCATACAGCTATTTGTTTTTTATTCGGCACAAGTAACAACAAACATCGAAAGGAGAAGTGAATATGCCTGAGGTAAACACGAATAACAGTTTCGGCTTGTCACTAAAGGAAATCTTAAAAAAACGTTCGCTATCCATGCGAAGATTAAGTGAACTTACCGAAATAGATACAGCAACAATCTCTCGTATTATTAACGGGAAACGAAAAGTAAACCTACAGCACTTACAAAGATTTTCTGAATGCCTTGAAATTCCAATGGCAGAGCTTATTGAAGCAGCTGGAGCTGGATATCCTATTGAACAGACACAAGAAAATTCTGATTCGGATATTTATACAGCAGTTGAAGAGATCCAAGATATTATTACGAAAGCAAATCTAGTAGATGATAAGTTTTCAATTGCACGTGTCGAACAACATTTATCCAATTACGGACATTACTCACAAACAGAAGAAGGTAATAAAACTATTCTTACAAGCTTTGAGGAAAAGCTTCAGAAAGTGGGTAGTATAGGTCCATTTATTAATGAATTGAAAGAACTATTTGAGAAGTTTCGTCACAGAAAGGGCACTTCACATGAGCTTGTATTAATTGGAGGAGCACTCTTGTATTTTATAATACCCGTTGATGTTATTCCAGATTATATATTTCCAATTGGCTATTTAGATGATGCGATTGCTGTACAATTTGTGCTAAATTCTTTTATGAAAAATAACTAACAATATAAACGGTAGGCGGTACTAGTTATGGAGAAAAGAACAAGGAAAAAAAGAAAGCGTAAATGGCTAAGAAATACACTATTAATAGCTCTTTTGATAATCGTTCCTACAATTATATATTCAGTTTATCAATATAATAGTGGGCTAACAGAAGCGAGCGATGGTTTCTATAAAGATGATGGAAAGACATTTGATCCATTTGAAGGTCCAGAACCCCAATTTGGAGAAATTAATATTTTGTTAATGGGTAGCGATGCTAGGCCTAATCGGGGAGGTCTTTCTGATACGCTAATGATTGCGCATTACAATCAAAAAACACATAACATAAAACTTGCTTCGATTATGCGAGACACTTATGTGGAAGTTCCTGGTCATGGAAAACAAAAAATAAATGCTGCTTTTGCTTTTGGAGGCCCTGAACTTGTTCGAAAAACGATTTTGCAAAACTTTGATTTAGATATTAATTACTATGCTGTAGTTGACTTTCAAGGTTTTCCAAAAATTATTGACATTGTAGCTCCAAATGGGATTGATGTGGATATTCCTAATGAAATGAAGTATGGGATAGGTATGACTTTACATCCAGGAAAGCAAACCTTACATGGGGATGAATTATTAGGATATGTGCGTTTTCGCCATGATTCTAAAAGCGATTTTGGTCGAGTAGAACGACAACAAGAAGTGTTGTCAAAAGCTAAGGTACAAGCTATTTCTGTTCATAGCTTAGTTAACCTTCCGAAGCTTCTTGGCATTGCTGACCCATACATTGATACGAATTTAGATAAGAGAACGATACTTACAATTGGAAAAGGTTTACTTATTGGAAAAGAACAGCAAATGGAAACATTACGTATACCCGTTAAAGATTCCTTTAAGGATGAACGTGTAAACGTTGGTTCTGTCCTAAGTATTGATTTTGATAAAAACAAACAAGCATTGCATGAATTCCTTTCTGGGAATGGAGAAAGTGCAACAGAGACAGATCTTGTGTACCCTAAGGAGTGAGAGATATGCATCTAGATTTTCAACTTTTTGAATTAATTAATCAGTTTGCAGGAAAAAATAATTTATTAGATCAAACAGTCATTTTATTTTCAAAATATGGTCCATTTTTACTTGGTTTAGCGTTATTATGGTTATGGTTTACAAAATCAGGAGATAAACTGGAAAATAGAAAAATTGTTTTGTTGGCATGTACGATTGCCGTTATAGCGCTTGGGATAGACAAATTAATTGAAATATCCTATTTTCGTCCTCGTCCATTTGTAAATCATGCAGTGACATTGCTTGTTCAGAAATCTAATTTAGATCCTTCATTTCCGAGTAATCATTCTGCAGGATCTTTTGCTTTGGCACTTGCAGTCTTTTGGAAACGAAAAAAAATGGGAATTTCGCTATTAATTTTTGCCTTTTTAATGGCTCTTTCAAGAATTTATATTGGTGTACATTACCCACTTGATGTGTTATCGGGTGCAATAATAGCATTAGTTGTCACGTATATGGTCATATGGCAAAGAAGAATTCTTGAACCAGCCTATAATGGAATTATCAACATCTTCCGCAGATCAAATACGAAAACAATTGGATAAAATGAATATAAAAGTTGTGTAAGTGCTCGTCGCTTACACAATTTTTTATATATTTTGACAAGAAAAGAATCTCAGTTTATATGTGAATATACAACCAGTAAATTCAACAGAATTTACTTTAATCTCTTAAATTTCTCCTTTTTAATTCTAATACGATCATATTAATGAATTAGTTTGGGAAAAACCCAACTGTCCTTTAAATGCATCTTGTCTTCATTAATTCCTGAGGGCTTTGGACTAAACATCAACTTCACTATTACCGGTAGATTTTGAGGAGCATAAAACTTTTATACTCTAGCAAATCCCATTATCCTCTTACCCCCAATAATCAGCCATTAAATCAGATGACCATTGAGGCTGTCTTATATCGCCTTTTGGTAAAAACTCTTTCATAACAGGCTTGATATCTATTATAGGTGTTCCATCAATTGCATCTAATCCTTTGACAGTTAAAGTGTTTCCTTCTCTTTTTAATAGCTCAACAATTGTTACCCCTATTTTATTAGGTCGATTTTTTCCCCTTTGTGCAAAAATACCTACTTTAGGGTATTCTTTATTATTTCTAGGATGTCTTGAGGAATACTGAATATTTTCATCTTGAACAAGGTGAAATACATATATAATCTCCAAGTGACTAAAAGCTTCAATCCCATCGAGACAGCTAATATTCAATTCACTGTTTAATGTTATTTCTGATATTACTTTTCCCCAATAATCATCTTCCGGAGTTTTACGTTCATTGTAAGCTACTCCAATTGAATTCATTGTAAACATAATCATTCTCCCCATTTCTTCACAGGAAAATAATAACATATTGTCTTATGATAAAAAAATGACAAATTACTTATTAGAAGTAATAACTAACGCTTATATGTTTTTATCCGAAAATCTGTGCGGCAATACTATATAAGGTTTTATTTCGACGAGGTAACTCCACTGAATTCTTAATCATAATAGGAGGTTGGCTTACTTTTGAGAAACCACATTTTATTAACTGAGCTATAAATTCTTCATTCCCTGAAGGAACATCGATTCTTAGTTTACCTTGATGATTTTTAACTAACTCATCGACAATTGCCAATGCTGTTTCAGAATCTGGAGCAACTATTGGACCTAATATTAGATTAACTGGGCCGGATATAGAGAGTCCATAACCAATAACTTTTCCATTAGAATCCTTCGCAACTAAGGCAACTTTTGACTGTTTAATCCTGTTTAAAAGAAAGGTTTTTCTGTTATCCCCAAAAGCCTCTTTATCTATTTGTATTAATTGTGTAAAATCTTTCTCATTATATACTTTTATATTTATAGATTTAACATTGGTATCACTTGGCTCATAGGTTTTACAAATGAATTTTTGGATGGAATCTACCGAACTAAAACCCATTTTTTCATACATAGGTTTTCCTTCCTCAGTTGCAATTAACATAATCGTTGTACTGCTTGGAATAGATTCTATACATTTTTTTGTAGCTTTCTTCCCTAGCCCCATCCCCTGATAATCCTGTCTAACGATAACCATCCCAATGGATGCTAATTTTGAATCATATGTAACAATTGCTGCACTACATATAATTTCTCCTATTTCATTTTTATATCCATAAATTTTTCCTGAGGACATGATTGTTTTAATTTCAGATTCGTCATAGTCCCACCCTACAGAATTTGACAGATCAATTAAACTTGGTATATCAATAACCTCAAAGTTTTCTAATTGAAATTTTGCAGTATCAGCGACTTTCATTAACTAAACTCCCCTAACTAAACATAAAAGCTCTACAAATTGCATGATCTGAATTTGTAGAGCTCTTTCATAACAACTTTTAGAATATACTTAAATCCCATGTATCCGCTATTTTTTTCAATAACATAACACCGGCCACACTACTTCCGTATTCGTCAATGGCTGGTCCATAAATGCCTATGCCACATCCATCTTGTAAAGGAAATACCTCGCTTTTTATATGAGGTGGAACGGCAGCCATTATACCGCCGGATACCCCGGTCTTTGCCGGTATTCCAATAAAAGCTGCAAATTTACCAGATGCATTGTAAACCCCACAAGTCAGCATTAAGCTTTTTGCTAATCTAGCTACATCTTTAGGAAGAATTTGTTCCTTCCGTATTGGATGATAGCCATCATGTGCCAAAACTAATCCTATTAAAGCGATGTCTTCAGTCGTTACTTCTAGTGAACATTGTTTCAAATATACCTCTAAAGCTTCCTCTACCTCTATTTCTAAAAAACCTGTTTCTTTTAAATAATAAGCTAAAGCTCTATTTCTATTTGCCGTTTGCCATTCAGAAAGGAATACTTCCTCATTTAACACTGGTCGTTTTCCCACCATTTTCTCCATTAAAAGGCTTATCGTTTCTAGTTTTTGGTGTGGGGTTTCTCCTGGAAGAATAGAGGAAACTGTAATTGCCCCAGCATTAATCATTGGGTTAAATGGTTTTCCTGGCTTATGCATTTCTAATCGAATAATCGAATTAAATGGATCTCCAGTTGGTTCTAAGTCGACTCTATCTAATACATAAGGAATGCCATGGTGCATGCAAGCTGCGATAAAGCTGATTACTTTGGAAATGCTTTGTAAAGTAAAAGGAACATCACAATCTCCTGCTTTTATAATGGTACCATTTGGTCCAATTATAGTGATGCCCAAATGCGATGAGTCTGCCATTTCTAAAGCTGGAATGTAAGAGGCATTTTTTCCGCCAGAAGTAAATGCACGATAAAATGTCACCCATTCATCAATATCCATCCTTTGATTATCTAGTTGAACATTTGAACTATCCATAGTTTGTTCCATACTCTCCATCCCCCTACAATAAATTTGCCGTATTCAAGAACGACCCCGTGCCAGACTCAATTATTCCTCAAATTGTGACTGACATAGGGTCGCGTGTTAATTCTATTTTCTTAATATAGAATAGAACAAGATTCAAATAAATACTACACAAATTAATTAACTTCCCTTTCGCGAATAAAGTAATTAGAAAAAGAGCTACAACTACCGATTCTAACCGGGAGTTGTAGCTCTTAGATGTAGAGATGATTTAACGTGAAGTTCTAGGTGCTAAACAATCTGAACATTTTTTCTGATTGCTACCTTTAAACTTAGTGAACGTTTTTTCAAAATTATTTCCGCAAGAACATTTAAAGAGTAGCTTTTGCGAGTAACCGATATATTCTGTAGAAAGTAATTCACTATCTGAATTCTTCGTGACATACTCACGGATACTTTCAATTGTCCATTTTTTATTCATGTTGACACCTCCGATAGTGTTTCCGAATTCTAATTATATGAGACATTTCGAATTCCTTCATTTCAATTAGGTTCATAATATCTTAATTCAATAAGCAATCTATTATACCATTATTTCAATTAGATTTTCTTATTTCTTACAGCTGGTTAGCCACTAATGAATAAAATAATTACTCTTCTACCGGCAACCAACCCTTTACATTTATTAAACGCTGCCATAATGGGTCCGGTATTACTAATTTCTCTTGGTCTTTTTTTGATAGAGTAGTACGTAATTGGTCTTCCTGACCAGCTTCCACTTTTTCAATCCATTTTGGTTCCATGAGCATTTCTCGGCCTAATGCTATTAATGGGACGCCAGTTTCTAATGCTTCTATTACTTCATCTGGTGTATGAAGTGAACCAACACCAACAATCGGTAGACGACTGCCAATTTTTTCATGAATTTTAATAATCCTAGACTGGGATTCACTATTGTCACGGAAGGAACCATTCCAGAAATGATTGACGGATACATGCAAGTAATCGAGAGATTGATCTGCGAGCCTGTCTACAAATTGAAGCGTATCTTCTAACGAAATCCCGGGATTTGTTCCTTCTTCAGGGGATATACGATACCCTACAATAAATGGTGATTTAGCATGTTCTACAACTGTCTTTTTTACAGAATCCACTACAGCTAACGGAAACTGCATTCTCTTTTCAAGGGAACCTCCCCAACGATCTTCCCTTCGATTGGAATGCGGAGAGAAGAATTGTTGTAACAGGTATGTATTTGCACCGTGAATTTCTACTCCGTCAAAACCTCCTTCAATTGCTCGTCTTGTAGCTTCACCAAATGCTTTAATAGTATTTTGTATTTCTACTTCTGTCATTTCTCGAGGTATAGGTGCCCCTTCCCTTTCTGCAGCGATAGCACTTGCTGAAATAGGCTGCTCATCTGGTAATAACGATGGCGGTGATTGTCTACCGCCGTGATAAATTTGCAAAATCGCTTTTGTTCCATTCGATTGTATTGTTTTCGCTAATTTGTTTAGTTTAGGTATGAAAAAATCATCATCGATGCTGAATTGTCCAGGAAACCCTTTTCCATCTTGGCTAACGTAAGCACATGCTGTAATAAAAGCTCCGACACCTCCTGATCGTTCCTTATAATAAGCTAGCTCTTGTTCAGATACTTCTCCATTTTCTTGGGAGGAGTAATTAGTCATTGGTGCAATCATAATGCGATTCTTAACCTCTACACCTGAAGGAAAAGTAAAAGATTGAAAGATTTTTTCGTATTTAGTATTCATTTGTTGTCCTCCTATACTTTTTATATATGCAATTATTACGATACACTTTTTCACTCCATCAGTCTTGTTGAAAGGTTTAGCCATATTTACTAAAGTGGAAAAATCGCCCACTACCATAAGTCCCTTCTTACATAACCTATTTTTATGCAAATCATTTATAAAAGGAGGAATAAAAATGACCTTTGGAAATGACAACCTCCCAAAGGAGAATAACCATCAGATCTTTAAAATGTCTGATATGGAATTTAAACCACTCTCACTATGGAATTTGATCAATGAGGTGGATTCCTATTTCAATCAATTCTTTAAGCAAATGAACACTCATTTTACACCTAATCCTAACTGGATAGACACGTATGAAACCGATTCAGAAGTGATTATTGAAGCAAAATTACCAGGTTACAATCGTAACCAAATTCAATTAGAGATCATCGGAAACAGGTTAAGAATTGGTATGGAGGACTCTATTCTTGAGGAAATTAATTACGAGACCCACACCGGAAGAAAACAATTTTATCAACGAAGAGAGCACTTTATCCCGCTTCCATATGCAATTTCTGAAAAAGAAATAAAAGCCTCTTTTCAAAATGAAATATTAAAAGTGAGCTTCCCCAAAAAAGATATCCAGCGAAGATTCCTTGCAATTGATGACATCACCTAATCGGGAGTCCCCATTAAATGTTTTACTTAAGAATAGAGTAGGAGGGAGCGATTAACTCCCATCCTCTCACACCATCACAAGTACAGTTCGGTATACGACGGTTCCATCAAGGTAAATGACAAAAAGTTCAATACATACGAAACGATAGACTTTTAAGCCCTTGGGAACTCTAAAAGGAGTTTCCGAGGGCTCTGTCTAAGATTAGGCTTTTGGAAATTCAAAGCCTTCTTCTAATCAAGGAATCA
This sequence comes from Psychrobacillus syltrankelensis, assembly GCF_055454035.1. Classification (NCBI taxonomy): domain Bacteria; kingdom Bacillati; phylum Bacillota; class Bacilli; order Caryophanales; family Bacillaceae; genus Psychrobacillus; species Psychrobacillus syltrankelensis. The sequence goes on along the minus strand of NZ_CM144227.1, from coordinate 3,803,664 downwards.
AACTTTTTGAATACACTTGGCATATCTGCCAATGTAATATATCCGCATCAATACATTAGATATAGATTTAGTTTATCGTTAGTCTACTAAACCAGAACCATCAATTAGCCAACGATAGTTTTTTTCTTGCTCTTCTAAAAACTTTTTCGTTTCGTTACTATCTTTATAAAATGATTCCCATTTGTTTTTTTTCAACAATTGGGTCCAGGCTTCTGTTTCAATCATTTCTTTTATCTTTTTGTTCCAATAAGCAATTTCTTCTTCTGACATATTGGGTGGTCCGACAATTCCTCTCCAGTGTGGAAATACCATATCTACTCCTTGTTCTTTCCAAGTTGCAACCTCTTCCAACCCTTCAAGACGGTTGTCAGCAGAGATTGCAATGATTTTGAGTTTGTCCTCTTTATGCTCATTTATAAATTCGGAAACGGAAGTTATCGCTACTTCCACTCGATCATCAAGTAAGCTTGTTACTACTTCACCACCACTATCATATACAAGAAAGTTTAGCTTCGACACATCTACTCCGTAACTTTTAGCCGCTTGTAAAAAAGAAAGATGGTCATTGTTTGCTAATCCTGGCGCTACAGCGATTTTCAAAGTAGACGGCTCTTCTTTCAATTTTTCCATCAATTCAATTGCATCTTTAAATGGTGAACTATTTGGTACCGCGACCGCAATCCATTCCGTCGTAAGAATTGCTAGAGGCGTGAAATTCCGAAATTCCAATTTACTTTGTCCGAGAAGATTATTCGTCAACATTAGACTTGAATTTATCGCAATATGATGGGCATCCTTACTAGATAAGTACTGCCAGCCAACTTCACCACTTCCTCCTGGCTTATTCACAACATTAACTTTTTGATCTATTAAATTCTCATCTTTCAGGATTTTTTGGATTGCAAGTGCCGTAGCATCCCATCCGCCACCAGGTGTTGCTGGGGCGATTAACTCAATATCTTTTGTTGGAAATTTTTTCTCTTCCGAGTAACCTATGCCTCTAGTAGAACATGCTGCCAAAAGCAAAACGAATACGGGTAAAAGTATGCTTACGATTCTTTTCATCGAACTCCCTCCTCTTCTTTTACTAAAATATTCGATGTTTTTAAATACACACTTTTGAATAAGTTCAAAAAAGAGCATCTCGGTGTGAGAATGCTCAAATCATAAAGTATTTCCTTTCAGGGCGCCCAACAATCCCGTACTCCAGCTCTGCGCTCATTCTCCCAGTCGACACTAAGTATTCCATATACCTTCGCGCCGTTGTTCTTGATACACCTATCTGATCACCAATTTCTTCAACGGTAGTACCGTCCGAAATATCCTTTACTGTTTTCAAAACCTTAGAAAGTGTAAGCGCATTGATTCCTTTCGGCAATTCCTCCTGTTGCTGTGTTTCAAAGGAATTACCGAATAATTGGTCTACTAATGATTGTTCCACTGGCTTGTCCGATTCAAGTATTAACTTTCTCTTCCTAAACTGTTCGATAGCTTCACACAGCTTCTGTAATTGCAACGGTTTAATTAAATAATAAAAGGCACCCGCTTTTACGCTTCTTTCGAGGAGCTCCATATCCTTAGCCGCCGTGATCATAATGAAACTCAAATCTATGTATGTCTTTTTCAATTCCACAACCAAATCAATCCCTAGCTGATCAGGCATATAGATATCAACGAGCAAAAGATCAATTTTTTCCTTTTTGAAATACCCGTGAACTTCCTCCGCTCGTAATGCCTTCCCAACCACTCGAATGCCTTCTATGCTTTCTAAGAACTGTTGGTGAATCTCTGCAATTCTAAAATCATCTTCCACGATTAATACATTTATCATAGCTTCACCTTTCAACTTTTTCTGTTTTTGGGAGGTATACTGTAAATATAGTTCCTGTTTCATCGCTTTTCCACTGGATTTCCCCACCTAGATCTTGAATCGCATTTCGTACATTCGATAATCCATAACCGCGGTCGGGTGTAGCCTTTGTGGAAAATCCTTTTGTAAAAATCTTATCTGAAACCTCTGGATCAATTCCTCCACCGTTATCTGATACTTCGAAAATGATATCCTTTCCAATATCTAAAGCAAAAAAGTTCACCCAGCACTCCTGTTGGTCAGCCACTTCCTCAAAAGCATTATCAATCAGATTGCCAATAATGATTGTCAAAAGCCCCGTGCCAATGAAGGTAGGCAAATGTCCAATACTACTGTTTTCATCAATATCAAATTTGATTTTATTTTCCGATGCCTTCCCAATCTTTCCAAACAAGATAGCTTGAACATTTGGGTCTTTGATATGTTCAAATATAAATGTATTCGTATGTTGTGTAACGTCGATGTCCTCTTGTATCATCTTAACCGCTTCATTGTACTTACGTAGTTGTAATAATCCTGATATAACGTAGAGTTTATTCATAAACTCATGTGTTTGGGCTCTCAGATCATCTGAATACTTCTTTACCTCAAATAATGTATTAACGAGTTCATTCATTTCCGTCTTGTCCCTAAATGTAATCACTGTACCAGATATTGTAATATCCTTACGTAACGGTACGATTGTCATGATCAAAATTTTCTCACGAACATTTAATTCAAAGGAAAAAGGCTGATTGGTAACATTGAGCAGTTCGGAAGAGCTTAAAGTGGAGAAAACTGATTGTATTGAGCATCCAATATAGTTACTTGAAATATCCAAAATCTTTTTAGCGGCAGTATTAATTAGTGTTATATTTCCCTTTCCATCGGTTGCAATTAGTCCTTCCGAAATGGAAGCAAGAATGGCACGTCTCTCCTTGTAAAAGCTTGCAATCTCCTGCGGTTCCATACCAAAAGTGTCTTTACGTATTTGACGTGCTAGCCAAATACTAAGGATTATCCCAATCACAAATATAGAAATTGAAATAAATGCTAACCTCTTTGTTCGCTCAATAACTGTATTTTGTAAATCCTTTACCAGATATCCGACTCTTGCTGTACCTACAATTTGTCTGTCAACGTATATGGGTGAAATTCCGACAACCGCGGAACCCAAAATACTGTCGGATATCAAGGAATAAGTTCCACCGAACACAAGTGCCTTCATCTCATCCTGTATCGGATAATTTTTACCAACTTCCCCTTCATCCGGATGGGCAAGAACCTTACCTTCACGATCTTTAATGACGATAAAAGCGGATTCTGACTGTGTCACATAATAATCAACAAGTGGCTTTAATTCGCCAGTGTCTCCTTCCGACATCGCCCACTGTATGGAGTCCATTTGCGACAGAATTCTCGCCGTCTGCAAACCCCTTTCCGCCGCATTTTGAAACACCCGTTTATAATCTGTGTAAATAAAAAGACTCAGCATTAAAAAGACCATCAAAAAGATAAGGGAAATAACTACGACTAAAATTTTACGTTGCAATGACCCTTTAAACATTCAATCACCATTTTTCAACTTATAATTATATTACTATTATAACATTTTAGTCTGCACATGATCGTTATTTGTAAAACACCATGGTTTTAGGAATAACGCCGGAAATTATTTGCTGATATTATTTTTACTCACTTAAAATTTTTCACTACAAGCTGAAGGATAATAGCGACAGTTACAATCCGAAGGATTGGCTTAACTAATTTCGGGTTCAAAGTTTGTGCAATCCGTACACCCAACTGCGCGCCCGTCACGGAACCAAGCAGTAAAGCAATTGTCATTGGCCAAATGATTTTTCCAGAGGAAATATAACTGATAGAAGCACCAAAACAACTTGCAAATGTTGCAAGCCTCACATAACCGACTGCCCGGATATATCCAACTTGTAAGTGGCTAAATAAATAGAGCATTAATGTCCCTTGCCCTGGACCAAACAACCCGTCATATATTCCAATTCCGTAAAGACCCGGAACACTAGTTTTCGATAAACGGAGCGGCTCTTTTCCCTCAAAATTTCCTTTAGATAGAAATGACGTGATAAAGGCGAATATTAGTAAACAAATAGCGACCCAATATAAGTTTGCCTCCGAAAATTAATGAAGCAATATACCCTCCGCTCAAGCCTCCCCCAAGGCTCACAGGAATGATCCAAAATGATTCTTTGATCGTTAGCTCCTTGCGCCGAAGTAAAACGTAAAAGCTTGAAAATGCACTTACGGTATTCGATACTTTATTTGCACCTATCGCAGAATGAATTGGAAGCCCCATCAACAGCATAGACGGAAGACTGATAAGTCCACCACCTCCAGCAAGTGTGCCAAGTATCGTAGCTATGATACCAATGAAAAAAATAAGAATATATTCCACAAGTAATCCCCCCACAATCTCCTGGATTATTTAAAAAGCTCGATGTTATGAACGGCTTTTTTCTTCAGTTTTTGATTCATCTTTATTTTGTTCAGGTTTCATTATAAAAGCCCCTCCTATTAAAAAGGCTCCACTAACGTAGAAGACAGATACGATACCAATCCAGCCCCCCACTGCCCCAAAGAAGACAGGTGCTATGAATTGTGAAAGCCTATTCATCATTAAACGAATCCCAAGTACTTCACCCTCCCGTGATTTTGGCGAGGCGTTATAGGTTGTCGTCATGGAAATTGGCTGTCCGCATCCTAAACCGAATCCCATTAAACAACTAAAGATACAAAAAAGGATAATACTATTCGACAATGCGAAAGTCAGAAAAGAAGAACCTGCAAGCAAGACCGAATAAAATAATATCTTATCTCGATTCGTTATTTGCAACATTTTAGGCAATATAAAGCGAACAATCATCATTGCTAAACCTTGAATCGAAAGTATCCAACCGATTGTTGAAGTAGAGATGCCTAAATCTTTGGCATATAACGGGAAATAGGCAACAAATATATCTTTTGAATATAAAACTAATGCGCTTGAAAATAAGGCTTTTTGAATGAGTGGATCTTTTACCAATTGAAGTGATGAGTTTAGATTTACTTTTCCAGTCGTTTGTTCTTTCAACTCCACTGGTATATAAAAGGAAACAACTATTAAAGGTACACAAATGACCATCGAAACGAGAAAGCATGCGGAATATGAAAAGTGTTCCGATAGGTAGCCCCCCATAACGGGGCCAATAAATGCCCCTGCCGCAACAGCCAGTCCGAACATACTGTAGTAATAATCACGATTTTCTTTTGTCGCATGACTGCCGAGAACTTTTTGCAAACAAATGGCGATGAATATATTAGATGCTCCTACTAGAAGTTGACTGACATACAATGACCAGATGGATTCAAATATGTAAGGGATAAACATACCTAGGGAAATGCCAACTAAACCAAAAATCACTGGAAGGCGATCTCCAATAATATCCGCAATTTTTCCCGCTTTAACAGCAATAAGAAGTGGCAAGACTGCAAACGATGCTGTCAATACACCAATCTCCAACATAGAAGCATTCATATCAAATGCAGATAATGTAATGATTGGACGGGTAGCATTAATCACAATTTGAAAGCCTAAAACGATCAGTAATACATTTCTTAAAACCATAATAATTCGCCTCTATTCATCTGGAACAGTAAATACTAGTTTACTATAGTATATTTGCTAGTTATCCAGAATGGCTCCTTCCTCCAATAGAGAAGGAGCCTTTCTATTAATCGTGGAGATGGCAGGCTACATTGTGTTCGTTCGTAATTTGCTTCCTTTGCGGAATTTCTGTTTTGCATCTTTCCATTGCGAAAGGACATCTTGTATGGAACACACAACCTGAAGGTGGATTCATAGGTGATGGCAAATCACCTTTTAGTATGATTCGCTCCCTTTTTGATTCGAGTTTCGGCACTGGGACTGCCGATAAAAGTGCCTGTGTATAAGGATGTAATGGGTTTGAAAATAGCACATCTGTGGGTGCTTCTTCTACTAATCTCCCCAGATACATGACTCCTATCCGATCTGAAATATGACGGACTACGCTCAAATCATGAGAGATAAACAGAAAACTTAGATCTAACTCGGACTGTAATTTTTTTAACAGATTTAGGATTTGAGATTGAATCGATACGTCAAGAGCCGATACCGGTTCATCCATGATGAGTAGTTTCGGATTTAAGATAAGCGCCCTCGCAAGCCCGATTCGTTGTCGTTGACCTCCTGAAAATTCGTGTGGATAGCGATAATAGTGTTCGAGTTGTAACCCCACTATATCTAAGATATCCATGACAATTTCTGTTCGTTCTTTAGCGGTACCGATATTATGAATCACTAAAGGTTCCTCTAATGTTTTCCCAATTCTTTTTCTCGGATTCAATGATGAATAAGGATCTTGGAAAACCATTTGAATATCTTGACGTACTTTTCTCAATTCTCTTTCTGACAATTTGAAAATATCGTTCCCATTATAAAATGCCTGTCCCTCAGTTGGTTCTGTGAGCTTCAGCAACGTACGGCCTGTCGTACTTTTTCCACAGCCTGACTCTCCGACAAGTCCGTATGTTTCGCCTTTATAAAGCATAAAGGAAACATCATTCACTGCTTGCACGAAAGTTTTTTCCTTATTAAAATTTAAGAGGCTCTTTTTCACTGGGAAAAACTTTTTTAAATTATTTATTTCTAATAGCGTTTCTTTACTGTTAATTAATTCTATCTGTTCATTACTTGACTCAATTGTAAGTGTGGACATCTGTCGCCACCTCCTGCTTAGCAAGAATTTTTTCAAAGTGCCAACATTTCACCTTTTGTGAAGGAGTATATTCGAAAACAGGCGGTGAAGAGGCTATGCAATGTTCATCTGCAAATGGGCAACGAGATGCAAATCGACATCCTATAGGTATGCGTGTTAATGGAGGTACTGTACCTTCAATTGTATGAAGAAGAGCAGATCTATCCCCATCTAATTGTGGAATCGATTTAATAAGACCTTGTGTATAAGGATGCAACGGTCTAGAAAAGAGTTCTTCAATGCTTGCCTCTTCCACAATTTCTCCTAAATACATGACAACAACTCGAGAACATAGCTCTGCAACTACGCCTAAATCATGTGTGATAAAGATAATTCCCATATCCAATTCTTTGTTTAAATTTTTCATTAATTCCAAGATTTGTGCTTGTATTGTTACGTCTAGCGCCGTTGTTGGTTCATCAGCTATTAATAATTGTGGACGGCAAGCAAGTGCTACTGCAATCATCGCTCTTTGTCGCATTCCCCCTGAGAGATTATGCGGGAATTCCTTTGCCCTTCTTTCAGGAGATGGAATTCCAACAAGTCTCAACAGTTCAACTGCACGCTCTTCTGCAACCCTTTTTCTCACATTTTGATGCAATATAATAGACTCGGCAATTTGACGTCCAACAGTATGAACCGGATTTAATGTACTGAGTGGATCTTGAAAAATCATTGATATATCATTTCCCCGAACTCCATTCATTTGTTGATCAGTAAGCGAAAGAAGATTCTTTCCTTTAAAATTTATTTCGCCGTCATATTCAACCGTTCCCTTTTCAAATAACCGTAAGATAGTTTGAGACATGACGCTCTTTCCACATCCAGACTCGCCAACAACACCGATGATTTCACCTTTTTTAACATCAAAAGAGACGCCATTAACTGCAGTGACTTGTCCTGTTTCCGTGTAAAAATGTGTTTTTAAATCCTTTATTTCCAAAAGTGCATCCGTCATGACTCTTCTTCCCCCTTCAAGCTTTTACTTTAGCTCTTTTTTTCTTAACCTTTTTATAGTGTGGATCCATGATGTCTCTTAACCCATCCCCTAAAGAGTTAAGGCCAATAACAGCTATGATAATAAGCAATCCAGGGAAAACGGTCATCCACCATGCATTAAAAATTACAAGCTTTCCGTCATATAAGATGTTCCCCCAACTTGGTGCTGGAGCTGGAATCCCTGCTCCTAGAAAGCTCAAAGCTGCTTCTGTAATGATAGAATCGGCAAAGATGAAAGTTGCCTGCACAATTAATGGAGAAAGTACATTAGGTGCTATGTGTAGCCAAATAATGCGCGAAGTACTAGCACCTTGAGCTTTCATCGCCTCAATATAGGTTTGCTCACATACAACGAGTGCTGCAGACCTAACGATCCGTGCAACATAGGGTGTAAACACAATACTTAATGCAATTATTACGTTTTCGACTTTAGGTCCTAAAGCTGCCATTAAGGCAATTGCCAACAAGATTCCGGGAATCGCCATTAGCCCGTCACAAATTCTCATTAAAATTTGGTCTAATCTTTTGTAGAAGCTAGCGTATAAACCGATTGTCAGTCCAATAATCGAAGTGATAATCGCGATAGAGAAACCTACGCCCATCGATGCACGAGCTCCATGAATGATTCGAGTTAACAAATCTCTTCCAAAGTTATCCGTGCCCAATAAATGTTCTGCATTTGGTGATTGTAGTCGATTGCTGACGATCATTTCATAAGGGCTATAGCCCACTAATTTTGGGCCAATTAAACTTAACAGTACTAAAAAAGCGACGATTACAATCCCAATCATCATTGAATAATTGGAAAAAAAGCGTTTTCTCAGAAGTTGGTGCTGCTCTTTTTTCAACTTTCTTCTTGCTTCTGAGAGGGTTAGTGTGCTCCCAATCCCGTCCATGCTATTCCTCCTAACACTTAAATGTTAATTTAATATTCCGAAAATAAAAAATTTACTTTTCTTCTAATCGAACACGTGGATCAATGATTCCATAAAAGATATCGATAACCAGATTTAGCATTACATATACAAAAGTAACAAATAGCACAATACCTTGTATGACCGTATAATCCCGTTTTGAGACTGAATTGATTATGAGCGATCCTATGCCAGGAATATTAAAAATAGTTTCAGTTACTACTGCACCTGTAACTAGCCCACCAAAAGTGATACCGATAACTGTGAGAATTGGAAGAAAAGCATTTTGTAAAGCATGATTGTAAATGACTTTTCTTTCTACTACTCCCTTTGCCCTAGCCATTTTAATATAATTTGTGTTTAAAACTTCCAACATGGATGACCGAGTCATTCGTGCAATTAATGCAGCTTGAATGGAGCCTAACGAAATGGCTGGCATGATTAAATATTTAAGATGGTTCCATAATCCACTCTCCAGTGGTTGGTATCCTGCCACAGGCAACCATTGTAATTTCACGCCCACTAGTAATACTAAAAACAAAGCAAGTAAAAAACTGGGGATTGCCATTCCTAGTAAAGAAAACCCCATAACGGTTTGATCTGTAGCTGTTCCTCTCCTAATTGCTGCGATAATTCCAAGTGGAATGGCAATACACAAAGCAACAATTTCCGCTAAAATTGCAAGAGATAATGTAGGGCCAACATGGCTCATGATTGCATCATTCACCGACATATTCATGTGATAAGATAATCCCAAATCACCAACTACGGCCTTTTTTACCCAATGGAAATATTGCTCGTAGACAGGTTTATCTAATCCAAGTTGAGTCTTAGCAGATGCAATTTGTTCTTCCGTTGCTTCCTCTCCCAACATAAAAGACGTCGGGTCCCCCGGAGTGATATGTATAATTGAAAAGATAACAATTGATACTACAAATAATACTGGGATTAAGGATAACAATCGCTTAATAATATATGACCACATTAATGATTCCCTCCTATTAAACAAGATGAATAAATGAGCTAAAATCAATTACGCCTCGGCGTAATTGCGTCCAGATTTTGAATCGAGCTCGCTCGATTAACTCCTTTCAAAATCTGTGTCATCCGCCGGAGGCTTTATCTTCATTCAGCGGGGGGTTGAACACCCGCTGAACAGTAAACAAAACCTCATTCATATCACCACCTATAGAGGTGAGAGTATTCCGCTGAATGAAAATAAAAAATAACGCCATGTTTAGTAAAGACAACATGTTAAACTTGGCGTTATCCAATCTTAAAATTATTTAGAATTTGAAACGTTCCAGAAAATAAGCCCATCAACGTCTTCTAAATGTGAGAGTGATTTACGCCCTGCGAAAAGCATATCTCCGTCCCCCATTTTAATAGCAGGTCTATAATCCAAGAACCAAGCCTGCAAATCATCATAATAGCCTCGTGCATCTTCAAGTGAAGGTGCTTGACGAATCTTTGATGAAATCTCTTCTAGTTCTTTGCTATCTGTCCAACCAACATAATCTGGTCTCGCCCAAACAAGGGAAGTCGGTTCGACTTTTCCTTTATTTGTGATAACTGTCAGATCAAATGCATCCGGATCATTGCGACGCTCTGAGAAAGTCGGCCAATCGTAAACTTCTAACTTCACGTTAACCCCGGCATTTTTCAACTGATCCTGTATAACAATCGAAGCATTATACATATGGTCATAATCTCTAGATGTCATTAATCGAATTTCTTCGCCGTTATAACCAGCTTCTTTAAATAACTTTTTCGCAAGTTCTGGATCTTGGAAACCATATTCGTTTTTTCCGATATCGCTATACCATTGTGATTCCTGATTAGCTAACATCACATGGTGATTCGTCTTATAATAGTCTGGGTTTACAAAAGCCGCTTTTAACACATCTTCTTTTTTGATTGCTGCATCTACTGCCTCACGTGCAATCTGATTTGTGAAAAGACCTTCTTTTTTATTGAAATATAATAGCAGAAGTTCCCTTGGAACGCTTTTCAATTCGATATCCTTGCTACTAAGAAGCATGTCTACGTTATCAATCGGAAGCTCCATCGCTGCATCATATTCACCTGATAAAATCCCAGCAACACGAGTGGATGAATCTGGAACAAAAATAATATACAAGTCATCTACCAATGCTTCCCTATTTCCAGCTAACCCATCTCCCGGCTCTTCTCGATGTGAGTAATCATTAAATTTAGTTAAATGAATTTGTTGATTTTGTTTCCATTCCTTAAATTGAAATGGACCAGTACCGATATATTCGGTCACTTTTTCTTTTTCATCTTTCCCCTCAAGTATTGAAGCAGGCATTATACTCGGAGACTCTCCTCCAGAATAAGCAAGAACGAGTGTGGCAGTTGAAGTCGGTTGCGCCATTTCCAATTGAACAGTATACTCATCAACTTCTTTGAATGCGGCACCTTTGAATGTTTCTTTTCCTGTACTCGAAACATTGATCCAACGATTCATTGATGCGACCACGTCTGCCGCTTTCATTTCTTCGCCATTATGAAATTTAACGCCATGACGCAAGTTAAATTGTATTGTTTTTCCATCCTCATTATACGATTCGACTAGCATCGGTTGAATTTTACCTTTAGAGTCAAAAGTAAGAAGAGTTTCAAAAATATTTCTCGCAATATTTGAAGAAATCGTCGTTGTATTGACATGCGTATCCAATGTTGGTGGTTCTGAAGGTACCGCAACTCTCAATACTCCGCCTTTTGTTTCTTTCTTAGTGCTCTCCCCAGCCACGTCATCATTCGAACAACCAACAAGTGCAATTAACATCAGACATAAAAATAAGACATACTTAATAAATTTCATTCTAATCCCCCTCGTAATTTCAACATTTTCATACATGTGATTAAAGATATAAGACCAACTTAATGAGAGCGGTTACATTATTTACTCCAAAAAATGTGGGTCTTTGATTATAAAACTTACTTTTTATTAAACAATGTTCTTTTTTGGCCATTTCATAAAAATTAATTCATTTACACAGCACCCATTTCCTTAACAATTTTTTGTATACTCTGAAATTTAGCACAAATTAAATTAAAGGAATAGATTAATAACTTTAAATTGATAAAAAACTTTATGGTCATTTGTTCCAACGCATAAGGTAGAAAACAATTTTTCCAACGGAGAGAACACTATATCTCCCTTACTTCATTTCTGAAAAAGAAACTAAAGCATTTTACACAAAATAACTAAATAATTTTTTATAAATATAAAAAGCTACAATGACCACTGACTGTGGTTATTGTAGCTTTTTACTTTATACCCAATACAATTTGTCCTACTCTCCATCACTATCATCGCCTTCTCTATCTCTTGACGGTAATATTCCTACTTTCTCTACCAATCTTGGTAAGTTCATAGCAATAAACATTAATATTACTGTGATAATTGCTAAATCATATTCCCCATAACCAATTGTTAAACCTACGCAAGCAGTAATCCAAAGATTTCCAGCAGTTGTAAGACCCCGCTTCACATTATCTTTATCAACCCAAATTACACCAGCACCAAGAAATCCAATGCCGCTAATTACTTGAGCTGCTAAACGCATAGGATCCATGCTTGGTCCTTGATTTAGCGTTGATAAGACCATTGCTAATGTCGATCCTAAACATACTAATATGTGAGTTCTAATACCCGCTGGCTTGTTTTTTATAGCTCTTTCTAAGCCAATAAAAAAACCAATAAGTGTCGATATAAACAATCGTAAATATAAGTCAAAATGCGATTCGAATAATGTTGTAAAAAAATTCATATGCATTACTCCTTTAAATAGACTTATTTCAAAAGCATTACCGCGGATTTACGTTTCAGGTGGACGCTTTCCGCGGGGGGAGCGTTGAACCATCACCGCCGCTACGCGTTCGTTGTGATGGTTCATCTGTCTCACTCATCCCGCTGGAGTCGCCACCTTTCACTACAATCCATTAAGTGAGTTGTACTAACAAGAAGATTTAGCCCAGCTATCGCTCAGAGTATGAATTAGCCAGGAGAATAATGAATATACATTTTTATCTTTCAAAAAAAGGATTTAATCCATCTTTTAGTAGATCAATCACGCTTACTCCCTTTTCAGTCAAAGAATTGTAAGTGTGCTCTAAATTTGAAGAAAAGAATATAAGCTACGCAGTCTTCTTTATTTTATTCCCCATATTATATATAGCCAATCTATAAATTCTATAAAAGTATTCTATACCCTTTTTATATTCCAGGAAATTCCCTCAATAATTTTGGCATTTTTAGAAACCATTTTTCCATATGATACTAAGTCTTAGGTCTTAGAAAAATATAATTCTAAGGCTCAATGCGGAATATGTTTCCATTTTTTACAATGAAGATAGAACTTAAACGTTGAAGGAAGGGAGTACATAATTCTGGATTAAAAATATAGTAAGTTTTTAAATTTCGTATTTATCTTCGTGTTTTTTATCAAACTTTTGAATTTTTAGGAGGAGTATTATTATGTCGAGTTTTACTAAGTGGGCTTTTGGTAACAAAGCAGCTGTTACTGTATTGACCATTTTAATATTAGTTATAGGTGTGATCAGTTACTTTAAACTGCCAATGGAATTTTTACCATCAGCGGACAATCCGCAAGTAACAATAATTTCCATGGGTCAAGGTACAGATTCCAAAACGATGGAATCAGAAGTGACCTTACCCATTGAAAGAGCCGTTAGAGGACTGAATGGTAAAACATCTGTCTATTCTACAACCGGCGACGGATTTTCCAAAGTGGACCTATTCTTTGAGGCAGGATACGATATGAAACAAGCAAAACAGGATGTACAAGAAGCATTAAGTAAGGTTGCCTTACCTGTCTATATATCCAAGCCAACCATTTCACAGCTGAATACTTCCATGATTCCAATTGCTAATATTGCGGTCACCTTTGAAGATGGATTGACTACAGAAAATATGGATTTTGCTCGTGAAAAGCTTCTATCTCGTTATCAAGAAATCAAAGGTGTATCCAATGTCGATATATATGGAATTACAGATACGATTATATCCATCAAGATTGATGATATGAAATTGTCTGAAAAACAAATTCCTCTTCAAGCGGTTATGGGGATTCTTCATGGCCAAAATACCGCTGTATCTATTGGCGAGAAAATAATAGATGGAAAAACTAGCAATATTAAAGTAATTGGAGATGTAACAAGCATTGATAAGCTGAAAGGATTAACTGTTGCTCCTAATGTAAAGCTTGAAGATATTACCATCATTAAAGAAACAAAAGATGCAAATTTCATAAGCCGTTTCAATGGTAAGGATAGCTTAGAGATTAGCATCACAAAGGACAGTCAATCTAATGCAGTAACTATTAGCAAAGAAGTTGAAAAAGTAACAAAGGCTATCAATAAACAGTATAAACAGCAGGAATCTGTGCTTTACATTTCTTCTGCTGATCTTGTTAAAAATTCTGTTCAAACGATGATAAAGGAAGTACTTATTGGTGCATTATTTGCAACAATTGTCATTATGATTTTCCTACGAAATATTCGGACTACTTTTATAACAATTGTATCGATTCCTTTATCACTTTGCTTCACACTAATACTACTATCATGGTCTGGCGTGACTTTAAATATATTAACACTTGGCGGTGTGGCAGTTGCAGTTGGCCGTCTTGTTGATGATAGTATCGTCGTAATCGAAAATATTTTCCGGAAAATGCAATCGGAGAAATTTTCAGCTCAAATGATTATTGAAGCAACGAAGCAAGTTGGAGTAGCTATTACTGCCTCTACATTAACGACAGTAGCAGTTTTCTTACCAATGAGTTTATTGAATGGTGGACTTCAAGAATTCCTTTTACCATTCGCTTTAACCGTTACGTATTCTTTACTTGCCTCTTTGATTGTTGCGTTGACTGTCGTTCCGATCATGAGTGCAGGTTTATTAAAGAATACTAAGCTTCCAGAACATAAACCAGCTGTTCGGTTTCCAAAAATAGTTTCATGGTCTTTAAATCACAAATGGATTGTCTTCTCGATTTCCATCTTCCTGTTTATCGGATCAATCGGTGCTTACTTTATCGTTCCAAAAGGAGCCGTTGACAGCTCTTCCGCGGACTATGTGATGGCTACTTTAAGTTACCCGAATGATACACCAATTGAAGATGTGAAAGAAAAGACTACTGAACTTGAAACATCTATACTAGCAATGGATAAAGTTAAATATGTATTTTCACAAGTAGGTTCTCCATCAGAAGCTGCGCAATATGGTTGGGTTGGATCACCGACAGAAGCAAGCTTCAGTATTTTATTGGACGATAAAAAAGATACAGACTTCATCTTAAAAGAAATGGAAAAGAAAAAAGATCAATATCCGAATGCTCATTTTGAAGTAAGTACAGCTTCCTTTATGATGGGAGGTGCAAGCACAAATATCACCATAGATGTAGTAGGTGAAAATATTGCGGACCTTGAAAATGTAGCAACAACTATTAAAGAAAAAGTGCAGAACATTGATGGCGTGGAGGAAGTAACAACCAACCAAGAGAAAAAGAAAACCGTACACTCTATTATAGTAAATCCAACAAAAGGAAACACAGAACAAATCGCACAACAGTTAGGTGTAATGTTAAATAAAACACCAATCGGTACGATTAAATTAAATGACAAACAAAAAACCGTATTCCTAGAACCTGTTCTAGATACAAAAACACCGGAAGACTTGGAAAAAACTCCAGTTATGACTGATGCGGGATTAGTCCCTATCTCTTCTATTGCAACTATAAAAAGCGAAGAGCGTTCAACCAACCAGTTCCATAAAGATGGGAATGCATATCTACGTGTCACTGCATCCGTTGATCCTACGAAGCTATCGGAAATCTCGAAAAAGATAAATCAAGAGATTTTCGGCGATAAAAAAGAGATGAAGGCAATGGATATTCCTAAGAACGTGGAGGTTTTAGTTGGAGGATCAAGTAGCCAACAAGCTGAAGATTTTACCGACCTATTTCTCATCATGCTTGTTTCCATCGGAATTGTATTTTTAATAATGGTGATCACATTTAAGTCGATTAAAGCACCGATAGCAATTCTTTGCTCCCTTCCACTTGCTGCAATTGGCGCCATTTTAGGAATTCTTATCAGTGGAATACCAGTTGATATCACTGCACTTTTAGGAGCATTAATGTTAATCGGTATCGTCGTAACAAACGCGATTGTGCTGTTAGACCGAGTAAAACAAAACGAACAAAAAATGATTATTCGCGAGGCACTTATCGAAGCAACAGCAACAAGAATGAGACCAATCTTCATGACCGCAATCGCAACCATCTGTGCGATGCTTCCACTATTGCTGAAAAAAGCAGAAACAGGAAGCTTAGTATCTCAAAGTCTTGCTATTGTAGTTATCGGTGGATTAGCCATGGCAACCTTGCTTACGCTAATTGTCATTCCATGTATTTATGAATTATTTTATTTTAGGAAGTCTAAGAAACAGAGATTGACTCGAGAGGTAGAGCAAGATACTTCAATTTCATAATTGAAATTGGAGCATAATATAGGCGGGCGCTTTCTTACCTGTTGTTGCTTTCCGTTCCGGTGCTCGCTTTCCGCGGGCAACAATGAACACGAAACAAGGGGACTTATCAATAATCACCTTTAAAATTAATTACTTATTAGGATTTTCTCTTCCTATTTTGTATGCTTAACAGACCCCGCTGGGTGAGCGATGAGCCTTCACCGCCGCATTCACGTCTTTTGTAATCGCTCATTGTCTCACTTATCTCGCTGCTTGTCGCTTCAATCAATAAATTATGTTTTAAATGCTATTTATAAAATTAACTCATTAAAGAAACCAGGTTTTTAAACGATCTGGTTTCTTTATTTTGTTCTTGAGTCTTTTAACACTTTTGTCTAAATTGTGAACGTACTTTGTAATAAAAATAAAAAAACACTTACATCATAGAAAAATATTTTGTTATAGTTACAAACAGACCGGTCAGTATGTTTTTTAGGGGGAATATGGAAAATGGATACAAAATCGCTATTAGTCGACATAGCAACAAAGCTTTTTCAACAAAAAGGATATAAAGGTGTAGGGTTAAATGAAATATTAAAAGCTTGTAATATAACAAAAGGTGCACTCTACCATCATTTTCCAAATGGCAAAGAGGAATTATTAATTGCTTGTCTACATGCTTTAAAAGAAGCAATTACAAAGGATATCGAAACGATTTTCCATCACCATCTGTCCACACAAGAAGCAACATATGCAATGATTGAAAAGTTAATTACAAACATAGAAACAGACGGTACAGTTACGGGCTATACATTTAGTAGTATTGTGAGCGAAATGGCATCTTTCAGCGAGCCTGTAAGAAATGCTTGTGGAGAACTCTATGAAAAAATTCAAGACATATACCGTAATAAACTAGTTTCAGATGGCCATTCAATTGAATCAGCTGCCTCCGTTTCATTATTCATGACAGCTTCTATCGAAGGTGCGATGATGCTTTGTTTAACCCAAAAATCAACAGATCCCTTAAGAACTATATCAAAAGTATTAACTAATAATTTATTGAAGGAGTTTTAAAAGTGAATAAAGAAGTTAAAACAGGGCCAATTATGACCGCCTTGTTAGTAGCAGGTTTTGTTGGTCTTTTCAGTGAAACAGCCTTAAATATAGCATTAGCCGAACTTACCAACATTTTTAGTGTAGAGGCGACCACAATTCAGTGGTTGGCAACAGGATATTTTTTAACTCTAGGGATTTTAGTGCCCGTAACAGGGATTTTAATGCAAAAATTTACAACACGTCAAATGTTTCTTACCTCGGTTACATTATCAATTATTGGAACAATCGTAGCTGCACTAGCACCTGTATTTAGCGTGCTTTTGATAGCACGTGTCATACAAGCAGCTGGGCTTGCAATTATTTTGCCGTTAACCCAAAGTGTTATTTTTACCATCTTCCCTCCTAATAAACGAGGCGGCGCAATGGGGATTATGGGATTAGTCATTTTAGCAGGTCCAGCATTTGGTCCAACATTAGCAGGTCTTATTTTAGATACTTTATCGTGGCACTGGATTTTCTGGTTTACGATTCCATTCTTAGTATTCTCACTCATTTTCGGGTTCATTTATATTCCAAATATCAATGAAATTAGAAAAATTTCGATAGATATTTTATCTATCATTTTATCAACAATCGGTTTTGGTGGCGTTGTTTATGGGGTAAGTGTCGGTGGAGAGTTTGGATGGACAAGCATGACTGTCCTAAGCACAGTCATTGTGGGACTCATCGCCCTAATTTTATTTGCAATTCGTCAAACAAAGATGGATACACCAATGTTAAATTTGAAAACATTTAAGCACCCTCAATATGTACTTGGGCTTACGATGAATATGATTACATTTTTAAATATGCTTTCTATGCTTGTTGTCTTACCAATGTATATGCAATTGGCGTTATTAGCTACTGCCTTCACAACAGGTCTTATTCTATTACCAGGTAGTGTATTAAATTGTTTACTAGCTCCGATAATTGGCCGACTATTTGATAAATACGGTCCTCGTGCCGTCATTACACCGGGTACAATATTAGTTGTCATTGGCTATGCCTTATATGGACAATATGGAACAGAAACTGCGCTATGGATTATGGTAATTACACATATTATCATGATGCTTGGTATCGGTATGGTACTTGCATCCGTTCAGACAAATACATTAAATGCATTACCAAAACAGTACTATCCAGATGGTATTGCTATTTCTCAAACATCTCAACAAGTTGCAGGAGCAATTGGTATTGCCGTAATGGTATCCATTTTCTCAGCACAACAAGCAAGTTCTTTAACAGATGGGACTACTCTAGCTGTATCCGCTGTTTCTGGATCTTCACTTGTGTTTAACATAAGTTTAGTTTTAGCTATTATCAATGTTGTCCTTTCATTGTTTATGAGAAAACGTTCCCTGTGACAAAAACAAACATGAAAATTACAACATTCACGTTTGTTTGAATAACTATGAATGTTTCTAAAACACGGTAGTTGTTTATATCTTTAACACAATAAAAGAGTTCAAAAATACACTGTCCCGTAATTGTTATTTAAACTAGCAATTATAGAGCAGTGTATTTTTGTTCCGAATTAAAGCTTTATGCTTCCACAAACTTGAAAGTTTCTGTTACAAGCAGTTTTACTGTTCTTTTTAATTGTTTGAGGCTTTAAGGACTCACTCACTTTGGAGTTGCATGTATAAGAAGATGATCGTAGATACAACATAGAGGAATGGATGTTGCTGTTCTTTTAAAGGAGTGCTTACATATGTCAATTACCGAGAAAAAAGGTACAACGATTGCTTTAGATTTTCTTTCAATAATTGTTGGTACGTTTGTTTCTGCTGTTGCACTTAATATGTTGATTATTCCCTCTGGATTAATTTCTGGTGGGTTAACTGGGATTGCTCAATTTATTCATCACTTTTTCCCGATTAATGTTGGCGTTTTTTATTTTATATTAAATATCCCATTAATGGTGCTTGCCTATAAATTATTAGGGACAAAGTTTAGTATATACACAATGATTGCCATCATTTTAATATCTGTATTTTTGTATCTCTTGCCCGTTCAACATTTATGGACGGAAAATACTCTGCTAGCTGCAATTTTTGGCGGAACACTGAATGGGATAGGGTGTGGGATTGTATTAAGAAGAGGTGGCTCACAAGGTGGACTAGATATTCTTTCTAGAATTATTACGAAATATAAGAATGTATCTATAGGAAAAGCCAGTTTAGTTGTAAATGTACTGATAGTCATCGTTTCCGGTTTTATTTTAGGTAGTGAAGTTGCCTTATTCACGATTATTTCGATGTATGCGACGATGAAAACATATGAAATCATTTTAAGTCACGTCAATCGTGTATCGGTCTTAATCATTACTAAAAGCGGCGAAGAAGTTAGTCACGAGATCAATTTAAATTTACATCGAGGAACAACAATGTGGGATGCAACTGGTGGATTTACTCATGATCAAAAAACGGTCTTATTTTGTGTGACGGTAGTAGGGGAATTAACAAACTTGAAAAAAATTGTGAGGCAAATCGATTCACATGCATTCGTTAGCGTCATTTCAACTCAAAACGTTATTGGCCGATTTCATCAAATATGGTGAAATGTATAGAAAACCGCTTGGATTGCGTTTGACTTCTAAGCGGTTTTATTATGAGTATTTAATACAAGGTAGTTATTTATGGAGTTTTGTATTTTTATATCTACGAATTAGAACTACTTTTCTCTAATAATTCAATAATCCTATCTAGTTTTTGCTCAATCTTCTGATCAGAATTCTTAGAAGGTTGAGGGATTTGAGGGTTTTGCGATTGTGAAGTATTTATTAGTAATCTCCGTATAAAGAGTGTAAAAGAAAGGACACCTATAAATATTAAACCTAATATAACAGTTATAAATAAAATTTCCATATCATACCTCCCGTTTTAACTGATTATACCACTTTTATAATTTGTTTCTTAAATTTATCCAATGCTCCATAAACAAACATGAAAATCACAACATTCACGTTTGTTGAATTAACATGAATGTTTCTGACACAAAGAAAATATTTTCAACAATATTATTTGAGAAATGTTATCTCCTTTGTATACGGATTAAACATTAATTCGATTTTTTTTGAATCTTTAATTGCAGTCATACGGTAGACTTCTTTACCAGTTTCTATTTCAACAGTGGTTGTAAAATGACTGTCTATAACTTCTACTTTGTATCTTTGCTCTACTACTGCTTTCGCTTCTGCATAAGAATAACTCGGTTTGACAAATTCATATAACAACGTGGTACTCCCAATTCCAATTATGAACCAAACGATCATTTTAAAGAGTATCTCTTTATCTTTTTTATCACCAAAAGCCATAAACAAAATATAGCAACACGTTACGATAAATAATGTTAGAGTTGTTGATAAAAAGTAGGAAAGGGAATTTATACGTTCGTATTCTTTCGTATCGTAAAAAAAGTAGAATAGGAAGATGCTCGTAACTATGAAGTATATGATCAATGCAAATATGCTTTTCTTCTCGATTATATTTCCCCCTTTTCTAATCTATTCTATCTTAATAACTTGGAAATTCGGAATCTACGGATAACTACCTCATCGGCTACTTGAGAATCTATACGACCATTATACCAATTAGCGGAATCATTTGAAATTTGTTCCCTGTGTCAGAAACAAACATGAAAATTACAACATTCACGTTTGTTTGAATTAACATGAATGTTTCTGACACAGGATTGTTGTTAACATAGATATTGACAAATATTTTTTTATATATATTATTAGAAGTCCTGCCAACAAAATGTTGGTGTTAAGGGAACTGTGAAAAGTTCATTCTTTTTTATGGAGGATGGAAAATATGAATAAAGAGCTATTAATGGAAAGTGCACGTAAAATGAAAGCAGCAGCATATATACCTTATTCCAAATTCCCAGTTGGAGTAGCATTATTATTAAAAGATGGTACTGTAATAAATGGAGTTAACGTGGAGAATGTTTCATTAGGTGCAACTAATTGCGCTGAGAGAACCGCTATTTTTACTGCGATATCAAACGGTTATAGAAAGGGAGATTTTCAAGCGATAGCTGTCGCAGGTGACACGGTAGATTTTCTTCCACCTTGTAGCATTTGCAGACAAGTTATGGCGGAATTCTGTTTACCCGAAATGCCTGTATATTTAACAAATGAGAACAAAGATATATTAGAATTAACTTTGAGGGATTTATTACCTTACGCATTTACGGATTTAGAGATGTAAATTAATACTTATTGAACTAAAGATTGCTTCATAAATATAATAAGAGCATGTTATGATTGATTTTTTTCATAACATGCTCTTTCTATTTGTTCATTTTTATTAGAATTCTGTTAAGTATTGTGTCGGCAATGTATCCCCCCTTCCCCTAAGTAAATAAAAAGGGCTGGAGTTTTTTATTTTAAATCTTCTTCCACTTCGCATTACTCCCTATTCCTAACTTTTTAGGATTATCTTTTTACCAATTGACTCGCGTTGAATTTTATCACCCTTACCTCATTTATTAATTTCAGTCTATTTATGCATATATCTAATTACACTTTGCATACTTTTTGATTTGCTTGAACTTTGTAGTAAACTTTTGAATTCATTAAAATACTTATAACATCTCTAATCTACCACTTTATTTCTCAACAAAATAAAAATTTCCATTGCACACCGAATGAATATACCTTACAATAAATTGAATAAAAATTCACAAACAAACTTATAAGGAGCTTATGGAATGGAAAAAAACATCGAAGTTACACACCAAAATCATTCTCAAAAAAAAGACAAGAAAGCTCTGAACATTAATGCATTTGTATTACTTTTCTTTGTGATTGTCATTTCGGCTATTTTGACATACATTATGCCAGCTGGAGAATATGAACGAGTAGAAAAAGATGGACGTACGATTGTCACTCCTGATTCTTTTCATTTAACAGATTCATCTCCAGTCGGTTTTTTGATATTTTTTCTAGTATTCATACTGGTTTGGTCAATGGTGCCGGCATTATTTTTTTCATTTTAATTATTGGCGGGGCTTTTGGAATTTTAAAGACAACAGGCGCTCTCGATGCATTGATACTAAATTTAACAGCCAAACTTTCCAATCGAGAATTACTGCTTATCCCTGTTCTTATGTTGTTTTTTGGAGCAGGTGGCACATTAATGGGGATGTCTGAAGAGACCATTGTATACATTGCAATTATCACCCCACTCGCCATTGCTTTAGGGCTAGATGCAATGGTTGGTTTTGCGATTGTATCAATCGGAGCAAATATCGGATTCATGAGTGCTATCTTAAATCCATTTAATGTTGGGGTCGCACAAAGTATTGCTGAATTGCCTACATTCTCAGGGATCGGTCTCCGAATTGTATTATTCGCTACGTTATACCTTGTTGGAGTCATCTACGTTTACCGTTATGCAAAAAAAATCAAAGCCAATTCTGAAAAGAGGTTTATCGGAAACGTACAAGTAGGAAATCAAGTGAACATCGATTCTACTGTTAAACTAACCACTCGTCATAAATGGATTCTATCCATCTTTTTACTAAACTTTGTCGTATTGGTTTTCGGAGTTATCAAACTGGGTTGGTATATAACTGAAATCGCCTCTTTGTTCCTACTATTTGGCATTATTATCGGAGTTGTTGGTAAACTAAGTCCGAACAAAATGGCAGACAGTTTCATAGACGGCGCGAAAGACCTTATTGGTGGTGCTTTAATCATCGGGTTTGCACAAGCAATTCTCGTTGTTATTCAAGATGGGAAACTTATTGACTCTGTTTTATTTTACTCATCAACATTTTTAAGCCAGCTATCTCCAATTATGAACGCAATCGGAATGTTCTTTTTACAGCTCTTTCTCAACTTCTTTGTCCCGTCAGGAAGTGGGCAAGCAGCACTTACAATGCCAATCATGGCACCTTTATCTGACCTTGTAGGCGTGACAAGACAAACTGCAGTACTTGCTTTCCAGCTTGGGGATGGTATTTCCAATTCTATTTTTCCAACATCAGGCGTATTACTTGCTGGACTTGCTGTTGCAGGAATACCCTATACTAAATGGGTAAAATGGGTCCTACCTTTACTATTGATCCAAATAGTCATCACTATTCTTTTCTTAATTATTGCTCAAATAATTCATTACGGACCGTATTAACGATTCAGCGAGAGGTCCAACTCTTACTGAATTTAGTTTTTCTCGGCATAATTGAAAAAGACTATCGGAGGTTTTATTATGTACAAAACAAATCTTGTAGATTCAGATTTAATCGCTTGGACAATTGAACAACGCAGACATTTTCATATGTACCCTGAGTTGTCTGGTCAAGAATATGAAACTGCTGCATATGTAAAAGGCAAATTAAACGAATTTGGCATCCCGATCGATCCAAAATTTTCTGCACCTAATGTTGTGGCCTGTACTCGGAGCTGAAGATTATGCGTACTACTTAAAAGAAAAAGTAGGTGCCTTTATTAACGTAGGGATGCAAAGTGAAAAAAGCCAGTATCCTCACCATCATCCGAAATTTGATATTGATGAGGCAGCTATACCAGCTGGAATTGAACTAATGATTCATTTAGCTTTATATGCTTAACAAAACAAAAGGCGATTTATCACACATTCCGTGAGACGAATCGCCTTTTTGGTTCTAGCTAAGGTTCATGTTCCCTGTGTTAGAAACCAACATGAAAATTACATCATAAGGTACACCGTCCTATTCGCGAATTGGGGACACCAAATATTTTAGACACAAAAAAACCTCCTAATCAATTGATTTAGAAGGCTTCGGTAATCTATAAAGTAGGCAAAAGGAGATAAAAATATTAAAGTTCATATCCAACTTTTACCTACTCACTTAAACAGGTTTATTTGACGTCCTTTTGTGTCCAGGAATACTTAGAAGTAATCGCTGGGATGTTGATTTTATTAGGGTTTTTGGATAACACTTTTTCTAACTAGAGGATAAGACTTACAATAATCGCTGATAATATGCTCACTAACGTTGCTCCGTATAAAAGTCTCAAGCCGAAACGTGCTACAACGTTACCTTGTTTTTCATGAAGTCCTTTTACAGCACCGGAGATGATTCCAATGGAAGAGAAGTTTGCAAAAGAAACAAGGAAAACAGAAATGATTCCGATTGATCGTTCACTCAAGCCTGACGCTAAATCTTTTAATGAGAGCATCGCTACAAATTCGTTTGTAACTAATTTGGTAGCCATAATACCACCTGCTGTTACTGATTCTGAAACAGGGATACCCATTAAAATTGCAAATGGAGCAAAGACATAACCAATAATTTCTTGGAATGTGACACCAAATATCATATCAAATAAGTTATTTACCCCTGACATTAGCGCAACGAATCCAAGTAGCATTGCCGCAACTACGATTGCAACCTTGAATCCATCCATAATATACTCGCCCAACATTTCGAAGAAGCTTTGTTTTTCTACTTGCACAACAAGGAGATCTTCTTCTTCGGTTACAGAGTAAGGATTAATAATAGAAGATATGATGAATCCTCCAAATAAATTAATCACGATTGCCGTTACAACATATCTCGGTTCAATCATCGTCATATATGCTCCCACAATAGACATCGATACAGTTGACATCGCTGACGCAGATAGTGTGTATAGACGTTGAGGGGATAATTGCCCAAGCTGTTTCTTCACGGTAATAAATACTTCAGATTGTCCAACAATAGCGGACGCTACTCCGTTGTATGACTCTAACTTACCCATGCCGTTTACTTTACTGATTACCCAACCAATCCATTTCATAATGAAAGGAAGAACTTTAATATGCTGCAAAATTCCAATCAAAGTCGAAATGAATACGATAGGAAGTAGAGCTGTTAAGAAGAATGGAGCTTGTCCTTCATTCGCAATGCCAGCGAATACAAAATTGATTCCATCATTAGCGTATTCTAGTAATTTTGCAAAACCGGCTGCGATTCCCTTAATAAGAATCAATCCGAATTTAGTATTCAGTAGTAAAAAAGTTAAAATTACTTGAATAATTATCATTTGGATTATTGGTCTAATTTTTATTTCTTTACGATTATTACTTGCAACCCAGGCAAGACCCAGCACAACAATTAAGCCTACGATTGAGATTAAATAATTCATGTAATGCCTCCACAAAATTGTATTTCCAGAAGGTCGAACGTCTGACCATTCTATTCTTAGTATACATTGATAATTCATCATATCAAATACTATTTTTTCCATGTAATAAAGGAATACTATATTTTAAGATAGCGGTTTCATAAATAAAGCGAAATTAGTACATATACGCTCCTATTTCACAAGTATTTGTATTAAATTCAACTATTGTCTTTACACCTTGCTGCTATTTCCTTTTAGTCATCAACTATTTATAGAGTTCCTTCATTATTTATCTCTACCTCAGCGAAGTAAAACCAAACTCCACCTTCGTGTTAAAAAATTTTACTCAACCAAAAACCACGATTACCGAATCAACTTCGGTAATCGTGGCTTTTAAATAAGCTTTGTTCCCAGTGTCAGAAACAAACATGAAATTCATAACATTCACGTTTGTTTGAGTTAACGTAAACGTTCCTAAGACAGGGACAAGTTCTTCTCTGCGACGAGCTTCAACGCAGGAGCAAGTAACTGAATTCCTATATGCCCAGAACCAATAATATAGCCCTTTGAAATTGGAATTTCAAAGGGCTCTTTATATAAAATGGCATCTTATTTAATGTTTAGCTACATGATCATCCAATATTTTTTTTCTTACATAGCTTAAATGTTTATACATATGTTTGAATGATTCATATGGATCTCTTTTTTTCAATGCTTCATAAATAGCTACGTGATGCTCAACTGTAATACCTGGTTCCCTGTAAGTAATCAAGCTATCGGTTTTTTCATGTGTGATCAAAAGTGATTCAATCATCCCTTCGACAACTGGATTATTTGCACTTTGTGCTATTAATCTATGAAATTCTTTATCGATTCGACCATATTCGCTATTTGGATTTTCCCTAATCCAATCAATTGTTTCTTTTATTTTTTCCAATTGTGCATCCGATATTTTTTCTGCCGCCATCGTTACTAGTCCTAACTCTAAAGACATACGCGCTTCAATGATAGCAGGGACATTATTAATCGATAAAGCAAGCATTACTTTAAATGGATTACTACCAACTCGTTCGTTTACGAAAGTACCCCCTCGAGGTCTTCTAGTGATTATTTCCAATGTTTCTAATGAACTAAGTGCCTCACGTAGTACGGGTCTACTTACGTCAAACTGTTCCATTAATGTCATTTCTGCAGGCAGTTTGTCTCCAGGATTCAGTTGTCCACTCATTAATAACTGAACGATTTGTTCTAGCACTTGTTGAGAAAGGGTGCTTCTTTTGACTGTATCCATAAGGTACTCCTTCATCTTACACCCCCCTTTTCTAATTCTAGTTTTCATTATTTATTACTCATTTTCTTATCTTCATTATACACTAAAACGCTATGTACTGACATTACTATACAGGTTTATAAATTTGAAAATTACTCAAAATTACCTGTAAAAATAATGCCATTTTTTTTTACTTGATCGACTTATATCGTCCATCTATAAATCCTTATTCTCCTCTATGAGTAAAATCAGATTTCATGACTTACTAGCTTATTCAATGCATTTGTTGGGTACTCCCCTGCAAGTACCTTTAAAACAGAATCGGCGGCTAACATTCCCATCTTAAGCCTTGTTTCTTTCGTCGCTGACCCAATATGTGGTGTAGTTACGACATTCGGAAAGTTTAACAACGGATGATTTACATCAATAGGTTCTTGCTTGTAAACATCGAGTCCAGCTCCACCAATTTCTTTATTGATTAATGCTTGAACTAATGCATCTTCATCTACGACAGCACCACGAGAACCATTCACAAAGATGGCATTTTCCTTCATTAATTTAAATTCATCTGTACTATACATATTCTTTGTCTCTTCGCTGAGGGGAACCATATTACAAACAAAATCAGATTGCTTCAAAAGATCGCTAAAACTACAATACTGTGCATCATAAGTAGATTCAATATCTTCATTACGGCTTCTATTGTGATAAAGAACCTCCATACCAAATCCAAATTTTGCTCGTTTCGCTATCGCTTTTCCAATTCCCCCCATCCCAACAATACCTATTACTTTACCATGAACATCGTATCCAAATAATTCTTCTCCAAGTGTTGCATCCCACTTTCCTTGCTTCACGTATGCATCCAACTCTGGAATTCTTCTAGCAGCTGAAAGTAGTACCCCAAACACTGCATCTGCCACAGTTTCATTCAACACTCCTGGCGTATTTGTCGCCAAAATATTTCGTGTTGTTAACAGATCTAAATCTAAATTATCATATCCAACAGAAATATTGCTTACAATCTTTAATTGTGGACATTCTTGCAATAACTCCTCGTCCACTTTTAAACCGGATCCTAGCAACGCATATGTATCTTTAAGATGTGATATGAACTGCGGATAAGTCGATTCATCTAAATTTTCAAAATAGACAACCTCACACTTTGTACGTAAATAGTCTAAAATTTGTGGATCCACTTTTCTATAAACGATTACTTTTGGCATGATCTCATTCCCCCAATTAACGTCTTTCATTGATTTACTAAATTCCTTATGATTTAACTTATCGTACCAAACACGGACGTTTATTATCAAATTCCCATTTTGGAATTAAATATTGCATCGCCAAAGAATCATCACGAGCTCCTAATTTTTGATCAACATATAGTTTATGCGCTTTTTCAATCTGCTCCATATCAATTTCTATACCCAAACCTGGAATTGTTGGAACATCGATTTTCCCTTTTTTAATTTGAAGAGGTTCTTTCGTTAAACGCTGACCATCCTGCCAAATCCAATGTGTGTCAATTGCTGTAATCTTCCCTGGAGCAGCAGCCGCAACATGGGTAAACATAGCAAGAGAAATATCAAAATGATTGTTCGAGTGAGATCCCCACGTCAAACCCCACTCATGGCACATTTGCGCTACTCGAACAGAGCCTTGCATAGTCCAGAAATGCGGATCTGCTAACGGGATATCTACGGCTTGAAGTTGGATTGCGTGCCCCATTTGTCTCCAGTCCGTTGCAATCATATTTGTTGCTGTTGGTAGTCCTGTTGCACGACGAAACTCTGCCATTACTTCACGAGCTGAATATCCGTTTTCTGCTCCACAAGGATCTTCCGCATAGGCAAGCACACTATGCTGATTTTTACAAAGTCGTATTGCTTCCTCTAAAGACCATCCTCCGTTAGGATCTAGCGTAATTCTCGCTTCAGGAAACCGTTTGGCAAGCGCGGTAACAGCCGCAATTTCCTCTTCACCAGCAAGAACCCCACCTTTTAGTTTAAAGTCATTGAAACCATAGCGTTCATAAGCTGCTTCCGCAAGTGTGACAATCGTTTCAGGCGTCAACGCTTCCTCATGACGTAATCGGAACCATTCATCTTTGGAGCGCATATCACTTCCATATGGTAAATCTGTTTTGTTTCGATCCCCTATATAAAACAAGTAACCAAGCATTTCAACACTACTGCGCTGTTTCCCTTCTCCAAGGAGTTCAGCAACAGGTACTTGTAAAAACTTCCCTAGTAAATCTAAGCATGCTGCCTCCAGTGCTGTTACAACATGGATTGTCGTCCGTAAATCAAATGTTTGCGCACCGCGTCCAGCAGCATCTCGTACAGCAAATTGTTTCCTAACTCTATTTAAAATGGAATTGTATGTACCGATTGATTCCCCAATGACGAATGCTTTGGTATCTTCTAGTGTTTGGCGTATTGCTTCCCCACCTGGCACTTCCCCTACTCCTGTATTTCCATAATTATCTTCCAGGATTACAATATTTCTTGTAAAAAATGGGCTATGAGCGCCACTTAAATTTAACAGCATACTATCATGACCTGCCACTGGAATTACAGTCATCTTTTGTATTATTGGTGTACTCGTTTTTTTCCCATCCACATTAAATTGGTTTATATTGGAATTATCTTTCATCGTATCAATGAACATCTAAAAGCCCTCCCTAAGTATTATTAGAATGTTGAGCAATAGAGGAGTTAAGCTCTTATCGCATAACTCCCCTCACTTCTTCTTATTTAATAAATACCGTTTTAATAGATGTATAAAACTCGATAGCAGCTCTACCTTGTTCACGAGAATGCGAACTAGATTGCTTCATCCCGCCAAATGGTGCCTGTAACTCAACTCCAGCACTTTCTGCATTGATACGAACTAAACCTGCATCCATTTCATTGATGAACGAAAGCATATTGCTAATTTTCGTCGTAAAGATGGAAGCACTTAATCCATATTCAGAGTCATTCGCCATATTTAGTGCTTCTTCAATTGTATCTACTTGCATCAGTGCAAGAACTGGTCCAAAAATCTCTTCCCGTGCAAGTGTCATGTCAGAAGTAACATTTTCAAATACAGTTGGTTCAACAAAATAGCCATTTAACCCATCGTTTTCATTTGGCTTGTTACCACCGAATAGTAACTTAGCACCTTCTTCTTTCCCTTTTTCAATATAAGAAAGTACCGTGTTTAGCTGACTTTCACTAACGCTAGGTCCCATCCATGTATCTGCATCCATACCATCACCGACCGTTATTTCTGCTACTTTTTGAAGCAATTTTTCTTTAAACTGCTCATATACGTCTTTTTGGACAATGACACGACTTGTCGCCGTACATTTTTGCCCGGATGATTTTAATCCACCACTAATTGTTGCTTCTACCGCTAAGTCAAGATCCGCATCATTTGTGACGATTACTGGATTTTTTCCGCCCATTTCAAGTTGATATTTAATACCTTGTGAAATAGCTATTTGTGCTAATTGTTTTCCAACTGTATTAGACCCTGTAAATGTAATAGCATCGACCTCATTATGTGCAACTATTTCTGGTCCTAGAACGGAACCGGAACCCGTCACTAGATTTACAACCCCTGCCGGAATTCCCGCATCATGTAAACACTCAATAACTTTTGCACATGTAATGGCCGCTTCACTCGCTGGTTTGATGACTACCGTATTCCCATACACGAGCGCTGGAGACATTTTCCAAAGTGGAATTGCGACCGGGAAGTTCCAAGGTGTAATTACCCCAACGACACCAAGCGGTACTCTCGTTGTGAACATGATTGCCTCGCTATCAGATGAAGGGATAACGTCACCAACTGATCTCATTCCTTCACCAGCATAATAGCGTAAAATGGCTACACCGCGTGCAGTTTCCCCTTTTGCTTCCGCAAAGGTTTTCCCCATCTCTTTCGTCATTGTTGCAGCAACATCATCTATTCTCTCTTCTAAAATAGAAGCCGCTTTTAGCAAATAATCCCCACGCACACTTCCTGCAAGTTTACGCCATGCTTTCTGTGCTTTTCTTGCAGAAGAAGCCGCATTTTCGGTATCCATTTTAGATGAAAGTTGATAATAACCAACCACTTCCTCTTTCTTCGCAGGATTTTTACTTACTCCCGTTTTTCCTGTTTCAGAAGCAATCCATTCACCGTTAATATAATTTAAATATGTTTTCGTTTTCGTTTCTGTAGTTGTCGTCATAAGGTCCTCCTATTTTACCGGTACTGCCTCAGCCGGATATTTTTCTAATGCATAGTTAATAATTTCTTTTAGTTGCTCATAATGCACATCTTCGACAGGTGCTACTGGTGGTCTAACATTAGTTGTAACTGGAAGCCCTACAATTTTCATACCTGCTTTAATTAGGGAAACTGCGTAACCATTCTTTTGTTTTCGAATTCGATTGATAGGCAAGATTACATTATTATATAGCTCACGTTCTACTTCTTTATTCCCTTTCAATAACGCATCGTAGTACTTTGCTGAAATATGTGGAATATAGTTTGAAATAGCTGAAGAATAAGACGAGAATCCAAGATTTACATAGGCCGCCATCGTTATTTCTGCTAATGGCATTCCATTTATCCATTCAAGACGATCTCCTATTTCGTGAGTAAACTCGATATTCTTCTCCATATTTCCTTCACCATCTTTATATCCTACAAGTTGTGGTAATTCACATAGTTTTTGTAATGTACTTAATTCTAAAATACAATTGTCCCGCTGATAAACAATCGCATTTAAGTTTGTACTTTCAATAATTGTCCGTAAATAATTGTAGATACCATCTTGAGAAGGATTTATTAAATACGGTGGAAGTATTAAATACCCTTCTGCACCAAGTTCTTCGGAAATTTTTGCTTGCTCTAAAGCATGGGAAATATTACCGCCGACTCCCGTGTATAGAGGAACTTTACCTTTTGTTTTCTCGACAGCAACGTGAACCATAGATCTATATTCTTCATTGCTAATTGCATGAAGCTCTCCTGCTCCACACGCTATAAATATAGAAGATAATCCTTCTTCTACTAAAAATTCAATATTTCTGCCTAGTGCATCTAAATCTATTTTCCCCTCTTCATCCATCGGTGCTACTGGAAATCCTAAAATCCCTTTCGGTGCCTTCCTATTCTGTACGCTCATCTATACTTCACCCTTTCAAATTAGTAAACTATCTTTATATGTCTTATTGTAAGACAATTATAATAGTCTGTCAATTAAAATTCTTTATATTCTGATAAATTAGAAAGGATCACTTTCCTTCGAACTCATTTAATGCCGCTAACAGTGCCTTAATATATCCGATTGAATAAGCAAATCCTATACTAGACTCCTTCCAACCAATATTAGAAAATGCCCACTTTTCATCCAAATCTGCAACGTCTCCTGCCAAAATAGGTACATGATCTGGATTAATACAACCGTCATAACCAACTTTTCGAAGTTCAAGTAGCAATTTGAACATATTTAAATCACCATCGTCTAAAAGTGCCTCTTCAAATGCACCTGCTGTTGGCAAACTCCCCCTCACATTACGGAAGTGTACTAGAAAAATTCTTCCTTTTCGGCCAAAATGATTAATTTCATCCAATACTAAGGAGCTTCCACCTGCTTCAGCCCTTGTACCTATACAGTAAATAAATCCAACATTTTTGTTTGGAAAATCATCCATGATTCTATGTAGACCTAACCCACCAAAAGGTGAATCCGGATGAGGTGTATCAGAAGGATGCATCGCAATTTTCACATTGTTATCTTGGGCAACTGGGACTAACTCTTTATATGCACTTTGGAAAATGTTCCACCATTTTTCTAGTTCTTCAAAGGTTGGTGTTTCTGTTTTCTCTTTCAACAGCCCCAAACTTTCTCCACGAGTAATCGCTCCACCACGTTGAATTGCTTTATAGCTTTTAGAACGGCCATAAAATACATCGCCTTCAAACCTTTGCCTAACAATCTCAATTCCTGCTTCCCCAAAGACCTTTACTGCCTGAATAGAATTCTCTAGTTCTTTTTCACTTCCCGGAAGGTTTCGCATAAACTTCTCCGTAAGATTAGGTAAAGTAACACGATTGATATCCATTCCCCAAGAACGAATTCTTCTTTTTAATTGCAATAGTCTGTCAAGATCAGGAAATCCTTGTTCCTTTACTCCTATAAAAGAATGCCCTACTCCAAAGTCAATACAGTCAACTCCAAGTTGAGACATTTGTTGTAGCTCCATATCCGTTAATTCCGTTGTATTTACAGTCACTGAAACTTTCATTATGTTAAATCTCCTTTCAAACTTAACCTTTTATAAAAAGACTAACTACCTTTTCAATGACAGCGCTTACTTTTATGTGTAAAGGTGACATGCTACATGATGATCACTAGTAATTTGCTTTTTCTCTGGGATCACTGATTTGCATCTCTCCTCTGCAACTGGGCATCTTGTATGAAAAACGCAACCTGATGGTGGATTTAATGGAGACGGCATTTCACCATTTAGTATAATTCTCTCTGATTTTCCACCCAATTTCGGTTCAGGAACTGCAGATAATAGTGCCTGGGTATAAGGATGTAAAGGGTTCGAAAATAATGCTTCAGTTGGTGCTTCCTCTACTAAGTTTCCAAGATACATAACACCAATTCGATCAGAAATATAACGAACTACACTCATATCATGTGAAATAAACAGATAGCTTAGCGATAACTCAGTTTGTAATTTTTTTAACAGATTAAGAACTTGTGATTGAATGGAAACATCTAAAGCGGATACAGGTTCATCCATGATTAAAATTTTCGGATTTAAAATAAGTGCTCTAGCTAGACCAATTCTTTGTCTTTGACCTCCGGAAAACTCATGTGGATATCGATAATAATGTTCAAGTTGCAACCCAACTTTTTCTAATACTTCCATTACCATTTCTACTCGCTCTTTTGCATTTCCAATATTATGAATAACTAATGGTTCCTCTAATATTTTTCCGATTCTTTTTCTAGGATTTAAGGACGAATAGGGATCTTGAAAAACCATTTGGATATCTTGCCGCACTTTTCTTAGCTCTTTACTAGAACTCTGAAAAATATCGCTTCCATTATATAGAGCCTGTCCATTTGTATGCTCCGTCAACTTTAGCAACGTCCGTCCAGTTGTGCTTTTCCCGCAGCCTGACTCTCCTACTAACCCATACGTTTCACCTTTATAAAGTTTAAAGGAAACATCATTCACTGCTTGCACAAATGTTTTTTCTTTCTTAAAATCTATCAAACCTTTTTTCACAGGAAAAAATTTCTTTAGATTTTTTAATTCTAAAATTGTTTCTTTCGCATCTTTTTCTTTATTAATTTTGGACGCTTCATGATTAGTAAATTCCAAATTACTTGATTCAAGTGTAAGCATGGACATCTGCAGCTACCTCCTGTTTTGCAAGTATTTTTTCGAAGTTCCAACACTTTACTTTTTGTGTAGGAGAATATTCACTAACGGGTGGTGAAGATGTAATGCATTGTTCTTCTGCAAATGGACATCTAGTTGCGAATCTGCATCCTATAGGTACACGTGTCAATGGAGGAACAGTTCCTTCAATCGTATGAAGAGGTAGCGTTTTATCACAATCCAACTGGGGTATCGATTTGATAAGTCCTTGAGTATACGGATGCAAAGGTCTTGAAAATAATTCTTCTAAGCTTGCTTCTTCTACAACTTCTCCTAAGTACATGACAATTACCCTAGAGCATAACTCAGCAACTACACCTAAGTCGTGTGTTATAAAGATGATTCCCATATCTAATTCCGTATTTAGGTTTTTCATTAAATCTAATATTTGCGCTTGTATAGTTACGTCTAATGCTGTTGTAGGTTCATCAGCAATTAACAACTCAGGTCGACAAGCAAGTGCCACAGCTATCATTGCTCTTTGTCTCATCCCACCCGAAAGATTATGCGGATATTCCTTTGCTCTCTTTTCAGGTGAGGGAATTCCTACTAATTGGAGCAGTTCTATAGCCTTTTGCTCAGCAACTTTTTTACTTACCTTTTGATGTAAAATGATAGATTCTGAAATTTGACGACCTACAGTGTGGACCGGATTTAGAGTGCTAAGAGGGTCTTGGAAAATCATTGAAATTTGATTTCCTCTAACCTTGTTCATCTGTTTGTTATTTAGACTCAAGAGATTATTTCCTTTAAAATTAATTTCCCCTTCAAATTCTACGGTACCCTCTTCGAATAGTTGGAGAATTGTTTGGGACATAACACTTTTTCCACAGCCTGATTCACCAACTACCCCAACAATCTCTCCTTTTTTAACATGAAAGGATACACCATTCACGGCAGTTACAAGCCCTGTTTCTGTATAAAAACTTGTTTTCAAGTCATTTATCTCTAATAGTAAGTCGGTCATATCATACTCTCCTTCTCACTTTTTCTAGTACGTTTTCTCTTAACCTTTTTATAATGTGGATCCATTATGTCTCTCAAGCCATCCCCTAAAGAATTAAGCCCAATGACTGCTAAGATAATCATCGCACCAGGAAAGACTGTCATCCACCATGCATTAAATATGACCAGCTTTCCATCATATAAAATATTCCCCCAACTTGGAGCTGGAGCTGGAATCCCCGCACCTAGAAAACTTAAAGCGGCTTCAGTTATAATAGAATCAGCAAAAATAAATGTCGCCTGAACGATTAAAGGTGAAAGTACATTAGGTGCTATATGACGCCAAATAATGCGACTAGAACTAGCTCCTTGAGATTTCATCGCTTCTATGAATGTTTGCTCACGAATAACTATTGCTGCAGAACGTACAATTCGGGCTACATACGGCGTAAAAACGATACTTAATGCAAGGATGACATTTTCGACTTTTGGTCCTAAGGCTGCCATAAGTGCAATCGCTAATAATATCCCGGGAATTGCCATTAAACCATCACATATTCTCATTAGAATATTATCTAATCTTTTATAATAACTAGAATATAAACCTATTGTTAAACCTACTGCTGAAGTGATTAACGCAATTGATACTCCAACACCTAATGATGATCTAGCTCCATAAATAATACGTGTAAGTAAATCTCTTCCGAAGTTATCCGTACCTAGCAAATGAGCTACATTTGGGGACTGAAGACGATTACTTACGATCATTTCATATGGACTATAACCTATTAAAAAGGGACCAACGACACTTAGAAGCACTAAAATTGAAAGTATTACTAATCCAATCATCAAAGAATAGTTAGAAATAAAGCGTTTTTTAAGTAATTCTTGTTGTTCTTTCTTTAATTTTTTTCTTGCTTTTGACAAGGCTAATGTACTTCCTATAACTTCCACAAGATACCTCCTTGCTATTTAAAATCTATAGTTCAATTATCTTCAATATTTACAACTTCTATTTTTCTTCTAATCTAACACGAGGATCAATTACACCATACAGTATATCTATCACCAGGTTTAACATTACATAAATAAATGTCACAAAGAGTACTACTCCTTGTATGACTGTATAGTCCCGTTTGGAAACCGAATTAATGATGAGAGATCCTATACCTGGTATATTAAAAATTGTTTCTGTTACTACTGCTCCCGTTACTAAGCCCCCAAAAGTAATTCCAATAACCGTTAGAATTGGCAAAAATGCATTTTGTAAAGCATGGTTGTAGATTACCTTTCTTTCTACTACCCCTTTTGCTCTTGCCATTTTAATATAGTTAGTGTTTAAAACCTCCAACATAGAGGATCTAGTCATTCGAGCAATTAAAGCAGCCTGGATAGTCCCTAAAGAAATTGCTGGCATTATTAAGTATTTTAGATGATTCCATATCCCAGTATCCAATGGACGATAGCCTGCCACAGGTAACCACTGCAGTTTTACTCCAATTAGTAATACTAAAAACAAAGCGAGTAAAAAGCTTGGTATAGCCATTCCTACCAATGAAATTCCCATAACAGTTTGATCCGTTGCTGTGCCTCTTTTAACCGCTGCAATGATTCCAAGTGGAATTGCAATACACAAAGCAACAATTTCAGCAAGGATTGCTAGTGACAATGTTGGCCCTATATGACTCATAATTGCTTCATTTACCGACATATTCATGTGATAGGATTGACCTAAGTTTCCGATTGCAGCTTTTTTAACCCAATTCCAATACTGCTCATATATAGGTAAATCTAACCCAAGTTGAGTTCTAGCAGCTGCAAGTTCTGTCTCTGTTGCTTCCTCCCCCAACATAAAAGAAGTTGGATCTCCCGGCGTTATATGAATAATGGAAAATATGACGAGAGACACAATGAATAATACCGGAATAAGTGATAATAACCGCTTCATAATATAAGCCCACACTATTGATTACCTCCTTTTAAACCACGGTTTCTAAATTACGTCCACCCTATTTCAAAAATAGGGTAGTCGTATTTAGAATGAATTAGTATCCAAAAATTACTTAGAGTTCGAAATATTCCAAAAATAAA
Source organism: Psychrobacillus syltrankelensis (assembly GCF_055454035.1). Classification (NCBI taxonomy): domain Bacteria; kingdom Bacillati; phylum Bacillota; class Bacilli; order Caryophanales; family Bacillaceae; genus Psychrobacillus; species Psychrobacillus syltrankelensis. Next base: position 3,766,625 of record NZ_CM144227.1, on the reverse strand, counting down.
GACCGTCTATATCTTCTAATTTTGAGACTGATTTACGCGATGCAAAAAGCATATCTCCATCTCCAAATTTTATAGCTGGTCTATAGTCCATAAACCAAGTTTGTAACTCATCGTACATCGCTTTTGCGTCATCTAGTGTTGGTGCCTGACGCATTTTCGCTGTAATTGCATTTAACTCTTCACTATCTGTCCATCCATAATAATCTGATCTTCCCCATGCAAGAGAAGTAGGTTCTGGTTTCCCTTTATTGGCGATAATAGTAATATCGTAGGCACTCGGATCATTTCCCATCTCCGTATATGTCGGCCAATCATACACTTCTAATTTTACATTTACGCCTATATTTTTTAGTTGCTCTTGTACAACAATAGCCGCATTATACATTGGATCTAAATCTCTTGATGTCAACAATCTAAGCTCTTCGCCGTTATAGCCAGCTTCTTTAAACAATTTCTTTGCTAGTTCCTTATCTTGAAAACTATATTCCTTTTTCCCAACTTCGGTATTCCATTGTGTTTCCTGATTTCCCAACATCACGTGGTGGGTTGTTTTATAATAGTCAGGGTTAACAAACGCTGCTTTTAACACATCTTCTTTATTTAATGCAACAGACATTGCTTCCCGTGCTGTTTTATTTGCAAAAAGGCCTTCTTTTTTATTGAAGTATAATAATAGGATTTCCTTAGGAACATTATGCATATTAATTTCCTTATTCGATAGGATTTGATCCGCATTATCAATCGGAATCTCCATAACTGCGTCATATTCGCCAGATAAAATACCTGCAACTCTTGTGGAAGAATCAGGTACAAAAACAAGATAAAGATCGTCTACCAATGCTTCTTTTTTTCCTGCTAAACCATCTTCAGGTTCTTCACGACTTGCATAATCATCAAATTTCGTTAAAAGAATATGTTGATTTTGCTTCCATTCTTTAAATTTAAAAGGACCTGTGCCTATATATTCAGCTACTTTTTCTGTTTCATGTCCCTCTATAACCGAAGCAGGCATTATACTCGGCGAAATTGCGCCAGTATAACCCAGAACAAGTGTAGCAGTAGAAGTAGGTTGTACCATTTCTAATTGGACAGTGTACTCATCAATTTCCTTGAAAGATGCGCCTTTAAATGTTTCTTTTCCTGAGGCAGAAAGTTGTATCCAACGATTCATAGAAGCTACTACGTCAGCAGCTTTCATTTCTTGTCCATTATGAAATGGAACACCTTTACGCAATTTGAATTCAATCGTTTTTCCGTCTTTCGAAACTTCATATGATTCCGCAAGCATTGGTTGAACTGCACCATGTGAATCTAAAGTGAGGAGTGTTTCAAAAATATTTCTTCCAATTATGGATGCAATACTAGCTGTATTTAAATGCGTGTCTAAATTAGATGGTTCGGAAGGGATAGCTACTCTCAGTTCTCCCCCTGTTGTACTTTCAGATTTATTCCCTGGTGTACTTTCAGATTTATTCCCTGGTGTACTCTCAGCTTTATTCCCTGCTTTACTCTCCCCTGACGCTTCATCATTGGAACACCCCGCAAGCCAAAAAAGCAACACACCTAAGAACAATCCATACTTAATAATTTTCTTCATCTAAATCCCCCTGCTCCATTTGGTTTATTTAAAAACATGAATTATACTGCAATCCCCTCTAGTGAATGTCTTCTTCAACCAGCTTTTTGTTAACCACCACCTTTATAATGAAAATTCCTTTTATACCAACAGATATGAATGCGCTTACAAAATTTATTGTAAACAAAATGACAAAATTGTCTTTTTCATTATTGCTCCTCTGTCCCTATATATAAAAGAATATTCAAATAATTATGATTATATGTATTATTGTAAGACAAACAAATTGTTCAGTCAATTAAATTATTTATATTTATCTATTTTTATAGAATGTGAATAAGAAAATCTATTGAAAATAAAAAAGAGTTCTTCCTGTCTAATAGGAAAAACTTTTTTTACTCGTTCATGATAATGCCAACACCAACAACTTGCATGGCAACATCATTTGGAACTCCAAATAAACTGCATGCCAGTGGGATAAGTAAAAAGTGATCCGCCTCCAACACCTGAAGCAACCGCTGCATAGATAGTTTTTAAAGCGAAATTTGTTCCCTGTGTTAGAAACAAACGTGAAAATTACATTATTCACGTTTGTTTGAATTAACATGAATGTTTCTAACACAGGGTAGTTAGTTCAAGCTTTTGAAAGTTACAGTTTCTCCAATAAGATCAACTACTCTCGCTAAATCAACGCAAAAAAGAGGACCTCTAGCTTATCTTGAGTAGTCCCCTTCAAACACCTATTAATTACTTTCGTAAAATTCTTTTGGTATTCCTTGAATTAATGGTGAAGCTTCACCTGAATAGAAAATACGTAAATCGTGGAGAGATCTAGTGCAGCCTACATATAATAATTTTGCATCATACTTTGAATCTTTATAGTGACTTGCATCCACATCAATAAGTAGCACTGCATCAAATTCCAAGCCTTTAGCTAAATACACCGGTACGACGGAAATACCACCTTCGTATTTACTTTGATTTGCTTCAATGACGTTCACATTAATCCCAGCTATTAGTAACTTTTCATGTATTGAACGGCATTCAGCATCTGTTCTACCTATAATTGCAATCGTCTTGAGATTTTCTTTTTGTAATTCTTGTAGTACCTTAATAATTTCGGTAATTTGATCATCTGTAGCAATCACTTTCACTTTTTCACCGCTTCGAAACACTGGTGTTGCTAGACCTACTGGAACTTCGGCATGCTTAATGACCTCATTTGCAAATTCGATAATTTCCTTTGTAGAACGGTAACTTCTCGTCAGTTCATAATAACCCGTTTCTTGAAACACTTCTTTAAAGTCATTCCAGTCATCTATGCCTTGATAATTATAGATTGCCTGAGATAAATCACCTAATATAGTAAAAGAATTACCAAGTGTAATCTCTTTTAATATATAAATTTGAAACGGCGAAAAATCTTGTGCTTCATCAATGACAACATGATGAAATTTTTGTTTGCCTTCGATTCCCGTTAACTGATGATAAATATATAGAAGCGGTGCTAAATCTTCTACATTTACTTCTTTTTTTTGGCAATTCCTCACTGTTTCTCGAACAAGCGCTTCAGGTAATAGTTCCATTATTTCTTTTCGATTCATCAAGGATGTATAAAATGATAAAGCGCTCATTTTCGGCCAAAACTTCATATATGCATTTAATCTATTGTTAGCTTCTTTTTTTAAGAGCTTTTTCTCATTGGTTCCTTCGAACTTTTTAAGTTCTATCTCTATGAAGCGCTTGATTCGTGCAACTAATCGTTCCCTGCGCTTTGTTAATGGATAATGCTTATATTCAACCAATAGCCACTTCTTTATTTCATCTACTGTTATCACAGCTTGATCCCATAATTCTAAATCAGTTGTTGGTACTAGATTTTCTTCAAATTGAATGAGACTTCTTTCAATAAATGACTTAAACTTGATAGACCCCTTTAATTTATCGAGCATAACTTTATTATTGTCACGATTAATTGAAAAAGCTTCTTTCAACTTTTCTTCTGGATGTTTCAATTTCACTGCATTATCTAAGAGACGTAACGCCCACTCTGGAAAAGTAGTTTGTTTAATATTACCTACTCCCAGTTCAGGAAGTACACCAGAAATATAGTCTAAAAACAAACTGTTTGGAGCGAAAATGATCATTCTATCTGCTTGTAGCTGTTCACGATATTCATAAATTAAAAAAGCAAGGCGATGTAAAGCGACAGTTGTTTTCCCACTCCCTGCAACCCCTTGGATCAATAACGGTATATTTTTCTCAGCTCGGATAATTTCATTTTGCTCAGATTGTATCGTTGAAACGATATCTTTTAATTTATTATCTTTATTTTCACCTAATCGGTATAAGAGAAATTCGTCTGTCAGGGATACATCTTCACTTCCTTTTACATACGTATCAACAACACGCTCTAGCTCTCTTTTACGAATGGCTATGTTTCTTTTTAAATAGACTTCTCCCTCTACCAATCCATCTGGCGATTGATAAAAAGCTAGTTCTTCTCCACCATTGAAGGAATAAAACATACTCGCAACTGGTGCACGCCAATCAATAACTATTGGTTTCCTCGCCTCCTCATCAGAAACACCAACTTTTCCAATATATAACGGATTTGGTTCTAAATGACCATCCTCCTTAAAATCTAACCGACCAAAGTATGGCTCTTGTACACCAATTCGTAAGTTTTGCCGATTTAACTCCCTCATACTTTCAAGAACTTGCTCGGTATAGTTATCTCCATGATAAACTGGAATACTTTCTAGCTTGTGTATTCGCTCATCTATTGTAGATAATACTTCTTGCAATCTCTTTAATTCTGCTTCATATTTAGTGCTCATTATGATACTACCTCCTAACCTTTCTAAAATTTCAGTCGAGTTACAATTGTATAAAATATGTATATACAAAGTCAATAATATTGTTTGTTCCTATTGAGTTAAACAAATAGTTTAATTGAACGTCAAAATCCTAGGGGGTTTGGCGTTTTTGCTATTTCACTGAGTTTCAATGAAATCTATTAAAATTAATTCAATTATCCAAGCTCTTCCTTCTAAACTGCATACTATAAAGTATTAAAGTTAAGGAGGTGATTATAGTGGTTCAGATAATTGATTACCAAGCAGCACAACCCATTCGTAGGGTTAATCTAAACAGACCAATTACGATTCCTCGTTCTCCATTAAGGGTTTCATTGGCAAATATTCGACTAACGATTCCCAGTGATGCAACTAGAAATCGTGTAGAATTAATTGCGACAGTAGGAGTGCACGGGGTTACAGGCACATCCCAAATTCTGTTTAGAATCTTCCGCGATGGAAGAGAAATCTTCAACACCCAAGTAGGAGTAGAATCTGATCCTGCATCAGAAGTAAACTATGTAGAAACATTCCAAGCAATAGATTTTAATGTTGGACAAGGTACCCATGTTTACCTGGTAACTGCTCAAAATTTGACTAGTGGGACAGAAGCTGCAATTGTAGGCCCTGTATCCTTTAGTGGCTTAGCAATTGCTCTATCATAATGGATAATTCCATTGCTATGATGTGTTTGGCCTTATAAGTAGGCCAAGCACACCATTTAATATCTTGTTTATCCTTATCAATGTTTGGGTCTTAATCGTAAGCAAAATAAGTATTGATTGTATTAAATCTTTATTTAACCATAAAAATTGTATCTTTGTTTTGTAGTTACAGGTTTCTTAGATATTCCTATTTCGTCTATTTGTACCGAAAATATCCCCCGTTTTCGGCCCATAAAAAAACCTTCTAATCATTATGATTAGAAGATTGATTACCAAGAGTATATGTAGGGAGATTTACATAAAGTTCATATCCCGTCCAATATCGCTTGTATTGTTAAACCGTTGATATTGTGATTTTAATTACTTCCCGCAATAGTATAGTTCATCTTGTTCCCTCTCTTTCTACTAAAAATTCTAAGCAAAACCTTCAATCTACTTGATAACGTTTTGCTCAAAATTTATTAAAATTAATCACAAAATGTACATGCTCATGCACACTTTGTGATATGTAGAGATTTACAACATTTAAAATTATTTACGTACTGTATTTAATGCAGTTGTCCAAGGAATAACTTGGTCTAACATTTGGTTTACTGAATCTGCTTGAACTGCAGCTGGTTTGAAGTCTGTACCATTTTCAAAGTCTGTAAATAATGATAATGCTGGATGTACACGCACATGCGCTACTAGTAATTCACTTAAAATACCACGTAAATGTTCCGTTGCACGAGCTCCACCTACAGAACCGTAAGAAACGATACCTGCTGCTTTATTGTTCCACTCTTCACGTAAGTAATCTAATGCATTTTTAAGTGCTCCTGTGATTGAGTGATTGTATTCTTGAACGATGAATACGAATCCGTCTTGTTTTGAAATGATTTCTGACCATGCTGCTGCTCCTGATGCATCGCCGCCTGCTTCACCTAAAAGTGGTAATTTGTATTCTGCGATATCTATGATAGTGTAGTTTGCATCCCCACGTTTATCTGCTAATTCTTTAACCCATGCTCCAACTTGTGGACTTACGCGACCTTCACGTGTTGAACCTAAAATAATACCTATGTTTGATTTTGTCATTGTTTTTTCCTCCTTATGTTGTTGTTCTTGTTTTCCAAATAATTTACTTAAAAAGCCCATTTTTTCTATTTCACCTCCTTAAAAGTACTCATTTTTATGTTAAGCGCTACGTACTGTATTGATCGGTCGCATGGACGCCTCAATTTCGTACTATCATTGCCACCCTACCAACTTCAAATAAATGTATTGAACCTTTTTGTGCGATTTCACGCATTAACATTACTTTTTCCAATACTTCTTTAAAATAATCAAATTGCGCAATATGAATATGAATTGGTCCTAAGCGGTAGTGCAAATTCCAACGGTACTGGCCCATTTTGCCAAGGTGTACCTAATACATATATGAAAAATTCATATTTTTTTCTGAACTACTTGTAATCGCAGCTTCATATATCCCTTTTAAAGGTTCATTCCGCTTCCGATTACCTCGATTTAGTAAATCTCTAATTCGAGATATATAATTAAAAAAATTTATACTTGATTTGCGTTATGACCAATCTGTTTGAGTAATTCAATCGTTTTATCAATATCTTCTTCTGTTAACTGTTCAAATATTTGTTCCAGTTTCTTTTCATGCTGGGGAAAAATCTGATTAATAAAATCCTCACCAAGATTTGTTAGACTCGCATAGGTCACACGACGATCTTCTGGACATGCTTTACGAACAACAAATTTCTTCTGTTCTAGCTTATCTACCACATAAGTAATACTACTACTAGAAATTAGAATCTTTTTCCCAATCACTTGAATTGGCTGATCACCCTTATGATAGAGTAGTTCTAGTACAGCAAACTCTGTAGGATTCAATTCATATTCAGCTGCATCTTTTCTAATCACTTCTTGAATAGATTGGGAGGCACGAAGGATAAAGGAAACAGCATTCAATTTTTTCTTTGCTAATTCCATTCGTTTCACTCCTATTCTTTAATTATGATATCTTCAATTAAAGTATCTTTAATTCGAAATAAATATACCATGAATTCATTTTTGCTGTCAACACTTTTAGCTAATAAAAAATAGTATTTAAGTTAAACCGCAATTTATGAGACTAGATAAAGGGAGAACGTTCGTTGCAGAATAAATTTTATCTCCTCTTATTAATACAGCACCATCTTGTAAAGAATTTTCAGGATAAAAATGGATTCTAATAATTGATTGGTTTCAATGTTAAATTTGTAGATGAAATTGAATTAAACAAAAAGCGTACTCAAATCCTTGACACGAAAGGATTTGGTACACTTTGAAACTTAAAAGTTGGCAAGCCTTCATCAAGCTGGATTAATTGTCTGGAATACTATAGGAACCGTAAACTCCTTTTAAGTTATTTTCCATAAACAATTTTCCTTTTCAATTCTACTAATACCTATTCTACAAACGTTATATATCTCCTTAAAAAAAATAAAACTACGCGAAGTAAGACTCGCGTAGTTTTAGGTATAGTAGTATTGAGCATTCAATTTTGTGTGCTTATACAAGACTAAATTGCCCTTTTACAGGTCATTTAAAATAATTTAAACCATTAGTTAGATTTTTCATTCGCATCTTTGTTGTAATTAAACTGAGAAGGATCAACTGGAGTATATCCTTTTGGCGTATAGAATCTTAATAAGTCACCATTCACGACTTTATCAGAAAGCTCCAATTTACGATCCACTTCTTCTTTGATAGTATCTGCGAACTTTAATTGACTATCATCTAATGGTAAACCTGTTTTATTATCATAAAATTTTTCATTAATTGAATCAATCGTAGGACTGACAAAATCACCATTTCTAAATGGAACAATTTCATTATGTTTTTCTGATAATAAATCTGAACCAAATTGAACAAACTGTTTCGTATCAATTCCTAATAAATGTAATAACGTTGGAAGAAGGTCTGTTTGGCCACCATAAGTGTGGTTGGTTCCACCTTTCATCCCTGGAACATGTATGAATAATGGTACGCGTTGTAAATTAGCACTTTCATATGGTGTAATTTCTTTTCCCATGACTTGTTCCATCGCTTTATTATGATTACCCGAAATTCCATAATGGTCACCATAAAGAACAATCATCGTATTATCATATAAGCCTAATTCTTTTAATTGATTGAAGACCTGTTCGATTGCTTCATCTGTATAACGCGCTGTTTGGAAATAATCGTCAACACTTGCGTCTCCAGTATCGGCTTTATCAATTGTTACTAGGTCTTGATTCATATTATATGGGAAGTGGTTTCCTACCGTAATAAATTTCGCATAAAAAGGTTGTGGTAACGCACTTAATAGACTTTCAGATTGTTCATAGAATGGTTTATCTAACAAACCATATTCAGCCATGTCTGTTGAAGAACTCGTATCATAATAACTAGCATCATAGAAGTGATCGAATCCAAATGATTTATAAATTTCATTTCGATTCCAGAAGCTTCCGTTATTACCGTGGAATACAGCTGATGTATAACCATAATCTTTTAAAATACTAGGAGCTGCTTGGTACGTATTTTGTGCTTTTGTAATATAAGCAGACCCTTGTGGTAACCCAAATATAGAATTTTCCAACATAAATTCTGCATCGGACGTTTTACCTTGACCAGTTTGATGGAAGAAATTATCGAAATACATTGTATTCTTATCTTTTGTTAATGAATTTAAAAATGGTGTAACTTCTTCACCGTTTAATTTGTAGTTGATAAGAAAGTTTTGGAATGATTCTAAATGTAAATAGATGACGTTCATTCCTTTTGCTTGACCAAAATATTTTGCATTAGGGTTGGCGTAGTTAGATTGTATATAGTTATTCACTTCCGTAATATCACTACTATCCGCTAAAGCTCTAAGTGATGATGCTTTCATCGTTTCTACTGAGTCATAAATCGAATAGTTATACATTCCTAGATATTTCACAATATAGTTTCTATCAAAACCCCGAGTTAATAGTTGCGGACGACTAATTTCAGATAGTCCTAAATTTATGATTGATACTACTAATGCAAAAGCAATAATTGCTATTGCTTTTTTATACCCAAAACGATTTGTTTCTTTTTGTATTTTTCTTGAGAATCGTAGGTATAACATTACAAATACATCCACAAAGAACACGACATCAAAAGGTTTTATTAAAGTAAGAATACTTCCACCTAAATCTCCGAAGTTCTGCGTTTGAAAAAGTGTAGGTAATGTTATGAAATCACTAAAAAATCGGTAATAAACAACATTGGCATATAAAAGAATAGACATAAGAGCGTAAACTATAACTAGTGATGTGTATTTTTTCTTTCCTCTAAATAAAAATGAAATTCCTAGAAATAGTAATGCTGATCCTAGTGGATTTAATATTAAAAGGAATTGTTGAAGAGGTCCTTCTACACCTAGCTTAAATTGTGATGTTTGAGTAATATATGTTTTAATCCATAACATCAAAACAGCTAATAAATATATGCCTAAAAAGTTGTTTAAACGATTATCTTTTATACTTATTAGATTTTTCATTTTCGCACCAACCTTTTACTAATTTTATTCAAATCTTGATTTATATTAATTTAAATTATTGACAGTAAATTTTAATAGATGTTACTTTACTATAACTTTTTTTTGTAACTAACGTAGATTACTCCCATTTTACACTTCCGTCAAGTTATTAATATCCAATAACATGACACTAAAAAACGTCAAAGCCTTGTTGTATCAAGGTTTTGACGTTCATTGAAATTATAAATTTCCACAAAGTGGTAGCGAAGCGCGACGGTTCATATGTGAGAAACTTTCATAATTCAACCCGGTCCTAACTTTTTATAACGAGATATGTTAATTCACAATAACCACTAGCCGTTCTTCTAGTTCCGATTCCACACTCTTCTCGCTAACCTTGCAACAGCAAGGAAAGGCTCCCATTCTACAATCTCCTCTATTGCCAAAATGTAAATGATGTTTTTCCATCACCAGAGATCTTCGAACCTTTTCGTTAGTTTTGATTTATTTTAGCACACATAGGATGCATTAGTTTTAATAGCACAGAATATGGAGATAACTTAGAATAAATAGAATAATTCGCGTCGTTTGATTTCACACTAATTTGTTAGTAAGGTTAATTACTTATATTAATAATTTCTATTCTAGGGGGAAAAATGAAGAATCTATCGAAAGTTTTTTATATCACAATGGGATTAATCGTTTTGGCTGTCGGATATGGAGCCTTAGCACCCGAAAATTTTGAAGCAATTACTACAACTATTAAAAATTTTGTCGCAACAGCCTTTGGTTGGTACTACATGCTTCTGATGACATTCATGTTAGCACTCAGTGTATTTTTCATCTTAAGTCCTTATGGAAAAATCCGTCTTGGAAAAGATACAGATCGACCACAGTTTTCTACAATTACCTGGATTTCTATGCTATTTTCTGCGGGAATGGGTATTGGCCTTGTTTTTTACGGTGCGGCTGAGCCTCTATCTCACTTTGCAATCAGCCCTGCAACAGAAGAAGCTAATACGGATGCGGCTTTTAAAGAAGCTTTTCGTCAATCCTTCTTTCACTGGGGATTCCACGTTTGGGCTATGTACGGTGTTATTGCACTATCCCTTGCTTTTTTCCAGTTCCGTAAAGGTGAACCAGGGTTAATTTCTGCAACACTGAAACCGATATTTAGGAAAAGGATGGAAGGCCGATGGGGTATCCTCGTTGATGTACTCGCTGTTTTTGCTACAGCATTTGGTGTCTCTACTTCACTAGGAATCGGTGCCATTCAAATTAACGCAGGATTAAACTACCTTTTTAATGTGACATTCGGAATTGTTCCTCAAATTATTATTATCGCTATTGTAACAATTCTTTTTATTGCTTCTTCTTGGTCTGGACTAAGTAAGGGTATAAAATACTTATCCAATACGAATCTAGTACTTGCTCTCGCACTTCTTGGTTTTGTCCTCATCCTTGGTCCCACATTACTTATTTTTGATATTTTCACGGACTCTTTTGGAGGCTATCTAGCCAACATTGTCCAAATGAGTCTACGTACATCACCATTGAATGCAACTAATCGCGAATGGCTTGATAATTGGACAATTTTCTACTGGGCTTGGTGGATTTCTTGGGCACCATTTGTAAGTATGTTTATTGCCCGTGTATCTAAAGGTCGGACAATTAAAGAATTCGTTACCGGTGTGCTTGTGGCACCTACATTGCTTGGAGCAATCTGGTTCTCGGCATTTGGCACGACAGCTATTGATATGCAAAAAAGTGGGGTCGCAGATTTAGCAAATTCCTCTACAGAGTTGACTATATTCGAAATGTTTCACATGATGCCATTATCATGGATGATTTCTGTTTTAGCGGTAGTACTTATCGCTTCTTTTTTCATTACATCAGCAGATTCAGCTACATTTGTTTTAGGTATGCTGTCGACAAAAGGTTCATTGACTCCTCCGAATAATGCTAAGCTTATTTGGGGAATCACTTTATCTGTAATTGCAATTATTTTGTTGTCAGTCGGTGGGCTAGATGCATTACAAAATACTATTATCATTGCTGCATTACCGTTTTCGTTTGTGATGTTGTTCATGGTTGTGTCTTTATTCATGGCACTAAGAACTGAAGTAAAATTGATGAAAGTTAAAAAATAAAAAAAGTGCCAAGGGTTAACTAACATTCCCTTGGCATTTTCACTTACAAGTTGTTATATATTCTTTTAAGAGCTTCTTTTTGCTCTGCTTTTACGTCGATTTTAGGACGAATTGATTTTGCTTTTTCTTCTGCTTCTTCCACTGTTTCCGCTAAACCTAATTCCATTAAAGTTGCTACTGCCAATGTACCTGCTCTACCTCTTCCTGAAGTACAGTGAAAGTATACATTTTTACCGTCATTATAGGCTTTTACCACCACATCAACCGCTGCTTTTATGGATTTGTCTTGATATGGAGCGTCGTCAGCTATTGGTTGGTGGACACGTAAATTTTCTGCAGGATGCTCCTTTTTGGCTACTCTTAAATCAAATATTACATCTATTTTTTCATTTTCTAAAAGATCATTTACACCATCTACTCCTCCAACAAAAATACGATTTGGAACAAGTGATTCATAGTTTTTTTCCGTCATATTTTCCCCGCCTTACTGTTTTATATTATTATAACAGGGGAATTAGGAGATAATAAGGAAAGAGAATTTCATCAATTGAAAAAAAGAACTTCGAATAAGAAAAACATAGGGAGATTTTAGTCTTCCTATGTTTTCATTCATATTATTTATCTGTTTGTTTTTGCTTATTTTTCAAATACTCCGCACGTATTTTTTCAAGTTGCTGCTTTTTATCAAATTTGGCAGGCTTGTGTTTTTCATGATACTTTGCCACAGCCACCTGACCTTTGGTATCCAATGTATATTTCCCCACTTTGTTCACCTACTTTTCTTGTCTTTAAAGAGAATCTATTCAACAAATATAATATACCTTATTTTACTGAAATAAACCTTTTTACTTTATAAATTTGTTCCCTGTGTTAATGCAACCACTTCTTTTTTGGATCACCATTTTGGACGATTAGATAACATGCGTAACTTGAAAGCATGATATCATCCACTTCTTTTTCCGATCCTGAACCAAGATGGACCATTTTGTTGACGTCAACAAAATGATCTAAAACATCATTTCCACTGGTTTTCCAAGCGTATTTAGCTTTTTCACTAATTAAAAGCTTGTGCAATGATAGTTGGAGCTGGTTTATCCTTTGAATTAAACGTTGGCATTACTTTTGAAATACGTTTGTAGAATACTTTCTCTTATATTTTGTTCCCTGCGACAGAAACAAACATTAAATTCATGTTTGTTTGTATTAACGTAAAAGTTTCTGACACAATGGTCGACAAAAAATCAACAAAACTTTTCCATCCCCTGTCCACTTTTCGGCCACTCCTTTCTATAAAAAAGGAAAAGGTGGAATTCTAATGACTCACTACTTACAAAACTACGCTCGTTTCAATTCAATAGCAGAGATGGATGATGCTGTTGCTAAACATTGTGCGTTCCATCGAAACGAGCTAAACAAATCAGACCAACTTGTGCTCGATGTAATCCGAAGGTATTCAGTGAAATATGGAGCTGCCCATTTAAAACACGCAACGATTGAAACTGTTATCGGTAAGTCGAATGCGACTGTTCGTCGGGCGATTCGGAAGCTTGAACAACTTTGCATTATTCAACGCCTTCACTATGTACGTCCTGTGATGAGCGGGCTAGGTGCAAACATTTATATTATTTTACCTTTCGATGACCAGGGGAAAATTGTGTTTGTTCCCTGTGTTACATACAACTTAGACACTATTCAGACTTATTTTGAAGTTACGTCTAACACAGGGAACTTTTTAATTTATTTTCAATACCCTTTACGATTATGAAATTAGGATTTCGGTAAGAATATTGTCAAATACATAATCAAGAGGATTGAAATAAACATGGACCGAAAAGCAACGAAACAACAAAGATTTAATCAATCTAAAACTTCATCGATTATATTTAGTTTAATTTTATTTATCATGGGTTTGGAAACTGCTAGGAGTATCAAGCCACTACAAGATGATGTGACAACAACATTTGTATTATTGATTTTTTAATTGCTATTAACATAGGATTATTTAGAAGTATGGAATTACATAAAGCTTTTCAACCTACACATCGTATTCATTACTGGAAATTTAAACAAAAAAGTATCCTTTGCCTATATCTTTTTCTAACCGTATTAACTATCGCTGAAATAGTTCCCTATGGAGAGATTTTAACAATTTTATTCGTATTAGGTTTAATCTATATTGGAATTCGTTCAGTAAGCACCAAAAAATACAATATTGTTCTTCCTTCGTTACCATTAAAAAAACATTCGAAACAGCTCCAAATAGATATTGAAGAAATTGATAAAATGGCTGGTAAAGAATTTGAGGTATACTTGGCTGAACTATATGACAGACTGGGTTATTTCACCCAAGTAACTCCCCATACTGAATATGGTATTGATGTAATCATTATTAACGATAAAATTAAAGCTGGCATACAAGCTAAATGTTACGGAGAAGGACGGACAGTTGGGGTTGACGCTGTAAATGAAGTTTGTGGAGGTGCTGGTTACTGGAATGTGCAAAAGAAAATAATAATTACTAATCGTTATTTTACTAAAAAAGCTTTAATTTCAGCTCAACATAATGAGATTGAAATGATAGATCGTAATGGCTTAAAGCTTTTAATTAGGGAGTACCAAGGAATAAGAGAACAAAAGGAACTTTCAGTTTCTTAACATTTTTAAATAAGTTCAAACATCATCAATTGAAAAAAAGAACTTCAAATAAGAAAAACATAGGGAGATTTTAGTCTTCCTATGTTTTCATTCATATTATTTATCTGTTTGTTTTTGCTTTTTTTTCAAATACTCCGCACGTATTTTTTCAAGTTGCTGCTGTTTATCAAATTTGGCAGGCTTGTGTTTTTCATGATACTTTGCCACAGCCACCTGACCTTTGGTATCCAATGTATATTTCCCCACTTTGTTCACCTACTTTTCTTGTCTTTAAAGAGAATCTATTCAACAAATATAATATACCCTATTTTAATGCAGTAAACCTTTTTGCTTTATTAGTGTACTGCCTAACCTTGCATAAATCAGTAAAAACTTAGTAAAATAATTAATAGCTAAATGTATTCATTATACTTATCTTTACGACCTTAAAATTGCTAATCCATTTTAAAGTCATCAATCTAGTCGCTAATTTTAACTAAAACAAAAAACCTCTTCTAGTTATTTGTTATAAATAACTAAAAAAAGAGTGTAGTTTTTGAAATATAAATAGTTGTACGTTAGACACTGATATGACTACGTTTATAACTTGTTTAGTTTATATTACTGAACAGTCCTATTACCACTCAATTGTTGCTGGTGGCTTACTCGTAATGTCATAAACTACGCGGTTAATATGTGGTACTTCATTTACCAAACGAACACTTACTTTTTCTAACATCCCAAGGGATACGTGCCAGTCAGAAGTCATTCCGTCGATAGAAGTTACTGTACGGATACCAATTCATAGTCATATGCGTTTTCTACTATTATATTTAGTGTATGTTCCCTGTGTCACATACAGCATAGACACTATTCAGAATTATTTTGAAGTTGTGTCTAACACAGGGAACTTTTTTCATTCGATAAAACTCAGATCTGTCTTTCCCATTGTATTAAATAAAACCAGATTCCACTTCCGTGTAAAAAATTTTACTCAACCAAATAGCCACTATCACCGAATCATCTTCGGTAATCATGGCTTTTAAACCTACATAAATCGCATTCAAAATCAAATGAATACCTTGACGTTTTTTTAGATCTATACTTAAGCCTCTATATTCTTTCTACTATTCTCATAGTTTCTTGCTATTAATAACTTGTTCTACGATATAACTTCTAAACTCTACATCATTTAGCATCTTTTTTCCAAGTTCTAAAACTGTTTGTTTTATTTCATCATCGAATGAATTTAATATCTTTACTGATGCTTCGATTTCTTCCGCTATAGCTTTTTCATTCATATATGATACCTCCAATTTCTTCATATTCAATACTTGATAAGAAAACAATACTCTTGTCGCTAGTATTTCAACAAAATTAGCTCTCGTAGTTGCTTTATAATATCCTCAACGTACTACAACTTTACTGTTCAAAGGTATATTGATAGCTTTAAATCTGACGGTTTCCCGCAATTCTCATAATAATTTTAATTAGTACTAAAATGAGTAACATTCATATTAGATATTCTAAATATCACTTTGGATGAAAATAGGGATATTCAACAGAAGTTCGACTTCCATTTAATATCCCTTACTTAGAAAACCGATATTAGCTATTTAAACTTTGAAACGGCGGGATTTGAACCCGCATCCAGAAACTCTAACACTTAAGCTTCTACGAGTGTATCTTGCCTATTTAGGATTCGGTAGCATTATGCCGACACTCAGAGTTTCAAGGGTTTACACCGATTCCATTCTTATTTATTTTACGGTTTTACTCACTAGGGAGTATTATATATTTACGAACTTGGTTCAAAGACCTTCTAAAATAAGTATATATCAAAATTACTGCAATGAAAAAGAGATTCTGAAAACCAGACTAGTTAAAGCTGCGTCTAGTGTTGAGAATAAATGCACGTTAACTAAGGTGTATCAATTACCTATAAAAATTTACTAACTTCAAATTTTTCCATATCTCTTAACTGCTCTAAATAATTTAATATTTGAGCATTCATTTTAAGATTGTTTTTATCATCAAATTCTATATGCTCTAACATTAAATCTTGTGAAATTTTTTTTATTAGATTAGTAGAAATTCCCAACCTTTTGAGCTCAATTACTTTTTTATCCTGTGTACCGTAAGTGATATCATTAAATTCTTCTTCATTTAATATTTCTAAATCATATAATGTATTTATAAAATTTGTTAAATCATAATTTAAAAAATCTGAATCTAATTTAAACTTAATTAAAATTAAATTAATTAGTTCTCCATCAGTTTTATTAGAAATATTTATCCATTTGTTATCATTATAAAATTCACTAACCAAACCTTTTTTGTTTACTTCTCCAAAAGACCTCCCTATAAACAAAAGATTTATTCCTCTGCTTATCCTTCCCTTATGATAAGCAAAATTTAATGAAATATAATCTTTTAACAAATACTGTTTTTGATAATTTATAAAGTTTTTATAATAGTCTCTATTTCTTTCATATGTTAGGTAGAAAATATTATCATCTTTAAAATTAGTAGGAATAATATTTTCCTTTAAAAAAACTTCATAAATTATATCGATGACTTCTTTATCTTTTCTATTAAAAGACTCGATTTTTTTTATTAGTAAATTAATATAATCAGTATCAAAATCTATGTAGTTATGAATACCATTTTTAAATAAAATTTTAGAAATTTTATCTGCTTCTAGTTCATGTTCCTTTAATATAAAGTCCTCTACAAAAATGATTTTATAATCTTTTTCTTTTTCTTCTACAGTGGTATTAGTTCCATCATAATTCAATAAAATTGGATTCTTTACCTTTTCATCAAAAATATTACTTCTTAATTTTCCAATATAATTTTTCATATTTACATTATTAAATGGATTCTCAACAAAATGTATTTTAGGAATTAACTTTGACAAAAGATTTTCAACACCATTAAAAATATAATTTAATCTATTCACTCTACCTATTAAATTTATTGCATCTTTTTCTTTCAATGAATGTACCGTTAAAATATATAAGTTATCAATAGGTAAATTAATTCCTTCCAGAATAACATGATTTGCAACAAGAATTTTTAAAGTAGAAATTTCTTTAAACTGATATTCCAAGTATTCTTTTAAAATATCTGGCATCTTTCCATGAAGATAAATGATACCTTTCTTTATAAGTTTAATCATCCAATATTCTTGATGAATACTATACTCCAATTCCTTTATTAAATTCTCTAGTCTACTGTCTATTGTTATGTCTGGGAGTTCATTATAAATTCTCCTTACAAACTCCTCAATGTCTTTAGGTCTTCGTAAATAAATAAAATTCTTTTGTTTTAAATTCTTTATAATATATTTTAGATAATCTAAAGTATCATCTGTTTTTAAGTAAAATTGGTGAGAAAATTTATTATAAATTTGAGTATTACTAGAAGATTTCAAAATATATACTGGCTGCTTTAAATTAAAATTTATTCTCTTATCTACTATCTTCTGTTCTTTAAACAGACATAGTTTATTAGAATCATCTATAAGTGGTGATAAATAAATAATTCTATTTTCTGGGTTTCTCGATCTATTTATTCTTAACAACCTCGTTAATAGAATATTTCTATTGTCTCTATTTAATAAATTATGTGCCTCATCGATATATATTACATCAAATGTTAGCCCCTCATTTTCCAACATTCTTAGAGCTCTTTCTTGAGTCAATATCGCTATAAATTTTTCTTCATAATTATACATCTCATCATGATAAATAATTTTAAAATCATTAATATTATTTCTTAAGTTTTTATATGTTTGATTTAGCAATGACTTACTAGGAACAATAATTGCAAATCTTTTTCTTCCAAAATTACTTTTTATATGGTCAATTATCAACTCACTTTTCCCATAAGAAGTTGGAGCTGTTATAGAAATTTCTTTTTCTAGATTATGTAGTGAATTTCTTAACACATTTTGTTCAAGTGTCTCAATATATGATTTATATTTAAAATTTTCTAATTGAATATTAGTTAAAACATCTTTTATATTCCCTTCTATTAAATTAAGATTTAAAATCTCCTTTGTAATAGGATAAAAACCAAAGTCTGCACTAAAATCATACAAGGGCTTGTAGTCAGAATATTTGAGAGAGTATTGAAGAATAATAAAATATGCAAATTCTAAATAACTTTTTTTACTTTTATCCTCTTGATATACCCTAAGACTCAATAATGCCACTGTAAGAATATATGTTTTTTCATTATTATTTAATTGTTCTTCTAAAATTAATTTCGTATATACTTGACTAAACTTTTCTTCTTTAGTAACTAACGTCAACTGCGACTTCTCTTTCGAATTCATCATCTTCCTCCTCTAAATATTCTAAGAATTCCTCGAATGTCTTTTTGTTAGAACAAAATATTATTAACTCTGAAAAATCCATATCCTGTTGTACATTTTCTAATTCAACTAATAGTTCATCGATTTCTTTAACGCTCCATGCATCATACCAATAAATAGTTGATGCCAATATTATATTTAGCGTTTTCATATCTGCATATTCCTCATCTAAATATTCATTTGAAAATTTCCGAATAGTACTCAATAATTTACTACTTGAGTTTATGTCTCTAGAATTTGCATGTTGAAACGCATTCTCCCATGGATTATTATTTACCCCACCAGCTAACTGACCTTTGACACTTCTATACGCTTCTTGAATTTTCAAACGGTGGCTTACACGTTTAGAATCGTGTTTTCCAGATTTAGAATCTAATAACCAAACCATTTCATTTTTTTCATAAAATCCGTCAAAACCTTTTTTCACTGAGTTCTCCTCTAAATTCAAAAACATAAATTTAGGTCTAAAGTTAATAGAACTTAAATAAAAATGTGAAAATAATTCTCCAATGGAGCCATACTTCTTAACGGCATCTTTTTTCTCAAAAAAATTCTTCAATTGCTTCTTAATATACTTCAATTCATTTTCGTGGTTTTCTCCTCTACATATTGTCTTTAAATTATTGTCAATAAATTCTCTAAATGTTTTATTTAAAGTTTCTATTTGTACAAAATGAACTCCTGTCTTCTCATTGATATCTTTATTTTGAGCATTAAACAATATAGTCCCCCCCATAACTTAAGTAACTTCTTCTATAACTTTTCTTAAAATCTATTTTTTTACATATACTATACTATTTTTCGGGGTATTAGTAATAAAACTCTTCCCCTAAAATATGGAGACTCCCTTTTTCTTCCTACCTTTTTAACTATACATTTTTTTAGTATCCATTTTTAGTTTAATATTCCAAATGATTATACCATTATTATTGTTCGATTATTCATGCATGGTCTAGTTGTTTTTTAGAGTAAACCTTCTTCCTGCAACTTCCAGGACATCCAAATAGTGGTACAACGACTCTACAGTAATATCTTCAACGTACTGTAACTTGTTAACAGGTGTGAACTGTTCAAAGATGTATTGATAGTTTCAATTGTTCTCTGACGATTCCCTACAATCCTCATTTGCTGAAATACTGATTCTAGTGCGTTACTAATTGTTAAGCTATCTCGCTTCGTCTCATGATTTTTAGACGGCAATTCCACCACATCACTACTAACTGCAAATACTCCATGATTTCTACCTCTAGACATAGAAAAAACCTCCCAATTCATTGTTTGAATTAGAAGGTCTTATGATTTAGTACATTATAAATATAGTATTTATCTCTAGGGATGAAAATAGGGATATCGCAACGAGGTTCAACTCCCCTTCAATATCCCTAACCTGTACGTTGATATGACTGCTTTTACTGCCAATTGTTATATAGAGACGGCGGGAGTCGAACCAACCGTCTCATAAAATGCTATAATACCGGTGTTTTCAAGGTTTTATAGCTGCTGTCGAAAATGTTTGACTACGTATTTGACTACGTTTAATAGAAAATGCTTGCGGGGGACAATATTTATTTTAGTGCATAAATAGTATAGAAAAATTGGGCTTGCATTGTCTTAAATATGGAAACAAGGCTTTCAGTATTTTAGATGAAGAAAAAATGATTGTATATGCTATTTGAAGTAATAGAATATAAATTTTTGTGAAAGGTATAATCATAGTTTAAAACCTTCAATGGAACATCGCCTAATAGTACTTAGGCGTACTATTAGGCGATTCACTTTAATTCTATTGATCTTGTTATTAATTCTTTACGTGGTTTAGTTCCACCTTTTAACATTGACTCAATATTGGCTACCGCTTTTAGGACAGTATCAACACTTATATTTGGAATAGTATCATTATTATTAAGATAACCGCTCAGATACTTTGCTGATGGATTTTCAATACCCATTCTTTCACAAACTATCCAACATACACTCTCGGCTTCAAATTCTTCTTCATTTCTTGTTAGACCTCTTCTATCCGCCCACCATTTAGGTTTTGGAGTACCAAGATGCCCACAGTATAAATGGCCTAATTCATGTGCAATTGTAGCAAATCTAGTTTCGTTTGTATGATTCCGGTTAACTACCATTTGGTATAATACTTTGACCCAAATTTCTTTCTTAGGACTAACAATCTTTACTTCTCTTTTCTTTTTATCTTCTTGTATATAACCTGCACTTCCTGTTCCATGATCTGATTCAACATAATATATCCCTTCGTATTTAAGGTTATTTATAAATCTATCAAAAACCTTATCTGATAGTTTTCCCTTTACCTGAAAAGGCTCTAATATTTCTTTTGGAAGAGGTTCTGTCCCTTCTGTATCACTCAATTCATATACAAATGAAACCGGACCAAAAGGACGTAGTATTACAAGTGGTCTTGCCCCTACTTTAATTGTACGGTTAAATCGTTCCCATTCAGAGAGAGTAGCAATGTAAAGACTTCCCGGTTTCTGAATTTGAATTAACATAGCGTTATAAGGGGCAATATTAGGAAACTTCTTTACAAATTCTAACAAATTTTCGAATTGGCTGCTTTTGCGATATGTCCCTACATCCCTAAATAACTTATCTAACTCAGGTAAATTTGTATTCAAAATTTCACCTTCGATCTGAATTATTTATCTCTTATTCTAAAAAAAAACATAACTCATTAATACATTCAATTTTGGTCTATGAATGTTATCTTGAATTTACCTATGACTAATTAATATAACTAACTTCACTATTAGTTTCTTCAAATAATGATGTAATAGATACTTCATTAAATCTTAATCATCTAATTTCTCTATGTTTAGCAGTTCTAAACAAATGACATAAAAGAAAAGGTTTAGTTCATAATATCCATCAAGTCATTAAATTTTGGAGTAAACGGTTCGTCCATTATTATGAAAAAACTGTGTATACAAGACAACATTAGAAATAAATCAGTCGCATATATATCTTATGCCGTCTATTTCCATTATATAACGAACTTAGGCACCTTTTACATCATTGCTTTTGGTTGATCCTTCATCAAAAGCAATAGTAAGTTAATAAAAAAAGCGCTCAAAGAGCGCTCTTAATTCTACATTCATTTTTAACACAGACTATTAGTCTTTTTTCATCAAGTACAATCACTATTAGTCTTCGTAAAATATTTCTCCTTACTGCCCATTCAGTCGATAATAAAATCCATGAATGATTCATCACTATTCTTTTAAGCGCTTATAGATTTCATCCATAAATAAATCAAATATTGAGAGTTTTAGTTCGTCGTTTGATAATAAGGTATTGTTAAAGTTTTGATTTCTATCCATACCTTCAATCAATGCATCGTCAATTCTTCGGTTATATTCTAGTTTGAAATCATTTTTGTTATTAACCATGGCTGTACGTTTTAACTCTTCATCTTTTACCAAAATTTCTTTTACATGCATTACAGATTCTATTTCAATGTCACTATCAAAATTAGTGCCATGCATCATGTTGAATTCTTCAATAATTTCAGATAATTTCTTGATAATTGGTTCATATGGTCTTGGTGTGTCTGCTCCAGGAAGTCTCAATTCACCTTTACCATCTTTGATATCTCCACCAGTAATTTCAGCAGTAATCTTCGGTTTTCCAAATTCCGCATCTATCTTCCCCGTCAAATCAACGCCAGCATTTGCTCCCGATAAATCAATTTCTTTCAATAAAAAGCGGATAAAATTATACTTTTTATGCAAATCCAAATTCTTAAGGCTAGTCACTTGAATTAAGAAATTATAAAAACTTACAAAATGTTTTAGTTCTAAAAAGGCTTCTTCCTTCTCTTCTTTTTTCAATTTATTAAAGCGCTTCACAGCTCTGTCTAGATAATATTCTACTTTTTGGCGATCTTTTTTTAAACGTTTTTCTAAATACATTAGGTTATTGAAGGCATTGATATCACCATAATCTAATATGTTTCTTAACTCTATTTTTTCTTCAATCTCAAAAATATCATGCGGGTTAATTTCATTTCCCAAATATGTTCTAGTATAGTATTTAGAGAATGCTTTTTTAATTTCTTCAAATGAATTAGCGAAGTCTAATACAAATGTGTACTTATTAGGATAAGTACGATTTAAACGGGATAATGTTTGCACCGCTGTAACCCCAGATAATTTTTTGTCAACGTACATAGCACATAATTTTGGTTGATCAAACCCTGTTTGGTACTTATTAGCTACAAGTAATACTTGATATTCTTCGGTATCAAATTTATTCGGTACCTCTTCTTCAGAAAAACCATTAATGGCTGTTTCAGTTAGCTCTATTCCCTCATCTAATTTCAACTTCCCACTAAATGCCACCAAAGGGGTAATATTATCATAATGATGTTCTGCAACATATTTATTAAATGCATGATAATACTTAACTGCTGCTTCTCTTGTACTCGTGATAATCATAGCTTTTGCTTGTCCATCAAGCATATTTCGAATATTTTCTCTGAAATGTTCTACGATTATCTCAACTTTTTGTGTAATGTTTACATCATGTAGAGAAACAAAACGCATAATCGCTCTCTTAGCTTGCGAAGTATCTAAAGAAGGATCATCTATCACTTTGCTAATTACTTTATAGTATGTTGAGAAGGTTGTATAATTTTCTAAAACATCTAAAATGAATTTTTCTTCAATGGCTTGCTTCATTGAGTACAAATCAAACTCTTTCTCATGACCATCAGTACCTTTTACACCAAAAATTTTCAATGTTTTTGGTTTAGGTGTAGCTGTAAAAGCGATCATCGATACATTTTTTTGCTTCCCATGAGATTCAATATCTGATTCAATCTTGGCTGCCACTAATTCTTGATCATCAATTTCTTCTCCATCTTCATCGGCAATTTGTTGTGCTTTTTTGCTTAGTACTTCGGTCACCCCATCCATCATTCGCCCACTTGTTGAAGAATGTGCTTCATCGATAATAACTGCAAATTTTTGATTTTCCAACTCTCGTACATTGTCGACAATGTAGCTAAATTTATGAATCGTTGAAACGATAATCTTGTAACTACTATTTAATGCATCTGCTAAATCTTGGCTAGTCGCATCTTCATCCATCACTTTTACTAAGCCAGCTTTATGCTCAATTTGTTGAATTGCTCGTTGTAATTGACGATCAACAACGACTCGGTCAGTTATAATAATAGTGCTATCTACTACCGCTTTTCCATCCTCACCGATCAACTGCGACAATTGATGAGATAACCATGCAATAGTATTGGTCTTTCCACTACCAGCTGAATGTTGAATTAAATAGTTTTGATTTGTCCCATGCATAAGCATGCTGTCAGTTACTCGCCGCACTGCTCTTTGCTGATGGAAACGAGGGAAAATCAAACGTTCTTCAACTTTTTTCTTAACCTTATCTTCTTTTCTTTCTAGAAAAATAAACTTAGAAATCAAAGATAACAGCATATCTTTTGTAAAAATTTCTTCCCACATATAGGCTACGCCGAACCCGCTTTCGTTTGGTTCATTGCCTGCTCCCTCTTTATATCCACGATTAAAAGGTAAGAAGTAACTTGTTTCTCCTTTTAATTCTGTACACATATAAGCTTCTTTAAAATCCATTGCAAAATGAACTAAAGCACCTTTTTTAAATCGTAGTAAACGTGTTCTATAATCCCGCTCTTTTCGATATTGCCAAATCGCATCCTTATAAGATTGACCTGAAGTGTTGGCTTTTAATTCCATCGTGATAATAGGTAATCCATTTAAGAATAAAACTAAATCTATCCGTTCCCCTTCTTTATGATAGACTTCCTCCATCACTGTAAAACGATTTTTCTCATAATTTTCTTTCCATGTTCGATTAAAATCATTACCTGGTTTACGATACATCAACTCAAAGTGAGTATTATCTATATCTACTCCGTACTTTAAAGTCGTTAAAAAAGTACCATTCTTTGTATCTATCTGTTTTAAAATGGTACTAATAATAACATTATCCGTATCCTCCCCATAATAATTATAAAGCTCCTGATACTCAACAAGTTGAGTATCTTTAAGGAATGCAATGAATTCATCTTGATCCATTGCTTTGTGTTGATCATAAGTGGATTCAGTATAGTTACGTTCTACATATCCATTATTTCTAACTAAATAATCAATTATAAAACGTTGGTAATCTGAACGCTCCCGAATTGGATTTTTAATCACAATTTTCCACTCCAAATCTATCATTTAATTAATCTATGTTTACCAGTAACATATTCAAAGATCAGTGTTTTTTTGATTTCTTTTTGCTTTTCAATTTCTAGTCGTAATAGTTTAATAGATTTTTCCAATACAGGTACTTTACTCTCCAGATAATCAGCCATTAATTTTTGTTCTTCTATCGGCGGAATTATAATTTCAGCATTTTTCAATATTTGTTGAGTGATACTATAAACTTTAACTCCACTTACTCTAGACTGGATATTCTTTCTGAACCATTCCGAATCAAATAAATACATAAAATATCTAAAATCATGGTCATGAAAATCCTTAAGTTTTACAATTATAGTATGATATCCAGCAAAAAAATTGCATTTACCAAAATTTGTTGAAAAATTTCCTGAGCCTATAATATCTTCTGATGTATCAGCAAAAATAAAATCTCCATACTCTAATAATGTAGATTTTTTCTTTAAATAGTCTGAATCAACAAAAGGAAGGTCATCTTCCTCTGGATTCACCCTCACTCCATATTTTGAATGAATTTGCCCATAACTAATTACTGGAATTCCCTCAGGTTGTAGATTTTCTTTTGTAATGCTTAACCCCTTGTTTGTAGAAAAACAATACTTTAATCTTTTAATTTGCCAATTTTCTTTGCCGTTTATTAATCCGCTAGTTACTACTTCTGTAATTATTGATTTTTTATACTCTTCAAGTTTTTCAATTTCTTGTTTTAGTAAATAAATTACTTTATCTATTTTTGCAACTTTATTATCAAGAAAATCGACGATTATTTTTTGTTCAAAACTATCAGCAATCGGTAATTTAATAGAACCTAAATCCAATTGTGTCATACTGGGTAATGTACTACCAGTTTGAAAATATTTATAATCAAAACATTGACACATATAGTAAAAAAGTTTAGTTAGCAATTTTTCTTCATTTACAATAGTGTAATATGATGTATCTATAGTCCAGAATTTCCCTTCAACGTACTGTGGATTATCTATCGTGCCTTTACGACCTAATAAAACACTCTTTCCCTCATAAAGATAACCATCGGTATATTTAAATATTCCCCCCGATCCATAGACAGGTATTCCCTCATCAAGTTCGACTTCAATTTCTTTACCATTCTGTATTGAAACCACTTCTTTTAAACGATAAAATTCCCACTCATTTGGAATTTCACCACTCCACTCAATCCCAGTCTTTCTCATACCAATCACCTAACCTAATTCTGATAGTAATTCTTTTAATTCTGATTCAAGTTCTTTGAATTCTTTCAATAACTCTTTTGAAGGCTTTGATTCTCGATATTTATAAAAGTAGCGGGTAAATGGTATTTCTGCTCCAATTTTTATAGATGGAGTTGATTTTCCCTTTGTTTTCTTATTTAAGTCTTGCTCAAAGAACTCCATAGCATCAGGTTTATGTGGTAAAACTTCTTTCCGTATATATTCTTCCACAGATTGTTTATATGGAATCAATTCAATCTCTTTTGTGTCTTTATCTGGAAGTATTTTCCCTTTATTATCCTTTTGAATTTCAGCAGTTTTATCGATACGACTCATTGATTTAACTATGTTATTGAGCACTGCTGTAGGAACGTTTAAATCTTTGAATAGATTTTTTAATTTTTTCGTAAACTCTTTTGGTTCTTTGTATTTCTCAATTACCTTTACTTTTAGTCTTAATCGCTTGATTATTTCTTCAAAAGTTTGTTGATTTTCGAGAAACTTATCTAATATTTTTTGTTCTTTCGCAGGAATTGGATCCATCAATTGATATTCCTCCATTTTTTCCCTATCATAGAAATTTTTCAAATCATTGTTATCAATCATTTCTTGAATACGTTCTTCTGTTATCTGATAATTCCGTTGCATCGGTTGATAGACGCTATATTCTTTATACAAGAAGTCTTCATTAGAAAAAATCTTACAATACTCGTTTCCTTCAAAATCAGCATACAGATGAGTAACTTTCTTAATATGATCATTTGATAATTCATTTCTTTTATTTCCCATTGATTTACGCATTCTCTTATAGAAGCTTGTTGCATCAATCAATTGAACTTTCCCTTTTCGTTCAGGGCGTTTGTTATTACTTAAAATATAAGCATAGATTGAAATTCCTGTATTATAGAATAATTGATCTGGAAACCCAATTATTGCTTCAATTAGGTCATTTTCTAACATCCAACGACGAATTTGACTTTCTCCCGAACCTGTCCCACCTGAAAATAATGGTGAGCCATTGGTAATAATGGCTGCTCGACCATTTTCTTTATTTAATTTTGCTAATGCATGTTGCATAAATAAAAGTTGGGCATCTCCACTTGCTGGAGTCATTGTAATTTCTGGTCCATCAATTCCTACTCGATGTTTAAAACGACTGCTTGCTTCAACAGCTTCTTTCGTTCCATTTTCGGCTTTCTCTCCACTCCAAGGTGTACCAAATGGAGGATTCATGATTACAAAACGAAATTCATCATCTGGAAAGGCATCTTCTTTTAAGGTATTTTTCAATTGGATATGACTTGCATCTTGACCTTTAATCAACATATCCGCTAGACAAATGGCATATGAACTATCTAAGATTTCTTGCCCATACAAATGGATCTTGGCTGTTGAATTTTTGCGCAAAATAAAATCATTGGCTGTAGATAACATACCGCCTGTACCACAAGCGAAATCTCCAATTTTTATAATTTTTCCTTCATCGTAAATATCATCACTACCTTCAGCCAATAATACATTGGCTAAGCAACGAATTACTTCACGAGGTGTGTAATGATCACCAGCATTCACGTTTTCTGAGTAACGTCTTAAAATATCTTCAAAAAGATAACCCATTCGCATGTTATCAACGGTTTTCGGCGATAGATCAAAATTAGCAAAAGCTTTGATAATCAATAATAATTTATTTGCTTTATCTAGCTTGTCGATTTGTTTCATAAAGTGTAAATCTTCAATAATTGTTTTAATGTTTGTTGAAAATCCCTTGATGTATTCTTTGAAATTCCCTTTAATATCATCAGCTTGATCTTGTAAATTTTTTAAATTAAATGGGCTAACATTGTAAAAACTGTGACCAGCTTTTCGTTCTAATACTTTAGGAGCAATGTTTGGATTTGTTTTATATGTACTCACTACTTCATCCTTAGTCTCTTCTAAAGCACACTCAAAACGGCGAATTATTACCATTGGTATAATCACGTCTTGATAATCTTCTGCCTTATAGGTTCCTCTTAATTTATTTGCTATCGCAAGTACTAAATTTGTTTCTTTTGTAACATTAATTTCCGTATTTTCGTATAATATTTCTAAAGGTTTACTCATAAAAAAACTCCTTATAAAAATTCGTATAAACTAAATTATTCAAAGTTAATTATAGCATTCAATATCTTCAAAAGTCGGTGTTATTTTTGCTGGAGGGGTTGAACGACAAAAAGAAATGACTGTTCTATGAGAGATAAACGGTAGAAAAAGATTGCTCAATATATTAAGTATCCAAATTTACCGATTTATTACAAAACTTAAGCTTAAAGCACAACAGAATTTCAATACACGGACTTACCTATCTTTCTACTTAATTATAAATAGTCACTTCAGAAATAATATTCGCAAGATAATTGACTGACTGGTGTACCTGTGAATAAAACTCAACTACTGTTTGCTTAAATTCTTGATTATAGAAAGTTTGACGCTAACTATAATAACTTAGCCAAGTTGTGACCATACTACTATACTCTATTCAATAATGATATTATTTACTTAATTAATATTGATAGGAGGATATTTTATGACTTTATGTACATGTAAAAATGTATTGAAACTTGAAAAAATAATTAAAAAGAGAATGGATTATTATAAATCTGGTGGTAAATATAATGAACCATCATTAACTGAAGAAATTGTTTATCAGATTCAAAAAAATTGTAGTGATACTACATTAGTACATTCAACAAGCGAAGCGACAACAGGAGCAGATATAGAATGGTGGATAGAAATCTACCCAAAATATTATATTGGATTAAACATCCAAGCAAAAAAACGGTATAAGGATAGCATTGAATACGATAAAATAGATCATAAAATTGGAGGACACACTCCACAGATTGATCGCCTAATACACTATTCAAAGAAAAAAAAAATGATTCCATTATATTGTTTCTATAACTTTGTAGGTAAAACTATTAAGAATTCATGGACTTTTTCATTTGCAGAGGATATTAAATATATAAAAAGTATTACTACGCAATACAAAGATCCTATATACTTACAAAAAAATAAAGCTTTATATGAAATGAATTCATGGTTTTGCGATAATCGTAAAATAAATAACTTTATAAATGGTTCGGGTTATAAGAATGCTAGTTATAAGCGTCCGAATTATGAAGATGTAATTAAATATGAAAATCAATTACCAGACTATGTGTTAAAGAAACAAAGTAGGGAAAATATCCGTACATACTTTCAAAATACTCCGACACCAAAATTTATCTTATTAACTAAGTTGTAGTTCATTATGAATAAGAATACATAACTTCATTGATTAAAAAAGGAGCACTTCAATTCGAAGTTGCTCTTAATTAGTTCTCCACAATCTTCTTTATTGTCTTTCCGCTATCACTTCTTTAAATTTTCGCTCCGCTTCGTCATAAAACGAGCCCAACAGTCTTTGATCTTCGATAAGCTGTTTGCACTGCTCTTGCAACTCATTTCTTTTTTCATTTGTCTTTGTTCGCTGTGTCAGAAACAAACACGAAAGACATAACAGTCACGTTTGTTTGAATTAACAAGAATGTTTCTAACCCAGGATAGCTGGTTAACACGAACGTAATCCTATTGAATCAAAAGTTATAACTGGTGGTTAAATATGCAGAAGGATTTACTATAAAGAAAAAAGTACTATTACTCAAATCTAAATAAGAATACTAATATAAAAGCTTAATTTAAAGTAATCTATAAGATATACTTTCTGTTTTTGTCTAAAACGAATGCATAGAATTCCTGCTCTCTCATGTTTGGTTGCGTAAAAATCTCATTTAAGCTAGATATTGTGTCCCCCATGAAATCTGCCACCTGTATTTTAACTATCAGTTAACATTTCACAATATCAGTTCCTATATATACCACTTTATATTAAAATAAACCTATATATGATCTCGAAGGAGTGAACTAAATTGCTCACTAAAAAGGGTGTCACTATAATCGAAAATCCTAATTCAAGAGAACCGATTACAACAGGGGAAAATTATTTAAAAGAAATAATTTGTTCCTCAACTCTTTTTGATGGTTGGACGTTATATGAGCAACCAATCATTAACTCTATGCATCCTGATTTCATTTTAGTTCATCGCGAAAAAGGGATACTAATCATTGAAGTAAAAGATTGGCATTTAAATCCCCCTCAATATTTAAATAATGCTCAAATATTAGGTTCGAATGGAAAATACTTTACCGATAACCCTGTGAAACAAGTAACATCATACAAAGATCTCATTTCAAAATATGAACTCGATTCATATATCGAAGTAACTGAGCATTATTCTAGTAGAGCTTTAGGAATGATTACACCTATTGTCTATTTTCATAATGCAAATAGACAGCAAGCTCTTGAATTTTGCAATAATCCTGATCCAAGAAAATCTCTCATCTGGAGTCAGGCAGATTTAATTGAACTTTGTACTAGAGGAAACAGGGATGATAGAAGGTTCCCAGCATGTTTATTTTATGAGAGTTCTAATTTTGCAAGAGATCGTTATCAATCAATGCAAAAATTAGTAGATAGTCTAGAGGCTATCTTACGTCCGAGTGACTATGCACGTGGAAGAAAAGACCCCATTAAATTAACAAAAGAACAAAATAATTTAGTTTCAATAAAAGAAGGAAGTATACGACGATGGGGCGGTGTAGCTGGGTCTGGTAAAACTTTAATAATAGCTACTAAAGCCACTGAAGCTATTAAAGAAGGACATCGTGTTTTAATTTTAACGTTCAATATCACACTTAGACATTATATTCGAGATTTGTGTAGCCAACAGTTCGGAGCAGGTAATAGAAAACTATTAAAAAGTCATTTGACCATCTCTCATTTTCACGGCTTTTTGAAAATCTTAATGACTGAGTTAGGTATACAGGTTCATAAGTCAGTCATTGAGCAATATACAAATCAAGCAATGGATCAAATCATAAATAGAATCAGAATTCATCATCCGTTTCATCTCAAGTATGATTGTATCCTGATTGATGAAGGACAAGACTTTAGTGGCCCATGGATTATGTTTTTGAAGAATTTTTTTACTTCCGATGGGGAAATTTTAGTAATGTATGATAGAGCTCAAAGTATATATGAAGATCAAGGGGTCTGGATAACAAACCCTTCTGAAATTGAGGGAATAGGCTTCAGAGGACAAGTTGGTCATCTATCAGTTACACATAGACTACCTGAAAGTATCATTCACCAAATTGAACGTTTAAACCATGTATTTGGAATCGAAAATAAAATTGAAATTAATAATTCTCAAGGAGATCTATTTACTAAAATCCAATGGATAAATGTGCATCAATTTGAGAATCGATATCCCATAATACAACAAAAAATAACAGAAATATTGTTAGAAGGAACTAGTACTATTGAAGATATTACGATCATAACAATGAATGAAAATACAGGTATTGAAATGGTTAATGCTTTTAGAAATATGCCATATGCAATTTCACATGTATATGACTTAAGTGGTCAACGTGATCAACATCTTCGTCGTAATGAAAAATGGAAGTTTCAACCTGGCAAAGGACGTTTAAAAGTATGCAGCTATCACAGTTATAAAGGTTGGGAAAGTTCACATATAATTTTATTATTAGAAGGAATGCAAAATGACAAGAATCAACTACAGGAAATTAGAAATGCACTTTTTATTGCACTTACAAGAGTTAATACCTTTTCTGATTCTAGGAGTTTTACTTGTATAAATAATTGCCGTGAGTTTGATGGATTAGTTCAGTATTTTTAATTATTGTTTTGCCGATTTAATAGTCCTATTTAAACTTCAAAAAATTAATTAATTCTCTGAAGAGGCTATGAATTCTCATAGCTTTTAATTTTGTATTTATATAATTTACAAGCTTCAATATGTGTCTGCTTTCTCTTTAATTAATTTCTTTATTATCAGACCAACTTACAATAAGGTAAATATATTCAATTAATATATTAATCATCTCAGGAGTGATAAAGACATGGGATATTTAAACTTAGTAACCGACCTCGTTCAAGTAAAGCAAAATATAAAACGATATAATCTAGAATTACAAAATGGAGAAATGACACTTAAAACGAATGGTGTACAACAATGGTATTACATAATGGAATTAGATCTTTTTGGCCCAAGTCGTTATATTGGGTATGAAGATATCACGATTCATAAGCACAAAAATGCATCTAATTTAAATGGTGGAGAAACAACGACTAGATTAAACAAATGGTTTGATTTATGCGATGATCCAGAACTATTTGAAAAACTGACTGAAAAATTGCTTGGTGTTCTTTCTCCACTAGATATGGATATCCGTCGCAATAATGAAAGGCAGCCATCATTTAAATTGAATATACTAAAAGAAAATATCCCAAAACTAAAACAACTTTATATATCTGAGGAAGTCGTGATTGATAATGGGAAATGCCAGACATGTAATAAGTCTTTCTGGAAGGAACCGTTTTATGCACATGATAACCGTGGTCCATATTGTTCTCAAAAATGTATGCCTGATGGTGTCCTAGATGAAAATGGTGCCTTTGATTATGTTAATTATGTAGAAATTTATCGTGAGCTCAAAGAAACGTTTCATCAAATTGAAAACGTTGAAATGCGTGATGAATTAAAAGATGAAATTTCACAGATCTTTGTTCAAATGGGCGAATTTTTACTGAAGGATCCTGAATCAGAATACGAGGAATTTATCGTTGCATTGTTACCTAAATTTGAAGAGCTCTATGATGATACTTGGGATTACTTTGTTGATAACTCACATTTGGATATACAGCAAGCTGTCCGAATTCAATGGCATTATCTAGTGAATGAGGGAATTAATATGGAAGTTTTAACAATTTTTGCTACTAAGTTAGAAAAACAATTAAAAGAAGTGAATTCTTATTTTGAGATTTTGTATTTCAGAAATTTTATTATAGATCATAGTACTACAAACACTATTTTTTATGAAAGTTATCATGCCACGAACGAAACAGATTTTCTATTAGAAAGAATATACTACGAAAGTATTTTGTTTTTAAGTAACTATGATTTAGAGCAAGATGCTAGCGACTATATAGACAAAACATTAGTTGCAGTCTGTCCAAAATGCACTCTGTATGAAACACTTGAAGATTTTTCGATGAATGAAGAATTAAATTTATTTTGCTGCCAAAGTTGCTCATAAAATGGTGAAAGAGAGCCTTAATAATCGGGCTCTCTTTCATATTTGAAATTCACATTTCACTATAAATTCATTCAAACTGAGCTCAATCCGATGACAATCTACAAAAAACACCTTCACCTGCACACCATCATCACTGGTAAAATAGATTTCCTCATTCCCTTTAAACTCATCGTTAATCGGATAAAGAAGCCAAACCTCATTGGTTGCATATTTCTTCGCATACGCATACATTTGATACATATCTACCTGAGAAATTCCGTAATTGCTACTTGGTGTGTTTTTTAACATCTTCCACTTCGTATCAATAATGATAGTTCGTTGTTCCACTCCCTTTCGTAAAACGATATCTGGCCTTATTGCAAATTGTTTCTCAAATAAATGATACTGTCGATCTTGCAAAGAAATTGACCATTCCTTCTGTTGAATCAGTCTTCTCAAATTCCGCCCAACATAATCCTCAAACAATCGATCCATTGGAAATAAAAGCGCTTGTACAAATGAAGTACCAACAAACGTTGTAAAACTTTGATTTCGTAGAAAAATCTTAGACCACTTTAAAACAGTCTCATAGTCCTTTGAATTTCGATCGATTTTCACTTGTCCGAAATCCTTTTCAATAAAATGCGATAGCTCAACTAATTCAAAATTCGCTAGTAGCTTTCGCAATTCTTTCATATTTTCTGCACTCTCAGATTCTTTCGCTAGCTTTACTAGTGTTGATTTTATCAAACGATTTTCTGGTCGGTTCAAACCAAATTCATCATACTGTACATAGAACCGTTCCTTATGCACTGTATTATGTTTAATTTGCTGTGAGAAATTCATCTTCCCTTTAAACACTTTGAGATTGTCTTCCACTTCATAATAAGCTGACTTCAATCCCCGTTTAATAAGATGCTGCACTTCCTGTATATACAATCGAATAAATATCTCAAAGATCGGCATTTTTTCTGTATTTAAATTTGATTCATTAAACGTCTTGCTTGGAAAATCCCT
This sequence comes from Psychrobacillus syltrankelensis, assembly GCF_055454035.1. Classification (NCBI taxonomy): domain Bacteria; kingdom Bacillati; phylum Bacillota; class Bacilli; order Caryophanales; family Bacillaceae; genus Psychrobacillus; species Psychrobacillus syltrankelensis. The sequence continues at coordinate 3,732,181 of NZ_CM144227.1, read as the reverse complement.
TAGTGTCTTTAACATTTTCAAAAATGTCTTTTTCGAATCATCCTGTGTTCCACCGTGTATTTTCGGGAGTATTTGCAGCTGAACACCATTATTTAGTTGAAGCACACCAACATAGTTTTTTGCTCGAATTATTTTACCGACATTTCTTTTCGATGAGATCGACAAAAAATCAATCGCATCCGCTCCATTTGATTCGTTGAAGGTTAAAATTAGGTTTTCTAACTGACTAAACGAAGCCTTGTCTAAATAGACTGCCCCTAGCTCTTTACTCGTTTCTTGATTGCTTGTGATGACATCATATTCCCTTAACTCAACTAATTTTCTCTTCATATGACTTACTCGTAAATTTCAATATAACTAGCATGCTTTTTAAAAGCTGCTAATTGAATAGTAAACTTAGTATCAGGGATATCGATGTCAGGATTAGCTTTAAATACAGTATTCATTTTTACTGGTGTATCTAAAATAAACTTTAAATCTTCTGCTTTTGCATTATCTCCAAGGACTAATTGAATTTTGCTGTAATCCTCATAGAAGTATTCTTGCAGAAGCGGGATAATCGCGTTCTTAAAAATATTCTCTAGGTTTTCAATCGTCGGTTCATTTTTTAATGACATGAAGTAAGCATGGCCAATAGTGTGTTCACGATCGTATAGGACTTCGATCCGTTTGTTAATTGAGTAGACCATTTTTTGAATATCGATATTCCCGACTTTAATTTCTTTTAGAAGTTGCACATCTGGCATCATTTCGATAAAACGGAAACGTCTTCTTAATGCCGTATCCATCATCGCAATCGAGCGATCAGCCGTGTTCATTGTCCCTAATAAGTAGACATTTTGTGGCACGCCGAATTCTTCTTTTGAATACGGCAAACGAACTTTTATTTCCTCTGGAGCTCCAAGGCGTTTCGTCGTTTCAATTAATGTAATGAGTTCACCTAAAATTTTCGAGATATTACCTCTGTTGATTTCGTCGATGATAAAGACATAGTTTCTATTGTTTTCTTCCACTGTGATTTGTTCGTCTTGAGAATGCCTTAACAAGAGCTCGTTGACACTATCACTAGACATTCTTTTCAATTCATAAACAGTTCGTTGCGTTAAGTTTTTCTTGCCGTTTAAATCATACACATATTCATGAATATTTTTAGAAATCCATTTAACAGAACGACTGCGCTTGTAGGATTCTTCATCACCTAACCACTCAGGCTCACCTGTAACAACGCCAATTGCATCAATATGCTTTTGGTCAGCCAATGAAAATACAATGTCTCCAATACTCATGTCATCATAAAAACGATTCAAATTACCTTTGACGATACCTGACGGACCTTTTTCGCCTTCTGTTAAATCTTCACCAAAACGATCCCACCCAATGCGAATGCGATTATTTTCAAAACAATCTTCCTTTATCTCATTCATACCACTTCCTTTTAGTGATACTTTCCACACACGCGCGTCAATCTCTAGTGCTTCGTTATTATTTGTAACTTTAAGCTGCTGTGCGTTCTCACAAAAAGCCTTAAAAATACCCGATTCAATCTTATACTGAAGTTGTTCGTCTTGATCTTCATCTAAAGAGGGCTTGATCCCTTCAATAAATTCCTCATAACCAAACGATTGGTGGAATGTTGTAAAATTAATTTGTCCTGCTTTTTTATAGTCGTTATAGCGCTTTAAAATAGTTTGATAATCTTCTCTCAATAAAGATTCGATGGAATTTTTTTCAATAATAGCTACAGCGTAAATTGCCGTATTATACGTTTTCCCTGTGCCTGGAGGGCCGTATAGAATCATATTTTTATCGAACATAGTAACTACCTCCAAATCCGGTTTATTACTTTTAACTTTGTCTACGACTAAATTGTAGTATGCTATTAAATTTCCAAACGCGGTATCTAATTTCTGATAGATCATTTCATTAGTTAACGATTGTAATCGAATTTCTTCATTTGTCAGGTGATACACCATTTGTACCTTTTTATATTCGCCATCTTGAATTTTCGTTTGGATCTCAGCTGGTGTTTCATACGAAACTTCAGAATCTCGGCTTTTATTCATTTTTATGTAGTAACAATATTGATCTTCTTGAATTAATGGCTTAGTTAAAATTTTATGATGACGATCAAAGTCCGGTTGCTTTGCCTTTTTTTCATCTAATTCAATCGATATTCTAAGTTGTACTTCTTCAGTATTTTTCTCTGCAAAAATTGAAATACTCGTTAATATATTCTCATATTCTTCATATTTCAGCTGATTCCATAAGTATCTTCGAACAACGTCATTTCCACCAGTAAGCCATTTCGATTTATTGCTATTTTTCAAGCCATACTTAGCCGCAAAACTATCTGCTAATTTGTTTAGTTCATTGACTGCTGTGCTTCCACTTTCCCGGATGGATAAATAAATCTGCTTTTCTTTTTCATCTAATTGATGTGGGTTTTTATAGTCATGATTTGCATTAGTATTTAGATGCGTTATTATTTTTTGGAAATCAATTTCAGTGCCAAGAACAGCCGACTCTTTATTATCAAAGAAAGTACGGTATTCAGTTTCAACGAAATTAACTAACTGGTCTACTGTGATTTGTTCGCCACTAGATAATATCAATGAATCTTGTAAATTTAAATCCGGTCTTTCTTTTATTTCATTGAACTCACCTGGGTAACTAAGCCTTCTGTTATTTTCATTCATAGTTCTAAAAAAATTTTGAGTATTACTTTGATGATCCCCATTAAAATGCTGAGAAATTCTAGCACTCTCCACATTATTATCTGTTAAACTTTGCGCTCTCTTTTTAATATCTGCTTGTACAAGTGCTATATCTGCCATCGATTTTACTTCATTATTTTTAAATCGTTCATAAGTCATCATAGCTGCGGCTAACCAAACTGCTTGGTTTACGGTTAAATTCATTTTAAGCACCTACTTATATTCATTGTATTTTTGTAACTTCATTAAATTAAACTTTGATGATGATCCTCCATATAAACCAACTGCTTTTCAGTTAACTCAACACGCAACCCCTCATTTACATTCATAAATATTCGAGCTGTTTCATCTAATGTTTGCGATATAGAAATTTTCCCCTGCAAATCAAACGAAATCAACTGTTTATCAAACAACGCATCATGATTCGGGCAAAGTAATAATCCATTATTCACATCAAGTCGTTCCTCATTTGTAGATGCGCTCCATGGTTTAATATGACTTGCAATCAAAATACGTGAATCTGTTACACCGCATAATGCACATTTGCATTCCCGTTTAATCAGTAACTTTTTAAATTTCCCTTGGCCAATGCGTGCTTTGATCAAACGTTCTTTTTCAGTTTGTGTTATTGGCAGATTTTCAACTTGTTGAATTTCTTCAATTTCTTCTTGCAGCTCATGCATATCATTCGTTGCGGATGGTAGTTTTGTAAACTTCGCATCACTTGTCTTTAATCGCAGCGGAAAAATCCAAACAAGACGCTGTCTGCCATCTTGATCCTTTTGACGATCCTGATATGGCTCACCCGCAAGCTCGACTTGACCTAGATATGTATATTCTCTTGGCCTCTTTACTTCAAAAAAATGAATCTCAACGGCATTACGATCTGATTCAGCTAAGGTTAAATTCTGACCAGCCATTTTTTGATCCCCACTCTGTCCCATACCTGTGTAATGATAAATATCCCCATCAACCCGGTCATCATAAAGCTTCGTCTTATCTGAAATAAGCGTCAACGTATTAGTACGATTCGACTTACGCATGCCTCCCTGCGGCGCACATAAAAAAACCTCGCATAGCTGCTGATTATTTACTACGTCATTTATTGCTAATGCACGTGTCATCGACATAGAATAGCCCCCAAATTTATCTCGTTCTTGTTATTAAATCCATTGTACTATAGTGGGAAATATTGGGCTATAATATAAAGAAAAGTCCATATTTACATTCTAGCAGTATAGGATTTCTGCCAAATATATAGTAGAGGTGATTTCTATGTGGTATGGTAGTATTCGTCAATTTTTGAACCTCGAACCTGGAGATTTATTAAATACACTATGTTCAGCAATCTATAAACAAACTTATGCAGAAGCACTGTTGCACCCAAAAGAATCAAGCACTCTCTCACAAATCCGAGCCTGGCAAAATTCTATTCAAGATTTAAAGCAACAATTACAGACGTTTCAAGATGTAAATGGCTATGTCATTTTTGAATATGAGATCCCCCGCAGCGGTGGTCGTCGTCCCGATGTGCTAATGCTACTTCCTGGTGAATTACTTGTATTAGAGTTTAAAGGCTATGATGCAATTAGTGATGCTGAAAAACATCAAGCTTCTCTTTATGTACGTGATTTAACTGAATATCACTCTGCGGTTCAAGGTTATGATTTAAATGTTCGTGGCACGATTGTTTATACAACAAATGCTAATACTGATATAAAGCCAGATTTTAAATATCAAATTTATTTAGTACCCAATAATCACTTGTCTACGGTGATTCAGAAATTTAATCATGAAGGAATTTGTGTGACACCAGAAGAATTTTTACAAGGTGTTTATCAACCATTACCGTCGATCATTGAATCCGCGCGGTATATTTTTCACAATAAGCCACTTGAAGAAATTCGTAATATTAAAAGCAGCAATTTTGATGCGGTTATTCATAATGTCCACGCCATTATCCAGCAAGCACAGCAAACGAATTCACATCATTTAGTATTAATTTCTGGCGTTCCTGGTGCCGGCAAAACGTTTGTTGGCCTGACACTTGCCTATGAATCACCAAGCGCTGTTTATTTATCAGGAAACGCTCCTTTAGTTGATGTATTACAAGATGCACTAAAAACGACCACCTTTGTACAAGCTTTGCGCAATTACAAAGGTGATTTTAAAAACGGCTTGCCATTAAATGAACACGTCTTAATTTTCGATGAGGCCCAAAGAGCATGGGACGCTATAAAAATGAAAGGTCCTTTTAGCGAGCCGGATGTGATGATTCAAATTGCGAAACAAAAGCCTTGGTCTGTAGTAATTGGTTTAATAGGTGAGGGGCAAGAGATTCATACTGGTGAAGAGCAAGGCATTCGTTTATGGAATGATGCGATTGCTGGACAAAACTTTACTGTCCACGCCAAACACAATCCGGAAGCATTTCCTAATGCAATACAATATTATGGAAATTCCCAATTACATTTGAATACCTCACTACGTACCCATAACGCTTTACAGTATTTCAAATGGGTAGAAACATTTTTAGCAGGAGATCAAGCGACTTACCGCTCGATTGAACAGCAACTTCAAAAAGAGCGATTTATTTTAAAACGCATGACTTCGCTGAATGAAGCAAAGCGCTATGTAAGAGAAGTGTATCAAGACTCCAATAAAACATACGGACTTGTGACCTCTTCAAAAAATCGTGCAGTACAGCAAATTCCCTTTTCGCAACCGCGTGATCGAATCAAGCCACATATTGCTTATTACAACGATCCAAGCTCACAGTACTACTGTAAAAATTTACAATATGCGGTGACTGAATTCCACTCACAAGGTTTAGAATTAGATATGGCCATTGTCGTCTGGGGCGATGATTTAACATGGGGACAAAACGGCTGGCAGTTTAATCAATACGCACTGAATCGCCAAGCTGAAAATCCAATTCAAATGAAGCTCAATGCTTATCGCGTGCTGCTAACTCGCGGGCGTGACGGGGTTATTATAGTGAAATCTTAAGGGGTAAGTGGATTTTACATGTTCAAGACAAATATAAGCTTGGCACAATCACAACACATGGTTTGCGTCATACACACTGTTCTTTACTATTTGAAGCGGGGGCTAGCTTAAAAGAAGTTCAGGTTCGTTTAGGTCATTCTGATGTAAAAACAACTATGGACATTTACACACACGTTACCCAGAAAGCGAAAGAAGAAGCTATTTTAAAGTTCTCAAGCTATTTGAACATGTAATGTTTTTGACTACGTTCATTTGATATTGTATGAAACTAAATGATATAGACAAAAAGAAAAAACCCTTGATATTCAAGGGTTTTGACACTGTATGAAATCATATGATTTCGTAATATGGAGACGGCGGAATTTGAACCCGCGTCCAGAAACTCTAACACTTAAGCTTCTACGCGTGTATCTTGCCTATTTAGGATTCGCGTAGCATTATGCCGACACTTAGAACCATAAGCGTTTGAGCCATTTCCATACTTATTTATTTTACGGTTTTACTCGCTAGGTAGTATTATATACTTACGAACTTGGTTCAAAGACCTTCTAATACTAGTATATAACATATAGTTGCAAAATAAAAAGAGAATCCTTTATTAAGATTCTCATTAAAAATTCATCAAATATTATTCCCACTCAATCGTTGCTGGTGGTTTACTCGTAATGTCATACACTACGCGGTTGATATGAGGTACTTCGTTTACAAGCCGGATACTTACTTTTTCAAGTACATCCCATGGGATACGTGCCCAGTCAGAAGTTATACCATCGATAGAAGTAACAGCACGAATGCCGATTGCGTAGTCGTAAGACACATTCACTATTGATTTCTATAAAATTATAAAACTCGATTATTCGTGTTTTTTGTAATTCAATAGTATCATGAGAATTTACTAATTACAATTCTTTTTCCTATAAAAGTAAGCAATAAAAGAGCATAGCGATTACGCTAGACTTTTTGGTAAAATATACTAAAGTACCCAACTACAATACCGATATAATGAGAGAGTATATAAAAGGGGTTATTTTAATGATTATTAAACATAATATTTCATCATTAAATACAAATAATAAACTAAAAATTAATAGAGATAAGACTGCTAAAAATCTCGAAAAATTATCATCTGGATTTAAAATTAATCGTGCTGGCGATGACGCTGCTGGTCTTGCTATTTCCGAAAAAATGCGTGGTCAAATTCGTGGTTTAGATGTGGCTGGAAAAAATGTTCAAGACGGAATTTCACTTATACAGACGGCAGAGAGTGGATTGGGTAATATTCAAGACCCGAACCTTCAACGACTAAGAGAACTGGCAATACAATCCGTTAATGATACTTTAACAGATGCAGACAGACAACTAATTCAAAAGGAAGTTGAGCAGATTAAGAAGGGTATTAATGATATTGCGAATAACACTCATTTTAATGGGATTAACTTGTTAGACGGTTCGGCAATATTTTCTTCGAATCCTCCAACCCCGCAATCTACTATTTCCGCAACTGGAGGGGGTTCTGGTCATACAGCTTCAGACGGATGGGTTAACGTAGGTAGTTATGGAGCTATGGTAAAACTAAATCAAGGTGAACAGGTTGTAGATGACCTAGATAATCGGTTGTACACTAAGTTGCAATTATATGTAGATATTGTTGATGGAGAACTCGTAAGGTTTAATATCATGAATACAGACGGTTATACAGTGGTAGATAATCATCCAATTACTCCATTTGAATATAATGGAATGACTTTCGATTTAAGCAATTTTTCTTATCCTTTTAATGGGACTGGAAATACGCATCAAGGAAATATTATATTAACGGTGGGAAATAATGATGGTGTTCTCAATAATGATGTTGATAAAAGGTTGAATTTGCAAATTGGTGCAAACTCTGGAGATAGTTTCACTGTCGAACTTACCGATGCAAGAACTTTTGCATTGGGCATAGGCGTTATTGACCTTTCAACTAGACAAGGTGCAGAATCAGCAATTTTAAAAATTGATGAAGCAATAGCGAAAGTTTCATCAGAACGTGGTAAATTTGGAGCTTACCAAAATCGGTTGGAACATACCTATAATTCCGTTATGAATACTTCTGAAAATCTCCAATCTGCCGAATCTAGAATTCGTGACACTGATATGGCAAAAGAAATGATGGCATTCACTAAAAATAATATATTAATGCAAGCTGCACAATCTATGCTTGCTCAATCAAATCAGCAACCTGAAACTGTTCTCCAATTACTTCAATGATAAAAAGAAGGCTTTGATTAAAACTAAGCCTTCTTTTTTTATATTACATTATTCTTCTTTGATATCCATTAACATTAAAATACCCAATCTATACAGCTTTAAACAATGTAAAATATTTAATTGAAATCATTCTTTCATTCGATGGTACAGATACATTTTTAATTTAGTTCCTCTTGATTATAGTTCTTTTTTTATTTCATTTAAAAATTCGTCTGTCTTATCTTTGATTCTTTCATCTATCATCTCATAAAATTTGTGGTTATGATTTCGTTCTCAATGTCCTGTATTCTAATGAACGACCATAATTCCTGTTTGAAATTTTAAAAAAACCCCAATATACGTCAGACTCTCTCCCTTTGATCAATAAATTAATTGGACAAGCTCTTCTTTTGTAACACCACCGAAGAATTTAGGTACGTCTACGTTTGCTAAGAGAGTCTAACCTTTTACTAACTTGGTTAGATAATTATATAATTTCTCAACTATACTCCTCTGTATTATTAAATTGTTTGATACATAGTACTTTATAAATATATAGGGTATTGGCTCAAGAAGTTATATACTAAATTTATTACAATAAATTATTGTGCCATCTAATTTTATTTGGAGCTTGACAAAGTCATGCGTTTTTAAATTATCAAATAAATTAAAACTTATACCTTTTCCGCCTAATTTATAATTATCTCTAACAAATTCACATATTACTTCATCATTTCTGTTTAACCAATACAACTCAACTTTTCTCTGTGACCTATCTGGTTTATTGAAAAGTATATACAATTCGGTCTTTGTTTGTTGAACTTCAATAATTTCTAGGTAATTACTATTGAAGATTGTACTTTTATCTTTAGTATCAAAACCTTCATCACCAATCACACAAATTTTATCGCTAAATAGCGTATATGCCGATAAATTTAGTAATGACTTTAAGGTATCTGATTCTGGTTTTGTCCTACAAACAATTTTCTTTAAATATATTAGGCTACATTGATCCTTAACAACAATTTCCGCTTGACGATGTTTTCTTATTTTATTTCCATCTAAATTATAAGTACTAGAATTGTGATAAATATACTTAAATGGTGCTTTAGCTAACTTATGAACCCCTTGTTGCAATGGAACATCGTAATGAGAAGCTAAACTTTCATAAGAAAAAAAAACATTTGGTTCATCTAACATCTCAGTATCAAATAATAAAAAAATTGGGATTGGACAATGTGCCCGAAGTTCTGTAATTTCATTTTGGGCACGTATTCCTTCGTTATGATATTGTGTTGGAGTTAATGGTCTAAAATAAAATCTAACATGATCTTTATATTCATCCTCAGTGCCATCAATAACATCACCACTAGCATTATCATTTAAAGTTTCATTTTTAATATCTTCCACTTGCTTTCTAGACCTTAATAAACCATCATTTAATATAGCTGCCACGTTTGTAACGTGACTAAAATGATATATATATTTAGACCACCAACTACACCCTGTTGGTAAGTGTCTTATTACTTGAGGACTTACTAGCAATTCCCTAGACGATTTTACGATTTCTATTTTTCCCATCTCCCTCTGTAAAATAATGTATATATATATTCAAAATAATACCATATAATAATCTAATAGGAGTGTGAAAATATGATTTTTTTCGAAAAAGGTAATCTATTTAATAAATATGATGAAGTTGAAGCGATTGTGAATACTGTGAATTGTGTAGGAGTAATGGGAAAAGGTATTGCTTTGGAATTTAAAAAACGATTCCCTGAAAATTTTTTACGCTACAAAGAAAAATGCACTAGTAAGGAGTTAACAATAGGTAAGAGTTTTATTTACCAATTACCTACTTCAAATCAAACTAAATTTATTATCAACTTCCCTACAAAAAAACACTGGCGTCATCCATCAAAATTAGAATATATCGAAGCAGGGTTAGATAATCTAATAGATATATTAAGTGACTACGATATTAAATCGATTGCTATTCCAGCACTTGGCTGTGGTAACGGTAATTTAGATTGGGATGTTGTTAAACCATTAATAATAAAAAAATTTGAAAATCATAGTGATATAAAAGTAATAATATTTGAACCATCTATTTTAAATGGCAACAAGAAAACATCATTTGCAGATAAAACAAAAACTAAACCAAGATTAACTAAAGATCGGAAAAAATTACTGTTACTTATGAATGACTATAATACAAACACTCAAGGGCAATTATTAACTTATGTTCAAGTACACATCATTAGTTATTTTTTATATCATAAAAACCCAAAAATGAAATTCGAACTTAGACATAATGGACCGTTTTTGAAGGAAATTAATAATCTTATCTTACTACTTAGCGAATTCTACCTTGAACCCATCGAAAATTCAGGTTTCGGTATACCTAAACAAATCAACATTTTGAATATTGATTTCCCACAGAAAAAAGAAATTATATCGGATAGAGACTATTTATTAGTAAAATCTTTAATAGGCGGATTCGAAAGTTATTCGGGACTTTTAACTTTATTTGTTTCACATTGGCTAAAATTTAATGACAAAGTAGAAATTAATTCTTTAGATATCGAAACTATCTCTTGGCTGAAAAATAATAACCATACGCCAAATGCACATTTAATAGAAAAAGCTATAAATAGAATTGAAAAGATCTATTCCCATTCTGAAAACCTCACTCTAGATTTATAATAAAATTACACTCATAAAACTTTATGTTTTGTGAGTGTTTAATCTCGTTATTTAAATGAAACCGTATTAAACTGCTCCATATTCAAATGTATTGACACCGCCCTGTGAACAAACAATTATCAATATGTTGGTAATATAATTATCCTTCTATGGAAATAGAAGACCTTACGGCTTATCTAGAAAAGTTAATTTCACTTTCAATGTTTAGCTACCGCCCCCCATAATTCATATCCTGCTCTACAAACCCTCTAGCCCGATTTGTAGTTAGTGTTCATATGAAGTAGTAAAACGCCTTAAACGAATGGATTTCAATCAATTAGTACCTATTCAATATCAATTTCCTAATTGAAATGAAAACAATATTTTATCGAAATAAACAAAAGAAGTAGTTCACCAAATTCTAGTTGATGACTACTCCAGTAGTTAATTTATTTTATTTCTTCAAGGACGCTATCCAATCATTTTTTTATATCGTTTTGCTACAATTTTTTTAATTACTTTAATAAATCACTGTTTCATTTCTTGCGTTTATATCTACTTTTTCTAATTCTAGCAACTTCATTTTTAGTCTTTTTAATATCTACCTCTTCAATATTTTTAGATGCTGTTACCAAATAATCAAATAACAAAAGCACTTTTAAAGAAGCTGTCTGCTTGCCAAATCCAGTATGTGAACCATGTAAAATAGCATGACGACTTAAATCAGATTTTGAAATTTTACCATGTTCAAAGTTTACTAAAATATTTTCTGAATAATATTTATGAATTGAGGAATCAAAACTGAATGAATAGTCCATTTCTATATCATTTAATAGTATATTTTTTAGTAGAACCTTTTGAATTTCTCCAGTTACGTTACCTCTAACTTTAATAATATCTACTAGTAATCCTTCCATTTGAGATAAAACAGAAGGTACAACCAAATCATACATCCCTAAATTATGTCCCATAATTGCATTTCGTAGTAAAGATAGGCGTTTACTAATTATTTTCGACTTTTCCCAATTGAGAAGTATGTTTCTCAATTTTTCTGGACTATACAAACTTGTCATAATCTCATCAATGCTATCTTCTACTTCTCTACTATCATTAATATATCTTTTTGCTATTATCCTCATTTGTCTAATATTCATTCCATCATGCGGAGGGTATCCCATATCAACCATTGCAGCCTTAAAAACTTTAATATCTTCTTCTGTTTCTAATATCCCATGGCGTATGTTATCCCATTGTTTAGTTATTTGAGTGATATCAATGTGAGGAATAAGAATGTTTCTTAATTGTGAGGTAGTTTCCACTATCCTTTGACTTATACTTAACATTGAATGATCAATAATTTTAGAAGAAATTTGCCATTGTTTAGACATTTCTTCTGCCCAAGATGTCTGTTGCCGTTGTATTTCTGCAATTCTTTTTCTGACTGGTAGTAAAGTTTTTCTATTTAATTCAAGTTGCTCTTATATATATTTCACTATAGGAATTTCATTATCAGACATTGTAGACTATCTCCAATCACTATTATTATTTTTCAGTTCTTTTTGAAGATATGTTATACGTCTATCGAATTCATTTTTTATATATTCAACTTTTATTTTGGATTGAATTGTTTTAATAAATTCAACGTTCTCCTTATCAGATGTCATTTCTATTAACATGTCTGAAGAAATAAACGTTACACTCTCATGTTCCTTTTCACTAACATCCTCTAGATGAACCACTATTAATTCATCACAGTAATCTTTATAATATTTGAGTTCTTTTTTTACTCCGTAGGTGTTTGTTTTCATATCAATAATTTTATCAGCCTTGATGATTCTTGATCCTCTTGGATGATACTTATATTCATTGTAAGTTGGATTGATAACTAAATCAGGTCTTTTATTGTTAGGTAAGACACAATCAGGAACAACTGATTGACCATAAAGAACTCTAAATGCGTTATAAACAACGTTTTCCCATTGATAAGACAATGTATTCTTTTTGTAATGTTGATGCGCTAACTCTAAATGTTCTAATGCTTTTTCTTCATTTTCAATTAGCTTATATAAATTGTAAAAAATAAAGTGAGTTTGGATTACATTAGAGCCAAATCCGCTAGAATATCTATTTTCCTTCTTATTTTCTAGTTAATGTTCATACCAGAAGCCTATGTCTTTTTCCAAATCATAAAAGCTAAACAAATTTGTTTCTTTACAATATCTAATATTCTCTACCATGTCATCTATTATTGAAAAGTCATTACTAGTAAACTCATCCGTAAATTCGTCAATTGTATCAAAAGGTGATATTAGCATTCCAAACCCCTCTTCAATCAATTAAAACTGTGGCTTCATTTTCGACTCGGTGTTATATTAATTGGGACAAAATTTTATGACTTAGGCGTATGATATAGCATTAGAGCAAGTTTAATCTCTTTGTTTACATCACCATTAATATGAAATGTGTAATTTGACCAGGATTCATCAAAATCATTATTGTATTTCACGAAATTCGGATGATTTTGAATTGCTTCTTTCGCTATTTTCACAACATTTGAAAAGTCTATATTTTTTACAAACATGATAACTGCTGTTTTAGAATCTCTCCATGTTAAATATGCTAAAAGCTGATCAATTGTTTTTAGAAAACCACTTTGTCCACTCCAAAACTTGCATTCGCCCACAAAAACATTTGCTCCTTGATAGCGTAATAATATATCAGTTTTTCCAGATTTATTAAATGTTTCTCCAGTGGCACTACCTTCAAAATTTGGTTCTAGCATCATTAAATAGTGATCTCTTAAATCTTCTTCTCCTTTATTAGAGTACACTGAAGGTTTCCTTTCGAATTCCTTCCCCATATCGTTAATGATTTTTAATACATCCATATACGTTTCGTTGTCAAGAGTCGGATCAAGTGATAATTCCTTAGATGTTTGTTGTGGTTTTACAGCTATTTTCTTTTTAATGTTTGGAGATGGTATCGCAAAAGTTGAAGGCACTTCTCCTCTTTTCTTTATTGGCATTTTTAAAGATTCTAGTTGAACCTGCCTATTTACTAACTCTTCTTTTCTTTTAGAAAAGTTACCTTTAATAAATGATTCTAGAGAACCATTAAAACTTTCTACGTCATCTGTGGTATATTTTAATGTCTTAGAAATATCGTCAATAAAAGAATAAAAAAGAGTGTTAACTTTTTCAATGTCATTATCGAACTGAATATATTTATAAATTATTGTATTATTTTTAATAAATGCTGTAGGTGGATTAAAAGTAAATGTTGAAGCTTGCATAAATAATAAATCACTTGTACCAACAAAAGGTAAATAAAAATAATACACTGGTTTAGAATATGACTTGCCAGAATAAACATTATATCCGCTTGGAAAATCCTCAGCACGGATATATTCCTCAACCGGTTCAACATATGCACCATCTACATCTAAGGATATGTTTTCAATGCTATATTTTTCATATAAATGACTAATATAAGCCTCTTCTCCAATGTTTAATATATAGCTTTCATCTTCTTTATTAATCTCTTGAATAATTTCTGTTTTTATTAAATTTATAAAATCTGATAATATTTTGGTATTAAATAATAAATCTGGTTTATAATGCACTTTTTACTCCTCCACCGCTCATTTTTTGTTATTTAACACTTAATCAATTCTTTTATCATCTGTTTTTCTTGAGGAAATATAATACTATCCAGATAAGAAACCCCAATACTATAACTGTGTATATAATTCCCATTAATTTTTCATTTGACACTTCATTACCTCTTAACTATTAAATGATTTTTTATTAGATATTATTTATAAGAAAGTATTTCAATCTAATCAATTCCGATATTACTTTCTTTCGATTTATTTAGTTCAATTTTAATCATATACTCAGTTTCTATGCTATAAAAAGTATCAATCCAGATAATTTCTGTTTTTTCATTTCCAGCGTTGACTCTATATGTCACTGTATATCTCTTCTGATTCATAGCCAATAATCCCCTTTGACTTTTTATATCATTCACAATCTATTATATTACATATTTCTGCAAATTATACCTATATATACTATTCTATGCGTTTTAATCTATAAATTTATGTTAATATAAAACCATACTTTAAATCGACAAATCCCAACAACCAAATATTAAGGAAGTGGGGTATTATTATTTATTTTGTATGTTTCAAATATCTCTTTAAGCCAGTTTTGTTCTTTCAATAATAGAGGAATTTTTTGATATTTAATTTCGAATATCATTAAAATAATTATTACGTGTGACTGTAAGAGCTTATGATCTATTCAAATAGCGAATCTACACCTATTATGTTTTTATACCCCCCCTATACATTAAACATTAATTCTGTATACTTTAATATTTTTTGTTTTTCAATTGATATAGTAAAATCAACGATTCTGTATAACATCTCATGATTAGACATTAAGTTAAAAACAAAACTTTATTGTGATATTAACTAATAATGGAGCATCGTATATCGGCATCATTACTGAATCTACACAACATTAACAATAATAAAAGAACACCTCAACAATTGAAGTGTTCTATACATTCATAATTAAATTGATACGTTTATTCATTTTTACACTTAGCACCATTAAAGCGAGATTTATACATTGTAAAGTCATTAACTATTTCATTCATCTGAAGCAAATCATTTACATATCGCTTCTGTACATCTTGCACATCCTCAAAATTTATATCCTCTATATCTTTCGTTGAAATCATTTCAATATCATTTTCAAGTTGGTTATGAATAGATTTAAGATGCTCAATGAATTTCTCGGCATTTAGATTAGTTAAACCATTGAGGTAATAGAGTGATTCATTTTCCATTTGATACGCTCCCTTTGTTTGGGTAATATTTTTAAAAGAACGATACTCTTTTAATACTGTTTTCGATTCTTTCCTCCGTAATTCCGATGTATCGTAATGTTGTTTTCTGTGATGAGTGATTAAAGATTTTCATTAGTGTTGCAATGTCTTTTGTTTCATTATAGTAAGTGTAACCAAATGTTTTTCTCATAGTATGAGTTCCGCCGTGTTGTAGTAGCTTCGAATCTTATCATTTTGCATAATCAATACTTTGAAAAGGTCGGCTAATTCTTGGTCAATTGGCAGTTTTAAGAACTTATGATTCTTCAAAATAGAACCGTCTAGGTTTAAGGAAAGGTTTTCATAATCAATATGTCTCTCTTTCAACTCGCCTAATGTTTGGATATGAATGCCAGTCTTATACATTGTAAGAATAGATACTGTATCTCGAAAGCCAATGAAAGTGTTTTGGTCAATTAGTTCAATAAGCGTTTCAATATCATTTGCCTTAGCACCCTTTTTAACTTGCTTATCAATTTTGATGTTAATGGTACTCCAGAACTTCTGCTTCATCCAACCGTTGTTATGAAATTTGCTTAATACAGCCTTAATCGATTTTAGACGTATTAATTTCGTCTGTTGAGCGACCTCTAATGAACCTAAGTACTCGTAAATGCTATCAGCTGTAATATCCTCTACATATTCCAGTTTATTGAACTGTACGAATTGATTAAAAATATAGTCGTAGCTTTCAATTGTTCGGATTCGATTTCCTGCGATTCGCATTTGCTGATAAATGGTTTCTAGTGCTTGTGAAATAGTTATACCGTTTCTTTTAACTGTTTTTTTCTTTGTAGAGATGTTAATTTCTTCTGATTGAATGGAAAAAATACCATGTTTTCTGCCCAAATAAAAAACCTCCTAATTTTAATAAATTAGAAGGTCATTGTCGCAAATTCGATAGGGAGTTTATTAGGGAGTTTCTTCCCTAGTTCAACACCCGTTCAAACTCCCTTGTTGTTAAAACCTTTGATACCACTACGTTTATAGTAGTTTATTATATGGAGACGGCGGGATTTGAACCCGCGTCCAGAAACTCTAACGCTTAAGCTTCTACGCGTGTATCTTGCCTATTTAGGATTCGCGTAGCATTATGCCGACAAGCGGGCGTCTTGTACGCTAACTTGGAAATCTCTTGCTGACAGCTCAAGTTGCACTGCCAACCGTATCCCACTAAAGTTGAGCTTTACCTAGCCACATGGGCGATGGATAGATAAAGCAGATCCGAGCTTACGCTGCGAATGCTAAGTTGTTGTTTGTTTTGCCTGTTATTATAAGGTCCGTTTTTACGGAGCCGAGCCTCCGACGCGCAACTCAAGCTCAGACTATCCCTGTCGAATCCATAACGTCCCCGTTTATGGAATAAGTCAGACTGTTGACAAACGCTAGTTTGCAACGCTGAACTTTGTTACATAGCTTACTATACATCAAATTAGGTCAAATTTCAAGTGCCATGTAATGCCACATCATGGCAGTACTTTACTGATTGCGCTCTTTGAATGCTCTTTCGATGTCTCGTTTTGCTTCTTTTTTCTTTAAGACGTCTCGTTTGTCGTAATCTTTCTTCCCTTTTCCGACGCCGATTAGTACTTTTGCATAGCCATTTTTTATATACATTTTAAGTGGAACGATGGAGTAACCATCTCGTTTTGTTTCTCCGATTAATGTACTAATCTGCTTTTTATGTAAAAGTAGTTTTCGTGATCGTAATGGGTCATGATTGAATCGATTTCCTTGTTCGTACGGGCTTATATGCATATTGGAAATCCATGCTTCGTTGTTTCGAATTCGTACGAAGGAATCTTTTAATTGTACTTTTGCATTTCGAATCGATTTGATTTCGGTACCTTGCAGTACAATTCCTGCTTCAATTGTCTCTTCGATAAAGTAATCATGGCTCGCTTTTTTGTTTTGTGCCAGTACTTTATCATCATGCTTTTTTGCCATCTCATTCACCTCTCAAAAGCTGGAGAGGAGCGACTAAATCGCCCCTTTATTTTTTCTTCGGTCTTTTACGTCTTTGCGATTTTTTCGCAACTGCTTCGTAAAATTTCTTTTTCTGTTTTACACCTTTTTTCGGACCTGGTTGAGAAGTTCCTTTTTTAGTAGGAGAACTATCTTTTTTCTGCGCGTGAATTACTTTTGGTGCTTCTTTTCTAGTACGGTGAAATGCTTTTTTCATTCCTACGATTTCAAAGTCTACTGCTGATTCTTCCGGTTTGACAGCAGCTACTCGAATCGTTACTTCATCTCCGATTCGGAATTGCTTACCTGAGCGCTCACCAATCATCATCATTTGACGGTCATCAAAACGATAATAATCGTCTGTCATATTCGTAACGTGCACAAGTCCTTCTATTGTATTCGGAAGCTCGATAAACAGACCAAAGTTTGTAACGGAGCTAACAATACCTTCGAACTCTTCGCCGATTTTATCCGCCATATATTGCGCTTTTTTCAGCGCATCTGTGTCACGCTCGGCGTCTACTGCACGACGTTCACGTTTAGACGTATGCTCTGCGATATCGTCCATAATAGCTCCCCAGTGATTAATAGTAGCTTGTGTTACATCACCTTCTACTAAATACGTACGAATTAATCGATGAACGATTAAATCTGGATAACGACGAATTGGAGAAGTAAAATGCGTATAGTATTCGGTTGATAATCCAAAATGTCCTAAGCATTCCGAATAATATTTTGCTTGCTGAAGTGATCTCAACAGCATGGTAGAAATAACGGGTTCTTCAGGCATTCCTTCAATGGACTCAATAATTTCTTGAAGTGCTTTTGGATGTATATCGTTTCCTGTTCCTTTTACGACAAGGCCAAAGTTTGTTAAAAATGCGAAAAAGCGTTGAAGTTTTTCCGGCTTTGGATCTTCATGAATACGGTAAATAAACGGAACATCCATCCATTTGAAGTGCTCTGCGACTGTTTCATTAGCAGCTAACATGAATTCCTCAATAAGTCGTTCTGCGACTGTTCGTTCACGAATTGCAACATCTGTCGGCCAACCATCTTCATCTACTAGAATTTTTGCTTCCGGAAAATCAAAGTCAATTGCTCCACGATTTTCACGTTTTTTTCTAAGAACAGATGCAAGCTCTGCCATCGTTTCAAACATTGGTACAAGTGGCTCATATCGCTCGATTAACTCTGCATCTTTTTCTTCCAAAATTTTAAACACATCGGCATAAGTCATACGTTCCGTTGTTCGGATAACACTTTGGAAAATTTCGTGAGATGTAACCATACCTGATCCATCTATAATCATTTCACATGATAATGTTAAACGATCCACTTGTGGGTTCAGCGAGCAAATACCATTTGACAGACGATGTGGAATCATTGGAATAACGCGATCCGTTAAGTACACACTTGTTCCACGATCATACGCTTCACGGTCAAGAGGTGACCCCTCTGTTACATAGTGGCTTACATCGGCAATATGTACACCAAGTTTGTATGTGCCATCTGGGAATTTAGTTACGGTAACCGCATCATCTAAATCTTTTGCGTCTGCTCCATCAATCGTTACAATTACTTCTTCTCGTAAATCTCTACGATTTTCCAAGTCTTTTTCATCAATTTCATTTGGCACAGATTCCGCTTGATTGATTACTTCCTCTGGAAAATCAATCGTAATACCATGTTTATAAATAATGGATAATATATCTACCCCTGGATCATTTTTATGTCCAAGAATTTGTGTGACAATCCCAGTTGCAGACTTTCTTTCATTTGGCCAATCTGTAATTTCTACAACTACTTTATGTCCTTCAATCGCTCCAAGTGTATCTCCTTTTGCAATAAATACATCCATTGGAACTTTCTTATCATCTGGAATAACAAATCCGAATCCTTTATTATCCTGGAATGTTCCAACTACACTGGTAATACCTCTTTGCGTTATTTTAATAATCGAACCTTCTCTTCGGTCACCTGAAGATTCAAGAGAAACTCGAACAAGCACCTTGTCTCCATTCACTGCTCCATTCACTTCAGTAGGTGGAATGAAAATATCATCCATCCCATCTTCTTCTGGTGCAACAAATCCAAAACCTTTTGCATGCCCAATAAACTTTCCAACTATTAAGTTCATACGCGCTGGAATACCATATCGATCGGATCTCGAACGAACAACAAGACCTTTCTCTTCCATTTGAACAAGTGTTTTAACTAATTCTTTAAATTCCTCTGAATGAGTTAAACCAAAATGTTTCTCAATTTCTTTAACCGTTAATGGCTTATACTCTTCCGAGCGCATTAATTCAAGTAGTGTTTCTTTCATATTTTCCATAGTACATCCCTCCTTTTTCAGCGTGTGCACTTTTAGGTTGTTTTACACATTCCAATCAAGTGACTCTAAAAAGTTTAATATATCTTCATGTAATTGCTCTTTTTCCGAGCCAAGTGTTATGACATGACCTGAATTTTCGTACCAATTAATTTTTTTATCAATGGATTCCGCGTTATCATAAATAATATTCGCCGAATTTATATCTATCACTGTATCCTTCTTACCTTGCGTAACAAGGAGTGGAGCATAAATATGATCGACGTGATCGCGAACATTATAAACAAATTCTCTTAAGTCTGCTAATGTCTCCATTGGTGTTTCACGAATTGCTTCTACTTCTTCTTCAATTTGTTGCTCTGTTTTTCCTTCATACTTCTTATATTCTCTCGCATATTTTAATACGCCCTCAAACATAATGTCTGTCGTCTTCATGGTCATTGGAGAACACATGGTGACAATTCCTTTCACAGGAACTGTATACCCTATTTTCAATGAAAATACGCCTCCAAGTGACAAACCAGCAACCGCAATCTCGTCATATCCTGCAGCCTTTAAACGTTCATAAGCACCAATTACATCTTGCCACCAATCGATTGGACCAGTTTCTAGAAGCTCTTCAGGTGGTACACCATGTCCTTTATAATGAGGTGCTATTGATGTGTATCCTTTTTTCTCTAAGAAGCGTCCGAGCATTCGAACATCAGACGAATTACCTGTAAATCCATGAAGAAGTAATACTGCACGTTTCCCAGCTTCAAAGAAAAAAGGTTTTGGCGTTGAAATTCGCATAAATTAAATCCTCCAATCAAAAATGCACATTCACCTATCTTTTCCCCACAACTAAAGTATGGACAAAAAGGCGATGCATCATGACATTTAAAAATATGAATGTATGTAAAATTTAAAAGAAAACGCCTAACCAATCAGAAGTCGGTCAGGCGATCTGTTTTTAAAATTTAGTTATAGCAATCGTTAAGATAAAAAATAACACTGCTAGAACAATCGTCACTCTATGTAATACAAGGTCCATACCTCGAGCTTTTTGTTTTCCAAAAAGTTGTTCAGCCCCACCAGAGATGGCTCCCGAAAGACCAGCACTTTTCCCCGATTGTAACAATACAACAACGATTAATGCGAGCGATACGATGACAAGTAAAGTTAATAGAAACGCATGCATTTATTCCACCTCCTGATAAGAACGTCCACAACAACTTTAATTTTACCAAAAACAACTAGAAGTTTCAACAGTCTATCAATAATATAATACTTCAAGAAATATAATATTCTGTTTTTTGTTTACGAATAATCATACAATTGATAGAATTAAAGGAAATAGATAGAAATTATTTGTACTAAAGAAAAGAGAGGTACATGATGAAAAACAAGTTATTATCAATAAGCATCCTATTTATAGTATGTATCGTAGGATTTCTATTCTGGTTTACGTTGCAAGCTCAAAGGGAACTTCCCTCCAAAGAATGGAGTCGCTCCTATCCTGTTAATACAGATGTGAGTAACTTTTCCACTCTTCAAAGTGTTCAAGAAGAAAACGGCTACACGATCAGCCTTTTAGACTTCAAGAAGCTAATTGTTTTATCCTGTGATAAAGATATGATTTGTAATGAAAATCGTACACACAAGTTATTAAATACATACAAAAACAGTTGGAGCGATAAAACCGATTCTTACTTTATAAAAGACAATGCACTAGTTCACTCCAATATTTCAGCTGAACAAACAGAAGTAGCTACGAATGTCTCAAATTTTTCCAAAACCGAAAATACACTTGTATATTGGACAGAGGACCAAGAGATTGTTGTTTTAAACAGTCCATTTTCTAACGAAAAGCAACGCTTCAAGTTAAACGATCCCGTATACTTCGTGAAAATATTGGACAATAAAATCTTTATTATAACCAGAAAAGACAAAGAGGATCTTTATACTGTATACAACTTAACAGATCAACTTTCCCAGCTCTTTCAATTCAATGGAAGTTCACAAGAAATTCTATCATCTTTAGATATTATTCAGCTAAACGATAACAATTTCTCTCTAATACAAGATAAAAAAATAATAGCTGGTGGTTCTAGTACGACTAAAATAGAAACAGCGCTATTTAATCTAACCCTCAATCAAGAACCTACTTACAGCATGCTGTCATTTGTTGAGGAACAATCTGGACTAGCCTTAAAAGATATTTATTCTCCAAGTTTCTACCAAGGAACATCCGGACCAATGATTACATTTTCATCTACCTTTTTTGATGAAACTGGAGAAAAAGTTACGAAAGTTTTTGCAGGTAATTTCTCAGAAAATACCATTAAAGTGAATGCTCTAACTAAAACTCCTAACCGTTATGAACGTCCTATCTTTTTAGATGAACAAACAGTTGCCTATTTTAAAATGAAAGGGGCAAACCGCTTTCTTGAATATTCTTCATCTGATCAATTGAAGAAAAAGGAAAGTAATGGGGTTTTGGCGGGAGATTATAAAGAAGCAGGTTTTACTTTACTTGGTAAATTGTTTAATGGTTTTATACTTATCCTATTCTCATTTGTATGGATTATTATTACTTTTATCGTATCCTATGTAACAGTACTATTATTGCAAAAACGAAGATTTGCTCATTCTCATAAAACGGCATTTATAGTTCATATTATTACGTTATTTAGTATTCAAACGTATTTCATTTATAATTTTACTGATATAGAATCTATTATTTACAAAATTCCTTATATATCAGCGAGCTGGGAGTTTGCAGTCTTATTAGTGATCTCTATGATTCTTTCTATCATTCCATTGTATCTTCTCCGTTATAAGCTATTGGAAGATACTTTCAATCTTTTTGTAGTATATACAACGTTTATGAATTTAATCGTTTTATTTTTCTTAGTCGGGCCTTACCTATTTTAATTAGAGTATCAAAACATTAAGCCTTCCGTTCTGCAGGGTTACATCCTCTTTTTTAAAGGGTATTTCGATTTAGTTGGAAAAACGGAAGATTTAGTTGGAATAATTCATGGTTTAGTTGGAATTATGCATGATTTAGTTGGAAAAATCATCTACTAAGTTGGAATAACCATTTTTTGGACACTACTAACTCTCAAGTGTTATTGATTGTTTTATACTTTTTATTAAGAATAGCGCAAGCGCCTTTTAAGAGCATTTGGCTTCACTAATTCCTGAGGAGTACTAGTTCCTTATTTGCACTGTTGATTGGAGCGGAAGGCGGCGACTCCTAGGGGATTAGCAAGCAAATCAAGACCCTGGACAGAGCGTAGCGAAGGAAGCGGCTTGATGCTTGCCCCCTGGAAAGCGTCCGGCTGCAGCGGAAATCAAACTGTTCATGGCAATTTATATACTTTCTATTAAAAAAGCTACTTAACGATTTTCTCGTTAAGTAGCTTTTGCATTATTTTAAGTTATAAAATGTTTTTTTACCTAAATATTGAGCAGTTTCATACAACTGATCTTCAATACGTAGTAATTGGTTGTATTTTGCTACACGATCCGAACGAGATGGTGCACCTGTTTTAATTTGACCAGCGTTTGTTGCAACTGCGATATCGGCAATTGTAACATCCTCTGATTCACCTGAACGGTGAGAAATTACTGCAGTATAACCAGCACGTTTAGCCATTTCGATTGCATCAAAAGTTTCTGTAAGTGTACCAATTTGGTTTACTTTTACAAGGATTGAATTTCCAACACCTTGCTCAATTCCTTGTGCTAATTTCTTCGTATTTGTTACGAATAAATCGTCACCAACTAGTTGTACTTTTTTACCTAAACGTTCCGTTAGCAATTTATGTCCAGCCCAGTCATTTTCATCTAAGCCATCTTCAATCGAGATGATTGGGTATTTTTCACAAAGTTCTTCATACCAAGCAACCATTTCTTCCGAAGTTTTTACTACACCTTCACCAGATAAATGGTATTTACCATCTTCTTTGTTGAACAACTCTGAAGATGCAACGTCCATTGCTAGAAGGACATCTTCGCCTGGTTTGTAGCCAGCTCTTTCGATAGCCGTCATAATAGTAGAAAGGGCTTCTTCATTTGATTTTAAGTTTGGTGCAAATCCACCTTCGTCGCCAACAGCAGTGTTTAATCCTGCTTCTTTTAATACTGCTTTTAAGCTGTGGAAAATTTCTGCGCCCATGCGAAGTGCATGGCGGAATGATTCTGCTCCAACTGGCATTACCATAAATTCTTGAATGTCTACATTATTATCTGCGTGTTCTCCACCATTAACAATATTCATCATTGGAACTGGTAGTTGTTTTGCATTAAATCCACCTAAATATTGATATAGTGGAATATCTAAATAATCTGCTGCAGCATGGGCAACAGCAATTGAAACACCTAAAATTGCATTTGCACCAAGGTTTCCTTTATTTTCTGTGCCGTCTAATTCGATCATTGCATGATCAATTTCTACTTGATCTAATACAGAAAAGTTCTCTTCTAGTTCTGCTGCGATTATGTTATTTACGTTATCTACTGCTTTTAGAACACCTTTACCTAGGTATCTTGCTTTGTCACCGTCACGAAGTTCTACCGCTTCATATTCACCAGTAGATGCACCAGATGGAACGATTGCACGACCAAATGCGCCACTTTCTGTAAAAACTTCTACCTCTACTGTTGGGTTTCCACGTGAATCTAATACTTCACGAGCTTGAATTTGTGTAATAATTGGCATTTTTAACTCTCCGTTTCGATTAGTGTTTTACCTGTCATTTCAGGCGGTGTTTCTATCCCTAATAAGTGTAACATGGTTGGTGCTAAATCGGCTAAAATTCCGTCAGGACGAAGGGTGATATTTTTCTTCGTAACAATGACAGGAACAGGATTAGTTGTATGTGCTGTCATTGGCTGACCTTCTAAAGTAGTTACCTCATCAGAATTTCCATGATCGGCTGTAATAATCGCATAGCCACCTTTTGCAGTAATGGCATCTACTATTTTACCTAAGCATTCATCAACTGTTTCTATTGCTTTAATCGTTGGCTCTAGCATTCCACTATGACCAACCATATCGGGATTAGCAAAATTTAAAATGATTGCATCAAAGTTATCGGCTGCAATTTCAGCTAGAAGTGCATCTGTTACTTCATACGCACTCATTTCAGGTTTCAAATCGTATGTTGCAACCTTAGGAGAATTAATCAAAATTCTTTTCTCACCAGGGAACGTTTCTTCGCGCCCACCACTCATGAAAAATGTCACATGTGGGTACTTTTCAGTTTCTGCAATCCGAAGTTGTGATTTATGATGATTAGAAAGTACTTCTCCAACTGTATTAGACAAGTTCGCTTTTTCAAAAACAACATCCGAAACAACCTCATCACTATAATGTGTGAATGTCACAAACTTTAAATTTGTTGGATGCTTTTCACTTAACTTAAAACTATCAAATGTTGGTGTATTTAAGGCAAGAGATAATTGAATCGCACGGTCAGGTCGGAAATTAAAGAAAATTACCGCATCTCCAGAGTCAATTGTAATTGCTGGCTTTGCATTTTCCTCAATGACGAATGGAAGTACAAATTCATCTGCTACATCTTCTTCGTAGGATTTTAAAATTCCTTCCGTAGCAGATTCGGCAGTTCTTCCAATTCCATCGATAAGTGCATGATACGTGAGTTCTACTCTATCCCAGCGACGATCACGATCCATTGCGTAATAGCGACCACTAATAGAAGCAAACTTCCCTATACCGATTTCCTTCATTTGTTTTTCAGTTTCTTCCACATAACCAATTGCAGTACGTGGCCCAACATCTCGTCCATCTAAAAATCCGTGAACGAACACATCTTGAAGCCCCTCTGATTTTGCTAATTTCAATAAAGCAAATAGATGAGAATAATGACTATGAACGCCACCATCCGAAAGTAGTCCCATTAAGTGAAGCTTACCACCTGTTTGCTTTACATGTTCAATCGCAGCAAGAAGTTCCGGTTCTAAAAAGAATTCACCATCACGAATCGATTTATGAATTCGAGTTAGATTTTGATAGACAATTCTTCCAGCACCGATATTTAAATGTCCTACTTCCGAGTTACCCATTTGTCCTTCCGGCAAGCCAACCGCTTCACCTGATGCCGTAAGAGTAGCATTTGGATACTCCGCCCAATAACGGTCAAAGTTAGGTTTGTTCGATTGTGCTACTGCATTTCCATATGATTCATGTCGTAATCCAAATCCATCGAGGATGATTAAAGCTACTGGACTTTTAGACATTTTCCCCAGCCTCCAATAGTTTTACAAACGAGTCTACTTGTAAGCTTGCTCCGCCTACTAATGCGCCGTCAATATGTTCTTTTGAAAGCAATTCTTCAATATTATCTGGTTTTACACTGCCACCATATTGAATACGAACAGCGCTTGCAACTTCTTCTCCAAATCCATCTAGAACTGTCTCACGAATTGCTTGGCATACATCATTCGCATCGTCTGCAGTAGCTGTTTTACCAGTTCCGATAGCCCAAATTGGTTCATAAGCGATAATAGAATTCATAACATTTTCTTCTGAAAGTCCTTCTAAAGCTGTCATTACTTGTTTGGAAACAATGCTTTCCGTTTCGTTTTGTTCACGTTGTTCTAATGTTTCTCCTACACAAATAATCGGAGTTAAATTATTTGAAAAAGCAGCTTTAACCTTTTTATTGACCGATTCATCTGTTTCATTGAAGTATTGACGTCTTTCGGAGTGACCAATAATCACATGGCTTACACCAAGATCTTGTAGTTGATGTCCACTAACTTCTCCTGTAAATGCTCCCTCTTTTTCCTCATGCATCGTTTGTGCACCGATAGAAATAAAAGAATCATTTGTAACATGTACAAGTTGATCTAAAAATAATGCAGGCGCACATATAATTGTTTCCACTTTGCTGCTATCCACTTGTTTTTCTTTAAGCTGTAGAGCGAATTCTTTCGCTTCAGAAAGTGTTTTATACATCTTCCAATTCCCTGCTATTACGCGTTTACGCATATGAATCTCCTCCATTACTTGTCGTTTAAAGCAGAAACCCCAGGTAAGTCTTTCCCCTCCATAAATTCAAGGGAAGCTCCTCCACCAGTGGATATATGGTCCATTTTATCTGCAACATTGAATTTCTCAACAGCTGCTGCTGAATCTCCACCACCGATAATTGTATATCCAGTCGTTTCAGCCATTGCGTCTGCTACACCCTTTGTACCACTTGCAAATGCATCCATTTCAAACACACCCATAGGTCCGTTCCAAATGATTAGCTTGCTATTTTTAATGACGTCCGCATATAATGCAGCGGTTTTCGGTCCAATATCTAACCCCATCCAGTCAGATGGAATTTGGTCTATATCGACAACTTTCGTATTGGCATCTTTTGAAAATTCATCTGCTACGACAACATCTACTGGTAAGTAAAAAGAAACACCTTTTTCTTTCGCCTTCTCAATAAAAGATTGTGCTAACTCGATTTTATCTTCTTCTAAAAGAGACGTTCCAATATCATGTCCTTGCGCTTTTGTGAACGTATACGATAATCCCCCACCAATTAGAATATTATCAACTTTATCTAATAAATGATCGATAACACCAATTTTATCTTTTACTTTAGCTCCGCCAATAATTGCAGTAAAAGGTCGTTCCGGGTTAGATAGAGCTTGCCCTAATACATCTAATTCTTTTTCCATTAATAGTCCAGAAACAGCTGGTAATAATTTAGCAATGCCTTCTGTCGTTGCATGCGCACGATGAGCAGCTCCAAATGCATCATTTACATACACATCTGCTAAGGCAGCAAATGCTTTTGCAAGCTCTGCATCATTTTTTTCTTCTCCTGC
Source organism: Psychrobacillus syltrankelensis (assembly GCF_055454035.1). Taxonomy (NCBI): domain Bacteria; kingdom Bacillati; phylum Bacillota; class Bacilli; order Caryophanales; family Bacillaceae; genus Psychrobacillus; species Psychrobacillus syltrankelensis. The sequence goes on along the minus strand of NZ_CM144227.1, from coordinate 3,704,509 downwards.
ATGAAAACGAACATTTTCCAATAATATAATGTCCCCATTTTTCATTTCAGAAACAGTTTGTTCCACTTCAGTACCAATTGATTCATCTAATTTTTTCACTTGTTTGTTTAATAATTTTGCTAAATGTTCTCCAACTTTTGTCAAACGAAGTTCTTCTTTTACTTCGCCTTTTGGGCGGCCCATATGACTAGCTAAAATTACTTTTGCATCTTGTTCAATTAAATAATTGATTGTCGGCAATGCTGCTCGAATTCGTGTGTCATCTGTAATTGCGCCATCTTCCATAGGTACGTTAAAGTCTACACGGCAAAATACTCGTTTACCTTGTAAAGTAACATCTTTCATCGTTTGTTTTTCATTCATGAGAATAGCCTCCTTATATTAAGAAATCAGCATAGCTTCAGCTTAACCTCGACAGTAAATATCGGGGGAATGTATCCTAATCTGTCGGATGCAAGGCACGATACGTGCATACCCACGGTTAAATCTTATCTGTAAAAAAATAAGGAGCAAAAGGGTAATCCTTTGCTCCTTTTACCCTCTCCTATTATAGAGGTTATTACACATAATCGCTATTTAAAATCGATAGAATTTACTTGTTATAAGCCTTTTTTCATCATAAGAAGTGCAAGGTCGATACAACGTGCAGAGTATCCTGATTCATTGTCATACCATGATATTACTTTCACCAAATTACCGCCTAAAGTCATTGTTGATAATCCGTCGACGGTTGAAGAAGATGTGTTTCCGTTATAATCAATCGAAACAAGAGGCAACTCATTGTATGCAAGAATTCCTTTTAATTCATTTTCAGCTGCTTGTTTTAATGCATCATTTACCTGTTCAACCGTCACATCTTTTTCTAACTCAGCAACAAAATCTACTAATGAAACATTCGGTGTTGGAACTCGAACTGCCATTCCATCTAATTTTCCTTTTAGCTCTGGAAGTACTTTTGCAACCGCTACTGCTGCTCCAGTTGTAGTTGGAATCATAGATTCAGCTGCTGCGCGAGCACGACGATAATCACTATGCGGTAAATCTAAAATTCGTTGATCGTTCGTATATGAATGAACAGTTGTCATCATTCCACGCTTAATACCAAATTGATCTTGTAACACTTTCGCTACAGGAGCCAAACAGTTTGTTGTACAAGAAGCATTTGACACAACATGGTCCGTTTCTGGGTTATATTTTTCAGCATTTACACCCATAACAAATGTAGGCATATCATCTTTAGCAGGTGCAGATAAAATTACTTTTTTAGCTCCAGCTTCAATATGTTTTCCAGCTTTTTCAGTAGTACTAAAAATCCCTGTACATTCAATAACGATATCTATCCCTTGTTCTTTCCAAGGAAGTGCAGATGGGTCTTTCTCAGCAAAAACACGGATCTTTTTGTCGTTTACAACTAAAAAGTCTCCTTCTGAAGATACATCTGCATTGAAAATTCCATGAACTGAATCATATTTTAATAAGTGAGCAAGCATTGCAGCATCCGTTAGGTCATTGATTGCTACTACTTCTATGTCTTTCTGTTCTAATGCTTCTCTGAATACTTTACGTCCAATACGTCCAAATCCGTTAATCGCTATTTTTACTGTCATTTTATTTTCCTCCTAAATTGGTTTGTGAAATTATGTTCATCATTTCATTTGCAGCACCTTCATCTGTCACTAACACAGTTTGTTCAGGCGCTTGTTTAAAATAAGATAATAATGCTTTTGCTTTTTTGGCTCCACCTGCAACTGCAAGTAGATGGTCTATATTTTTTAATTGTTTTAACTGAATTCCAATTGTTCTTATACGGTGGACTGCTTCGCCTTGGTCATTAAAATAGTAGCCAAATGCTTCACTAACAGAACCATTCTCTTTCAAACGCTCGATTTCATCTTCACTAGAATTTCTTCTTCTAGCCATTTCTTCGGCATCACCTATACCATGAATAACAATATTTGTTCTTTCATATAGGTCCATCATTTCTTGTATAAATGGCTCTTTTTTCATCGTAATATATGCTTCTTCACTCAAACTATCTGGCATATACAAGGTCCGATAAGATCCATTCATTTTGTTTGCGAAAAGAGAAACAATCGTATTTGCTTGGAATGTTACGTCTTTTCCAACTCCGCCGCGTGCTGCGATAAACATTAGATTTTGAAATTTCGTTGTTTCATGAACAAAGTTAGAAATGGATGCAATGGTAGAGCCACCTGTTACCGCAATTATTTGGTCATCCGTCAAAATGCTTTCTAAGAACTTTGCTGCTTCTTGTGATAAAAGCATAGCTGCATTCGTATTAGTATCTACATTTCCCGGTACAATAATTACTTCTTTTATTTGAAAAATTTTGGAAAGTGTTTGTTCAAGTTGTAATCTTCCTGACCACTCGCGAACTACTTCTTTCAATTCCATTAAAATTTTTGTACCTCCAGGAGTAATTGCTGCTCCATCACGTGATATATCAATTAATCCTTGTTTTCTTAATGCATCTATTTCTTTTCGAGTTTCTCGTTCCGACAAACCTAATTGTTCCCCTAAAACACGACGACCAATCCCTTTGGAAAGTTGAATCATCTGAAGTATTTGATACCTTTTTTGTAACAAATCACTCATTTCAGGAATTAGCTTTAATTGGGCTGTGAGTAAAGACTCCATTTTTCACTCCCTGACTAGTTGGTACGTATTTGTCCCGCTTAACTAAAAATTGTCCCAGTAACTTAAAAAAAAAGTGAATTTCTAAAATCATCATACAATATTATATTCAGATAAGCAATACTAATGCATTGTTTTTGGGAAATATTGTGAGAATAATATGCAGAACTTGCGAATTATCGTAAAGAAGTTCCGATTTGAAGAGGTATCTCGATTTTGTGCTTATCTTGCGAATTGGAGTCGTGATTTTGCGATTTAGAGTAGTGATCTTGCGATTCGGAAAGGTGAACTTGCGATTCTAAGTTCCTATCTTGCGATTTATTGCAGATAAATTGCGATTCGAAGTAAATCTTTTAAAAAAGTCTGGAACATTATTTAAGTAATGTTTCCAGTATTGTTGCGTAATCTACTTGTCCGTATTGAATAATTTCACCTTCAAATTCAACAACTGGAATCATCAGCATATATTTTTCATGAAGTTCCTCATCTTCTTCTATATTCACTTCATGTATCTCAAACGCTACATCTTCCTGTACAAGTTTCAGCATAAGCCTCGCCTCTTCACATAAATGACAACCTGGTCTAGTGTAGAATTGGACAACCATTTTATATCATCCCTCCAAAAAATAATATTATACATTTAATTATAGTCTTTTACTTAGACTGGAGGAACACTTATCCTAAAAAAGGTAAAATAAAAGTGATACTTTTTATTTATTCCTTCGTCTATAGCAATAAGGGGAGGTCAGAAGATGGAAATGGAACAGCTATACAGAGAGCACAGCGATCGAGTCTACAGCTATATATACTTACTTGTCCGTCATAGAGAATGTGCCGAAGATCTCACACAAGAAACATTTTATAAAGCATATAAAGGGCTAGAAGCCTTTAATAAGCAAGCTTCAACTGCCACCTGGCTATTAAAAATAGCACGTAATGTGACCTATGACTATTTTCGAAGGAAAAGAGTTATTCAATTTTTCTCCTTTGATAAAGAGCATGATTTAGAAATAAACGCACGATCACCAGAAAGTCGATTTGAACAAAAGGAGCAACTTTCTAGGATGTATGTCTCCTTAAGTAAACTAAAAAAAGACTATCAGGAAGTCTTGCTCCTTCGCAAGATACAAGAATGTTCGATTCAAGAAACAGCCTATATACTTGGCTGGACCGAGGCAAAAGTAAAGATGAAAATGACACGAGCACTTGAGGCACTTAAAAAGGAGTTTCATCAGGAAGGAGGTCATGCAAATGGAACCATCAAAAGAATTCGATGAGCTTTTCGAGGAAATGAAAGATGTGGAGCGTTCAGATGAAGCAAGGCGTCACACATGGTTAGCCCTAAAGAAAAGAATGCAATCAAAGAGAAGACGAAAAGTCTTTCCAGCAATTATTTCATTAGCGGTAATAGCGATCGCCTCTTTTTTAATCATTACCTACTCTCTTCCTACAGAGATAGAGCAATCGACTAAGCCTCTTACCAATGAAGAGGTTATCATGGCAGTACTAGAGCGTGAATATAACGGACCGGATAGAGAGCTTTTGCGCTTAATTAACGATTGGTGGAACCTCCAAAGCAAAACGGTAACGAAGAACCAAGAGGAGTATGATCAACTTGTAAAATCAAAGGAATACACCGACCTAATGGATTATTATCAAACCACTTTTGGTGAATACTTTACTGAAGGATTTCTGCCATCCTTAATTAGTTCCAATCTAGTGTTCAAATATCATTTTTACCTAGAAGATACAGATATAGAGATGCATTTAGAGGACGTAGAGATTAAACAGGAAAAAGATCATCCGAATATCTATCGCCCATTAATAGAGGTTTCCTTAACGAATAGCCAAGGCCAGAAAATTTATCATACATTGCGAGAAGAATTTATTTTTTCTACTTCTGAACCTGGAAAAATAGGTAGATATAATAGTTTTAAAGGTGGGGGAAGCATGGAGCTTATAGAGAAAATAAAGAATTTTAGCGCATATGTTGGAGACAATGATGTAAGAACACCATCTTTTAGAGATACCATATCCTTTGACACTCTTTGCTTCACTGGTAAGATTTACGAGAATGATAATACAGAGAGAAATCTCCATGGATGTACATCCAATAGAAAACAAATAAATTCTATTTTGGCACCTATTGATCTTCTTCCTATCAAAGAGGCATCAGAGCAAGAAATCAAAGAGAGGTCTGAAGCTCTTCTCCGAATTGATAATTATCACATTCTCCTAACAAACGAGGTAGATAAAGGAACAACTTTGTATACCATTACATTATATGAGGATGGGGTGCTAATGTTTGCTCCAGGTTTTGATTTAGGATTTCATGGCGACATCACTACTGGACCACATGTCGTAATATATGATGGGATCAAGACGATGCTAGATGAATTAGCTGAAAAACAATAATCAAAAAAACCAACTGATTGTTGGTTTTTTCTTGTTGAAAGCTAGATTTTTTGCGACATAAAAAAAAGAAGAGTCTTCGCTCTCTCCCCACTCATAATTTCAAAACAAACTCCGCTTCCCCTTCACTGATCTTACCTGTTTTTTGGAATCCGAAGCTTTCGTATAGTTTTATAGCTACTTCATTATCTGGCTCGGTTGATAGATAGATCGTTTCGCAGCCATCCAATTGCTTCATCTCGTCCAATATCAACTGAATTGCTTCTCTGCCGTAGCCCTTCCCCTGACAGGCGTAATCAATCATTAATCGACATATCCAATAATTCTTAGTATCTTCATCTAATCCATACATCGTGAAACCAATAATCTTGTTATCTAACTCTATTCCTCGAACAATCCATCCAGTCTCGTAAATGGATTGCACAATAGATAGCGCATTGGAGGCTACAAATTTTTCTACTATGGACGCCTTCCCATCCACATTAGTCGTCAAAAAAACCGTCTGAAGCCAGTTATCCTTGTTGATCTCTACTAGTTTCATTCCCAAATCCCCCATTCATTACTTTGGGTACACAAAAAGAAATTCTAACAAAGAAAAAGCCCAACTAAGGGCCTTTTCCATTTATAATTTACCACTTACGTCCAGCTCCGCCGCCTCCGGAACTACCACCGCCGAAGCCACCGAAACCTCCGCCTGATCCTTTTCCACCGCCTCCGAAGCCGCCACCAAAGCCACCTCCGAAACTTCCCGGACCAAACATAATAGAGCGACGTCTTCTACCGTTACTACCTCCGCCGCCTCCACCATTTCTCATGATTGTATATATGAAATAAATTACAACCACAATTCCAATAATAGTGGAAAACGAGAAACCTTCATCTGATGAAGATGGATTTTGCGGTTCCAAGAGCTCGCCTTCTAATCCATATTCTTTTGCTACTTCATTATAGAGCACTTGATACGTAGAAAGAACTGCTTCATTGACAGAACCTTGTTCTAAAAATGGATACGTATATTCATCCAGTATACGCCCAATTTTCCCATCAGGTAATGCCCCTTCAAGGCCTTGGCCGACTGAAATATATACATCTCTATTACCTTTTTTAGTAGGATCTGTTTCTATTACAAATAAAACACCATTATTCTTCTTTGGATCCCCAATTCCAAATTTTCTTATGACATCTACACTAAATTGATTTACGTCTTGCCCATTTAGTGAATTGATAATCATGACGACAATTTGTGAACCAGTTGCTTTATCTAATTTGAGTCCAAGCTCTTCTATTTGTTTTTTTGTCGATGGAGACAAAAATCCTTCATAGTCTTGCACGTAGGATTCACCAGGAATAGGTTTTGGTATATCAGATGCAGCTACCGTTACTAATGGGATAGAAAGAAATAAAAGTAGCGCAACTATGAGCATTCGCGCAACTTTTTTCATTACTTGCCATCTCCTTTAAAATCAACGACAGGGGCATCTTTCGCATTTGCGTCTGCTTTAAAATATTCTTTTTGATCGAAGCCAAAAATAGAAGCAACAATACTTCCTGGCATACGTTTTACTTTTTTATTGTAGTTTGAAACTACTTCATTATAGTCTTGTCTTGCAACGGATAAACGATTTTCTGTTCCAGCAAGTTCATCCATTAATTGACGGAAGTTTGCATCTGCTTTTAAAGCAGGATAATTTTCTACTACTACTAACAATCTGCTCAGTGCTCCAGATAACTGATCATTCGCAGTTGCCTGTTCCGCCGGTGTATTCGCCCCTGCTAATTTCGAACGTGCATCCGCGATATTACTAAGTACTTCTTTTTCATGTGAAGCAAAGCCCTTTACTGTATTCACAAGGTTTGGAATCAAATCCATACGACGTTGTAATTGGTTTTCAACTTGAGCATATGCTTGGTTGACATCTTCTTCTCCATTTACAAAACCGTTATAGCTCGGTACTAATATAGCCGCAAAAAAAGCAATAATCACAATAATAATTACTAGCGGTCCTAATAATTTCTTCATCTCATTCACCTCTAATTAAGTATATTATATTTCTACCTTTAAAACTAAAATGCGAAACCTACTTATCTATACGAAAAAAACATTAAATGGTTTCAAAAAATGCTTTGATTAATATAAAGATTGTAGGGTAAAGATGAATAGAATAGTTTACGTTTAGAATAGATAATATTAGGGACCATCATGATCCTATACCAACAGAACAAAAAATTAAAATAGATGGCATCGAACTTACGTTGAATAAAAAACACTTTAACCATGTGATACCATGATTAAAGTGTTCCATGTTTTTATTGTATTGATGCCCTCGGCGAGGATCGAACTCACATTCCAAGCTTCGGAGGCTTGTGTGTTATCCATTACACTACGAGGACAAGCGACTTATCTATTATACAAATAGAACGTGCAAAATTCAACCTATCATTTTGAAGCTTAAAATTTGACCTTCCTTGACCATAATGTGTATGATAAAGTTACAACTGAGAGAATATTTCTCAGTAAACAACTTACAATACCACCTTTGAAGGAGGCAATCAGGATGAATTTAATTCCTACAGTTATTGAACAAACAAATCGTGGGGAACGCGCATATGACATTTATTCACGATTACTAAAAGACCGTATTATCATGCTTGGAAGCGCTATTGACGATAATGTTTCTAACTCCATCGTTGCCCAACTATTATTTTTAGAAGCAGAAGATCCAGAAAAAGATATCTCCATCTATATTAATAGCCCAGGCGGAAGCATTACTTCTGGTATGGCAATCTACGATACAATGCAGTTCATCAAACCAGATGTACAAACGATTTGTATCGGTATGGCCGCTTCTATGGGTGCTTTCTTACTAACTGCTGGAGCAAAAGGGAAACGTTATGCGCTTCCTAATGCAGAAGTTATGATTCACCAACCACTTGGTGGAGCACAAGGGCAAGCAACTGAAATCGAAATTGCTGCTAAACGTATCTTATATCTACGCGACAAGTTAAATGGCATTATGGCAGAACGTACTGGCCAACCTTTAGAAGTCGTTTCAAGAGATACAGATCGTGATAACTTCATGACTGCAGAACGTGCTAAAGAATACGGTTTAATCGACCATATCATTTCCCGTAGCGAAATGAAAAAAGCTTAATAACAATTGTACCCAGGGAAACTCCAATTTCCTTGGGTATTTTTTTGCGAAGGATAGCTACTTTTGGACACATTCTGAGTGCCACATAACCCAGTTTGAGCACCACATAAATTGGAACCAGCACCACATAACCTAGTCTGAGTACCACATAAATAGGTACGAGTACCACATAACCTAGCCCGAGCACCACATATAAGCACCTACCGAGGTCATCAGCACCTAAACCGTCTCCATAAGCACCTACTAGATGTCATCAGCACCTAAACCGCCGCCATAAGCACCTACTAGATGTCATTAGCACCTAAACCGTATCTATAAGCACCTACCGCGGTCACCAGCACCTAAACCGCCGCCATAAGCACCTACCGAGGTCATCAGCACCTAAACCGGCGCCATAAGCACCTTACTAGAGGTCATCAGCACCTAAACCCTCGCCATAAGCACCTTACTAGATGTCATCAGCACCTAAACCGGCGCCATAAGCACCTACCTTACAAGACGTAAACAGCTTTTCCGAACTATGTGACTTATCAACGAAAAAAAAACGCCTTTTCGTCCGGAATGACGAGGGAGGCGTTAATTTCTATGCTTCATTTGAGATAAATTTTGCTAGCGCTTCTACTGCTTCTTCTTCATCCGAGCCATCAGCACTTAAGTTTACAGTTATTCCTTTGCTTATTGCTAAGCTCATAATTCCCATAATACTTTTTGCATTTACTTTTTTATCTTCCTTTTCTAAGTAAACATCAGCAATATAACGATTAGCTTCTTGAACAAATAATGCTGCTTGCCTTGCTTGCAACCCTGCTGGTAATTTCACTTCCACATGTTTTTCTGTCATGATTATACGCTCCATTTCACTAAATTGTCTCGCCTCTACGAAGTGCATCTGCAATTTCATCTATTTTTCGTAAACGATGATTAATACCGGATTTACTTACGTTCCCAGTCGAAACCATTTCACCTAATTCTTTCAATGTAACATCTTGATATTCAACACGCAACCTTGCAATTTCTCTTAATTTTTCTGGTAGTTGATCTAAACCAACCGAATTCTCGATAAATCGTATATTTTCAACCTGTCTAATAGCGGCACTAATCGTTTTGTTTAGATTCGCCGTTTCACAGTTAACGAGACGATTTACACTGTTTCGCATATCTCGTATAATTCGAACATCCTCAAACTTCAATAATGCATGATGTGCACCAGCAATGCTTAAGAAATCGGAAATTTTTTCTGCTTCCTTTAAATAAGCAACATAGCCTTTTTTTCGTTCGATCGTTTTTGCATTTAGCTCGAATTCATTCATCAGGTCTACGAGTGCATCACTATGTGTTTTATATAATGAATAAATTTCTAAATGATAGGAAGACGTCTCAGGATTATTAACGGATCCTCCTGCTAAGAAAGCTCCTCTTAAATAAGCACGCTTACAGCAATTCTTTTTCACAAGTTCTTTTGAAATCGAATATTCGAATTGAAAGCCCTCATTTAATATTTTCAAATCTTCTAGTAAATTCTTTGCACCTTCACGAACACGACAAATATATATATTATTTTTTTTCAATCTCATTTTTTTTCGAACAAGCAATTCTACTTGATATGGGTATAAAGATTTTATCAAAGTATATAGCCTTCTTGCTATTGCGGCGTTTTCTGTTTGAACATCTAAACTAAGCATTTTATTGCTAAATGACAAAGAACCATTCATCCGAATAAGTGCGGAAAGTTCAGCTTTTGCACAGCATGGTTTCGATTCTTCTTGCGTCATTTCTTTTTTTGTTTCAGAAGCAAACGACATATCCGTTTCCCCCTTTCTTGCTAGAGACTGCTAACGATTATTCTATTAACCCGCATACTCTACTAGCCATTTTGCGACTTCTATGGAATCATGGCGAACTGCACCATCATACACAACTGAAATATCTTTCTTTACGATTTCTATATTTAATGTTTCTAATACTTCCACATCTATTTTAACAGGAGAAGCTTTTTCTTGTTTATATAAATATTGCACGTTTTCAGGAATCTCTTCCTTGCTAATTAAGACTGTATCGATGAAATTTTTTCCCATATGATCGATAAGTGCTTGAACATGATCTGAAGCAGTATAATTACTCGTTTCCCCTGCTTGAGTCATTAAATTACAAATATATACTTTTTTTGCTTTAGAGTTTATTATTGCTTTTTTTATATCTTCTACTAATAAGTTAGGAAGAATACTCGTATAAAGGCTTCCCGGTCCAATTGCTATGATATCTGCTTCTGCAATGGTTTTAAGTGTTTCCGGTAACGGTTTCACATCTTCGGGAGTAATAAATACTTTTTTTATTTTCTGATCATACTTCGGAATTTTGGATTCTCCACTAATTATTGTATCATCCTCGTATTGCGCGTGAAGTGTTACTAGCTGGTTTGCAGCCGGAAGTACTTTTCCATGCACTTTCAATACTTGGCTCATTTCCCGGATTGCATTGGCAAAATCTCCGGTAATAGAAGTTAATGCAGTTAACATTAAGTTACCTAAAGAATGACCTTCTAATTCAGTAGAATTGGAAAAACGATACTGAAACATTTCCTCCACAAGAGGCTCTACATCTGATAGTGCAGCTAAAACATTTCGAACATCACCAGGTGGTGGAATATCATATTCATCTCGTAATCGCCCAGAACTTCCACCATCATCTGCTACAGTAACAATTGCTGTAATATCGATTGGAAATTTCTTTAAACCACGAAGTAAAGTTGATAATCCCGTACCCCCACCAATTATAACTATTTTCTTTTGGTGTTGTGTACGATTCATTACTTCATTCCTTTCTTATTGTAACATCTCTGTGCGTAATAATCGTTTTATCGTCTGCTTTTAGTTGTTTTCCAAAGTATTCTGCAAGTGTAACTGAACGATGTTGTCCACCGGTACATCCAAATGCAATGACAAGTTGAGTTTTACCTTCCCGTTTATATTGGGGAATCATAAATAAAAACAAGTCTGTTAACTTTTCGATTAACGTTTTTGTGTCAACCCATTTTAAGACGTAACTAGAAACTTCCTCATCTAACCCCGATTTCAATCTTAATTCCTCTATATAATAAGGATTGGGTAGAAAACGAACGTCAAATACTAAATCCGCATCAATAGGAATACCATGTTTAAAGCCAAATGACATAATATTTACAGTAAAAATCTTACTTCCTTTTGCAGAAAATTCATCTTGTATTTTTTCACGTAATTCACGAGGTTTCATTTTGGAAGTATTATAAATGAATTGTGCCCTTCCTTTTAAATCAGATAATAACTCTCTTTCTTTTTTTATCCCATCTAAAGGAAGTCCAGAGTTCGCTAGTGGATGCGATCTTCTAGTCTCTTTATACCTTCTCACTAAAACTTCATCTTCTGCGTCTAGAAACAAAACTTTAGGAGTAACAGAAGTTGCTTCCTGAAGACTATTAACCGAATCAACTAAAGTATGAAACATTTCCCCCCCTCGCAAATCCATTACCGCTGCAATATTACGAGGTTGTTTATTGGAATCTATCATTAAATTGATAAATGTTCCTAAAAGTTCCGGAGGTAAATTATCGATACAATAATAGCCTAGGTCTTCAAAGCTTTGAATTGCTACTGTCTTTCCTGCTCCTGACATACCAGTGATAATAACCACTTCAGTTTCAAGCTTTTGCTGACTTTCCATTGTTTACTTCTCCCTCCACTGACTGTTGAATCGTTTCTTTTATTAGCGTAAAGTCGGGTGTGTATACAAATGTACCATATTGTATTCCTTGCTCTTGAACAGCAAATAACAGATTCGTTCGATCTCCTTCAGCCATAGGTAATACATGTAAGTCTTCTACTGGATGCCATTCTAGGATGCCTTCATTTGTTTCTTGAAAAGGAGTTCCTTCTAAATCTTTTGCGACAAATGTAAATAGCATCCACTCATCTATTTGGTTACCATTTTCTTCAATGACCATTGTATAAATACCCTTTAAATGGGGGTCGATTGGAATCGTATTCGTCTCTTCTGTAAACTCTCTAATAGCAGAATTCAGAATGGACTCACCAACTTCCATTTTTCCACCTGGGGCAACGTACCAATTTCTTCTAGGCTTTTTTAATAAAAGAACTTGCCCATCTTTGCATATGAGTAAATTTGCGATTCGCTGCAAGAATAATCACTCCAAAACTATCTTTACTTATTATTAAATATTATACATGAAATTCATTTGAAATGCGCATGTGCCCTTTAAGAACCTCTTGTTTTTCCCTACCCGATTGCTTTGGATGAAATATTTGCTCTGGCGTGCTCTCGTATTGGCGGAAAGTGCTCTCGCATAGGTCGTTAACGCTCTCGTTAAAGAGGAGTGCTCTCGTATAGGCGATGAGTGCTCTCGTATCGGCCGTTTACGCTCTCGGTAAAGCTAGATTGCTCTCGCATTGCCGATGAGTGCTCTCGTATAGGTGGTTAACGCTCTCGGTAAAGCGGATTGCTCTCGCATTGACGATGAGTGCTCTCGTATCGGCCGTTTACGCTCTCGTTTAAGCGGATTGCTCTCGCATTGGCGCGGAGTGCTCTCGTATCGGCCGTTTACGCTCTCGTTTAAGCGGATTGCTCTCGCATTGACGATGAGTGCTCTCGTATCAGCCGTTTACGCTCTCGGTAAAGCTAGATTGCTCTTGCATTGGCGATGAGTGCTCTCGTATAGGTGGTTAACGCTCTCGGTAAAGCGGATTGCTCTCGTATAGGCCGTTTACGCTCTCGGTAAAGCCAGATTGCTCTCGCATTGGAGATGAGTGCTCTCATATAGGCCGTTTACGCTCTCGTTTAAGCGGATTGCTCTCGTATTGACGATGATTCCTCTCGTATAGGCCGTTAATGCTCTCGTTAAAGCGGATTGCTCTCGTATTAGCGATGAGTGCTCTCGTATTGACCGTTTACGCTCTCGCATAGGCGGATACTTTTGAGTATGACAATTACTTAGTAGAATAGTTTACATTTTCTATTAACACTCAAAAAGAGGCTGCTTCATCGATTAAAATCGAGAAACAGCCTGTTCAAATATTGCTTATATAAAAAGGGGTATTTATACTCCTTAATATACACCTTATTTATTTCAATTAGGTTACAAATGGATTAAAATAACATTAAATTATACGTTTGCAGTATTTTTATCTTTAAGATTTTCAATATAATGTTGTGCAGCTTGAGCAGCTATACTGCCATCTCCAGTTGCAGTAACAATTTGTCGAAGCATTTTTTCGCGCACGTCCCCAGCGCCGAAAATTCCAGGAACCGATGTTTCCATTTTTTCATTCGTAACGATATATCCATTATCATTTAAGATACCTAAGCTTTTGAATGGTTTTGTTAAAGGTAACATTCCTACGTAAACAAAAACTCCGTCTGTTTCCAATTCTCGTTCTGAATTATCTATTGTAGAGACCAATTTTACTCCAGCTACTTTTCCGTCTTTGCCATTAATCTCTTTAATTGTAGTATTCCAAATAAAGTCGATTTTTTCATTGGCAAATGCACGATCTTGTAGTATCTTTTGAGCACGTAACGCATCGCGACGGTGAATAATCGTTACTTTTTCCGCAAACTTAGTCAAAAAAGCACCTTCTTCAACGGCAGAGTCTCCGCCGCCTACAACAACAAGTCTTTTTCCTTTAAAGAATGCACCATCACATACCGCACAATAACTTACTCCGCGTCCTCCAAGTTCCGTTTCACCTGGAATTCCCATTTTCTTATATTCAGCACCAGATGAAATAATTACTGCTAATGCTTTATATTCTTTCCCACTAACTTTTACTGTTTTATATTGTTCGCCATCTACGATTTCTGCAACGTCACCGTATGCATACTCAGCACCGAATTTCTTTGCATGGTCGAACATTTTTGTAGAAAGTTCAGGACCTAAAATTGTTTCAAAACCTGGATAGTTTTCTACTTCTTCTGTATTCGCCATTTGTCCACCAGGAATCCCGCGTTCAATCATAAGTGTTGAAAGATTTGCACGAGAAGTATATACAGCGGCAGTCATTCCAGCAGGCCCAGCTCCAATTATTATTACATCATAAATTTTTTCTTCAGTCATTGCTAATTCCCCCTACAATTCTACTAACACTCAATCTATAGGATTTTTGTACTTGCTTCAACTATTTTGCTTATGCATTAAATAGCGGCAAAAACTGAATTAGTTCATTGACATATTTGGTTAAGGTATTTGTAGTAATCCCGTACTGATCCGCAAAATACTTTTTCGTCACATTTTTGGAACGTGATGATTCAAACATATACTCAGTTGCAGCTGCTAATGCTTTTGGATTTTTGAAGCCATATCCCTTTTCTAATGCACGTTCTATCAACATAAACCACATTTGAAACAAGTAAGTAGCTGATTGTGCAAGGGGTTTATATTTTTCATATAACAAATCTGTTGCTGCAATTGCTCGTAAAAAAGCTTTTTCTGCGACAGACTTTTCATCAAATGAATGTCCTAAGGATTGTGCTAAAAATAATTTTTCCATTGTATTTAATTCTTCTACCTTAATCCATTGCGGATGAGAAATTATTTCTTGCCGATGTTTTGATTTTCCTAACAAATAAAAGCCAAAGATTCGTTCACTTACATGTTTACTTTGAAGCTTTTCCAAAATGAATTCCTTTTGATGTTCTGACCCATGGGAGTTGATATCTTTCATTTGAGGTAACCATGGCTCGAATCCCGCTTTTTCTGGGTCTAATTTGAGAAGTGTCTTCCAAGCATTCCGGGCAATTTCCTCATGCCCTGCAAAGTATGCGGAATGAGCTAACCAAAAATAAAAGCCTGGGTCCCCTTCAAAACCTTTTCGTTGTAAGCTCCGTAACCATTTAAATGCCTCTTCATATTTTCCAATCAATGCAAAAGTTGCACCCATTTTATATCGATGCTCGATAAAGTAGGGATTAATCTTAGATAGGAAATCACTAATTTCTTCTAATTCTTCTGTATTTTTTTCATAATAATGAATAACAGCTAAATTACAAAGCGCATGAATATTCCCTCTATTTTCACTTAAAACTTGATGAAGTAAGGCTTTTGCTTGCTCTTCTTCTCCTATATAGAAATAAGCTAGCGCCAAGTTATTGTAAGCTGCCCAAAAGTCCGGATTATCAATGATCAATGATTCCAGCAATTCTACAGCTTCTTGAAATTTTCCTTGCTCCATTAAACGTCGTGATTTTTCTTGAAGAAAAAGAGCTTCACTAGACGGACTTCCCATTTCCATAGATTCCATATCTTCTTGCTCTGTAAAGTCTACTATCTCCATTGCTTCTTCTGTATACTCTCCGCGAATATCCATTTCTAAATACATTTTTGCAAATCGATTGGCATCCATAAAGTTCCCTAAATGTGCATTTACTTCGGACAGGAAAAAAACAATTTCTGACTCTTTAGGATCAACATCGTATGCTTTTCTTAGAAGTTCATGTGCAAAGTCAAAGTTATCTAATTCCATTTGTAAGATGGCATATTGCATTAAAATTAATGGATCATCCGGACTTAAATCTACAGCTCTTTTTAAATATTTATGTGCTTTTTCGTATTGTTCTTTTTGAAGCTCATCTAATGCTTTTTTATAGTAGTATTCGCCTGTAGGCAAAAATGAAATAATATTTTCTTTTAAAATCTTTTTACTTTTTTTATTCAAGATAATCCTCCGAAAAATAATAAGGAACGTATCTCAACACCTTGCGTATGTGAGCCCATTTTTTATCAACCTTGCTTGATAAAAGTTAGTAGCATCCACCAGCTAGAAGCTTTAACGTCCCTTATCAGTATATTCTTCAGTATATCATAAACAATTATTTTTTATGTGTTTTACTCTCATGTCTTTTTTGCAATACTTGTAAAAGGTCATAGAAGCTTACTTTTTGATTTTGTAAGAGCACTAGCATGTGATAAATAAGATCCGCTGCTTCCCACTTCAATTCCTCGCCGTCATTATTTTTAGAAGCGATAATCACCTCAGCAGACTCTTCCCCAATCTTTTTACATATTTTATCTACACCTTTTTCAAATAAATAAGTGGTGTATGCCCCTTCTGGCATTTCTCTTTCTCTTTCTTCAATGATCTGAATCAAAGAAGTAATTACATTGTACCCAACAGTATCAGCGAACTTCTCTACTGTATTGTGGAAGCAAGTTTCTTCCCCAGTGTGACAAGCTGCTCCATTTGGTATTACTTCGACCACTAACGCATCTGAATCACAATCTTTTCGAATCGTAATGACTTGTTGCGTATTTCCGGAAGTTTCCCCTTTATGCCATAATTCCTGTCTACTTCTACTGAAGAACCAAGTTTCCTTCGTCTCTACTGTTTTTGTATACGCTTCTTCATTCATATATGCGAGGGTTAATACCTCTCTTGTTAGAGCATGTTGAACAATAACAGGGATAAGTCCTTTTTCATCAAACTGCAATTTTTTCATTTTACCTCTACTCCTCTTTCACGGACGTAATTTTTCACTTCACGGACACTTGTTTCTTTAAAATGAAAAATGGAAGCAGCTAGTGCAGCATTCGCATTAGCTTCTGTAAAGGCAGTTAAGATATGTTCCACATTTCCAGCTCCACCACTGGCCGTAACAGGAATTGAAACAGCATCTTTTACAAGTTTAGTAACTGCAATATCGTAGCCATTTTTTTCACCATCACAATCCATACTTGTGAGTAAAATTTCACCAGCTCCGAGATTTTCTACTTCTTTTGACCAGTCGAGTACTTTCCATTCTGTTTTCTTTTGTCCACCATGTGTGTAAACAAACCAATCTTGATCCTTCTCGGACCATTTTACGTCGATTGCGACAATTATTTTATTAGAACCAAATAGTTCTGCACCATCTGTAATTATAGATGGATTATTAATTGCTGCGCTATTAATCGAAACCTTACTTGCTCCCGCATCTAATAATTGCTGCATATTTTCTGTCGTACGAATTCCACCACCAACGATTAGAGGAATTGAAATTTTTTCTGCTGTCTTTTTCACGACATCAATCATAGTTTCGCGGCCTTCAATCGAAGCCGATATATCTAAAAAAACTAGCTCATCCGCACCTTCTTTATCATAAAATGCAGCTAGTTCCACAGGATCCCCAGCATCTCTTAGTCCTACAAATTGAACCCCTTTAACAACTCGTCCATCTTTCACGTCAAGACAAGGAATAATTTTCTTTACCATTTTGTAACCTCCTGCAAAGCTTCCGTCAAAGAAAACCGCTTATTATATAATGCTTTTCCTGTTATTACTCCACGGACTGTTGTTTCTTTAGCTAGCTTTACAACTTCTCCGATATCTTCCAGCGAGCTAATTCCTCCCGAGACGATAATGGAAAGTCCAGTTGCTTCTGCAAGCTCTTTGTTTGCAACTAAGTTTGGTCCTTGAAGCGTACCATCTGTTGCAATGTCAGTGAAAATGACATGTTTAGCACCTTTTGAGGCAAAATACTGTCCAACTTCAACGGCTGATTGTGTAGATGTTTCTAACCAACCATGTGTAGCCACCATTCCATCTTTAGCATCAAGTCCA
Source organism: Psychrobacillus syltrankelensis (assembly GCF_055454035.1). NCBI lineage: Bacteria > Bacillati > Bacillota > Bacilli > Caryophanales > Bacillaceae > Psychrobacillus > Psychrobacillus syltrankelensis. Next base: position 3,686,709 of record NZ_CM144227.1, on the reverse strand, counting down.
ATAACAATTCTTTCTCCACCAAACTCATTGATTAAGTCGGCAACTATTTCTGGTTGTGATATAGCAAGACTGCCAATAATAACACGATTCACTCCATTTTCTAAATAAAATCGGACATCGTCTTTCGAACGAATTCCTCCTCCAATTTGCACATTCACAGGAAGTTCTTTTGCAATTCGAATTACTTCCTGAGCATGAATTTTCTCACCGTCTTTTGCACCATCTAAATCGACTAGATGGATCCAAGTCGCCCCCTCATCTGCAAACTTTTTAGCCATATCAAATGGAGATTCTCCGTAAATAGTTTCTTGCTCATAATCGCCTTGATATAGACGGACACATTTTCCACCTTTCATATCAATCGCTGGGTAAACTTGAATGGTCGTCATATCGGTACTCTCCCTTTATTATGTAAGTAGTCCTTTCGTGGAAGGGACACCTTTCACACGTTCGTCTTTTGTAATGGCATCATCAATTGCACGTGCTAATGCTTTGAAAATTGCTTCAATCATATGATGTGTATTCATGCCATAATGAACAATGACATGCACATTCATACGGGCTTCCAGTGCAAATTTCCATAGGAACTCATGTACAAGTTCTGTATCGAAATTTCCTACTTTTTGTGTTGGAAATTGAGCACGGAATTCTAAATGCGGTCGATTTGAGATATCAATTACCACTTGTGCTAGTGCATCATCCATTGGTACAAATGCATTCCCATATCGCTTTATACTTTTTTTATCGCCTAATGCCTCTTTCATAGCCTGACCTAAAACGATTCCAATGTCCTCTGTAGTATGGTGATCATCGATATGTGTATCGCCATTTGCTTTTATTGTTGCATTGAATAATCCATGTTTCGTAAATAAATCGAGCATATGGTCCATAAAAGGAACTCCAGTATCAATCACTGCATTTCCTTCACCATCTAAATCTATTTCAACAAGTACCTTTGTTTCATTTGTCATTCTTTCAATTTTAGCCATTCTTTTATTTATCAATTGAATTCCTCCTTACTCCAGCTTCGTGATTCGACTGAACGGGCATGCCCTTCTAATTGCTCCAATCTTGCTAAACGAGCAATTTTTGGATATTGTTCTTGCCACATTTCTTCCGAATAATATACAATACTTGTTTTTTTCACGAAATCATCCACGCATAATCCACTTGAAAATCTAGCCGTGCTATTTGTAGGAAGTACATGATTAGTCCCCGCAAAATAATCCCCAACTGGTTCACTACTAAATCTTCCGATAAAAATTGCTCCAGCATGCTTTATTTGTTCACTGATTTTTTCTGGCTGGTCCGTCATAATTTCTAAATGCTCCGGTGCAAGCTCATTAACTGCATTTACTGCTTGTTCTAAAGTTTCAGCAATATAAATAAGACCGAAGTTTTCAATCGAAGCTCTCGCAATTTCTTCTCGAGGAAGCTGCTTTAATTGTTTTTCTACTTCCAATTGGACTTCTTTTGCGAGTTTTTCGCTCGTTGTAATTAAAACCGAACTAGCAAATCGATCATGCTCTGCTTGAGCTAACAAATCAGATGCAACTTCATCCGCAAAAGCGGTATGATCCGCAATGATCGCTATTTCACTCGGACCCGCAATCATATCAATCGCTACTTTTCCAAACACTTCTCTTTTTGCAAGAGCTACATAGCTATTGCCTGGACCTGTTATTTTATCTACCGCTCTAATTGTTTCAGTACCATAAGCAAGAGCTGCAATTGCCTGAGCTCCTCCCACCTTATAAATTTCTGTTATTCCAGCAATATGAGCTGCTACAAGGACAGAAGCAGGAAGTTTTCCTTCTTTTGATGGTGGTGACACAATTACTATTCGGTTAACTCCAGCAACCATTGCTGGAATAGCATTCATTAATACAGAAGACGGATAAGCAGCAGTACCTCCAGGGACATACAATCCAACTGCATCTAAAGGTGTAATTTTATATTTTATATAAGAACTTTTTTCCAATGGGAAATCAATATTTGGATGTACTTGCAGCGAGTGAAATGCTCGAATATTAGCTGCCGCTTCTTCTAAGTCTTTAACCAATTGTGGGTCAAAGTTGTTAAATGCTTCTTCTATCTCTTCTTTCGTCACTTGTAGGTTTGAAAGCTTTGCTCCGTCCCATTTCTCTGTATAGTCAAAAAGCGCCTTATCCCCATTTTGACGAACATGATCAATCACTTGACGAACAGTTGTGACATGATCCACATTTGCTTGTTCTACTGAACGTTGTAATGAAATTGTATTGGACAGCTTTGCTATTTTCATAGGATTCCCTACCTTTTGTTCAATTCATTTTTTAATCGTGCAACGAATTCTTTTATTCGTTCTCGTTTCACTCGATAGCTTACAGGATTAACAATTAGTCGAGATGATATGTTTACAATTCTTTCATATTCAACTAGTCCATTTTCTTTTAACGTTCGACCTGTAGAAACGATATCAACTATTCGATCCGCTAACCCAATCATTGGTGCCAACTCAATAGAACCATTTAACTCAATGATCTCCACTTGCTCCCCTTTTTCCTTATAAAAGTTCGTTGCTATGGTCGGATATTTCGTTGCAACTCTTGGTGCTATTTCATTCATTTTCGTATTTGGAAGTCCAGCAGTAGCGATGTAGCAATTACTAATACACAAATCAAGTAACTCATGGACATCGCGCTTCTGCTCCAACAATACATCTTTTCCAGCAATCCCGATGTCTGCAACTCCATGTTCAACATATACAGGTACGTCCATTGGTTTAGCTAGTATAAATTGAATTCGCTCGTTCGGAGCTTCCACGATTAACTTTCTCGAATCATTTATTTCTTTAGGTAAATCAAAACCTACTTCCACAAACAATTTATATGCTTCTTCAAATATGCGCCCTTTTGGCATTGCAATTGTTAGTTCATTCACGCAAAGAACCACCTTCTGAAACGATTATTACTTCATCAAAACTTTTAGTATATGCATTTAAATCATTTACACTTTCTACATATTGAAGCGTTACTCGTTCCGCTTTTTTTCTTCTTTCTTCTGCAAGCTTATTTGCTTTAGAATAAAGTCCTGCTTGAAATAAAAAGAGTGTATGTTTTTCCTTTATTTCTTTTCGAGGTAGTACCTCTAAGAGTCTATCTACCCTTAGCCCAAATCCAATAGCTCCAACTGTTTCATTAAACTGTTTAAATAGTTCATCATATCTACCGCCGTTACCAATAGGAAACCCACTACCTTCAGCATGAATTTCAAACAGCATACCTGTGTAATAACTCATATGACTCGCTAGCGTAAAATCAAAAGAAACAATAGAAGAATCGCTTAATTGTATTTCTAATAAACGTTGCAATTGGTCCACTTGATCCATTAAATATTGCTGCTCGTCCGTTAAGAATGGTCGCAAATTCTCTAATTCCTTAGAGTCCACTGTATAATCAATCAGTTTTATGAGGTTCTTTTTTTGTTTGTCCAATAGTTGCATTTCTTCTACCTTTTGTTCAAAACCAACAAGATTTTTCTCTACTAACAGTTGTCTCAAAGAGTCCACTTGTTCTTCTGTTTTTGTATTATTGGTTAGTATTGCTGACAGTACTCCTGCATGTCCAATAGTAATTCGAAAGCTCTCTACCCCGAGTTCTTTAACAAGTTCAACTGCTGTATGGATTATTTCACTATCACCATATGCGCTAAAATCTCCAATCAATTCTAGCCCCAGTTGTTCAAACTCCGCTGGTCTTCCACCTTCTCTATGTTGTGCACGAAATACGTTTGCGAAATATGCTAAACGTAAGGGATTTTTTTCTTTTAATAGTTTGGAAGCAGCTATTCTTGCAATCGGCGTAGTCATGTCTGGACGTAAAACGAGCATTTCCCCTTGATTGTCTACTAATTTAAATAAAGATGACTCATCTATAGCAGAAGCTTTTCCGATCGTTTCAAAATACTCAACCGATGGAGTTTTTATAAAGTCGTATCCTTTGCTGCGAATAAAATCTCTCGCTATCGAACGAATATATTCTTTTTGCTCATTTACTTCCGGAAAAGAATCTCTCATTCCTAAAGGCTTCTCAAACATTTGAATCTTACCCATTCGATTCACTCCTAATTTCACTTTAATACACTAGAGTACTAGTACGGTAAATTATTTAAAATTTTAACCTATTTCCTTCTATTCGTCAACACTATACATTCATCCCCAACTTATAAGAAAAAAATGCGCAAGTACACCTAAGGTCTCTTGCTCCTTAAAAATGCCCTTGAAGTGATTGCATTACTTTAAGGTGTCCATCGCCCTCTTAGAATTTGTGAAGACATGATGCGTTTGGTTTGGCTAATTAGAGAAAAAATACTTCACTACTCTTTTTTATAGCTTCCGAAGATACCATTTCGGTAGCTCGGTAGATACTATTTTTCTTTGGTTCCGCTTGCCATATGGATAAACGACATAGAAGTACCATTTCATTATGTCGACTAAACATATTGTCTTCTTAATCGCATTTTTGTTGGAATGGAAGGTGGCTAATGGCAAAGGTTTTGTTCAATCATTAGTTTTGGAAATCAGAAATAATTGGATGGAAAATGATATATTAACAGTTGAAAAAGCTATTAACTTTATGAAGGAACAAGATATAAAGAAGATTAATGAGTCGCCTGAACGATAATTTAATACTAAAAAACCTTATTGCACTAACGCAGGAGTTTGGTTGAACAAGAAGGAGTTTAGATAAGTGAATCGAATTAGTATGTATAAATGGAGATATAAAATTGGAGGGAATAGAAAATGGACGTAAAGACACTTTTGTTACAGCAATGGGCAAGCTGCTTAGATGAAGAAGACTGGTTTCCACCAATTGAAAAAGTGCTAGAGGATATCACTTTTGAACAGGCAATTTGGAAACCAGCTGATGGGGCAATGAATTCCATTTGGGAATTAGTTTGTCATTTACTTTTCTATAAAAAGAGACTTCTGATGCGATTTCTTGGAGAAACAGCGAATGAACCCCAGGCAGAAGATAATGAATCTACATTTCGATTACCAACTGAGACGTTTCAAAATTGGAAGGAAACAAAACAAGAATACTTTTATGTTCATCGTGAACTTGAAAAAATACTAGCAAAATCAGAACATGAAGATTTGTATAGACAGATCCCTGGAGAAAGAACATTAGTGCTTGAACTGAAGAGTTTAGCAATGCACGACGCATATCATATTGGGCAAATTGTATTCCTTAGTAAAATGCAAGGAGCTTGGGCAGTTAAACGCATCTATTAAAAAAACTTCATTAGCTTTAATGGAATAAGAACGGGAACGTCCAAATCGGACATTCCCATATTTTATACCTGAAAAACAACAATTCTACTTAACAACGCCTTTGATTATGAACACGTAATGGCATCTGAAGAAAATTCATTACAAATAGTGGTTGCTTGAATTATTTGGGCTTTTAGTATGGTTTGTTTGATAATAGGAATCTTTAAATTTTAAAACTTTGATTTAAGTGCGCTTATTAATTCGGGCTTACATCATTTAGCTCATTGCCGCTTCTTCGTTTTCTTATTATTATGTCTCTCTGCCGGTGTCAAGGGTTTGTTTGCAAGTTCATGATCAAACTCCCTTGATAAATTCTTCCTAGCCGCTTGCTCATCACTAGCGTTACCACTTAAATTGTTCTTTGGGCTGTTGCTCACTATATACACCTCCATGATTTTAGTTTGCCACTTGGTGTCCTTAGTATGCATTTTGTTAAGTATTACGGTAATTGTTTTGTAATTGATTATCTCTTCGAATGCGGTTACTAGGTTCTCTCCTTCGCAGCATTTATAGAATGTAAAAAAGTTACTTCTTTCTGTGATATCCTATTGTACTAACGCAGTAGTTTAGTTGTGCGAAATGTTCCTAGTATAAATAGAGGATGGTTACATCTCTCTGGTAAAGGCTAGGCAATTCCTTATGGAATTGAAGGATTATATCGAAGAATCAAATGAAGAAGTAACGCTCGGAGGGGTTCTCTCTTAGTCGAGTAGCACTGGATTTAGTAAGAATGATTGTGTTATAAGCTCGGTGAAAAGGCGTGAGAAATTACCGTAACAGCTTTGGCTGACGAAATCCTACCCGCGGGGGTGGTGTAATTCATGATGCTTGAGTTGAATGAATATGGTGAGAATGCGAATAAACCTAAAAGAAAAGGTTAAGCTGACGAATATCTGAATGTACGGGTCTAAAACTGCGATACATAGAAATGTGTATATCACCAAATTGTGAGGTTAGATGTGGATGAGTAAGACTAACTAATATGAAAATCCATGATACGTTACAGGCGTATGAATGCTAACAGGCTTACAGGAAGCACCTAAGTTCATTCTATAATAGATATAATTCAACGTTGTAAGCTGATAACGTGGAGGGCTTACTCCCAACGAAACGTTGGCAAGGAAAATAATTATGATATTAGTAGTTGTATAACTTGTCTTTATATCAGTGAAAGTGGTGGTACAGTACCAGTGAAATGTCTAATCCACATGGAGGGATAGCCACTAGACTAATGAAAAATCATTTATTCATGCAAGGCAAATCATTATCGGTTAATAAGGTTCTCGTGAGACTAATAGAGGTTCACCTCCCACGGGAGGGACCGACTTATTGAAACGGATGGATTGAGACACAGATGGCGTTAATCTACTAATGTGTTAATGATTAAATCGAATTGGATTAGTTGGAACGCCGTATGAAGTGAAAGTTTCATGTACGGTGTGAACGGGGGGAAAAGCTGGCGATAACTTCAAAAGCTTACCTATCTGTATTAAGAAGGATTTTAATTTCCGATGCCGAATATTAAATAGAAAAAGAAGAAAAGAGGTATATATTCTTGCAAGACTCATTTATTTTTTTACAAGATAATCGAAAATTATCGTATATAAGTTATGGGGATACAAATGAAAATACAGTTATCTTCTTTCATGGATTTGGTTCATCGGTTAGTTCCATTCATCCCGATACAAAAATATTAGATAAATATAATGTTCGTTTTTTTGCCGTTAATCGTCCAGGTTATGGAGACTCAGATTTGATGCTGAAATATTCTATGGAGGACTTTGCAGATTTTATAAATGATTTTCTCATTGCTAAAGAAATTCAAAAGGTTTCGATTATTGGTTGGTCAGCTGGTGGATTATATAGCCAGGTTTTCGCTGATAAATATTCCGAAAAAGTCACGTCTCTTAATTTAGTTAGTAGTGCAATACCTCTAAATAGTACTGAAACCAAAAAGATTCTACCTTCAAATTGGAAAATGATTTCTAATTTGAACAGGTACATCCCCATCATGACAAAGTTTTATTTTAAAAGTCTCAGTAAGAAATTATCCAATAATTTGGATGGTACAATGCAAGAGTCTATACAACAAATGGTTGAAAGCGACCAGAAAGTGGTAAATGACCCGCTAATTCGGACAGTTATGATGAAAGGTGCAGTGGAAGCATATAGTAATGGGGGGATCGGGGTTTATTACGATGCTCTTTCATTGTGTAAAGCAATAGAGCATATAAGCAACCCTTTACTTGATGTGAATGTTAATATTTGGCAAGGAGGAAAAGATACTATTTGGACTTCGGAGACTTCTAATTACCTTCTTGAGAAATACCCTAATTCCACATATTCTTTTATTAATAATGAAGGACACTTACTTTATTTATCTCATTGGGATGAAATACTTAAAAAATCGTTAAGCTAACAAGTGAATTTTAACGGTGAAGCCGAAAACTATGGTTAATATTGTTTAGGTTGTGAATAATTCTACTTAAACGAGTAGCTTTCGTTTTGGGTTGTCTCTTTAAAAAACACAGTTATTATGGTCAACAACAATTGTACGTGCGGTTTACAATTTATTAATATATACACGGGGATAAATAAAAAATTTATAGCTAAGGCTTTATGCCTTTTTCTTATTGAAAGACAGGGGTTGTGAAGAATTGTACTTATGCTAACGTGGTGCTTTAGTTAAATAAGCACATTAATACCTTTACGCCGAACAAATAGTTTGGCGTTTTTTATTTACCTAAATATTCGCCAATTTGGAAGTGTACTATTCATACGTTTAGATGTCTATGTAGAGCTACTGCAATGATAATTGTAGCTTGTTGAATTAAGCTTCGATTTAGCAGTCAAAATAACAATAAAAATAACGTTGATATGACAATAAAAAAATAGACATCCAATTGTAGTGATAATTGAATGTCTATTTGTGTTCTTATTACTAATTCGTGATCAAAACTGAACGGCTTATCCTTTAGAAAGATAGCTCTTTGTATTATTTGTTTCGTTCTAACATTTCTTCTTTTGTAAAGATTACTTGCATTGGATTCCCTCCAACAAAACACCCTTCCGGAACGTCTCGGTTCACAAGTGTTGCTGCAGAAACTATGGCATCATTACCAATCGTTACTCCAGGAAGTATAGTTGTATTGGCACCTATTAGTACTCGATCGCCGATAATTACATCTCCAATGCGATACTCATCGATTAAATATTCATGGGCTAATATGGTTGTATTATAACCGATTATCGAATTGTTACCGACTTTAATGCGCTCTGGGAACATTACATCAACCATTACCATTAACGCAAAAGATGTTTCTTCCCCAATTTTCATTTTGAGAAAAACTCGGTAGAAAAAGTTCTTCCAACTTAAAAATGGTGAGTATCTCGCAGCTTGTATGAATATGAAATTCTTTACTACTTTCCAAAAAGGAACTGTATCGTACACATGCCACAGTGAATTTGCTCCACTTACAGGATATCTTTCTGTTTTCCTCATACAGTTTGACCTTTTGCTATAGTAAGCAATTCACTAATATGATGAATCATATACGTTGGAAAAAAGGTAGCTAGAAACGCTTCTCCTTTCAGGGACCATGCTACAGCTGCTGTATCTACACCAGCCCGTTGACCACCAACAATATCATGCATATTGTCACCAATCATCAATGCTTGCTCTTTTTCGACACCAAGTCTTGTTAATGCTAACTCAATTGGCTCTGGATCTGGCTTAGTCTTTTTTACATCATCTAATCCAACAATTGTGTCGAAAAGATCTTCACATTTCATCAGTTTAATGCCTCGATCAATCATAACTCGTCTTTTTGTCGATACGACTGCTAGCTTATATCCTTGCTCTTTTAGTTTGTATAAAGTATCTACAACGCCATCGAAAGGAACCGCCATTTGATCATGCATGTTAATATTCCAAGTGCGATAAGCTTCGATTAATGACTCGGATAGAGCAGGGTCGATCGTGTTAAATGACTCAGCTAAAGTTGGTCCTAAAAAAGGCAGGACACTTTCTCTATCGTATTTCCCAGGAAATTTTTCTCCTAAAACATGTAAAAAAGATTCGATTATCAATTCATTTGTATTTAATAGCGTTCCATCAAAATCAAACAATATTGCAGTATAAGGGTCTCTAATCATGAAGTTACCACTTCCTCTTGTTTTCTCTGATCGGCTTTATTCCAAATAAAGGCGACAATAATCGTCAAAATAAATGCTGTCAATATCCTGATTAAAAATAATGGCAAAATCGGTACTCCTAATGGAATAAAGATGAGCGTATCCTCTATAACAGCATGACAAGCAACTAAGAAGATAAAAGCAATCGTTGCATCCTTTTTACTTACACCGTCTTCTTTGACCGCTTGAATCATTACACCTGCTCCAATGGCTAACCCTGTAATAAGTCCAGCAACTAATGTTAAGGAGGCATTTGGCTTCAATCCAATTATTTTAGTAAAAGGACTAATTGCTTTTGAGAATTTTTGTAAATAATTCTTTTCTTTTAAATATTGGATAATAATCATTAATGGGATGACAATAACGGCCAGGTGTAAAACTCCAAAAGTTGCTTTTTGTAAGCCAAGGAACACAATCTCTCCCCATCCATTTGGTATATACTGAGTTGCCGTTGCTCCTCCATATTTAGCTATTTCCCCACCACCATGCCAAACAAGGTTAATAATAATTGCAGAAAGAATAGCTAAACCAAATCGTACGACTAACACTATCCAAAGTTTTACCCCTACTCGAAGAGCAACTCCCGTTTCGATAAAAATATTATGAGAAAAAGAAAGCATCGTCGCTAATATAAATACTTCTTTCACAGTTAAATCCATTGAAAGTATACCTGCGATTGCTGCATACAAATTCAGTCCATTTCCTAGTACTAACGGAATTGCAGCTTCCCCTCGAAGTCCTATTAACTCCATAAAAGGAGTTATGAACTGAATTATCCAAGGTAAAACAGGTGTATATTGTAAAATGACAATAATTAATGTGATTGGAAATATTATTTTACTTAATGTCCATGTCGTTTTTAAACCAGCTAACAAACCCCTTTTTATAATTCCCAAAGCTTACCCTACTTTCTTTACTTATCTAGGTAACGAACTGCAGGTTTAATCGTTACTCTTCTGTATATAAATAGAATAATTGAAATTGCAATTGCTAGTAACGATACTACTTGAGCGGTTCTTAATTCCCCTATTAAATATAGACTATCTGTACGCATTCCTTCAATAAAGAAACGTCCTACTGAATACCATGTTAAATAGAACAGGAACATTTCGCCTCTACGTAAATTTACTTTACGAAGCAAAATCAGTATTATGACCCCTATAATATTCCATAGTGATTCATATAAAAATGTTGGATGATAGTATTTACCCTCAATATTCATTTGCTCAATAATCCAGTTTGGAAGCTTTAAGTTTTCTAAAAATGTTCTAGTTACTTCTCCTCCATGCGCCTCTTGGTTCATGAAGTTTCCCCACCGCCCCACTGCTTGGCCAATTAATAAACTTGGTGCCAATATATCGGTTAGTTTCCAGAAAGAAGTTCCTCTTTTTTTAGTAAAGAAATAAGCAGTTAGAAATGATGCAATTAATGCACCATGAATTGCAATTCCACCATTCCATATTTGAATAATTTTTTCTGGATTTTGACTATAAAAGTCCCATTTAAAGGTAACATAATATATTCTGGCACCCACAATTGCTAAAGGCACTGCCCAAATAAGCAAATCTGTTAAATATTCTTGATCAAACCCTCGCTTCACCATTTCCCGTTGTGCCACTATAAACGCTAATATAATGCCACATGCAATAATTATCCCGTACCATCTAACATCAATCGGTCCAAGAGAAAAAGCCACTGGATTAATTGCTTGTAATAAAATCATATGTAACTCCCTTCTACCATCTCTTTAATATTCGTTTTCTTCATTCTGGCTTATCACATCGTCTAAACGTTTTGCAAAGTCCTCTGCTGCATTGACACCCATCCGTTTTAAACGATAATTCATTGCTGCTACTTCAATAATTACAGATAAGTTTCGTCCAGGTCGTACTGGAATGGTATGTTTTGTTATAGAGGTATTGATAATTTCCATCTTTTCTTCTTCCAACCCAAGCCGATCATACGTTTTTTCGGCCTCCCATAATTCTAGTTCGATTACTAGAGTGATACGTTTATAACTACGAATTGCACTAGCACCAAATAAAGTCATGATATTGATAATGCCTATCCCACGGATTTCAAGCATATGCTCGATTAGTTTTGGAGCACTACCAACTAGTGTATCTTCTCCTTCTTGCCTAATTTCTACACAGTCATCTGCTACTAATCGGTGCCCTCTTTTGACTAGTTCTAGAGCGGTTTCACTTTTACCAACACCACTTTTTCCAGTGATTAGTACGCCAACTCCGTATATATCCACTAATACTCCGTGGACCGCTGTTGTTGGAGCTAGCCGACTTTCTAAGAAATTTGTAAGCTTACTTGAAAATCTTGTCGTTGGCATATTTGTTGTTAACACTGGAACGGAATTTTTATTGGAAGCTTCGATTAACTCTTCTGGAACTTCCATGCCATGCGAAATAATAATGACTGGTGTATCTTGCGCACATAACTTCATCATTCGTTCTTCTTTTTCTTTTGGTGTTAAAAGCTGAAAAAAGGAAACTTCTGTTTTCCCTAAAAGCTGAATGCGATTGGATGGGTAATGCATGAAATATCCAGCCATTTCAATCCCTGGACGAGAAATATCACTAATTGCAATATGCCGACCAATTCCTTCTTCCCCACTTACTAATGTAAGATTGAACTTTTCTTTTACATCCTTTGTCGTCACATGAGGCATACAATAAGTCTCCTTTCGCACTACTGTTTCACATAGTATTTATTTTAGCATGATTATTCTATTTTATAGTATCCATTTATCTTTTCTCTTTCTATTTATTATTAGAAAGGAGAAGATTATCGTTGAAAATTATGCTTGATGCTGGTCATGGACCAGAAACACCGGGAAAACGAACACCTGATGGTAAGATGAGAGAATTTGAATTCAATCAGGCAGTTGTACTTCAAATAAAAGAGGAACTACAGGAATATGGGTTAATCGTCATTCTAAGCCATATCGGAACTTCAGATGTCCCACTTAACGAAAGGACTGCTTTAGCAAATCAGCTAAAAGTAGATGCATTTGTTTCCGTTCATGCAAATGCGTTTGGCTATTCGTGGAATGAAGTAAGTGGAATTGAAACTTTTACTTATACGAAGCCTTCCGAGGATTCTAAAATACTTGCAAAGTTTATTCAAGACTCTTTGTGCTCTATTACAAAGCGAAACAATCGTGGAGTGAAACAAGCCAATTTCGCCGTACTTCGCGATACTAAAATGCCTGCCGTTTTAGTAGAATGTGGCTTTATGACAAATAAAGCAGAAGCATTATTATTACAAACTGCTTCTTATAGAAGACTTTGCGCAAATGCTATTTCTAGTGCTATCCTATGTTGGACTCGTAAAATGCAAGATTCCCTCTAAGTACATCTAGTCCTCACCTTTACCAGAGTGCTTTGGACGAAACATTAGCTACACTATTACCGTTAGAACTATGGATCGTGAAGTGATTGCGTCACTTCACGATCCATTTTTGGTCATCTTGTGGCGGGTGTTTGTCCGTCGCACTCTTGTAGTATGTAAAGTCATGATGCATTTAGTTTGGATAATGAGAGATAAGATGCTTTCCTATTCTTTTAAAAGCGGACGAAGATACAATTTCGTCCGCGACTTCGCTACTTTATTAATGGATACTAGCTATTTTTCTCTATGTCCACTTTTCCTATTATAAACCTAGGAAAGTACCAGTTCATTATTAGGCGAAGCATCTTGATTATCTTATTAGCCATGTTGATTGGAGCGGAAGGCAGCGACTCCTAGGGGATTAGAAAGCTAATCAAGATCTTGGAACGCTCACCCCGTGGAAAGCGTCCACCTGAAACGGAAATCCGCGTTATTATTTCATTCTAAAAAAAAAGACTGCAGATTAACTCGTTTTAATTGAGTTTATCTGCAGCCTGAAGCTGACAGAAGCATTTAGCTCTTTGTCAGCTTTTTTATTTATTCACTTTCTAATGTATAACGTACAAGGACAGTTCCGGTTTTTGCATCACCGTATACTCTTAGAGGCTGTCCTTCAGATTCTACTATTTTCGTGAATCCTACTTTTTTATTTAATAATTGTTCTGATTGGTTTAGTTGTGTGACATCTGCAAGCTGCACATCTATTTTTCCTAGTTGAGAAGTAGCTTCTCCTTTTAACGAAACATCTTTCCGTACATATAATTCGACAGTTCCTGCGACTGCAGTTCCTTCAATTTTACGTGCTTCCTTATCTTTAGTCGTTAAAATAACATGCCCACTGACAGAAGAGCCTTCTACTTCCTTCAACTTTCCATCTACATAAATGCGCCCATTAATCGTTTCTACCTCAATGGAATCACCTATGACTTGTTGTACTTGAACCGTTCCATTTACCGTTTCAATATCTGCTCTTCCAAATTGTAATTCTTCCAATTTCACTTTTCCGTTTGTTGTTTTCACTTTAAACGAATTTGCTTCGATGTTCTTTGCACTAAAATCACCATTAAATAAACGAGCTGATATATCATTATAAGCTTTTTTAGGGACATATAGCGCAACTTGAACAGATGTTGTTTTCATATCACTATATATACGTAATTTATTTCCTTCTGTTTTAAAAAGAAAATCCGAGTGAAAACGATTTTTCGCTTCTTCTTCTGACGTGTTTTTATATGATTTAACGGTTACATCTGCGTGTGTATCAGATTCTTCTGTTGGAAAGATTTCAACTTTACCATTTGCAATATCTATAGATATATCATCAAATTGCGCTTCTTCTACTACTAACTTTTCTTGGAAAACTACAGGTTCACCAAAAGGCATTTCAAAATCAAATTCTTTTATTTTATCTACGGTTCCTTGTAAAAACTGCATAAAACGTTCTCCTACTACCGTAAAATCTCTTTTTAAGTCTTCTATAAAATCAGAGCTCTGTTGCTTGTTGTGCGATTGAGAATCCGCTTGTTCCGTAGATGAGTATTCCTGTTTTTGCTCTTTTTTTACCGGTGTAGTTACAGGTGCTGATTGCTTGCCAAGTGCTTCTAATAAGACTAATGCTTCATGTGCAGAAATTGTGCCGTTTTCAACCATATCTAAAATACGTTTACGTTCCTCTTGCATAGTGAAAGGCCTCCTCTTAAGTTAAAAGTCTGTTTAACTTCTTACACTACTTAATACGATTAAAGGGAAAAAAAGTTTCATTTGGATTCTATTGCAACTTTTTTCTTTTTCGTTGCTTTTGAAACTACTTCATCCATTCTCTCACGGTCGCGTTCCAAAATTGTTTTTAAATATTTTCCTGTGTAAGATCCTTTTGTTGTAGCTATTTTTTCTGGAGTCCCCACTCCAACGATTGTTCCACCTTTGTCGCCGCCTTCAGGACCTAAATCAATCATATAATCTGCTGTCTTAATAACATCCAAATTATGTTCAATGACTAGCACAGAGTCGCCATTTTCTACGAGACGCTGTAGCACTATAAGTAAGCGGGCAATATCATCTACATGCAAACCAGTTGTTGGTTCATCAAGAATATAAAATGATTTTCCGTTTGATCGTTTATGCAATTCCGATGCAAGTTTTACACGTTGGGCTTCTCCACCTGATAATGTTGTAGCAGGTTGACCTAACTCCATATATCCAAGACCCACATCGACAATAGTTTGTAATTTACGGCTAATTTTCGGATGGTTTTCAAAAAATGCTAATCCATCTTCTACTGTCATTTTTAAAACTTCTGCAATATTTTTCCCTTTGTATTGTACTTCCAATGTTTCACGATTATACCGTTTTCCGTGACAAACTTCACAAGGTACATACACATCTGGTAAAAAGTGCATTTCAATTTTAATAATGCCATCTCCGCGACATGCTTCACAGCGTCCACCTTTTACATTAAAACTAAATCTTCCTTTTTTATAGCCTCTTACTTTTGCTTCGTTTGTAGCAGCATATAAGTCACGAATATCATCAAATACCCCTGTATAGGTAGCTGGATTAGATCTTGGTGTACGACCAATTGGAGATTGGTCAATATCAATTACTTTCTCCAATTCTTCTATTCCCTCTATGCTTTTGTTCGCTCCCGGTTTCACTTTTGACCGGTTCAGCTTTTGTGCAAGCGATTTATATAGAATTTCATTTACAAGCGTACTTTTCCCAGATCCAGAAACACCAGTTACTGCTGTAAATACTCCTAAAGGAATATCTACACTGACATTTTTCAAATTATTTTCAGATGCCCCTTTAATTTTGATAAAACGTCCATCTGGTTTTCTTCTCTCGGTTGGTAAAGGAATGAATTTTTTTCCACTTAGATACTGCCCAGTTAATGATTTTTTATTTTTCATTACTTGTTCAGGCGTTCCTGCAGCTACAATTTCGCCGCCACGAATTCCAGCACCTGGTCCAACATCGATTAAATAATCGGCCGCCATCATGGTATCCTCATCATGTTCTACTACAATTAGCGTGTTACCGATATCTCGCATATTTTTTAATGTCTCGATCAATCGATCATTATCACGTTGGTGTAAACCAATCGAAGGCTCATCCAATATATATAAAACCCCTGTAAGCCTTGATCCTATCTGAGTAGCAAGACGGATTCGCTGTGCTTCTCCTCCTGATAATGTACCTGCTGCACGATTCAATGTTAAGTAATCAAGTCCAACGTTTTCTAAAAAGCCTAGACGTTCGTGAATTTCTCTTAAAACTAATCTTGCAATTTGCATATCTTTTTCTGATAACGTCAACTGATTGAAGAAATGGTTTGCTTCTTCTATTGAAAACTCCGTTACTTGAGCAATATGTAAGGAATCCACTTTTACCGCAAGTGTTTCTTCTTTTAATCGATATCCTTTACAAGTTGGACAATTATGTTGAGCCATATATTTTTCCATTTGTTCCCGAATATAATCCGAGGATGTGTCTTTATATCTTCGTTCTATATTGGATAGAACTCCTTCAAATTGAATCTTGTTGTCCCGTACTTGTCCAAATTCATTTTCATAGCGAAAATGAATTTTATCTTCTCTAGAACCATACATAATATTATTCCACTGATCTATCGGCAATTTCTCTACGGGTACATTCATTTTTATTTTGTAGTGTTTACATACTGCTTCTAATAATTTGGGATAGTACTGTGAGCTTGTTGGTTGCCAAGCAATAATTGCACCTTCTTCGAGTGTTAGTGATTTATCTGGAACTACTAATTCGGGATCCACTTCTAGTTTCGTTCCTAATCCATCACACTCTGGGCATGCACCGAATGGACTATTGAAAGAAAACATCCGCGGTTCTAACTCACCTATAGAAAAACCACAAATCGGACAAGCATGATGTTCACTAAATAAAATTTCTTCATGTTCCATCACGTCAATTAATACCCTTCCATCAGCAATTCGCAGTGCGGATTCCAACGAATCACTTAAACGAGGCGCTACTCCCTCCTTCATCACAATCCGGTCAATAACTACTTCTATATTATGTTTTTTATTTTTATCTAAATTAATATCATCATCTAAATCGATTAACTCACCGTCTATTCGGACACGTACATATCCTTGTTTTTTCATATCTTCTAACAATTTTACATGCGTACCTTTTCTACCAGAGACGATGGGAGCTAATACTTGCATACGCGTTTTTTCCGGATACTCGCTCAAACGATCAACCATTTGTTCAATCGTTTGTGAGCTAATCTCAATTCCGTGGGTTGGACATATCGGTTTTCCTACTCGAGCAAATAATAGACGTAAATAATCGTAAATTTCCGTTACAGTCGCTACAGTGGAACGTGGATTCTTACTAGTCGTTTTTTGGTCAATAGAAATTGCAGGTGAAAGTCCCTCAATAACATCCACATCTGGTTTATCCATCTGCCCTAAAAATTGACGTGCATACGCTGATAAGGACTCCACATAACGTCGTTGTCCTTCCGCATATATCGTATCAAATGCTAGAGATGATTTTCCAGATCCAGACAAGCCTGTCATCACAACAAGCTTATCCCTCGGTATTTTTAGGCTTACATTTTTTAAGTTATGTGCTCGTGCACCTTGTATAACAATCTCTTGATTTTTCACACTATCATCCTTCCAACTTCAATTCCAGGATTGCATCACGTAATTCTGCTGCACGTTCAAAGTTAAGCGCTTTGGCCGATTCCTTCATTTCTTTTTCAAGATTTACTAATAACGCTGCCTTCTCTTCTTTTGTTAATGGTTTACCACTCGTTAACTGCTGTGCATAAGTAGCCTCTTCTTCTGCAACTTGTGATGCACGAATAACTTCTCTAATTTTCTTCTCGATAGTTTTCGGTGTAATTCCATGCTTTTCATTGTATTCTATTTGAATGGTACGTCGGCGTTCTGTTTCATCAATTGCTTTACGCATAGAATCGGTCATTTTATCTGCGTACATAATTACTTCTCCATGGGAGTTCCGTGCAGCTCTTCCAATCGTTTGAATTAAGGAACGTTCGGAGCGTAAAAATCCTTCTTTATCTGCATCTAATATTGCGACAAGGGATACTTCTGGAATATCAATACCTTCTCGAAGTAAGTTAATGCCGATCAATACATCATACGTCCCCAAACGGAGTTCTCTTATTATTTCAATTCGTTCTAGTGTTTTTATTTCTGAATGCAAATATTGAACTTTAATTCCAATTTCTTTTAAATAATCGGTTAAGTCCTCTGACATTTTCTTCGTTAATGTTGTAATTAGCACTCGTTCATTTTTTAAGGTTCTCTCATGTATTTCATTGATTAAATCATCTATTTGACCTTCAATTGGTTTCACTGTAATAATTGGATCTAATAACCCTGTTGGACGAATAATTTGTTCGACCATATCCGGAGTATGTTCTAATTCGTATGGACCTGGAGTAGCTGATACGAAGATAGCTTGATGAACATGATCTTCAAATTCGCTAAAAGTAAGTGGTCGGTTATCAAGAGCAGATGGCAATCTGAACCCATGATTTACTAGGACCGACTTTCTTGCTTGGTCACCATTATACATTCCTCTTACTTGGGGTAACGAAACATGACTTTCATCTACTACTATTAAAAAGTCTTTCGGAAAATAGTCGAGCAACGTATATGGTGTTGCCCCTGCTTCACGTAGAGTCAGATGACGAGAGTAGTTTTCAATTCCTGAACAAAAACCCATTTCTCGCATCATTTCTAAATCATAGTTTGTCCGTTGTTCCAAACGTTGTGCTTCTAGTAACTTGTCTTCACTTCGTAAAATTTTAAGTTGTACCTCTAGTTCTTTTTCTATATTTTCAATAGCTAGGAGCATTTTTTCTTCACGTGTAACGAAGTGGGAAGCTGGAAATATTGCTACATGATCTCGTTCCCCTAATATCTCACCTGTCAATGCGTCTACTTCACGTATACGATCGATATCATCTCCGAAAAATTCTACTCGTAGACATTTTTCATCGCGAGAGGCAGGAAAAATTTCCACAACATCCCCTCTTACGCGAAATGTCCCTCTCGTAAAGTTAATATCATTTCGCTCATATTGAATATCAACTAACTTTCGCAAGAGCTGGTTCCTTTCTATTTCCATGCCCGTTCGAAGCGAAACGACCATTTCTTTATATTCCTCTGGATTTCCGAGGCCATATATACAAGAAACTGACGCAATAATAATGACATCTTTTCTTTCGAACAAAGAAGATGTCGCCGAGTGACGAAGCTTATCAATCTCTTCGTTTATACTTGAATCCTTTTCTATATATGTGTCCGTTTGTGGTACGTACGCTTCCGGTTGATAATAATCATAATAACTGACGAAATATTCCACTGCATTATTTGGAAAGAACTCTTTAAATTCACTATATAGCTGTCCTGCAAGTGTCTTATTATGCGCCATCACAAGTGTTGGTTTATTTGTTTGTTGAATAACATTTGATATTGTAAACGTCTTTCCGGTACCAGTAGCCCCAAGCAACGTTTGATGTTTTTTTCCTTCTCGCACACCTTCTACTAGTTGTTCGATTGCTTTTATTTGATCCCCTGCTGGGTCATATGGAGCTTGTAAATCGAATAGTTGATCCATAGTATGCCTCCTACGGTTTAGATGTTTTTAGTTTAACATAATTCGTTTTTAAAAACGAAGAAAACGAACGTATGTTTTTTTGAATTAGAAAAGAAAAGCCGCTCTGCATAAGCGGCTTTTACTTTGTACTTTGTAATTGTTGTAATGCCTTCGTATACTTCATAAATGTTACCTGATCTCTTTTATCAAGAGCTTCATCAATCAACTTTAATAATCGATAACTACTTTGTTCCCGGTGGATAATGTTCAAAAACATATCAAGATATATTTCATTCAACAATTTCTCGGCAGAACTTTCTTTACCGGTTTGACCCATTGCTTTCAAAAAATCTGCATATGAATATTGTTTGTCCATCTCCATCACCCCGATGCCTTTTATCCATTATATAAAAGTAAAACAAGAGTTGCAATCATTTTGAGAAAATTGTGAATTTGAGATTAATTCAAAGATTTTTAAAATTCGTTATATTTACTTGATTTACTTCCAAATTTAACTATAATTGATGTATAAACTACTAAGGAGTGAATATTATGTCAAAAAAAGCAGATGATAAATCCTTCCTAGTTTCATTTGAAACTGCGGTATTGCAGCCAGTTCGAATAAATAACAAGATTTATACAAAGGTTACTAATATTACGGGAGAGCCCATTCTAATAGGTAAGAAGCCTTATGATATTGTTCGTCAATCATGTGCCTATTACGGTTCTTCTTTTCAACAAGCTAAAGATTTTTCAAAAGATACGCTTGGCAATTATCTTAAACTCCCTATAGTTGTGGCTCATGACTATGGAAGTCCATTTATTTTAATACCACTTTTGTCTCCTAAATCGGATTTAAATGTTTGGTTTGCACTTAATGCTATTGACAGGTTTGAACCAAGTGAGGATGGTTGTACGGTAGTATTAATAAATGGCAAAAAGATTGCAGTAAACTCCTCCACCATTACGTTAAGTAAACAAGTGGGGTTTGCAAATCTTCTAAAAATGCATTTTTTAAAAAGAATGAGTCGTCTATCACATACTGAATTCTTAACATCACGCAATCAATTTTCTCAGAAATATTTCCAAGACTAACGAATTTTTTCTACTAGAGCGAAGTACATAGAAAGTAGTTCTTCCACTCTGTTGCGGAGGCGGACGTTTAGATAACGACGATGTTCCTCATACCCACCATGAAAAAAAACATATTCTGTGAACATATCATCCCCTTCCCCACGAAGAACTTTCATACTATGTCGCTTCATATAAATATGCGTTTCTTTTAATTCTTTTTGTACATGCTTTGCAGCTTCTTCAACCATGGATATATACGGCCGCTTCAACTTAAAGGGAGCTTGCTCAAAAATCGTTCGATCTTTCTCTAAAATAGTTAATACCATTGGGAGATAGATCATGTTTTCTAAATATGGTATTGATTCTTCCGGTATTAGTGGCATGTCGCATTCTCCTTTTTAAGAACACCTGTTCTATCCTAATTGTACATCTTTTGTAGGAAAACGCAACATTCTAGAACAAATATTTTCTTCCAATTTAATGAACTAAAAGTAAAAGCCTCGATGAGCAAATTACAAGCTCATCGAGGCTTTTATTATCGTTATTTATTTTATAATTTCAGCAGCCCAACGACGTGCTTCTAAGTAAAAATCATTTATTGTAGCGTGCTCAATACCAAGCACTTCCGCTCCAGCTACTATGTCGTTCCATCGAACTTCATCACAAGCAATGGTAAATTCTAAATAAGGTGTCATTTCGGTTTTCGTGCCACTCAGTGTTTCTGCCACTTCATCTGAAAGAGGTAGCTCCTTTAATAATTGATTCATGGAACGGTGCAATAATGTATCAATTAAAGAAAACATCCCTATTATGAAATATTCAGAAGCATTTGGTAAAAGCTTACGTCTTGCGAGTAAATCACAAAACTTTGCTCTAAATAATGATGCTTCAATGAGAGCCAATCCATCTCCTGAATGATTTATCTTTGTTTCCCGAAGCATTAAAACATATAACCAATGATTTAATTCTTCTAAACCAAGCATGAGCACGCCTTGCTTAATAGAACGAACCTTTGATTTCGTACGAACAGCAGGAGAATTAATCATCTTTAACACTTTGAATGATAGAGAAACATCCCGTTCGATTTCATCTGCAACCTCCTCAATTGAAGCAGATTTATCTCTCAATAAGTTAATGATTCGAAAATATTGCGCCATATTAGTTGGTATTTCAGTACCTTTAATAATTTCCGGTTTAGCAAAGAAGTACCCTTGAAAGAGCTTATATCCTGCCTCTTTAGCCTCGTAAAATTCGGCCCGTGTTTCCACTTTCTCCGCAAGCAAAACAACATTTGGATAATTCGCTTTAACAATTTGTTCTATAGCTTGTCTTTCTTTAGTTGTACTTGAAAGAAAATCTACCTTTATGAAGTTAACAATAGAAAATAGCTCATCATACAAAGTAACATTTTTTTGAAGGACAAAATCATCTAGAGCAATTAAAAAACCAAGAGATTTTATTTTCCGTATTTTTTGAAGTAAAGAAACCGTAATAGGAATATCCTCTAATATTTCTACTATTATTCGATTCGATGGAAATTTCGCAAATATATCTTCCTCTAACAAATTTTCTGTAAAGTTAATAAAACAAATTTTTTCTCCTGCTAATTCATTAATTCCAATCGTAAGGAACGAATTTACCAACACGTCTAAAGTAGCGGTATCACCCTCTAGAATGGGGAAAGAATCACTTTGACCATCTCTATATAATAATTCATAACCAAAAATGCGCTCATTTTTAGTAAAAATAGGTTGTCTCGCAACAAAAATGTCCACGTGAATTCCTCAAATCTTTGTGATTTCAATAACATAATTGTACCAAACTGGAAAAGGAAAATCGACCTATTTTGAATACATTTCTATAGATGACAGACTACTAGTAAAATGATATGTTTTGTATGGGGAAATAATTGTATTTTTTAGGGGGAAATGAAATGAAATCGATTTATTATGAACAGCACGGAAATTTGGCTTATGTAACACTAAATAGACCCGAAGCACTAAATGCATTTAATTACGAGATGCTTCGAGAGCTAGGGGATATCACGGAATCGATCCGTATAAATCCAGATATCCGTGTTGTGATTTTCACAGGAGCTGGAGTAAAATCATTTAGTGTAGGGGCAGACTTAAAAGAACGAAAAAATTTAACCGATCAACAAGTAAAAAGAAATATTTATAAAATTGGAGAAGTATTCTCTGCTATAGAAAATCTTCCGCAACCAACGATTGCCATGCTAAATGGTTACGCCTTTGGTGGAGGTACAGAACTTGCACTAGCATGTGATTTTCGAATTGCAGCAGATGATATTCAATTAGGGTTAACTGAAACAAGTTTAGCCATTATTCCAGGTGCAGGTGGTACTCAACGTCTACCACGACTTATCGGAGAAGCAAAAGCACTAGAGCTTATTTTAACAGCAAAAAGACTAAAAGCAGAAGAAGCACTTGCATACGGTTTAGTAACAAAGGTTACACCGCGTGAAACATTAATAGTAGAAACAGAAAATTTTGCAGCATTAATGCTTGGCAATGGACCAATCGCCCTTCAACAAGCAAAGTTTGCTATCAAACACGGCATGAATGTAGACCTACATACGGGGTTAAACATTGAACGTAAAGCTTACGAAATCACTATTCCAACAGAAGATCGAGTAGAAGCATTAAACGCGTTTAGTGAAAAAAGAAAACCAGTGTTTAAAGGAAAATAAGAAAAGTCTATACTATTAACATAGAATATTTTAGGATAGTGAAAGTGACTGAGTCACTTCATTATCCTTTTTTTGATAATTTCGTGGGAATGTTTGTTTGTTTTCTGGTATGTGTTGCTCGGACTGAGTTATGTGGTGCTCAATTCGGGTTATGTGGTATTCAGTTGTCTTTAAATGGCACTCTTATTCCCATCCTAATTCTTCCAAAGAATCAATTAAAAATTCTTTCTGGTCAGTTATGCGATCAATTTTTTTCTGAATGATTCTTATACAACTTTCCTTTGTTTCACTTGAGATATTTTCTGAATGAGAATCTATCAAAATAAATGCCTGTCTGCTCACCTCAAAACTATCTTCACCTAACAATTCAGCAAACAGTTCTATATACTCTGCGCACTGAAAAGATTCCAAAGCATACAATATTGTACCTCTAGCACCAATTGTATTTGGGTTTTTCAGTAAACTTATCAAAGGCTCTATAGCTTCCTTACTTCCAATGTCAGCTAATGCTATAGCAATTGCATTTCTCAATATAACATTTTTTGTAGTTAATACATGATGAATCAAAAGATGAACTGCTTCAACTATCTTTTTACTACCTAGTTCTTCTACTATAGCAACAGCTTCATCTATTTTATTATCAGCTATTTTACTATCTAGTTTTCCTAGCATAACTATTACACCTCTACTTTACTGTACCCTGATTACCTATTATCTTTTTATAAAGTTTACTTCTTTTGCATTAAATATTAGAACTGTAACATCTTCGTTACTGCTTAAAACAATTTTAATTTTTCCAAAATCGTCTATTAACCCTATTTCCAAAATTTCATCAAAATCAACATTTGTATTGGGTTGCATTTCAAAAGTAGAAACACCATTAAACACCAGTTGACATTTTAACATCTCTGGTTCTACTTCATTATAATTGTTCTGTTTCCAATTATTTAGTTCTACCTTTATTAAGAGCATATTTTCAGCGGAATTAAATTGAATTGATTCTACAAGACTATCATGTAAATCATAGGATTGTAAAAATTCTAATGGCTTAATATTCAGTCCTCCTAATGGGGTTATATGCTATTTTTTTGCCTTTTTGAACGGGATTTCAATTAATGTCGAGATAATAATCCTTTCCTTTTTACAACAAATATTAATGACACTAAATTATCTAAGACCAATCTGTTTCATCCATAAGAATACTATCTATTAAAATACCACTTCAGATGTTAAAGTATAGTTGCATTTGTAAAAGGAGGCGAGACAAATTTTCAAAAATCGTTATTTGGTTTTTATTTTATATATAGTCTTATTAATTTGCTCCTTTAAAATATTTCATTTTCAATTGTCCCATCCAATTGTAGAGGATTATGGGAGACTTTTACCTACCAAGATGAAGGCAGTGAAATCAAGTGATGATGAGGAGAAACTCCGTAAAATTATTGAACAAGCGAATATGCATAATGATTCAATTTCTATTGCAGGCATGCAGCATAGTCAAGGTGGTCAAACCCTCTATCCAAATGGAATTCAACTCGATATGAAAAACTATAATAAAATTCTAGAACTAGATAAAGAGAATAAACTCATCACTGTTCAAAGTGGAGTAACTTGGGCTGACATACAATCCTATATTAATCCGTATGGACTTGCTTTAATGGTTAGTCAATCGCAAAATATTTTCACTGTGGGTGGTTCATTAAGTGTGAATGTTCACGGCCGTGACATTAGAAATACTTCTTTAATTGAATCCGTAAAATCATTTAGATTACTTAATGCAGAAGGGGATATTATTCATGTCAGTCGTGAAGAAAACCCTGAACTCTTTCGTCTGGTCATTGGGGGTTACGGGTTATTCGGTGTAATTCTTGATGTAACTTTGCAATTGAGAGATGACGAACTCTATCAAGTTCAAACTAAATCGCTAGCTTACGATGAGTACAGTTCCTATTTCACTAATAATGTTCTTGGAAATGACACTATAAAAATGCATCTAGCAAGAATTTCGGTTGCACCGGATAACTTTTTGACGGATATGTATATAACTAATTATTTCACAGCAAATGATCAATTACTTTTTAACAAATACACTAAATTAAAACGGGAAAGTATCATTGCTGTCCCAAAATTCTTTCTTGGTCTTTCCCGTATAAATGATTGGGGAAAGAATATGTTTTGGAAAACGCAAGAAACATACAATAAGAAGATCGATGGCTCATTAATTTCAAGAAATAATGTCATGCGTTCCGAATCAACATTTATGGAGTATGACAATACAAATAAAACGGAAGTGCTGCAAGAATATTTCGTACCAATAAATGAGTTTACCAACTATATCGATGACTTAAGAGAAATGCTCCAAAATGAAAAAGACTTTAATTTGCTGAACATTACCATTCGATATGTGAAGAAGAATGATGAAGCAGTCCTGTCTTATGCAAAAGAAGACATGTTTGCCCTCGTTTTACTTATAAATCAAGGAACCAGTAAAGACAGTATTGCAGAAACAGGTCAAGTTGTTCGAAAGATGATTGATATTACATTAGCTCATGATGGAAGCTATTATCTTCCTTACTATAACTATCCTACGAAAGCACAGTTGGAAGAGGCATATCCTAGAGCAGATGAATTCTTTAAAATGAAGGAAAAGTATGATCCTAATCACCGTTTCATGAATCTTTTCTATAAGGAGTATCACTGATGAATTACAGAAGATTTATTGTCTATCAAAGCACTATAGGTATGGCAGCAAGCATGATTTTTCCTTTCTATGTGTTGTTGTTAAAAAATGTCGGCACTAGCTACTCACAGTTTGGATGGGCATACGGATTATTTGCACTGACTGCAGCAATAAGCTATTCCGTGATTGGTAAGCTCGCTGATAAAACGGGAGATAAAATTCTATTAATCATTTATTCTTGGGGAATGGCACTGATTTTGCTCATTTTTCCGCTTTCATATGAAATTTGGCATGTTTATATCCTTCAAGTTGTAATGGGTTTACTTGGGGCAGTTCAGAAAAACTCTGAAAAAACAGTTCTAGCTCGTACGGTTCAAAAAGAGACGGCAGGAAAAGAAATTGGACGCTATCATATATGGACATCAGTTGGTGCTGCTTTAGCGGTTATTGTAACTGGATATTTAGTTGACTTTCTGACGATTGGAAGTATCTTTTATGTAGCTTCCATTGTATTTGCTTGGAGTGGGTTTTATATGATGAAATTGGAAAAGTCTTGAGTACTAGATTGATGGATATGTGGTGCTCAGTTTAGGTTATGTGGTACCCCGCCCAGTTTATGTGGTAATCAGATCGGTTTGTGGCACTCGGACTTAGTTATGTGGTACTCAGTTTGGGTTATGTGGTACCCGGCCTAGGTTCCTAGAAAAATGCATCCAGTAACTAACTGTTGTTTAACTGTTTTATTCTTTTTCATCTGATCTCCTTCCCCAAAGGATGTTTTAAGTAGCACCGATGATTATTAATTGTTTTACTTTTTTAGAATATCTAACAAGCAGTAACCAAGTACAATTCCTGCTGCTGTTGTGAATGGAGTACTAATTGTCATTCTTAAATAATTTGCAAACAAAAAGTGTTCCCCAATTGAGGTATAAGTCCAAAGTGGAGAAGTCGCTATATATATCGATGGGATACCAATAGCTAATAATTTTACCCAATCGAACGTCCATTTTTTCTGTTGCTGAATGTCCTTGACGAATGTAGGTAGCTTAAAAAACATTCCAATTATTATAGGAAACACAAGATTGAAAATAAATATTCTTTTGTAGTCAAACGTTGCTTCGGCATAGGATTTTAAACTCATATAATACATGCTACCTAAATAACAGATAAAACCAATAAATAAGGACCAACCAAAATAATACATAAATCGTTTCATCAAAAATCACTCCTTCCAAATAGAATGCCAGTTCAATTAATATCACCTACATAGCAAGTAGCCTTTCCACTTTCAAAATAAGAAATTAAATGTGTTCTTAACGCTTGAGGAAATAGTTTATAATCTAACAACTCAGTAATTGGTAACCATTCCGTCCCTACTTGACCCTTATCTGGGTTATTTCCATTAGTAAATATATGTTGATTAACGTTACATAAAAACATAAATTCCGTTTGATGCGCATGAGAATGATATGCAGCTAGTTCATGGTTTTTTCCAATATATTCTCTTACAAATATCAATTCTCCAATTTCCACTTCTGCTCCTAGCTCTTCTCTACACTCTCTTGTTAATGCTTGATGAAGATTTTCACCATGCTTTTGTCCACCACCAGGTAGAATATAATATGTTCCACCATTTTCATGTAGTTTAATAGTTAATAGCTTCCCATCTTTTACTATAACTGCTTTTGCTGAATTTCTTATTCCAGTTTTAAATATTTTCACTATCGCTTTTTGTGCTAAATTTTTAATTCCCATTTTAGATAATCTCCTATCACATAAACAAATTATTTCTCTTTGAATCTATTCTTCATCACTAGCGAAAACACCTCCATATTATGATAAGCTTGATTTGAGGTGAAAATAATGAAGAGAAAGCCAATATATGTAGAAATAACCATCGAATCTGAAATAGATAAGTTATGGGAAGCCACTCAGAAACCGGATCTGCATGAGCAATGGGATCTACGCTTTTCTTCTATCACCTACTTACCAAAAGAAGAAAATCAACCGCAACATTTTGAATATAAAACGAATATCGGATTTGGATTGAGCATTGCTGGGTGGGGGAAAAGCGTTGGAACATTTCATGCAAAAGACGATTCAAGAACATCTTCCTTGCACTTTGGGACGGACCAAGCGATTTCAATCATTCGTGAAGGAAAAGGTTACTGGAAGTATCAACCTAATCAAAATTCGATTAAATTTCTTACACAATACGATTATGAAACTAATTTTGGTGCTATTGGAAGATTTTTTGACCTGTTAGTTTTTCGACCGCTTATAGGATGGGCAACTGCACTAAGTTTCGATGTATTAAAGAGATGGCTTGAAAAAGGAGATTCTCCATCCTCGCAATACGTACGATTCTTTACTCATTGGATGGTTACTTTCTTGTTCTCCTTTGTTTGGATTTATCAAGGGTTAGTTCCTAAGTTAATTACAATGCATCCCGAGGAAATCTCGATGACAAAGAGTTTGCTCTTATTGTCAACCAGCCAATCCTCTCTAGCCGTTATTGGAATAGGTTCAGCAGAAGTACTTTTCGGATTAATTTGGTTATTTTATAAAAATAAAAGCAGATTGCTAGGTTTGCAGATGCTCCTTTTTCCTTTGTTAACCTTATCGGCTATTTTCGTGGAACCAACTTCTCTAAGTCATCCATTCAACCCTTTAACTTTTAACTTAACTTTATTCGTCCTTTCCATTATAGGATTTTTAATAGAAAAAGATATTCCGTCTGCAAAAAGCTGCAAACGTGCGAGATAAGGAGCTCTTTCATGTCTATATATAAACAAATATTAGGGGAACGATTTCAGCATCTCCAGCCTATGCTTCAAAAACGATATGCATTGCCTGATGAAAAACCTTTTAGGGCATCGGGAGTTATGAAAAAGATAAGTAGAGGTCCGAAATGGTTATATCCCTTATTTTTAATAGGTACGTGCTGGAAGTTTTTATTCCCTGAACATGGAGAAAATATTCCTTTTACGATTGTTAATACAACAAAAATAGGACCATCCGGCGAGAGCCAGGTCCATTGGGAAAGGACTTTTTATTTTAAGCAGAAAACAAGATATTTTAATGCACTTATGAGCTTGGATCAGGACAAAAACGTCGTAAAAGACTATTTAGGAGAGCCGAGTTTATTTTACTCTGAACTTGTTTTCTTTGTTTCAGAAAAAGGGCATATGCACATTGAATCGAGAAAACAGCGTTTTGTTATTGGAAAGCTTGAGATTCCATTACCAAAAACATTTCAAGGGATTGTTCACGTAACCGAATATTATATAGAAGAAAGAGATGTTTTTTCTATACATGTCGTCATTAATAATCCTTTATTCGGCACTTTATTTGAATACGAGGGGGAGTTCGAAGCAAATGACTTTTAAGAGAATTGCCTTATTACATATTATAATATTTCTAGTTGTACTGTTTTTTAGTGTTACTCCTTGGTACTTTTTAATGTTGACAGTGGCACAGCTTTTATTTGTACCACTCATTTTAAGATTAATCTTAATAAAAGAAAATCGACTATATTATTATTTCGCTATTCCAGCTTTTATAGCTGTCGCCATTTTACAAATGACTGTCAATACGAAGTGGGATGTATTACTTGCTGCTATCTACCTACTATTTACTTTCGTAGTTGCTGTTTATGGTTTTGGACGTTTTATCCGACGTGGATTTGCTCATTTAGAGGAATTTTCAATTGATGCAGGGATGATGTATTTATTCATCGGGGGGGTTTGGTTTTTTGCTTCTGTTGCAGAGATCGATACTGGATTTTCCCCTATACTTACATGGTTAACGGGAATCCACTTTCATTATTCTGCTTTTTTATTACCAATTTTCATTGGTTTCCTTGGACGTTTATATAAAACTACTGCGTACAAAGTTATCTGCACAATCATTCTAATAGCACCGATTGTCGTTGCACTTGGTATTGCCATCTCTCCTTGGCTGGAGATAGTATCTGTACTTCTCTATATTATTGGAATTTACGGATTTATTGTATTAGCAATAAAAGCAACTTTTCCTAGTGCTCTTCAAAAAGTCTTAGTGTTTATATCATTCGGATCTTTAGGCGTTACGATAATTTTTTCTTTCATGTATGCAACAGGCGTTTTTAATGTCGGCATTGACTTTATGCTCCGCTTTCATGGATTTTTCAACTGTATTTTGTTCGCTTTATGTGGAGTTGTTGGGTGGGCTATAAGCATACCTCCCTCTAAACATAAAGGATGGCAGTTTCCGATTAGCAACATTAGAGGAAAATCTTTTAACGGTGAAAAGATATTATCGGATTACTTAGGAACTGCTAGTTACAATGGTCTTGTGGATAATATGGAAATGTACATTGATCGCCAATCAACCCCTTCTACGATTATCGATTTTTATGAAAATACGATGCAGTACAAACTATTTTCGGAAGTACACTGGCAAACTTGGTTTAAGCCATTTGCAGCTGTCTATAAACTTATTAGTAGACAAGTACAACAGCTCAATCTTCCTTACTCTAATAAACAAATGGAAATGACTGGTGACATAGTAGCAATGGATGATGGTCGCATAAATACGAGAGCATGGATACGAAAAATAGATAAAGAAGTAATTTTCGTTGCCCTTTACTCTTCCCATCAAAATAACAATAAAACCTATATGAATATTTCCCTGCCACTTCCTTGGTCATCCATGACTGGAATACTAGAACTGCATCAACAAGGAGAGAAGCTTGTCTTAACAAGTAAAGGAGCTAGTAGTTCAGATGCTGGAATCTACTTAGCATTTCGCCAACACGTATTCAAATTACCATTACAAGAGCAATTTCTAATTGAGGAAATAAAAGAAGGAGAGCTTAGCGCAAAACATAAGATGCGAATATTCTCTTTGCCATTTTTAACGATTAATTATGTCATTAATAGAAGAGAGAAATTTATATAAGGAGCTTTCCGTTAAGAGAGCTCCTTTTAACTTGCTATTCATTGTACATTTCCTGATATTTTTCGAAGTATGCATTCAACCAACCGATATCAATTGTGTCGTTCACTACTTTATAATAATCCCCAGAATAAATATGAACATAATTTTCTTCTACTGTAACCATAGTAGGATTGGACTTTTCGTGATGGATTGTGAATCCAAATCTCTTTCCTTCGTAATTAGGATTAAAAAAGTTCTCTCTTTGCTTCTTCACTCGATACTTACTTAAAAATTCTAGAAGTTCATCTACAGGTTCTAAATCTTGAGTTCCCCACCCATCAACTTTGTCATCTGGAATAGGAACGCCAGTTTTAGTAAATGAAAACCCTATAAAATCACTTTTTTTCAATCGGATTAAATCATCTAAATCTCTTTCACGATATTCATTCCAATAGTTGAATGAATAAACTGCAATAACTGCGATGAGTAATATTAAATATATTTTATTTTTCTTTTTCATACTTCCTCTTTCTACAAACATAGATCATTTCATAACTATCATTACTAATAGGTGTTCCTTTCCAATCCTTATTCACTTGTAAAATATCAAAACCACTGTCTAATAATAACCTTTCCATTTCCTTTGGGTACGTATATCGCAAGCTTATACTTGTTCTTTTTTCATCTACTATAGTACCATCTGTATTTTTAAACTTTCTAATAGTAATATAGTGTTGAATTTGACTCAATGCATCATAGTTACTAATCGTATAAGCGTCTACTTCTTTATTACAAGTTGTATCATTATACGTTTTCCAATATTCTTCGATACTCGGTTGCAATAACTCTTCAGCGCTAGGGAATCTCGTTCCAAAGATAAAAACTCCATCTTCCTCTAAATGTTTATAGATTGAAGATAAAAGCATGTTTTGTGACTCATTCGTATGAAAATGTTGAATAGAGTTTCCAACCATATATATTAATGAGCTCTTACAATTTAAACTTAGTTGAGTGCAGTCTTGCTCCAACCATTCAATCTGTAATTGAAGTTCGTCTGCTTTTTTCTTAGCTTGTTCAAGCATACCCGCATGTAGGTCAACCCCAATTAAGTTAAAGCCTTTTTGTGCTAAGGGAATCGTTATTCTTCCTGTGCCACAAGCTAAATCAATGATAGGACCACTTTTCTTTGAAGCCCACTCCATTAGAAAAGGGATTTCCCCCACATAAGCATTATTTTCGATATCATAGGAAACTGGATCATCATATTCTTCTAGATTGTCATTCATTATTGTATTTGTCATGAGATTCTCCTTAATCATTAAACTTCACTTGTCTTTTATCGGTACATATAAATCAACTATGCACTTTTCTTCTGGATCATCTCCCCCAATAATCTTGAGGTTCAAAATAACTTCCGATACGTCTAACAAATGCCACTTTATATTCAGATAAAGTTCTAATTGATACATTCATTTTCCTATCCTCTTAAAAAATGCATTCTATTCTTTTTGAAACAACCATTGTTTCACTTGCTCTTCGAAGTCCTTGTCTTTCCATGCTACTATTGTAGCCATTTCACCTAGTTGGTTTATTTCATTTTGGAAAAACCAATCTCCAATGAAATAGGCTAGTCTACTGTGACCAAATGTTTTTCCTCCGTTGATGGAAAACCACTCATGAAACAGTTCATCCCGTGTTAAAGATAAATAATCATTTGCAAATGTCTTCTTTATTTCGCTCCTATTTACTTCTGCAAAGGCTAGCCAGTCATAGCCCTCATTGTTATAGGAAAAATAGATAGAAGGATGTACATTTAAAACTGTCTTTCGAGATAAATGTGTTGCTGCTCCTTCTTGATAAATCCCAATAAGTGGGCTATTCCATTGAATCTTAGTCCAATCTATTCCTGCTTGATCCGATAGAATGTTTTGTGCCAAATGACCAAATTCATGTGCAACGATTACTCTCAAATGGTCAGGATTCGGTGATAACTTTTCTAAAGCAAATGTGATGTTCGGAATGGTTTGACGATACGTATAGTAGGCATTTGAACCAAAACCCCCAATGATCAGGTTGATATCTACTGGAAAAGAAATTTGATAAAGCTTCCAATATTCATTAGCTATTTCATCAATAATAGGTAGAATATTTTCGTACACTTGCTTTATAGCTGTAAAATATGGAGGATATTTTCGAATTGATTCATTATGTCTTTCGTCTGTGTCTTTACAATGGGAATCAAAATAATCTGCAAAGATATCCGGATACTTTTCATAATAACTTCTTAAAAAATCAATGGAGGGTTCAAAACTATTTAAGAAGTACTCAGCTGTATCATAGATTTTCAATTAGTTATCCTCCTAAAGTTTCCTACTTTTAATAATTAACGTAGTTGGTATAGATTTTGCTTTTTCATAAGAGTACCATCTATTTTCATGCCTTTTTATATCATCTTCAGAGCACCAGACATCTTCAATTACTTTTTCAATCTGAAATCCGTGATTAATTAACGTATTAATATAAGTACTAATTCTAAACTGCTGCATAATTGCGGGATTCCCCCATGCATCATGGTCATATGGACCTTCCTCATGATAGGATTTATTGAAAGTTAAGACTCCATCTTCATTACTTACTCGATTATGCAATGGATGCTCCCAACTAAAAATAAAAAGCCCTCCTTGTTTCAGGTATTTATTAATATTGGATAATGTCTTATCCAAATCAGTTGTCCAACCAAGTGCATAAATAGAATACACAATGTCAAAATAGTTATGTGGCAACCCAGGATTAACTTCCATTGGTGATTGAAATAGTTGGACAGGTGAACCACAATTCTCTAGTAATTGGTTAGCTGAATTTATTTGTTTTTCAGATAGGTCTAAGCCCCATAGTTCAGCTGCATTTCGCTTATTCATATATTGTAATGAATGCCCACTACCACATCCAATGTCTAACACTTTTAAATTCGTAATATCACCAAATAGATTAAGATCATCTTCAAGTGGCGCCATTGGACCATACTCAGGAAGTGGATTTCTTCCATAAAAACGTTCTGCTGCAGCTTCCCAACTATGTTTGTTTGTTTCTAATGACTTAACGTTCATCCTTAAAACCCCCATCATTTTCCTCTATTAAGCTTGGACTTTCGCGATGCCCTGTAGCTTGCTCAAATGCGTATGCAAGTTTAATTAAAATACCTTCACTAAAAGCAGTTCCTGCCAAGGTTATTCCAAAAGGTCTTCCACTTTTCATGTATCCCGCAGGTAAAGCTATAGACGGATATCCAGCTTTTGCGCATATGGTAGAACCAATATATGAAGGAAAAAGAATTGCATCTAGATTATATTTTTTAATAGCAAAATCGATTCCTTGTTCTTGAGAAAAGTACAAATCCTCCAATCTTGCATTCAAATATTCTGGATTTCTTAATGTATTAGGAAAATGTTCTCTCTTCTCTAGCTTATCTTGGCCGTATTTTAATGCTTTTTCTCCCACTCTTTTATTAAACTGAATTAACTCACTTAAAGAATGAACAGGTAATTGAGGTGGTAATTTTGAAAGATAATTATCCAAGCTATGCTTCAGCTCATATAATGACACTCCCCAACTCCATTCTCTATGGAAAGAAGGGATTTCTATATCTTGAATGACTATTGCTCCTTTGTCACCAATTGTTTGAATAGCGGAATGAAATAATTCATTATCATATTCATCCGATTCATTAGAAGCAAGATTGAACACACCAATTCTTGCATCTTTTAATCCATTACTATCTAAATAAGTAGTATAATCTTGCAGAGATTTCCCTTCACTTTTAGACGTTGCAATATCTAATGTATCAACGCCAGTTAATGCTCCAAGTAAAATAGCTGCATCTGTAACATTTCTTGCAAATGGTCCGGCTGTATCTTGAGAATATGTAAAAGGAATAATACCTGTTCGGCTTATTAAACCAACAGTAGGTTTAATACCAACTACCGAGTTTTGAATAGCCGGGCTAAGTATAGAAGCGTCTGTCTCTGTACCAACCGATAATACAGTGAAATTAGCAGCAACTGCCACAGCAGAGCCGGAACTTGAACCTCCAACAAAAAGATTCTCGTCACCATAAGGATTTTTTACTTGTCCACCTCTTGCACTATAGCCAGCCCACATTCCAGAAGACATTGCATTTGCTAATTCTGTCATATTAGTCTTTCCTAAGATGACTGCTCCCGCGTTACGAAGTTGTTCAACTAGAAAAGCATCATGAGCACTAATATAATTTTCTAAAGCTATAGTTCCTGCACTCGTATGCATGGAATCCTTTGTTTCAATATTATCTTTCAATAAAATTGGAATTCCGTGTAAAGGTCCTCTCGATCCCTTTACTTTTCTTTCATGATCTAATGCTTCTGCGATGAAAATGGCATCAGGATTTATTTCCAAAACAGAGTTAATCCTTGAACCGTCTTGATCATATTTTGCGATTCTATGTAAATAGTACATTACTAATTCTTTTGAAGTTATTTCTCCATCTTCCATTCTTACTTGTATTTCTTGAATGGTTAATTCTTCTCTGAGAAATTTATTAAATTTGATTTCCATTAAAACTCTCCTCTGTTATCTAAAATAGCTCTCTGTTCCTCAAAACATCTGCCGCAATTATACTGTCTCGCACATAATGTTGTATCTCCTTGTGATTAATAATTTCATCCGTCGTCATCCAATGAATAGACTCAACTTCATCCGGGCTTTTTGCGTATGGTTCTCCCCTATCAAATTCACATAGAAATACAATGTCCACAACTTCTTTGCCATTCGCCAATACAAAAGAAGTATTCCGTACATATAGAATAGGTTCCTTCACTTCAACACCAACTTCTTCAAACAACTCACGTCGAAGTGTTCTCTCCAAAATATCTTGCGAATCACCCTCATGATCTACTGTTCCACCTACTAAAGCCAACTCTCCTCCAGCATGGAATTCCTTTTTACTCCTTCTAATTAGGAGCCACTTATCTTCTCTAAATACTGCACCTTCCACATTTATAAAAAACATTTACATTCACCTTCCTTATGTAATCTTCGGCACATGGTTAGATATTTCCTTTTTATTTACAAAATCAAAAAAACTGACAACCCTAGAGTTAGGGTTATCAGTTTTTTATCCGGAGACTAATGTTTATCAAAGTCCTTTTTAGAAACGTCCTTTACATCTGTAAAGTCTGGTTCCTCACCAAGTTCAGTTCCTAAATTAGGATTTCGGTAGCTTCTTTGATCTCTGTCTGAAACTACGTCTACGTCTCCAACAGGGTCAAACAGAAGTGGTAAAGATAATAGTCCACTTAGTCCAACAAGACTAAAAATTATTCTAGATAATCCTGTAGTCTCTCCACCAAATATGGAGGAGACTAAATCGTACCTGAAAAACCCAATTAGACCCCAGTTGATCGCACCAATTATAACTAAGACTAAAGCAATCCGAGAAATAATTCTCATGGATTAACACCTCCTTATTTTTTATACGGATCAAGATTAAGGGAAGGACGCATACCTTCCCATACGAATCATTAGCGACGATGTTCGAATAAATCGATTGTTCCCAATACGATATGAGCTAAACCAAAACCAATAATCGAACTCGTTATTAACGGTGAAATGTTTCTACTATTACGCAATACCATACCTGTAGTTGTTACGGCTGTTCCAAGTACTGTGGGGATTAATCCTTCTCGTATATTTTCCATAAAAACACTCCTTTCGCTAATTGCTAAGATTCGTCCTTATCTTTCGCAATAAATAGTCGTTTAATACAGACCAATACAATTTAAGCTTTTATTATTATGTTAAAAAATCGATTTTTTATTCTAAAACGGATTTCTATAAATGAAAAAATCGATAACCTTTATGAGAGGTTATCGACTATTTTTCCTTCTGGATATGAACTCCTCCAACCCACCAATCCATTCCTACCAATTCCAACCTATTTACCCGCCCATTCAACACATCTAATCCGTGAGATGTTACTTCCAACTTTGCTTTTGGAAAGGAATGAGAAAAACTTGGCAAAGAAATGTCACTTGAGAGCAAAGGATTTTTTCCCTTAATTAATTCGTTTAAAATTGCTGCAAAATGCAAATCACTTATTCCATCATTTATTCTTTTTTCAGTTAAGCTTTTAAATAATTCGTCGAATTGGCATACACCTTCATTAATTAGTTGTAGCGATAAAAATTCTACTTCATTTAGACCATTTATTGGGGATGGAAAATAACTTTTCTGCTCTTTCAAAGCTTGAAGCAGAAAAGGAAGGAAATGCTGTTCTGTTCGTATCCATCTTTCAATATCCTCAATATTATTCGAGTTATATGCAATCCAGCCCGAAACAGCCTCATTAATTTGCTCCTTTGTTATCTCTTTTTTCTCATTCACTAGTGCCATTAATTGTTCGGAAGATAACTGACCTAATCCATGGAAAGGATAAATGCCAGGGTATTGGTCAATACTTATCATAAATAGTTTTTCGAATCGCTTTAATGATAATTCTGTCAATAAATACATAAGCATCGTTTGGTCATATCTATCATGCTCGAACCAAAGAACAATTTCGTCTTTTGGCGATAAACCATTTAAAAGCTGATTTTGTTTCTCACAGTTGGTAATAAAAAATGCTGAAGGAATACCTAGTTTCTCTTCGAAAAAAAGAGCACGCCTTTGTATTTGCTCCGTTTGTGACCAATCTAAACTTAAAGGACCAAAATCATACATTTCTCTCCAAACAATAATTTCCCCACTTATTCCTAGAATCTTATTTCCCACTGCATCTCCATTCACAATATGTATCATTTACATCCTCCTTTATTTCTATCCGTTTTTCTTTTCTTTTAATTCTCCAAAAGTTAAGATTTAACCTTTTTAAGAATTTACCGTCATATTTCCTGTATAGCCAGACAATTTCCACAACCTCGCTATCCGTGGACGAACCATCGCTCTATCTATAGTGAATGCTTTTTATTTTTATCATAATTTGATGATGTACTAGATTTGTTAATATGCGGTCCAATACTTTTTCCGTAAAAGCATAAAGTAATTAAGTATTAGTCCCCCTAAACAAACGGTTAATAAAGTTCCCACGCCAATTGGTCCATTAAAAATTATTGCCGTTATCAAGAATAAGAAGTAAATGATTGTTCTCGAAAAAAATATATTTGTTCGAGTTAATTCTTGTAGGATTAATGTTAATCGGTCAACAGGAATCGGTGCAAAATTTGTCAGTAAATATGTTGCAGTTCCTAATCCTATAAGAACTAAGCCGAATCCAAAACAAATAACTTTTCCGTACCATAGGTCAGGAGTTATCAAATTGTTCATAAAAAAAAGCCACATATCAATACCTATACCTGTTATAAATGCTGTTAACAACCCTAATACTTCTGGTCTTTGTCTTTTTAAAAATGAATTACAACAAATCAATATTAAAGCTATTATTATTTCCCAACTTCCAACAGTAAGCCCCACTTTTTTGGACAGTCCTACCAAAAGTGCATCAAAAGGTGAAGTTCCAAGGTCTGATTTTATACTGAATGAAATACCAAGAGTTAATATTAGAATTCCTAATACATAATGAACATATTTCACTTCACTCGCCCTTTTCATCATTATTTTTGTTGCAAATGCAACAAAGTTATGCTAAATTTAATTTATACCATTTTTATTGCATTTGCAACAAAAAATGTACTAGGAGGTTAATTATGAAGAATATACTTCGTGAAATTGGAATGATAGCTAGGGCGCTAGATTCTATAAGTAATATAGAATTTAAAGAGTATGACCTTACAAAAGGACAGTACTTGTACCTTGTAAGAATATGTGAAAATCCAGGCATAATTCAAGAAAAGTTAGCTGAATTGATAAAAGTAGACCGAACAACAGCATCTCGTGCTATACGAAAACTTGAAATAAATGGATTTATTGAAAAAAGAGATGATAAACATAACCAAAAAATTAATAAACTTTTTCCAACAGAGAAAGGGAAAAATGTTTATCCTTTCATAAAAAGAGAAAATGATTATTCCAATACGGAAGCATTAGCTGGTTTTTCCGAAATAGAAATAGAAACCATTTTTACTCTTCTTCAAAGAGTTAGAAAAAATATCGAAATAGACTGGGAATTTGTAAAAAAGGGAAACAAGAGAAATTATTAATTATATAAAGGAGCTAGAAAATTATTATGATAAAAATAAAAAAGTGTACGCTTGAAGATTCACACCTACTACAAGAAGTAAGTTACGAAACATTTAATGACACATTTAAGCACCAGAATTCGTCCGAAAATATGAATGCCTATTTGGAAAAGGCATTTAACTTACAACAAGTAGAAAAAGAATTATCCAATATTTCTTCTGAATTCTTTTTTGTTTATTTTAAGGACGAAATCGCTGGATATTTAAAGGTCAATACTAATGATGCTCAGTCTGAAGATATTGGTGATGAATCACTTGAGATCGAGAGGATTTATATAAAGAACAAATTTCAAAAACATGGGCTTGGTAAATATCTGCTAAATAAAGCTATGGAAATTGCGCTTGAATCTAATAAAAAGAAAATCTGGCTAGGCGTATGGGAAAAAAATGAAAATGCTATTGCTTTTTATTTAAAAATGGGATTTGTTCAAACTGGAGCCCACCACTTTTATATGGGTGATGAAGAGCAAATGGACTTTATAATGGTGAAAACACTTTTATAATTTTTGATAGGAAGATAATTATGTATATTCTTGAAATATTTTAGGGTAACAAATGATAATGAAATATGGAGTTTTGTAACAACTCTTTTGGAACGATTGTCACAACAGAACAAGGAAGACCAATTGCCACTTATTTGCTATTGCAGTTAAATAGAAGGAGGTACTGAGGTACTTATTATATAACGACATACGGCATACGGAACCCCTCATTGGAGAACATTCGAAACCTGTGAAGATATGTTGGTTATGTTTCAAGAGCAACACAAGGATGCTTTATACGGAATATTATATTCCATTCATCCTGGTTGTTGAAATAAGCACGATTTGTATGCAAGCCTTAATTTATAGGCATTTTAAAGACCGCTAATTCCTTTACGAATTGGCGGTCTATTTCGTTCCTTATTTTGTATTATGTACCATTCAACTGAAAGGGTAAATCAGTTACAGAAACGCTCTCAGGTTATTTCTTCAATTCTTTTCTTGTTCAAAAATCCAAATTTGGTTTCAGAAATAATTATTGCACAAAGTATAAGAATTGCTCCTATTATCATTTTATAAGTCATCACTTCACTTAAAATGACAACTGAAAACGCCATCCCCCAGAAAGATTCTGTTGACAATATAATTGCTGCCTTTGTTTCGGTAGTGTACTTTTGAGCAACTGTCTGCATTAAAAAAGCGATAGTTGTTGAGAAAATACCTAAATATAGGAGATTCATCATCCCTTCTGTTTCCAATGAAAAAGAAGATTCTCCTCTGAAGAGAACAACTACACAGCCTACAACAGCTGCAACGACCATTTGAACAATCGTCAGAACAACAGGATCCTCATTTTTTACAAACTTAGCTGTATAAAAAATATGGAACGCAAAACCAACTGCACAGCATAAGGTTAGTAAATCTCCTATATTAACCTCCGAAGACAATTTAAGAGATAACACTGCCACACCAATTATGGCCAAGACTGCTCCCATTAACTCAAATACATCAATTTTTCTTTTATAAAACAAAAATCCTATAAATGGGACAATCACAACATTTACTGCTGTTAAAAATGCATTTTTAGAAGGTGTTGTAAATTGCAATCCTACAGTTTGAAGTGCAAAAGCAAGATATAGAAAAATTCCTAAAAGTGCTCCTTTTATCATTGTACTTCTATTTAATTTCTTCAGCTTTTTGTAAAATAAAATACTTAATATTACAGCACCTATTAGAAACCGTCCCGCAAGGATTTGATAGGGAGTGTAGTATTCTAAGGAAACGGCACTTGCAACAAATCCACTTCCCCATATAATTGCTGTTACAATCAGCAATATTTCACCAATATATTTTTGCATTTAATCCACCAGCCTTTTTTCAATATTCTAAGTATAGCTTAATTAAATTCAAAAAAGAGACATGATTTATAACAATTCAAAAAAATTTTAGAACTCAACTTTTACATAGTACTTTATTATCTAATACATAAGAACATATAAAAAAAGACCAGAATTAAATTGGTCTTTTCATCGCATAATTTATATTAGCTTTTTACAACCTTATAAAAACTTCTGTTCCATCTTTTGCTTTAACGTCGACTATATTAAGCCCTCTATGTCTTTTCAGTTCTTTCACAATTTCTTTCAGTTCCATTTTATTTAATTGTGGAATTGTAAATGGTATTTCTTTTTCCTTCATACTTTCTATCGTCCATTTGTTAATCAGTTTATTCAACAATTGTGAAGAAAGTATTGTAATACCAATGTTTAACACTAGATAAGGAACTGGAATAGAAATTCTTACTGCCTTTGATTTCACTTTTACGTTTAACATATGGGACTCTATTCAATCGTAACGGAAACTGTGTCGCCATTTGCAGATCTAACATCGACTATTTGTCCATCTAATTCATTTTCAATAGCATCTATAATTAAACTAATATCGATGTCTTTTACATATTTTTCGGTCTGAGGAATACTTGAAGCAATATTATGTCCAGCTAGTAACACAACTTTCACAAGCTTAATTGGCAAATTGACATTAACATTATCATTTTCAGCTGATACAACACGGACTTTCAACATTTTGTCTGCATAGTTAGAAGACTTTGGT
The DNA here is from genome assembly GCF_055454035.1 of Psychrobacillus syltrankelensis. Classification (NCBI taxonomy): domain Bacteria; kingdom Bacillati; phylum Bacillota; class Bacilli; order Caryophanales; family Bacillaceae; genus Psychrobacillus; species Psychrobacillus syltrankelensis. The sequence goes on along the minus strand of NZ_CM144227.1, from coordinate 3,644,975 downwards.
GCAATTGAGCTTCCAGATTCTCTGTTTTTTAATACTTGAATGAGTTCAGAAGCCTTCGCTGCATCCACTTTTCCTTCTTGTACCATTGTTAAAACTTTTTCAATTTCTGTATTCATCTCTAATTCCCCCTATTCATCTTTTAAAAGCCTCAACGCTTCTTCTGAAGTTATTTCTCCGTTTTCTAACATTTCAATAACTTTTTTCTCATCCACTTCGTTTTTCTTCTTTGTTTCGAATCCAAGAGAACTAACAACCTCATTCAGTTTTCCCCGAACTGTTGGATAAGAAATTCCTAGTTCCTTTTCAACTTCCTTAATATTGCCCCTGCACGTTAAAAATACCTCTACAAATCGAAGTTGCTCACTTGAAAGGGAAGCCAATTTGGATAATTCAAATTCATTTTCAATTGTTGTCTGACAGTGAGAGCAATGTAACTTCGTAATTTTTAGTGTTTCACTACAGACAGGGCAATGACTAATAACTGGATATCCCATAAAACAGTTAATTCCTCCTTTCATTTGTATTCATCATATAACAACGTATTTATAAAATCAATATTTAAATTAAATAAATGAATAATTTTAAAATAATTAATAAATAATGTTAATGTTGAAGTAAAAATAATTGTATTTATTGATGCATTGATAAAGAAGTAAATGAAAAAGCATCTTCTTTCTACAAAAATTTCTGTAGTTAAAGATGCTTTGATACAAATTTTACGGTTCTCGTGGACTGTATTAAATTCGGATTATAAAACTAATCCATCTTTCATTGTAATAATATGATCCGCGTAAGGAAGCATCTCTTCATCATGGGTTACCATCAATGTAGTGATTTTCAACGACTTCGTCAACGCTCGAATTAATTTCATAACGTCTTTCGATCTTTTTGAGTCAAGGCTTGCTGTTGGCTCATCGGCAAATAGCATTTTAGGCTTGTGGATTATTGCACGGGCAATTGCTACTCGTTGTTTTTCTCCACCTGATAATGATGCGGGGTAGGCTTCTTTCCGATGATCCATTTCTACCAATTTGAGTGTTTTTTCCACTTCTTCTTTTTGTACTCGTTTACTCATCTTCGTCTCTGACACGTCTAGCATTAGCATCAATTGCTCCTCTACTGTGAGAAAAGGGACGAGATGGGATGATTGAAAGACAAATCCAAACTCGCTCGCTCTGATTTTTCGAATCTGCTCCTGGTTCATATTGGTCATATTTTTTCCTTGGAAGATTACTTTGCCATCAGATGCGCGTTGAAGTCCTGCCGCAATGGTAAGGATTGTACTTTTACCAGATCCAGATGCACCTACTAAGGCTGTTATTTCACCTTCTTGTAGAGAAAGGTTAATGCCTTTTAATACTTGTTCTTCTACTTCGCCATTTGTAAACGTTTTTGTTACTTCATCTATTGTAAAGATTGTCATATTACACCTCTCCTTGTTGGATAGCTTGCAGTGGTTCCACTTTTTTAATTTGAAGCCCAGAAAGCGTTGCGCCTATAAATCCGATGATTATAAAAATGATCGATAATTGAATAGTTGTAGCGAGTGTTAAACTGAAAGGCATTCCAACAGGCGCAATCGTTGCAAAACCTTGGCTTAACGCAACAGACAATACAAGTGCAATCACGGTGATGACAATCATTTGATACCACATCATACCGAACAATCGGCTTGTTTTAACACCGAGCGCCTTCAAGATTCCGTATAGCCCAATCTTTTGAACGTTCATCATGTAGAAAAATATTGCGAACAACATTCCACTAATGACGACCAAAAACCAAACGATCATATTGAGTGACATTTGTTCTGCATTGTAACTTGGAATCGTATTAAGGAATTCTTTATTAGAAAATGATTGTAAACCCGATATATCTTGTACTTTCTCTTTACCCGGCATGAAAATCAATTGCATTTCATTTGCACGGTAAATTTCTTTGTAGTCTTCCATATTAATGAAAGCAACAGGGGCATGACTATATTTTTGTTGATCGACAAATCCCATCACTTTAAATTCTCCATTAAACTGATTGTTCGTTAAGATATCTCCGACTTTTATACCGTCATCTTCCATTGAACGATCAAGGATTACCTCCCCTTTACCAACAGTTTTAAATAACTTCGAATCTGTTGAAGTGACAAAAGCGACACTATGCTGCTTGTCTTCGGTATCATTCACAAAGCCCATTTGAATCGAAAATGCCATTGCCTCTTTATTTTTATTTAATATGTCTGCTTGTGCATCTACATCTATTCTCGAAAGATTGTACGTTTCATTCGCATCCGCATTCATATAGAATTGTCCTTCTGGTAGATCCTTTATCAAAGCCGCATTATCTTGGGATAGTCCGTTTGATAATCCAGAAATGATAAATGTTAAAAAGCTAACTAGAAATATGATCGATCCTAATATCGTAAACTTTGCTTTATTCTTTTTCATTTCTTTCCATGCAATATTCATTTTTACCCCTCCGTATTTTCTTGATAACTAGAGTATATTATCGCTAGGTGAACGGAAGATGAACTCAGTGTTACGCTTTATCGGTTGAAAATTATCATACTGAATTCAAAAAAAAGTGTCTTCTTTCTACAGAATATTATCCGTAGAAGAAAACACTTTTAAATTTAAGAAACACTTTCTTGCAGGCTTCTTTTGGCATGGTTAGGAGCTTCTAACTTCTGTCGCGTTCTAACAAAAATATTATTGGAAATTAAAGCGAATATGATGAGCCCGACACCTATTACTTCATAAGATGTAATTTGATTACCTTGAATACCGGAAATAACAAGCGTTGTAACAGGCACAAAGTTAATAAATAATAGACCATTTAAAGGAGAGAGTATACTAACTCCAATATTCCATCCTAACAATGCAATAATTCCTGGGAAAATAATCATGAAAGCTAAATGCGGACTAACAATTTGGATTGTTTCCATACTCGGTAAGTTAACATTTCCAGAAAGAGTTAATATGAAAACAATTATAGCTGCAGTTCCTGTTCCTAACAGACAGCTTAAAGTTGAATAGCGCAACGCAGACCAACCTCTAAACTTATTTCCTCCCATTGTATATACGACCCATCCAATAACCGCTAATAAGATAAGGAAAAATGGAATAATATTATCTGTTGCCGATAAGAATGCACTAAAATTTCCTTTCGTAATAACGAGCAAAGCACCAATAAAAGCTAGTAATACACATACTAATGTGAACGTAAATGGTTTTCTTCTATGTAGAATCCAAAATATTACTATAGATATCATTGGCATTAAAGATTCCATAATAGAAGCAACCATTACCCCTGGCCCTCCTAAGAGATTTTCTCCAAAAAAGATTAGTAAGTTATATACAGCAAAAGCCATCGTCCCGAAAAACCACAATAGTATTCCTTTTCCTTCAAATCGAAATGCTTGTTTTCCTTCTTTCCATAAAAGAATCACTACCAAAATAATCGTTACTGTTCCATAACGGAAAATAGTAAAATAAAACGGATCAATATATTTAAAAGCATCGTGCGCTACAGGAAACATAGCACCCCATGACACACTCGCAATAAAACATAAAAAAGTACCTAGTAAAATATTATTTTTCATAAAACTAAAATCTCCTTCTTCGTTTTCCCTTATACATTAAACTTCATAACCACTATCTTGTAAAATGAGTAATATTGATGTTTGATATCATTATTCGTGATACCATAAAGAAAACGGAAGTTAGAAAGGGATAAAAAATGGAGTTTAAAGATTTGGAGATTTTCCAAAAAGTCGCTGAAAAAGGGACTGTCACAGAAGCTGCAAAAGAATTAAGTTATGTACAATCAAATATCACATCGAGAATTCATAAGCTCGAAAAGGAGCTTAATACACCTTTGTTTAACCGACACAACCGCGGAATGAGTTTAACACCTGAAGGAAAAAAACTATTAGTATATTGCGAGAAAATACTATCGTTAACAAATGAAATGAAAAAAGTGGTGCAAAGCAAAGAAGAACCGTCTGGAAAATTAGAAATTGGCACAGTAGAAACTGTCATCAAGCTACCTACTATCCTATCTACTTATACGAAAAAGTATAAAAACGTTGATTTTTCTCTTTTCTCAGGAGTAACAGAAAAGTTGCAAGAGAAAGTGTTGAACCACCGTTTGGACGGTGCTTTTGTAACGGAGACAGACATCCACCCCGATTTAATAGCTCACGATGTTTTTCAAGAAGAGCTTGTCTTAATATCGGATATGAACACGATGTCCATCGAACAATTAAAGAACGAACCATTCTTATGTTTTAGCAAGGGTTGCGGATACCGAGCAAGACTCGAAGCGTGGTACACTGACGAAAATATTACCCCTAAAAAAGTAATGGAATTCGGTACATTGGAAACCATTTTAAGCAGCGTTGTGGCTGGTCTTGGTATTACATTTGTGCCAAAATCAGCGGTTTCCCACTTGCAAGCAAGAGGATTAATAAAATGCCATTCTCTACCAGAAAAATATAGTAAAATTAAAACCGTTTTTATAAGACGATCTAATACATACCTAACAACGACCGTCGAAAAGTTTATCGAAACAATTGAACTTAGCAAAGGTGAAACATCTGAGTTGATGACTTTCTAGCCTTATCACAAAAAACAAAAGCGTCTTCTTTCTACAAAGGTTGAACCGTAGAAGAAGACGCTAATTTATAAATTTCAATATAAGTTAAATTCGTTTAATATAATGGAACCTTCCATTTATCTTGGAGCTCTTGATAACGAGACACAGAAAGTAAATGTAAAGTCAGTTCTTCTGGGGTTACTTCTAAACCATCTGTTAGGAAGTTAATGGTCCGCTTATAGCTATTATTGTTTTCTTTTTCAGTCTTTGTAGAGTCATTTTCTAACCTAACATAAGACTTACCTGTATCATCCATTAATGCCCACACACCCAGTTCTGCGGCATCATCTTCTTTACTGCCTTCCATTACAATTTGAAGGATTGCTGAATCACCTTGCTTGACGCTAGTCTGTAATTCAGCTTTTGTAATACTAATCAAATTACCTTCATATTCAAATGAAACAGGAACATCCTTAATTTTTTTAGGATTAAATTTAACAGAGTAATTGCTAGGAATCGATTTGTAAACACCGTCTAAGACAAAGGTAAGTTTGCTATCAACCTTCTGAGGTACAAAAGATTCTTTCCATACTGTATAGCCTAATAATCCTCCGTTACGACCAGAACTTAGAATAAGTCCATTGTCCGGCGGTTGATTTGTGAAAAAGGGGTGATGCTTAAAGATAGACTTATTTTGTTCGTTTTCTAGATGGTAGTGAATAAACGTATTATAAATACCAAAAGTGCTTACATCTTCTCCAAATTTTTCTACTATCGATTTGACTTGTTCATCTATTACTGCTTGTTCTTCCATTAAGAAGGAAGTTTCATATAACAATGTAGTCGACGAAGAAGCAAATTGAATTTCTTTTAAATTAATGGTAATTCCATCAATATTTTTTGTCATATTATTTAAAAGGGTTGTGGTCGTGTATAAACTGCTATCAGTTAAATCCACTGGCACCTCTAGTTTCCATTTTCCAATTTTACCATTCATCTCAACAAAATTTAACTTGATTGTTATATTCTCTAAATCATCTTCATTTAGAGGAACTTGAATTAAATTATAATCAAGGCCTCTATTCATAATATATCCAATATCTATATTGCTTTTTCCATTATAACCAGAAACAGAAATACTATTGTTTCGATTATGATAATTTATATTTGGTCTCTGGGCTATGCCATTTTCATCTATCATTTGAATTGATATTGCAACACGAGAAGAATCAACAAATATATCCTCTACCTTAAGAGTAAGACCTTGGTCATTTACTTCTAAGTTTACTCTTTCTTCCAAACCTTTTTCTGAGGCCATTCTCAATCCTTTATCTACTTGTTCGGTACTAAACATGCCACCTATAAACTGAGCAAAGGTAGGGCTTAATGTAGCTGTTAGACCAAGTGCAAACACAATTCCCCCTGCCAAAAGTAAAATTCTTTTCCAAGGGTGACCTTTTCTACGTTCTATCTTCGGGTCGTATGGTTCAAGCTGTTCCAAAACAAGAGATGCAAAGTTATCAGGTAAAGTTGGTGTTTGTAATGTCTCTAGTAAAAATTCATGTTCCTCTTTAAACAATTGAGCAATACCTCTACAATTATCACAAGTTTTTAAATGTATGTCTAATAGAGTATGCTCCTGTTCTGTAAGCAGGTTATCAACGAACTCAGAAAGTTTATCTGCCTTCGGACAGTTCATAAAAATAGCCTCCTTCTCGTTTTACGGTATCTCTCATTTTTTTCTTCGCCCGATGAAGTTTATTTCGAACGTCTGATAGAGGTATTTCAACAAGCTCACAAATTTCTGTATAGCTTAATTCATTCACATAGCGCAAAAGAATAATCATTCGTTCATCTTCTGGTAGGGTTGATATAAGTCGTTCTAGTTGTCTACTTTTCTCCCTTTTCAAAAAGATGATTTCAGGATGATTAGTATTTACAACCTTTTCTTCGTTAATTTCTACTTGCTTCATCTTGTAGCTTTTTTTACGAAACTCATCCATACAATGGTTGATTGCTACACGATAAATCCAACTGGCAAACAAGCCCTTTTGATCATATTTATCCAGCTGATGATACACTTTGATGAATGCTTCCTGTACTAAATCCTGTGCATTCTCAGAATTTCTTGTCATTCGTAAAATCGTCGCATAAAGCGGATTTTTATATTTATCAATAATGTGTGCATAGGCCTGTTTATTGCCAGCTAACACTTCTTGAATCCATTGCAGCTCTTCTTCCATATTGACCCCCTTGCTAAAACGATCATGCGCATGTCTCGTTTTTCTTACTCATCTATCATAACGAGTTTACCTGCTTAATAATTTCATTTTGTTGAAAATATAATCCATTTTCAATCATCTAAATCTGGTTACTTGAAAAACAAACAATTCAAACGTATAATAAAGGTAATATTTGAATAAAATAAAATGACCGTTTGATGCGCTAACATCAAACGGCCAAATATAATAGTGGTTCCCTTCAAGGGGGATTGGCTATTGTTAGGTAATAACCCATCGAGCTCTAAACTCAAGGATGGGTTATTTATTATGGTTAAATGACAGAATTACTACGACCAATGTTGCAAAAGCTACTGCGAACATCAATGCTTCGAATACTGACACTAGCACCACCCCCTTTCGTACGGGAGTGAGCTAACCACCCTTGAGCTACCAATCTATTATCCTTTAATTATACCACACGTATGTTCTATTAAGTATTTTAATAGCATGTAGTATTTCCATCCAGACGCAATTTACTAATAATACAACTCAACTATTTATTGTAAATTAAATTGTAAATGTTTGTACTAAGCAGTTTTCATCATCCACTATTTCTTTTTTTTCATCAAATTCAATATTTAGTTGCTCATAAATCTTCTTCCAAAATGAAACTGCTGGAAGATTTTCTTCAAGCTCTATTACAAAGTACTTGCCGCGCTTTTCTTTAAATAATTTTTCTAAAGCTTTGCTACCGAATCCTTTTCCTTTGTACTTATTTAGTATGAAAATATCATTCACTCCGAAATCATATTCCTTTTTCAGAAAAGGTCTTTCTAATAGTAGTAAAAAACCAATAATATTATTCTCGTTCTTTATGAAATAGGGTGAAATTCCTTCTACATTCCAAAAAGAATCTAAATCCTCAAAATGAAAAAAACCATCTATTCCAATATCAATATTTGTTGTGAATCTTGAAAGATCATGAAGATAAAGTGCATATAAATTACGTAAAATAGGTGCTTCTGTTTCTAAAACTAGTTGAAGATCGACGGTCAATTTCATTTCCCCTTTAGAATAATTACTTGAGTCTAGATCATTTAGTAAGATCAAAACGTGCTATTTCCTTATCCCCAATATATACAACCAATGTAGCGTCCATGGCATTTTCTAGTAACTTATTTAATTTTTCTTGTGAAGGTGCAAGACTTATTGCAGGGTTTTTCTCTATTGCACCCAGATTAAAATCAAAAGTGTATTCTCCTTCTTTATTTGGTTTAATAATTGGGCTCATCGTTGAACCCAACCCAGAAATTCCTCCTACAGTATAAAGGTTAGAACCCAACACCTCTTCGCTAACCGCTTGCAATCCTTTATTAGGTTCAATAACTACTCTTATTTTATCCTCATAGGTCTCGTTATTAAGTTTCCCTACTTTTCCAATTGTCCTAATACCAGTATTCTTTAATACGAAATGATAACTAAGTTGGGTACAATCTATGTATTTACTTTCCTTTTCCCCATAATTAATATGAATGGACCCACCATCATTTATTTCTACTGAAGAACTTATTAGTTCTAGAGATGATTTGCTAGAACAACCCGACAACAGAAGTAGAACTGTAAGGATACTCAATAGAATTCGCATTACGATGCCCCCAATATAAACTCGCGAGTTAGTTGAAGAATTGCATCTTGTACTTCTTTCGTATTTTTATCGTTCATTAAGTAATAACCTACGTGATATAAGTAGCCGTTATAATAACCGTACAATTCATTGGCTTTAGTTCCCACAGTTAATACACGTTTTTCTTTTTCATCGTACGAATAGTATCCATAAATAAGTGCACTATTAGTAGTAATCACTTGATGAAAAATTGGTATTCCGTCTGTTAAGACTTCTTTTCTTAGCTCATTCCCAACGGTATCGATTTGTTGTTTTGAAAAATCATATTTTTCTAGTGGATTTTCATCTAGTTCTGTAACGGATAGGATGAAAAATTCGTCTGTTTGAGCATACTCATTTTTGTGAGAGTAGGTAAACTGTACTTGATTTTGTAAATTTCCCTTTTTATCTTTTGAAGTAACAAGATATGCCAGTTGTTTATTTACTTCAAAAGGTACCTTTTTCGAATCAATAGGGTGAACGGTATTCTTAATAGAATCAGGTGCAACTTGCATCATTTCAGCAATTGGCAAAGGCTTATAATAGGTTATATTTTCTCTCTTATCGAGTTCATCGACCATCTTAAAATACTCACTATAGGTCAGACCATCTCCTTTAACCTTTGTTAAACTGGGTCCAACTTCTTTGTTGGCACAACCCGACATAATGGTAATTACTAATAGAAATAAAATTGGTTTCATTATTTTATCAACAAGCATTTAGTCCCCCCGTTCCTATAACGCTACAACCAACTTATTGATTGAAAATTCCCTCTAAAGGTTCCCATGGATAAATCTTCGCCTCAAATTCTATTACAGTACTGCAGGATCTATTAGCAAAATCTTGCGCTTCTTCTACCGAATCTACCTCTAAAATTACTATCTCCTTTTCAGCGTGTTAACAAATTACTTTTTCTACCAACATAAAGCAAATGAGAGGATACTCCTAGAATATGAGGGTCTGCTGCATTATTTATAATTAAATCAATAACTTTTTCTACCTCATTTTCTCCTTTATCTCGCCAATAATTCCAACTTTCATTATTTAAAATTGCACCAACATTTGATCCAATTAACTCTAGTGTTTCAAATCCTTGTGCTTCCATAAACGGTTTTATTTCTTCAATATTAAAATAATAAGCACCTGTAAAACGTCCTTCATCTGCATGATTAAAACAGCCCGTTTGCGAAAACTGAGTGATGGAATCCATGTTATTGTTTGGTTTCCAATTCTCTGGAGATAAAAGTGATGAAAAAATATGCCTAATTCGAGACATGAATGCTACAAAAACAATCCCATCTTTTCTTGTAACTCTATATAATTCTTCCACTGCTTTAACACGATCATCTGATTCTTGTAAATGATACATAGGACCAAGCATTAGTGACGCATTGAACTCATTTTCTTCCAGTTTATTAAGATCTCTAGCATCGGCAACATAAAATCCATTAAACTGCTCTTTTAACCCTAGCTCAGTTGCTTTATTTTCAGCAACTTCAACTAGCTTTGGTGTTAAATCAGTTAATGTAACCTTATAGCCTTCTTTAGCTAGTTCCATGGAATACTTTCCTGGTCCTGCACCGTTATCCAATACACAACCATTTTTAGGCATATATTTTTTAATGTAATGCCAATTCACTTGAAATTCAATTGGTTCTCTATCAAGTCGTCCCCATTCATCAAATTTCTGATAGTAATTAATAATGTTACTCATACATCCACCCATCCCTTATAGTTACTTGCGGCAACAATTCCTACTAACTTTTTAATGAAGCCCATATTTTAATATTTGATATCTAATCACTTCATCACCAAACGTAAACCATATCAATAACAACCAAACAATAACTCCCGTAGTCAAACTAAACCATGCAAAGTATCGATTTTCTTTATGTAAAAGGGGGTATAGTGCAATCAATAATGCCCCAATTGCAAGTGTAATTACAACAGCAAGTTGTCTTGTTAATACTTCATAAGGCAATTTTATAACCTACCGCCCGTAATGTAATTAACAAAACATCAGAATTAAAACGGATTTCCCCCTAGATAGAATGGAATAAAAACCACAACTACAGATACGATAAAAAGCACCCAAAAAATAATAGCCTTTGTTCGTTCTCTATAAAATCCATTCTTTTTTTGGAAGAATAGCATCCGTATCATTGTGTAGAAAAAATACAACAGGTACGAAACTCCAAACCAATTTATCCAGACATTCCCCAAAAAAGGAATACCCGAATTTTCATAAATGACTCTTAAACCATTTACAGTTAAAACCAAACCAAGAATTAAATAAACCAACATTTCGGAAGCAAGAAAAAAAGACATTTTCAATGTAGCCATTATATATCGCCCTTTTTATTCAATATTTAAATTGGTCACATCCAAAACAACCATAAAAAGCTTTTACATTAATTGGAAATTCAAAGCATCTTTCAGCATTTCTTGATAGAGTTCTTGCCAATCACGATAATAATCTTCAACTTCGTTGGGATCTATAAAGACCCTTTGTGCTGACTCAAAAGCAGCATCAAATGTATGTATTTCGGTAATATCCATTCGATAGAATACCTGATATCCTACCTTTGGATATGGACTCTCTTCATCCCATTTAGGATTATCATGGTGGTCAACTATCATATAACCTAAAAGATGACATTCACCATCGACATAGCCTTCTTCCATCACTTCTCTTTTAAAACATTCCTCAGAAGTTTCATCTGACTCAATATGACCTCCAGGAAAGTCCCATCCCCTATGATTTAAATCGACTAATAATAGTTTGTTATTGTGAAAACAAAAGCCATGGACACTTGTAATAAAACTTTGCTCGGGAAGTCGATTATCACGTTTCCAAGTTAATTTTACTTTTGATTCACCCCATTGGACATAGGTTGTTGTCATACTCTTTTCTCTCCCTTTGAGATTGCTTCTTCAGAAGGATTATTTTTCGATTTTCTTTCAAATACATAAAAAATTAGTAACCCACCTCCCAAAAACAAGGGAAAACCAATTAGGAAATACGCAATATTATTTTTTTGAATGTCAACGAAATTTGAGATATATAGAAATATAACTCCCCAAATAAAAAAAGTTATACCCTTGAGCAAATTCTCCTTGTTTTTCATTCACGATTCCTCCAATATTATCCTAATCCATAAAACCCTCTAAAACTTCGGTTCTCATAATAAGTACGAGAGGAATTAGGAGTTAAAAGTTCCATTCTTATTTTAGGGAAGTGATAATGTATTAATTCTAATCCCAAACCTATCTAATTTCTCAACCACAACACTCTTTGGAATAGATAGTTCTTTAAACGTGTTCTTCTAACTCACGAACTATCTCCCATTTTTTATCTTTGTACTCCCAATTTTCTATTGTAAAAATTCTTGCTAGTTCCCTACTTTCTTTTTCAATAATTAGTTCATAAAATACAACAAAACTTTCAAGATTCCTCATTCGAATTATTCTATTTTCAAATCGTTTTTTAGCTCCTAAAAGTGCTTTGACAGATTGACGCATTCCATCAATAGCTTCTTCCCGATCTAAAGTAGAAGGCTTGTTATCCTTTCTGTTAAAAAACGTGACAACATAATTATCTGACATAATTTCTATCTTAGAAGTATCTCCCGTGAGCATTGCAAGATCCCATTCTTTCAAAAAATCATCATGTATTTTAGTAAAATATTTAACTGAATCCAGTAAATTGCCTTTGCTTTTCATTATTATCCCCCTCATTTTTTCTCCGATTCCTGTTACTCATTAAACAAGGATTCCCACTCCTGCTCTAAGATACTGTATATAGAAGAATCTCTCCAACCATCTTTTATTAATAAATCTTCACGCATTCTACCTTCTAGAGTCATACCAACTTTTTCTAATACCTTGGATGATGCAATATTGCGAGGGTCACAAGTAGCATAAATACGATGAAGTTGAAGTTGTTTAAAGCCAAATCCTATCAAGTGTTTTGCCACTTCTGTCGCTATTCCTTTACCCCAAAAATTTGGATTGATAATATACCCAATCTCCCCTGTTTTATTTCGATTGTCTCGAATATTAAACTCTCCTGCACCAATCAATCTCTCATTTTCCTTTTCAACTATCGCAAAAACAAATCGTGTCCTTACTTCTCTTTTAGCATCCAACAGAACTTGCTTTACAAACTCCTTTGAATCCAACTCGGTATTTGGACCCCATGGTTGATATCGGCAAACCAATTTATTTGAAGCGTATTCATGAACACCTATCCAATCTTTTTCTTCCATTTCACGCAAAAATACTCTCTCACTTATTAAAATTTCTCGCATACCTTATCCCTCGCAAGCACATATTATTTTCCTGTCGATTTCTTAAAAATGAATATTTCCCCAAATAGTAGCATTATAATTTATCCACTCATCCACTTGTTTTTTAGTAAAATACTTTTCTCCATTCAATTGAATATAAGGTATAAATTTATATGTATCAAAGCTTGAATAATCTGCTCTTTCAAGATTTTGATTTGTTATTAGTTTATTAAATTGTTCAACATCCATACTTAAATACACTGCAACTTCTTTTGCTGTGATTAATCCATTTTCTAGTACTTCTACTTTATGTGTCGGGGCTTTAGCGTCTAATGATACGTTAACACTTTTCCCAAGTTGAAAAGCAAAGAAAAAAATAGCTATGCTCAATAAAACAATTGAGACAGATAAAAAATGTTTACTCATAATTTCACTCCTCTTAACTAATTGTATTCTCCAAAACTGATATTATCTCCTTTAATCTGCTCCTAATAAAAAAGAGCACCGAATTGGTACTCTTTTTTATTCATCTCAAATACAAATGCTTAGAAATCCGTAAGTGTTTAGATTAGTGAGTCCCCTATACATCTATAGTAATTTTTTTAGCATATTATAGCTGTATAAAAAAATAGGAGGTAATCTAATTGTCAAAAGCTTATTTAGATTTATTAGCTTATTTCGGAATTGGCGGAGCGCACCCTGGAGGTTTCTCATTAACCAAAACATTATTGCAAGATGAAAACATACCGCCTACTGAAACTGTACTAGATATTGGTTGTGGAACGGGACAGACAGCAGCTTTCTTAGCCGAAAAATTTGATTTTCATGTGACTGCCATTGATAATCACCCAATAATGATAGAGAAAGCTAAAGAACGATTCAAAGAGAGTGACTTCATTGTCAATGTGATGGAAGGGGATGCCCAAAATTTAAATATTTCAGATAGTACTTTTGACTTTATTATCGCAGAGTCAGTTATCGTTTTTACGGATATTTCAAAGACGTTAAACGAACTATCCAGAGTGCTAAAAAGTGGAGGAAGAATGTTAATCATTGAAATGACTGCTGAACAAATTCTGTCTGAAGAATTACGAGGAAAAGTTTGCAATCTTTACGGCATAAATGAAGTTTTAGATGAGGAAGAGTGGATATCGAGATTACAGGATGCAGGGTTTACTCAAATTGAAATTATTAATACCCCAACTGAGCTTGTTCCAAGTGAAATTAATGACATGAATCTTTCGGAAAACATACATGTAGATTTCTATGACTTATGGGAGGAACATAATAATTTTTTATATCATAACCATCATTTAATAGGTTATCGTGTATATAAATGTCACCTCACAAAATAGGAAAGTTGGAGCCTGCAATTATTTCATCAGCAGATTTTGTATATAATTCACCTTTATGAAACGGGCCTTGGTTTTCTTGATAGCTATTTACAATATGATAACCCAAATGATAACCGATCCACACTGGAAGCCTACTTTTATCTTTACCAAATAAAAAATGATGATGATTTTTAATTCCCATAACATTTAGTGAAGGTATAAAATGTTTCTTCCAAAAATAAACAGCCTCTTCATACGAATAATGTTTTGTCCATGAAGCTAAAAATTTTTCACCGTGTAATTCCTTCACCGCATACTCTCCAAGTCCTTCAATAATAAGTGAATCTTTCAATGAAATTTCATCTGGCCCCAAATCTAAAAGTTTTAATCGACAAACATGATTATATTCATGTGCTAATAGTGCCTTTATCTCCTCTTCCGAAAGATCTGTTGATAAAAATAAAAAAAGTGCATTTCTATACGCTACACCATTCTTTGTAGGTATTTGCTCTCCTGATTTTTGATTAGCTTTTTTTAGCGGAAAAATGTAGATGGAAACCTTCGGACCCTTCCATAACTTTCTTAAATATTTATATTCTTGTTTCACTAATTGCCAAACCTTCTTTGACTCCATTTCCTTAACCGTATTTTTTACCGTTAACCATTCCTCTGGCTCAAATAATCCTTGCCTTAAAAGTTCATATTGCACAATTTCTGAATTTATTTTAGGAAAACATTCCTTAAGAGGGTCACATATTATCTCACGTTGTATGTAAGATTTATCTTTTTCAGACTCTTTCTCACATAATTCTACAAAATTATAAAGCCAAGCATGTGTTTGAATTACCGACATATTTCCCATCCTTTTTCAATTTTTCTTATATCATATGCATTTGTTTACTCATTGTTTTTTAAAGTTTGAAGTTATCATTGTTCGCGATTTACTAGACAAATGTCTATTATGCAACATTATTAATGGCATATGTTAATAGAACATACTTGTATGTAGAAAGTCTTGAAAGGAGGATGAAAATGAGTCAATCTAATTACTATAATCATTGTTGTAGATATCATGGGCAAAATGTAAGAATTACTACTCGAGATGGTAGAGTTCATTTAGGGAAAATTACTAGAGTTAATAGACAAATGGTTTGGATTCGACCTTCCCAAGGTCTTGGCGGCTATGGTTACGGTTACTATTGGGGAGATGGATTTGGATTTGGTATTGCTTTGGGTGCAATTACAGGAATTGCCCTTGCTGGAGCATTTTTTTGGTAAGATATTCTATACTATGCAATTCAACTTTCGGATTACACAAACTCAAATTATAACTAAAAAGGGAATAGGTTCTCCCATTACTCCGTTCCCTTTTTAGTATTTCTATGCTTTTCAAAATCTAAAAGCCATAAGTAGATATTTTGAGATATTCTGTGTTTTCTGTGATACTCATGTGATTTTCTGAGATACTCACGGGATTTTCTGAGATACTCTGAGATTTTCTGAGATACTCTGAGATTTTCTGAGATACTCCCGGATTTTATGAGATACTCCGGGATTTTATGAGATACTCCGGGATTTTCTGAGATACTCTGAGATTTTCTGAGATACTCAGAGATTTTCTGAGATACTCAGAGATTTTCTGAGATACTTTGAGATTTTCTGAGATACTCCCGGATTTTCTGAGATACTCAGCGTTTTCCGAGTTTAGTCAACAAAAAAGGCACACCACTCTCGAAAGTGGTGTACCGTGTTTATTTATTCTAATCCTTGAACTAAATCTTCCAATAAATCTTCTACATCTTCAATTCCAACCGAGATCCGTACAAGCCCGTCAGTAATTCCTAGCTCCAAACGACGCTCACGTGGAATGGATGCATGAGTCATTCTTGCTGGAACCGAGATTAAACTTTCAACTGCTCCAAGGCTTTCAGCTAGTGTGAAATAACGAAGCTTCGATAGTAGTGCATCTGCTTTTTCTTCACTTCCAACATCAAAGGAAATCATTCCGCCAAAGCCAGTCGTTTGTTTTTTCATCAATTCGTGACCTGGGTGATTAACTAGACCTGGATAATAGACTTTTCCAACAGCTTCATGGTTATTTAAAAACTCTGCAATTCGCTGGGCGTTTAAATTATGTTCTTCCATTCGTAAACCAAGCGTTTTAATGCCGCGCATTAGTAACCATGAATCTTGAGGTCCAAGCACTGCACCAACTGAGTTTTGTACAAAATGTAAGTCCGTAGCAAGTTGTTCTGAGTTCACAACAACTAGCCCCGCTACAACATCACTATGTCCACCTAAATACTTCGTTGCACTATGCACAACAATATCAGCACCAAGTGCTATTGGCTGTTGGAAATAAGGAGTTATGAACGTATTGTCCACGATTGTAAGTAACCCTTTTTCTTTAGCAAGCTTCGCAATTTCTTGTATGTCAGTAATTTTTAATAAAGGATTCGTTGGGGTTTCTAGAAAAATAGCTTTCGTATTTTCTAAAATAGCTGCTTCCACATTGGTTAGATCACTCGTATCTACAAATGTCGCTTCAATACCGAAACGGTTTAATACTTTTGTCATGACTCGGTATGTTCCACCGTACACATCATCCGTTAATATAACGTGATCACCTTTGCTAAAAAGCATCATAATCGAGCTTGTTGCAGCCATACCGGATGCAAATGCAAAACCAGCCACGCCACCTTCTAAATCACTAATCAATACTTCTAGCGCATGACGAGTAGGATTGCCAGTACGTGAATACTCATAGCCTTTAAATTTTCCGACTGCTTCTTGTTTATACGTACTTACTTGATAAATGGGTGTCGATACAGCACCTGTTGCCTCGTCCCCTACAATTCCTGCATGAATAAGTTTCGTTTTTGCACGCATATTATTTGTCCTCCTTAAATAATTCATATACTTTCTGACTTAAATAACGCTCGCTCGAATCTGGGAATATTGTTACAATATGAGTTCCTTCATTTGCAGTTTCTGCTTCTTTCATTGCCGCATAAAAAGCTGCTCCTGAAGAACTTCCAACTAACAAACCTTCTTCTTTCGCCAAAGCTTGTAGTTGTGCAAATGCATCTTCATCACTCACTGTATGAATGGCATCAAAATAAGATCGATCCATGAAGTCCGGTAAAAATTCCATTCCGATTCCTTCGGTCAAATGAGATCCTACAGCCCCACCATTTAAAATTGAACCAACTGGCTCTACTATGACTGTTTTTACATCTGTTTTTTGCTCTTTCAAGAAAGTAGCAGTTCCCATAAATGTTCCACCTGAACCAGCACCTGCAACAAATACATCTATTTTGCCATCTAAATCACGCCACAATTCTGGACCGAGAGTTTTTATATAGGTGGCAGGATTGGCAGGATTCGAAAATTGAGATGGTGAAAATGCATTTGGTAATTCATTGACTAATTCACGTGCTTTCCCAATGGCGCCTTTCATTCCAAGTGCTGTATCTGTATTTACTATTTCTGCACCTAAAGCACGCATCAATGTTTGCTTCTCTACACTAAACTTCTCAGGAACAACAAATATCACTTTGTATCCTTTTCCGACTGCTGCTAAGGCAATTCCTATTCCCGTATTCCCCGCAGTTGGCTCAATAATCGTTCCTCCAGGCAATAGTTTTCCAGATTTCTCTGCGTCTTCAATCAATGAAATACCGAGACGATCTTTCACACTTCCCCCAGGATTTAAATATTCTAGCTTTGCAAATATCCGACAATTATTAGGAATTGGAATATGCGTAATTTCTACAACAGGTGTGTTTCCTATTAATTCTTGTACATTACTATAAATGTTCATTAGACTTCCTCTTTATAAATTTGTCGCCATTCAGTTTTTTTCGTAAGCATTTCAGCAGCAATTTCCTTTGCACCTTCTAAGCTATGGCTAGCAGCCCAGCCACATTGCACTTCATTACAAGCTGGAACTTCTGTTGCTTCCAACACATCTTGTAATGTCTTTTCAATTATTTCTAAGATTTCATCATAGTTTGTATGATTAATAACTGATAAATAAAACCCAGTCTGACAACCCATTGGGCTAATATCTACTACTTGCTCCGTGTGGTTACGAATATTTTCTGCCATCAAATGCTCCAGTGAATGTAAACTAGGCATCTCCATATGTTCTTCGTTTGGTTGTTTAAACCGGATATCATATTTATAAATTTCATCGCCATGAATGCCTACTTTTGTTCCTGCTAAACGTACAAACGGTGCTACTACTTTCGTATGATCTAAGTTAAAACTTTCTACATTCATTTTTTTCATTTTCAACGCTCCTTATTTTTTTGTGGCATCCATTAACCAAACAAAATCATTCATTTTTAGGAAGCTTACTTGAAATCCTGCATCATCAAATAACTTTGTTAGGATAGGGATAGTAGTATAGTATTCTCTTAATAAGTCGTCAGCCACGTTATGAAAACCACGATTTCTTTCTTTTATAATTTGATCATTTTTTGCATCCTCTGTAATAAAAGCAGTATCCGCAAATACTACTTTTCCGTTCGTAGATAAAAGCTGTGCATATGTCCTTAAAGCTTCTCCTTTTTCCTCATCCGTTAAATGATGAAAAACATATGAGCTTACAATTGCATCTATATTTTCAGTTGCTACATTAAATTGAAGTAAATCTCCATCTATTATTTTCGTCGCAGGAAATCGATCTGCGGTTACTTGACGCATCTTCGAATTAGGTTCAATACCAATAACCGAATTACCTGCTTCGATTAGTTTTGCAGTTAAATTTCCTGTGCCTGTTCCAAATTCAATAACTGTGCCCGAAACACGATTAGCTACTTCACTAAGAATAGTTTCATAACCTTCAAATACATCGCGATATTCCGGATCTTCACCAGAAACGGAAGCATCATAAGAGTGTGCCCATTCATCAAAAATTTCTACAAATTCTCTACCCATCATCAGACTCCTTTTAGAAACATATTATTCCTAGTTGAATACTTTGTTTTAGGCTTAATATTAATAGTTATAACATAATAAGGACAATTGTCAAATAAAAAAGCTCCTCCTAGGCGGATTAGCCATTCAGTTTTGAATCACTTAAGAAAACCTAAAATAGACATCCAATTAGTAATACAATTGAATGTCTATTTTTATTGATATGCCAAGATTGCGAGGTTAAATTAATGGTAAAGGATAAAAGTGATTATATAGAGGAGGACTGGCAAATACCCAAACGTTCCCAAAACATATTGAAACATTTTTCGGAATTCAGTAAACATACAAGAGAAGATATAGTCGAAATCATACTCAATGATTTGATGGAAGACGAAGATTTCTTATGGTAGGCGGATGAAAAGAAAAATAACAAACGAATGTTAGATGGTTAATGAAGTCTACGTAGCTAACTGATCTTTGACTAACTTACCATTAGTAGGAGTAAGATAGACGATTTATTTCTTTCTGCATAATGAACAACCTTATTGTTAATGAGGAGAACCAATAAATCGTTCCTCAATACTATCTTGCGTAGAATAAGTGTAACTAGACAAGCTTTATTTTATCGCACATTCATCTTTATTACGTAAAAATAATTAAAGCACTCGTTCGTTGAACAAAGAACAATTGCTTAACAACTAATCTTTTTCTAATTCATTTACAACTTTTTGAATGTTTTCATGAACTTCAACTTCTAACCTTAGGTCAAGTTCATGTACATAAAAGAGTAGAACATTTTTTACATCATAATAATTATAAGAAACAATATTTGCAAATGCTGTTTTATCACGAAAATCATCCAAACCCTTTTCTCGTTCTTTAGATGAATCATAGATATAAACCAAGAGCATCTTCCCACTCAGTTCATAAACAGAAGGTCTGACTCCATTAAGTTTCATTCCAAAACTGTTTTTGCCGCTTACTTTACTTTCTTTAAGTAACAATTCCTGTTCCTCAAACGAAGATAGCACTTCTTCCAATGAAATCGCTTTGGAATCTGTTGTTTGGCAAGCAGTCATCACTAAAAACATTGATAGAAAAATTAAAGCTACTTTATTCAATAAATCGCCACCCCTTAAATTGAATGATGCAAAATAATATCTCCTACTAAGCACTCGTATTTGAAGTGGAAATAATAGCACTCATCAATACGACCATTAGATCAACAAGGGTTATACATATTCTTTTTAATTGTACTTAGAAAGATGAGAAATTTGATTGAAGTCTTTTATTTGCCAATTATCTTGATCCAAGTAGATATTACTGATACAAGCATTTATTAACTTCGTTTTCCCCGAACCTATCTCACCATTAGATAAAATAGATAGAATAGAATTGATTACTGCACCATGTGCGATAAGCAATATTTTATTATCTCCATACTTTTGATTTATCTTTTCAATGCCTTCAATTATTCTCTTATTAAGGGATGTTCTTTCTTCTTGATTTGGGTATTTATTATCTGGAAACTTAGACGTTCTTTCCTCATATGTCATTCCCTCAGCATCTCCATAATCTCTTTCCAAAAACTCTTCCATCTCAATAACAGGTACATGGAGAATATTGTTTATTATTTTCGCCGTTTGTTTTGCCCTTTTTAGTGGGCTTGTTATGATAACATCCCAATGTGATGATTTAAGGAACTCACTACATTCCTCAGCTTGTAGAATACCAGTCTCATTTAATGGTATATCAGTTCTTCCTTGAAGCTTTCCTATTGCATTCCAATCAGTTTCTCCGTGTCTAATCATGCATATTCTAGTAATTTTAATTCACCTCTATTATTTACATTTTTATTAAATTATTTAAAAGCACTTGAACTAGATCGTAACTCAATTAGGAAAAATTCTTTAACCCTTCTTGAAAGCATCCGTCAGCTCAATAGGTTAGATAGTACTTGAACATTCTTATTTATATAATTTTTTAGAGTAAAAAGTTCATTTTTCTCAAATCCATTGGGTTCTTTCTCATCCGCATAACTATTAATTACTTTTTGAATTGTAAATCCAAACTCTTTTGGAAAAGATGATAGCCCCCAGTTACCAGCTTCTTGCTTTGATGAAATAACCCCTTCTTGGAGGTACCAATACACCCTTATTAAGTTTAATACACAATAAACGGTGTCTTTTTCAATATTCTCTAAACATTCTTGGTAGTCGCCCATTATGGCAGATATATAATGCGAACGTGGAACGGAAGGAAATACTTCATCTATAGGAGGCCCTTCTAATCTAAGCCCCCTATGATTTAGTATAGTAATATGTGCAGCTAAATCTGTGTCATATCTTACCTCTCCATTTAAATGTTGAAATGTACTATTTGACAAATCATCTTGATATCTTTCTCTCCAAAACTCACTATAATGGAAATCGAATGGGCATGGATGTGTCCAACTTTTTAATTGTTCCATATTTACGAAACTTATTTCCACGGGATAAGGCTCATTAGATAAACTTAATAATAACTCGGCTAACTTTCTCTTAGTTCCAATAGTCATTGTTTTATTCGTTAAAACTAAAACATCAATATCACTACTTTTAGAACTAAATCCCCCCATCGCTAAGGAACCGTGTAAATAAAAACCAATAAAATCTTCTTTTAAAATTTCTTTAGCTTTATACAAGAGATTAATAACAAAATCCTTTGTCTCTAAAGAACTTGTTTCCCAACTGCTAACCATATATAAAATCCTCCATTATATTTTTCGTTTTCCTTCTTAAACTAATCTACCCAGTTAGTTTAAGAAAAAAAAGGACTGACTAATTCGAGTCCTACACGTTAGTCGAAATCTTCTTGAAGTCAAGCACTCGTTATTCATCTCATTTTTTCAAACCAGTTTCTTAATTGTTCAGCATAGTTATGTCTTTCTTCGGGAGCACTTAATTTACCGTCCGTTCGATAAAGATCATCATCGTTATATCGTGGATAAACATGTAAATGATAATGCCAGACATCTTGACTTCCACCAGGTTCGTTGTGTTGCCGAGTAGAAATCCCATCGCATTTGTAACACTCCTTTAATGCGAAGGATATCTTCTGTGCCAACTGGTGAATTCGAGTTGCATATTCATTTGGTAGGTCAAAGATATTCTCATAATGTTTATTTGGTATGATGATGACATGTCCTTCGTTATTTGGCCACCACAATGTACCGATTAAAGCTGTTACGTATTCATCTTTATATACAATATCTTGCTGTTTAGACTGAATTAACTTGTTTTCTTCATCCTCTATACCTTTTACTAAAAGACAAAAAGGGCAAACATAACCTTTTGGGATATGACTATATTGAATCATAAAACATACTCCTTTTATTTATACCATTTGTTCATTTCTCCAACTTACTTGCTACGTTAATTGAATAAGAAAAAGCATCTCACAATCTTTCAATAACGCTCTTGATAGTTGAAGAACAATTACCTTGTCCTTTCAAAATCGAAAAATAACAATTAGTCAAAGTGCGCGAAAATTAGTTTTAAGCAATTGGTGAGCTTTTTCTGTATTTAGAGACGTATCAAAAGATAGATAAGGGGAGTCTTCTTTAGATTTTATAGTTGGACGGAGAATGCTATTATTCCATCCAAGTTGTACCAATCTCTTTTTATAAAACGAAAAGTAGCTCTCTTTATGTATGGGTCCAGCATGCAAAATTCCATTAAATCTTATATTAGTCAATTCAATAATCGTACTTGATAAATCATTAACATTTACAAAAGTTCTATACACATTTGTCCATGCATCAAATGACTGATTATCTTTTATTTTCTCGGTGATTTGTATGGTTCGTTTTTCAATGCCTTGATCCCCATTATTACCATAAAGTGGTCCAGTTCGAAGTATCACGTGATTTGGATGTTTATGGAGAATTAAGTTTTCTCCAGTATATTTACCGTTCACATAATCAGCTAGGCCTGCTTCTTTAGGCAAGGTACCAATTGGGTCCGATTCTTTGTAACCTCCTATCCCTTCAACAAAAACTGCATCCGTTGATAGAAATATAAGTTTTGTCACACTCTCTATTTCTGACAATAAATTTTCGAGCCCTAAATTGATTAATTGGGTTTCTCCTTCAAAACTCATAAGTGACCATATAACTACTTCTGGATTTACTTTTCTAATGACACTTCCTATTGATCGTTTGTTTGTAACATCTACTTGCATAATATTAGAGTTTTCATGTTGAAAACGTGAGGTACCAAACACTGTTAGATTTTTGTTCTCCGAAGCCTGTTGGAATAAATTCGAGCCCAAAAAGCCAGTTGCTCCTAATATAAGTATTCTCATAAAACCTTCCTTTTTTTAGTTTATTTTACTATGTATTCGCCACTACTTTATTGTTTTCCTTGTTGAGCTATTCGACTGAGTACCCAATTATCACACCATCGTGAATAGATTTTGTCATTCACATTTCCCTATAAAATGATGCGCTATAAAAAAAAGAAATATGAATTACCTATGGCAACCCCATAATATTTTACTAGTCGAGTAGAAGGGAACCTTTCTACCTTACGGTAGATTGTGTTCCTCCCCTCTCACAGAACCGTGCTTGCGCTATTTACGCACACGGCTCCTCCAAATCATCATTCACACTGACTCTGCTATCCTCAAAAGTTTAGTTTACATTTATTATCTCTACCGCTGTGTGTAGTAAATGTGTCCCTAGTGAGGGTGATCACTTGGTAGCAGCCTTTCCTCCATCGGCATTACCCAACTTCATTGGTACTACGCTGCTATCCGACTCCCTACAACGGCATTTGGTTTCCTTGCTTATTATCGCTTGTACACCATACTCTTCTATAAGAAGAAAAGACCGGTAGGGCCTCCCGAGTTGCCGTATCATATCCATGTGTGACGTGCCAAGGTCTCTGACTCCAGAGAGGTTTTATCCTTCTTTCCTATAACGATGGATAAAATGTAGCTTTCTGCTGTGCTTAAGGCATCAGCCCTCTCGATTTACTAACATTATGGAGCTCAATCCCTTCAACCATTTGGCTTTCGGCCCGCCACCTAACTGTCTACGCTTAAAGGCTAATGTTACCATTAGCCCTCCAAGACTCGATACGAGTGAATGGCTAGTTCTTTCTCGACGGGAATCCCACCCGCTATATGATACGACCTAGGCTCGGCCGCACAAGCACCTGTTAGTTAAACAGCAGAAGGTTTCTTAGTCAAGAATCGCTCCAATCGTAGTACGGTATTAAATTACATATCATAAGGTTCAAGCTTCAAAATAAATTCTTCAACATCCTTTCCTCTTGCATTGGAAAAACCCTTATCTTCAGAAATGATTTTAAACCCGCATTTTTCCAATACCCTGATGGAGGCGAGGTTATCTTTAGCGGCACGAGAATAGAGCGGGCGTACCTTAATATACTCCAGAAACTCTGACAACGCTTTAGTTGCAATACCTTGACCCCAATATTCCTTCCCAATCCAGTAGCTTACCTCGGGTTCGCCGAACTGTTCAAAGTTCGAGACGTGTCCAGTGACAATGCCATTGAATAATATAGTCTTAATTGTGATGGTCTCGTCAGCGATTATTTTTGTCCAATGGTCAAAAAATGCGTCCTTATCAGTGGGGTCTTTAGCTGTAAAGGCAGCCATATAATTCGCCGTTGAATCTAGTTGTTGTTCGAAAAAGATAGGAAGATCTTCCCCTATGATATCTCGTAGCTTCACTTCGCTTTTGCTAATGGATTCCATATAATTCACAAGCTCCTTAACATATTTTATAATATAAATTCTTCCAAGTTTAGAGAAATTCCTTCTTCAACTAACCTGCGTTCGTTCGTTTAATAACAGTTAATTTATTCACTTTGCATATAGCCAATTACTTCATTGGAATTGGGGTCAACGAGGATTGAAGGTGTACCGATTACAACACTATCTTTATCTTCAAAAGAAACGGTTAATACCTCTTTTCCATCATAAGTTTTATCCAACAATTCATAGCTATTATCAGCAATCGTTTTTTTCACTTTCGCACTTTGCCAATCTTCTTTAGCCCTGTCATTCCAACCTTTTTCATTAATAAATTCCCATGCTACTGCTCTAACTTCTCCATAGTTATCCCAATCATTTGTATTTTCTTCTATAACTTGTTTATTATAACAACCAATGATTATCCCTATCGAAAATATTGTTATGGTTAAATATAAGAATTTTAATTTCCCAATACTTTAACCTCCTTTTCAATTAGACGAAAGTACCTATTTTGGTATTTATTAATTCAACTCTTTTTGAACTTAAATGGTTCGTTAATTCAAGAAGAAAAAAGAGCCGCCTAAGCAGCTCAACGATCTTTCACTAATGCACTCGTTAGCATAATAGCAAATGACTAATAACACACTATCTCTCCCAAAGCTCTACCAGTCGACCTTCAGGATCTTTAATCCAAATGAACTTTCCAAATTCACTAATCTCTTTTTTCTTTGCGAGAGGTACACCAATATGTTCAAGATGCTTAATAGTCTCGTTCAGATCATGTACTTGGAAGTTTAACATCACTTGTTGTTCTGTTGGAAAATAACTGTCATTCTCGGTAAAGAAAGAAAAGATCGTTTCATTTCCTAGTTGGGGTTTAATCACAGTCCCATTCCAATTATCTATTTCAATCTTCAACACTTCACCGTACCATTTTTTTATACCTTCTAGATTCTTAGTTCTCCAAAATATTCCTCCAAAACCTTTTATCATCTTCTCTAACTCCTGTCTGTCTTTATTTTTATAGTTTTTCGATTATTGTTATTTCCTTTTTTCAACTTTCTGCACAGTTAGCTAAATAATAAGAACAGAAATATGTTTTATTATATCAACAGCATCCAATAATTTCTATAAATATTAAAATTTTCTGATATTTTCATATGTAAACCATCTAGTTCGATTTCCAATTGTATTAATTTTAATTAGTTTTCATAAAAATGAACATTCGTTGTTTCTGTGAAGCAAAAAAGTTTATAAATTTCTTATGATACTTTGTTTTATTTGACCGTTTATTTGTGAAAAAATGGTTCAAAACTGCTTGGCTTGATCGCGGGGAAACCCTTTTATTATTTTCCAATATATGAGATAATCCTTAGGAGAATTTTATATAAAAAGGCGGAGTTTTTTTGAATTTTTGGAAGTATTTTTTTGCAGGAATAATCACAAAAATAATTGTGGAAACGACAATTTATAAGCTAAATTTTTTTCATTATACTTTATTTAAAAATTTAAATTGGCTTTCGTTATTAAGATTTTTAGTAGAAATAATAATCTTTGCAGGAATTTATAGCATGGTGTTTTACATCCTAACAAACTTCAGTAAATGGAAGATGCGTATAAAATATGAGCTGGCTCAGAAAAGGAATAATCAAGAATAATTTTCATCTATAATGTCACTATTACGAAGTTTGTTCTTTACATTAATAAAAAGAAACCTCCACAGTGATTGTCCAAAGAGTGCGAGCAAGATACTCTTTAATTAAATTTTCTTGAACAAAGGATTTCGCTCTTTCTTTAACCTCCGTACGCTATATACTCAAAACCATTCGAACTGTTTTTAATGTATGTCCATCAAAAACATCATCAAATTCAGAAAAAATTTCAAAACCTTTTGCTTTGTAAAAAGTCATACCAATCTTATTTTCTTTTTCCACATTGATAAAAATTTCTTTCACACCTTCTAAATCAATTCCTGTTTGTAACAAGGAAGATCCTATCCCTTTTCCTTGATACTCTGGATATATATAAATAGCACCAAGCTCTACTTTTCCATCTTCTCGCACAGGAGAGTAGTACGCAAAGCCAACAATACCATTACTAACTTCTGCTACAAACATAAACGACCCTTCTAATCGCCTTAGCATCATGTCGTCACTATAAGCAGATTTTAAAAAACTTTCTTGAATTTTCAATGGAATAATACCTTCATATGTATCATGCCAGCTCACCTTAGCAATCTGTTGGACAACCTGTATATCTTCCTTCCGCATATTACGGATCACAAAATCCATTATCATCCCTCTTTTTCAGTGTAAGTATGGAACTATTCCTTATCACAAGCACAGCACCTTCTATCTAGATCTGTTCAATAGATCCTATGACTAATTCTTTCTTGTCCCCCTTTAGCCAATAGGATTCCTTAGCTAAAAAATTTGTTTTTCATTAACTAAGAGTTCTCTATTGTCCAAGTATTTTTCTAATACCGCTCACCTTCAATAGTAGCTAATACGATTAATAGTAAGAAATACATCAAACCATTATTTCTGAAAATTCTATTTTAATACTATCTTATATCGTATATAATTGTAAATACTTACCTTTACTTACAATGCATTCAACTGTAAAGGAGACTTCACGAAGGGTAAATATATTAAGATAATAGTTGTTACGGCATATTAATATTTACTGACTTATTCATTTGTTCTAATTTATCTTCTGGATACAGGGCACCACAGTCCCTGTTTTTATTTGCATTGTTTTTTCTGCTGTACTATTTGCTTTTATACACCAACTATATCCTTTATTCGCTTTAATTTGTTCACTTGCATTTACCTTTATTTTTTATATTCAATATCTTTGTTTTTAGCATTTATTATTCATATACTTTGGAACTTATATATTCTTGGCTCTAACTAAGTTTTAAAAAACAAGGGGGAAAGAAAATGGGAAATCTTGAAAAGGAATATCCGATTCTAAGAGAAGATCGCCGTCGTAAGGAAAGTAAAAACAAGAACATTAAATCTCTTATTGTCTTAGGTGTTGGAATTGGTGGCATCCTTCTTAGATTTTATTTCTATAATTAATATAAAAAATACTTAGGAGAATCTAAACTATGACACTATTAAACCGACTAAAACCAGGTGATAAGATTGGGATTTATTCGCCTTCGTCTCCTATCACTTATTCATCACCAATGCGATTTAAAAGAGCAAAGTCTTTTTTGGAATCGAAAGGTTTTGAAATTATCGAAGGGAATTTAACTGGGAAACATGATCACTATCGCTCCGGATCTATTCAGGAGAGAGCAAATGAATTAAACGAACTTATTAGAGATCCCAACATTCGTTGTATTATGTCAACGATAGGTGGTACAAATTCAAATGCACTTTTGCCGTATATTGATTATGATGCTTTTAAGAAGGATCCAAAAATCATGATTGGATATTCTGATGCAACAACTATTCTGCTTGGAATCTATGCACAAACAGGTATACCGACGTTTTATGGTCCAGCTCTGGTCCCTTCTTTTGGGGAATTTGAACCTTTTCTTCATTATACATACGACTATTTCCGTGACATGTTAATAGAAGAAAAACAGGTTCCTTTTTCTGTTCCAGTACCACCTTATTGGACGGATGAGCCATTAAATTGGGAAGTTAAAACAGAGGACAAGCAATTGAGAACCAATGATTGGATTTGTGTAAACGAAGGTACTGCACAAGGAAGATTAATCGGTGGCAATTTAAATGCGATGTACGGTATATGGGGAAGTCCATATATGCCTGATATTCAAGAGGGGGATATTCTTTTAATAGAAGATACGATGAAAACAGCCTCTGTTATTGAAAAGAATTTTAACCTACTAAAATTAAACGGTGTATTCGATCGAGTTTCTGGAATTATATTAGGAAAGCATGAACTCTTTGATGATCAAGGTACTGAAAGAAAACCACATGATATTTTGATTGAAACGATTGGAAGAACCTCTATTCCCATTCTTTCAGACTTTGATTGTTGCCATACGCATCCAATGCTAACGTTGCCAATCGGCCGAAATGTGAAGCTAGATGCAACGAATAAAGAAGTCACAGTTATGGAGCAATGGATAAAATGATTCAAGCTGTTTTCATAGACCGGGATGGGACAATTGGTGGTACTGGTCATTTTATTCATCCAATGAACTTTAAACCTTATGACTTTAGTGAAGATGCATTTCAATTACTTCGAGATCACGGAATACAAATCTTTGGATTCACGAACCAACATCGAATTAATCGTAAAGAAGCTTCTATTCAGGATTTTCAAGAAGAGTTCCTTTCATACGGATTTGATGACGCATTTATCTGTCCCCATAGTGAACATGATAAGTGCAAATGTCGAAAACCTAATCCAGGAATGTTATTGGAAGCTGCTAAGAAATATAATTTAGACCTGAAGAAATGCGTTGTTATTGGTGACGTTGGCGACACTGATATGTTGGCAGCTCATGCCGTTGGAGCAATGAGAATATTAGTGTTAACCGGTTGGGGAAAAAGTTCCTTAGAACAATATCGTGATGCTTGGAAAGATGTAGAACCTGATTATATTGCAGAAAATTTATTGAAAGCCGTTCAGTGGCTGTTGAAAATTGATTGATATCCTGTTCTTATAACTTAAGTAGGTACTAATTTTAACAAAACGACCATTCATGAAAAATGAGCGTTTTTTCTGGATAAAATACCCTTTTCCAACTAACCATGCAGTTTTTCCAACTAAATGCTCTAAAATTCCAACTTAGACAGATATATTTCCAACTAAACCTCTCTAATTTCCAACTAAAAAATTTCTCGTAAAAAAACAGGGAGGAAACCAGTCTTCCCTGTTTTTTGCAGTGCATAACTCATTCTTCAACATACTTCCTCAAAATTGGCTCCAAGTAGTCTTCTTTTAATGATAAGTCATTTTTAATGAATGCTTCTATGCTATCTCTATTTAACAAGACAAAAAGAAATTCCTCAAATTCAGGTTGTTCTCCTTTTTCTATTAAGCTATGATTATGTTTTTCAAATAATATTTTCAGTTCTTCGGCGGTATAGTCAACTTTAAGTTCGAACATCACTGCCCAAGAATCAAATGTCCCTTTACTTTTCACAAACTTAGGAATGAAAGATTTAGTATTGGCTGATTCAATATGCAAGCCCATCTCTTCTTCTAATTCTTTTCCAATACTATTTACTAAATTAAATACAGAGCCATGTAAATCAGATTCATCTAATCCTCCACCAGTAAATTGTAATCGTCCAGGTGTCGCTGTATTTTGATTCATCCGGCCGAAGGCTATATGATTATCGTTTGTGATAACGGCTACACATGTGAATATGACTTTACAAGGAAATGCACTATTTTCATGTCGAATTGTATATAAATAGTGTTTATAGTCTGTTTTCATTACTGTTATATGAAGTTCTTCAGGAGTTTTATTGATTTGCGTTATCGTAAATACTTCTCCGTTACGTAAATATGGGTTTTGTATAATTTGAGTATCCCAAAATTTTTGGTGCTGCTCCCGAATATTTAATGGCAATCGTAAAGGTGTTGGATCATATGTAACTGTTACTTTAGCAGGCGTTTCTTCAATTAATATAGGCTTCATTTTATTGCCTCCAGTTCTTCAATTGCAAATCCTTAGTAAATAGATTTTTATAGCACAGCACGCTAAGCATCATACTCGTTATAGCTGATGAGCTAGTAAATACGAAGATAATTAATAGCTGATATCGAACAGCTTCCACTGGATCTGCTCCAGCAATAATCATTCCGGTCATCATTCCTGGAAGCTGCACAAGCCCAACAGTTTTCATGGCATCTATTGTTGGAATCATACTGAATTTGACGGACCGTTTCAATACATCTTGCACCGCTTGTCGACTCGTTGCACCAAGTGAAAGTAATGTTTCAATTTCTCCTTTGGAGCTTTCCGTTTCTCGTTTTAATTGAGTTAAAAATAATCCACAAGCAACCATAGCGTTACCAATCGTCATTCCGCTCAGCGGGATGATGTATTGTGGAGTTGCTTCGATAATTTGCAAACCAAGTAAAAGCCCCATCATTAATATTTCCATAGTTGCGATTGAGAGGATGATTCTCCAAACGACTCCTGTCATACCTTTTGCCCTTTTGGATGCATTTAAAGCAGCAACGACAATCATAATACAAATAATTATTACAATGAAAAGTAAGTTCTTCGATTTAAATATAAATTGCAATACATAACCAACCGCTAAGAGCTGAATAGCTGCTCGAACAGTTCCAATTGCAATGTCCTTTTCCAAATCAAGCTTTTGCCAAACAGAAACAAGCATCGTAATTACAACAAATAATAAGGTGAAACTTAATGCTAATAAACTCATAAGATCACCGAACTAACCGATTCTTGATTTCCAAAAAAATCTTCCGTCTTTGAATCTATTGCCAACTTTCCATCTTTCATATACCAAATACGCTCACTTATTTTTTTGGCTTGTTCTGAATCATGCGTAACCCAAATAAAAGATGTTCCTTCTTCCTTATGGAGCTTAACTAACAGTTCTTCAACATATTCCTTACTATGCTGATCGAGTGATGCGGTAATTTCATCCAAAAGCAAAACAGAAGGCCTTAATAATAAAGAACGAACTAATGCGACTCTTTGTTTCTCTCCACCGGACATATCGGTTGCTTGTTTTCCCCAATCAATATTTGCAAGTCCAACATTATGCATTAGCTCTTGTGCAAACTTTTCATCAAATCCACGATTATGTAACTTACTCACCGTCTTTAAATTTTCCAAAATTGTTCCTGGTAACATGACTGATTGCTGTGCAACATAAGCTATATTCTTACGCCAAGCACGAGAATCTGCGTTTTTCGAAGCAAGACCTTGGAAGAAAATTTCACCATTATCTATCGCTTCAAGTAATGCTAGTGCACGAAGTAAAGTACTCTTCCCTTGCCCAGATTTACCTAATAAAGCAATGCGTTCTTCTTGATGAAGAGTTGTTGTAATATGAGAAAATAAATAATGGTGGTTCTGGTCCTCATTTATCTCCCAATGTTTTTTCGTTACATTCTTTAATTCTAATAATGCCTTCATATTTGCGATTCCCATTCTTCTCTTAGTATCCCCATTTGTATGGAGTCATAATAAACCCCATTGTAGAATCGACATTTGCGAAGTCTTGCTTCCATTTTCATCCCTAACTTCTTACCAACTTTGATCATTCGCTCGTTCCCTGACCAAGTCGTATAGCCAACTCTTACAAGGGGTAATTCATTAAATATATGAGTAATCCACATTCTCATGGCTGCAGTTCCAATTCCACCACTCCAAAATGCTGGTTCATATATGACAATTCCCACTTCAAGCCAAAGAGATGCTTCATGCTCCCAGTAGTAACAAAGCGAACCTACTAGTTCTTCGTCTACATAAATCCCCCAAAAATCTTCTTGATTTATATACTGATCTTTTTTCTCTAAAAACTGTTCTAAGGTCTTTGGTTCATAAGGAAAATAAGGGGCATCCCATTTTTTCCATTCTGGTGCTGATTCTTTTGCACTAAGCTCCCATAATCGCAGAATTTCCGCTTCTACTACCGGTTTTATAGTTATTTGTTTCAATTTAAAGCCCCCCTGACCTCTTTGCATATACATAATTTTAACACAATATCGATAATATAGACTGTTCCCACATTTCCTCAACTGTGGTAGATTGTTATATAACAAAATAATAAGGAGTGACACACAAATTGAACGGAAATCAGCAATTACAACGTGGTTTAGAACAACGGCATATCACCTTAATGTCTTTAGGCGCAGCGATTGGGGTCGGCTTATTTTTAGGTTCCGCTACAGCTATTAGGCTGGCAGGACCTGCAATTCTTATTTCATACATAGTTGGTGGGTTTGCAATTTTACTTATCATGCGTGCACTTGGAGAGATGGCCGTGCACAATCCGGTAGCAGGATCTTTTAGTAGATACGCAAAAGATTATTTAGGGCCTCTTGCTGGATATATTACGGGATGGAATTACTGGTTCTTATGGGTAGTTACTTGCATGGCTGAGATTACCGCAGTAGGTGTATATATGAAAATGTGGTATCCAAGTACACCTAGCTGGATTTGGGCTTTAGCTGCACTTGTCATTATGACATTGGTTAATTTAATCGCTGTAAAAGCATATGGAGAGTTTGAGTTTTGGTTCGCATTTATTAAAATTTTTGCTATTTTAGCAATGATTTTTGTTGGATTAGGTGTCATTATTTTTGGACTTGGAAATGGCGGAGTAGCTGTTGGTATTAGCAACTTATGGTCGCATGGTGGTTTTGCACCTAATGGAATAAAGGGAATCTTGATGTCCTTACAGATGGTAATGTTTGCTTACTTAGGGGTTGAAATGATTGGTGTAACAGCTGGAGAAGCTAAAAATCCGAAAACTGTCATTCCTCGTGCAATCGACACTGTATTTTGGCGCATATTATTGTTTTATGTTGGCGCTTTATTCGTTATCATGTCTATTTATCCATGGGACGAGATTGGCAATAATGGAAGTCCATTCGTTTTAATGTTTGAGAAAATTGGAATTGGGCCGGCTGCTGGTATTATTAATTTTGTTGTATTAACAGCAGCATTATCGAGCTGTAATAGTGGTATTTTTAGTACAGGGCGTATGTTGTTCAATTTAGCTGAACAAAAGCAAGCATCTGCTTCTTTCAAAAAAATTAGTAGAACTGGAGTACCCTCCAAAGCAATTATGTTCTCCGCCGCATTATTGTTAGTAGGAGTGATCTTAAACTATCTGGTTCCAGAAAAAGTGTTTATATGGGTGACGAGTATTTCAACTTTCGGAGCTGTTTGGACTTGGGGAATTATTTTATTGTCCCAATTAAAATTTCGTAGAACACTTTCTAAAGGGGAAGTTTCAAGGTTAACGTATAAAGCGTTATTCTACCCAATTGGTTCATATGTAGCACTAGCCTTCTTAGTTTTAGTGCTAGGTCTCATGGCGTACTTCCCAGATACTCGAATCGCATTAATCGTAGGACCTATCTGGATTATCGGATTAGTGTTTGTCTATTTTAAAAAAGGATTCGATAAGAAGCGATTCTCTTAGTAGATTGATCGATTATCTTGTGGGATTGATCGATTATTGGAAAGGATTGATCGATTCTTGGCCAGGATTGATCGATTATGTTGAGAGATTGATCGATTCACTCAAAAAGCCCTTCATTTCCACAAGAAATGAAGAGCTTTTCTCTATTCTCAAAGATATTTCACAAACCTACATTGATTTGCTCTAAATAGGGTCAATCATATGCAATAGATTACTATTTTACAGGTGATCATCCGATTATTGACGTTTATCATCTGACTATTTGCTGTGGCCATCCGATTCCACAAAAAGCCCTTCATCGAAATGAAGGGCTTTACTCTATTCTCAAAGGTATTTCTCAAACCATCCGGTGATTTGCTCTAAACGTGTCAATCGTAGGTTAGGTAAACCAGTGCGCGATAAATTGTGATCCGCTTGAGGGAAACGGACGAAGCTTGTTTCTTTCCCCATTGCTTTTAATGTAATGTATAACTGTTGCGCTTGTTCGATTGGGCAACGGTAATCATTTTCGCTATGCAGAATTAGTAAAGGTGTTTCCACACTGGAAGCATATTTCAATGGTGATGCATCCCAAAGCTTGTTAATATCCGTCATGTCTGCTCCAACTTGCCAAGGAGTAAAGTAGTACCCGATATCAGATACTCCGTAAAAACTTATCCAGTTCGAAATGGAACGTTGTGTTACCGCAGCTTTAAAACGATTTGTATGACCGACAATCCAGTTCGTCATAAATCCGCCGTAACTTCCACCAGTTACACCTAGTCGTGTGTCATCAATCCAGTCATTTTCTTTTAATACTTGATCGAGGCCAGCCATTATATCCGCATAATCTCCTCCACCGTAATCACCTCGAACACCGTCAACAAATGCCTGGCTATAGCCATGACTTCCACGAGGATTCACATATAACACGCCATAACCTTTTGCGGCTAATAACTGAAGTTCATGGAAAAATGTATTTCCGTACATTGCATGGGGTCCTCCATGTATTTCCACAATGAGAGGATACTTTTTCCCATCCTCAAATCCTGCAGGCTTCATTAACCAGCCGTGCACATCCCAATCATTAGCACCTTTATATGAGATTGCTTCCGGTTTGACAAGTTCGACATCATTTACGTATTCTTCATTAAATTTAGTCAGAACAATTCTTTCACCAGTCGACAAATTCTGCTTAAATAATTCCCCGGGAAATATAGAGTTGCTTACTGTCAAAAGTGCGTAAGTTCCAGATTGATTCACATCAAATCCATACACATGTTCATCTTCTCCCGTAGCTGGATACAATTCCCCTTCTAATGAAGCGAAATAGAGGCGAACATCTCCCATTGTTGATACTTGGAAATATAGATGATTATCTTCAGTCCACATGACATCCGGTGCATTTGCCCCCTGTTGGAAGTCAGCTACAGAAAAATCACCAATTGGTGCATCTATACCTTCCGTTAATATTTGACGATTGCCAGTATTTGTTTCATATACATATACCTCTGCATGAGTTGCATTTTGGAAAGTTCGTGGCATTCCAACAAATGCAATATATTGATCATCCTTCGAAAACGAAGCCCCACCAAAATAACCATCTTCATTTATAATTTCTGTTTCCTCTTTTGTTTCCGCATTTACAAGGTATACTGGTTGTCGGAATGAAAAATCTTGATTTTCTTCACGATTTACACCGATTACTAGTTTCTTTCCATCATGTGAAATAGCTTGTAAATTATAGTTAAAATTACCTTCTGTAAATTGAGTTATTTCTTCGGACTCAATATTAATCCACCCAATATGCTTATACATATCTTTCGGTAATAGACCTGCCCCATCTGCATGGTATTTCATTTTGTCTACAACGTGTGCTTCTGGCAATTTTTTTTCATCTTTTTCTGGTTCGTCTGTCCAATTTCTTCCCTCTTTTAAGGAAGCAACAAACCAAATTTTCGTTCCACAAGGTGACCATAGAAAACTAGAAACCCCATTTTCTAAATCGGTCGCTTTTTTTGCTTCTCCTCCACTTGTAGGGAGAATATAAACTTGGTTCTTTTCTTCTCGATTAGATAAGAAAGCGACATATTTTCCATCGTTCGACCACTGTGGAGAAGAAACTCGTTCTTTCTTATATGTCCATTGAGTAATATTTTCCGTATCCAAATTTAAGTGATACAAATATGCATAATATTTATTATCCTTTTCATCCATTTGTGTTCGAATAAAAACTGCTTCTTTACCATTAGGTGCAAATACAGGGCTTGTTATAGAATGCAGTTTAAATAAATCTTTTGCTTCTAATTTTCTTTTTATCATTCAAACATCCTCACTTTCAATATCTATCCTTTATTTATTTCGACACTCGAAATCATATTCCTGCTTATTACATAGGAAAAACTGGCCCGATCTTTTTAAGATGAGTAACAGTAGAAAAACCGCCTTATTTCCGCTGCAGTCGCCGCTTTCCGCTTCAATAAACTAGTGTGTATAGGACAATTAATTATTGCTTCGTAAGATAGACGTCATTTATATCCTATAAACATTAGTAGAGAATTATATTCTAACTGGATACACAAAACTAGAATATTAAAATGCCAAAGTATCTCTTACTTAGATACTACTTACTTAATGGATTGGAGTGAAAGGTGGCGACTCCAGACGGAGGCCAACAGGATGTTGGTCACGAAGGCGTTGCCACACGATGTGGCGCTCTTAGCCTTCGTTCCTCGGAGAAAGATGAAACATCACATCGTACCCGATAGGGGCGGTGATGGTTCATCGCTCACCCCGCGGAACGCGTCCACCTGAAACGGAAATCTGCAGTCTATTCTTTCAAGTACTAGAACACTGTTTTCCAGGATGTTAATCCAAATATTTTATCTATAAAAAATCTACTCCTTTTTTAGAGGAGTAGATTATTATTCTATTAAATAGTTTGTTTTTTTAATGAACGACGTAATATTTTACCTGTCGTATTTTTTGGTAGTTCTTCTAAAAACTCTATGCGGTTAGGAACTTTATATTTAGTTAATTTTTTAGCACAATAATCATGAAGTTGCTCTTCTGTTAATGATTGGTCTTTTTTCACTACGAAAGCCAAAACTTCTTCTCCAAAGGTAGGATCTGGAACTCCAATTACAGCCGCTTCGATTATACCGGGATGTTCAAATAATACTTCCTCCACTTCACGTGGATATACATTATATCCTCCAACAATAATCATATCTTTCTTACGGTCCACAATGTAGAAATACCCTTCCTCATCCTGTCTTGCTAGGTCTCCTGTATATAACCAACCATTGCGTATAGTATTTTCTGTCTCCTCAGGCATTTTATAATACCCTTTCATTACATTAGGTCCTCGCACAATTAACTCTCCAACTTCTCCTACTGGAACTTCCTCGCCGAACTCATTTACTACTTTATTTTCTACATTAACAATATTAGTTCCAATAGATCCTGGTTTACGTTCTCTATCAATTGGATTGAAGCAGGTTACTGGAGATGCCTCGGATAATCCATACCCCTCTGAAACACGAATTTTAAATTTTTCTTCAAAATTATGAAGTAATGCTACAGGTAAAGAAGATCCACCAGAAATTGCCAAACGTATTGATGATAAATCTTTTTCTTTTCCTTCTGGGAATTGATATAAGAAATTATACATCGTCGGAACACCAGCAAATACTGTTGCTTTCTGTTCTTTTGCTATGTTGAATATGTCTTGTGGGCTAAATCTAGGAACTAATAGAATGGTTGCACCCATAAAGAGTGGAGCATTTACAACTACAGTGAGCGCAAAAACATGAAATACTGGTAAAGTTGCAATAATGCGATCGTCTGGATTAAAACTTAAATACTCCGCCACGTCTCGAGCATTTGAATAAATATTTTTATATGTAAGCATCGCACCTTTTGGTTGACCAGTTGTCCCAGAAGTATACAAAATTACTGCGTTGTCGTCTTCGAGTACTTCTACCGGTAGTGCACTAGGTGAACTATTACTAATTAATGATGTAAACGATTTCACTTTAACCTTTAGAGAATCTGGTAATGCTGCTAATTTCTCTGCTGTATCGGGCTGTGTTTCGCAGATGATATAATTTTCGACAGTTGTAAATATATCTACTGCCTTTTCAACAAGTGGCAGTAATGCGTCTAATGCTATAATCGCTTTTGCATCACTATTTTTTACTATATAGGTGATCTCATCAGGAGTGTAAATCGGATTGATTGGTACTGCAGTTGCACCTATATGCATCGTTGCATACAAAGAAATAAGAAAATGTGGAGAGTTACTTAAAAGAAACCCAACATTATCTCCCTTTTCAATTCCAAGTAACTGAAGTGCATTTGCAAACTGTTTAACCGCTTGTTGAAATTCTGCATAAGTAGTATCTTTCCCCATAAAATGATAAGCAACTTTCTCTGGATGTTGAATAGCAATTTGTTGAACACGTGAAACTAAACTCATATTCTCGTCCCCCATCTCATTTGAATGAATATTCATTCATTATCCCTAAATTCATTATATAAAAAAGGTTTTGACTATTCAATAATTAGAAAAAATTTTTTTATTTAATAAAGCACCATGAAAAAATCATGATGCTTGAATATGTGCTATATATCTCCAACGGATTAAATAAAAATAAGAAACTTGAATAACTGTGAAAGCTAATAACACGAATAGCATTTCTTTTGCAATGGATACTGCTGCTAAGTCTACCCACAAAGCTTGTAGATAAATAAATGAAAAAGTACTATGTACCATGGCAAGTCCCCATGGTAAAAAGAATTGAGGAATGAGTTGCCGATTAACTATCTTCACTAGCTCTTGGTCGGTTACTCCCATTCGTCTAAGAACATCGTATTGCTTTTTATCTCGTTCCAAATCCGTATACAATTTAAAATAAACGAAGCTACCAGCAGCAAGTAAAAGAACTGCCGCTACGAGTAAACCTGTGAATAACAATAAAGAAAATGTGGAACGAATGATGGAATAATTTAAACCAGGATTAACAAAGTAAAAAGGATTTGGATTAATATTTGTCGTTCCCATCGTCGCAGCTATAATTTTATCAATTTCCGTTCCTACATCTTTTGTTCTAAGCCACTCTGGTACATGAAATGCATAAAAAGTTGATGTAGATTCTTTAAAACCATGACCAAAAAGAGGTTCGGTTATAAGTTGGTAATCTTCATCACTGATAATGATAGTTCTATGCTTAATAACTATCGATGGAAAAATATTCTTCTTATATTCCCCTATTAAATGTATCGGAACACTGCTTTCTTCTAGGACAGTTTGTTCCTCTTGCTGTGTAAGAATTCCAAAATCCTCTTCCGTATTTGATACTAATAATGCATCGCCTTGTTTCAAATCTACAAGTGGAAATTTCAGTGCAAGTGCCAAACTATTTACTTCCGATTCTTTTATAAGGTTTACTTTTTCATTTGTATTGGATGAGGTTTGTTTTTTGACATTGAATTTCACTAGCTCATAGGATAAATTTTCTCTTTGCAACTCTTGTGAGATTTCCGTAATATGTTTTTCTTCAAAAGGATTATTCCATTCACTCGAGTAAAAAATACTTACTGGATTTAATTCACGATATTGTGAAGTAAATGAAGTAAAAGAGGTTACTACTCCTACAGACAAAAAAGCAATAGTGGATACGATTGTTACTACAAAAAACATACTTGCATTTTCTCGTATTTTAATCGATCCCTCTGCAAACGCAATTAATCGAAACGGATGCCAATACAAGTTTTTCCTTTTACGAATTAGAATAATTAGATATAGCATACTATCTGTAAAAAAGAAGTAAGTTCCAATTGTTGCTAATACTGCGATAATAATTGTTAGCCATAAAGACATTTTTATAAGTGATATTATAACTAGACTGTAGGAAGCTAGAACTAAGGCTAATCCTAAAACCGCTTTCCACTTTATATATTCCGCTTGTTCATCAGGCTTCGAATAGCCTTTTAGTAATTGAATGATTTCTTTTTTTCGAATAAACACTACGCTACTAATAGAAATAGTGATGAACAAAGATAAGAAAACAATAATTGTTAAAGCAAATGGTTTCCACGACAAATATAGTGGGAGACTGTCTAATAAAAATAACTCTCTAATGACCATAAAGAAAAACTTAGAAAATGAGAATCCCCAAAAAATACCGACCGTTATAGAGATAGCACCTAAAATCATCGTTTCTAAGAAAATCAGCCGATTTAACTGATTTTTTTCCATCCCTAAATTGAGTAATAACCCAAACTCTTTTGACCGAGCTTGTAAAAAGGCACTCATCGAATAAAACAAAAAGAATAATGTAAAAATGATTAGTACAATTTCTGCAATAAGCATTCCACCAAATGCAATATCTCTTAAAAATTTGTCCTCAATGTTAGGATGAAACATTAACATTGAATACATAAAAAACACCATTACAGAAAAAATACTCGCCATAAAAAATGCAGCATATACGCGACTGTTCCGAATTACATTATGATAAGCGAATTGTCGAAAGGTCATTTACGTTACCACCTAATAAAGACAAGACATTTAAAATTCGTTGAAAAAATGTTTGTCTTCGATCATCTTTGTAAATTTCATTAAAATATTCCCCATCTTTTATAAATAGCACCCGGTCACAGTAACTAGCTGCAACTGGATCATGCGTGACCATAATGATCGTCGTCTGATTCTTTTTATTCACCTGGGATAATATTTCTAAAACGTCCTTCGCCGATTTAGAATCTAAGTTTCCGGTAGGTTCATCCGCAAGGATTATAGTTGGCTCATGTATTAATGCCCGACCTATGGCTGTTCTTTGTGCTTGTCCACCTGAAATTTCAGTTGGTCTCTTTTCTAAAATAGAAGATAAATCCAGATGAGATGCAATTTCCTTTACCCTTTGTTTCATTATATCCACAGGTTGCCCATCGAGTGTTAAAGGTAGAACCATGTTTTCCTCTACAGTTAAGGCCGGAAGTAAATTAAAATCTTGAAACACAAAACCAAGTTGCCTTCTTCTAAAAAGTGATAAATCATTCGCTGAAAGTTTTAAAGGATTGGTTCCATTTATCGTAATATCTCCAGAAGTGGGTGAATCAATGGTTGAAATAATATTTAACAACGTGGTTTTTCCACTACCTGAAGGACCCATTACTGCGAGGAATTCTCCTTTTTCAACTTCAAAGCTTATTTGATTAATTGCAAGATGTGCTACCTTTCCCTCATATACTTTCGTCACTTCTTCGAGTGTTAATATCGACATCATGCTCGCTCCGTTCTTCTTGTTCTAGCTGTTTAAACACGATCGAGACGGTCGTTCCTTCACCAACTCTAGTATTAATCGTCATCTCATGTCCAAGACGATCACAAATTTCTTGTGCTAAGTATAAACCCATTCCTGTAGATTCTCCTGTTTTTCGACCATTCTCTCCAGTGAAGAATGCTTTTGTTACCCTTTTTATATCCGAAGTAGGGATACCAATACCTTCATCTCTAACGGAAAAGATGACCTGTTCATCCTTTATTTTCGTCTCAAAATAAACCTTTTTGTTTTCCTCAAACGTATACTTCACTGCATTTGTTAAAAACTGTGCGATGACAAAGCGAAGCCATTTCGTATCCGATGTAATAATACAATTCCCTTCAATCGAAATAACTGGAAATACATGATGAGCTATAAATAAACGTTTATTTTCCGTCACAACTTGACTAACTAATTGCTTTAAATCCACTTGCTCGATTTGCATATCCTCTTCGAACGTATCTAATCTTGCATTCATTAATACAGCGTCTAGTCCTCTTTTTAATCGATCCGCTTCTTCCGATACACTCATAGAATCGATTTGATCCTCATTTTGTGCCATCAGCTCGAGTACAGAAATTGGTGTTTTCATCTGATGTACCCAACTATTCATAAACTGTAGATGCCTATTTTGCCTTGCATATAATAATTGCACTTCTTTCTGATAAAGCCGATAAATATGATGCAAGTACTTTTCTACCTGTTTAATCTCAGGGGATTGCGCTTCTCGTTGCAGAACCACTTCTATTTTTGTTGGTACGGAAAGTATCTTTTTATAAAAAGAATATTTCTTTACAAATAATGTTCCTAAAAAAGTAATTGTTAATATACTACTAATAACAATTGAATATATTGCTGTATCTAAGTTTCTAAACCCATCTAGCCAATATAAGAGCATTATAAATAACACTAATAAAAATTGAAAAACTAGAAAGATTAAATGTTCTCGTATAAACAATCGGAACATATTAAGATTCCTCCGAACTGAGTATCAATCGATAGCCCGCTCCTCTAACCGTTTCTATTGTCGATGTGACATCATAATCTGCTAGTTTTTTACGAACTCTCGTCATATTCACGTTTAGAGTATTTTCATCTACGAATGACTGATCATCCCATAATTCTTCTAATAACTGCTCTCTTGTAACAAGCTTAGGATAATTTCGCATAAGCAACTCTAGAATTGTACATTCTTTCTTTTGCAGTGGTATTTCCTCTGAAGATATATGAAGT
This sequence comes from Psychrobacillus syltrankelensis, assembly GCF_055454035.1. NCBI lineage: Bacteria > Bacillati > Bacillota > Bacilli > Caryophanales > Bacillaceae > Psychrobacillus > Psychrobacillus syltrankelensis. The sequence continues at coordinate 3,602,526 of NZ_CM144227.1, read as the reverse complement.
TCCATTCTCTCTAAAAATAATTGAAGCTTTCCTACCTTTACAATACGTTCCTCTTGCTTTGCAGCATATTCTCCATAAGTTCGTCTTAAATGGCTTCGTATTTTTGCAAGGACGATTTCATAGTGAAAAGGTTTCGTAATAAAGTCATCTCCACCGTTTTCTAAAGCAAAAACTTGGTCCATTTCTCCTGATCGTGCGGAAACAAATATAATTGGACACGTTGTAAATTGACGGAGCTGGCGACACCAATAATATCCATCATAAGATGGTAAGTTTACATCTAATAATATTAAATGAGGGTCAAAAGCTTCAAATTCCTCCAAAATGGAATCGAAGTTTTGTATAGTATGCACTTCATAATGATATTTACGTAATGTTTCTGCAAGTAATGCAGCAATTTTTCGATCATCTTCCACAACTAAGATTCGATGTATCATCACATGGATCCTCCTAACAAACAGTCTCTCTCTATCATATCAAAAAAGAGCCCAACATACGTTAATATGTTAGACTCTTCCATAATTTTCGAAATACACCTACGCTAATTTACTTTCAATAAACAAGCTAACTAAAATTAGTAAATAAGTTGAACTAATTCTTCCTTAGAAATACCACCAAAATACTTTGGAACATCGATACTTTCAAGTGCCATTTCAATAGCCTGTTTACTATACGGTTTTCCTGTCAATAATTCTTCTACTTCTTCCATATCACCAACGCCAAAGAAGTCACCATAAATCTTCACTTCTTCCATAATCCCTTTGTTCACTTCTAATCGCACATCTACACCGCCTGTTGGAAATCGGTGAGAATGCTTCATATTAAACTTAGGAGATTTTCCGTAATTCCATTCCCATTGTTGATAGCGTTCTTCTGAAAGCTTATGGATATTTTCCCAATCTTCCGCTGTTAGTTCCCAATATTGAATATTCTCGGCTCCCCCGAAAATGGATGAAAGAATTTCAGTTCGAAATTGTTCAATTGTCATCGGTTCTTTTAGTAATTCAGCAATGTTTGTCACACGGCTTCTAATTGATTTTATTCCTTTTGATTCAATTTTTTCTTTGCTTACTTTTAAAGCAGAAACAACAGCATCTATTTCTGTATCGAACATTAATGTTCCATGACTAAACATTCTGCCCTTTGTTGAAAACTGGGCATTCCCAGAGATTTTTTTACCTTCTGCTAAAATATCATTTCGTCCTGAAAGCTCTGCATCTACACCCATTTTTTGAAGGGCATCTACCACTGGTTGTGTGAACTTTTTAAAGTTACGGAAGCTATCCCCATCATCTTTTGTTAAAAAACTAAAGTTCAGATTTCCTAAATCATGATATACGGCACCTCCACCAGAAAGTCTCCGTACAGGAATTATCCCGTTCTTTTCCACAAATTCAGTATTAATTTCTTCAATCGTGTTTTGATTTCTACCAATAATGATAGAAGGCTCGTTTATATAAAACAACAGAAAAGAGTCTTTTTCTACATCCATTGTTTTCAATGCATACTCTTCAATTGCAAGGTTAATACGTGGGTCAGTAATTCCTTTGTTATCAATAAAATACATCTTCATCTCTCCTTTAATTTTATTTTAACCGAAAGTCCACTCAATATGTTGACAAAAGTTCTTGTGTTATATTACAATCCGTATAACTTAAACAGTTATATAACAGATGGAGGTGGAACAACTATGTTAGAAAACGTAATTGAGTTTTTTCGAAACCTACCTGAAAAACAATGTGCTACATGCGGTGAGAAAATTGAAGAGCAGCATGAGTGCTATGGAAATCAATGTGATCAATGCAATACCCTTTAATAAATAGAGAAATGCGCAAGACTGTAAACAAACTCTATAAAGATCGAGTTTGTTTACAGTCTCTTTTCTTTTAAAAAATATCAATTTCATTATTTAAATTTAGAGCATAAAACACGAACAATATTAAAGTGAAAGCATGATTTCCGCTATCGGCGGATGCTTTCCGCGTCCGAACTAGCGAGCCTCATTCGCTACGCTTCGTGCGGGTTGATGGCAAAAGATATAAAAAAACGCTGAGTATTATATCAGCGTTTAATTATTTGATTATAAATATTTTCTTTTCCTTTATTGAACTAAAGCCATTTGTTGAAGAGTAGTTCTCATTATTAGTTATCTTTAATTTGAGTTGAGACTAGCGCTTCGTTTCTAACTTCCAAAATATACTTATTAAATACATGTTCTTTACCACCATTTTTTTCGTACCAGTCATTAATTCGTTTAGCGTGAGCACGGTCACTTTTTACATTGTTCTCTATTTCTATGTAATCTTCATAACTGTCATATTCCCAAATAGCAAAAATTTCAAAGGTATTATCTTTGTTATCCTTCATCCATCTCCCAACCAAACGCGCTCCATACTTTAGTTGATTCGGTAAATTAGTTTGGTTGAAAAGTTCATTTAATTTCTCTACAAAATTACTATTTACAGTATAAAATTTCCTCCTATAAAACATATACAAACCTCCTATTTGTTCTTTCAGATTACAGTGAGTAATTGAGATTTTATAAGTGATTTTCAGCTACAATCACTTTAACTCCACTTGCACTAATTATATCGATGCTATCATTACTGGTCTCTTCATCTGTAATAATCTTATCTATTTTATGAAGCGGATACATTCTGCTAAAGAGATCTACTCCAAACTTTGAGTGTTCAATAAGACCTATTACTTCTTTAGAGTTGTCATAAACGGTTTTATGGAAAATCGACACTTCAGGGGTCGCTGTGCTCAAGCCCTTTTGTGATAAACCACCCCCTGTTGCAAAACATAAATCAATCGTGAACTGGCAAGCAAATTCATTAGCCAATGCATCCGTCATATTTCCAGAACTCTTTACTTTCCCACCAATCAAATATAGTTGAATATTATCCACCTCACGTAAACTATAGGCAACTTCCACAGAATTCGTAATAACGCTGAAGGATATATCCATAGGTAAATACTTGAGCATCACAAAATGGATTGCCGCTCCACCGATAAATACAGTTTGCCCTTCTTTAATAAAAGTTGCTGCACTTTTTGCAATTGCGTTTTGATATACCGATCCTTCACCAAACCTCTTAGAAGGAGGTTTGGGCATCGTTCGAACATCCGGAATGGAAATTGCCCCTCCATGTGTTCTTTTTAGTAATCCTTGTTCTTCCATTATCGATAAATCACGACGAATAGAATCTAGGGAAAGAGCGTATTCGTTTGCTAATTCTTTCGCTAAAACACGACCTTCTTTTTTCAACTTCTCTAAAATCTGTCCTCGTCTTTCTTCGGAAAACATTCATTCATCCCCTTTCTAAATAATTCTTCCTATTTCATGTTTATTAGAGTTCCCCCTAACATTTCTGCCATTATATTCTCATTTTTTCATGTTCATTCGTTTTAGTCAACACATTTTATCTTTATTATTCGTTTTTATTCTTCTTTGTGCATGTTTATAGCAACAAACACAAAAAATATATCCTATTGTTTAAAACAAAGTATTATGGTAGGATTACTATCAATTAAATGTTTCTGAATATATAAAAAGTGAGGAGTGTTATTTCTTGAGATATGGTTTTTGGTTACCGATTTTCGGTGGTTGGTTACGAAATGTGGAAAATGAGGAAATGCCCGTTTCATTTGAATATGTAAAAGAGTTGGCTCAAAATGCGGAGCAATGGGGATACGACTTAACGTTAATTGCAGAATTAAATTTAAATGATATTAAAGGAATAGATGCTCCTTCTTTAGATACTTGGTCTACTGCAGCTGCTATTGCAGCAGTGACTAGTAAGCTAGAAATTTTAACAGCGATTCGCCCTGGTTTTCACAACCCCGCGTTGTTAGCAAAAACCTCTACTAATATCGATCATATTAGCGAGGGACGTTTGTCATTAAATGTTGTATCTGCTTGGTGGGAGGAAGAAGCAAGACAATATGGAGGCATCTTCACTGCACATGATGAGCGCTATGCTCGTATGGCAGAGTTTATTTCCGTATTAAAGGGTTTATGGACCGAAACTCCTTATACATTCAAAGGCAACTTCTATGATTACAAGAATACTTATTTAGAGCCTAAACCAGTTGGGAACAAACATATCTCGTTATATGCGGGTGGCGAAAGTGAAACAGGAAAACAAACAATCGCAAACACATGCGATTCCTATGTTATGCACGGTGGGACAGTAGAAGAAATAGCGGAAAAAATTGCAGATATGAAACAACGACGTCACAACTTAAATAAAGAGCCTTTAGAAAATTTCGGGATGGCTGCTTACATTATTTGTAGAGATACAGAAAAAGAAGTGCAGGAGGAACTTGCACGAATTACTAATGTAACAGAAGGATCAGCTGGCTATGCAGGCTATCAAGACTTTGTAAGCAAGTCACATTTAAATGTTGATATACAACTGCAAGATTACTCGGTTTCTAATCGAGGGCTACGTCCAAGTTTAATCGGAACGCCAGAACAAATTGCTAAAAAAATTATTGCATTCGAAGAAGCAGGGGTCAATTTATTAATTTTACAATTTTCTCCACAACATACCGAAATGAAACGCTTCTCCGAGCAAGTGATACCACTAGTTGAACAATTAAAACGAGATAAGCAAGGGGTAATTTAATATGTCAAAAGTATATGTAATACATGAAAATGATGAATGGACAGTGCATTTAACTAATCGATTAGAAGAATTGAACCTTCCCTATGAACTTTGGCATTTAGATGAAGGTATAGTAGATTTAACTTCTGTACCACCTGATGGAGTCTTTTACAGTAGAATGAGTGCATCTTCACATACACGAAACCACCGATATGCACCCGAATTAACTGCTGGCATTCTTACTTGGCTAGAGTTTCACGGTAAAACAGTTTTTAATGGTACGAAGGCATTGCAATTGGAAATTAGCAAAATTAATCAACAACTCGCATTAGAAAAGGCAGGCATACGTACCCCGAAAACAATTGGTGCGGTTGGCCGGGATCAAATAGTAAGAGCGGCAAAAGAAATTGGTGTGTCTTCGTTCATAACAAAGCATAATCGTGCAGGCAAAGGATTAGGGGTGCAATTATTTCATTCAATTGAAGCTCTTGAAAACTACTTAGATAGTAAAACCTATGAGCACCCAGTTGATGGGATTACACTCATCCAAGAATATATACAATCCCCTGCTTCCTTTATTACAAGAGCGGAATTTATTGGTGGAAAGTTCGTATATGCGGTGCGTGTAGATACATCGAATGGATTTGAATTATGTCCTGCAGATGCCTGCCAAATAGATGACTTATTTTGCCCTGTCGGTGAAGAAAAAGAAGAAAAACCAAAGTTTGAAATTATTCAAGCTATTAATATAGAACAAATCACTAGATATGAGTCTTTCCTGGAAGCGAATAAAATTGCTGTCGCCGGTATTGAATTCATATCAGACGCAAATGGTACAGTATATACGTATGATGTGAATACAAATACAAACTACAATGCGGATGCAGAAGCGAAAGCCGGAAAATATGGCATGTTAGAACTAGCTAAGTTTTTAGAAAAAGCTTTGTTGAATGAACAAAATAAAATAATGGTGTAAAAAGAAAAAGCAACCTATAAGTGCATCTTGTCTCGTCCATTTTCCGAGTGCTTTGTACGAAACATTGGCTACACTATTACCGGGGACTTTTGTGGATTGAGAAGTGACTGTGTGTGTCACTTCTCAATCCATTTTTTTGGTATTCCTGTGGCGGTAGTTTGACCCTCACCCTCTTCTTATCCTGGCGTGCGTTCACGGAACTTTGGAAACCGCAGATAAGTTAAGGCTGAGGAACTTCGCATTCTAAGTACCAGATTATACATGTTATTTCATAGAAAATAAAAATGCACTAAAAATGAGCTGGGAAATGTATCTCCAAGTTCATTGTATTTTTTACTAAATCACCCTTTAGTTGAAGAGAGTTATAAAGCAAGCATTTAATTTTTATCCCAATTATGCATATATAAATTTGAAAGTTTCACTTCTATAAAGGAATCTTTTTCAATATCAACATCGTTTTACTCCTTTTAAGAGACTTCATTATAGATTTGAGGGTACCTCAAATTAATCAACACTCTTGAACTAACCTGCTTGCTTTAGTTTAATAAGAAAAAGAGCCACCTATGTAGCTCAATCTCTTCAAGATTAGCCCAGTTAAATGAAGAAGTAAGAAAAATAGATTATGCCTTCTATCATTTTATATTTTTAGCTAATTTCTCCCAATCTTCAAAAGACAACTTTTCAGTAATATGTTTTAAACTATTTGGAACTTCAACATAACACATCAATTCTAAACTGTTACCATCTGGGTCATTGAAATAAACTGAAGCATTGCCTTGATGTGGTCGAATAAATGGCTCAATAGATTCTCTACCACCAAATGGCACTCCCTCAACTTTAATAGAATCTAACCATTTTAAAGACTCTTTTAAATCTTCATATGAAACTTGAAAAGCAATGTGTCGTAAAGAAGGGTGGTATGGAGTTTGAACTTCATTTCCTTCCCACAAACCCAACCAACTTTTACCTTCTTCTATCCAAAAGAAAGCAGTTTCTTCGCCACGCCAAGCCATTTTTAAGCCCAATTTCTTATAAAATTCCAATGAATTATCTAAATTTTTCACTGGCAAATGTGCTTCATATAAACCTTTTATCAAAATAACACCTCTTTTTGAATGATTACATTAATGGTAGCAATTTTTTAAATATTCCACCTCATCCAAAGGTCTAATATTATTTAATTATGTTCCTTATTCGGATCCTTCTTCAACTGACCTGCACCTTTAGGTTCATAAAAAAGGCTCTACTCCTTCTTGAAGTAAAGCACCTCGTTATGTAAGGAAAAAACTATAACACCTTTTCCATTATGATATCAGTCTCTGTATATCCTAATTTTTTGTATAAGCCTCGTGCAACTTTGTTATGACCGAAAACATGGAGTCCAATACTTTTTAATCCTATGTTTTTTCCCACTTCCTCTATTTCTTTCATTGCTTGTTTACCATAGCCACGCCCTTGGTTACCTTCCCAAACTTGGACATCATAAATAAACCCTTTTTCTTTAGAACGAAGTGCCAACCAAATCATCCCCACCTTTTGGTCATCCGCATAAATTGTAAACAATTTGTTATTTGCAGTTTTCTCTCCTTCGGGTAACAACTTATTATATTCGTTTGTCGCCTTTTGAACTGATTCTTGTTTATCCCAATTACCTGCTTTTACATGTTCCTCTGCGTAGTTTTTTACAGCATTACTAAAATATCGCTGAAATTCGGTAGAATCCATGACTTTTAATGTAATCAAATTTTTACCCTCCCTAAAATCTTTTATTAATAGTTATATTCTTCAACTATCCACTCAAATCCTTCTTAACTAGTCGAGTAGAAGGGAACCTCTCTACCTTGCGGTAGATTGTGTTCCTCCCCCTCACAGAACCGTACTTGCGCTATTTACGCACACGGCTCCTCCTAGTCACCATTCACAAAATATAGCTATAGCTCTTCTTGTAAAAGATTTATTGCTAATTCTGCTATCCTTCCTAGTTTTGTTTCCATTTGTTATCCCTACTACTGTGTGTAGTAAATGTGTCTCTAGTAAGGGTGATGACTTGGTAGCAGCCTTTCCTCCGTCGGCATTACCCAACTTCATTGGTACTACGCTGCTATCCGACTCCCTACATCGGCATTTGGTTTCCTTGCTTATTATCGCTTGTACACCATACTTTTCTATAAGAAGAAAAGACCGGTAGGGCCTCCCGAGTTGCCGTATCATATCCATGTGTGACGTGCCAAGGTCTCTGACTCCAGAGAGGTTTTATCCTTCTTGCCTTTAACGATGGATAAAATGTAGCTTTCTGCTGTGCTTAAGGCATCAGCCCTCTCGATTTACTAACATTATGGAGCTCAATCCCTTCAACCATTTGGCTTTCGGCCCGCCACCTAACTGTCTACGCTTAAAGGCTAATGTTACTATTAGCCCTCCAAGACTCGCTACGAGTGAATGGCTAGTTCTTTCTCGGCGGGAATCCCACCCGCTATATGATACGACCTAGGCTCGGCCGCACAAGCACACCGTTAGTTTCTGTAATGCTTTCTGTAATGCTTTAACTTTTGTTATAGTCATTTTAATAGACTACATGCTAACAGGGTAAGCTTTTTTAATTTGAAAAATTAAGATATAATTTAATCATCAATGTACCCTTGTATTCAACGTGAGATCTCACATTAGAGAAACTCTGTAAAATGTTGCTAAAAAAGCTGCTAAAGTTTTAGCAGAAGTGATGCCTAATACAGTTGCCGTTCCTGTTGAGCATCTCGTAGGCCGCCAAAAGTGGGTTATTGAAGAAGCCTTACGGCTTGAAGAAAGTTTAAAACTGATAGATCAGGAAATTCATAACCTTCTATGGGGAGTACCTGAAAAACGAATTCTACCCCATCCGTATACTGAAATCCTACTGTCCCTCCCCTTTGTTAGTGAAAATATAGCTTGTACATTAATTGGTGTTATTGGTGAAATTGAGAGATTCAATACATATAAAGAATTTAAGAAATACTTAGGTGTATCGGCCGAAAACACACAATCTGGGACTTCTGTTTAAGGGACTAAACAAACTAAAAGCGGGGTTCGAGACGCTCGTCGTGCTCTATACCAGATGACCTTAATAATATTGGCAAATGGTAAAACTCACCCTACCGTTTTTAAAGCTTATTATGACCGTAAGGTTGATGAAGGAATGAGTAAGAAAAAAGCAATTGGTCATTTGTGTGGTAAGTTGGCTAATTTAATCTATTCTCTACTGAAAAATAACGTTAAATACGATCCAGTTATCCATGCAGCTGCTTGTGGTATTAACTTGGCTGAATTAAATAAATCTAAAGAAGAAAAAGAGCCTTTGTTATTAAGCTAAAGGGCCATTTAATGGAGCACCATTGGGTAGGAATTGAATATAATATTTTGGAAAATTTTTAGAAGTGATATAGTAAAGAAATAAAAGTTAATGTAAGAGATTAACATATCTTGGTTTTGCATGAGGGAGATAGAGAATGAGGTTAGAAGAAATCATTGGTATAGTCAAGGAGTACTTTTTTCTGGCATTAATAGCCGTAATTGTTTTAGGGATTATCTTTTTTCTAGTGTATTTCATTGTCTATAAAAAACTTTTTGGAGGGAAGAAAAATCTTCCAAAGAGGCAGCTACTTCTTGTGGGTTTATTTATTAGTTATATCATCATGGTTATTGGCGTAACCTTTTTGAATAGAGGTCAAAACTATCAGGGCGGGATGGAATTATCTTTGTTTTCATCGTACAGAGAGGCTTGGTATAGTTTTAGTGTAAGGCATTGGCAGTTTATACTTTTAAATATATTCATGTTTGTACCGTTCGGGTTTCTTTTTCCATTATTGCATGCACGATTTCAAAAAGCTGTATGGACAATCGGGATGGCCGCGTTACTCACACTTTCCATTGAAAGTGTCCAGTTCATAACAAGATACGGTATTTTTGAACTTGATGATTTATTCAATAATCTTTTGGGGGCCATCATTGGATATGGCATCATCATGGGCTTCATTACCGTAAAGGAAAAGGGAATAAAGCGATCCTTTTTCTACTTTTCTCCGTTATTTTTAGTAATCATCTTATTCGGAAGTATGCTTTTGTATTATAACTTTAAGGAATTTGGAAATCTTCCTATTATGCCAAATCATAAAACAGATATGACACAAGCAACAAACACTATAGATATAAAGCTCAACGATAATAGAATAACAGTTCCAGTGTATAAAGCACCAAGTTATACAAAGGTAGCTGCTGATGAGTTTGTACAAGACTTTTTTAAAAGAATAAATATTGATTCGGATATAGAGGATATATCTTACCCGGATCTAGGTGTTTATAGGGTTTATGGGGAAAAGTCTTTTAATCTATCATTCCAATTCTTAGATGGGAGTTATAGTTATACGGATTTTTCAAGCTTTGACGAGGATAAAGAGCGAAAAGATGTAGATGAAGGAACCTTAAAAGAAAACTTAACAAAATTCGGCATAGATATTCCACATGACTCGCATTTTCAAAAAGTCGATACTGGTACTTATGAGTGGACGATAGATAAAAAGGCAATAGAAAATCAGCTAATAGATGGCTCTTTAACGGTAAATTATTATAACGATGATACAGTGAAGGGAATTGAGAATCAATTAATAACCTATGACAAGGTAAAAGATGTTCAAATAAAAAGCGAACAAGAAGCACATAAAGAAATTTCAGATGGAAAATTTAAATATTACTCTGAAAATAAAATAATAAAAACCTTTCATATTCATAAAATAGAGATAAGTTACTATTTAGATTCCAAAGGCTATTATCAACCTGTTTATGCTTTCTATAGTACTGTAGATGGAGAGGAAATGACTATTTTAGTACCCGGAATTTAGAAAACTTTATTGCTGATATTCCCAATTTCCACAATCGGGCGAATTTCTTCAATAAGCTCCCCTATTTCTCACCAATCCCTAAGTCTATTAAAACGCCAAAATCCCTACTTTTATATTAAAAGCAGGGATTTTTCTATGCGTTTATTTATGAGATTTTAAATTATAGCACTACACTACATTGAATAAGTAAAGTAGTATCATCACTTATTCTTTAAGATAAGTATCCCAATCATCAATAACATTGAGGCAATAAAACGTTTGTACAACTTGCTTTAGTACCCATAATAAATCACAAAATTATGAAACTCTCACCATTCCAAAACGTATGTAATCAGATGTTCTATTTTATATAATCAACACAAAAAATTATTAATCCTAAAAACGTTTTATTATTTTTTGAGTTAAATGTATACCAAAAAAGTATAAGACCTTATTGTCTATTAACACTTCTTATGTCTATTATGCTATTAAGTTGGCAATAATCCTTTTAATATTACTATTTTAGGGGGAAAGGAATTGTTACTGTCAAAAGCATGGTCTTCGTTTGAAGCCGATAAACAAATAGAGGGCTTTACTCCTCAAACGTTGAAGGGCTACCAGTTACAGTCTTTGCTACTAATTGGTTATTTTAAGGATATAGAGATGGAATTGCTGGATACAAATAAACTGAAGGAATATCTCGCTATATCCGGCAAGCATTTAAAACCGGCGAGTCTTGCGTATCGTATCCGCTTATGAAATCATTTTTTCGTTGGTCGATTTTCTTATAAACACGAATAACCCCTTTGTTCCAAAAGAAAAAACGATTACCTGGTATAGTAATCGCCTTTATTCTCCGTCAACGATCTTTGCAAAGTCATCAAGAGTAGTTGAATACTTGATATAGATCCGTGGTAAAAGATAGAATTCGTCTTTTATGCCCTTCTCAGAAAATAGTTCAGGAGTTGTCGTAATTCCAAACAAATAGTATTTCTTCGTTTCTGCTACGACACTGTTACTGAAAATTCCGTATGGATACGCAAGAGCATTAACTGGTTTGCCTGTTATTTTTTGAATTTTATCTTTGGACCCTTTCAGTTCATATTCATAATTTTCTATTTTCGTCAAATCAGGATGTGTAGCAGTATGAGACTGAATTGAGATGATCCCCGAATCAGCCATCATTTTTAAATCCGATTTCGATAATCGGTTGGAGCGACCGATAAAGTCAGAAATAACAAAAATGGTACCAGTTGGTTTAAAACGTTCGTTTTTCAGTTTTTGAAAGATATCAAATGCATTCAGATTGTTTTTGTACCCATCATCAAAGGTAATGAAAATGGGTTTGTTTACTTTATAAATGTCTTGCCATCGATCAAAAGTTAATAATGTGTAGCCATGGTCTCTTAGATAAATCATTTGTTTCTCGAAATTTTTCGGTGTTACATATAACTCCTTAGAACCATGCCCTTCAAATTCGTCAATCGAATGATATATTAAAATAGGTACTTTACGTTGAGCAAAAACTTGTGATGGAAGAATTAATATAAGAAGACATAGGAAAAACATTGCAACCTTTTTCATAAAACTCCTCGCTTTATAACATTTTTTTCTTTTCAATTTATTGTTCCTCAAAAACAGAGGACTATTATGATTTCTCCAATATTGATTCCATCTACCTACTTTTTTCAATTTTTTAGTAATATGGCAAAAATATTTTTCTCACCTACCTCTTTACTTTACAAAAAGTGAGCATTTCCCTTTTTAAAGGAACATTCGTTTGTGGAGGAAAGTTAGCTGTTATGATTATGTCTGGATAATAATAAATAAGTTACCGTTGCCTATTAAAAAAGCAAGGCCCGATTGGCCCTGCTTGTTAATTAACTGTTACTTTTCCAACCATTCCTTCCTGGAAATGGTACCGACATATCAGATCATATGTACCATTTTTTATTGGTTTTACGGTAATGGTTTTTTCTGTTCCCGGCTCGACTTCGGCGTCAATTCCGAGCTTTTCCACAGTGAAGGTGTGCTTTTTCGTACCTTTGTTTTTCAATATCAACGTTGTCGTTCTTCCATTAGCAAAAGGTCGATGAACTATGGTGCACCACTGACTGTCGCTCCCTTACGGGAAGCACACATGGTAGATTAATCCTATTCTGATTGTTGCACCAGCCTCCAATAATAATTAGAGCCGTAGAAAGGATGTTTTTCAATGGAGGTAGTCATTGAAAGAGCATGTGGTATGGATGTTCATAAGGACAATATAACCGCGTGCATTATCACACCAGAAGGAAAGGAGATTCAAACATTTTCAACTAAAACTATTTTTTTATTACAGTTAGTGGACTGGATTAAAGAGAATAGCTGTACGCATGTTGCCATGGAAAGCACGAGTGTTTACTGGAAACCTATTGTGAATTTATTAGAAGCTGAAGACATTGAGTTTCTAGTTGTGAATGCCCAACACATGAAGGCGGTCCCTGGACGTAAAACAGATGTGAAGGACGAAAGAATGGATTGCTAAACTCCTTAGTCATGGACTTTTAAAAGCTAGTTATATTCCAGACAGTGTTAGATCAAGAAGTAGCTGAAAGAGTAAGCACACATCAAGATGATATTGACCGACTGGATTCTATTCCTGGAATAGCTACAAGAATGGCGGAACAAATTTTATCTGAAATTGGTACTGATGTGAAAAAACAATTTCCCAGTGCAGCTCATATGTGTTCTTGGGCAGGATTAGTTCCTGGTCATAACGAAAGTGCTGGAAAAAGAAAATCAGCTAAAACCAAGAAAGGAAACAAATATCTGAGATCAGCATTAACAGAAGCAGCTCATTCTGTAAGAGGATCTAAAAACTATCTCGGCACACTGTATAGGCGTACAGCAGCACGAAAAGGCAAGAAACGAGCAGGAATTGTAGTAGCACATGCCATGTTGAGAATAGCTTACTACCTATTAACACGAAAAGAAATATATGTAAACTTAGGCGAAGACTACTTTGATAAAAAGAGACAGCAATCCATTGTTCGGCATTCCTTACGAAGACTTGAGAGTTTAGGTTATACAGTTACGATACAAGAATCCGAAGCATCTTAATCCAGTCCACCTACAATAGTCCATTGAATTAGACGCTCTCCCCTTTTTTTTAAGCGAATGAGCTGCGTCTTATTAAGTATTGCCTTTTTTCCTAAATTACAGAAGTTTATTTTCATGGTAGTTCAATAAGAAAATTCTCTTTTAATACCTTTCAATATTTATTGAAGCATTAGAAGGAGTAAGATATTCTTTTTCCCCTATGGAAAAATCAGATTGTTGACGATTTATTTCTGCATAATGAACAACCTTATTGTCATTAACGAAAACCAATAAATAGATATCATCCCTCATAACTATATTGCTTGGGTCTTTAAAATCAATACCTAATTGTTCCTCTATACTTTCTTGCGGAGTATAAGGTGCAAATAGAAAAGCTTTATCCCAGTCGAACGTTGTTAAAGAGTTAATGTTTATTTCACTTATATTTTTGTCTTCTACTATGGAATAAATGGATTCCTCTAATTCCGTATTCTGGTGAACACCACTTTGGCTACACCCTACTAAAAGTAGTAAAGAAAAAATAATAACAGTAATTCCCTTCAAATTTTCACTCCTTTATCTTTATAAGGTAAAAATAATGTGATAGTTTCAAACTCGTTGTTCTTGAACTAAACTGCGGCTTTAGTTGAATAAGAAAAAGGCTTTAGTCCTTCCCGTTAGCCATCCATGAAGCGCAACAACCAGCGCTTCACCACAGAGAATGAAAATGGTTTGAGGAGTCAATACTAGTAGTCCACTGAAATCAATAGACTTATTAATGTACGTTCTCCTCTTTTTTTTAACGATTAAGCAGGGGTCTTCTTAAGTATTGTCATTTTTCTTTTCTTGTAGAAACTAATTTTCATGGTAGTTGAAGAAGAACTAAAGGTGTTGAGATTAATTAACACTTTTTTATATCTCCAAAAGTAATTTTCATGCTGGGTGCGTATATTAAAGAGGAATCCATGTTAAATACTTGTGAAAACAGTAGTTCAGCCTCAAATTGTTCCTGTGCTTCCTTAAATGTAACCCCTCGTTTTGTCAAACTTTCAATAAACTGATCCTTATTTATAGGTTCTCCACCTACTCCATCTTCTTTAAGCGAATAGAACAATTTTTTCTTATCTTGTTGATTCTCATCTGGATAGAGAAAGTTAACTTTATCACTGACTCTACACTCAATGTTCTTCACGCCCAATTCAGATAGATATTTAGGTACTTTTGCTCCAATATTTCCATCATTTCCAGTTTTATTTGTACTCTCTTCGAATAATTTCTGCAAAATACCAAGTGGAACAATTTGTGATTGTTCATACCCTCCAAGTTCGTATGATGACATACCTGAAATCCAATGTGGTTCAAAACAAATTATTTTTCCATCGTTAACAATAGAATTTACCATTTTTTGAAGCATTTTTTTGGGTTCAGACATGTGTAATAAAAAAGCATGGCAAACAGCAATGTCGTACTTACCCGCTAATTCAATCTCATTGGTATCTGCTACAAAGAATTCAGATTCATACGGAAGACCATGAAAATATTCTATCGCCTTATTAATAAGTTGATGTCCTTTATCTATCCCTGTATATTTGGAGTCTTTCGGTAATAGAGGTAATAATTTAAGCCCTAAATACCCATATCCACAACCAAAATCAATAATATGTACTGGTTTGGAAATCTTCCAAACACTATTCACTAAAAACTCTAAATAGTCATCGTTATAATATAAATCCCTCGTTCTTTTGAGGTATTCCAGTTGGGTATCCCAATAATACTCCTCCATTTAAGTCCCCCCTATTTTTCTTTTAAAGAAAATATTCTATACAAATCCTACAATTCCTTCCTCAACTAGTCGAGTAGAAGGGAACCTCTCTACCTTGCGGTAGATTGTGTTCCCCCCTCACAGAACCGTGCTTGCGCTATTTACGCACACGGCTCCTCCTAGTCACCATTCACAAAATATATTTATAGCTCTTCTTGTAAAAGATTTATTGCTAATTCTGCTATCCTTCCTAGTTTTGTTTCCATTTGTTATCCCTACCACTGAGTGTAGTAAATGTGTCCCTAGTAAGGGTGATGACTTGGTAGCGGCCTTTCCTCCATCGGCATTACCCAACTTCATAGGTACTACGCTACTATCCGACTCCCTACATCGGCATTTGGTTTCCTTGCTTATTATCGCTTGTACACCATACTCTTCTATAAGAAGAAAAGACCGGTAGGGCCTCCCGAGTTGCCGTATCATATCCATGTGTGACGTGCCAAGGTCTCTGACTCCAGAGAGGTTTTATCCTTCTTGCCTTTAACGATGGATAAAATGTAGCTTTCTGCTGCAGGTAAAGCATCAGCCCTCTCGATTTACTAACATTATGGAGCTCAATCCCTTCAACCATTTGGCTTTCGGTCCGCCACCTAACTGTCTACGCTTAAAGGCTAATGTTACCATTAGCCCTCCAAGACTCGCTACGAGTGAATGGCTAGTTCTTTCTCGGCGGGAATCCCACCCGCTATATGATACGACCTAGGCTCGGCCGCACACCTGCTTCTTTAGTTCAATAAGAAAAAAGGAGCTGCCTCAGCAGCTCAACGATTTTCACTAAAGCAACCGTTCGTATTATAAGGTCAGCCAGATATTTCTGGTTGACCTTTTTTTATATCGATATATGATTGCGGTAGCCGGGGTAGAACGTAAGCACCCGTGGGACTAGTGATCCCGTCAACTAAACAGTTCGCCCCCTACTTGTAGAAACATGATTGAGGCTGGTTGGGACTCTGATCTCGTATAACAAGCGAAGCTATGATACTACATGGAGGAATAGGGGTTACCGGTTAATTGTATGACAAGGAGGAAAATAATGATGAATCCAGTAATTGGTCTGGATGTGGCAAAAGGCGAGAGTCAGGTTCAAGCATTCTTGGATAAAAAGCACCCGTACAAAAAGAGCTTTAAAGTAGCTCATACACTTGAAGGGCTGACAATTCTTTTAGAGTTTATTAGAGAAATAGAAGAGGTTTCAGGAGAAATGCCCCCTATTGTTTTAGAATCTACTGGCCATTATCATACACCAGTTGTCCAATTTTTCGAAGACAGAGGATATTTATTAATCATGGTTAATCCACTCGTTTCGTATCGAGCAAAGAGTTCAAGTTTACGTAAAGTAAAGACTGATATCATTGACGCCCGTCATCTCTGCGAGATGTTTTATAAAGAGGACCTAGAGCCTTATAAACAGCGAGGAATCCAGCTCTTAAATTTACGTAATCTTACAAGACAACATGAAAATATTACAGGTATGTATGTACAAACTAAACTGCAATTCCAATCCGTTTTAGATCAAGTATTTCCTGAATACTGTGGGGTTTTTGGAGATCTGTATTCAGATGTTTCCCTACTTTCCTTACAAGCATTTCCTACTTCAGAGGAAGTATTGGCAACAAGTGAAGAAACAATCGCCAAAAAAATAAAGGAATTCTGTAAAAGTCGTTCGCAAAAATGGGCAAACAGTCAGTCAGAAAAGTTGAAGGCTGCCGCAGATCGCAACCCATTCCAGAAAACCTTATACAGTAGTCTTATCTTAAGCATGAATATGTATATTAAAATGCTTCTGGAATACAAAAAACATCTATCCAATCTGGAAGAAGAGATAGATGCTTTAGCGAAAAGCATGGAAGAATATAAGATTCTCCAATCGATCCCCGGTATCGGCGAGAAAATCGCGGCAACGATTATTTCTGAGATTGGGGAAATTGATCGGTTTAATCATCCTAAAAAACTAGTTGCTTTTGCAGGAATTGATCCGAGCGTTTTTGAATCTGGTACATTCAAAGGTACTTTGAATTGGATTACCAAAAGAGGTTCTAGTAGACTACGCCACGCCTTATATATGGCCGTTAAAAGTGCCATTCGTGATTGTCGCAAGAAGAGAACGACAGATGAACTCATTCCTCGAAATATGAGGTTACGAGAGTTTTATGATAAGAAACGTGAAGAAGGAAAACCCTTTAAAGTAGCTGTAATAGCATGTGCAAATAAACTTTTACATTGGATTTATGCACTTTTAAAAAGCAAATCAGATTTCCAAGATCTGGCCTAGTATTAAAAAATAACTAAAGAGCCTAAACCTTTCCAAACATAGAAGTTTGAAAGGCTATTTGGCATGCCCAAATTTAGTATAGCATGAACTATTTTTGTTTTTCATTAATAAATATTGACAAACTATTGGCTGGTTTAGTTTAAGTGTAACTTTTCACAAACATTGCTTCATTAATTTTAAAGAGAATGTCCTTGTGGGAGAGTAGCTCCGTTTAAAAGCTACAATTACTATTCTAATAACTCTACCCATATTGAATAATCTTTTTCAGGTATATTTAGAGCATATTGATTTTTCTTCAGTTGTAGATTTTCGGATATGTCAATAAAGCCAGCTTGAAAATAATTTCCTCCAGTTGCAATACTACGGTCTGAAGGTTCTCCAATTCCATTCGATTCTAAGACAACCCAACCTTTTTTTTGTTTTTCAACAAGTGCTACAAAATATTGAGTTTTATTTTCACTATTATCACTAATTGCTCCTTCTCCTTCAAAAACATATATTTTTCTATTAACATTTACATCCGTTTCCTGTATAACGTTCATATTTTTAACAAAACCAACTTCTGATTCTAATAACTCTATTGCCTTATCAGGAGTATTTGAATACAAAACCTCATCATCTGTACAGGCAACTAACAATAAACTCAATATAACAATTAGGAAATACTTCATAATCCCCCGCCCTCCTTTTTTTTTGTATCTTACTTCTTTATACGAACCAATTGGAATTAAGTTGAAGAATATTTATTGAACTAACCTGCCGCTATAGTTCAATAAGAAAAAGGCTTTTAAAAAAAACAATTTCTAACTGTTCAAAACTATTTCCCGCAAAAATCATCAATGTTTGAGTGAACATAATATCCAGACACAAGGGCTTTCCCACCGCTAAAAAAATGAAAAGATTCTGACTCGCCATCACTGTTTTCAAATGTACCTCGATGTTCAATTGAGAACTCCATTTCTTGTGTACCTTCTCTTCTTGATTGGCTGATTTCCTTAAGTACCTTATTAATGGTTTTTTGTTCCTCAATCTCAATCGTCTCACCACTTATACATTCAATTGTGAGTTTAACCATTTCACCATCTATTAAGGGCTCGCTGTAATTGTTACAAGCACCCAAGAAAATAATACAAAAACAATATAGTAACCTTCTTTTCATTAATTCACCTCCTATGGTTTACCAGCTTATTGAACTAAACTGCTTCTTTAGTTTAATAAGAAAAAAGGCTTTACTCCTTCTTGAAGTAAAGCACCCGTTAGTTTAAGATGAAATATTGGCTTCATGTGTAAAGTTCACACTAGCCCACTCACCCTCGATCTTAAACAATTCATATACAGCTTCGCGGTCCGTCGGTGGTTCATCTATCCAATTTAGCAGGGTTCGAATAATAGATTCTTTATCCGGGAAGTGGTGGATAAAGACTTCAGATTGCTCGTGAAGTCGTGTCGACCAAATCTGAGAACGCACCATCACCATTGAATAGTATGTTCGAATGAGTTTGCGAGCGAAACCTTGTGAAAACTTTTTAAAATCTTCGTCAGAAGCTGTTTCTAACCTATTTAACGTCCGAGTAAGAGCCTCACAAATATCACCATTGAAGCGAATGGCTATCTCGGATGTAAGTTTATACGGACCAAATCGGTCTCTTAAATCCTCTCCGTAGACACAAACACAGAGTTCTTTAAGAAAGGCATTTTCGTAATAATTTGAGGGGGAAACCGTATAGTCGTAATATGCAACAACTATTCCAACTTCACGAACCAGAGATCGATACTTTTGAGACAGTTCTCCAGCAAGTTTCTTTAAATCCGCTAACTTAACGGAACTCAGTTTGCCATCAAACATAGCAATGAGGTCTAAATCTGATTTTAAAACAACCGCTTCACCTCTGGCTACGCTACCGTACAAATAAACACTGTGCAATTGATCTTGAAATGAATTTCTAAGACTTTCGACAGAATCTCGAATGCAAGGCACGTAATCATTATCAATATTATCTATGCTTACATCGCTTTCAATAAATCCAGTATGGTCTAGACCATACCCAGCTCTTAAAATCGCCGTATTAATCTCCTACCTTTCCTGCATTCCTCTAATTATATAACTATGATAATGTGGACAAACAATATCTTATTGAACTAACCTGCGGCGTTAGTTCAATAAGAAAAAAGGCTTTACTCCTTCTTGAAGTAAAGCTACCCGTTAGTTCAATAAGAACAGTAACCAAATGTACATTTTTTTATGATTACTCTCGTATAAATAAAGCATTTCGCTCAATAATCTCCCGACATATCTCAAATCCTTCCTTTGTCTTACTATATATAGGGAAACATAGCTCATAATTCCCTATTAAAACGGTGTCAAGAGAAGGGAAGAAAAAATTCGAAAAATACAATTCCTCAACTGAAAGATTAATAAGAAACTGAAGTGCCTCTTCATCACCAATTTTGTATATGCCATTGCTTGTAGCAAATATCTTTCTAAAAATATTCGCCTCAATCCGATTTAATGAACTTAAAATGAATTTGTATTCTGCTTTGCTTAATCCTTTTTTATTACATACAAATACTTCATTATCTGTATGATACATCTCGATTAAGGCACTTAAAAATCTGGAACCATACTTTAAATTATGTTGCTCATAACTACTTAGTAAATCTCGTGCCTCTTGCTCCGTAAGAACTTGATTATAAACATCCATAATACCAATAAAGGGAAATATCTTTTTTGGTTCCTCAAGAAGATGGGTATTGAATTTTTTAAACTTTAAATACAATTTTTCAATCTCCTGATTTGTTGCTATCTCTATTTTCAAATTGGTCGCCTCACCTTGTCTATTTACATCATTTTATATTTTTCTTATTCAACTAAACTGCTTCTTTAGTTTAAGTGTAACATTTCACAATGCATATCTGAGATCATTTTAATGTTTTGAACATAAAAAATTGACCATCAAAATGATGGCCATATTTTGCTAAAGCACACCGTTAGTTGAAGTACAAATATTTATACTGATTGTCAGTGGACTGCTATTAGGTACTAACTTAAAAAAGCGACAAGAATAAAAATCCACGAGTTTATAAACTCGTGGATTTTATCTTTTTATATAAAAAATAATTGTATATGAAATCGACTATTGAAACGAAATAGGCAAAACCGACAATTAATAATACGGGGGAATCGTAACCGTAATAAATAAAGTCTTGTGAATGTTGAGAAAGGAACCAAATTGTTGTTATGACGAAAAGAAAAATATCGAAAGCGATACATAGTGGGCGTTTAATGTTTTTTAGAGCAAAATTAAAAACGATAATTCTAAAAATAACAAATAGGAATAAACAAAAAAAATAAGCGGCGGTAGTATAGATGATTGATGGCTGAAATGATTCTGGTATCGTCGGCATCAGTATAAACCCCTTTGAATAATTTTATAAATAGTTTATCGATTGGAGTTGTTATAAAGTAGGAAACGAAATTATGATTCTATAATTGTTATATAATACAAAAAGGTATGATTTTTATATTGCATACGAATTAGACGAGCAAAAAGAATCATTATTGAACTAACCTGCTTCTTTACTTACGTTTGAAACGAATTGAGATTCCATTTTTAATTAAATTTTCCATTTTAAATTATCAAAAATGTATTTTGCTTGTTCAACTAAACTGCGACGTTAGTTTAAGTGTAACATTTCACATGGTACATAAAACAAGACCATCATTTTTGATGGTCTTGTTTTACTAAAGCACCCGTTAGCCATCTATGCAGCACAAAATAGTGCTGCACCACAGAGAATGAAAATGGTTAGTGGAGTCAATACTAATAGTCTACCGAAAACAATAGACTTATTAATGTCCGCTCTTCTCTTTTTTTTAACGATTAAGCAGGGGTCTTCTTAAGTATTGTCTTTTTTCTTATCTTGAAGAAATTAATTTTCACGGTAGTTTAATAATAAATCATCTTTCTTTATAATTTTTACCAATAAAAACAATACCAAAAGAGAGTCCAAATGCCGCTGAAAAGGCGGTAAGGATGTTTAAATCATGTTTAAAAATTACATTTACTATTATACCTATTACGAAGAAAACTAAAAAGTTCAGCATAAAGCTATTAAATCGTTCATTTTTACCCCTTCTAAAAGAATCCTTTATATTCACATTCTTTTATACTAATCGTTTTCGTTGTTAAATTCATTAGGTAAAATCATCCTATCTTTCTTAAACTAAACTGCTGCGTTAGTTTAAGTACAATGTTTCACAAACTAATTTTATAAAACCATTGCAACTGAATCAATTTCATAATGCGCACTTTTAAAAAATCATAAAGAAACAGAATTACAATGATTTCTAAAAAAAACGAATGAAATCGCTAATTATGCTGCGGAAAGTTGAAGTTTGGCCAGTAGATCAACGGCGAATTTGCAGGCGTTGTACGCAATATGAACCAAGTCGAAATGGACTTTAGCTTTCTTCCCTGTACAATGGTAAATCTGATTCAATAGAAAATACCCTTTGAGATAAGCGTTTACACGCTCAACGGCACTTCGTTCCTTATAGATTTCAATCCATTTCATCGAGCCTCTTGCCGGTACTGTATACCGTCTAAGATCATCTGCGATTTTCTTTTTATAAACCTTCTGACATAGACTATCGTTGGCTAATGGACAGTCTACACATTCTTTTGGGCGAGTATATTTTAGTGTTTTGTACTTCGTATCATAACTGTCATATCGATAGCTGTATTCTCGCACGCATGTTGGTGCGAAATACTGATCAAATCCAATTGGCTCGGGCTCATTTTTCTTATTATAGGCAATGACAGACTGAACTCCGATACGATGAATTTGTTCATAAATTGAATCATAGTCATAGCCAGCATCCATTGTCGCCTGCTTGATTTCTAAAGAGGGCAAACGGTCGTGGATACCCTTCAATAAAGGGATTGCAGCTTTTCCATCGTTAAGACTACCTGAAGAAAACAGCGATTGAAGGATGTTTTGGCTTTTCGTCCCAACGGCAAGATGGCACTTAAATCCGAACCAAAAGACGTTCTTTCCTTCACTATTCATCTTGCCCCCCCATTTGGGTTCAATTGGCATAGAGGAACGAAGCTCCTGAAGCGGCACATCAAGTAGATCGACAATTGTCTTTCCATAAAGTGGGATACTAGCTTCTTTTTCAGCTTGTTCAAGTAGCCACTGTTCACGTTCTTCTTTCTTTTTACGACCACGCTTTTGGGGCTCCTTTTTAACTTTATCTGTTTTAAATGGAGCACGATCACGTGATTCAACATGGGTTGCGTCAATGGCAATTGTTTCATCGGAGACAAATCCTTCCGATATTGCTTGTTGTAGAAGTCGCTCTTGAACAACTTCTAACGCATTTGATTCACTAATCAATGTAATCATGCGTGAATAAGAAGCTTCCGATGGAATCTCATCGGAAACTAGGAAACCGCAATCTACCTTGAATCGTAAGTCTGTATCTAGGCGTTTCACTAGGTCCTTTATGAATGGTATACGTTCAGTGATTCGAATGATTAACGAATAAATCATAGCGGAGTAATTCAGTGATTGTTTAGGTCCGAGTCGAGACTTTTTCATCACAACATCAAGGATTGGATGAATATCAATACCTGATAAAATCGAATTAAAACGTTGGGTAGGTTCCAAATCGAATAAAACTTGCATGTCAAACAGGCTTTCTTGTCGTATAATAGGCATAGAGCATTTCTCCAGTCTGTTAATGTGTGTGTCGTAACTCTCATTATACAGGATTTGGGGAGGTGCTCTATTTTCTTGCCATTTTAGGTCTAGAGCCGCAAGGGCTCAGAATTATGAAATTGATTCAACTAAAAAATAAATCTAAAAATTTATTTACAATTACTTGCACAAAAACTAAAACTCGCACATATACTAAAATATAATTGAGTAAAAATAATTTTAGTAAAAAATAATTTATCAATTGGAGGGTGTTTGAAATGAGCCTTTTAGATATTTATTTGCAAAAAAACGGAAAGAAACGGTACGATGTATTCAAAGAAACTGGAATAAGTCAGCAAATGCTCGCAAGTGTAAACAAAAAAAATGTAAGCAGTTTTTCAGTTAAAACGATACAAGCAATTGCTAAAACAGTAAAGAAGAGTGAAGGTGCTGTTTTAGAAGAGTTAATACGGTTAGAACAAGAAAATGCATACTTTGAAGTATTTAATGTAGAAGATTTACTACTAGCTTTTAAAAATAAAGAAACCTATATTGTAATCAAGGGTGAGTATAAAAAGGAAATAGATAAATTTGCTGAAGCACAACTTTCAGAAACAGAAACTTTAGGATTGGAATTAGGTTCTGCTGGAACAGTTACTATTTTAGCAGAAGCAATTTTTCAAATAGCAAACCTATTCAGTAGTAAAGATGCTGAGCACAAGAAAATTGAAAGCCAAATCCGTAAATATAAAATTAAAAGAATAAATGAAAATGAACTACTATTGTATTTGCGTCAATTAGATTATTAATTCCTACTTGAAAACCTAGAGCATAAACAAGTTAAATTTAGTTAATAAAATATTCAAAATTACAAGCCTGTATCTTTGATTAAATTAATTGTTGATACAGGGCTTTTTTTATCACCTTGTTCAACTAACTGCACCTTATATACAGTATGATTTTCTACCGTATTCAACGTAAGTAAAGATAGCAAAAACACCAATTTTCTATCTTTGTAGACTCATTATCTACAGTATTATATTAATAGTTATTAACGTTAACAAACATAGGACTTTACTTGGAGTGGTGGGTATGATAGGCTTGTTTGCCTGTTGAAACACCCTCCTACAGCCTTTCAAGACAGATCATACCCACAGAGGCTCCAAGTCAAGTCCTTAGACGTTATCTACGGTTTTATGTAAACAATGATAAAAGGTGCAACACATCAACGTTATATTGCTGATATTGTATATAACTCCACCGTTAGTTGAAGTGTAAACCTTCACAAACTTTATCTTATTTTAACATAAATATCCAGTTTGAATTAAGATGTAGGGTAAGTGTCACCATGCATTTTACGATAAATCACCTTTCCCTTAATATAGCCTTTATTAAAAATGCCTATCTCATCCTTTCATGAGATAGGCGCTCCAGATTGAGGTCAAAGGGTTTGGTGAATTTCAAAATTCATTGACCTTTTGAATTGTTATTCATTTTCCCTCTCATTCTATAGATGTTTTGACATCTTCACAGAATCCTCCGGAAGTACGGACCAGCGAGCCCCCGTACGAAGTGTACGAATTGAAAAACTATCTATTTATTAAGATAAGTATTCTTTAAGAAATAATAGGACACACACACCAGTTTTTCATTATTAAAAAATCGTTGAAAAAGGCGACACTCCTGCGGGAATAGCGTTATCCGAAGACCCCACAGCGAAGCGAGGAGGCTGAGGCAACGCCCGCGGAAAGGGAGCCGTTTCAACGATTTTCTTATTTATTGGACAAAGCTATCTCACAAAGCCGAATTTAAGTACTTTTTCAGTGCCCTTAAGCTTCTGCTGATTGCTTAGAATAACGTTTTTTAAACAATAACAGGAAGTACCCAAATGTTAGAACTAGCGAAACGAGCATAAACCCTATTAGTACACTATTGTTATGCCAATAAAAGCTTGTATCTCCTGTGGATATTGCTGCTCTAAAACTTTGAATTGAATAAGCCATCGGTAATAACTTATTAAAAACTTGTAATTGGTGTGGAATTAATTCTAATGGAAATGTTCCAGCACTTGTTGATAGTTGTAGTATCAATATGAGAATAGCAACAAATCTTCCTGGATTATCTAAAACCGATACTAATAACTGTACGATTGCTAAATACGTAAAGCTTGTAATAATCGCAGTAAGGATTAGCATGCCAACGCTTTGTGTTTCCAATTTAAGTACAAATAATGCAATAGCCACTACGATTAGAGATTGTAAAACACCAACAACTGCTAAGACTGTTGTTTTACTTGCAAACCATTTGGCTCCACTTGTTGGCTTAACAACCGTTTGCACTAATGGGAATACTACGGAAATTATTAATGCCCCAACAAATAATCCGAGCGATAAGAAATAAGGGGTCAGACCTGTTCCGTAGTTTGGTACGGCATTTATTTCTTCCTTCTTCACATCTACCGGAGAGGCTACCATGTCATAAGTTGAGTTATTTGCATTTACGTCTCCTGCTTCTTTACTTGCATCTTGTAGACTCGATTGTAATGTGTTTGTTCCATCTACTAATGCTTTCGTTCCATCCGATAATTTTGTAGATCCGTCTGCAAGTTCTCCAGATTTTTCAGCTAACGTACCTGTTCCTTTTTGTAATTGAGATGAACCTGACTTCAACTGATTTAAACCACTCACTAAGCTATTTGAACCTGCATACGCTTGCTTAACTCCCGTGTTTAGCTCTTTCATTTTTTCAGCAAGTGTATTTGTACCTGTTGCTAAATTAGCCGAGCCTTCTACTAATGAAACAGATGATTCATTTAACTTGGCAACACCTTGACTAGCTTGTGTATATCCAGCACTTAATTGTTCTGCTCCACTACGTACTTGAGCTGTCCCATTTGATAATGCCTTTGTCCCATCTGTTAGTTTTTCTAAGCCCGCCGTAACAGTTGTACTTCCATTCTCAAGTTGCTTTAATGTTTCAGTTAAGGCAGTAGCTTGTTCCGATGGAAGTGATGTGCTTATTTCCGCAATTTGTTTTGACAGTGCTTGAATACCCGTTGTAACTTGTGACGAACCTTTCGATAACTGCTCTGCACTGCCATTTAAAGTAGTAGAGCTAGTTTGTAATTTCGCTAATGAATCAATTAACGCTTTGTCTTTTTCACTAAGCAGTTGATAGCTTTCATTCAGTTTAGCAACATTCGCTGTATACTGTGAAATACCAGTTTTTAATGATTCAGCTCCCGTTGCTGTTTGGCCTGCACCTTCTGTTAATTGCGTAGAACCATTAGATAGCTTAGAAAGACCATCGTTTAATTGAGAAGAACCAGTTACTGCTGTTTGTATACCTGTCGCAACTTTTCCGGTTCCCTCACGAAGCTCAATCGTGCTACTCGCCAATTGCTCTAAATATCCTTTTAAATCACTTGCTCCATTATTGACTTCAGATGCCCCATCTTTTAACTTTCCTGCTCCATTTGATGCATCTGCAAAACCGTTCCCAAGTTTTGAAATCGAATCAAAAAGTTGCTCCGCATAAGTTGTAGTAACTTCCTCATTCACTTGTGCACGAATGCGTTCCATCGCAGTTTCTCCAATTTGAGAGGAAAGGAAATTGTACCCTTCATTTGGCTTATATGTTATCACCATTTTTTGGGGATGATCGTCTAATAAAGTAGTTGCATGCTGAGAAAAGTTTTCCGGTATTTCAATCAATAAATAATAATCTCGATTTAATAAACCTTGTTCCGCTTCTTCTTTATTCATTGAAACAAAATGGAATTGGTCACTTTCCTCTAATTTATCTGTCAATTCCTTTCCGAGAACAAGCTGTTTACCGTCGAAATCGGCACCTTTATCGGAATTGACAATTGCTACAGGTAAATTATTTAAGTTTGAATATGGATCCCAAAAAGCCCATAAATACACTGCTGCATACAATACCGGAATAAATAAAACAGCAATAATAGAAATCAACATTTTTTTATCTTTAAATATACTCTTCCATTCTGATTTTATCATTTTAGATCCCCCTAATACCGAATGACTATATTACTCATCCAGTCACTTTTGTTCAAAAAAAGAAGTCTCAAATTAAGAGACTACGAAAAATAGTATCCTGAAACAAGGTAGCAATACTCTCTTCAGAGAGTGGTTCTTTATGTGTCAAATCCCAATCTACAACAAATGCTAGGTAAGCTTTGAATAGTAGATAAGCAACAAGTTCACTATTCACATTACTAATTTCACCTTTTGAAATTGCCTTTTCCATTTTCGTTTGAATGAATGAAACGATCTCTTGTTCAATTTGTATTAAAACTTGCTGTACTGCGGGAGTTCGCAACTCCTTCTCTTCAGCAATAATTTTAGCAAATAGCTGATGTGTTTCACGGAATTCCAGCATCTTCATTAGTGCGTGATGAGCATTTTCTTGAAACGAGGCTTCTTCTTTCAAGACATTTTGCGCTTCCGTTTTCATTTCATTTATCATCCGAAGTACAATTTCTTGAAAAAGGATATCTTTATTTTCAAAAAAAGTATAAATAGTACCTTTTCCTACATTAGCAATTTTAGCAATTTGATCCATGGTAGTTGCTTTGAAACCAAATAGAGAAAAGGATTTTGTAGCAGCTAGAATTATTTCTTGTCTACGATCCACCATTACTCATCTCCTAAAATAAAAAAATGACCAGAAAACCATTCCAGTCATCTAGTCATTATAATACGCTTATTTTGTTTTTTGTGCAAGTGATTATTTGTGATGCATGTGACTCATTGAATCATCACTATCATCAGGCATTACTTTGCTCATATCGGGATTGCCGACTTTAAGTTCTTGTTTAGGCATTACATGTAGGCCACGCGCGTTCGTATGCGCAAACATATAGTAAACACCATCATGATCAAAAGTATAATTTGCTTCGTATACCCCATCTTTCGTTAATTTACCTTCTAGCATTGTACCATGTTCACGCATTCCAGATTCCCAAACTTCAAATTCCACTTTATCTGCATCGTCCACCGCTTTATCTCCTTGAGTAACTTTTGCAGATAATGCGATTTCTTCCCCTACCGGTAGTGCCTCTGGAGTCTGAATATTTACTACTACTTCTTCAAGTGTTCCTTCATTATGTGAGTGAGTTTCATGCGTTGTCGCTTCTTTACCGCCGCACCCCGCTAAAGCCAATGTCGTTAATGCTAATACCGTTAATATTTTTTTCATATAAGTTAATCCTCCCAAATTGGTAATGTAATGTATACTGTTGTTCCTTTTCCTACTTCACTTGAAAAATCGAGTGTACCATTTTGACTGGTAACTAATTGCAAAGCAATAGATAGTCCTAATCCAGTTCCTCCATCGGATCGACTTCTTGCTTTATTTACTCTGTAAAATCGCTCCGTAATATGAGTTAAGTGCTCTTTTTCAATTCCGCTTCCTTCATCTATTACCTTAATAGTATTATGGTTATTTAAAATAAATATAGTTGACCCTTCTGGTGAATAGCGAATAGCGTTTTCCAATATATTTATGAAGATTTGTTTGGTCATTTGTTCATCTGCAACTAATATAAGTTCTTCATCTACATCCACTAATAATTTTAATTTCTTAGCATCTATATTCGATTGTATCAGGTGAGTTACTTCACGAATAGTTTCCGCTATTATAAGAGGAGTTTTCTCCACAACCTTTATATTTTCAGCTCTTGAAACAGTAAGCAAATCATTAGTCAACTTCTGCATACGGTTTGCTTCTCGAACAATGAGATGTAAGATTTCTTCCTTTTGTTCCTCGGTGATTAAGTTTTGCTCCAATGCTTCACTATACCCTTTAATATAACTAATAGGCGTTCTTAATTCATGCGAAACGATTGAAAGAAAGTCTCTCTTTTTTTCATCCTCTTCTTGAATGGATGCTGCCATTTGGTTAAATGTTCTTGCAAGATCGCCAACTTCATCTTGGGATTTTACATCTACTCGTGTCTCGTATTTTCCTACTGCCATCGATATGGATGCTTGCTTTAGTTTTTCTAAAGGATTCAGCACTCTTTGTAAGCTTTTTAAACTAATGAATGCCATTCCTATTAATAATAATGAGACGATTATTATTAAGAAGAGTACGTCACTGGATGCGAGCTCTGTTATTTTTGTTAATGGTACATACAAATAAATGATTCCTTCTAATCGATTTTCATCAACAAGTGGATAAATAACCGATACTACTTCTCGATTAAATCGGCTCTCAAATCCTCGCTTTGAAACAGGGTTTCCAGCAATTAACTCTGCACGCTCATCCGCTCCGATTAGACTATCATAATCAATATCGAAAGGGATACATGCACTTAATTCTCTTGGGTTCCGAACCGTAAACACTTCAATATCTGAAAAACGATTATAGTCCTCCGTTTGCTTAATAAAATCATCTGTTACAACCCCACCATGATATGTACGTTGGATGTTTTCTGCAACTTCTTTCATAGACGTTTCGGTACGTTGCACGTAAAGTTCTTCATATAGGAAATTTGTGAATATTACTAAAAAAACAATGGTAATGGAAATAAAGGCAAGTAACAGCATCCAAATTTTAAAGGATAACTTTTTCATTCCTTTACCTCAAAACGGTATCCTATTCCCCATACTGTTTCAATGTATTTCCCGGCAACTTCTCCGAGTTTCAAACGCAATGTTTTAATATGTGTATCAACTGTTCGAGTCCCACCTTCATAACTAAGTCCCCAAAGAAGTTCTAATAGCTGCTCGCGTGAAAAGACCTTTCCCTCATTCTCCATAAAGAGTCTAATAAGTTCATATTCCTTCAGCGTAAGGGTAATCTTTTTATTTTCTAATTTTATTTGTCTCGACAAGGTATCATTTACAAGTAGTCCCTTGGTTATGGTTTTACTATTCATTGTAAATCCCGTTCTTCTCAAAATAGAACTAATTCTTGCGGTAAGTTCTACTGCAGTGAATGGTTTTACAACGTAATCATCCCCACCCAGCTGAAGCCCTTTTACCAAATCTTTTTTTGCATCGAGAGCCGTTAAGAAAATAATCGGAATCTCTGAAAATTGACGAATTTCCTTACATACGGTAAAACCA
This sequence comes from Psychrobacillus syltrankelensis, assembly GCF_055454035.1. Taxonomy (NCBI): domain Bacteria; kingdom Bacillati; phylum Bacillota; class Bacilli; order Caryophanales; family Bacillaceae; genus Psychrobacillus; species Psychrobacillus syltrankelensis. The sequence continues at coordinate 3,572,115 of NZ_CM144227.1, read as the reverse complement.
TCTTTTTCGGGCATCATTACATCTAAAAGCACAAGATCTATCATTCTACTTTGGAGAATGTCAATTGCTTCATTTCCGTTTCCAGCTTGAATTACTTGAAATCCAGCTAGGTGCAAATGCATCTCGATTAGTCTACGCATGTCTTGCTCATCATCTACGACTAAAATAGTTGTCATTTGCTTGCCTCCCTCGTTATGAGCTGAAATGGGCCTTTTCCTACTTGAACCTTATTTATTATCTTTCCATTTCGTAAAAAGTATACTTCGTGATCATCATACCCAGCAACAACTACCGCATCATCAAAAGTATTAATAGAAAATGGATTAGCCCCTACCTTATTCGAAGAAACTAGCTCGCCCTCTTTAGTAAATTCGCGAACATTACTATTTCCGTGACTAACAACATTAATATGTCCATTAGAAGTTTCTGCAAACCCAATAGGCATCATTGGAGCATCAATTTCCCCTTCCAACTCTCCATTTTTTAAGCTATATTTACGAATTACTTTGTTTGGCTGGCTACCTGCTCCATGTCCACCTATCCAAATCTCATCACCATTCAAATAGAGTCCGTGGGAAGAGTTTGGAATGTCCCATGTTTTAACAAGATGTAAATCTTTTAAAGTGAAAACCGACAAAAATGTATCCTTGAAATTAACTACATATAAATACTTCTCATCTGCAATCATCGACATAGGATAGCTTCCTGTTTCCGCTTTCGCTAGTTCTTTTCCATTCAAGTCGAATAAAGTTACCATGTTTTCTTTTCCATTGGTTACATAAATGGTGTCCCCAACTACATAAGCATTAGACGTCCCTTCATGAACAAAATACTTTTCTACAATTTTTCCAGTAGAAAGTTGGATCAGCACTGCATTATTAAGTGAATAGCCGTACAGGAAAATATAATCTTTTGAAACAAGCGTAAAGCCAGTGTAAGGCTCATCCAATTTCCAACTTTTGAACACTTCTTGTTTTTTTGAAATAAAATCAATAGAATGCTCTATTGTGTTTAAACTTGCAACAAAGTCAGTAGACGAATTAATGGATGGAAGTGTGGAATCAGTACATGCCACTAGAATCCCACATAAAAATAATAAGCACAATATTCTTCTCAAAAATTCGCCTCCTTTTCTTCTAGTCTATCGAAAATATGTGAAAAAAGTTTGAAATGCATATGAATATGCTTGGAATATCTATTCAAAATGAAATTATCTCGATTTGGAGATAATTAACTCTTTTGTTATGATAATGGAAAGGTGGTGATATCAATTATATCTCGTAGTTTTCCTCGATCTTATATAGAGTTAAGTCGACTCTTATTGCGACTTGAGCCATCACATTCCAGTAAAAAGGAGGTAGAAAAAAAGTTCCATCAAATAGAGGCAGGCTATTTTGGTGAAAAATTAGTGGATAATACTTTGTTAGAAGTAAAATTTCCTCCCCACTGTTGTATGTTAACTGATGTCCAATTGAAAATTCATGATCATCTCTTTGTTCAGATGGATACCCTAATTATTACTAAAAAGTATCTGCTAGTTATTGAAGTAAAAAATATAGTTGGAACCATGACTTTCCAAAAGCATAGTGGACAAACAATACGGACGCTAGATGGCGTAAAGACTCCTTTTGAATGCCCAATTGCGCAAATCAATAGGCATATACAAGCTCTCCAACAAATGAAACTACCTCTACCTGTTTTCAAAGCAATCGTTTTTTCTTCTAATCGATTAATATTAGAAAACATTCCAATGGACGAGCCTATTTTCTTTAGAAAAAACCTACCCTCTTATATTCATGACTTAAATAAAAAAGAAGATCGAATAAATACTTCACAATTTAATGAACTAATTAGGAGAATTCAATCGATGCAATATATAGTCCAACGAAAGCCACTTTGCGACAGATGGAAAATTTCTCCGGATTCTCTTATCAAAGGATTACTATGCAAAGTTTGCGGTAACATTTTAAAGAAAATATCAAACAAAACATGGAAGTGCACAAAATGTGAATTAATTGACAGAAATCCGATTAACCATAATATCGACGACTACTTCCTCTTAGTGAAAGATACCATTACTACCGCCGAATGTAAGGACTTTTTTCGATTATCCTCAACGCATGAAGCATATTATATGCTAAAAAAAATCAATCTAAATAAATTAAACTTTGCTAGGAAAAGCTTCTATCAAAAAAATACTTAATGATACTCTGAGATTTTCTGAGATACTCTGAGATACTCTGAGATTTTCTGGGATACTCCGGGATTTTCTGAGATACTCTGAGATTTTCTGAGATACTCCCGGATTTTCTGAGATACTCTGAGATTTTCTGAGATACTCCCGGATTTTCTGAGATACTCTGAGATTTTCTGAGATACTCTGAGATTTTCTGAGATACTCCGAGATTTTCTGAGATACTCTGAGATTTTCTGAGATACTCCGAGATTTTCTGAGATACTCCGAGATTTTCTGAGATACTCTGAGATTTTCTGAGATACTCCAAGATTTTCTGAGATACTCTGAGATTTTCTGAGATACTCCGAGATTTTCTGAGATACTATGAGATTTTCTGAGATACTCTGAGATTTTCTGAGATACTCCAAGATTTTCTGAGATACTCCGAGATTTTCTGAGATACTTTGAGATTTTCTGAGATACTCCGAGATTTTCTGAGATACTTTGAGATTTTCTGAGATACTCCCCAGATTTTCTGAGATACTCTGAGATTCCTAGTTTCTTGAAGCTAAAAGCCCCTAGCAAATGCTAGAGGCTTTCTGATTTATGCACGAATATGCTTTAATACAACATCTGCCATTGCATCGATAAAAAGAGGTTGATCATTTGGCATTGCTGGACGAATATATGCTGCGTCAATTTCATCACATACAACTTTACATTCGTAATCGTTATCGTACAGTACTTCTAGATGTTCTGCTACGAATCCAACTGGAGTGTATACAAATGTATTAAATCCTTTTTCTTCATGTAATTCTCTTGTTAAGTCTTGCACATCTGGACCGATCCACGGCTCTGGAGTTTGTCCTGCACTTTGCCAGCCAACTGCATAATTTTTTACGCCTGCCTCTTTAGCAATTAGATCTGCAGTTTCTTTTAATTGGTCTGGGTAAGGATCTCCCAATTCTTTAATTTTTTCAGGAAGTGAGTGAGCAGAAACGATTAAACATGCTTTTTCACGTTGTTCTTCGGACATTGTTGCAAATGCAGCTTGTACTTTTTCTGTCCAATATTGAATGAATTTAGGCTCATCATACCAACTTTCTACTGAAGTAATTGTTAAATTACCTAGCTTTTCCGCTTCCTCTTTAATTCGACCATTGTATGATTTAATCGAGAAGGTAGAGAAATGAGGTGCTAATACCATAGAAACCGCTTCTGTAATACCGTCTTTATGCATTGCAGCAACTGCATCTTCTAAGAAAGGTTCGATATGTTTTAACCCAATATATAACTTAAATTCAATTTCATCCTGCACTTCATTCAATCGATTGCAAAGACCTTTTGCTTGGTTTTCAGTAATTTTGGCAAGTGGAGAAATACCACCTATTGCTTGGTAACGACCTGTTAAGTCAGCTAATTGTTCATCACTTGGTTTACGACCGTGACGAATATGTGTGTAGTAACGTTCAATATCTGCTTCTGAGTATGGAGTTCCGTACGCCATTACTAATAATCCCATTGTTTTTTTCATAATAGTCTCCTCAAAAAGTTTAGTTATTTTTTACAGCAATTAGTTCTCTACTGTAGTCATGTACAAATGATGTTAAACGTTTTAATGTATCTGGATTTACTTCAGGGAAAACGCCATGTCCTATGTTAAAGATATGTCCTGGCTGCGCTACACCTTGTTCCACGATAACTTTTGCACGTTTCTCTACTTCAGCCCAGTCCCCGATTAAATACGATGGATCAAGGTTTCCTTGAAGTGTTTTCGTAATACCTTTTGCACGAGCTTCTTCAATCGATAAGCGCCAATCAAGACCAACTACATCTACCGGTAGATCATTCCATTCCATTGCTAGATGGCTTGCTCCTACCCCAAATGTAATAAGTGGGACACCTAATTCACGAAGTTCTGTGAAAATTCGTGTCATTACTGGTTTAATAAAAATACGATAATCCGCTACATTTAGTGCTCCAACCCATGAATCAAAAATTTGAATTGCTTTCGCTCCTGCTTTCACTTGTGCTTTAATATAGACAATTATCATATCAGCAAGCTTATCCATTAGTGCAAACCATGCTTGAGGCTCTGATACCATAAAAGCTTTTGTTTTGTTATAGCTTTTAGATGGACCGCCTTCAATCATATAACTGCAAAGTGTAAACGGTGCCCCTGCAAATCCTATCAATGGTACATTTAATTGCTCGGTTGTTAATAATTTGATCGTTTCTAACACAAAGGGTACATCATCTTCTGGTGATAAATCACCTAAATTGTACACATCTTGTACGGTACGAATTGGATTTGAAATGACTGGGCCAACACCCGCTTTTATTTTTACATCTACCCCAATACCTGGTAAAGGTGTTACGATATCTTTATACAATATTGCGGCATCTACATTGTAATTCTCTACTGGAAGACGTGTCACATAAGCACATAATTCTGGCTCATGAGTAATTTGTTCTAACGAGTATTTTTCTTTAATTTTTCTATACTCTGGTTGTGAACGTCCTGCTTGCCTCATGTACCATACTGGCGTGTGATCTACGGCTTCTCCACGAGCTGCACGTAGTAATGTATCATTAAAAGTTGTCATTTTCTTTTCCTGCCTTTCTTCTATATAACTGTTCTATGTTTGAATATACGTTTTCACTATAGACGTTCTCTACCTAAATGTATATAAATATAGTGTAATTGTCATAAATTTGTCCTGTATTTCCAGTCTTTCTTCAGACAATGAGTTTTTAAATTGACTTTAATGGGAAAAGTAATATCAATTATGATTGGAGGAATTTTAATGAACTTATATATGACATCCGGAACTCCGGAATTTATGGAAACTATTAAAAAGAAACATTCAAATGAAGAACTATTTCTACTACACGGAGTTGGTAACTCCGTTCTTGTCCATGAGACAACTGGTAAATCTATTTTTCAGGCTCCTAGGAAATACGAAGTACTTGAATCTTACGGTAATTTTACCGACAAAGGTTATTTCGTATTGCAACATATTCCTGTTTCGGATGAAGGCCGTCCTATATTCGAATTCCAGTATACCAAATTGACGAGTACAGTGGAAAAAGAACCAGGTTTTATTGCACTTCGTGTACTTAAACCTTTACAGACCGATACGTATATTATTTTAACAGAGTGGTCAGGTCCTAACAGTTTCGACGTATGGGAGAAATCAATTTCACTGAATTTTGACCATGTAGCTGATAAACAACATATTTTTACGAGCGCTCCTTATATTTCTACTTATAAGTCAATGACAGATGAAGAATAAATACGAGACTTCCTAGACAGTAAACGAACTCAAAGAAGAGTTCGCTTACTGTTTTTTAAATAAATACTTAAGCAAAGTGCAAGAACCTCCCGCTCACCCTCGGAACATGTCAAGCTGGTACGAAAATTATATAATCTCAATAACACTAGTTTCAATGGACGAATATCCACATGCTCTCTTATTAAAATGGATTCTTTTTATCTGCTATAATTTAATTAAAAGGAAAAACGGAGGGGAAAACGTATGACAGTAGCTTTAATAGAACAGTTGGAGAAGTCTTTCGGAGACATGGTTGCAATTCGTCGTTATTTACATATGCACCCTGAGGTATCATTTCACGAAACGAAAACAGCAAAGTACATTCAAGACTTTTATACGGATTTAGGAATTTCTTTTCAAGCAAATGTTGGAGGAAATGGCGTTGTTGCAAGAATTAAAGGGGCATCACCTGGTAAAACTGTAGCTATTCGTGCTGATTTTGATGCTCTACCAATCCAAGATGAAAAAGAAGTAGAATACAAATCTACGATTGACGGTGTAATGCATGCTTGCGGACATGATGGACATAACGCCTCTCTTCTCATTCTTGCACGAACGTTAAATGAATTAAAAGATCAATTATCAGGAGAATATGTTTTTATTCATCAACATGCGGAGGAATATGCACCTGGTGGAGCAAAACCAATGATTGACGCGGGATGTTTAGAGGGTGTGGATGTTATTTTCGGTACACATTTGTGGTCGTTAACTCCTCTCGGCACGGTTGAATATAAATCCGGTCCTATTATGGCAGCGGCTGATCGATTTGAAATAAATATTCAAGGTAGAGGTGGACATGGAGCTAATCCCCACCAATCTAAGGATGCAATCGTAGTGGCTTCTCAATTAGTTGTAAACTTGCAACAATTAGTTTCAAGAAGAGTTAATCCAACAGAAGCCGCAGTGCTTTCAGTTGGTTCATTTGTAGCTGATAACGCTTTTAATATAATCGCAGATTCTGCAAAACTTTCGGGAACAGTGCGGACTTTTAATTCAAAAGTTCGTGATTTGATGGAGCAAGAACTGGAAAGAGTTATTAAAGGCACTTGTATTGCTGCTGATTGTACTTATTCTTTTTCTTACGACAGAGGATACCCACCTGTCATTAATCATCTAGCGGAAACAGAATTTTTAGAGAAGGTTGCAAATGAAGTGCCAGGTGTGGAAAAAGTAGAAGAATCTATTCTTCACATGATTGGTGAAGATTTTGGGTACTATATGGAACAAGTTCCTGGAACCTTTTTCTTCACAGGTGCTATGCCACAAGGAGAGGTTTTCCCTCATCATAGTCCAAAATTCGACTTCGATGAACGAGCAATGCTTATTGCTGCAAAAACATTAGGATGTGCAGCTATTAAATATCAAATACAATAAGCTTTTAGTGCATCTTGTGCTTTGGACTAAATTTTCACTACACTATTACCGATCTAACCCCTGCACTAGGGTCTTCGGGTTAAGCGATATTATTTATAAGCAATAAAAAACAGCGGCAAATAATCCAATTTGCCACTGTTTTTTATTCGTTAGTTATAGAAATACTGCATACTGAGTTCTATTATTATAAATCGAAGAAATGAAAAGAACCTAATAAACAGACAAAAGCTATTATCCATAAAGTCAAATACGTAGTTTTTTTTAGTTCTCTATCTAATGTTGATATAGATTGAATAACTTTGATAACAATCCCTGAAAAGAAAGCTACCATAAATGCACCTAATAATGTAGGAATGTCGATTACATATTCATCAATTAGTCTAAACAGAATAACCGCAAACGCTACTAAAGCACCAGAAAGAAAATGCTTTAAATTCATTTGAATCCCCTTTTCTCATTGATTTACTCTTATTAACCTTCACAAGAAAAAAGAGTGTCTAAGAAGCTCAAGTAAAGCACACCGTGACTTGTAGGAAAAATAATTCATTTTTGATATTCCATCAACCAACAGTCCTGATATACTCCTTCGTGTAACTCATTATTAGCAAGTATTTTAACTTTTTTAAAACCACATTTCTCATAGCATTTTACAGCCCTCGCATTTCTTATTTGAGGGTCCATAACTACTCGGTCTGCTTTTTTATGTTCGATTAAAAATTTAACCATTGATTTAACAAGTAATGTTCCAATCCCTCTATTCCAATACTCTATCTCACCGATAAATTGGTCTGTACCATAAATATTCTCATCATAATACCCATATTCTTTTTTCGTTTCATCATCTAATTGATAGAATTGAATATATCCTATTTCGTTACCATTAAACTCTACAATGCATTTAAATTCATCATCTTCGGAATCATAAAAAACTTTATTAACTTTGTCTAAATCAAAAGGATTGTCTCTTCCTTCATAAAATTCAAGAACTGCCGGGTTCGAAAGCCATCTTGCTAACAGATAATTATCCTTTTCTTCTAATTTATGAACTTTTAAATTCCCATTTTGAAACAACAAAATAATTCCCACTCTCAATTAAAGATTTTTTGAAGTAATTCTTTCATTATGGAATAGTTCCCCAAGGAGATTTTCACTATCCTGCTTCTTCGTTTAAATATAACATTTCACAATGGATTGCCGATATCTAATAGATGTTTTGGACGTAAAAATAGACCATCGAAAAGATGGTCTTATCTAACGAACGCACTCGTTAGCTGAATAAGAATTATCCATTTATTTTACATAGGAAAACTTTTAAGGTGTTATTGTTATCTTCTTCTACCCCTTCATCTTCCTCACAAATCTCTTCAACTGGAAAGCCATCGTGATAAGGAAAACTAAGAAATTCTTCAATGATAGGTTCGAGGTTATCAATGGTTTCAATTTCACAACTGAGCGGTAGCTTAGAATCATAATCCGATATTAAATTAAATTTTAATTGTGCAGCTTGCCAATCGAACCATACATAAAAAAGCATACCCTTATTAGAGATTTTAATTTGTTTACTTCTGTTCGAAATAACCTCTCCAAAAAAATCTATAAAATCCTTAACACTCAACTGAATACTCAATTCGTTACTAACAGAAATGGACCAAGTGTTTTGATATTTCTTGGTCTATTTCATCTTTACTATCTCCAATAAACAAAGAGTCAACCACAATTTCTTCAAGGTCTCGAAAGAATTCATTTTTATCCATATTGTCTCCTTATCAAAACAGCTTTTATTAACTCTATTTTACTATTTCTTCTTCAAGTAACCTGCCCCTTTGGTTCAATAAGAAAAAAAGCTTCTCGACAGGAATCCCACCCGCTATATGATACGACCTAGGCTCGGCAGCACAAGCACCCGTTACTTGAATAAGAAATAACTAGAAATATAAGAAATATGAAAAAGAAATAAACAAAATTAAAAATACAATACTACTAATCCAGGTTAATTTTTTACTTATTCCTGCTCTTTTTTCTAAGTAATTGATATATCCATTCATAAATATAAAACCAAAAAGTAATAATGCGTTCCCTATATTATCATTTTCTTTAACCAGATACCTCATTGCAGCTAAAGCAATGAGTATGGTTCCGATTGAACCTAAAATCATATTGAAATACAGAGCTTGTTTATTTTCTTTCAAAACCATCCCTCCCTCTAATGATATTTTACCTAATATCCCATTCATTTGCTGAACTATTCTGTATCTTTAGTTGAACATGAAAAAAGAGCCGACTAAGCAGCTCAATTATCTTTTACTAAAACACTTCGGGAGTTGAACAAGACGAACACAACCTTTTTGCTATTTTTCCTGTATAAATTTTCCTTCTTTACTTAAGTGTTCCTAGTCAGTTGGAGACTTTGGCATAAAAGTACTTCCACCTGCTACCATTGCTTTTGTTTCAACATCATAAATTGCATATCTACCTCTAAATTCTTTTTCTGTGTCTTTAAAGGAATAAAAGAAATAAACTTGCCTATCTGGGCTAACAGTCTGATGGTAGTTAATATCTATATCAGGGTAGGGACGAAGAATATTTCCATCAAAAATTATGTAACTTAATCCTTCTACCTCATTAAACAATAACTTTTTCCTAACATTTACAGATGCATTTGGCATTTCTTTAAAAAGAACAGTATCCAAATGGCTTTGCTGTTGCTTTGGCTTCTGCATATATCTTTGATAAAGCTCCTGATGTACAGAATACTTTATGTCTCTTAATGCCTGGTAAAATTCATCTACAGTTTCATCGAAAAATTTTTCCTTATTTGCAGGATATAAATATTCAATTTTATCTGAAGTTATAGTTTGTGAATAAACAGGTTTTCCTATTAACATGGAAAGACTGCACGTAATTAAAAACATATACAAACTAATTAAGAATGGATTTTTCATTTAGGTTACTCCTTTTTAAAAGTAACGTACCCTAAATGTTCTTTAACTATCCTAGTTAGTTGAATAAGCTTATCTAGTAATTTCACCATATATTTGCTTTTTCCTTTGCGGGTACTTCAAAAGAAAAAGGCTGTCGGTTAAAGACAGCCTTTCTTTACTTTTTACTCATGCGAAGTGTCAGTTCGGATATAACAAACACGATTACTGGTAGTATCATCCACGATAATGCATATTTACCTTGGATGATTACTCCAAGTAAAACAAATAGAGCTTGTACGAATTGAATTATACGAAGTAATTTATTTACAGCTAGCTTTCTAGCATCCGAATCAATTGGAAATAACAAATCCATTCGGAATTCATGACCGGATAGTAAAGCATGCTTTAACTGTATAACTGTTGCAAATCCAAGTGCACTAGTAAAAATTATAGCTACGATAGGAAACGGTATGAATATAGCTCCTAAAGTCGATAAAAATGTTAGTCTAACCCATAAATAAAAATAATCATCTGTTCGTACAAATGTCCGTAGCACTAAATAAAATTGTGCGTTATGTTGCGCGTATGGTGCAAATTTATAAAAGGCATCTAACCATCTTCTTCTTCTCTTTTTGCCTTTAATATGCGGAACATCCGTGAAATAGTTCGCAAATCGATAAAAACGCATCATACGTGATTGTTCCACTTCAATGAAATGATCGAATGGAAAAGGCACATCTTTCTTTTTCTTTTGCCAAACAACTAGATAAGTTATTCCAATAATCGCTATTCCTATCGCAATTATAAAATAACCACTCATTAGAAAATATAATGCGGAGAATAATAATAGAAACCGGACAAATCGATCCATCCATACATATTTTCCATTAGCTGCCCAACGATAATTGTATTCCACAAACATGTTCCAACCTTTTAGTATTAGAACAACTAAAAAGAGAATAAAAACATCATTTTTTACCATACCACCTATTTTGGTAAGTAGTGGAATAGAAACAACAAAAATCGCTAGCGAAACAAAGACACTCGAAAAGTAAGTCCATCTTAAAGCGAGCTTAAAATATTCTTTCAGCTTTGTTTCTAAAGGTAAAAAATAGACTCCATCTGCATGTTTCATTAGCGTAACAGGCGGACTTATCATGAGAAATAGACTTAATAAGAAAGCAACAAGTAAAAACGCAGGAAAGTCAGTTGGCACAGTTTTTAGCCATTCACTATAAGCATATCCTGCTGCTCCGATTGCGAAAACTAGCACAATCGCAATATGACCAGAAACAATATACTTTAAGTATTTCTGTAGCTCATTTATATAAAAAACGAAACGTTTATTCCATACTTCACGCAAATTTTTCATCTTGTTGTTCCTTCGTCATTTCGATATATAAATCATCTAAAGTTGCATATGGCATATTAAAAACTGCTCGTAAATCATCCATTGTTCCTTGGGCTCTAATTTTCCCATTGTGTAAAAGTAAGATTCGATCACAATATCTTTCAGCAGTAGATAAAATATGGGTCGACATAAGGACTGAGGCCCCTTCTTCTTTTCTCGCTTTCATTTGATCAAGTAGTGATTGAATACCTAGAGGGTCTAAACCAACAAATGGCTCGTCTATAATATATAAAGAAGGACTTACTAAAAAAGCACACATAATCATTACTTTTTGTCGCATTCCTTTAGAAAAATGCGCTGGAAACCAGTTTAATCTCTTTTCCATTCGAAACTCTTTTAGAAGTGCATCTTTCCGTGCTTCAAATACAGATGAATCTAAGTTGTATGCCATAGCTGTTAGTTTCAGATGTTCCATTAACGTTAATTCATCATATAAGACGGGAGTCTCTGGAATGTATGAAAAAGAAGAACGATATTTCGCTGGATCTTCTTTCATAGTTTTTCCTTCTAAACGAATTTCTCCATGTGTGGCATTCATCGTGCCGATAATATGCTTAATAGTTGTGCTCTTCCCTGCCCCATTCAATCCAATTAAACCAACTAATTCACCTTTCCCTATCGAAAAAGTTAAATCATGTAAAACAGGCTTTTTTGTATAGCCTCCTGTGACATTATTTACTTCCAATACTGTCATATCTGCACCTCATCTCTAATTGATAGTTTACCAAAGCTAGCAGGAAAAATCTTCTTTCAATATCCACAACTTTCTTATTATATGGTAAACTCATCGTAACAATGAATAGGAGGTTTTTTCATGAGTGATTGTATTTTTTGCAAAATAATTAATGGCTCGATTCCAAGCGCTAAAATTTATGAGGATGAGCATGTTTATGCTTTTATGGATATAATGCCTCTTACAAAAGGCCATGCACTTGTGATTCCAAAAAATCATAAAGAAAACGTATATGATTTATCGGAAGAAGAGGCAAGTAATCTATTTAAAGTTGTTCCGAAAATTGCTTCGGCATTGAAAGAAGCATATGGACCCGTTGGAATGAACCTTTTAAATAATAATGGAGCTGCTGCTGGGCAAAGTGTCTTCCATTTTCATTTGCACTTTATTCCTCGATATGATCAAACAGATGGCTTCCGTGCTACTTGGAATACAAAAGAAAAAACTATGACTCCCGAAGTTATTCAAAATTTAGCGGTTGAATTGTTTGAAAAATTAAAGAATTAGTGGTTGCAAATAAATTTAAAAAGACTTACAATCTAATTAAGTTTCTTGCTAATGATCAAGAGGATACATTAGAGGAATCTTACAAACTATAGCTTAGAAAAGCTGAGGAGAGATGAGAATTGAATACAAAAAATTTAGTTTTAATGTCATTATTAATTGGTGTCGGAGCAGTACTTTATATTGTTATCCCGGGATTTAATGGTGGGATGAAACCAGACTTTATGTTAACAATGATGTTTATAGGAATTTTATTATTTCCAAATGTGAAAAGTGTTTTTTTACTTGGGGTTTCCACAGGCGTTATATCCGGATTGTTTTCCACATTCCCTGGCGGATTTGTTCCCAATATCATTGATAAATTTGTCACAGCATTCGTTTTCTTTGGATTAGTAGTATTACTTCACAAAGTTGCAAATAAATTAGCGGTAGCTGTTATACTAACATGCGTGGGTACACTAGTTTCTGGCACAGTTTTCTTATCAAGTGCTATTTTCATAATCGGAGCAAATATACCTTTCGTTGGGCTTTTAGTTGGTGTAGTTTTGCCAGCGATAGCTATCAATGCTGTAGCTTTCTTTATTATCTATCCAATTATCGGAAAGATTATTAAAAGAACAAAATTCGAAACTGCCATTACAGCTTAAAATTACTTGCTTTCCTTTTATAAGGAAAGCTTTTTTTGTATAGAAAATTATGTTTTAATTAGGTCAAGGAAAGGAATAATACATATAAACAAGGGGTGAATAAAATGAAAGCAACACATTTCTTATTAGGTATAGCAACAGGAGCAATCGCAGGGGCAACTACTGTACTTCTTTCTACTCCGCAATCTGGTGGAGAACTTCGATCATCTATAAAATCTACTTCACTTGATTTTAAGGACAAACTATCAGATGTTAAATTACAAATACAAAATCTTAAAAACTCAGTTAGTCTATTAAGTAAAGAATCAAAAGAAGTTGTCCCAGGTGCTATCGATGAATTAAAAAAGAGTATTGCAGAATGGAAAAGTGAAACAGCTCCAATCCAGCAGCAGCTCCAAACGGAAATCCATTCCATCCAACAAGCAATCGATGAATTAGAAAAAACTTTACCTAAACCATAAGTTGATTTTAGAGTTAGCTTGGCTAATTCTCCTACTCACTCAATGGATTGTAGTGAAAGGTGGCGACTCCAGACGGAGGCCAACAGGATGTTGGTCACGAAGGCGTTGCCACACGATGTGGCGCTCTTAGCCTTCGTTCCTCGAAGACAGATAAGCCATCACAAACGACGCGAAAGCGGCGACGATGACTCATCGCTAACCCGCGGAACGCGTCCACCTGAAACGGAAATCCGCGGTATTATTTTATATACTTATCTTTTAAAAAGAGGTATGCATTTCGTCTATTTAGACAAAGTGCATACCTCTTTTTTTATTTTCTTAATAATAACATTTTTTATGTATTTCAACTTACTTGCTTTCTTGCTATAATATTCGAAAGATAATATGACAGAAGGAAGGGAAAAACGTGCCAGAACAACTTTATACAATGAAAGAAGCCATGCTCTATAGTCAGCGGATTGCACAGCTTTCCAAAGCACTATGGAAAGCAGTAGAAAAGGATTGGCAAGTATGGATAAAACCTTATGACTTGAATATTAATGAACACCATATTTTATGGATTTCCTATCATTTAGATGGTGCAACTATTTCAGAAATAGCAAAGTTTGGAGTTATGCATGTTTCTACTGCATTTAACTTTTCAAAAAAACTAGAAGAACGTGGTTTTCTTTCTTTTTCTAAGAGAGATAATGATAAGCGTAACACATACGTAAATGTTACATCTAAAGGGAAAGCGCTATTAGAAGAAATGTATGTAAATTATCATGACACACCCCATTCAGTAATTGATGGTTCTGTTCCTATGAAAGAACTGTACGGAAAATTTCCAGAATTTTTAGACGTAATGGCTGTTATACGAAATATTTATGGAGATGACTTTATGGAAATATTCGAACGGTCCATTAAAAATATAGATGATTCATTTACAAAAAGTGAGGAATCTCAATGAATTGAAAGCGCTATATAAATTTTAATATTTTAAGTGTTGCTTTTTCTTGTTAAACATCGTATTGTATGTATCTGATAGATATCCAACAACGTATAGGAGATGCTTAACTTGCACTGCTGGAAAACAATTAATGTGAAAAAACAATATGGTTTGGACCGATTATTTCTTTTGTCTTCACTTCTAGTAATTATCGTTTTTTCATTCGTATATGTTCTATTAGGAATAATTAATGATACAACTAAATCGGACGACTATTTTTGGATATTTATTTTATCATTTTTATGTATTTATCCACTTCATAAATTACTGCACTATATTCCACTTTTTCGTAATCGAGATAAAGTGAGATTAATTATTGAGAAAAAATATGGCATTTTACCTACCGTCTCGTTACGAGTTTTTGAACCAATAAATAAAAATAGATTTATTTTTTCATTATTAGCTCCATTTATCTTTATCAATATAGCGCTCGTTACAGCTGCTATACTAGCGCCTATATTTGCTCATTATTTTACCATCTTGTTAGCTTATCATTGCGGAATTTGTTTAATAGATTTAATTTATGTAAAAAATTTAAGTAAATCACCAAAACAAGCACTTATTGAAGAAACTGATGCAGGTTATGAAATATTAATCGCACCAACTCATTCTTAACAATATATACTACTTGTAAACTATGTTCCTTCTTTGATATGCTTACTAGTATATGAAGGGAGTCTAGATATGATTATATTTACGTTGATTCTATTCTCAGCATTTTATTTGCTACAAATTAATCGAATGACCTACGCATTAGTAGTGTCAAAAGAAATTCCGGAAGAAAAACATCCAAAGATTTTTCGTACAATTAACATATTAATTACGATACTTCTAGTTAGTTTCTACGTGGAATTAGTTTATACAGTTTAAGAAAAAGAGAACAGGCTGTCTAGTCTGGTCATTTACAATGTAGAAAAGGTAAAGTTTTTTTATTTGTAATATGAGAAAAAATTGACCCAATTCATTTAGAGAATGATGGGTCATTTCTTTTTATTCAAGAGGATGAAAAGAAGAACCAAGATCGAGTTTACGATCTTAGTTCATCCTTTCATTAGTAGATAAACGCTGCCCCTACAATGATCAATAAAATAAATAGAACAACGATCAAAGCAAAACCTGAACCACCAGCATAACCGCCGCCATATGCACCACCCATTTAAAACACCTCCTTTTCAATGTATCCTATGCGATATTTAAAAAACTCGGTAGGCAAATGAATGGGAACCATTTTTATTTTTATTTCGTTTATGTTATAGTAACTACTGCAGCACGAAGAAGTTAGGAGAGAATTTCATGAAAAAAACAGTATTAACATTCACACTTGCAGCATCCGTTCTTGCCTTAGGAGCATGTAATAATTCTGCAACTAGCAGTGAAGTAATAGCTACTTCAAAAGTCGGAGATATTACTCAAAATGACTTGTATCAAGAAATGAAATCATCTATTGGTGATCAAGCATTTCAACTTCTAATGATCGAAAAAGTACTTGACTCAAAGTATAAAGTAACAAAAGAAGAGGTAGACGCTGAATTCAAGACAGATAAAGAAAAATTAGGCGATAACTTCGAAGCAATGCTAGCTCAACAAGGTTATACTGAAGACTCATACAAAAAATATTTAAAACTTAACTTATTGCAAGAAAAAGCTTTAACTGAAGATATTAAAGTTTCAGATGAGGAAGTTAAAACTGCATACGAAAATATTAAAAATGAAATAAATGCTCGTCACGTTTTAGTTAAGGATGAAGCAACTGCTAAAAAAGTAAAAGCTGAACTTGAGTCAGGTAAAGACTTTGCAGAAGTTGCAAAAAAATATTCTACGGAAGAAGCAGCTCAAACGACTGGTGGGGAATTAGGTTGGTTTGGTAAAGGCCAAATGGTTCCTGCTTTCGAAGAAGTAGCATTTAAACTAGAGAAAAACGTGATTAGTAATCCAGTAAAAACAGATTTCGGATATCACATTATTGAAGTAACAGATAAACGTACGATTAAAGAATCTTTTGAAGATAAAAAACCTGAACTTGAGAAACAATTAAAACTTGAAAAAGCTGATAAAACAACTCTATTACCTAAAGTTGCAAAAATGATGAAAGATGCTGATATTAAGATTAAAGATGCAGACTTAAAAACAGCGCTTGATAGCATTTTAAAATCAGCAGATACACCAAAAGAAGCGGACAATGGTACTACTAAAGATGATGGTACTACTGAAAGCTCAAAATAAGCTTTACAAACAAAAGCACTTCTGAAAAGCTGTGATGTCTTATTCTTAATATGGTAATACTTACTTGTTGAGATATTGTATTCTAAATAGAGAAAAGCGTAAAGGGCATATACCTTTACGCTTTTTTCTTTTGTTATTCAAATGTTGGTTTGTAGAAAGAACGGTTTTCTAACGGGAATAAACGCTCCGAAAACTCACCCGGATTCGTCTTATCTAATGCACGATTCAGCATGTTCATTTTAGCATCGATATTATCAATATAATGCAAGATTTCCGCTTCTCTAACCATTGGACGTTTTGGACTACCCCACTCTTCTTTTCCATGATGGCTCAGCACCATATGTTGAAGAAGCATAACCTCTTCTCCTTCAATTTGAAGCTCATCCGCTGCCTTTGAAATTTCATTTACCATTATAGTAATATGGCCAAGTAAGTTACCTTCAATTGTATACGTTGTAGCTACAGGTCCAGAAAGTTCTAATACCTTTCCAATATCATGCAATATAATTCCGGCAAATAATAGATCTTTGTTTAGCGTTGGATAAAGTTCACATAACGCTTTTCCAAGCTTCAACATAGAAACAACATGGTCGATTAATCCAGATGCATAATCATGATGATTTTTTGTTGCTGCTGGAAAAGTCATAAATGCGATTTGATGTTTTTTCAATAAGTGACGAGTAATCCGTTGTATTAACGGATTTTTCATTTCAAAGAAAAATTGCATTAACTCTTCCATCAATTCTTCTTTCGACTTCTCAGCAGAAGGAACAAGATCATTAATCGATATTGATTCATCCGACTTGGCTGGGCGAATACTTTTCACTCGAAGCTGAAACTTTCCACGATAATCTTGAATTTCACCACCAACCCGTACGATTTGGCTTGCGGCGAATAATTTTTCATGTTCATCATTAGTATCCCACAATTTTGCTTCAATATCGCCGCTTTTATCTTGTAATACAAGCGACATAAACGGTTTCCCAACCGTAGTAATACCCTTTGTTGATTGTTTAATTAGTAAGAATTGATCTACTGGATCCCCTACTCGTAGTTGTGTAATGCCTTTCATTTCACATCTCCTCCACTTCCGGCTTATATGTCGCTACTTGTACAACATGCGCTTCTTTCCATACATATTGCATATTGTCATGACATGAAAAATACAGTAGTTGTTGTTCTTTTTGTAGCTCCTGCATTAATTGTACCACTTGTTCTAAACGGAAACGATCGAAATGTACAAATGGATCATCCATAATAATTGGAAAAGGAGCTGTATTTTTTAATGATTGTGCGAGTGCAATCCGAAGAGAGATATAAGCTTGCTCTTTTGTAGCTTGACTGAGCTCCATAATCATAAAACGCTGTCCGTTCGCTTTTATTGCTTCAAAGCTTCCCTCTGGTGTTAACACTAGTTGTTCATATGCCCTCCCCGTCAGCAACTTAAAATAATCCTGTGCTTTTTCAAGTACTTCCGGAAGGCGTTCTTCTTTTAATTGTACCATCATTTGTTTTATAGCTTCTACGACTGATTTATAGGCAGCCCATCTTTTTACGTATTCTTGAAGTTCTGCTTTTTTCTGTTCCTTCTTTTGTAGAATCTCACTTTGGTGATCTTCTCCTAATAGTTTATTTGTTTTGTATTGTAAAGATGCTTTTTCTTCCACTAATTCATTGCGAATATTTTTAAGCTCGTCTAACTGTTCTTTACTTTCACTTTCGAATGTTTCGTTAAACTCTTCCAAAGCCATCCCATTATCTCCAAGTTGAATTTGTAGCTGCTTGTATTCTTTTTCTAAAGATAGTTTTTGTTCGAAAAGATTATACGCAGTGTAAAAATCCTGTTCTGATTCTACTTTCGCTTCTTGGAAAAGTTCTTGTATATTTTGGGCATATGCATGAAGTAAGGAATTATTCTCATCTTGTTTTAATGAAATTTGTCTTATTTTATGGAGCATTGACTCATTCTCATCCAACTTTTTCTTTTCGCTTAAATAGTAGTCTCTAAGCTGGTGGAAAAGCATATCCTCGACCAAAGAAATATTGGCAATATTTTTTGCTTGTACAAAAAGTTCTTGCATTCTATTTCTTACGCCATACAAATTTGTTTCCATTTGATCTAATTGTATTTGTTGCTCTTGAATAATACGAAGTCGATTAAATAACTCCTTCAATAAATTTGGTGAAACCTGATTGTTTAAATGATATCTTTTTAAAAATAATTGCATATCTTGTTCGATATTTTGATTTTCCAGTTCTAACCCCCGAATTGTATTCTCCAACTGACTAATTTGGGTTAACAAAGTTTGCTCTTCTTTTTTCAATAAATTTTCGTATGTTCTAGTATCACTAGGCTGATGTGACAGTCTTTGAAAATAAGAAAAACCAATGAAGACAATTACACTCACTACTAGGAAAGTTAGCCCGATTAACCAGTTAGATTCTAGAAAGCTAAGGATAAGCCCTAAAAGAATAATGATTCCACTAAACACAAAGTTACTGAAATTAAGACTATTTTTCTCTGTTGAAGAAGATTTACTATGGTTCAATTCTTTCAAACGCGCTGAGTGCAATCTTAGATCCTCTGATTTCATTTGAACTAATCGTTTTTCTTGTTGTAATTCACTTTCTAACTGTTCCCGCTTTTTTAATAACAACACTAGTTTTTCTTCTTGTTGAAGGGATATATCAGCTCTAACAATTTCATTAAGATTCCTTTCCCAGTCTATTCCAAGAAGTGCTAACTGTTGCATTTGGTTTTGCAATGTCTTCGTTTGTTCTTCCTCTAATTGTACTCTATTTGCTTTCAATTGATGCCATTCTGTTTCGTATGCTAAGAAGGTTTGTATAGAATCTAGTTGATCCAACGACATTATCGAACTACTATTAGTCAATTTTTTTAGACTTTCACTTAATTGTTCCGTTGCAATTTTTACATTTATTTCTTTATCTTTTATACTTTCAAATCGACGGATTCCATCTGTTGGGAAGGTTTGATGTTGAACTCTATCTAAAGCAGCTCTTATTTCTATTTCCTTTTCTTTGATTGGTTTTAATTGCTTCCACTGCATAAATCTCTGTAATTTCGTAGTGATAAGATTTTCTTGCTTGTTCGATTTATCCAATAGTAAATCGATTTCTTTAATTCTTTTAATAGAAGTCTCATATTTATCTACTTCCTCTAAATGCGACATCCATTCATCTTCTAACGCTTTAATTTCCTCTATTTTTTGATTAATGATTGGTTTTTTCCCACTTGGTTTAAATAGCTCTCCCATTTCTTTTACAAATTGAGCTTCTACGTTGGACAAAGTATCCATGCCAGTTGTCCCAGAGGATAACAAAGTACGAGTAAGCTCTTCCTCTGTCATTTTTTCAAATCCTTGTAGTTGAAGCAATGAAAAAGAAAAAATAGCTTCGAAATCTATACGTTTATAGGAATGTAGTAAGCTTTCTAACTCTTTTTCTCCTCCACGTGTTCCATCTTCAAAATATAAAGTCACATCGCCACTCGCTTTACCCTTCACACGCTCAATTACAACTCGACCTAATCGCTTATCAATTAGTTGAATTCTTCCACCATACGAAGCTCCGCTTTTAGGCTCATATCTTAATAATTGTGCATTTTTTTGTGGAAAACCAAAGAGGATATGCAAAATAAATTGCTGAATAGTAGATTTCCCTGCTTCATTTTCACCATAAAAGACGTTCATTCCTAATGCTAAATCTATTTGTACGTTTTCATGTTTCCCAAAGCCGTATATATGGAGTTTTTCTATTCTCATCTTTTATTCTCTCCTTTTTGCAACAACTTTGGTCAGTAACTGTTCCACTTCTTTTATCGTTTCTTCCATGAATTCTTTTTCGATTGGATCTAGGTATCTACTTCCTTTTGGATGTTGATATAGTTCCTTTAAAGCATGTTTCCAATTTGATGTACTCCACTCTTCTATCATTTGTACAATCATTGTTGCTTCTTTTAATGGCTCTTGTGGTAAATCAAATTTGAGCTTTTGTACGATGATAAAATGATTTTCTATACGGATACTCTCTTGAATAATAGAGAGCCACTCTTCCATTGTCGACGATTGCAATAGTTCTTCCGTATCTTTGACTATATTCGTGAGCGTCAGTTCTATTATTGCATTTCCATTAGATGCACTGTACGTTATCATGGATTCCTCTATTCGAGCAATTAATTCATTTGCATGGATTATTCCATCGCAGGATACTTCCATTTCATCGTAAATAAAAGCAGAAGAAGGTATAAACTGAAGATCTGCTTGTCCTTTTGTTAAGGTTATTTCGTAAAATCCTTTCATCCCTTTTTCCTTTCTATGTCTACTTTGTGTATTACCGGAGTAAACAATGGGAGGATCGTCGTGTAGCATTTCACGTTTATGAATATGTCCTAGTGCCCAATAATCATATTGTTTCGATAACAGATCATTTTTACGAAAAGGTGCATAAACATCATGTTCGTTATTACCGTCGACACTACCATGTAACATACCAACATGAAAATCTTGTCCATCTGCCACCGGATAATAGACATGCTTTGCTTCACGAATATGTCTTTCTTTATAACTGAATCCACTTATATGTACCTTTTTCCCGTTCACTTCTAGCGTCTTCGTTTCCACGTCCTCACCAAAAACCTGTACATTTTCAGGAAGCTGAAATCTCACCCAATTTCCACTTAAATGGTCATGGTTTCCGTAACATATAAAAACAGGAATTCCCTCTGTCAGTAACGCTTCCATCCCTTTTTGAAATAAATGCTGTGCACGTAAGCTCCTATTCTCTCCATCGTAAATATCACCAACAATTAAGATGAAATCAGGTTTACTATCAAGCGCATAGTCTATTATATTTGTAAAAGCTTGGAATGTGCTTTCTCGAATATCTCTCCATCTATTTTGGGGAATAGCGGAAATTCCTTTAAATGGACTGTCCAAATGCAAGTCTGCAACATGAAGAAAACGGATCCCTTTCATTCAATACACCCCTATCCAAAAACGAATATTTGTTCTTATTTTATCATAAAGAAAAGACTGTAGACAAATGAATGTGCACAATCTTTTTAGAAAGTTAGTTATATATAATCTTTGATTGAAACGTGGCTATAATGCCATTAACTTTCAGCAAATCATTTTAGTACTCTTTTTCTTTTTATTTGCCTAACTGTAAATAACCCTGTAAATCCTGCGGTGAATGAAGGTGGTAAACTAAATATTAGATAATTCCATTGGCCTGTAAGCAATGAGATAATGAAAAATATTAAGGGAATTACAATTAGCGTACTTATGGAAGCTATCAATGCCCATTTTGTATTATTTTTCACAATACATAACCCCCAACTTAGTTATCTTTATTAGCAATAATTGCCCCTATTGTGTAAGAAATCATATGAACAAGCCAAATCCCCGTCATTATAAAGAATGATAATCCTGGTCCTTCCATAAAAATGATAATCATCCAAGCGATTAAAATAGCAAATGTAGAGTAAATCCAGGAAATCGATCGTGCTTTTTCATTGATCTTAGTGTAGCGCTCATCAAACCAACGTTTTTTCTTACCAATTCTTCGATTTATCGTGAAGACAATAATCATGATGATAATAGCCAAAGGTAATCCAATTAAAAATGAAAACAAATCAAATTCTTCATACATCTTTTTTATCCTCCTCAAATATAAATAAATCTTCAATCGTACAATGGAACAGTCTTGAAAGTTTAAAAGCCAATGTGATTGATGGATTATACTTTCCTTTTTCTAATGAAATAATGGTTTGTCTAGATACATCTAACTTCTCTGATAGTTCATCTTGTGTCATCCCAAAACCTATTCTCTTTTCTCGTACAAAATTCTTCATGCAGTATCATTCCTTTTTGTAAAGCTAGCTTTACGTAAAGCATACTTTACTTTTATTTTTGTTGTCAAGCTTACTATACATTTTCATTTGGCTTTTTTTATGTATAATATAAATAAGAATGATAAAGGGGTGTTATTTCTTGAAAACATATAAATTTACTGCATTTGAACCAACCGGGAAGCTGATTGTGGAAGAGACTTGGTCATTTGAAAATGATGACGAAGCGAAGAAAAAAGGCGAAGCGGCTATCGAAGAAAAAGGACTGCTAGAAGCAACACATCGCTTAGTAAACAGTGCTGGAAAGCTAATTTTATTTCATGTGTAAATAGCAAATGGACGAAAACCGAATTGGTTTTCATCCATTTTTTATTTATAATCAAGATGATTCCTTGTGCTCTTTTATTCATTCCAGTTCCAATAAGTAATTTCGCCTAATTGAACGCTACGAATTTCCTTTAACTCTTTTAATTTTA
Source organism: Psychrobacillus syltrankelensis (assembly GCF_055454035.1). Classification (NCBI taxonomy): domain Bacteria; kingdom Bacillati; phylum Bacillota; class Bacilli; order Caryophanales; family Bacillaceae; genus Psychrobacillus; species Psychrobacillus syltrankelensis. The sequence goes on along the minus strand of NZ_CM144227.1, from coordinate 3,548,994 downwards.
ATAACTCTTTTACCGGGCCAGTAACAACTGCACCGTATGCTTGGAATCCTTCTTCATGTAAGTAATCATATCTTTCTTGTAGATGATTTGTGCCTAGCAGTACTTCTGCTAGTTTTTTATTCCCTTTGAGCATCATTTTCATATTGTCGAGCATTGTTTGTTGACTATTTTCAATAGATGTTAGATCCAATGTTCTAGTTAGAGAATTACTATTAAAATCAGCATCAGTAATTCTTGCCCCTGACAATCCCCAGGACGGGTATAAACTCATTGAATTACCGCCTCCACCCCAACCACCTTCTGTGAATTGCTTCATTTCCCCCATATATAAAGGCATCCAAACGATATCTAAATTATATGGGGTTAAGAGCTGTACTATTTCTTTTGGAGAAAAATACTCTTCAGTAGAAAATGCCAACTCAGCTACATTGCCCTCGTGGATTTTTTCCAAAGTATCCCAAGCCCTAGGGTGTTCACTTCCGTCTAGTTTACGATTAGAGTTTGGATTATAAGGTAAATCAAAATTAAAGCCTTGTTCCATTGAATTGTATGGATAAGTTTTCTCTACTACTACTTGTGTAAATGCAGTAATAAGTGTTTTTCTCAATTTTAATTGTGAAACAACATAATCTTCCTTACCAATTCTTTTTACAAGTGGAAACTCTATTTTTTGTGTTAAAAATGGCGTAATTTCATTGGAGAATCTTGTAGAAAGATCAGTTGAGATTCCTGGATAAGTCCAGTCTATTGCTAACTTTTGATAAAACTCTGTTCGTTTTCCAATACTACTTTTGTCATAAGTTATAGATATTGCAATCATATAAACGGAATAAATAAGAAAAATAGCTATAAGTACTCGTACAATATTTAACGAAAGCCTCCATGAAAATCTTTTCTTATGTTTATCAACAATTTGTTGAGCTTTCTCATCATTCCACTCCATCATTTCCACCCCTTTCAAAATCTTTGCCTAACCGTTCTGCTAGTTGTTTAAATCTTTGTCTTGCTCGGTACAAATTTACTTTTACTTGATCTAAAGAAATACCTAATGTCCTAGCCAGTTCTTCATATGTAAATTGTTCATATTCTCTCAAATAAAGAATGGTTCGATAATTTTCAGGGAGCAGCTCCAATATATCTTTTACTTCATCTGCCACTTCCTTTACAAATAATTCATCCTCTGGAGCACCGTAAGGACTAATAAAATCGGTAGAATTGGAAAGATGATTATAAAAAGGAACCCATCCCCACCTTTTTTTTTTACGCCATTCATCCATATATGCATTACGTGCTACTTTAAATAACCAACTTTTCACTTGTCCACCATCATATAAATCCAATGATAAAGTTGCTCTGTAAAATGTTTCTTGCATAAGCTCTTCCGCCATTATGTCGGAGCCAGTTAGTTTCAACAAATAAAAGTAGAGAGGCTTGGAGAAAGCTAAATATACTGCTTCCAACTCGTCATGCCTAGTTTTAGTTTTCTTCAACTTTCTACCTCCCTTCCCACTTAAAACGTTCCATTAGGCTTATTGTTACAGTCTAAATATCAATTTCAAAAAATAATATCCCTGAATTTACTTCAGCTTATAATTTTTCCAACTAACCTCAATTTACCCCAATAAACCATTAAAAAGAGGAGACCAACTAGCATTGATCTCCCCCATTTTCTTATTCTCCTCTAAACTCGGGTTTACGTTTTTCAACAAAGGCATTTATTCCTTCTATATGATCTATTGTATTACGCATAGCAGTTTGTTTAATTGCTTCTTTTTCCACTATCAATTCTAGTTCTTTAAATTTGATAGCATGCAGAATCTCTTTTGAAGCAATCATTGCAGCAATAGGAGATTCGAGTAGATCTTGTGCATAAGATAACGCTGTAGACCAGCCTAAACCATCCGTTGCGATTTTATCAACTAATCCTAATTCCTTTGCTTCTACTCCTTTAAATATTTCCCCTTCCCATATTAGCTGCTTTGCCTTTGGTACCCCTATTCTTTCCTTTAGGAAGAAATGCCCTCCTCCATCAGGAATAAGTCCGATACCAATAAAGTTCATTGCTAGCTTACTACTTGCTTCTGCAATAATTACATCGCAACCAAGTACAACACTAAGCCCTAGTCCCGCTGCTGCTCCGTGAACAGAAGCAATTGTAATTTGTGGAAGGGTATACAATGTTTTTGCAATTCGAGCAAGCTCTTTCATAACTTCATTCATATTGAATGGACTTTCTGTATCCATCATTGCTTTAATGTCTCCACCTGCAGAGAATGCCCTTCCTTCTCCTTTTATCAATAGAACCTGAACGGAAGTGTCATTTTTAATAGATTCCAAACAATCCGCAAGTTCTTTCATCATCACTTCGTTCATCGAATTCATTGCCTCGGGACGATTTAGAGTTAAAATTGCCATTCGCTCTTTTTTTTCTACTAATAATGTTTTATACATATCTATTCTCCTTTCCAAGTGAATGAGTATTCATTCTTTATATATTCGTCACCCTTTACAATTTTCCTGCTAAAACAAAAAAATCCCCCACAATCATTTGTGGGAGATACTTCATTATTTAAATGCCTTCATATAATTCTTGAACGGGTTTAATTAATACGCGATTTACTTCTTCAATTATTTGACTTAAAGCCATTTCGGCTTGAAGCATGTGAAAAATTTTCTCATTTGCTTGGGCAAGCTGAGCTGTTTTTTGTGCATATTCAATTTCTTCTCCGGAAATTTCCTCGCCTTTCATCTGCTTTTCTTGAAGGGACATTTGAATTTTACGGAAACTTTGAAATAATGCTAAAGCCTCTGCGTCAGCCTTTACAGATTCAACAGCTGCCTTCACTTGAGAAAATTCATTCGTTTGACGTAGTGTTGCTTCTAATTTATTAATATCATCATAAATATTGATCATTTTATTAGCTCCTTTTTAGCCTGTAATAAAGACGATTAATCCTTGGACAACTCCTATGAGACCTCCTAGAACTCCGCCTAAAACAGTAATCATTTTAAATTCTCGTTTTGAAATACCAAGTACGATATCTTCTAAACGCGCAACTGGGAAAGAATCAACTTGTTCTTTTACCATATCTTCTAATTTCATTTTATGCAATACTTCTTCGAGCTTTGCTTCTGCTTCTAAGAATGCAAATGAAGTTAATTTTGGGACAAGTACAGTTTGCGTCCAATCTGTTATTTCTGGGAAATAGTGAACTAAACTATGACTTAATCGTTCTTCAATTGCTAATTGTTTTGTTAAATATGTCTTTATATTTGAAATAACCGGTTCAAAATCAAAACCGTCCATAATCTCCACAATCTGTCGATCTTTTAGCTTTTCCCATTCATTTCGGACTATATTCTCTAACATCCCTTTGGTCCCAGGTGATTTTAAAAATTTGAGAATTTCTGGTTGCACTTTCCCAGCAAGTGAGGAAGATTCGCCAACGAACATTTGAATCATGCTTCCAAGTGTTCCTTTAGTTGAAAGAAAATCATCAATTAAATTTTTTACTGTCATTTTTCCTTCTTCGGATTGAAAAAAGTCTTCCCCTTTTCCAAGAATATAGGTGACTATTTCTCCTACTTTGCTATCTGCTTTTTGTTGCCAATCTAACGGAGCTAGTTGACGAATTGTTTCATGTTCAAAACGACTTTTTAACTGCTCGAAATGAATGTCCACTTGTTCGCTGATTTTTTTATTTGCAATGCTTGAAACGTTTTCAATACCACCTAGCTTCAGCCAGTCTTCAATAGTTTTATCGGAAAGAAGAACTTTTTCGTTTAATTGACGAACGATTAATTTTGTCGTTTTATCTTGCATTTCATCATTAAAATATTTACGTTTAAAGATGTCGGGAGTTAATAAGTGATTTATCACTGTGTTTCCTAATTGTTTGGCAAGTTCATCACGTCTTTTTGGTATTAACCCTGGTGTGAACGGAATTCGCCAAGACCCAATATATTTTGCTTCATGTGGTCTAAAAAGCATTTTTATTGCTAAATGATTGGTAACTGCCCCAATAGCTGCACCGACTACTGCCATAAATACAATCGTCCATAATAACCCCATCTATTTCACCTTTTTCCTCTAGCTTCACACTTATTATAGCAGAGGAAGGACAAACACTAAAATATTTTACAACGCATTAAACATCATAGAAAATCGGATGGCATGCTCTGTTTCATCATGCATTGCGACAAATAATGGTGCATATGCTTGTTGAACAGGTATTAAAAGTAACATTTCCTTGTACACTTCTGCTCCTTCCAATTCATCTCTAACAGCCTCTTTAGCACAAATTTTCAAATCTAGGCAAGGAGTACGTTTTTGAAAGTTTTGAACAAATGTCCCCGTCAGCATATAATAGAGTTGTTGAAACATTTCATAATGGCTTTTCTCGTCCTCATATACATGCTGAATAAATCCTTGCCAGTATGGGTCATCGGTTAAATTATACATATCTTTGTAGTAATGATAATCAGCATATTCATTTTGGATTGCTTTTTCTAACTTCTCAACAAACAATTGGATGCTCCTTCACTAGTCATTTCTACTAATGTATGCGAGCAATTTATGACACATGAAAGGTTGATTATTTTGTTACAACATTTTAGCTTTAAACCTCTATTTGAAAATAAGCAATTACCTGGTTGGGCCATTTCATTCTTCTATAAACAAACTAGATATACAGGTGAATATGAGGCGGATGGCACGATAAAGTGGATTGGCGAAGCACCAGCAGATGAAGAAACAGTAAAAAAAATGATTCATGAATTGATGCTATTTCATGTATATGACTAAGAAAAACGCGTCCTTAAAATGCATTTTGTCATCACCTATTCCTGAGTGCTTTGGATGAAACATTTGCTCCGTGGTTACTCGTCGCAAAAAGAATTTTGGCTACACAATTACCGTTAGTGCTATGGATCGGGAAGTGACTGTGTCACTTTACGATCCATTTTTTTCGGTAATCTTGTGGGGGATGTTTATCCGTCGCCCTCTTGAAATGTGTAGAGACAAGGTGCGTAAGTTTTGGTTAATGAGAGAATAGATACTTTCCTATTATTTTAAAAGCGGACGAAGATACAATTTCGTCCGCTCAGAGCTACTTTATCAATGGATGCTATCTATTTTTCTCAAGTTCTACCTACTCAATAATCTACCCACTGATTCAATGTATACTAAGATAAAAATAAAATTCCGCAATCCTACCCAATTATGTAAGACACAAATAAATTATTGCATTTCGTACTTGTACATATGCCACATTCAATTGTTTTTCATTATAAAATTAGTTTGCTTTTAAAAACAACGGATAAAAATGCTCCGTAAATGCTTCATCCTCCATTTCAATAAACACGGTCGTACCAATCACCTTGAACACACTTGATACTTGCCCTGTGCCATTTTCATATAGCGTTAATTGCATTCGATAGCCATCCTTATTTTCAAAAGTCAGCTTGTAATGATTTTCTGTCTCTTTCACCTTCCTCACTGTTCGAATTTTCATATCTAAAAAGTTTGCTAAGTATTGCTGCACTTCCTCTTTATCCCTCGTATCATAAACATCGGTTGATGGATACTTTACTAAAAACATATGATTTAATGAATGTAGATCTAAAATACCTATTTCATCTGCAACTTCTCCTAAATGTTGAATTTTTAGCTTTATGTATACTTCATGCCCCAAATAAGCTAAAATGAGCGCGAACAAAATACCCATTCCCCATAATTTCCGTTTCAATGTTTCCCTCTTTTCTCTATCTTATTTCTTGCCCCTTAGTTAAATAAAGACATTTTATTTAAGTTTTCCATATAGTGATTCAACATATATTAAAGAAATCCCTTTTACTTTAAAAAAAGTATGTGAAACCAATACTTTCACATACTTTTTACAATTGTTTATTCATTTGCTATTCGGAAAAAGCGAGACAGACGAGACCCCGAACGAAGTGAAGCATGGGAAGATGCCAGGTTGTTCGACCGCGGACAGTGTCTTGTTCCGAACTCAATTTTTCATACTTTTAAAAGAAAGCGCAAAGTAAAATCCTTGCGCTCTCTTTATACAGTCCCTATTTTCTTTCTTCCAAATAAAATATAAAAATAAGTGGAAGCAATAATATATAAAATACCTGTTATTGTAAACGTATACGCATAACCCCAGTAAAACCCATATGCCATCACCAGTCCTGTTGATACGGGTCCCATTGTAGCCCATCCTAAATTGAATACCATTTGGTTTACCGAGTTTGCGAGTCCTTTATATTTATCGTGAACTAGATCCATTGCAATGGCACTTTGAATCGGGTTCCCAGCATTCATTAATGCTTGTCGTAGTAAAAATCCGATTGAAGCTACAACAAGAGAAGTGGTATAACCAGTTAGAAATAAAAATGGAATCGAAAGAAGTTGAAAAATAACAAGTGCACGAACTTGACCAACCTTTTTTACGAGCGCTGGCCCCATAAGCATTGCAACTGCTGTCATTCCAGATCCCAAAGATAATATTAAACCAACGTAAGAGTTAGAAGCATCAAACCGATTCGAAAAATATAAATTTAAATAAGGAATCACTAAACCTGATCCCGTACCGATAAGCAAATTTGCAAATCCAAAGAGTACTATAACCGTAATATTACGTTTGAAATTGCTTGGTATTTCTTTCTCTATTACTGTTGTAATTTCCTCCACTTTCACTGTGGGCTTTAATTGAAATAAAGGAAATAATCCTAAAGCGAAAATAAAGGTCCCAAAGATTAATACCCACTTAATCGAATCTTGTACAGACATACCCGCGTAGAAATGTAAAGCATCTGCTATCACGCCTCCACCTAAACTCCCTACGACACTTGCAATCGTCATTAAAGAAAAATGAATACTAAACAAATGCATACGTTCACTAGCGTTCGAATTTTCAGCAAGAAATGGGACACCAGATACTTGAACGAGTGCCATAAAAAGACCTGTAAAAAAAGCAGCATATATAAGTGCGTTTTCTCCTACTTCTACACTTCGATAAAATAATGTTAAGACCGTCACAATTGTTCCAAGAATAATCATACCTTTTCGACCAAATCGATCACTTAAAAACCCTGCAGGTATTAACATAATAGCAGTAGCAAGTGACGTCATAGAGATTACGTTCCCATTTACCGTTTCTGGAAATCCAAGCTCTTTAATATACAAATTATACATAACTGAAAAAACGCCCATTCCAATTTGAATGAGAATGTTTGCCAGCATAAATAAGCGAATGTTTTTATTAAATGAAGTAATATTTGATTTCCAGTTTTGTAGCCACTGCATCATATGGTTCCTCTTCCGTTACTTTTATTTCGACTCTCTAAATATACGATGTCCGTCAGAAAAACTCAAGAAAATTTAGAAAAGAGAAAGTTTTTTAAGTTCATCTTATCTTCTCTATTTCTAGAGTGCTTTGGACTAAACCTCAAATACACTATTATCGTAGTAATTTGGCTCGTGAAGTGACATCGTCACTTCACGAGCCTTTTTCGGTAATCTTGTGGCGGGTGTTTGTCCGACGCCTTCTTGCAATAGGAAAAGACATAATGCATTAGGTTTGGATAATGAGAGAATAAATCCTTTCATACACATTTAAAAGCGGACGAAGATGCAATTTCGTCCGCGACTTCGCTACTATATCGTGAAATGCACCACTGAATATCATAAGCTTAGTTGTTTGCACAAGTCACCAATCTGCTGATCTCGAATTTCTTTTGGAGTGGGTTGATCCGCGTTCTTTCTCCTACGACAAATCCTTTTTATATTGGATAGCCATGTAAATTCCACCAGCTAAAATTGCTAACGCATATTTGAACAAGAAAAAAATGTTCCACATATAGTCTTTAGGAAAAATCATGTCACATAGAATAATTGCCCACAGCATAAAGTAACTGCTTTTCAAAAAGATTTTATTTGTCCGTTCGTCGTCTTGCCCAATCTTCTTATAAAATACATAAGCAAAAATCGCACTACCTATGAACAGTAAAAAACCAACTCCAATGAGAATATTCCAATTTCCTGTAGATTGTTCAGCCCAAGACTTTAAAGGGTTAAAAATTGCGTTAGGGATATCTGAAATAGACTTAATTTTCATTTTGATCATTTCCTTTCTCATAAGTAAAAATATCGTTTACATCAACATTAAAAAATTCGGCAATTCGAAAAGCTAACAGCAGAGTCGGGACATAATTTCCCTTTTCCATGACGAAGATGGTTTGTTTGGAAACCCCGACTTTCTCTGCTAATTCTTGCTGAGACATTCTGGCAAGTACACGATATTCATAAACCTTATTTGATATCGAATCACCAAAATCTTTCTTCATGACCATCACCTCTTAAATCAAATTATAAATTCATTTTTTACAAAAGTAAAGTAAACTTATACAAAATAATTAAATATCTTTATTTTTAATAAAATTACTTTGATTTAACAACAGTCAGTATGCAGAAAGAACCTGACGAAATTCTGATTCCGTCAGGTTCACATATCGATCTGGTGTAATTTATGGTTTTTGGTGGTACATTTCTTGATATTCAGTAGTGCAATCGGGTAATAATATTACCTATATGACTCTTCTTGCTATGTACTACTCACTTAATGGATTGGTGTGAAAAGTGGCGACTCCAGCGGGGGCCAACAGGATGTTGGTCACGAAGGGGTTGCCACACGATGTAGCGCTCTTAGCCTTTGTTCCTCTGTCAGAAAGTTGAAACATCACAACGGACGCTTAAGCGGCGGTGATGGTTCATCGCTCACCCCGCGGAATTCGTCCACCTGAAACGGAAATCCGCCTATTCCTGCATAAAAATATATATGCTACCTATAAAAAAAGGGAATACCCCTAAACGTATTACACGTTTTGAGGTACTCCTGCTTGTAATTTATACATTTGCTCATAGCGTCCTTGTAGCTGTAACAACTCGTCATGAGTACCACTCTCAACGATTTCTCCACGATCTAATACTAAAATACGATCTGCATTTTTAATAGTAGAAAGTCGATGTGCAATGATAAACGTAGTTCTTCCTTTTTTTAATACATCCATTGCATGCTGAATTATTTCTTCCGTTTCCGTATCAATATTAGATGTAGCTTCATCTAAAATAAGAATGGCCGGATCGAATGCAAGTGCTCTTGCAAATGAAACTAATTGTCTTTGACCAGAAGATAATGTGCTTCCCTTTTCAATAACTGGTTCATCCAATCCTTTTTCAAGATTTTTCAACACACGTTCGCCACCAACTGCTTCCAAAGCAGCTTCTACTTTCTCCCGGGAAATTCTTGGATCATTTAGGCTTACGTTCGATTCAATTGTTCCGGAGAATAAATACGGATCTTGTAATACAATTCCCATATGATCTCGAATTGTTTGTCTTGGCAGTGTCGTAATATCAATGCCATCAATTAAAATTTTTCCTTTTGTTGGGTCATAGAAACGGAACAATAGGTTCATAATCGAGCTTTTACCAGAACCAGTGTGACCAACGAGTGCCACCGTCTCTCCTTTATTTGCTACAAAGTTTAAATTTTTCAAGACATATTCTTTTTCCTTGTAAGCAAAAGAAACATTTTGAAACTCTACATTTCCTTCGTATCGATCCATCCGTTCATCTTTCACTGTTTCTCCTGATTCATCAAGTAAACCGAATACACGATTTCCTGCAACAAGTGATCTCTCTAGTTGAGAGAATTGATTAACAATTCCTGTAATAGGATTAAATAATCGAGTCGTATAATCTACGAATGCATAGAGCATACCAGCTGAAACAATTGCATTCGGTTCCATTGACTGGCTTCCAAAATACCAGATAAACATTATAAACATGATTGAGCGAAGTACACTAACTAAGTTAAAAGCCGTAGCCGAATCAAGCATAAGTAATTTTTTCTGATAGCGGTAATGCTCTTCATTCATTTCTGCAAATTCATGTTCCATTTGCTTCTCTCGTTTAAACGCTTGAATAATTGACATCCCTTGGATCGATTCATTCAACATCGCATTTAAATCAGCAATTTTTGTTCGAACAATATGATTATATTTTGAAGCATATTTTCGATATCCAATCATCCAAACATATACGATTGGAACAACAAATAGTGCCATTGCAGCCATTTTCGCATTTAATATGAACAGTGCCACATAAACACCTGTAATAGAAATAATACTAGTCGCAAACTGTGATAATACTTGCACATATAAATTACGAATTGCTTCTGTATCATTTGTTACACGTGCTACTACTTTACCAGCAGGTAAGTTATCAAAATACTGTATTGGCAATGTTTGTATATGTTGAAATACATCATTTCGTAGCTTTTGTACAATGCGGTTTGCACCAACCTGTAGATTAATAAACATAAAATATCTAAAAACTGCAGTTACAATAGTTAAGCTAAAAAACACACCTAATAGTATTAATATTGGCTGTAGATCAATAGATCCATCTGTAATATGCTGGTCGATAATTCTCTTTGCAATGAATGGACCGGTTAAATCTGCAAACACTGCAATCGTTAAAAAGATTAAACCAAGGATAATTGGTTTTTTATAAAATAACGCATAATGGTAGAGTCGTTTTCCTGTACTCATGACGACACCCCCTCAAGCTGTTGACGATCGTATTGCTCTTTATACCAACCATTTTGACAAAGAAGTTCTTCATGTGTACCTTCTTCCACAATTAGTCCCTCATCTAAAACAATAATATGGTCAGCATGTTGAATTCCAGACAATCGATGCGTCGTAATAATTGTTGTCTTACCACTACGTTCATTTTGTATATTTTCAATAATCTTCGCTTCCGTTTTTGCATCTACTGCAGAAAGCGAATCATCTAAAAGTAAAATTTCAGGATTTTTAATAAGTGCCCGAGCAATTGAAACACGTTGTTTTTGCCCGCCAGATAAAGAGACACCTTTTTCTCCTACTAATGTTTCTAATCCCATCGGTAAGTTCATCAAGTCTTTTTGGAAATGAGCTAGTCGAATTGCTTCTTCTAGGTCCTCTTCCGTCGCATCCTCTTTCCCAAAAAGAATATTTTGGCGGATAGTTCTAGAGAATAAAACATGATCTTGTGGAACGTATCCAATCCATTCTAAAACTTGATCTTTTGTTTGATCCGATATTGCGATATCTCCAATTGTTAGTTGACCAGCCCCAATTGGATATTCCTTTAATAATTGCTTCATAAAGGTTGTTTTTCCTGAACCAGTTTTCCCAACAATCCCAAGGGTTTGACCTTTTTGAAGGTTCACTCGAAGATTTTGAAGATTTTTTACTTGAGATAAAGGATATTGGAATCCAACCTCTTCAAATCCAATTGATGTAACATCCTTTAAGTGAACTGGACTAACAGGATCTTTAACGTCTGCCTCATAATCTAGTGTTTCTTGCACACGATCTAGCGAAGCATTTCCACGTTGCATAACGTTTATTAATTCCCCAATAGCAAACATTGGCCAAATAGCCATACCTAAGTAAACATTAAAAGTGATTAAATTCCCAACGGTCATTTCGCCTCTTGAAACCAGATAAGCACCATATCCTAGTGCTACTACATAACTGATACCAGTTCCAACTTTTGTAATTGGACCAAACAGGGCATCAATTCGTTCCACAACCATATTTTTTTGATACACTTCTTCGCTCATATCAGCAAATTTCTTTTCATCTGCTCGTTCTTGCACGTAAGCCCGAATAACTCGGACACCAGCAATCGATTCTAATACTCGGTCATTTAAATCACCAAATGCATCTTGTGAAACCATATATTTTTCGTGAATGATTTTACCTAAATATTGCATGATAAATGCAAGTATCGGTATAGGTAAGATTGCGAAAATAGTTAATTTCCATGAAATAATGAAACCCATGGCAAGTATAAGTGCAGCCATATACATGGTTGAATCAATTAACGTCATAATTCCAAAGCCAGCCGTTGTTGCAACTGCATTTAAATCGTTCGTTGCACGAGCCATTAAATCTCCCGTACGATTTTTTTCATAAAAAGTTGGTGTCATGTTCAAAAATTTTCGATTTAACTTTGATCGTAAAATACGTTCAATCGTAATGGAGCCACCAAATAATTGATATTGCCATACAAAATTCAATCCATAACCGACAATAATAATTCCTACAAAATATAATACATATTGCATTAATGATTCACTTGTCATTTTTCCCATCGTGATTGTATCAATTGCTCCACCTACTATCCATGGTGGTAACACTTCAAATGCACTTGCTACAATTAGTAAACTTACAGCGACAGTATATCGCTTCCAATGATCTTTAAAAAACCATTTCAATTTAAATAATACAGAAAACATTCTCTACCCCTCATTTCTTCTTTCTCTCTATGTGTGACTTCGCTATCCACCTTCTAAAGATTCCTTTAATAAAATTTGTCTTGTTCGCTGAATACTCATATTCAACACTCCTTCACCTAATATTAACACCAAATTTTGGAAGCGAATGAACGCAAAAAAGCACATTACCCATATTACGGTAATGTGCTTTAAAATAGACAAAATCATTTCCAGAAAAGTCTATTCAACAATCATTTTACGTCAAATGGTAGGTATGAAGAAATTATTAAATTGTTTGCTATTTCTTTTAAACGAATCATTTTTTCATACCTCCATTTCTTTTTTATTTAGTGTCCCTTAACATTAGCACATGGAAATTTCCATTGTCAATACTTTTTGAAAAAAGGAATAATTTCAAATTCGTTATTGCTTATTTCCTTCCTTCGTTCAACTACCAAGAAAAATTTCTCCATGTTTAACCAAATTAAGTTATATGATATGCATCACTGCTCCAAGTAATGCACTTATTAATACTATTTTAAAAGGTGCCCATTTATACACATTAAGTAGTGTAAATGTTATTAGTACTATGACAAAGTCTGCGGGAGTTTTCACGGCACTTGTGAAAACTGGGTTATATAATGCAGCAAGTAATATTCCTACTACTGAAGCGTTAACACCTTTTAATGCTGCTTGAATTCCTCTTTTGGAGCGAATATGTGACCAGAAAGGGAGTGTCCCAATTACTAACAAAAAAGAAGGTAAAAATATTGCTATAACTGCAATGAAAACACCTATAGCGCCTTCTGTAACTTGTCCTAAAAAACCTGCAATCGTAAAGAGTGGTCCAGGAACAGCTTGAGTTAATCCGTATCCAGCAAGAAACACATCCGATGAAATATTCACTTCCCGCTGAAGAATTGGTAAAACTACATGACCTCCACCAAATACGATAGAACCTACACGATAATAAATATCAAACATGGAAAAGTAATCCGATTTTAAAAAAGGCTTTAAAATTGGTAATAAAATAAGTAAGGTAAAAAATATTATCCAACTAATAATTCCAGTTTTTTTACCAAAAGTGAGTGACATTTTAGGTACAGGTTCTACAGTTTCTTTTTTATAATGAAAATATCCAAACAAACCTGCAGCAATAATAATTCCAATTTGTCCTACTACAGTAGGAATGAGTAAGTTGCATATGGCACAAACAATAGCAATGGAAATTCTCATACGATCTGGTGCAAGAGACCTTTGCATTCCTATTAATGCATGTGCAACAACCGCTACTGCGACAATTTTCAGTCCTTGAATCCACCCACTATCAAATGAACCAGTAGAACTTATAAACATCGCAAATAACATAAGAATTATGACAGATGGTATCGTAAATCCTAGCCATGAAATAATCCCCCCTAATAATCCCCCTCTTAATATACCAATCGAAATTCCTACTTGAGAGGATGCAGGACCGGGTAAAAACTGACATAAAGCCACAATGTCAGCGTATAATTTATCATCCAACCAATTACGTTTCTTCACATATTCTTCTCGGAAATAGCCAATATGAGCAGTGGGACCCCCAAATGATGTTAGACCAAGTTTTACTGCCGCTTTCATTATTTCAACATATTTGTTTTCCAATTATTTTCCCACCATCCTATCTCTTTTATTATCATACAAAACTAGTAAACTTCGTTTTAAGTTTTTGTAAATTTCACTGTATAAAGAGTTGTAATGTAAAAATATCCATTGTAAGCAGAAAGATTTGTATTTTACTTTGCATTATTTTATTATTAAAACTATAAACTATTTTTTAGAAAACAGGAGGTGTACACTTTGTTCTACCCCCCATTTGGGTTAGGAACAAAGTAATTATTTGGACATAGCCATACGATTGACAGCATTTGCTGTCTTAATCGCATTCACTGCATTTTTCGTTGCAAGTGAATTTGCAATTGTTAAAGTAAGAACGACTAGAATTGATCAGCTTATTGCTGAAGGGAACCAGAATGCGTTAAATGCAAAAAAACTTGTTTCCAATCTGGATGAATATTTATCCGCTTGTCAGCTCGGTATCACAATTACTGCTTTAGGATTAGGGTGGCTTGGTGAACCGACCATAGAAGCATTACTACATCCAGTTTTTGAATTTTTTGTTCTTCCAGAGAGTATTACCTCAGTACTTTCATTTATCATTGCATTTTCACTCGTAACCTTTATACATGTAGTAGTTGGGGAATTAACTCCAAAAACATTTGCTATTCAAAAAGCGGAGGAAATAGCACTAGCTGTTGCTAAACCTTTAATTATTTTTGATCATGTAATGTACCCAGTTATCAGAGGTATGAATGGCTCTGCACGTTTCCTAGCGGTTCGTGTATTTGGTTTAAAATCGGTATCAGAATCAGAAGTAGCCCATTCAGAAGAAGAACTTCGTATGATTCTTTCCGAAAGTTTTAAAGGTGGAGAAATTAATCAAGCCGAATACAAATATGTTAATAAAATTTTTGAATTTGATGATCGAATAGCAAAAGAAATAATGGTTCCTAGAACTGAAATTATTTCAATTGATAAAGATTTTACATTAAATGAGGTATTTGAACTAATAGGTGTGGAACAATATACACGATATCCAGTTACAGATGGCGATAAAGATCACATTATTGGACTTGTTAATATGAAGAACTTATTAACTGCTTATATAAAAAATCCTGAGAATGCCACAACTCCAGTGAGTGATTATATGCAACCGATTATCCGCGTAATTGAAACGATGCCTATCGCTGATTTATTACTTAAGATTCAACGTGAAAGAATTCATATGGCTATTTTAATGGACGAATATGGTGGTACTTCTGGACTTGTTACCATAGAAGATATTATCGAAGAAATTGTCGGCGATATTCGAGACGAATTTGATACAGACGAACTTCCAGAAGTTCAAAAAGTCGGAGAAAACCATTATATTGTAGATGCAAAAATGTTGATTGAAAATGTGAATAACCTTCTAAGCATTAACATTGACGAAGAGGACATTGATACAATTGGCGGTTGGTTTATGACTAAAAGCTTTGATGCTGTAAAAGGTGAGAAAATAATCGAACAAGGCTTTGAATTTATGATTAAAGATATTGACGGACATCATATTCAATACCTAGAAATCATAAAAATTGCTCCTTCCGAAGAAAACTTAGATGAAGATTCATTAAATGAATAATAATAGATAGCGACTCCCATACTGGGAGTCGTTTTCATATGCCTAAATATGTTGCGAGGAGGAAACACTTTGGAACTTTATACAAATTTACGTGAAGGGGAAAAAGGTGCTTGGGTTAGTATTTGTATTTACTTCTTGTTAAGTGCATTTAAGCTAATTGTAGGTTTTCTTGGTTCCTCTGAAGCTTTAAAAGCGGATGGTTTAAATAATTTTACGGATATTATTTCCTCTCTTGCAATATTAATTGGCCTAAGAATTTCACAAAAACCACCGGATGCTCAGCATCAATATGGTCATTTACGGGCAGAAACCATCGCTTCCTTAATTGCTGCATTTATTATGGCAGCGATTGGTATCCAAGTAATTATTCAAGCCGTACAACATCTAGCAAATCCAATTGAACAGGTTCCTTCTAACTTCACTGCGATTGTAGGATTTATAAGCGCCCTAGTTATGTATGTTGTTTATAAATACAATTTGAAATTAGGTACTCGTATTAATAGTTCTGCATTAAAAGCAGCCGCATACGACAATCGTTCAGATGCACTTGTAAGTATAGGCGCAACTATTGGTATCGTTGGTTCTATGTTAGGATTTCCAATACTAGATGGTGTAACTGCTTTAATAGTAGGAATTATTATTATGGTGACAGCTTATAACATTTTTCATGAAGCAGCATATACATTATCGGATGGATTTAATGTGGAAGAAGTTGAGTCTCTGTCGACTGTTGTAAAGCTTATACACGGAGTGGAAACTTTAAAGGATTTTAAAGGAAGAATGCATGGAAATTTAATGCTTATTGATTTAACTGTTACAGTAGACCCTAATCTAAATGTAATTGAAAGTCACCGAATAACCGAAGAAATTGAGAGAAACATTATGAAAGTAAAACCTTTTTCGGTTGTTCAAGTGCATATCGAGCCTCACTTTGAGAAAAAATCGTGATGGATTTTCGATGATTGATCGATTGTTTGGAATGATTGATCGATTATCGTGAAAGATTGATCGATTGTTTGGAGTGATTGATCGATTATCGTGAATGATTGATCGATTCCCCATTTCTCATAACAAAAAACACAGTGCACCGCATCATGACTGCGGCTCACCGTGTTTTTATTGCCCGCTTGGCTCTGTTAGCCCATGTTTTACTGCATATAGAGCAGCTTGGGTTCGATCTTGTACTTGTAGCTTAGCAAATATGTTAGATATATGTGTTTTCACTGTTTTTTCTGTTACGAATAAAGACGATGCTATTTCACGGTTACTTTTTCCTTTTGTCAGTTCTGACAACACGTCTTGTTCTCTTGGTGTTAAGGAAAATTCTTCATGTGGTAATAATTCGACTGGTTCATATTCCTTTTGCAGTTGTGTTGTTGCATCTGGATGTAATGTATTTTCCCCTCGCATTAATTTACGAATAGCTTCTGCTAAATCATCTGGTTCAATGTCTTTTAATTGATAACCTGCTGCTCCAGCTCTCAATGCTGGTATAACGTGATCCCGATCAGAAAAGCTTGTAAGCATTAATATTTGAATTTCTGGATATTTTGTTTTTATACGCTTCGTTGCTTGGATACCATCCATTTCAGGCATAACAAGATCCATTAATATTACATCTGGCTTTAGGGTCTCTGTCATTTCTACTGCTTCTTTTCCATTCTTCGCTTCCCCGATAATGTCCATATCTTTTTGGGTCTTTAAAAAGAACATTAAACCTCTTCTTACTACATGATGATCGTCTGCAATTAATACTCGAATCATGTAAATCCCTCCTAATAAGGTAACCGTACTAAAATTTCCGTTCCTTTATTCCATTCCGTCACCCAATCAACCGATCCTCCAATGGAATGCGCTCGGTCCCGCATGCTTTGTAAACCAATAGAAGGTAATTTCTTCGATTCATTCATATGAAATCCACAACCTTCATCTTTTATCACTAACAATACATCTGTAGGAGTAACCGTTAAATAAAGCTCTGCTTTTAACACACCAGAATGCTTACGGATATTGTTTAATGCTTCCTGTGCAATGCGAAATAACGTTTCTTCAATACTTGCAGGTAAGTTTATGACTCCTTTCACATTAACATTAAGTGTTAATCCTAATATATCGCCGTAACCTTTAATGCCTTCAATTATTCCTGTTTCTAACCCTTTCGGACGCAGTTGCCAAATAAGTGCGCGCATTTCAGTTAAAGCATCTTGTGTTAAATATTGTATTTCTTTAAATGTGTCCTTAATTTCTTGCTGCTCCGTCATTTCAACTCCTCCACGAGCAGTTAAAGTGACCGAAAATAATAATTGATTGACGGAGTCATGCAAGTCACGTGCTAAGCGATTTCTTTCCTGCGCTAGCGCAACTTGTTGTTCTTGTTTCGTCAAATATATTCGCTTAATAGCAGATCCAATTTGAAATGCAACGGACTCGAGTAATGCAAGTTCACCTTCTGAAAATCGAATCGTATTTGGCGTGGCAACATTCAAAAGACCAAAACTCTCATGCCCAGATTGTAGAGGAACTGTTGCATGATGCGTGATTCCATCCGTAGCTTCATTTTTCTTCTTTTGTGCGTTAACAATTCGTTTACACTCAATAATATTAGATGCCTTTTTCAAATCTCCATTTTGAAATCTAGAAACACACCAACATCCACCTTTTTGCAAATGCCTGCAATCATTTTGCTTAAGTGCATTCGGCAAGTTTTTATGTGAAATAAGCTGTTGCTTTCCTCTTTTATCGATAAAGAAAATCCATCCTGTCTCAAAAACAGTTCCTTCTAATAACTTTTGAAGTGCTCCTTGCAGCATTTGTTCCATATCTGTTTCTTCATTTAGAAATTCTGCAATTTCCTTCAATAACTCTATGTTAGAGAGTTCGTTCGATTGCATGTAAAAATTCCTCCATTTATGTGGTAAGGGTACAGAAAAAATGTAATTTTAAATAAATTTACTAATGGCTATGTTAGCTTATAATGGTGGTTACCGTTACAGGCGGACGCTTTCCGCGGGCGGTCCGTGAGCCTCCTCGTCGCAAGCTCCTGCGGGGTCTCACCTGGACACGCTTTTCCCGCTGGAGTCGCCGCCTTCCACTACTTAATATATTTCAAAGTTCTCGAAAAAATAGAATGGAAACTTTATCTATTATTGCACTCTAATTAGAAAATCGTTGAAAAAGGCGACACTCCAGCGGGAATAGCGTTAGCTGAAGACCCCGGAGCGAAGCGAGGAGGCTAAAGCAACGCCCGCGGAAAGGGAGCCGATTCAACGTTTTTCTAAATTATTTGGCATTCCTATGTATTTCATCTTACATCTATTGTTACATGACTGTAAAAACTAGGCATCATACTTTTGGCTGAAAAAAAATCCGGGAGAGTAACTATACCTCTTTCCCGGATTTCATCATTCATTCTTTTAAATATCTATTCATTTCGGTAGTAAATGCAATTTTTAATGTTTGTAGCTTTTCAATGCTTTCCGCCTCGGACTCACTTGTCACACCGAAATAATATTTAATCTTCGGTTCCGTTCCGCTTGGTCTTACACATACCCATGAACCATCAGCTAAGAAGTATTTGATCACATTCGATTTTGGTAACAAAAGCTGCTCCGCTTCTCGACCATCTGTAAACGTTCGCAGAGAAGATAAATAATCCTCATGTGATAGTACAGTTACTCCTGCAATTTCAGATATTTGATTTAAACGAATTTGTTCTAGTAAGCTTTTAATAGCATTTGATCCACTTACACCTTTTTTCGTGACAGATACTAGTCCTTCTAAATAATAGCCATGTCTTTCGTATAGGGCATGTAAAACATTAACTAGAGTCAATCCTTGCTCTTTATAGTAAGCAGCAGCTTCAACTATCGCGAGTACACTTTGTATTGCATCTTTATCTCTAGCAAAGCTTTTTACTAAATAGCCATAACTTTCTTCATAGCCAAATAAAAACTCATATTCTTTTGATTCTTCATATTGCTTAATCTTTTCACCAATAAATTTAAAACCGGTCAATACATCTTCTGTACTTGCACCATGATACTCTGCAATAACTCTTCCTAAATCAGATGTTACTATCGTTTTAAAAACACGACCTCTAGCGGGCATTTCACCTTTTTCTTTTCTTTGTGTTAATAAATATTCGATTAAAATAGCACCTGTTTGATTGCCAGTTAAAAGCTTATATCCTTCTTCAGTTTTCACTGCTAGTCCAACACGGTCTCCGTCAGGATCTGCAGCAACTAGAATGTCGGCATCGTATTTTTCACCATATTGAATGGCATATTCAAAAGCACTATGTTCTTCGGGATTTGGAGAATTCACTGTAGGGAATTCTCCATTTGGCTCCATTTGTTCTTCTACATAATGGATATGTTTATAGCCGCACTCACTTAATATTTGGCTCACACTGTGACCGGATGCCCCGTGTAGTGGAGTAAATACTACTTTTAATTCAGTAGTAGCAGCAAGGGTCGGATTTTCTTGCACTGTTTTCAATTCATTCATATAAGCTTTATCTATTTCTTCATCTAAATATATAATAAGTCTTTCGTCGATAGCGTTAAGTTTTATTTGGAGAGCATTCCCAGCTTTATTGACATAATAAATAACTTCATCTGCATCGCTCAAATTTAACTGGGCACCGTCTTCTCCGTATACTTTATATCCATTGTATTCAGGAGGATTATGACTTGCCGTAATAACAATTCCCATGAATGCATGTAGCTTGCGAACCGAGTAAGACAACTGTGGAGTCGTTCTAGGCTCGTTATATAAATAAGCTTTAATGCCATTAGAAGCTAATGTATTTGCTGCTTCACGTGCAAACTCTGGAGAAAATCTACGGCTATCGTAAGCAATGACTACTCCACGACTCATCGCATTCGCTCCTGCTGCTTTTATATATCCAGCTAATCCGGAGGTAGCTTTACGAATCGTATACGTATTCATACGATTCGTTCCAGCTCCAATTTCCCCTCGCATTCCGCCAGTTCCAAACTCCAAATCACGGTAAAATGCATCCTCCAGGCGTTTCTCATCTTCTGCTAATAACTCAAGATCCTCTTTCCAAATAGGCTCTAATTCAGAGAAGCTATTCCATTGTTCGAATAACTGTTTATATGACATTTAGTGAAACCTCATTTCTTACTTCTTATAATCTATACCATATACGTCATGACGACGATCTTTCAAATGCTTAACTGTTCCATCTTGACGTTGACGTCTTAAAATTTCTAAATCAACATCTCCGATTAAAACCATTTCTAAATTAGGTTCTGTTTCTCCTACAATTCCATCCCTTGCAAATTCAAAATCAGAAGGAGCAAAGATAGCAGACTGTGCGTATTGAATATCCATATTTTCGGTTTGTGGTAAGTTTCCTACTGTACCAGAGATGACCGTATAAATTTGGTTTTCAACTGCTCGAGCTTGTGCACAATAACGAACACGTAAGTATCCTTGACGATCCTCCGTACAAAACGGAGTGAAAATAATATTTGCACCCATATCTGTCGCAATTCGTGCAAGCTCTGGAAATTCAATATCATAACAGATTTGAATAGCAATTTTCCCACAATCTGTATCAAACACTTGCACAGAATCTCCTGCACTAATGCCCCACCATTTACGTTCATTCGGTGTAATGTGGATTTTATACTGCTTGTCTATAGAACCATCTCGGTGGAATAAATATGCAATATTATAGATTTCTTCATTTTCTTCTTCTACAAAGTGTGAACCAGCTATAATATTAATATTATAACGCACAGCTAAATCAGAAAATAATTCCATATATTGCGGAGTATATTCCGTTAACTTACGAACTGATTGGCTAGGTGAAGGTTCATCTAAGAAAGACATTAGTTGTGTTGTAAAAATTTCTGGAAACACAACAAAATCGGATTGAGCATCAGAAGCGACATCTACAAAATACTCGCATTGGTTTGCAAATTCATCAAACGAATTAATTTTTCGCATCATATATTGCACTGCACAAATTCGAACAGGATAACTCGTTTTAAAATGACGCTTGGAAAGTGGAATATAATCTACGTTATTCCATTCCATCAAAGTAGCGTATTTAGCGGATGCTTTATCGTCCGGTAAATAGTTTGGATTAATACGCATTAACGTAAATCCATTCATTAACTGGAACGTGAGTACCGGATCATATAATTTATGACGTGATACAGCTGTCACATACTCTCTCGGTGACATTTCTTCGTCATGTTTATGATAGTTCGGAATACGTCCGCCAATTATAATGGATTTTAAATTAAACTGTCTGGCAATATCTTTTCTTCCTTCATATAGACGTTGCCCTACCTTCATTCTTCGATAATCCGGATGTACCATTACTTCAATTCCATACAAATTATACCCTTCAGGATTATGGTTCGTAATATAACCTGCATCCGTCACATCTGACCAAGAATGGCGATCATCGTACTCATCAAAGTTAATAATTAAACTTGAACAAGATCCAATTACTTTGCCATCTAGTTCTGCAACTAATTGTCCTTCTGGAAAAATAGTTAAGTGACTGCGTAAATGAGCTACCTCCCACGGATCCATTCCAGGGAAACTAAGGCGTTGGATTTCTAAAATAGCATCTATATCTGAAAAAGACGTTTGTCTTATAACCATACTTTTTTCAAATTGAGATAGATCAAATTCTTCAGACATTCTAATCGCTCCTCTTTTAAGTAAGTATCCTCTATTATATCCCTCTTTCCGAAACAGATAAAATATTTTACATACTTTTAAAGAACCCGTATACTTTGATTTGAGTTCAAAGTATTTTAAAGGAGCATTCTATGACAAAAAAAATTGAAAATTTATTGTTATTTATGTGGACAGTAGCTTTTACTGCAACACTCGGTTCCTTATATTTTTCGGAAATCCGGCAATACGAGCCATGTGAATTATGTTGGTATCAGCGCATACTTATGTATCCACTTGTCATCATTATAGTAATAGCATATGCGCAAAAAAATCCGAAAATTGCAGTTACTACGCTCATTTTCTCTATAATAGGTGGTTGTATTTCCGCGTATCACTATAGCATTCAAAAAATAAGTTTTATGCAAGATTCCGCACCTGCTTGTGGTAGAGTACCTTGTACCAGTGACTATATTAATTATTTAGGATTTATTACGATTCCCTTTTTAGCACTTGTAGCATTTATTTTAATCATTATTAGTAGTGTATTAGTTTTAAGAAGCTTAAAGGAGGAAACTGGAGTATGAAAAAATTAGCTATATTTGGTGGAATCATCGTTGTTGTTTTTGCTCTAATTATTATATTAACGAACCAATCAAACAAAACAAAATTAGCGGACAACCCTTATGATAAAACTAATTTAAGACAATCTACTATTGATTTACTAAAAGATCCAAACTACCAGAATATCATCATGCCAGATAAGCTTAAAGAAAAAATTAATAGTGGTAAACCGGTTACTGTTTACTTTTTTAGTCCCGAATGCGTTCACTGTCAGGAAATGACTCCGAGATTAGTTCCCCTTGCAAAGAAAAATGGTGTAGAAATTGTAAAATATAATGTACTTGAATATGAACAAGGCTGGGATGACTATTCAATAGAGGCTACACCCACATTGATTTATTTTAAAGATGGAAAAGAAGTAGCTAGATTATTTGGTTCTCATCCAGATGATGAAATTCAAGTTTTTTTTGATGAAGTAGTGTTAAAATAATCGAAACGGTCGTGTCAAAATGACATGGCCTTTTTTAAAGGGAGAGAGAAGAATGATACATACATTTCGTTATGAAGTACAAGAGGATGGACTTACAATTGATATAATTTTTCAACAAAAATGGAAGCTCGGTAAAAAGCTTATCCATGATTTACGTATGCAAAAAGCAGTTAGTGATGTAAATGGAGAATTAATGCAATGGAAAGCACCGCTTCAAAAAGGAGATATACTAGTTTTTACATGGGAGGGAGATGCTTCTAATTATCTTTCTTCCGATCAAATACCTCTTTACGTTGCCTATGAAGATGAGTATTTACTAATTGCATCGAAGCCTCGTGGTGCTGCTACACATCCAAATGAAGCAGGTCAAAACCACACATTCATGAATACGGTTCATCATTATCTATCTAGTAAAGGACAAGCTTATGGAGAGCATGTACATCGTATTGATGAAGGGACAAAAGGGCTAATCGTTGTTGCGAAAAATCCTATCGTCAAAGGGATGCTTGATCGCATGCTAGAAAATAAAGAAATCATTCGCACGTATGAAGCGATTGTCGAAGGACAGGTAAAAAACAACCACGGCACAATTCGAGCTGCCATTGGCGTTGATCGACACCATGCAACTAGAAAGAGAGTGTCTCCATCAGGTCAGATTGCTATTACCCACTATGAAGTAGTCGGCAGAAATCCTAATTTTACAAAAGTACATGCAATTCTTGAAACTGGACGCACCCATCAAATTCGCGTGCACTTTGCCCATCTAGGTCACCCGATTGTAGGAGACGATTTATACGGAGCGAAGAAATCACCTACTAAAACTTATGAACTTCACGCATTCAAAGTACAATTTGTACATCCGATTACAGGTGAATTGATCGTTGTGGAAGATAAAAGATAAGGAAAAGTATTGGAAAAAGAGGCTTAGTTTCAAATCACCAATTATTATTAGAAGTACAAAAAGAACTTGGCTCTTATCACTAAATTAATATAGTATTTATAACCCTTATTAGCACTGCGACTTGCAGTGCTTTTTATAAAATATATGAATACTTTTGAAAATAAGATTGATAAAATGGCATCTTTAGCTGTGATTTAGAAACTGTTTTTATAAAAATGTTTAATTATTTTTAGTGGGTCTTATTGAACTAAAATATCTGGTTAGGTTAAGTACAATTATTCACACAATGCCAACTTTACGCTTACCTCTTTCTTGTTTCAATAGAATAAAACAAAGCACCTATAAATGTTCCTAATGTTAACCCTATTCCAAAGCCTCCAACTTGAATAAATACATTTTCTAACATCATTCCAACTAAACTTAAAAGTACACCACCTAATAATCCAAAACTCATTCCGTACGCAAGATAGTTTTTCAGGCATACCTTTTCCCCCTATTGAGTGTGCTTCTGTGTCAAAATACAATGTTCAATCCTACTTACTTTTCCATTTTGTTCAATAAACAAACGACGCTCGCTTATTTCTACTTCAAACTCTCTTAAACTATCACTTGGAACTAAATTATCTTGACCTTCCATCCATTCATCTAATTCTTCATAGTTTTTTGGATAAGCTCCTGATTTGTCATGTTCATTCTCCTTTGGATTGGACAGCTATTACACTGAACTTGTTATCAATCTATACTGAAAATTAAACGGACATGTTTATTGCCTATTACATTCTTCCCATATCTGCATAAATTATTTTGAACCCTTTACTTGCTATTACTATAATCAAAAGAGAGGAGTATTAAATGAATATCGACAACCAGCCATCTAATCCTCAACAACAAATTCTTGCTATCATAAGTCCAGCTGTTAGACACGGATTACGAGAAGCACAATACCTGGGATTTGATCACGCATTAACAGAAGCAGTTTCTATTGGATATTTAATGGGAAAAGGTTACAGCTATAATGATTCTTGGAAAATCGTTGAATCTTGGTGGAGACCGCAGGGAACTCCATTACCTCCAATGTATTAAGGTAAATATGAGCTGTTTAAATATATTAATCCAAACAGCTTTTGTGCACCTAAAAAGGCTTTACTGACTATTGAACTAGCCTGCCTCTTTAGACCGAAAAGAAAAATCGACATTTAGATAATCCAGTACATCTTTTTTTATAAACGGTTCAACTTTCTTCAAATCGGTACGACTTGCTTAAAAACAGTTTAACTTTGTTTCAACCCGACATCGGAAATATCTTATTACAGTTTGGTCGAACTATCTTCAAGGTTTCAGCTCTTATATCTTTACAAGCAATGAATATAATGTTTTTAACAACTGTGAGGCATCATAAATCCAACCTTCTATTGCCCGAGCCGAGCCTTTAGTTGTTCTAAGGACTTTCATTCTGAAGGTCCTTTTTATGTTTAATCAAGTCCAGTTTGTTTCGAACTGCGCAATAATATATTTATTAAGATCATGCCTTTTAATCGAACACTTATTCGTGTATATTCAAAACATACTAATAAAAGGAGTGAAATTTTTGAACTCAGTTGAATTAATTATTTTAAATTTTATCGAAGTACGAAGAAGAAGTATTAAGGTTTGGACAGCTATTCCCCAAGAAAAACTACAATGGAAACCGGATGACGAAGCAATGACTAGTCTAGAAATGATTAGGCACGTTCTAGAAAGTGAACATTATTACCAT
The DNA here is from genome assembly GCF_055454035.1 of Psychrobacillus syltrankelensis. NCBI lineage: Bacteria > Bacillati > Bacillota > Bacilli > Caryophanales > Bacillaceae > Psychrobacillus > Psychrobacillus syltrankelensis. The sequence continues at coordinate 3,523,062 of NZ_CM144227.1, read as the reverse complement.
CTAGCAATCCAAAATAAGGGCAGTCTGTCAGTGTTTGATTCTCCTTTCGAAAAACAGCCTTTTACCACTGTGAATGCCGAATTAGAATTTGCCGAACCTTATAGAAATCGGTTCTTAGAAACAATTAGGTTATTTTCTGAAAAAGATTTAGCCAATATTAAAATTGACCGCTCTGATGTAGGCTACATAAGAGACTTGGGTGATATGTTGTTAAGAGTTGCTTATCATGAATCTATCCATACTGGCCAACTGCTTGATTACTTAAGAACAGCGGGCATTCCAAGACCCTCAGTTTGGGATTAATTTATCTCACAGGTGTTATCACTTAGGTGGTACACCTATACTTTTTATACCGTACAGTTGTGTCTACTACGACGCTTTATGGTCGAACTTTGCAATATGATTTGACGAACAGATGATTCATTTGTTACAATCTCCTCAACAAATAGGAAAAGGATGAGGACGATGGTTCGTCGTTTGAAACGGTTTAAGAATGTTGCTACGGCATTAAGCTTCTAAGTAAAAAATTGATTTATACTACTTAGAAGCGAGGGAAAAAAAATGAAACAACATCGATTTAACCACTGGTCTGAAATTAAGTATTTAAAAGATATTGTCACCAACCCAATGATTGAAGTAGGTGAATACTCCTACTACTCTGGTTATTACGATAATCATGATTTTGAAGATGGGTGTGTTAGATACTTATGGGGAGATGAAAAATCAAAAAATTTATTTAACCCCATCGAAGACCATGGTTGGCATTTAGATAAATTGATTATAGGAAATTACGTATGCATTGCAAGTGGTGTAATTATTTTAATGGGTGGAAATCATAATCATCATTCTGAATGGATTACCGTCTATCCGTTTGTGGAGCAAATTGAAACTTCTTACAAACCAAAAGGGGATACAATCATCGAAAATGATGTCTGGATTGGCATGAATGCAATGATTATGCCCGGTGTGACAATAGGTGAAGGTGCCATTGTTGCGGCTGGATCGGTTGTTGCAAAAGATGTTCCACCATATACGATAGTAGGAGGCAACCCTGCTAAAGAGATAAAGAAACGATTTACAGACAAAGAAATCGAAAAGTTGAAGGAAATGCGTTGGTTCGATTGGGAACGTGAGAAAATTGAATGTGCCAGTCATATCTTGTCCAGTTCTTCTATCAACCAATTATATGATTTTTATCAAAGGGAAATTAAACCATAACGGATTTTTAAATCATCTCATAGAATAAATACGAATAATTTTAATAACCCATAGTCTCTTCTTAATAGCTAATTAAGAAGGGGCTTTTTTTAGAGTGAAAACTCATCACTGCACAGTTTTTGTCAATCCTACATAAAACCTCAAGTTCAACTAAACTGCTTGGAATCAATCTGAAAAGCCATGTCTTTTGCTTTTACAAAATCACATTTATGTATCAGTTCATGATACTTCATCGATAATACCCCCTTATTTAAGTTACTCAAAATCTAAAAAATTTCATTATTTATTATAGCCTTCTTGCACTAACCTCCGTTTGTTGAATAAATAAAGTTAGCTATAAAATTTATTCACCTGGCATATAGCCAATTACTTTATTGTTTTTAGGATCAACAAATATTAATGGTGATGCTACTGCATCTTCTAAACTAACAATCAATATCTCTTTTCCATTATAAGATGCATCTAAAGTTTTATAGTGATCATCAGCAATTGTTTTCTTTACTGTTGCATTACTCCAATTATCTTTTAAGTAATTATGACCCCAACCCTGTTCTACTATAAAATCCCATACAATTTCTCTAACGCTTTCATAATTTTCATTATCCAAGGTATTACCTGAACTGTTATCATTCGAACAACCAACAACCAGCAATAATGACAACACCGATATTGTTAAATATAAAATTTTTAATTTCATATTCAATACTCTCCTCTTTTAATGGCCTTTATAAATACGCTGACATAGCTACTAAATACTCGATAATTAAATCCTCTTTTTATCTGTGGCCATCTTTTCTAGCTTGTATGTATCCATAATATGCACAAGTTCCATTGGTGGATAAATCCTTTACCTCGAATCCGCATCTCTCATAAAAGCTAAAATTATTAGATGAAGTATGAGCGAACCAATCACCATGTGGAAGTTTTTGAACACATAACTCTACAAGCTTTTGACCAATACCCTTACCACGATATGGAGATAGTACTACTAAATCCATTATGTTAGCTGCCATTATCTGGTCCGATATTACTCTAACCATACCAATCATTTTTTCCTTATCCCACACAGTAAAAGCCCACGTTGAGTTTTCAAAAATAAGGGTAAACTTTTCTTTCTGCCAATCTGGTATATTTCTAACCCAACCTGCATCCTTAAACAGATATTCAACATAATCTGCGGGGATCCCTTTTGTTCCCTCTCTAATAACAAGTCCATTAAAATACTGATACATAGATGTATTCCCCCATAAGATTTTATATAATGACTCTAATATTCTTCCGAGAAGCTAAAAACAAGTTATTTGTGTTAGAAAAGCTTTTTCCATGCCGCTCCTCAAACTAATTTTTTATTTCGTTTAAATACGCTAAAAGGTATCAAGTAGATTAAATAAATGAGGATGCATGTTACTAGAATTGCTATCACTATATTTAGCGTGTTTGGTTTTCCTAGTGTCATTTGAAGTAACTGATCATATGTAGGTATCCTTAGCCATATAAGTATTCCATTCATAATAGGAACACTAACTCCAACTACAATACCTAAAATGAAAAATGGACTGTATTTCTTCTTCACTAATTTTCCCCCTTCAACCAAAATTATTTAAGAACTATCTTATTTTGAGTAGTATTCTTTCTTAATTTATAAAGAAATAAAAAACCAACGAAAAGCATTGCTATTCCAAATTGTAAATACCATCCATCATAAGAAAGGTAAATAACAAGCTCCCAAAAGTTTTTAGGACCAGAATTTTCACCTGAAGTAGTATATGGAAAATTAATTACATAAGGAATTAAGCCAATTAAAATGCCCATTACACCGAATATCACTAATAAAACACCAACTAGTTTTTTTATAAAATTACCTCCCAATAAATTTCCATGAATACTGATATATTCTATAGAGATGGGTGTTATTCCTTTTTCATCAAACCTCTCCTACATATTGACATGTACTCTTTCTGTTAGATAATTTCATTTCTATGTTCGTACTTCATCTAGATAATGTTTAGTCAAAAATTCATCTAAAATAACTTTATGACTTTTAACAATATTCTTTGGCAAATCATTTGGATAAAAGAACTCAAACTTAATAGATTCAGACTTATCTATGTTTAATTCCCCTTTGAACCCCTCCGTATAATAAGCAACTGTAACAACGTAAAATTCATCGCCATTTTCAGCTTTTATATAGTTTTGTGGTCCTGAATAAACATTTATTAGATTGAGCTTATCGACTGTTAGACCAGTCTCCTCAAAAATTTCCCTTCTGGCAACATCTTCTGTGGATTCTCCTAATTCCATTAAACCTCCAGTTATTCCCCAATAACCATGCGGAAACTTTCGTTGTTGCATTAATAACCTGCCCATTTCATCGATGATAACAGTAACAGCACCTACAAATATTAATGGTCTATGACCTACTATTTTCCTTAAATCTTCTATGTATCCCATAATGCAAGCCTCCTAGACCACAGTTTTCTTTTTAGATTAGAACTATCAAGCAAGTTGGAACAATTAGAACCTGTTCTTCCCCTCTTGCTCAATTTCTGTTTGAATCATCAATTTCTGAGTTTAATGTACTCTCCCACCAAACATCTTTATTTCCTTCTAAATATTTTTTTATTAGAGCCCTAAATGGATATGGCTGTAGGTTTTTAGTATCCAATTCATCCCCATTACACCAGAAAAACTTAAGATGAGATTCGCTTGAATTCGGATTATAACTTGTACTTAATTCATCGCTTTTCAATTCAAATACCTGGTTTATTTCGCAATTTAATATACCTTTTTTCTCCAACTTATGTTCCACTAGTCGAAGAAAACTAACCACACTACATTTAATACCTATTTCTTCTCCGATCTCTCTTATCAATGCATCTTATGCACTTTCACCAAATTCAATATGTCCACCAGGTAAAAAGGTATTTGTATGTCCTGTGGCTTGTGCAATTAAAACTTTATTATTTTGTAGAAAGACCGCTCTTGCTAAATGATGAAACTGGTTTGGCATTGAATTCTCTCCTATCAACAGGATTTATTTCAATCTTCTTTTCTACTTATATTGCATATCAGTTAAAAAGTTCCTTGGATTAACTACGTTCATATTTTTTCCATTTTTTATAATTGTACGCTAGTTGTAAAAAGGCAATAAACAAAGTAACCATTATTAAAATTAGATTCCACATAATATTTAGTTCTCCATAAAGATATATAACAATAAGTCCAACAAAAATTATAGGAAAAGTCCATAGTGTTCGAATCGTCTTTCTTCTATAACTTAATTTAAAATAAGGAAATACAAATCCCTTATCCAACTTTTCATTGTCTTTGTAAATAACCAATAATACAATACTAACAATCAAGCTAATAATCATAAAAACGATGAAATAAAGCAATATTGTCATAATTCTCTACCTCTCTTTGTTCTTGTAGGATGGTAACTTGTTAGCAACAAGATAAATTATTTCTCCTAAAATAGAAAAGTTTATATTTCTTCCTCACTTAAAATTAAAGTCGCAAATGCAAAAACGCTCTTATTAATTTTTGATCTTATTAAAATACAATGAGCTAATTGATGATCAATTGCATAATCGGCATATTCTTCTGCATTGTGAGAGGGTTCAAAAGTGAAGGTAGCTATTCCTTGTTCCATTACCTTTACTACAGTTGGAACCATTTCATATTCAGAAATAATATTCCCTTTTCCATCTAATAGGTAATCATAGATTTCGTAGTTCTTCGTACTAAAGTTTTGAGCCTGTATTTGAATTTGTTCACCATAAATAACGCTTGGTAGTTCATCAAATCGCTTACCCACCATGAAGTATTGAATATTCTTCTCGATTTGAGCTTCATCCTCGTTATATCGATCACCATAATAAATCGGAGTTAATTGTACAGAACCGCTTGAAAGGTGAATTGCAGGTTCCTCAGTACCTTCTTGGCATGCACATAATAAGAACAAACTAATCATGAAACACCAAAATACCCCAAATCTCTTTTTCATTTTCATAAGTGACTTCCCCCTATTTTATTGAAATTGAAAGGATGAAATAAACTAGTCCTACACTCATTTCAGTTAGAATAACCTTGCGACTTTGTTTATGAAAGTAACTTTCGATTCCATCCATAATAGAGAAAACACCTGCTATTACTAAGACATATCTCAGAAAGTACATATTTAAATCATTGAATAATGTCATTATCAAAAATGTAAACATTGCAACAAGCATTGCTGCTCTTAGAATAACAATTGGTTTTGCGCTCTTTTTTCTCGTAACTTTTTCAAAAAATAATCCCATAAATTACCCTCACCTGAACTGTTATTTTTTTTAATAAACTAGAAAAGCCAAACAGTTCACTATAATACGTTTGTATAAGTTGAAAAGTTTCATATTTGGTAAATATTCCTTGATAATATGAAAAGTACAATTCTCCTTTAAGTCATCTAGTCTTCCCACTTTCCCTGTTAAATGCTTTCAAAAAAAAACACTATAGCTTTGCTTTCTCACTATGAAGAAAACAAGACTATAATGTTTCAATTTAAAATTTAAAACTAAAATTATCTGGATCTGCTCCAGTACGCTCATTCAAGTTTAGTGCATCGATATTTTTCATATCTTCAAACGATAATTCAAAATCGAATACATTCAGATTTTCAGCAATTCTAGCAGGTGTCACTGATTTTGGAATAACGACTAAATCATGTTGTAAGTGCCAGCGAATGATTGTTTGAGCTGGCGATTTTCCGTATTTTTCGCTAATTCGTTGCAATGTCGGTTCGTTTAGTAACCCACCTCTTGCAAGTGGTGACCATGAAGTAACTGCAATTCCTTGTTCATTGCAATATTCTCTTAGGTCAAATTGGGTTAACCGAGGATGACATTCGATTTGATTGACCATTGGTTTAATATTTGCTTTTGCTGCAATTGCTTCTAGATGGTGTTGATGATGATTAGAGACACCAGTTGCACGGATTAGCTTCTCTTCATATAAACGTTCAATTGCCCGGTACGTATCTATGAAAGTCTCTTTTACTGGCCAATGCGTTAAATATAAATCTATGTAATCGAGTCCTAATAATTCCAATGACTTTTCAAATGCTTTTAACGTCTGGTCATACCCTTGATCTTTATTCCATACTTTTGTTGTAATGAAAAGATTTTCTCGTGGAATGGATGAATTTCGTACCGCCTCTCCAACTTGTTGCTCATTTGCATAAAGAGAAGCTGTATCGACATGACGATAACCATTATCCAAAGCTGTTGAAATTGCTTGTAATGCTATATCTGGCTCTGTCATTTTATATACACCTAAACCAATACGTGGCATTTCTACCCCATTTGCCAACTGTTTTGTAGAATCCTTATGTAATTTCATTGAACTCATCCTTTCTTATGAGAAAAACGACTGAAATGAATCAGTCGTTTTTTCTTTGCTTCATGGAAGAAGTATCGTCTGATTGCGCTGGGTCTGATACCCGATTATCTAATTCCAAACCATTATCATCTCTCAGCTTCTCCATTTGCTTTCCTAACTGTTTCACTTCTTCCATATTTGTTGCCATCGAACCGTTTTCTGGACCATTTTTCAAATTGCTCATTTAAAAAATCACTCCTTTTCTATATCCTAGTAGAATAAAACGATTGATGCAACTTTGAAAAGAACGATTTTAGACATAATTTCACTTTCCCGCAATATTTCTTTTTAATAATAAATAGGGTATACTTAGTACAGAATATATTAGAGGAGGAGCTCAATATGAATCTTATCCTTATTCTTGGTGTTATCGTAGCGTTCCTTGTTGCAATTTTTAAAGCAGGATACGAAGACAAACCAGGTGCATCTGACAAGTAATAATACTAAGAACGGACAAGTCTAAAAAGACATGTCCGTTTTTTTAATGTAAATTAGGATAATCTTGCTGACGTAACGCTTCATAAATAAGTATCGCCGCTGTATTTGATAAATTCAATGAACGAATATTATCATTCATCGGGATTCTTAAAGCACGATCTGGATGTGCATCGATAAACTCACGAGGTAACCCTTTTGTTTCACGTCCAAAAATAAAGAAATGATCTTTTTCCACATCACTAAAATCATATGTTGTATGTGGTTTCGCCCCAAACTTTGTTATTAAATAATATTCACCTTTCGGATGTGCCGCAAAAAAATCATCTAATCCATCGTAATATGTGATATCGACATGCTCCCAATAATCGAGTCCTGCACGTTTTAACATTTTATCATCTGTTGAAAATCCGAGCGGTCGAATTAGATGTAATTTTGATCCTGTTCCTGCGCATGTTCTAGCAATATTCCCAGTATTTGCGGGGATTTCTGGTTGATATAATACTATATTAATACTCAACTATTCCACTTCCTATTTCTCTAATGTGTAAAACTGTAGACCTTTTCGTATTTCTTCTATTACTTCTTCTACTTTTTCGTTTTGTTCAGCTCTTCTCAGTGCATCCAATCCCTCAACAGTGTGAATCTTTCCAATTGCCCAAGCAGCAGTCCCACGAATAACCGGACGAGTATCATTTTCCATTAGCTCGATTAATGTTGGTACGGCAGAAACTTCCTTGAAATGGGCAAGCGCAATAATAGCATTACGCTGAATAGGATTCTTTCCTCTCCAGGCTCCGGACATATGCCCATACGTTTCTTTAAACGTTCGATTAGTCATACTCAATAATGGTAGTAATAATGGCTTTACAAGCTCTGGGTCAGGCTTAAACGCTTCCTGATGTAAATTAGCTTTCCCTTTATTTTTCGGACAAATGGTCTGACATGTATCACATCCATAAATTCGATTCCCTATTTTAGCTCGAAACTCATCTGGAACCATTGTTTTCGTTTGCGTTATAAAAGCAATACAACGCTGTGCATTCAATTGCCCACCTTCTATTAGTGCCCCTGTCGGACAAATATCTAGGCAAAGTGTACAATCCCCACACTGCTCCTCCATCTGCTCACTTGGTGCAAAAGGAATAGATGTAATCATCTCACCTAAATACACATAAGATCCAAATTCAGGAGTAATGATAGCACAGTTTTTAGCACTCCAACCTATTCCGGCACGTTCTGCTACAGCTCGATCCGATAATTCACCTGTATCTACCATAGAACGCAACCTTGCATCAGGTATATGTGTTAATATAAATAATTCTAATTGGGCAAGTTTTTCACGTAAAACAGTATGATAATCCATTCCCCAGGAAGCTCTTGCAAAAATCCCACGTCTTGCCCCTACTTTGCTAGAAGGTGCATCTTTCATTTTAGCAGGATAAGCAATGGCAATTGAAATAATACTTTCCGCATCAGAAAGTAAAAGATCTGGATGCGATCTTTTTTCTATATCTGGTTCTTCAAAACCAGAAGCAAACCCAAGCTCCTGTTGTCGAATTAATCTATTTTTTAATTCATGAAATGGAGAAGCAGAAGTAAAACCAATTTTATCAATTCCAATGGATGCAGCATATTCAATTAGTTTTTCTTGAAATTGGTTGATATTCACAATTGTTCCCCTTTCTTATGCTAAACTAAAGAAAATATTGTGTTAGGATGGTCGATATGATTGTAAAACTAGATGATTCTTTATTGCAAATTGATCCTACTATTAAAATAGGCATTATTCATTATACCAAAATTGTTGTTTCCTCTTCTCCTCAAATGCTTAAGGGACGTCTTCAATTATTTCAAGAGCAACTTTTCTTTGAATTGGAAGAAAAGTCTGTAACAGAATTTGAGGGGATTAAAGAATGGCGATCATTATGGAAAAAACTAGGTGCAGATCCTAACCGTTACCGTCCTTCTGTTGAAGCATTGTATCGACGAATTGCAAAACAAAATTATATCACACCAATGCATTCCGCTGTTGACCTAAATAATTTCTTTTCCATGCGATATGAAATACCGATGGGAATTTATGATTTAGAAAAGATTCAAGGGGATATTACTATTTCACTTGGCAGTGAGGAAATGAAGTATGAAGGGTTAAATGGGAGAGAGAATAAATTACAACATATACTTACTTTAAAGGATAAGCTCGGTCCATTCGGTAGCCCATTTGTTGATTCTGTAAGAACTGCTGTAACCGAAGATACGTCAAATGCTTTACAAATTGTTTTTCTACGACCTTCTAGCGATTTAGAAGATAGTCGCAAACTAGTTGAATCGATGGGCGCAATGTTTACCCAAATTCATGGAGGAGTTGCGCTCTCTACTATTATAAACGATGACAATAAAGAATGGAGGTTATAAATGATGGCAAATATCTCATTAGCAGAAGCTGTAAAATTAAAAAGTCTCTTATTAAAAAGAGTACATGAACTAGAAGAAGAAATTATTCGAGTAGCTTTCACAATTATAGAAAAGGATACTATTCCTGAAGTGGGACCTAGAACAGTATCAGTTGTGGACAACGAAATAACTGGAACGAGAAAAGATATACGTACGCTCGATAAACTCATTTATGAAGCAAACATCAGCAATACAGTACTGTTTAAAGACAAAGATTATACAATTGTAGAAGCAATAGAACTAGCTACGCAAATGCGTGCACAAGCAAGGATATACAAGCAATTGGGTGCTTCTGAGAAACAACGAGTCCAATATGGATATGGGGAAGGTGCTACCTATGTCCAAGTTGCTCTATTCAACCCTGAGGAATATAGGTTAAACGCATTGCAATACGAAAAAGATGCAAATAAATTATCAGGAATTATCAATGCAAAAAACTACTCCGTAAGCATTCCTTTTGATGATGCAAAGTATGCATAATCCTTGGTAAGGTGAGACTCCTTGCCAAGGCATAGTTAGGAAATCAATTTCAAAATGATTAGACAAACCAATGACCTCTAACTTTTCACTTTGTTACTAATGACTAATGACTATCTTTTGCAAACGTCAACCAATTAGTTTACTTTTTGGTTTCCTACTATGAAAAACGCTCCTTTCCACTTTTGTGGGGGAGCGTTTTAATATATAAAATTATGAGTTTAACAATTATATTTAATATCTCAAACGAGGTTTTAATAACAACTGTTGCGAGTACATACAATAAGTTATTAGCGAATTCTCGGACCTTATATTCATAAAAAGAAAGGATGGGAATACTGGATTTTCAGAAACTAGCCTTAGCAATTAAAAGTATTATTGGTATGTTTGTACTCGTGTATGGAACTGCTATTTTATTTAAATTGTATTTTGGGGAATATTTAATGGTCGATGGGTTAGGTGATTTGAATTATTTATTTCTTTTCATATTATGCGCTGTCCCCTTTGTGTTAGGCGTTATAGGCGAAAATAGTGTCAACCTGACTTTAATGAGTGGTTTATTCTTTGGTACTCTTTTTATACTCGTCCACGGTGCTCTTATTTTCTCTGTACTTGAAATGACTCCAGAAATATTAGCTAGAATTTTAACTGTAATTCCTATAAGCGCACTTCTAATAGTAGTTGTGTCTTATTTTGTTATTAATAATGAGAAAAAATTTATAAGCTAAAACATCCTCGCCTGCCTATACTATTAGGTATGCGAGGATGTTTTATTATTCTAATTTTTAAATAAACTTGTTTGCTCTCCGTCAATAATGAGCTTCCAAGTTCCATGCTCCTTCAATGTAATTTTCCCTTTATAATAGTAAATATCCTGTGAGCTTCTAGCATCAATATTAAATCCCTCTCCTTGAAAAATAGTCTCTTGTTTAATATTCCCTTTATCATCAAGTAGTTGGACTTCTATTTGCTCCTTCTCGCCGATTGTACTCTCTATATATAATTCAAATTCTTCACCAACTGGGATTTCCTTTGGAGAATCAAGTAATGTATAATGCTCTGTTTTAGGGAAAGGTGGGAATACGTTAATAGTAAATTGCTCCAGCATTTCATCTTCAATCAAAAAAGATAACTGCCATTCCCCCTCATTTGGAAATGGGACAAAGCTCGTTAATGTATGAGCATCCTCGCTGTATAAGCCAGCCGAAAGAATCCCTCGAGACAGTTCAATTTTTTCCCCTTTTTTATTCTCTGCTTCAACCAAGTAATTCTTACCAACGAGCTTATTTGGATCTCCCCAAAAATATAGCATTATCTTTGATCCTCTTCTCATGTCTTCTGCAACAAATTGCTCCTTAAAAACAAGAATTCCTATCTTTCCTTCTACTCCTACTACTTCTTGATCTCTGTCTGGTAAAGTAAAAACTGTACCCATCTGTGCGCTTAGTTTGTTATTATCCTCATACGTTAAAAGAAGAAAGAAAAGAATAGAACAGATACCTATGACTGCGATAATCGGAGTTAGGATGAAAGTTTTCTTTTTTCTTAAGGAATGTAAAACTTTCTCTCGTTGTTCAATCTCAAGTGAATATTTAGGAAGTTTTTTTAACTCCTCTTGCAGTTTATTAAAATCCTCCATGTTCATACCCCTCCTTCTCCAACATTATCTTCAATTTTTTTAACGAACGGTGATACAGTACATTTATGTTGTTCTCGTTACTTTTCATAATGCTACTTACTTCTTTGGATGACATATCCAAAATCCCTCTAAGAATAATTACTTCTTTATAATTAGCTGGAAGGCTATTAATAGCTTTATATAAAAAAGTATTTTGCTGATTTAGAAGAATACGCTGATCCATATCAAACAAGAAAAATTGTTCGTGAAAAAAGAGGTGCCTCAATTTTTTCCAGACACGGTTCCTACGATAGTGATCAATTACCATATTTCTTGCAATAGATATTAACCAAGTTTTCGGATGTGCCTTTTCGTTAAATCTTGAAATTTTGTTCAATGCACGAAGAAAGGTTTCTTGTACTAGATCTTCCACATCCATTGATCCAGTATAGTACACTAGAAAGCTTGTAATATCTCTTTCGTATAAATCAAACCATTCTTCTATCAAATTCCTCTCCAAGGGATCCCCCCTTCCTTTACAAATTAGACGATCGTATTTCTTTTATCTTACATGAAATTTTGAATAAATAAAAAATCAACCATATCAAATGTAATGGTTGATTTTTTGTTTCTTACTATTTAATTAATACGCACGCCCGAACCAAACTGTATGTTTTGATTCTTTTCCACAATTAATACATGTAGCCTTTTCAACTGGTGGATTAAATGGAATATTACGTGTTGTAAATTTAGTCTCTTCTTTCACATGTTCCTCACAAGAATCGTCGCCACACCATCCCGCAAGAATCCAACCTGGAATTTCTCCCTTTTCAGTCGAGTCCGTAAGATGTTGTTTTAATTGGTCTAATGAATCCACATTTGTATGTGAATGCAGATCACGGAATGCACGAGCTTTTTCTAGTAAACGTGTTTGCATTGATGTTAGCTCTACTTCAATACGCTCCACTAGATTAGGAATGTCTACAGATTCTTTATCACTCTCATCACGTGCTTTAAGTAGTGCTTGGTTGTTTTCTAAATCACGAGGTCCTAATTCAACACGAACTGGAACACCTTTTAGCTCCCACTCATTAAATTTGTAACCTGGAGACTGATCTGAGTCATCTAAACGTACACGAATACCTTTTGCTTTTAACTCAGCATAGATTTCATCTAATTTTTCCATTATAGCAGGATTCTTTTTCCAAGGTCCTACTGGTATTAATACAACTTGTGTTGGAGCAACACGTGGTGGTAAAACAAGTCCTTGCTCATCACCATGGACCATAATTACAGAACCGATTAAACGAGTAGAAGTACCCCATGATGTAGTATGCACGTGCTCATGCTTGTTTTCTTTATTTAAATATTTTATATCAAATGCTTCTGCAAATTTTGTTCCTAAGTAATGAGAAGTACCAGCTTGAACAGCTTTTCCATCCTTCATCATTGCTTCAATCGAAAACGTATCTACAGCCCCTGCAAAGCGTTCAGAAGGTGTCTTTTGACCATCGTATACTGGAATTGCCAAAAGCTCTTCAACAACCTCTTTATAGATGTTAAGCATTTGCATTGTTTCTTTACGTGCATCCTCTTCATCGACATGAGCAGTATGTCCTTCCTGCCATAAAAATTCAGAAGTACGAATGAAAGGAAGAGTCTTCTTTTCCCAACGGAACACGTTTGCCCATTGGTTAATTAATACTGGTAGATCACGATAACTTTTAATCCAATCCGAATACAAATGACCAATCATCGTTTCAGAAGTTGGGCGAAGTGCTAAACGCTCTTCTAGTTTTTCACCAGCTGCTTCTGTTACCCATGGTAGCTCTGGAGCAAATCCTTCAATATGATCTTTTTCTTTTTGGAAGAAAGATTCAGGAATAAGCATTGGGAAATAAGCATTACGATGTCCAGTTTCTTTAAAACGTCTGTTCATTTCATCTTGAATATGTTCCCATATTTCAAAGCCATCCGGTTTAAACGCAATACACCCACGAACTGGTGTGTAATCCATTAGATCCGCCTTTTGAATTGTGTCGATATACCATTTTGTAAAATCATTTTGTTGTGTAGACATCTACTTTTCCTCCTTTAAAATAAAAAAAGTGTAAAAACTCCCCTATAAAAAGGGCGTCTTTACACTGGATAGACACGGTACCACCTTTAATTAGTCCGTCAATTTAACGAACTATCTCAAACGTTGGATAACGACAACGAAACGGTTATGTTTGCATAACATCTCCGTGGTAGGTTTCAACAAGAAGCGGTGATATAGCTCTCAGCAAGCTGCTATATTTTCTGTCTCACAATTCTTATTTACTTGATCACATCGCAGATTGTATATACCTAATAATATACCAAATAGTCGAAGTTAATACAATCTGAATCTTATGGTGCTGTTTTTTTATATGTGTACTTTCCTATTACTCAAAAGAATGACTATATGGCGAATAGTGAAAAATTTTCTCAAAACCATTTAAACACAATTCTTTTTGAGTGAACTTTCTTCCTTACCCATTTCATAATATATAGTCTTTGCTTTTTTATATGCTTCTACTTTTGATGAAGCATATACATCTATAATTTTTCCATCCATAATGAAGTTATATTTTTTTATCATCTTTAGTTCCTCCAATTTCTCTGCTATTAAATTATATTTTATTGTTAACCCATCCAGTAAATCACTTTCACCAAGCTAACATATATATTAGTATTTTCCCTTACTTCTTCTTAATGAAACTTAAAATTTATAAATAGTTCTCCAAGACTAAATAGGAACAAATTAATAAACTGTAAAAGGCCAGCAACTTCATATACGCTGCTTCGACTTACTTAATTTGCACCTGTTTAAAATCGAGATTGCTATTTTTACTGCCTACTAACGAAAAAAAGACCTCTAATAAGTGTTAGAAGTTTTGATGAGTATGACTTTAGGTCATATCTGGAATACTGGTAGAGTTCGGGCATTATTTGTCGCTTCCATATAAAAGACACTACCTTCCATAGGAAGTTGGTGGTTTTGCATATTTGTGCAAAAAATTGAAAATTAATCGTTAGAACCTAATTTCAAAAACAAAATATGAAATGAAAAAAGCTTACAAACGTTTGTACATCAACGCTTGTAAGCTTTTTATTGAATACCGGTGGTCGGGGTCGAACCGACACATCCAGAGGATACGGGATTTTGAGTCCCGCGCGTCTGCCAATTCCGCCACACCGGCAAAATAAAAGACATGTTATTATTATAAAAATTGGAGGCGGCAACCGGATTTGAACCGGTGATAAAGGTGTTGCAGACCTGTGCCTTACCACTTGGCTATGCCGCCATTTAATAGTTGGAGCGGAAGACGAGGTTCGAACTCGCGACCCCCACCTTGGCAAGGTGGTGTTCTACCACTGAACTACTTCCGCAAAAAAACTGGGGTACCTGGATTCGAACCAGGGCATGACGGAATCAAAATCCGTTGCCTTACCGCTTGGCTATACCCCAATGGGGCGATCGAGGGGAATTGAACCCCCGAGTGTCGGAATCACAATCCGATGCGTTAACCACTTCGCCACGACCGCCACAAATAAAAAAAAGCTAACTAATTAGGAATATGGGGCGACTGATGGGAATTGAACCCACGAATGTCGGAATCACAATCCGATGCGTTAACCACTTCGCCACAACCGCCATTATTCAAGTTAACTGTAAATTTGGCAGGGGCAGTAGGAATCGAACCCACATCAAAGGTTTTGGAGACCTCTATTCTACCGTTAAACTATGCCCCTAAAATAAAAATGGTGGAGGGGGGCGGATTCGAACCGCCGAACCCTAAGGAACGGATTTACAGTCCGTCGTGTTTAGCCACTTCACTACCCCTCCACTAAACAGTGGTGCCGGAGAAAGGACTTGAACCCTCAACCTACTGATTACAAGTCAGTTGCTCTACCAGTTGAGCTACTCCGGCTTAAAAATGGTGGCTCAGGACGGAATCGAACCGCCGACACAAGGATTTTCAGTCCTTTGCTCTACCGACTGAGCTACTGAGCCTACTTCGATTTACGCTAAGCGTCGCATCTCTTCGTCAGCTGCACTCGCTCTCTCAGTCACGTACTTAGGTACGCTCCTTCTTTCGCTCGATTGCTTCCTTGATCTGCTTGCTAATCCTAAATCTCTATTCGATTTGCGCTAAGCTTCGAATCTCTTTGTCAGCTTCATTCGTTCAATCAGTCACGTACTCAGGTACGCTCCTTCCTTCACTCAATCGCTTCCTCGACCTTCTCGCTTATCTCAAATCTCTAAAAAATGGCGGTCCCGACCGGGATCGAACCGGCGATCTCCTGCGTGACAGGCAGGCATGTTAACCGCTACACCACGGGACCATTTGGTTGCGGGGACAGGATTTGAACCTGTGACCTTCGGGTTATGAGCCCGACGAGCTACCGAACTGCTCCACCCCGCGACAATAATATACTTACTAATTAAGTTTTCTAAAACTTAATGGTGGAGGATGACGGGCTCGAACCGCCGACCCTCTGCTTGTAAGGCAGATGCTCTCCCAGCTGAGCTAATCCTCCTGGGTAAAATCATAATAAGCTGCGCATTTCTGCGTTAACTTCATTCGTTCAATTAGTTTCTTACCTAATTAAGTACTTTGAAAATGGTGACCCCTACGGGATTCGAACCCGTGTTACCGCCGTGAAAGGGCGGTGTCTTAACCGCTTGACCAAGGGGCCATTATTATGTAATAAGAGAGTAAATATCTGGCGGAGAGCAAGGGATTTGAACCCTTGAGACAGTGTTACCCGCCTACACGATTTCCAATCGTGCTCCTTCGGCCACTCGGACAGCTCTCCAAAAATGGCTCCGAAGGTAGGACTCGAACCTACGACCAATCGGTTAACAGCCGATTGCTCTACCACTGAGCTACTTCGGAATATTATTACGCCTAGCGACGTCCTACTCTCACAGGGGGAAACCCCCAACTACCATCGGCGATGAAGAGCTTAACTTCCGTGTTCGGTATGGGAACGGGTGTGACCTCTTCTCCATCATCACTAGACATATTAACTTGAAAGACAAGATTAATTATACCATAACTAGAGAAAACTTCAATAGTTTTTTTAAATAAAATCTCTTTAATATTCTCTCAAAACTGGATAAAAGACATTGATGAATTCAAATTCATATTTGGTTAAGTCCTCGATCGATTAGTATTCGTCAGCTGCACGTGTCGCCACGCTTCCACCCCGAACCTATCTACCTCATCGTCTTTGAGGGATCTTACTTACTTGCGTAATGGGAAATCTCATCTTGAGGGGGGCTTCGTGCTTAGATGCTTTCAGCACTTATCCCGTCCACACATAGCTACCCAGCGATGCTCTTGGCAGAACAACTGGTACACCAGCGGTGTGTCCATCCCGGTCCTCTCGTACTAAGGACAGCTCCTCTCAAATTTCCTACGCCCACGACGGATAGGGACCGAACTGTCTCACGACGTTCTGAACCCAGCTCGCGTACCGCTTTAATGGGCGAACAGCCCAACCCTTGGGACCGACTACAGCCCCAGGATGCGATGAGCCGACATCGAGGTGCCAAACCTCCCCGTCGATGTGGACTCTTGGGGAGATAAGCCTGTTATCCCCGGGGTAGCTTTTATCCGTTGAGCGATGGCCCTTCCATGCGGAACCACCGGATCACTAAGCCCGTCTTTCGACCCTGCTCGACTTGTAGGTCTCGCAGTCAAGCTCCCTTCTGCCTTTACACTCTTCGAATGATTTCCAACCATTCTGAGGGAACCTTTGGGCGCCTCCGTTACACTTTAGGAGGCGACCGCCCCAGTCAAACTACCCGCCTGACACTGTCTCCTACCCGGGTTACGGGTATGGGTTAGAATTTCAATACAACCAGGGCAGTATCCCACCGACGCCTCCTCCGAAGCTGGCGCTCCGGGCTCTAAGGCTCCTGCCTATCCTGTACAAGTTGCACCAAAATTCAATATCAAGCTATAGTAAAGCTCCACGGGGTCTTTCCGTCCTGTCGCGGGTAACCTGCATCTTCACAGGTACTATAATTTCACCGAGTCTCTCGTTGAGACAGTGCCCAGATCGTTACGCCTTTCGTGCGGGTCGGAACTTACCCGACAAGGAATTTCGCTACCTTAGGACCGTTATAGTTACGGCCGCCGTTTACTGGGGCTTCAATTCGCACCTTCGCTTGCGCTAAGCACTCCTCTTAACCTTCCAGCACCGGGCAGGCGTCAGCCCCTATACTTCACCTTACGGTTTTGCAGAGACCTGTGTTTTTGCTAAACAGTCGCCTGGGCCTATTCACTGCGGCTCTTCTAGGCTATACACCCAAAAGAGCACCCCTTCTCCCGAAGTTACGGGGTCATTTTGCCGAGTTCCTTAACGAGAGTTCTCTCGCTCACCTTAGGATTCTCTCCTCGACTACCTGTGTCGGTTTGCGGTACGGGCACCTATCACCTCGCTAGAGGCTTTTCTTGGCAGTGTGAAATCAGGAACTTCGGACTAAGTCCTCGCCATCACAGCTCAATGTTACAGAGTGCGGATTTGCCTACACTCACACCTTACTGCTTGGACGTGCATAACCAACAGCACGCTTACCCTATCCTTCTGCGTCCCCCATTACTCAAACGGTGGTTTGGTGGTACAGGAATATCAACCTGTTGTCCATCGTCTACGCCTATCGGCCTCGACTTAGGTCCCGACTAACCCTGAGCGGACGAGCCTTCCTCAGGAAACCTTAGTCATACGGTGGATGGGATTCTCACCCATCTTTCGCTACTCATACCGGCATTCTCACTTCTAAGCGCTCCACCAGTCCTTCCGGTCTGACTTCAACGCCCTTAGAACGCTCTCCTACCACTGATACCATAGGTATCAATCCACAGCTTCGGTGATTTGTTTAGCCCCGATACATTTTCGGCGCAGCGTCACTCGACCAGTGAGCTATTACGCACTCTTTAAATGATGGCTGCTTCTAAGCCAACATCCTGGTTGTCTAAGCAACGCCACATCCTTTTCCACTTAACAAATACTTTGGGACCTTAGCTGGTGGTCTGGGCTGTTTCCCTCTTGACTACGGATCTTATCACTCGCAGTCTGACTCCCAAACATAAATCATTGGCATTCGGAGTTTGTCTGAATTCGGTAACCCGGGATGGGCCCCTAGTCCAAACAGTGCTCTACCTCCAAGATTCTAACGTTTGAGGCTAGCCCTAAAGCTATTTCGGAGAGAACCAGCTATCTCCAGGTTCGATTGGAATTTCTCCGCTACCCACACCTCATCCCCGCACTTTTCAACGTGCGTGGGTTCGGACCTCCAGTAAGTGTTACCTTACCTTCATCCTGGACATGGGTAGATCACCTGGTTTCGGGTCTACGACCACATACTCATTCGCCCTATTCAGACTCGCTTTCGCTGCGGCTCCGTCTTCTCAACTTAACCTTGCATGTAATCGTAACTCGCCGGTTCATTCTACAAAAGGCACGCCATCACCCATTAACGGGCTCTGACTACTTGTAGGCACACGGTTTCAGGATCTATTTCACTCCCCTTCCGGGGTGCTTTTCACCTTTCCCTCACGGTACTGGTTCACTATCGGTCACTAGGTAGTATTTAGCCTTGGGAGATGGTCCTCCCAGATTCCGACGGAATTTCACGTGTTCCGCCGTACTCAGGATACACTCAAGAGAGAATGAACTTTTGACTACGGGGCTTTTACCCTATCCTGCGGACCTTTCCAGATCGCTTCGTCTAGCTCATTCCTTTGTAACTCTATATAGAGTGTCCTACAACCCCAAGAGGCAAGCCTCTTGGTTTGGGCTCTTCCCGTTTCGCTCGCCGCTACTCAGGGAATCGATTTTTCTTTCTCTTCCTCCAGGTACTTAGATGTTTCAGTTCCCTGGGTTTGCCACAGATGCGCTATGTATTCACGCAAATGTACTGCTCCATTACGAACAGTGGGTTTCCCCATTCGGAAATCTCCGGATCAAAGCTCACTTACAGCTCCCCGAAGCATATCGGTGTTAGTGCCGTCCTTCTTCGGCTCCTAGTGCCAAGGCATTCACCGTGCGCCCTTATTAACTTAACCATTTTGACTTCCAATACACATCGTACTTCTTCGTCAACTTCGCTCACTCGCATGCTCACGTACGTAAGTACGCTCCGCTGCTCCTTCGCTCGTTTCCTCGAATTACTTGTGTCTTGAAACCCAACAAAAAAGTTAGTAAATAATTACTACACAAAAAATAATCACTAATGTGATTACAAATTGAATTTCTTGAATTTGTTTCTTTCAATGTCGTTTTATCCAGTTTTCAAAGAACAAGTAAAAAGTTTTGGTGGAGCCTAGCGGGATCGAACCGCTGACCTCCTGCGTGCAAGGCAGGCGCTCTCCCAGCTGAGCTAAGGCCCCGAAACTTAAAAGGTATGGTGGGCCTAAATGGACTCGAACCATCGACCTCACGCTTATCAGGCGTGCGCTCTAACCAGCTGAGCTATAGGCCCTCTTAGAATTCCCATATATATGTATATATGAACATTCAAAACTGAACTGCAAAACGTTAAGATACAGATAAAAATCTGTATTCCGATATTATCCTTAGAAAGGAGGTGATCCAGCCGCACCTTCCGATACGGCTACCTTGTTACGACTTCACCCCAATCATCTGTCCCACCTTCGGCGGCTGGCTCCCGTAAGGGTTACCCCACCGACTTCGGGTGTTACAAACTCTCGTGGTGTGACGGGCGGTGTGTACAAGGCCCGGGAACGTATTCACCGTGGCATGCTGATCCACGATTACTAGCGATTCCGGCTTCATGTAGGCGAGTTGCAGCCTACAATCCGAACTGAGAACGGTTTTATGGGATTAGCTCACCCTCGCGGGGTTGCGACCCTCTGTACCGTCCATTGTAGCACGTGTGTAGCCCAGGTCATAAGGGGCATGATGATTTGACGTCATCCCCACCTTCCTCCGGTTTATCACCGGCAGTCACCTTAGAGTGCCCAACTGAATGCTGGCAACTAAGATCAAGGGTTGCGCTCGTTGCGGGACTTAACCCAACATCTCACGACACGAGCTGACGACAACCATGCACCACCTGTCACCGCTGTCCCCGAAGGGAAAGATCTATCTCTAGAACGGTCAGCGGGATGTCAAGACCTGGTAAGGTTCTTCGCGTTGCTTCGAATTAAACCACATGCTCCACCGCTTGTGCGGGCCCCGTCAATTCCTTTGAGTTTCAGTCTTGCGACCGTACTCCCCAGGCGGAGTGCTTAATGCGTTAGCTGCAGCACTAAGGGGCGGAAACCCCCTAACACTTAGCACTCATCGTTTACGGCGTGGACTACCAGGGTATCTAATCCTGTTTGCTCCCCACGCTTTCGCGCCTCAGCGTCAGTTACAGACCAGAAAGCCGCCTTCGCCACTGGTGTTCCTCCAAATCTCTACGCATTTCACCGCTACACTTGGAATTCCGCTTTCCTCTTCTGTACTCAAGTCCCCCAGTTTCCAATGACCTTCCACGGTTGAGCCGTGGGATTTCACATCAGACTTAAAGGACCGCCTGCGCGCGCTTTACGCCCAATAATTCCGGACAACGCTTGCCACCTACGTATTACCGCGGCTGCTGGCACGTAGTTAGCCGTGGCTTTCTAATGAGGTACCGTCAAGGCACGAGCAGTTACTCTCGTACTTGTTCTTCCCTCACAACAGAGTTTTACGATCCGAAAACCTTCTTCACTCACGCGGCATTGCTCCATCAGACTTTCGTCCATTGTGGAAGATTCCCTACTGCTGCCTCCCGTAGGAGTCTGGGCCGTGTCTCAGTCCCAGTGTGGCCGATCACCCTCTCAGGTCGGCTACGCATCGTCGCCTTGGTGAGCCGTTACCTCACCAACTAGCTAATGCGCCGCGGGCCCATCCTGTAGTGACAGCGAGATGCCGTCTTTTAACATTTCCACATGTGAGGAAATGGATTATTCGGTATTAGCCCCGGTTTCCCGGAGTTATCCCAATCTACAGGGCAGGTTGCCCACGTGTTACTCACCCGTCCGCCGCTAAATCAGAAGAAGCAAGCTTCTTCGTCATTCGCTCGACTTGCATGTATTAGGCATGCCGCCAGCGTTCGTCCTGAGCCAGGATCAAACTCTCCATAAAAGTTGATTCGCGATACGCCGCACATTGCTTTTGTCAGCTGCGCTCGTTCGGTCGGTCACGTACGTTAGTACGCTTCCTCCCTCTCTCACTTGCTTCCTCGCACTGCACAACGTCTCGAGAATCAACAAAATAGAACTAGTTTAAAAGCTCATTTTGTTTTGCTGGCATCATCATTAAATGATGTCATTTTTGTTTTGCTATCAAACTAACAAAGTTAGTCTTTCAAGCTGTATGTCTTAACGTTTTGCATGTTCAGTTTTCAATGTTCATTTTTGTTGTGTCGTTTTTTGCGACTTCTCTAATTTATCATCTTTCAACCGATGAGTCAAGAAGTTTTTCAAAAAACTTTTTCGTCAATATTTTTGTAACGTTTTTGACGACGCTTATTATAATACAATGGATTCTATAATATTGTCAACAAAAAAAACGAACAAATTTATTGCCCGCTTTTTTCATCTTTATTAGATTACTTTACTTTATAGAATCTATGCATGATTTCATTGCTTTTAGTAGGTCGTTTTTCGATAAATATAAGTCCTCTATCTACTAAAAATTCAATAAAAACTTCTAGATCTACTGAGTAATTTTTAAGTTCTTCTTGCTCGTGAATCTCTTGGATTGTCCAAAATTCTTTCAAGTCAAGTACTTCTAATATATGTTGTGAGCCTTCTTTTATTCTAGAATGAATTAAAAATTCACTTGCTAGAAATAAAAGTTCTAATCTCTTTTCTAGAGTTTCTTCACTAGAAATAAGCTCATCATATAATTTATAAATAGATGGATCTAATTGTTTTACTTGTTTCCAAACCATAACTTCAGGATGCATTCCATGTTCGAAGACCGCTAAGCGTGCTAAATGATGGAGAGACTCTACTATATGATTATACGCATCTAAATAATTCAGCTGTTCGAAAAACAATTTTGCTTCTAAATATCTTCTACTTAGTTTAGCAAACTCAATCCCCATTCTCGCTTTTCTTCCCTGAATCGGAAATTCATCTAACTCTCTCTTTAAATTTTCTATAAACTCATTTCGATCAAAAACTACCCGTCCATTAATTAACCAATCTACTAACTTAGGGTTAGTTCCTAGCAATAACCATTTTCTTAACTGTTTCTCTGTAATCACATGCATCGCTGCTTTTTTATCGTTAAACGTATAATGTTTTGTGAAAATAGGTTGATCGGCGTCCTTAGTCAATATAAATAAAATGGAATCAAACGTATCTGTAATCGGACTAACTTCTTCACGTTTTTCTACAAAAATAATTCCTAATGTATTTACTTCACTTGCTCTTTCTTGATAAATGGGTCTCAATAATGTTTCCAAAATGGCGCCTCCTTTATTTCATATTATAAGTTTTTCGACAACTATTTTGTATCTCCTTCTATATAATAGTTCAATTTCTTATTTTAAACTAAAAATATGATATAGTGTATGTAGAAATTAGGAGGATGAAAAATGAAACCATATAAAAACAAAATAAATCGAATACGTTCATTTGCACTTGGTCTCGTATTCTTCGGATTCATCATTATGTACGGTGCAATAATTTTTAAAGAGCATCCAGTACTTGTTGCTATCTTCATGATACTCGGTGTAGTATCTATCATAGCTAGTACCGCTGTTTATGGTTGGATTGGTTTACTATCTACTAAAGCTGTTCAAGTTGTTTGTCCAAACTGTGGGAAGCATACAAAAGTATTAGGTAGAGTAGATATGTGTATGTATTGCAAAGAACCATTAACGCTAGATCCAAACCTTGAAGGACAAGAATTCGATCAATCTTTAAATAGAAAGAGATAATATGAACATCTTGCTTTTAGCAAGATGTTTATATTTTTAAGGATTACACAATTTAAAGTAGTTGTAACTTTTAATAGAAAGATTTTGATTACAACTATAATTAATTATTCAGATGCTAAATTTCTATAATCCCTGAGTAAACATAAAAACCGAGCGTAGGCAAAACGCTCGGTTTTTCTATTGAACAGTTGTTGCCTGCTCTTTACAAGTAGGACATACACCGTATATTTCCATTCTATGAGAACTAACGTCGAAGCCAGTTAAGTGGGAAGCTAAGTGCTCTACTTCATCTAAACCTGGATAATGAAAATCAACAATTTTACCGCAAGAATTACAAATCATATGATAATGATCGTTTGTAGCGAAATCAAATCTACTAGAAGAGTCACCGTATGTTAGCTCTTTAACTAGTCCTGCTTCTCTAAAAACACGTAAGTTATTATATACTGTTGCAACACTCATACTAGGAAACTTACTTTCAAGTGCTTTATATATATCGTCCGCAGTGGGATGTGACATGGATTGAATAATAAATTCCAATATCGCATGGCGCTGAGGTGTTATTCGTACACCAGTTGACTTTAATGTATCTAAAGCATCTTTTAAATGTACTTCCGTCATCGCAATGCACCTCTCTTCATATTTATTATTAGTTTGTAATCGTTATAATAAGTATAATGAAGAAAAGCATAGGCTGTCAAACTTTTAAACTAAAAGGGAAAAATAACCACACTCAGTATCCCTTTTTCAAATCAATTAAGTTCTCCATCTGATTATTCTCATTTAACCACATCGTCAAATTTTTCATAAATATATCTAATGCTCGAACTACATATTGGGAAGAGTGACTAGAAACATGAGGAGAAACTATCACATTTTTCATCTCCCAAAAAGGATGCCCTTTTGGTAGAGGTTCATTTTCAAATACATCTAAGACTGCATGTGCAATACAACCTTCTTGTAAAGCTCTCAGAAGTTCTTCCTCTTTCAACACATCACCTCGACCGAAATTCATAAATATAGACGTTCGCTTCATACAATGAAAATGCTCGTAGGTAAATAAATGCCTTGTTTCGGTAGTACTAGGTAGAATTGAAAGTACAATATCCGCTGTTGGAAGTACTTCTTTCAGTTGAGAAAATGAAATCATTTCATTCATATGATCCGCGGGATCTCCACTACGATTACATCCAATTGTATGTACACCAAAAGCTTGTAGGATTCTCCCTACTTCGCCACCAATTGCACCGGGACCTAATATTAATGCAGTTGCTCCAAATAGTTCTGAAGAATTTACCTTTTTAGACCATTCTCCATTTCTTTGATTTTCAGCAATTATCGAGAGAGACTTTTTAATAGATAAGATATGTGCAAGAATGGATTCAGCCATTGGTGTTTTGTGAATTCCTTTTACATTTGTCACAATAATATTACGGTTAGCTATCTCCTTTAGTGGCATTTTTTCTAATCCAGCAGAAGCAACCATTATCCATTTTAACTGATGCGCCGATTCAATATGATATGGACTCAAATCCTCGCCATAAGTGACAAATATATCTGCGGATTTTAAAGTTTCTTCATCAAAAGGCTTTTGAAAGATAAATTCTGCATTTGGAAATCCAGCTATTAAATTTGCTTGTTGATCTGGTTTAGGTAAAAAAGAAAATAATATCTTCATTTTTCATTCTCCATTTTTTACATTTTTTTTAGTATATCTAGTGCTTCCTCTACATGGCCATCAACCTTTACATTGCGCCATTCTTTTATAACTGTGCCTGTAGGATCTATTAAAAATGTTGATCGTTCAATTCCCATAAATTCTTTACCGAACATCTTTTTCAAACGCCATACACCGTAAGCTTCGGATACTTCATGGGTATCATCTATTAACAATGAGAAAGGTAGCCCGTATTTTTTTATAAACTTTGAATGTGCTTTTTCATCGTCGGCACTTACACCTAAAATAACAGCATTCAATTCAGTAAATGCTTCATGAGAATCTCTAAAATCACATGCTTCTGTCGTGCAACCGGGAGTCGAGTCTTTAGGGTAGAAATAAAGTACAACATACTTCTTCCCAGCAAAATTATCTAACGAGATTATTTCCCCAACTTCATTTTTTAATGAAAATTTCGGTGCAATCATACCTTCAAGTGTTTGCATATAGTTATTCCTCCCTCTATACTCACTCTATCGTATCGAAGTTTTCCATTTTGTTCAATTTTTCTTTCGCATTTTTCATTAAAATTGACTACAATAGATAAGTACAAAAGAGCAAGTGCCTATGTCTTCCCCAATAAACAATCATGTAAACTGCGACTACTAATGAGCGCATAAGCTTGAAGTGGGAGTCTAGACGAAGCAAATTAAGCGGAGGTTTTACAATTGGAAAGAAAATTATCAAATCAAATTCACGAGGAAGCACTTGAACATATAGTAGGCGGAGTGAATAGCCCATCTAGATCATATAAAGCTGTTGGTGGAGGGGCTCCAACTGTTATGGATAGAGCTGAAGGTGCTTATTTTTATGACGTCGATGGAAATAAATATATTGATTATTTAGCTGCATACGGTCCGATCATAACGGGTCACGCACATCCACATATTACAGAAGCAATTACAAAAGCTGCTCAATCTGGATTACTTTATGGCACACCGACAAAACATGAAGTGACGTTTGCTAAAATGTTAAAAGATGCTATCCCTTCTATGGACAAAGTGCGTTTTGTAAACTCAGGTACAGAAGCTGTTATGACTACTATTCGAGTAGCCAGAGCCTATACAGGTAGAACGAAAGTAATGAAATTTGCAGGTTGTTATCATGGACACTCCGACTTAGTGTTAGTTGCTGCCGGCTCCGGTCCTGCTACACTTGGTACTCCTGACTCTGCAGGTGTTCCTAAAACTATTGCAGAAGAAGTGATCACAATTCCATTTAATGATCCAAAAGCTTATGAAGAAGCAATGGAAAAATGGGGAGAAGAACTTTCTTGTATTTTAGTTGAACCAATTGTAGGTAATTTCGGCATGGTTGAGCCAAATGAAGGATTCCTTCCACTTGTTCACAAGATTGCAAAAGATAAAGGTGTTTTAGTCATATATGATGAAGTAATTACAGCATTCCGATTCCATTATGGTGCCGCTTCTAGTATGTTAAATGAAACACCAGACTTAACTGCACTTGGTAAAATTATTGGCGGAGGTCTTCCGATTGGGGCTTATGGTGGGAAAAAAGAAATTATGGAACAAGTAGCACCACTTGGACCTGCTTATCAAGCAGGAACTATGGCAGGAAACCCTGCTTCTATGCAAGCAGGTATCGCTTGTCTAGAAGTCTTGCAGCAACCAGGCGTTTATGAAGAACTTGATAGACTTGGCGCAATTTTAGAAGCTGGCATCATAGATGCTGCTGAAAAAAATAAGATAACAATTACCATTAATCGTATAAAAGGTGCACTTTCTGTTTATTTTACTGACGTAAAAGTAGTAAACTATGAGCAAGCAGAAGCTACAGACGGAGAAATGTTTGCAAAGTTCTTTAAACTAATGCTGGAACAAGGAATTAATCTCGCACCTTCTAAATATGAAGCATGGTTTATTACTACTGCTCATACAGAAGAAGATATTAAAGAAACAATTACGGCCGTTAACCGAACTTTTGCTCAATTAAAGGAATAATTAAATAAAGCCCTTGGTATGGAAAGGATAGGATTAAATGAAATTAGGAGCTCGAGTATTTAAAACTGGAGTAGCGATTGTTTTTTCACTGTTTATAGCAGACTTACTCCATCTTCCTAGCCCTGTTTTTGCAGGAATAGCTGCGATTTTTGCGATTCAGCCTTCTATTTATAGATCCTATTTGACCGTTATAGAGCAAATACAATCTAATCTAATTGGAGCTGCCATTGCCGTGATTTTTGCTTTAGTTTTTGGCAATCACTTTATAGCCGTTGGATTAGCAGCAATTATTGCAATTATGATTATGTTAAAATTCAAACTCGAAAAAACAATTTCTTTAGCACTTGTAACTGTTATTGCAATTATGGAAGTGCAAAGCGCTGATTTTATTACATTCGCTTTAATAAGGTTTTCTACCATTCTTGTAGGAGTTATATCAGCGTTTATTGTTAATTTAATATTTTTACCACCAAAGTTTGAAACGAAGCTATTCAACTCTATTCACTTTACACAAGATGAAATTATTCGTTGGATTCGAATTGCTGTTAGACAGGCATCCGATCATAATTCTACAAAACAGTCCATCAATCAACTAGTAGATCGTCTTAGTAGAATTGATCAAATCTATTTATTTTTTAAAGAAGAACGTGGTTATACAAAAAAAGCAATTCAAACAAAAGGTAGAAAGTTAGTCGTATATCGAGAGTTAATCACAGCTTCCTATAGGAGCTTGGATGTTTTAAAAAGACTCCATCTCCATGAAAATGAACTATTACGACTTCCAGAGCATTTTAGAATGATGATAAAGGAACGGCTGGATTCACTCTTAACCTACCATGAACAATTGCATTTGAAATTTATTGGAAAGTTAAAACCAGAACATATGGATTGGAATGGTTCTGAGGCATTTCTACAGAGGCAAGAAGTGATGGATATCTTTGTACAACAAATAGCATTGACTCGTATTGAAGAAGAGTTTTCAACTTACCATTTACTTCATTTATTATCATCTATTTTAAAATACGAAGAACAATTAGAACATATTGATACATTAATAACATCCTATCAAAACTTTCATCACTCAGAGCTAACTGTTCAGATAGAAGAAACTCCATATTAAGTAAAGCGCAAGAGGAGCGTGAAGTGAAATAGTCACTTCACGCTCCTCTTTTTTCGGTAACTTTGTGGGTGAAGTTTATCCGTCTCCCTCTTGAAATATGTGGTCACATATTTGTTGCCTGTGCCTACTCCCTTTTCCTTCTATAACCCCTACGAGATTTTGCTATTAGTATTGGAATCTAAAATCCTTACATCATACAATACACTTTAATTTCATTCTCTTTATCGAAAAACCTGAAATCAAAGAAGAGGCCGCCAAATTAGGCAGCCTCTTCTTTGAATTAATGAAACTTTGATTGATTTGGTAGCGCTGCTTTTATTGTAATTACGCAACACGATTAGATTTTTTAGTGAAGAAACTCACAATAAGCATTACAATAATATTTGTGAAGAGCGCTATGACACCGATATTTAAATCTTGAATGACACTAGGCAGGGATGGAAACAAGTTTGCAATTGTTGTTTTAGTAAATGTGACATAAATAACGATTGCCACACCTACAAACATTCCAAATCCAGAACCGTATTTTGTAATCCCATTCTTCTTTCTCAAACTTAAATATAGTGAAGGTGCCATTTGTGTTATCAAACTGAATGAAGTCAAATACAAAGTAGCTAGCGTATTACTTTCACTCATTGAAAAGAACGCACATGCTATTGATAATATAACAACAATTCCTTTTGCAGAGAGAGCTTTTCTTTTATCAGATATTTTCGGATTTAATGGTTCTATCACATTCGTAGTAATCATTGTTGCCGCTGACATTAACATCATTGAACCAGGAACAAGTGTAGCTAATAATCCTGCTGCTCCAATAATACCAACAAACCATGGATCGAATGTTTTCATTGAAAGTTCTAACAATGCAAAGTCTCCATTTTTCAAACCAGGGAGCTCAACCATTGCTGTAAATCCAACAAAGTAAACGAACAATACCATTAAGGCATACATTGGAAGCAGTACTGCATTCATTCGAAAGGCTTTTGCATTTTTTGATGCATAGATTGTTGGTGCATTGTGAGGCCACATAAAGTATGCAAATGCACTAATAGCAACAGTAGATACAAACCAAGGAACACTTAATCCTTTCTCGGGTAAGGTTAATGCATGGGGCTTGATTTCATTAACTGCTTGGAATAGCCCTCCTAAACTTCCGTGATAATGAATCGGTAAATAAATTCCTAAGAATAAGATCACGACGAGTATTAAGACGTCTTTGACCGTAGATGTCCAAGCTGACCCATGAATTCCTGAAACCATTACGTAAACTAATAATGCAATCATTCCAATCCAAATGGCTGCATGAGAAGAAATGGCACCGTAAGATGTAGCTGACACTAATATACCCATCGATTTAAACAAGATAGTTATATACGGAATTAGAGCTAAAACACCAACAATAGCAACGAATACTCCAAGGCCTTTACTGTTATATTTTGTTGAAAAGAACTGAGATTGCGATACGATATTATTTTCTTTTGCATATTTCCAAATTGGAGGTATTATCCAATACGATGTAATGGTACCTAAAGCAGTGAAAGCTAATATATAAAATGCTGCAGCTCCATTGTTAAAGGCCAAACCGCTCGTTCCGAGCAATGTGAAAACCGAATACGTTTCTCCGGCTAATAAAATAAATACGAATATTCCGCCAAAGCCGCGACCTCCGATTGCCCATTGTTCCATACTCATATCTTTTCCGCGCTTTGCCAAAAGGCCCAATACAATACTAATGATTAAAAATAGTGTGATAATTGCCAGTGCTATATTCATTATTCTTCCCCCTCCTTATTCAAGGGATCCAGACGATAAATAATAAACATGATGACTGAACAAAGAACAGACCAAAGAATAATCCAAAATAAGAAAAAAGGGATACCCAAAACATAAGGTTCAACTTTATTAACAAAAGCAGCACCGCCTAGTATTGCGATAAAAGGTAATACAGCTAGTAAGTAGTAATACTTCATATTTTCACCTTGCCTTTCAAATGTGTGTTAGTTTAAGTAAAGGGGCGTTAAAATGGAGTCTTTCCATCTAATTGAAGACTCCGAAATTGGCCCCCCATTTTTTCAAAGAAATTTATTTTGCTGCTGATCCAGGGACAAATTTACCGTATCCAGGAGTTTTCGTTACTTTTTCTCCATCAAATACTTCTTCTCCGCGTAAAATGGTAGAGATAACTTTACAATTTAATTCTTGTCCATTATAAGGAGTTAATTTTGAATAGGATTTAAATGAGTTTTGGTCGATAACGGTTTTTTGAGTTGGGTCGATTACTGTGAAGTCAGCATCATATCCCACACTGATTTGTCCTTTTCCAGGTATTGAGAATACTTCTGCTGGATGAGTAGACATTAAATTCGCAAAGTCATTTGGTGATAATTTTCCATTTGAAACTGTGCTATTAAACATTAACGGTGTCATAATTTCAACTCCAGGAAGCCCGGAAGAAGCAAGGAAAATATTCTCGTTACCTCTTTCTTTTTGCTCTGCACTCCACGGAGCATGATCGGAGGAAATCAAGTCGATGTTTCCTTCTTCAATATGTTTCCATAGCCCTTGAACTTCCTCTTTTTCTCTTAATGGAGGATTATTTTTAGCAATCGGTCCGTATTTATCTAAATCATCCACATTCATTAGTAAATATGGATAACATGTCTCACAAGTCACTTTAACCCCTTGAGCTTGGAACAATTTAATCATGTCAATTGTTCTTGGATGACTAACATGTACTATATGGAGTTTTACATTTGTCCAGTATGCAAATTCCAATAACTTTAATACAGCACTTGTTTCCGTAACAGGTGGACGCGTTTCGTTATGGGCTTTAGGATAAACCTTTCCTTCTTTCTGATATTGGTCAATCATATCGACAATAATTTCATCATTTTCAGAATGGAAAGCAGCTCGAAGGCCTGTTTCCTCAATTAGCTTCATTGCTTTCAATATTTCTGGATCTGGAATTCTTGGAAAACGATATGCATCCGTTTCAAAGGTGGACATTTTAAAAGCAATTGCTCCAGCTTCGGCTAAAGGTTTGATTTGATCTGTTCCATCTGTTTTCGAAATGGTTCCCCACAAACAAATATCGACAATTGCCTCTTCCTCTAACTTTTTAACTTTCTTTTTAAATTGATCCCCATTGTTAACTGGGTTCGGTAAATCATACGGCATGTCTAGGAAAGTGGTAATACCACCTGCTGCTGCAGAAGAACTCGTTGTCACAAATCCCTCATCCGGATTACTAAAACAATGAACATGTACATCTATCACTCCTGGAAACACGAAGGAATCACCATAATCTTTACAATCCTCAGATTCTAGATTACCTGTTCCTTCAAAAATGCTAACTATTTTTCCTTCTTTAATTCCCACTTCACCTTTGATTACTCTATCTTTTAAAACAATTTTCCCTTTAATAATGCTATCGACTTGGCTCATATCAAGGACTCTCCTTTTATAATTGTTTTTCAATTTTTTCAACAGCTCGTTGTATCTCATTTATAATTTCTTGACCATTACTTTTTTCCATTCTTTCTTTAGGTCCTGCTACGCTCAAAGAGGCAACTAGCTTCCGATCACTGTCAAATATCGGCATGCCGTAGGAAATAACACCTTCGTCAATTTCACTATCTGAAAATGAATAGCCTTTTTCACGGATATTTTCTAAATGATTTAACATCTCATCCAAATCCTGAATAGTATTATCTGTATGTTTCATTACAGTTCCATTCTTAAACAAATC
This sequence comes from Psychrobacillus syltrankelensis, assembly GCF_055454035.1. Classification (NCBI taxonomy): domain Bacteria; kingdom Bacillati; phylum Bacillota; class Bacilli; order Caryophanales; family Bacillaceae; genus Psychrobacillus; species Psychrobacillus syltrankelensis. The sequence goes on along the minus strand of NZ_CM144227.1, from coordinate 3,490,913 downwards.
TTCAACAATTTTGTCACCCATATGCGCCAATAATGCTTTAGAGGAGGCACCGCCGTATAGTGGAACAATATTTCCTTGTTCTGAAGAGACCTTTATTGGGTGACCTGACGGAACAGCTGCTAAACAGACAGCTTGCAAATTGGAAGGGACAAGTAAAATGGATGTTTCCCCTGTCGATCTTGTCAATTCTCTCATGGCTGCTTGAGATATGACGGGTAGGTCAATATCCATTTTCACAATTCTAGCAAGCTTCAAAAAGTTGTAACCTAAACTATACAATCCTGGGGAATATTCGATAATGTATCCTCTTTCTTTTAGTACCCTCATATGTCTATACACAGAACTTTGAGGTTGTTGTAATCTTGCTGCAAGCTCAGGTACAGAGAGTGCTCTTGTTTCAAAATCAAACTGATCTAAAATATCCAAGGTTTTTTCTGCGCTCATTCACCTATCCCCCAACTACCTAAATTTCAATAGACACTTATAAATTATCAATTTTTGATAATGTGTTATCTATAAATGATAATATACATTGGAACAGCGTATTGCGCAAGCGCTTTCAGTCAGAAAATTTTCAAAACGTAAAAAAATCCATTCATCATGATTAAATGATGAACGGATTTTTAACACTTTATGAAATTATAGAATTGCAAAAGTTATGCTTTTATTTTACTTCGAAAATGCCAATACAGCATGTAGTAATGACTTCGCGCCCAAATATAAATCTTCCTTCTCTGCCCATTCTTCCGGACAATGACTTCTACCATCTTTGCATGGAATAAATATCATTCCTACTGGAGCAAGTAACGACATTTGGTTCGCATCGTGACCTGCGCCACTTGGTAATTCAATCACTTTATCTGTAATAGAACTACATGACTCTTTTAATAACTGCTTAATTTCATCGCTAATAACAATGGCTCCTGAACGAGAGACATCTTCTGTTTTTATTTTCACATCTCGTTTTGATGCAATTTCTTTAACTTTTGACAAAAATTCATTGGCCACTGCATCAATTGCTTCTTCAGAAATACTACGAATTTCAACTGCAAATTCTACTCTGCCAGGCACTACATTCGAAGCATTGGGAAAATTATTAAACACGCCTACTGTCCCTACAACAGGCTGATCAAACTTTCCATTTGCCACATTTTCTAAAGCAAGCGTCATCTCAGAAGCTGCTGTTAGCGCATCGTTTCTCATATTCATTGGGGTTGTTCCCGAATGGTTTGGTAATCCATCTACGCTCACTTTATAACGCTGAATTCCTACAATTCCAGTCACAACGCCTAAGTTAGCATTATTTCTTAGTAAAACAGGTCCTTGTTCAATATGCAATTCAAGGTATAAAGCGATAGAACCTTTCTCTTTTTTACAATTTTTGATGAGCTTTGGTTTTCCCCCTGCAAACGAAATTGCTTCTGACAAGGTTTGTCCTTCCGGATTTGTATAAGACAACATCTCTTCGGTTAAGTTCCCAGACCATGCCCTGCTTCCTACTGTAGACAAACCGTATTCCGATGGTTCTTCAGATGTAAAATCAACGACTTCAATTGTATGTTTAACAGGTATATCATTTTCTTTTAATGCTCTAACAATTTCTAATCCTGCTAGAACCCCTGCAATACCATCAAATCTTCCACCATTTGGAACAGTATCCGTATGAGAACCAATCACGATGGGTGGCAAATTAGGCTCTGTTCCGATTAATCGGCCAATGACATTTGAGCCTTCATCTATTTCTACTTCAAGACCACTATCTCTCATTTGTTTCATTAACCATTCTCGTCCTTCGTTATACTTTTCAGTAAACGACCTTCTTGTCCATGGTTGGTCCTCAATCGTAATCGTTGCTAAATCATTAATTGTTCCCCATAGACGTTCTTTATTTATTAAATCCATTTCATCACCTCATCGTTTAATATTATAAAATCCCACCATATAGTCGTAAGTTTCTTCAGAATCAAATGCCTTATTATGATTCATCCTTAGTAAAATAAAATGCCATTTCAATTTTACACAGCTGTATGATACTTTTAAAAACTAATTGCTAGCGATATAACCAGTCCAAACATGTTTTAAAGATTCGCCCCCTATTTTTCTCTCGTTTTACTACAGGAGTTTGTCTCCCTACTGAAGCATGGTAGAAATATTACCTAACGAAATTTAGATTGTCAATTCACGGTAATGAGTAGTAGGATATTCTGAAGGGCAACAAACACATATACATTCTGGCAAAATCATCCCCGAACGTTCACTTTGTCATTCAAATTGGTATAAAGACAAAACACCTCTCTTGTATCCAATTTATGTAAAACGAATAAATGATTATGGGAGTCTGATAAGAAAAATTATCTACAACTAGTGATTAGATGGTGACAGTATTTAAACGACACGCTTTTTTGGGGAGATGTGGCCTTCTTTGAATCAAAAGGAATTCTTGAAACGTCTTTACACATTTTTCATTTAACTAAATAGACTTTAAGTAGCAATACAAATATTTTTCGAAACGGTTATTGAATTGTTTGATAATTGTGAATGGAGTCATGTACGTTCCCCTCTTTTTTCGATTAGCTGGGATTGTGATTTTTCTTTTCTTGTAGAAATTAATTTTCATGGTAGTTGAAGAATGTTTTCTAGTAATTATATTTATCGTTGAGACGACTCATTAAATTTCTTACTTCACGGATGGCTTTTTTTATCTTTCTCTACTTCGATTTCATTTTAATTCTTTCTTCTCCCATTTTCTATTGAGTAGGTGAAAGAAGTATATCCTTTCTCTCACTTGATATATTTCTTCCGGCAAAAAAAATAGCCCAGTTTAATAAACTGGACTACATTGTATAAATTTTGTTCTTAAAATTGTATTATTACAAATCAGAAATCATACCGCCATCTACAACAAATTGTGCTCCTGTTGAATAGCTAGAATCGTCTGAAGCTAGATATATGACTAAGTTTGATACTTCTTCTGTTTTTGCTCTTCTTCTTAAAGGAATGTCTTGTTCAAGTTTTTTAATGAAGTCAGCAACATCGCCTTGTTCCGCCATTGGAGATTCAATAACGCCAGGGTGTACTGAGTTTACTCGAATGTTGTATTGACCAAGTTCTGTAGCAGCACCTTTTGTCATACCAGTCACTGCATGTTTTGATGCACTATATGCAATTGCAGTTGGTGCACTAACTAAACCGTCAACGGATGAAATATTTACAATCGAACCGCCTTTTGCTTTTTTCATAGATGGTACTACTGTTTTCATTCCTAAGAATACGCCTAATTCGTCAATCTCAAATGTTTTTCTAAAATCCTCTTCAGTTAAATCTTCTAAAAGCTTGAAAATACCAATTCCTGCATTATTCACTAATACGGTAACAGGCCCGAATTTTTCTTCTGTTTTTTCTACAACTTCTTTCCAGTTTTCAGCACTTGAAACATTAAGTTTTAATGCAATTGCATTTTCCCCTACTTCATCCGCCAATTTTTGAGCAGCCTCTAAATTTATATCTGTGACAACAACTTTTGCGCCTTCCTCAACGAACTTGCGTACATGCATAGCACCCATACCTTGAGCAGCACCAGTAATGATTGCGACTTTGTTTTGTAATTTCATGCTTAAACTCCTCCTTTGTTAATAAATCTCGAATTCGAGATTTTATGCTTTTTATTCTAGTACCATTTATATTTCAAGTCAAATAATAGGTTCTAAAATGCATTTGTACAGCCAATAAAAAAACACTGGAACTTTGTTTCGGTAGTTATTAAAAATAGACTCTCACTTCCATTATTCCACTAAAAGTATTGTTCTAACCACGAATAAGCTTAATAATATACGTCAAGCTAACTTTATTGTTTTTGCAAAACGGAAATAAACATAAATTTTTTCAACTTTTTTTTCATTGGGCTCAACACCTTAGTTGATAATTTTTTAATCCTCTAATTGAACAACCTGCTATGTAGTTCAATGTAACATTTCACAATAGTTTTCTGATGCCCACTTGATATTTTAGGAAAAAAATAGACCCTCAAAATGAACTGCCCCCCTATTGTTAGTCACCATCTAACAATTAGAGGGGCAGTTCGAAATGATGGTCTTGTTTACAAAAGCACCTAGTTAATAAAAAAATCTAATACTGAACTTGTAGTGGAAATACTCCAATTTTATTAAACTAATGTCAGAACAATATTAAACTAATGTCAGAACAATTATTACGATAAAAACCAACGTGAAGAAAATACCTCTTTTTATAAGGGAACGCCTTAAAAAAAATAAGACTGTAGGCAACTCAATTTATATCGAGTTTGTCTACAGTCTTAAATGTGTCACTATATCTAGTCGACATCTTTTTTAATTTTTCATGCGAGGATCAAGTGCATCCCGTAGACCATCGCCCATTAAGTTAAATCCTAAAACGGTAAGCATGATTGAAATTCCGGGAAAAATCATTGTCCAAGGCGCATTACGTAAAACAACTCGAGCATCCGCTAGCATTTTTCCCCACTCTGGTGCCGGTGCTTGTGCTCCTAGACCAAGAAATCCTAAAGCAGCTGCTTCAATAATAGCGGAAGCAATTGCTAACGTCCCTGCAACAATTACTGGAGCCATAGAATTTGGAAGTATGTGAGAAAACAAAATCCTTATATCTCTCATTCCAATTGCTTTTGCGGATGTTATGTATTCCTCTTCTTTAATACTCAATACTTTTGAACGAATGAGTCGACCAAAGTTAGGAATATTAATGATAGCAATTGCGATTAATGCGTTTCGTAATGAAGGCCCTAAAACAGAAACGACTGCAATTGCCAATAAAATACTTGGAAATGCTAGCAATATATCAAAAACTCGAGATATTATCATATCAACCCATTTTCCATAATAACCAGCAATAATTCCTAAAATACTACCTACTACAACTGACCCAATTACAGAGAAGAACCCTACCCCAAGCGAGATTCTTGCTCCATGAATCACTCGTGAAAAAATATCTCGACCAAAATCATCCGTCCCGAACCAATACTTACTAGAAGGCGGTAAAAGACGATCTTTTAATAGCTGTTCGTTTATTCCTTGAGGTGCAAATAATGGACCAACAATAGCTAGTAATACAAAGAAAAGAACAATCACTGTACCTACAAGGGCAACTTTATTTTTGCTAAAGCTCCGCCAAGCATCTAGCCAAGGACCGGTCGATTTCTCTGGTACCGCGACAACGGTATTCATTGTTGGGTTGGGAACCATTTCAGACATATCTATTCCTCCTTTTAGTCGTATTTAATCCTCGGATCAATAAGGCCATATAAAATATCCACGAAAAGATTAATCATGACAAAAATAAAAGCTACAATTAATATTCCTGACTGAATGACAGGATAATCCCGGAACTGTATAGCTTCATAAATATATCTACCTATACCTGGCCAACTAAATATTGTTTCAGTTAAAATAGCTCCTCCCAGTAATAGACCCATTTGAAGACCTATAACCGTTAATACAGGAATAATTGCATTTTTTAATGCATGTTTATAAACAACCCAAAACATTTTTTGTCCTTTTGCTCTTGCGGTACGAACATAATCTGCACGCATTACTTCAAGCATACTAGATCTTGTCATACGTGCAATAATAGCCATTGGAATAGTAGCAAGTGCAATCCCTGGTAACACCAAATGCTTCAACACTTGACCTAGCTGGTCAAATCGTCCATTTAATATCGTATCAAGTACATATAAGTTTGTAATAGCAGAAACTGGATTCCTCACTTCTTCTCTACCCGAAGTAGGTAACCAATGAAGTTCAATTCCAAAAAACCATTGCTCCATTAATCCCAACCAAAAGATAGGCATGGAGACTCCTATTAACGCTATTACCATAGCTAAATAATCAAACCAAGAATTTTGGAACCACGCAGAAATAATTCCTGCATTAACTCCAATAACTACAGCAATAATAATTGCAAAGAAAGCTAATTCAAAAGTAGCTGCTAAATAAGGCCATACTTCCTTCGTAACAGGTTGAACCGTTCGCATCGATTCCCCTAAATCGCCTTTAAAAATACCAACTAAGTACTCAAAGTATTGAGTATACCAAGGATTGTTTAATCCAAGTTTTATCTCTAAAGCTTCTATCGCTTCCTTCGATGCTAACTGTCCTAAAATAACTTGAGCTGGATTTCCAGGTATGGCCCGAATAATCATAAAGACAAGAAAGGTCATACCGAGCAAAACTGGTATTAATTGTAATAGCCTTTTTCCGATATAGTGAAGCATTGTCTTCACCTCTCTCTTTTAAATAAAAGCGCAAGCGTCTATGTCTGCTTCAGCTTCACTTTCTAAAAGCGATTATAAGATCGCCATGAGCTTGAGTATTGACAGTCAGGAGATGAAAAAAGATCATATTCCTAAATTAAAAATGAAAAGGGAGAAATCACGAAGACCTCTCCCCTTCAAGCTTATTACTTAAAGTCGACGTTCGTTAATTTATCAGATCCAGTAGGATGTGGTAAGAAATTTATCAAATCCGCTTTACCTGCAAGTAATGGAGTTGAATGAGCAAGTGGTACCCAAGGTGCATCTTCAAAAATAATTTCTTGGGCTTGCTTATACAATTCAATACGTTTGTTCTCGTCTACTTCTGTTTGTGCCTCAATTAGGATCTTGTGTAAGTCTTTGTTGTCATAATAAGAATAGTTATTGCTTCCGATATTATCTCCGTCAAGTAATACGTAGATAAAGTTGTCAGCATCACCGTTATCACCAGTCCAACCTAACATGAATGCATCTGCTTCACCGTTACGAGCTTTTTCTAAATAAGTTGCCCACTCGTAAGAAACAATTTTTGCTTTCACACCAATATCTGCTAAGTTCTTTTGAATAACTTCTGCAACTTTTGCACCGTCAGGCATATATGGTCTTGGAACAGGCATTGCCCATAGTTCCATTTCAAATCCATCAGCAAGTCCTGCTTCTGCTAAAAGTTGTTTTGCTTTTTCTGGATTGTATTCATAACCAGGTATATCTTCATTGTATCCACTAATAGAAGATGGCATTGGGTTTTTTGCAATTTCTGCACGCCCTTCGAAAAATGCATCAATAATAGATTGTTTGTCAATTGCATAGTTCATTGCTTGGCGTACTTTAACATTGTCAAACGGAGGACGAGTATTCGTTAATCCAAGGTATCCTACGTTCATAGATGGACGTTCGAATAATTGTAAATTAGAATCTCCCTCTACAGTTTTTCCATCTGCTGGGTTTATTCCATCAGCTAAGTCGATTTCATTATTGAGTAGCGCATTTAAACGAGCGGAGTTTTCAGGAATAGAACGGAACACAATTTTATCTAGCTTTGGTAAGCCTTTTTGCCAATAACCATCGAATTTTTCAATCGTAATTGAATCATTACGTTTCCATTCAACAAACTTGAATGGACCAGTACCCACTGGATTGTCTCCGAATTTATCTCCATCTTTTTCAAATGCAGTAGGACTCGCAATACCAAATGGGCTCATTGCAATATTTTTTAAGAAAGGTGCTTGTGCGCGTGTAAGTTTAAAAATTACTTTGTTATTACCATCTGCAGTTACAGAGGCAATTACATGGCCTTCATCCCCTTTAAATCCACCAAACATAGATCCATAGTACGGGAATTGATCTTCGGTTCCATTTGCCCAACGCTCAAAGTTTTTTACTACCGCTTCCGCATTAAAATCTGTTCCATCATGGAACTTAACACCTTCACGAAGTGTAAAAGTATAAGTTAGACCGTCATCTGAAGGTTCCCATTTTGTCGCTAATCCTTCGTGAATCGTTGTATCTTGTTCCCCAAAGTTTAATAGTGTTTCAAATAAGTTTTGAGTTACTTTGTACGATTCACCGTCAGTTACAGCAATAGGATCTAATGATACCGAATCTCCCCCACGTCCAAAAATAAGTACTTTGTTTCCAGTTGATGCAGTAGATTCACCCTTATCTTTACTTGTGTTTTCTTTGCCATCTGAATTGTTATCTGAAGAACATGCAGCAAGCACTACAGTAATCGCTAACATCATCAGTAGCAACAATGGCCATATTTTCTGTTTTCTCAAATTTACCCCTCCGTAAATTATATTATCAATATTGCGCTACCTATTTGTATAAATGGCATGCAACAAAATGACCTGGCTTCACTTCTTCAAGTTTCGGTACAACGGTTGTACAAACGTCCATTTTAAAAGGACAACGAGTATGGAATGTACAACCTGTTGGTGGGTTAGAAGGACTAGGAATATCTCCTTCTAATATAATCTGTTCCCTTTTAAATGCTGGGTCAGGAACAGGAACTGCTGAAAGCAATGCTTTTGTATATGGATGTAGAGGCTCGGCATACAAAGACTCACTTGTAGCAAGTTCAGCCATTCTACCTAAATACATAACGCCAACACGATCACTTATATGTCGAACTACCCCTAAATCGTGCGCTATAAAAATATACGTTAGCTTAAGTTCTTTCTGTAAATCTTGCATAAGATTAAGAACTTGTGCTTGAATAGATACATCTAGTGCTGAAACTGGCTCATCCGCAATAATTAGCTTTGGGTTTGTCATTAATGCTCTTGCAATGCCAATACGCTGTCGTTGCCCACCACTAAATTGATGTGGATATCGTTTCGCATGATAACTGCTCAGCCCTACAATCTCTAAAAAGTCATATACTTTCTTTTTCCGACTCTTAGCGTTCCCAATATTATGAACTATGAGTGGCTCCATTAATATCTTTTCTACGGTATGTCTCGGGTTTAAAGAAGCATATGGATCTTGAAAAACCATTTGAATTTCTCTTCGGGCTTTTCTCATTTCCGAACTAGAAATATTCGTTATTTCTTTTCCGTCAAAAGTTACTTTCCCTTCTGTCGGTTCTAGTAATCTCATAAGCATGCGTCCAGTAGTAGATTTACCGCAACCGGACTCTCCCACAATTCCTAATGTCTCTCCTTCATTTACATAAAAAGACACATCATCTACTGCTTTTACATAACCCGATTGTTTTCCTAAAATTCCCGAATGAGTAGGAAAGTACTTTTTTAATCCTTCAACTTGTAGCAGCGGTTTTGTCATTTACTCCTACCTCCTTCTCATCGTATAGGAAACATCTCGTCTTATGTCCTGAAGATGTTTCATACAAAGAAGGGCTTTCCTCTGTACAACGTCCGAACACAAATTCACAACGTGCCGCAAATCGGCAACCGTTCTTAATCGTACCTGGTTTTGGAACGTTTCCTGGAATTGAATAAAGTCGTTGTTTTTTATGACGCATATCTGGAACAGAGGCTATTAACCCCTTCGTATATGGGTGTTGAGGATTATTGAAAATCGTTTCAACCAATCCCTCTTCTACAACTTTCCCTGCGTACATAACGACTACCCGCTCACAAGTTTCTGCGACAACTCCTAAATCATGTGTAATTAATATAACCGCTGTATTTAAACGTTCATTCAATTCTCTCATTAGCTTTAATATTTGTGCTTGTATAGTTACATCTAAAGCAGTCGTTGGTTCATCTGCAATGAGAACTTTTGGATCGCATACTAATGCCATGGCAATCATGACTCGTTGCCTCATCCCACCAGAAAGTTGGTGTGGATAATCTCTCATTAACTCTTCTGCTCTAGGTAACCCAACTAGCTTTAACATTTCAACTGCTCTTGCTTTAACTTGCTTTTTGTTCCAGTCTTTTTTATGTAGTGTAATTGCTTCCATGAGTTGATTTCCAATTGTAAATAAAGGGTTTAAAGATGTCATAGGTTCTTGAAATATCATTGCTACTTCATTTCCCCGAACATTTCGCATTTCTTTTTCGGAAAGCTTTGTCAAATCTTTTCCTTTAAATAAAATTTGTCCATTCGTAATTTTGCCAGGAGGACTTGGAACTAAACCCATTATAGAAAGAGATGTAACACTTTTCCCACATCCAGACTCTCCCACAATTCCAAGGACTTCTCCTTCTCTTACATGAAAATCAACAAAATCTACGGATGGAATAACCCCATCGTCTGTGAAAAAGGAAGTTTGAAGATTTTTCACTTCTAAAATTATTTCACGTTCCCTCAAGTCGCTCCCTCATTTCAAAATAATCTAAACTTTCTATCTTTTGAAGTACTTAATAGATATTCTACACAAAATATTGACTTATGCAATACCTTTATCAAAAGTAATACGTCTTTTGACATAGACATTATCCAAATCTAACTGTATTTTCATACATTTTATTAGTTATCCATTCCATTAATATTTATACCAAAAAGCACCCTATAAGTATAAGATTACTTATAGAGTGCTTTTAATTTTTATTTATCTAATTGTTGTATTTGAAAGAGGTTAAAATATACTCCTTTTTGTCCCATTAAAACATTGTGTTTTCCATTTTCAACAACTTCCCCATTTTCGATAACAAAAATATTATCTGCATGGGTAATTGTTGAAAGTCTGTGGGCTACTATTATTGTCGTCCGATTTTTTGCCAATCGTTCTAATGAGTCTTGGATTAATGATTCACTCTCTAAATCTAATGCGGAGGTTGCTTCATCTAGAACTAAAATTGTAGGATTTTTTAAGAAAACGCGGGCAATTGCAACACGTTGCTTTTGTCCACCTGACAATTTCACTCCTCTTTCTCCGACTTTTGTTTCATAACCTTCTGGTAATTCCATAATGAAATCATGTGCATTAGCTGCTTTTGCAGCTTCAATTACTTCCTCATCAGAAGCATTTGGATTTCCCATTAATATATTCGTTTTAACCGAATCACTAAATAATATGTTATCTTGTAATACTATTCCAATATGTTTACGTAAGGATTCAATCGTTACGTCGCGTATATCTTTTCCATCAATTTGTACACTGCCACTTGTTACATCGAAAAACCTTGGGATAAGACTGATTATCGTCGATTTCCCGCCACCACTCATCCCAACAAATGCTACGGTTTCACCGGCATTTACATGGAAATTTACATTATTTAATATCGTATTTCCATCTTTTTCATACTGAAAAGAAACATTAGAAAAAGTAACGTCACCAGTCGAATAATTAAGTGTGGACGCACCTTTTTTATCAACTATATCGTATCCTTCATCCATTAACTCAAAAACCCGATCCATCGATGCAAAAGATTGGGTTAACGTTGTTGATGAATTAACTAACCGTCTTAGTGGACTATATAATCGTTCAATATATGCTACAAAAGCGGCCATCGTTCCGACCGACAATCTTCCATTAATAGCTTCATACCCAGCAAATGCTATTACGAGAAGCGGTGCAATATCCGTTATTGTATTTACGACTGCAAATGCTTTCGCATTCCAAATTGTTTGATCAACCGCTTTATCTAGAAATTCACCATTTGCTTTATCAAATAACTTTTGTTCATGTTTCTCTAGTGTAAATGTTTTAATAATGCTCATACCTTGAACTCGCTCATGTAAATAACTTTGAACTCCTGCAAGTGCTTGCGAACGTTTTCTTGTAAGATCACGTAATCTACCAAAAAAGTACTTCACACTAAATGCGTAAAATGGAAAGGCCAGCAATGTCACAAGCGTTAACTTCACATTCATGGTTAACATAATTCCAATGGCAATGAGAATAGTCGCTAAATCCAACCAGACATTCATTAAACCGATCATAACAAAGTTTTTCGTTTGTTCTACGTCATTTATTACTCTTGAAATAACCTCACCAGCACGTGTATTCGAATAATATTTTAAGCTTAGCTTTTGAAGATGAATATATAACTTTTTACGAATATCATATAGGATTTTATTACTCACTAATTGTGCCAAATATTGTCGATAATACTCGATTGGTGGACGAACGATTAAAAAGATTAAGGAAGTTCCTCCTAGCCAATAAACTAATTGATGCATTTTTTCATCTGGAGTCAACCCTTTTGCACCTATAATATCGTCAATTACGATCTTAATGAGGATTGGAATAAATAAAGGTATGGCAAATTTAATAATACCAATGACAATTGTGATAAATATTTGGACGTTATATGGTTTTACAAATTGCATGTAGCGTTTCATCGAACTCATAATATTACTTCCTTTCAGTTAAGAAATGCGCAAGCATCCTTTAATAGCATACTGTGCTCACCGTTTCCAGAGTGCTTTGGACGAAACATTCACTACACTATTATCGTTGGAATTGTGTCTCTGGAAGTGACTGCGTCACTTCCAGAGACACTTTTTTCGGTAATCTTGTGGCGGATGTTTGTCCGTCGCCCTCTCGGAATATGTATGGACATAATGCGTTTGCTTTGGCTAATTAGAGAAAAAATACTCCCCTACTCATTTAAAAGCTTCCGAAGATACAATTTCGGAAGCTCTTCACTTCTTTATCTTTAGATACTATCTATTTTTTTCCCCTAGTTCCTCTTACCCCATTGATAAACCATGATAAGTTATAATTTTTTATTTCTACGTAGCATATTGTCTTTCTTAATCGCACTGTTGATTGGAGAGGAAGGCGGCGACTCCTAGGGGATTAGCAAGCAAATCAAGACCCTGGACGGAGCGTTCAATTGTTCAAAGGCTAAGAGCGCCACCTCGTGTGGCAACGCCTTTGTGACCAACGTCGTGTTGGCCCGAAGCGGCTTGATGCTTGCCCCCTGAAAAGCGTCAGCCTGCAGCGGAAATCAACCTGTTCATAGCATAAAAAATTTATATACTAAAAATTACAAGGACTATGAAGCGCTATGTATATTGAATACCTAACATATAATTTTATATAATTTCTTTAAGTATAGCGAGGAGGAAGTTCCAAAGCCCATAGAAAAGCTTTTCATTTTACTCAAAATTTGAAAAACCTGTTGCATAAATTCAACAGGTTTTCCGTCTACTCATTTAGCTGTTTATAAAATTGATAGCGGCTTGTCCACGCTTCGATAAAGTCAGGTGCAAAGGGACCTCTTCTTTGCTTTATCCATGAAATAAGTTTTTCAATATTTCGATCTAGAATCCCATCTATCTCATTTGGATAATTCATTTCCTTTTTATGCTGTTCATATTCATCTTCATCTAAAATTGTATAGGTCATGTCTGGAAAAACCTTTACATCTAAATCATAATCGATATACTTTAATCGTTGATTACTATAGACAAACGGCGAACTCATATTGATGTAATAATAGACGCCATCTTCTCGAAGCATACAAATAATGTTGAACCAATGTTCTGCATGAAAGTAACAAATGGAAGGTTCTCTTGTAATCCAGGTTCTACCGTCTGCCTCTATTACAAGTGTACGTTCATTTGCACCAATGACAATATTTTTGGTACCTTTTAAAACCATCGTTTCCTGCCAGACACGGTGGATACGGCCATTATGCTTGTAGCTGTGAATTTGAATAATTTCTCCTTCTGTTGGAATCGCCATGATTTAGCCACCTTTTCGACATACGCAAGATTATATTATCAAATTCTCCTTGGCGTAATTGGTCCAGATATTGCATCGAGTTTACCTCGATGAACTCCCACCAAAATCTGTGACATACGCCTTAGATATTAACTTTGTTCAATTAGGGCAGTTCCTTGTGAATTGTCTTTAGTATTATTTCCATTGTACGGTTTTAAAAAATGGGAGAATACTGCGAATGCTCATCGCAGAAAACATTTGCTAAATAGTTAAACTTATTTTCTTATTATAGCAATCCATTCCAAAAAACTGTAGTAAAAAAATCAGCGAGGGCAAAAAGCCCTCGCTGATTTCGGTGAATCCATGCAATTATTTAGTTTGGTTAAAAGAACTACTTGATTTTTGAGCGGTTGCTTGTTGTTTTTTCATTTCCGCTTGACGGTTTTGTTCTTTTACGTGTTGAATATCAGTTTCTGAAGCAAACTCAGAGGCATTGGATTGATTTTGAGATTGACCGATTGAAGATTGACGGTTTTGTTCTCTTACCTCTTGAACATCAGTTTCAGAAGCAAACTCAGGGGTATTGAATTGGTTTGCGTTTGGTTGTTTACTGTTATTCTTTTTCATGGATTTCACCTCCGTACACATTTATCATGTGCACTATTGATGAATATATTCATGTAACTTTTATAATTTTAATGATCTTCCTCCATCGACTATAATCGTTTGTCCACAAATCATTGATGAGTCATCTGATAATAAGAACATTGCAGTCTTCACCATATCCTCTATTTCAACCATTCTTCCTGCAGGAGTATTAATACGAGCATCTTCTAATAATTCTTCTCGATTAGGAAAATGTGTTAATGCCTCTGTATCTAATGCGCCACCAGAAACGGTATTAACTACAATTCCTTTTGGTGCTAATTCTACTGCTAAATATCTTGTAATCGATTCTATAGCAGCTTTCGATACTCCGACAGTTGTATAATTTTCCAAGTAGCGAATAGAACCAAGAGAGCTAATTCCAAGTATTTTCCCACCTTGATTCATTAGCTTAGCTGCCTCTTGTGCACCAAAAAGCATCCCTTTTGCGTTAATATTCATCGTCCAATCCCAATGAGACTCTTCTAGTTCCATAATAGGTCGTAAAACGCCAGAAGCTGCATTACTCACAAAGACATCTAATCGACCAAACTCTTCTTTAATTTTTTCAAACATTGCTCGTAATTTTTCTACATCTCCAACATTCGCACGAACAAGAAGAGCTTTTCTTCCAAGTGCTTCTATCTCTTGTACAGTTTCAAGAGCAGCTGTTTTACTTCTTGCATAGTTTACAACTATATCGTATCCATGTTTTGCAAGTTCTATAGCAATTGCTTTTCCTAATCCTCTACTACTCCCTGTTACTAGTGCTACTTTATTAGTCGTCATTATTTGCTAATTCCTTTCTTTCCATGCGTTCCAAATTTTCAATACTGGAACAGGCATCGGTTGATTTTCAATTTCTTCTCTTGTGTACCACTTACAATTTGCTGGTAAGTCAATTATATTTATTAACTTTGCTTCATAGCTTTCCATTTCCCATGTTAGATGGGAAAAAATATGTTTAAAGGTGAGTATTTCTTTACCTTTTACAATGTTCATTTGATAATCATGTTCGATTATTTCTTCAACAGTATGATTCGGTGTTGGAAGCTCTACCATAGGAAATTGCCACATATTCGCTAGTAAACCTTTGGAAGGACGTTTTTCAAGAAGAATCCTTCCATCTGCCGATTCAATAACAATAGACTTCATTTTATGTATTTTCGTTTTCTTGATAATCGTTTTAATCGGTAATTCCTCTTGCATTCCCTCAAAAAATGCTGTGCAATATTCTCTAACAGGACATAATAGACATTTTGGTTTTGTAGGCGTACATATTATTGCCCCAAGCTCCATTAATCCTTGATTGAATGCAGAAGGATTTTCTTCATCGATTAATTCCATCACCGCATCTTCAAAAATTTTCTTCGTTTTTGGTTTGGCAATATCTTCTTTTATTAATAACAAACGGGATAGCACTCGCATTACATTTCCATCGACTGCATGCTCAGGCACACCATATGCAATACTGAGAACTGCTCCTGCAGTATATGGCCCAACACCTTTTAGTTTAGATATTTCTTTTCTAGTTGATGGAACGACACCATTATAATCTTCCATCACTTCTTTAACTCCGGCTTGTAAGTTCCGTGCTCTTGAATAATACCCTAAACCTTCCCACTCTTTAAGTAGTTCCTCTTCATCTGCATTTGCAAGTGATTCAAGTGAAGGATATTTTGTGATAAATCTTTCATAATAAGGGATAACAGTATCTACCTTTGTTTGCTGAAGCATTACTTCCGAAACCCAAATTTTATACGGATTCTTCGTTTTTCGCCAAGGTAAATCCCTTTTTTCTTCGTTGAACCACGATACTAAAGCATTACTTACTTGTTTTTTATATAAATCGTTCAATGTAAATTCCTTCCTTACGATTATTGTACAGAATAATCGGGTATATAATAGAGTGGACTTTGTTATTTTTCTGAGTTTATTTTATGATGAAAGTAACTTGTTGTCCAAAAAGGAGCTGGTTTCGAATGGATACAGGTACACATATCGTAATGGGCATTGCCCTTGGAGGATTAGCACTTGCTGACCCTGTTGTTGCAGGTAGCTCAATTACTACTGCAGCAGTTATTGCTGGCACAATTATAGGTTCTCAAGCGCCTGATATAGATACAATATTAAAATTACGCAATAATGCGGTATATATTAGACATCATCGTGGAATCACACATTCCATTCCCGCCGTTATTTTATGGCCTTTGCTTATTTCGTCCGTATTATGGTTATTTGTACAAGATGCCAACTTTCTACATCTTTGGCTATGGACATTTTTAGCTGTTTTTCTCCATGTTTTTGTAGATATTTTTAATTCCTATGGAACTCAGGCGATACGACCCTTTTCAAGAAAATGGGTAGCCCTCGGTGTTATAAATACCTTTGATCCAATTATTTTCGGATTGCATGTAGTTGGTTTACTATTTTGGATGTTCGGTGCAAAACCTGTACCAACCTTTCTTATTATGTACGGAATCATCGTTTGTTATTATATATTACGATTTGCTGTGCAAGCTGCCGTAAAAAATTCCGTGAAGCGTACGATTCCAAACGCAAAACAAATAATAGTTGCACCAACAATGAAGTTTTTCCAGTGGCGAGTAGCCGCTAATTCAGAAACCCATCATTATGTTGGAAGAGCTTATGGTCGATCCATAACAATATACGATAAGTTTGAACGTATTCCACTACCTGATTCCAAATTAGTAAAAGCAGCTTTGAAAGATAGAAACTTAAGCGCTTTTATTTCTTTTTCCCCTATCTATCGATGGGAGGTTAAGAAACTTGACCATTTATACGAAGTCCGTTTAATCGATTTAAGGTATAGAAGTAATGACTATTATCCTTTTGTGGCAGTAGCTCATTTAAATGAAGAGTTAGAAATTGTTAACTCGTATACAGGCTGGATATTTAGTGAAGATAAACTACGTAAAAAACTTGACTTTATGCCTAATTAAAAAAGGGGAACGTACTTTAAGAGCATCTTGTCCTCACCGTTTCCAGAGTGCTTTGGACAAAACATAAGCTACATCATTACCGTTAGAGTAATGGCTCATTAAGTGACTACGTCACTTCACGAGCCATTTTTTTGGGTAATCTTGTGGCGGATGTTTGTCCAAAATATATCTTACCTAGTCTTTTAAAAGCGGACGAAGATACAATTTCATCCGCTCTGGATTTCTTAATCAATAGATACTGTCTATTTTTATGAGAAACAAAAGTTAAAAACTGTCATAGAGCAACTAATTGTAAGGAGAAAGCAACAGATTCCCCAGTGACAGCAACCAATCTCGAGACGAAAGCAACCAATTTTATCGTATAAGCAACCATTTCTCCATATAAAGAGTTAACTTTGTGTGAGATGGCGCAAATACCTGAGTACTTTGAATGGAACATCTATTCCTGAGGTTACTCGTCGCAATTTCGAAGTAAAAGGGAAACGCTAGGATTTTTACAAGTCCTAGCGTTTTATTAATTTAGAAAATCTTCACCTTCAAGAAGATGCTTGTACTTTTCATTGGAGCTTGCAAATTCATGAAGCTGATTTCCATATCCCTCAATCCATTTTTTAATAACCATTTCGGTTACCGCTGCTCCTTTATAATCATAACCAGCTCGAGCATAAGAAGATTCAAAATCTGACCAAAGTAGTTCAATCCAAATTCTTGCTTTGGAAGCAGATAATTGATCGTTTTTTTCTATTAATTGAGTTGTTAAGGCGTCTATTCTATCTTGCATCTTATTTCCCTTCCTTTAAAGGCATAAGTAAAGAAATCGGTAACGCTTCCTCGTACTTTTCTCCGCCTAATCTATATCCCCAAGCAAATCTTCCTTTCAGGTATTCCACTTGAAAAAACATTCCTGGATCACTAGAAATTCTGTACATTTCACCTGGTTTAATAGAAGTTGGGTCAGTTAGAAATGCTTGAGCCATCGTTGCTTTTCTTTCATATACAGCATACTCATTAACTATCCCTAATTGTTCTGCTTTACGTGCTTTCTCTTTTAAATTCGCGATCTCCGTGCGTAATTCGTGTTCATTCATATCGCTATATTTTTTTTCACTCATCTTGTTGTTCCAGCTCCTTCTTTTCTATATAGAGATCGATTTGTTCTCCAGGAAATCCTTTTTGATACAGTGCTGTTTTTACTCGCTTTTTCAAATCATACCCGGAATATTTGGAAGCATATTTCCTCCAAACCTTATCTCCTTGCTCCGCAATAATATCTTCCCATTCGTCTTGTTCTTTTTCCAGTTCAAAAGTGTCTATTGCTTGGGAAATAATCGAAAAGTTATATCCTTTTCTTTGCAAAGAATCTTGCACTTTTTGTTTTATTTGCCTTGGGGTTTTATCTGAGTTCTGGTTTATTATTTTTTCTGTCAGTGTCCGTGCAATGTTGAGTTGTTCATCCTCTGTGTAAGTGGCTAACACTTCTTCTTGAAGATCTTTTTCAATCCCTTTTTTCTTTAACTCTTGTCTTATAGCAGTTGGACCTTTTTTACTATTTTTCTTTTGTGTATTTACTAATGCTTTTGTAAAGCTCTCGTCATTTAAAAATCCATGCTCATATAATTTTCGAACTGCTTCTAAAATAACAGCTTCGCCAAATTCACTCATTTTTAACTTCTGCTTTACTTCATGTTCACTTCTCATACGATAACTTAAAAAGTTGATCGCTTTATTATAAGCCTTTCTTACTTCATCATCAAAAACGATTTCATCTATCGTAAAAGCTTCCATCACTTTCCCTTTTGAAAGCTGATATTTTATTAAAACTGCTTCATCGACACTAAAAGCATATTTTTCATCCAAATATAAGTTATATCGTTCTTTATTGTTTTTTTGACGACCTATTTTTGTAATAATCGGCATTACTAACCTCTCCATTCCTCTCCTATCATTATAGCGTATAAATTCATAGGTGATAACTGCAAGGCATGCTAAGATAACTATCAGGGAGGTTTGGATAATGAAAATCGCAATTACTGGCGGTACAGGGTTTGTAGGAAGAGAACTGACGAAGCTTCTTGTGCAAAAAGGACATCATGTATTTATTTTATCTCGTTCAATAAATAAAATAACAAATGACGCAACTTTTATTAGATGGCTAACGGAGAATTCTCAACCTGAAAAAGAATTAGAAGGAATCGATGCAATTATTAATCTGGCTGGTGAATCCATTAATAATGGTAGATGGACTGAAAAACAAAAAAAGAAAATTTATGACAGTCGTATGACAGCAATCGATGAGGTACTTCGAATACTTAAAGCATTAAAAAACAAGCCCAAAGTTCTCATAAATGCTAGTGCAATAGGAATTTATCCGGCCTCAGAGGAAAATATATATACAGAGCAATCAACTACTATCGGAACTGACTTTCTCGCAAAAACCGTTCATGATTGGGAACAAAAAGCAAATATGGCAGAGCAATTAGGTATTCGAGTAGCTTATGGAAGATTCGGTATTATTCTTGGAAAAAATGAAGGTGCACTTCCTCTTATGGCATTACCATATAAAATGTTTGTCGGTGGCCCAATTGGATCTGGTCAAAACTGGATGTCTTGGGTTCATGTTATTGATGTTGTAAAAGCGTTACTTTTTGCAATCGAACATGAAATACATGGTGCTTTTAATGTGGCTGCTCCACATGCAAAAAGAATGAATGAATTCGGAAAAACATTAGCAACCGTGTTAAACAGACCATATTACTTACCTGTTTCATCCATCGTTTTAAAATTAGCACTCGGTGAAAAGAGTCAACTTGTAGTGGAAGGACAGCATGTACAACCAATTGTATTGTTGGAAAATGATTTTATTTTTGAATTTCCAAATTTGACAAAAGCTTTAAACGATATTTATAGATGAATAAATAAAATTCTCTAGCGCAACCTATCGAAAAAGAAAGGTTGCGTTTTCTATGTGGAAATATCATGTACTCGGAATAGTATTAGCGGCTTTTGTCTTAAGTATGGGATTCTTCTATCAATCGTTCTCTGCACAATCTAAAGAAATACACTGGGGACTGAAAAGAGCAACAAAAGAAGTACCAGCAGAAGCTGGGGCTGAGTTGGATGCAATACTAGAACGAAATGGCGCAATTTATAAAGGCTCCCCTAATAAAAAAATTATTTATTTCACCTTTGATAACGGCTATGAAAACGGTTATACAGAGAGCATTTTAGATACGCTTAAAAAAGAAGATATTAAAGCAACGTTTTTTCTAACTGGGCATTATTTAGAAAGCGCGACAGATCTAGTAGAACGAATGATTAAGGACGGCCATCAAATAGGAAATCATTCATATGGTCACCCGAACCTAGCTAGACTTTCGAAAGATGGTGTAAAAAAAGAATTACAAAAGTTTGACCAACGCTTAAGTGAATTAACCCCTCTAAAAAGAACGACTGTTACTCGACCGCCTGAAGGTATTTTTAATGAACAGGTACTAGAAGCGGCAAACGAAATTGGCTATCAGCATATCTTTTGGTCTGTTGCATTTATCGATTGGCACAGAGATCAGAAAAAAGGCGGAAAATACGCTTATGACCAATTAATGTCCCAAATTCATCCAGGAGCAATCATATTAATGCATACCGTTTCACCTGATAATGCAGAAGGTCTACCTATGTTTATAACGGAAGCAAGAAAGATGGGCTATACATTTGGAACACTTGATGAACTGAATATGAATAATCTAGATATTCCGCTTTCTTCCCAACAGTGAATTTGTCCTTTATAATAGAGGGAAGATTATAAAGGACGTGAAGGTATGAAAGAACAAGAAACAATTCAAGTAGGTCAACAATTTCCGTTAACGATAAAAAGATTGGGAATTAATGGAGAAGGTGTTGGCTTTTACAAACGCAGTGCTGTATTTGTAAAAGGGGCTTTACCCGGCGAAGTGATTACTGCAGAAGTAACAGTCGCTAAACCCAAATATGCGGAAGCAATTATTAAAAAAATTAGACAAGCATCTCCTGACCGGGTTACTCCTTCATGTGGAGTATATGATTCATGCGGAGGATGTCAGTTACAGCATATGACATACGATAGACAGCTTATAGAAAAAAGAGACTTAGTCGTTCAAGCATTGGAACGCTATGTCAAAGATTTAGCTCCAACGATAGAAGTTAGAAAAACAATTGGAATGGACAATCCATGGCATTACCGAAACAAAAGCCAGTTTCAAGTAAGACCATTAGGAGATAAAGTAATTGCAGGATTGTATGCGGAAGAATCAAATATGTTAATCGACATTAACGAATGTGCGGTCCAACATCCAGTCACAACACATATTACAAATGAAATAAAAAAACAATTACAAGAACTAAATATTCCTATTTATGATGGAAGAAACTCTAAAGGTATTGTCCGCACAATAGTCGTTCGAACGGGTATGAAAACGGGTCAAATACAAGTAACGCTAGTTACTACACAGAAGAAAATGCCTCATAAGGAAGAACTTGTACAAAAAATACGCGCAATAGATCCAAATATTGTTTCCATCAGTCAGAATATAAATGCAGAAGATACATCGCTTATTTTCGGTGAAACTACATTTAACCTTCATGGTAAAGAAACGATTCATGAAAAACTAGGAGAATTAGCATTCGATTTATCTGCTCGTGCGTTCTTCCAGTTAAACCCGGAACAAACCGAACATTTATATAATGAAATTGAAAAAGCCGCAGGACTTACAGGTAATGAAACAGTAGTGGATGCTTATTGTGGTGTTGGTACAATTGGGCTTTGGCTTGCAAAAAATGCAAAAGAAATCCGAGGTATGGACATTATTGAAGAATCTATTAAAGATGCAAAACGAAATGCAAAACGGAATGGATTTAAAAATGCGACATATGTTCAAGGCACCGCAAAACAATGGCTACAAAAGTGGAAAAACGAAGGCTTTGTTCCAGATGTTTTAACAGTAGATCCGCCACGTGCTGGTCTAGATGATGAATTGCTAAAAACTATTTTAGATATAAAGCCGAAACGCTTTGTTTATACGTCATGTAACCCATCCACCCTTGCAAAAGATTTAGAAGCATTAACGAAAGTTTATCATGTAAATTATATCCAACCATTGGACATGTTTCCTCAAACGGCACATGTAGAAGCTGTAACTTTGTTGGAATTAAAGAACTAAAACATCCGTTAATTTGTGTCCTACTTAATAGCGCCCATATTCACAAAAACAAGGCCAATCCTCAGAAAGGATTAGCCTTGTTTTTTTGGAAATTATTATACATCATATCTTGAAGTTTGGTTTAAATCATTGTTAATGAATGACCCATTTTTTCTTGCATTCGGATCTAACAAAACAAGCAGCTTTCCTTCTTTTATATCCCGCTCGTATTGGTGTGCCTCATCTTCCGGAATTCCCATACCAATCAGCGCTCCAGCAAGTCCGCCTGTACCTGCACCAACTGCCACACCAGTTAATGTAGCCGCGATAGGACCTGCCGCCAAAATTGGCCCAATTCCTGGAATTGCAAGCGCTCCTATACCCGCTAGTAATCCCGTTGCCCCACCAAGAATCCCTCCTGCTGCAGCACCTGCTGCAAGTCCTTCTTCCGTTTTGGTACCTGTTTCGTCATTGACAGCTTTTACTTCATCCCGGTCTTTTGCAACAAGTGATATATCATCTCGGTCATAACCTTGTGCCTTTAATTCCTCAACCGCTCGGATTGCATCATCTACATTGTCATAAACACCAATTACACGTTTATCCATACTAATCATCCTCCTTACGAAAATTTATAAATCTACTATATACATACCCGATAATATGGACAAAAAACATAGATTTCACAGTAATCACCAAGTAACAATCAAGAGCTTCCAATTCTTTCGATTTTTTTACGTGTTTTATTTATAAAACTAGGAATACTAATAAAATATTAGTTGAAGGAGGAAACATTCTTGAAAGCAGTCACATTCCAAGGAGCAAAGGATATAAAAGTGAAAGATGTGCCAGATGCAAAACTAGAAAAAAAAGACGATATAATCGTTCGAATTACTACTACAGCAATTTGTGGATCTGATCTCCATATTTATAGAGGTTCCATGCCTACTCAAAAAGATTTTGTTATTGGGCATGAACCTATGGGAATTGTAGAAGAAGTCGGACCAAGCGTGACCAAAGTAAAAAAAGGTGATCGCGTAGTTATTCCTTTTAACGTTTCTTGCGGTGAATGCTTTTATTGTCAAAACGATTTAGAAAGCCAATGTGATAACTCAAACGATAATCCAGCAGTAGATTCTGGTGGATATCTTGGTTATACAGAAAGATACGGCAATTATCCCGGTGGACAAGCAGAATTTTTAAGAGTGCCTTATGGAAACTTCATGCCTTTTGTTATTCCGGAATCATGTGAACTAGAAGATGAATCATTATTATTCTTATCAGATGTACTTCCTACTGCATATTGGAGTGTTGAAAACTCTGGAATGAAATCTGGTGATACTGTTGCTGTATTAGGCTCGGGTCCAGTTGGGTTAATGGTTCAAAAGTTTGCATGGATGAAAGGCGCCAAACGTGTTATTGCTGTTGACCACCTTCCTTATCGACTACAACATGCCGTAAAAATGAATAAAGTAGAAGCATTTAACTTTGAGGATTTCGATGATATGGGTGCACATCTAAAAGAACTTACCAATGGTGGGGCTGATATTGTTATCGACTGTGTTGGGATGGACGGTAAATTGTCTACTTTTGAAAAAGTGGAGCAAAAGTTAAAATTACAAGGTGGTACATTAAGCGCAGTTGATATTGCCTTAAATTCTGTTAGAAAGTTTGGAACGATTCAGTTAACTGGTGTTTATGGAGCTCTTTATAACATGTTCCCTCTAGGCAATATTTTCGAGCGGAATATTACACTAAAGATGGGACAAGCACCTGTTATTCACTACATGCCCAAGCTATATAAAATGATTATGAATGGAGAGTTTGATCCAAAAGAAATTATTACACATAGCGTGCCTTTAGAAAAAGCAAGTGAGGCTTATAAAATATTTCATGACCATGAAGACGAAAGTATTAAATTTGTCTTAAAGCCATAACTCCCAACTAAGAAATTACAAGTTTATTTTCCAACTTGTAATTTCTTTTCCCCTAACTGTACAACAGCTAGGCAATTTGCCAAGCCGACTAAAGTCTTGATATAGAAGTTGTATCCCCGATTAAATTCTATTATGTTGTACTTCAAATAGAGCGGAATACAGTTATCAATTGTCTGGCTATTTTTTATTTTTCTCTAAATCAATGTTCTCTTCTTTGTCCTCCCATGCTATGGAGACATTGAAAGAATCATCTTTATTGTCAGGGCGCGGTTCCTTTAGGCATCCTGGAATATGTTCTTTATTAACTTTAATATCATAATCAAAATTATATTCACATTCTTGATTAGGAAATTTTACTTTAAATGTTATATTACTCTTTTGGATTTCTCCTTTGGATTCAACTTTAACCAATTGTTCCTTAACTTCCCTCTCATCTTGAATAATTTTATAAATGACCTTCCAATTGGTTGACTCACCTTCGTAAGTCAATGTTTTTTCACTGCATCCGGATATTAAAAATACTGTTAAACAGCTGATTAATACATAGTATCGTTTTATACTAGACTCCCCCTTAATTATTTTTTTCTATTACTCCATCTCTATTCGATTTTGATTTTGATTTGTCAGTATGTCCAAACATTCCAAGGATTAAGGTCAGTCCAGCGACTATAGATGGAATCCCGTGAGCGTTTATTTTCATCAACCAATACGGAAAAGGCACTGATAAATTATTTGGGTCGGATGTAGTGTATTGAATAATTGTATATATTACTGGAAAATAAAACGCAATGATGAAGCAAGGGGCGGCCACACAAGATATAAAAGACCAGTTCCATTTCACTGACCACACTTTTATACTAAACAAAGAGATATAAATGCCTGTCACTAAACCAGCAATAGGTTGGAACCAGTACATGGGGAGAAAATGAAATGTAGTTTGCACATGATTTTTTACCTTAAATTCCAGATGGTAATTAATAATTAGGAGAGTAACTAACCCAACAACAAATAATAATTTCCAAGCATAAGGTGACCAGTTCTTACGCATAAAACATCCTCCTTTTATTGATTATCATATACATAGAAAGATGCATTGCATACTGAATATTATTTAAAGATTCAGAATTTAAATAAAAAGCACTACAGATCAATGTGCTCGGTCATTCGAAGAGCCCCTTCATCATGTAATGCTTACCTGTTAAAAACCATGAACACTGATTCTATTTCCCCTACACTATCCGCAAGTTTAAGTAATGAGTGGACCCCGGAAAAGTACAATTGTCTTTAAAACCAAATGCACTGTAAAACTTTGCGGCTTGCTCTGTATCAGTATGTAGTACTAAAATTTCAAAATAGTTCTTTGCATCAGAAATTATTTCCTTTAACAATACTGTTCCAACACCACTTCTACGGTATTCTTTCGCAACATAAAATCTTCTCAGTCTACCTGCTTTTTGATTATCTGAAAAGGGATCTATATTTAGTCCACCAACCGCTATTAGTACTCCTTGGTCTGTATAAACTCCGAGTAAAGATTCCCCTTGGTTATTGAAAGTATTTTTCCCGCTTTCATATTCATTTACAAGCCTCTCTAGAAAACGAAACCCATCTTTCTTGCTTTCTTCAAGTATATGAAATAACTCAGAAGTTATTAAGTTTTGGATTCTTTTTACTTTAAATTTCTCCATTTTAATTCATACCCTTCATAATTTACCTTTTAACAGCAAAAACGAAAGTAGAATCACAATGGTTAATTACTATCAAAGATAAGATCCAATTATATTTATTTATTCATTTATCTATTCACCTTTTAGGTTTCCAAGTAGTTTGAATTGAAAATTCACATAAAAATCGTTCAACACCTGGATATTTTTCACCCAAACTAGTAATGTTAAATCCATTCTTTTCATAAAACTTCACTGCTTCATTATCTGTTTCAGCTTTTATAGAACTTAAAGAATATTTATCACAAACAAAATTAATCATTTGTCTTCCTATATTTTTCCCTCTAACCTTAGGTGTGACTGCTATATGCTTTATTTCACAACTGTGTGAGCTACATAATTCTAATCCAATACAACCAACCATTTCTCCTTTTAACTCAAGTCCATATAGTTCCCTTTCGGGGGAGCGTATATATTTTTCATATTCAAGATCAATTCTATCTTTAGAAGTAGCAAAAGACAGAAGATCTCTTATCTCTGGATGAATTGGGAAAGTGGTTATTCTTTTCATATAATACTACCCTTTCTTCATACATTCGCTCTAATTCCCAATTGCATCCTCTATAATCCAATCAGCAGCACATATTAAGTCAGGGAAAATGGCATCAGCAAGCGGATCGCTCTTCCCTAAGAAAACTGTTTTTGTTCCTGCCTTCTTCCCAGCAATAATGTCTGTATCTGTATCTCCTACCATGTAGGATTGGGACAAATCGATATCATATTTTTTACTGAGGTCAACAATTAATTTGCTGTTTGGCTTACGGCATGCACAGCCTGCTTTTGGTTTATGCGGACAATAGACCACTTCATGAATAGTTGCCCCTTCTTTCTGTAATTCGGCAATCATATGGTCGTGAATTTTTTGGAGTTGAGATTCCTTCATAAATCCCAATCCAACTCCGCCTTGATTGGTCACTACAAATATGAAATCAAAAAAAGTGTTTAGTTTTTTAATCGCATCCGGTACACCCGGTAAGAAGTAAAGCTCATGTGGCTTATTTACAAATTTTACTCTATCCGTTAACACTTCATTTATTACACCATCACGATCCAAAAATACAGCTTTTTTCATTTAAATGACACTCCTCAATGTTCACATTATTTCCTCAAAACTGTCCATGAATGCTTGAACGTTTTTCATGACAGATTCTTGTGTAGGAACGTTTTCAAATAACTTTTCTTGTGTATAAATAGTTCCTCCTTTAATAACTAATTCTATTTCTTTTGTATTGCGAATGTCTTCCAGCGGATTCTTATTTAATATAACAAGATCCGCAATTGCACCTTCTTTAATAACTCCTAGGTCATTACGATCTAAAGCTTCGGCTGCTTTTAAAGTCGCTGCTCGAATTGCGTCAATTTCCTCAAAACCAGCTTGAACAAACAATTCCAATTCCCGGTGTAATGCCATCCCAGGCAAAGTGAATATGCCAGCGGGGGTGTCTGTACCTGCGACGACTATGCCCCCTAAATCGAAATAGGTTTTTGCAATGCATTTATTCATAGCTTGTTGAATACCTAATGGCTTCAAAGCATTTGGTTGACTTAGAAAGTATGCCCATTGCTTTAATAAATCTTCATTCTCCTTCATCTTTTCCGTCACTTTATTTTCTGGATACCAATAATTTTCAAGTAAATGCGCCTGATCCAATAAAACCATCGTTGGGCAGATGATAACATTGTTTTCTAATAGCACTTTACAAACTAGTTCAATTTCTCCTCGATTTGGGTTGTTCCAGTCAATCGAATTCCAAACATTCTCATCAGCTTGCATAGTCCATGCTGGATACATATCTTGTAAAATTCCCGATGCATGTTCATTCCATTTAATGCCCATTTTTGCCGCCTCTATGGCAGTTACATCCTTTGAATGAATCAAATCACAGCTCACTTCTTTATTGTGCAGTTTGGCTGCCTCAACAACGGCTTCCATTATATCTTTCGGTAACCAACCATACACTTTTATAAAATCTGCTCCTGCATCAACTTGTCTTTTTACTTCTTTTCGAGCAGTTTCAGAATTAGCTACATTTATATTCCACGGACTTGTCTCTCCCCATAACCCAGGCGGACCATCAATTATTCTATCTGCGGAAATAACGCGAGGTGTCGGTGCATCAGAAGGTGCACGCATTAATGTTTTCAATTCTATGACATTACCACCTGTATTTCGAACAGTTGTTACGCCTGATGCTGTAAAAAGAGGAGCGTATCCTTCCTTAATATGTACATGCATATCTATTAAACCAGGTAATATCCATTTTCCTTTTAAATCAAATATTTCTGCGTTATTAGGTAAATCACTTTCAACAGAATGAACCTTTGAGATAATTCCATTTTCTATCAAAACATTGGAAAGGGATACATCTCCAGTCACAACGTCTATTAACTGAGCATTTTTCAAGTAAGTGCATGTATTCTTAATTATAATCACTTTCCTTCTTCACAAATTTGATAGTTCATCTACTACTTAATGTAAAGAAAGGTTTCATTATTCTGAAATTTATAATTAGTACTCGGTTTTATTTTTTGGCATTTGGAATGAAAAAATTGTACAGAGTGCTATTAAGGAAACTGTTAATAGGGATAGTTTAATTTCCCTATTGCAAATGAAAGCAGTAAAAATAGTATTACAGTGCTAATTAAACAATCGTTTAATTTGATTATTTCCACTACATTCTTCTAGCTTTCATTTGCCATAATCTCATTAACTTATTTCTTTCTCTTTTTTCAACATACCAACCATCAGAGTTATTCCTGCCACAATTGAGGGAATTCCAAGAGCGTTTATTTTCATCATCCAGAATGGTATAGGTACTGAAAAACTATTCGGGTCTGATGTAGTACTTTGAACAATTGTATATATAACTGGCATATAAAAAGCAAGGACTAGAAATGGAAAAGTCACACAAACTTGTAAAGGCCAATTCCATTTAATTGTCCAATCCCTATCGAGAACTAAAGAAATATAAATACCAAAAACAAAATAAGCAGTTGGTATGAACCAAAAAATAGGAAGCGGTTGAAACGTAATTGCAACATGATTTCTTACCTTATTCTCTAGATGATAACTGATAAATAGTAAAGCAATTAATCCTACACCCCATAATATTTTCCAAACATACGGTGACCAGTTTATACGCATTCAATTTCCTCCTTCTTCTATAAAACTCTTATGATTATCATATACATAATTGGATAGATTTGTATACTTACATAATCAAAGTATTCAGAACTTAACATAAAAAGCACTACAGTTTAACATGCTCGCTCTTCGTAAGCTGCATAGTAACTTGTAGTGCTTTTTAAAATTAAAGATAGGACGTTTTTCGTTTCTTTTGCGGATTCGCAAAGAAGATAATACAGGTTAGCGTCCCTAGGAGTAATGCAACTAATACTAAAAAACTAACCCCTTCAAAAAGTTGGATAAATAAACCTCCTAAAAATGGTCCCGTGAGACTTCCAATACTAAAAAATATTCCACATATTAAGTTTCCAATTGGCAGAAGGAATTTTGGTGTTAAGTCAGCCATATAAGAAATCCCAAGTGAAAAAGTTGATCCAACAAACATTCCTGCTATGAAAAATAATATTCCTATAGTTAAAGCAGACGTTTCAAAAAAGCTTGCAGTTCCAAAGGTAATAGCTCCTAACCCAAGCATTAGTATTAGTACTTTTCTTCTTCCTATTTTGTCGCTCAACACACCTAGAGGCAATTGCGAGACGACGCCTCCCATTGAAAAGGCTGCTAATATGTAGGATAAACTAGTCACTTCAATTGCATTACGAAGTGCATAAACAGGGTAAATGGCATTTAACGATGATTCCAGGAATCCATAGCAAAATGGAGGTATAAATGCTACCCATGCAATCGCGAAAGTTGCTCCAAATCGTTTCCAAGTACCTTCGTTAGCGGATGAACCTTTCAATATCTCTGGTTTTTCATTTTTAACGAAGAAAATGAGTAACCATGCTCCTAAACATAGAAGGCTTGAAATA
The DNA here is from genome assembly GCF_055454035.1 of Psychrobacillus syltrankelensis. NCBI lineage: Bacteria > Bacillati > Bacillota > Bacilli > Caryophanales > Bacillaceae > Psychrobacillus > Psychrobacillus syltrankelensis. The sequence goes on along the minus strand of NZ_CM144227.1, from coordinate 3,461,083 downwards.
ATAAATGGCAATCCTTGAAAAACATTGACGAGTTGGACAAACAAAGGTCCTACTGCAAAGCCAACTCCAAAAGAAAGGCCATATATCGCAATATTCCTTCCTAAACGATGGTGAGGAGAAAAGCTCGTAATCCATGTTTGGGTGGAAAAATGAAGCCCATGATCCCCTATCCCAATTAATAATCTTAAAACAAACCAAAATGCTACACTTTTCCAAATAGGAAATAACATTAACGAAATTATTACAATTAGCCCACCAGTAATAATAATTGGCTTATAACCGAACTTTCGAAGTGGCGGTTCAATAAAGGGTGAGATTAGCAACGTACCAATATATAATCCTGTAGCACTTAAACCATTTAACGTAGCACTTACTCCATCTTGCTCAAATATAACGGATATAAGTGGTAATAACATTCCTTGCGAAAATCCTGAAATCGATACAATGGTAACGAGTATCCAAAACCTTTTTCTTTCAACTGCTGTAAATTGCTGCATATTTTACCTCTTTAAAATTTTTCAAAGTTTTTTCTAAACAGTAGTGTAACAGACAATACCTTCTTTTTATATAAAAAATCATCAAGAAAAGACCCAGTCGGTATCTACAATAGATAGACTGAGCCTTTTACATATAACTATTATCCTCTTGAGTACTCATAATTGCATTTGCGGCTTTGTTGCCGGTGAAATGTCTGAACCCCCTCCTTCTATTAGTTGAATGGTTTTCGACTATTCACTACGGCCTCCCTTCTATGTATGGGTTAAAAACACTTTAACATATAAACAGATTAGTGTAAATATTCTAAACAAACAATTTATTAAAATAACGCTTTAGACCTATCTTTTCTTTTCATTTTCCTTTATTCTATATTTACGAAAAGGTGGTGTTATTCTGTGGGCAAACAAATCTCAAATCCAGAACAACAAGTATCTTATTTAAAAGATCGACTGCAAATGTTTTTAGAAGTCTTAGATTCAATCGAACCTGAAACAACTGAACTTGAAGATATTGACCGTCTTATTCAAATGATGGATGACCTAGAGTTAAAAATGGAGCAGTTTAAAAATAATAAAGAGTAGCCATAAGCTAAAAAAGAAGTCTGGAATTAGATAATTCCAGACTTCTTTTTCATTTTTATGTTCTGAACTACTTTCCTTTAGGGGCTTACCCAGATTTAGGTGCTTTTGGCTCGGATTTAGGTGCTTATGCGGCGACTTTAGGCGCTTATATACTTTCTAGGTGCTTTTGACTTGGTTTTAGGTGCTTATAAAAGCATTTTAGGTGCTCATGCGCGTACTTTAGGCGCTTATACACTTTCTAGGTGCTTATGACTTGGCTTTAGGTGCTTATGTTCTGGATTTAGGTGCTTATAATAGCATTTGAGGTGCTCATGCGCGGATTCTAGGCGCTTAAACACTTTCTAGGTGCTTATGACCTTGCTTTAGGTGCTTATACCGGCATTTTAGGTGCTCATGCGCGAACTTTAGGCGCTTATACACTTTCTAGGTGCTTATGACTTGGATTTAGGTGCTTATACTGGCATTTTAGGTGCTCATGCGCGGACTTTAGGCGCTTATACACTTTCTAGGTGCTTATGACTTGGCTTTAGGTGCTTATAAAAGCATTTTAGGTGCATGCGCGGACTTTAGGCGCTTATACTCTTTCTAGGTGCTTATGACCTGCTTTTAGTACCCCAGGTCAGTAGATAACGATACCATACTCTTTTTTTCAAGCTAATAAAATAGTATACTTGTAAATGTTTATTACTTACATACCTAAAGGAGCGTTTCACCATGCAAATGGAACAATTAGAAAAAAGTATTTATGACTTAATTACGGAAACATCTACGAACTTACCAAAAGATGTTCGTCGTGCTATTAAAAAAGCGAAAGCATCTGAAAATGCCGGTACACGGGCGGCTATGAGCTTAGATACAATTACGAACAATATTCAAATGGCTGATGACAATGTATCACCTATTTGCCAAGATACTGGTTTACCAACATTCAAGATTAAAACACCTATTGGCGTAAACCAATTAGAAATTAAAGCTGCGATTAAACGTGCAATCGTTACTGCTACAAAAGATGCAAAGCTTCGCCCCAATTCAGTTGATTCATTAACGGGAGCAAATAGCGGGGATAATCTAGGCGAAGGTGTTCCTGTCGTGAAATTTGAACAGTGGGAAAAAGATTATATCGAAATGAAGCTTATCTTAAAAGGTGGCGGCTGTGAAAATAAAAATATTCAATATAGCTTACCAACTGAACTAGAAGGTCTTGGTCGTGCTGGTCGTGACTTAGATGGTATTCGCAAATGTATTTTACATTCTGTTTACCAAGCACAAGGACAAGGATGTTCTGCAGGATTTATCGGGGTTGGTATTGGTGGAGATCGTTCTTCAGGGTATGACCTTGCAAAAGAACAATTATTCCGTCATGTAGAAGATACAAATCCAAACCCAGACCTTGCAAAATTAGAAGAGTATATTGTAGAAAAAGCAAACACATTAGGTATCGGTACAATGGGATTTGGCGGGGAAGCAACTTTACTTGGTTGCAAAATCGGCGTAATGCACCGAATCCCTGCAAGCTTCTATGTATCTGTTGCGTATAACTGTTGGGCATACCGTCGTATGGCAATTAATATTAACCCAACTAACGGTGAAATTATCGAATGGCATTACCAAGAAGGAGAAAAAATTGAATTTAAAGAAGAAGCTTCAGAGGAGGCTCCTAAAAAAGTAGTAGAACTTCAAGCTCCTATTACAGAAGATCAAATTCGTGCACTACAAGTTGGCGACGTTGTCTCCATCACTGGTCGTATGTACACTGGTCGTGACGCAATTCACCATCACTTAATGAGCCATGATGCACCTGTTGACCTAGATGGACAAATTATTTATCACTGTGGTCCAGTTATGCAAAAAGACGATGAAGGAAATTGGCATGTTCGCGCAGCTGGACCAACTACCTCTATTCGTGAAGAACCTTACCAAGGGGATATTATGAAAAAGTTTGGTATTCGCGCGGTAATTGGTAAAGGTGGGATGGGTCCAAAAACACTTGCTGCACTTTCAGAGCATGGTGGAGTGTACTTGAATGCAATCGGTGGAGCTGCTCAATACTATGCCGACTGCATTAAAGGTGTGGAAGGCGTCGATTTAATGGAGTTTGGTATTCCTGAAGCAATGTGGCATTTACGTGTAGAAAAGTTCACAGCTGTTGTAACTATGGACTCTCATGGCAATAGCTTGCATGCAGATGTTGATAAATCTTCATTGGAGAAATTATCTGCTTATAAAGAGAGAGTTTTTAACTAAAGTAAATGTTTGACTTATACCTATCTTTAAATTAAAATTATTATAAAGTAGTAATGAATATAAAAATGGATTTCCTCTTGGGAATCCATTTTCGTCATTTTAGAAGCTTATTAATAGTGAAATTCATTATCAAGGAGGTAATTATATGTCAACTATTCTCGAAAACGATGCGAAACAATCTGGTTATAAATCCCTGCTGTTACCTCATATTGAGTTGATTGCTGCCTTTTTCTCAGGAGTATTAATTCTCGTGGCTTGGTCGTTTGGAAGAGCAGACCAGGACACTGCTTCTATTATTTTTTATATACTTGCATTCATCATCGGAGGATTTGCAAAGGCAAAAGAAGGTATTGAAGCCACGATTGAAGACAGAGAGTTAAATGTGGAAATGCTTATGATTTTAGCAGCAATTGGTTCTGCAATTATAGGTTATTGGACAGAGGGCTCTATATTAATCTTCATTTTCGCTGTTAGTGGTGCACTAGAAACATATACGATGAACAAAAGTAAAAAAGAAATTTCTTCACTAATGGAACTCCAACCTGAAGAAGCTTGGCGCTTAAATAGTGATGGTTCCACTACTCGCGTTTCAGTAAATGAACTCGTTATAGGGGATCAATTAGTAGTAAAACCAGGGGAAAGAATACCTGCAGACGGATTGGTTAAAAGTGGGTCAACAGCAATTGACGAAGCTGCAATAAGCGGAGAGTCCATCCCTGTTTCCAAACAAGTAAACGATGAACTATTTGCTGGCACCGTAAATATTAGTGGTGCTATTACAATGGAAATGACAAAAGCAAATGAAGACTCGCTTTTTCATAAGATCATTCAACTTGTTCAAACAGCTCAAGATGAAAAATCTCCAGCACAACAATTTATCGAAAAGTTTGAAGGCAGTTACGTAAAAATAGTTCTGATATCAGTTGGTTTCATGATGTTTCTCCCACACTTTATACTTGATTGGGAATGGAAAACAACGTTCTACCGTGCCATGGTATTATTGGTTGTCGCTTCTCCTTGTGCACTTGTAGCAGCGATTATGCCAGCAACACTAGCCGCAATCTCGAACGGAGCAAAAAGCGGTATTTTGTTTAAAGGCGGCATGCATTTAGAGAATGTTAGCGAAATGAAAGCAATTGCACTTGATAAAACAGGAACACTTACAAAAGGTAAACCAATAGTAACGGACTTCTTTGTTCGGGAAGATTTAGATAGAATATCAACATTGACAATGCTTGCTACAATAGAAGGGCAATCGAACCATCCGCTAGCACAAGCAATAACTTCTTATGCGAAGGCTGAGGGAATTGGGCAATTGCCGCTAATTCACATTGAAGATAAACCTGGGTTTGGATTACAAGCAATCATAGGAGAACAAACAATATTAGTTGGAAAACCAGAATTTGTAAATGAAATAGATGCCTTTGCTTTCCAAAATGGTATCGCGGCTGCTCTAGCTGAAGAAGGAAAAACAGTTATTTTTATGCGAGATGAAGAGGGAATTGCTGCCGCTGCAGCTCTAAAAGATACTGTTCGTGAAGAAGCTAAAGAAGCCATAAAACTTTTGCAATCAGTAGGAATTAAAACTGTTATGCTTACGGGAGACAATGAAAAAACGGCTAAAGTAATTGCAAGAGAAGCAGGTATAGACCAATACTTTGCAGAATGTTTACCGGAAACGAAAGTACAACATTTAAAAGAACTCTTAGAAGAACATAAATTTGTTGGAATGGTTGGGGATGGTATAAATGATGCCCCTGCTCTAGCAACAGCAACTACTGGATTTGCAATGGGAGAAGGAACGGATGTAGCATTAGAAACTGCGGATGTGATCCTTATGAAAAACGATTTATCAAAAATCGCATATGCTGTGAAAATGTCACGAAAGATGCAACGAATTGTTAAACAAAATATTGTATTTTCCATTTCTGTGATTGCTGTGTTAATCATATCAAACTTTCTTCAAGTAGTTGATCTACCATTAGGTGTTATAGGTCATGAAGGAAGTACGATTCTAGTCATTCTTAATGGTCTAAGAATGCTAAATAGAAATATTTAAAAGCAGATGGTCTTAGTGACCCTCTGCTTTTTTCTGTTTTAATGCATTCTTTCTTTCTTGCGTTACCGCATTTATTTGCCCACCTACTAATAAGATAATTCCCGACAAATATAACCATAACATTAATACAATAATTCCTCCTATACTACCATAAGTAGAAGAATAGTTACCAAAACTACTTACATAGTAAGAGAATCCTAACGAGACAATAATCCAACCTAATGTAGCAAAGATTGCTCCTGGAAATACACTTTTTAATGCTAACTTTTTGTTTGGAACAATCCAATATAGAGCAGTGAAAACAATGAAAATAACGAGAGGACTTATAATCCATCTGACATTATTCCACAATTCAAGAAATCCTTTTTCAAATCCGAAATAAGAAAATAAAATCGTTCCAATTTGTTGACCAAATACAGGTAGAACAAGTGCGACAATTATTAATAAGATCATAAGTAAAGTAAAAATAACAGATAAACCTCTCACAATAAAAAAGGGTCTCGTTTCTTCCAACTCATACGATCTATTTAAAGACTTCTCAATAGCATTCATACCTTTAGATGCAGACCAAATAGTACCAATAATTCCGATAGATAATAATCCTCCGTTACGACTTCGTAATATCTCTGAAACTGTACCCTCTACAAGCATATATACCTCTTTTGGGGCATAGTTTTCTAGAAAGCGAAAAACTTGTGCTTCGTCCAAATTTAAATAAGGTAATAACGTCACGAGGAAAATAAGCATCGGAAACAATGATAATAAGAAAAAATATGCTAATTGTGCACCTAACCCAGTGATATCTGCATTTTGAATATGTGAGATTAAATGTTTAAAAAAACCCGACCATGTGGTCAAATCTTGATTTTCCGCTCGACGATTTTCTTTCTTTTTAATAGATAAAAACTTAAGATTTTCATGCCAATTAGTAGAGGATGAAGATGTTTCTTCATGTAATTCCTCTTTTATTCGATTATGTTTCACTTCATCCTCTCCTCTCTTCACTTATTGCTTAACTATATTCTCCTCAGATTCAGGAATTACAATTGATTTGTATTCTTCTTTAGATTGAGTAAATGCTTCTTTCGTATCCGTTACAAGTGTTTTAACCTGTGGTGTAATTTCTTTCACTTCATTTACTTTTTGTGATATGTACGTCGCATCGGAAGCAAACTGCTCGTAAAACGATTTCCATTTAGTAAATTGATCCTCAATTGTCGTTATTAGTTCATCTCTATTTTTAGCGTAAAATCGAATCTGTTTTCCAACATACCTAGATTTCTTAGCAACAGCATCTCTTGTTGACCTATCAAACATTGTCAAAGCTCCGCCTACTAATGCACCAAAAACTATACCTTTAACTAATTTATTTTCACTCATGTGATAACCTCCATATTAGATGTATATGTATTTAATTATACCCGTGACTAAGCGTAATAAAACAAACAATTTATATATATTAAAAAATAGTCTTGACTATCAGACGGAATTTTATGAATATTATAATAAGAACAAATTACATAGAAAGGAACATAGTCTCATAGAGTAGACAAGTACAACTAGAATTTTAGGGGGTTAGTAGAATGGAAGCATTAAATAATTTTTTAGGAAACGTATCATCTTTTTTATGGGGTATACCACTACTCATACTAATTGTTGGAACAGGTATTTATTTGACGGTTCGTGTTGGTTTTTTACAAATACGACTTTTACCTACTGCTTTAAGATTGGTATTTTCTAAAAAGCACGATAAAACTGCGGAGGGGGACATTTCTCAATTCCAAGCACTTACTACTGCGCTTGCTGCAACAGTCGGAACAGGAAATATCGTAGGAGTTGCTACCGCAGTTGTATTAGGTGGACCAGGTGCAATATTTTGGATGTGGTTCTCTGCGCTTTTCGGTATGGCTACGAAATATAGTGAAGCAATTTTAGCTGTAAGATTCCGTGTAAAAGATGCTAAAGGTCAAATGGCCGGTGGTCCAATGTATTACCTAGAGCATGGTTTAAAACAAAAATGGTTAGCGGTGCTTTTTGCGATTTTTGGTGCTATCGCGGCATTTGGTATTGGAAATGGTACTCAATCTAACTCAGTTGCTGGAGTTGTAAAATCTACTTTTGGTTTAGATACTTGGATTACTGGACTTGTTCTTACAATATTTACTGCTCTTGTTATTCTTGGAGGAATTAAATCTATTGGTAATGTAACTGCTGTATTTGTACCAGTTATGGCCTTATTCTATTTAATAGCTGGATTAATCGTTATGGTTATGAATATTACGGTGATCCCAGAAGCATTTGCTACTATTTTTAAAATGGCATTTTCTGCTGAAGCTGCAACTGGTGGTGCTATTGGTGCTGCTATTCGCTACGGTATCGCACGTGGGGTATTCTCCAATGAGGCTGGTCTTGGATCCGCTCCAATTGCCGCAGCTGCTGCAAAAACAGATCTACCTGGTCGTCAAGCTCTTGTTTCTATGACACAAGTATTTTTAGATACATTTCTTATTTGTTCTATTACTGGTGTTACAATCGTTATGTCTGGAATGTACAAAGATACTTCCCTTAAGGCTAACGAGTTGACATCAGCATCTTTTGGACATTTCCTTGGTAACTTTGGTCCATACGTTGTTGCTATTGGATTAATTTTCTTTGCCACTTCTACTATTTTTGGTTGGGCATATTATGGAGAAAAGTGTTTCCAATACTTATTTAAAAATCCGTCCTTATTAATAATTTATCGTATTGCATTTGTAATCATGGTATTTATCGGTTCAGTTGTTTCTCTAGACTTAATCTGGACATTCTCTGATATTACTAACGCATTAATGGCTATTCCGAACTTAATTGGGTTACTTGGTCTATCCGGAATAGTAGTTTATGAAACTAAACGCATTCAAGATAAACTGAAAGAAGAAAAGCAGGCTGCTAAAGTATAGTTTTTAATTGACAATCAAGGCAGAGCGTGAAATGATAAAGGGAAACTTCTATCCGGTTCTTTCGGATTTGTAGTTTAACCATTCGGGCTTTTAAGGGGAGTTAATCTACCGTTTACAGTACCCGATTCATTCTTAGTTTACATTAGAAATCTCACCGTTAATGTGGTATAACAATTTCGAATGTATGAAAGGCAGGAACAAAAAGATGAATTTATCAGAACCTTCTGTTGAAAATGTTACTTATATGATTGAAACCATAAAAGAAAAGCTCCGTATGGTTAACGTAGATGCAATGAAACCAGAAAACTTTAATGCAACAGAATACGAAGATCTTATTTACTTATATGAAATGGTAAAAAAAAGAGATTCGTTTAGTCCAAGCGAGATGCAAGCAATTGCAGCAGAGCTTGGTAACTTACGGAAGTAGAATAACATAAATAAAAAGGACCTTATATGGTCCTTTTTATTGTGTTCTTATTCAGGATATTTTGAAGTAAAATACTCTATACCCTCTTGATCAACTATAATTCGTTCTCCGATTTTTTGAAATTCTAATGATAAACCCTCATCCGCAGTAATATAATACTTATCCTTTTTTGTTTTAATTTTTACATTCTTATAGATTTTTTGAAGAGGTTGTTCAGTAGAATCCTCTAATTCAAAAATTTTATCTATACTTGTTTTCTTTTCAGGATGGTCATAATTAGTAAAAATCATTAGTTCTTCACCATTAATTGCAATAATCTGTTCATATTTATTCTTAAAGCCACCATCTTCAAAATCACTTGGTTTTGCTTCGTATTGAGTAACATCTTCCGAACACGCTGCCAATAAAAAAATGAACGCAATACTTATAAACAATGGACCCATCTTTTTCAACGTGATTCCTCCTCTATCTTTTCAACACACTGCCTGTTTACCTTAATACGTTTAATACTAATTATAAGTTTCAACTTTTGTTTAAATTTCCATTTTCACTTATTGAACTAACCTTCGTTAATTAAACAAGAAAAAAAGAGCCGTATAAAATGTTCGTTCTTCTAACTAACCTATGTCGTCTTACAAATTTATTGGTTTATTCTATTATCAACAAAGATAATTAACATAGCCATCTTTTAAAAAAACTTCCCGAGAAAAATTCTCGGGAAGTTTTTTATTATAGTTTATTTAGTTCAACAGCTATTTTAGCTCCAACTTTTGCATTGTTGTAAACTAATGCAATATTTGATTCTAAACTTTTTCCTTCTGTTAATTCTTTTACTTTTCCAAGTAAAAATGGTGTAACATCTTTCCCTTTAATGCCGTTTTCTTCTGCTTCATTTAAAGCTTTCTCAATAATTCCGTTAATATATGCTTCTTCCATTGAATGTTCTGCAGGAATTGGATTTGCAATAATTGCGCCACCGTTTAGACCTAGATCCCATTTCACTTTTAGCATTTCTGCAACCTCTTGTGGCTCATCCAGACGGAAGTTTGCATTAAATGCACTAGTTGCCGTATAGAATGCTGGGAATTTTTCCGTTTGGTATCCTACTACTGGAACACCTTTTGTTTCTAAATATTCAAGTGTTAGACCAATATCCAAAATTGATTTTGCCCCAGCGCATACTACAGCTACATTAGTAGAAGCTAATTCTTCCAAGTCCGCTGAAATATCCATTGTCGTTTCAGCACCTCTATGCACTCCACCGATACCACCAGTTACGAACATTTTAATACCTGCTAGCTCTGCACAAATCATCGTTGTGGCAACTGTAGTTGCACCGATTTCTTTAGAGGCAACTACATAAGGAAGATCTCTTCTAGAAGTTTTTCTTGCATTTTTACTTGTACCTAATGTTTCAAGCTCTTCTTCTGAAAGACCAATTTTAATCTTTCCATCCATGATGGCAATTGTTGCTGGAACTGCTCCATTTTCACGAATAATCTGTTCCACTTTTCTTGCCATTTCAACGTTTTGTGGATAAGGCATACCATGTGAAATTATTGTTGATTCCAATGCTACTATTGCTTTTCCTGCTGCCATTCCTTCTTCTACTTCTTTTGAAAATGTTAAAAATTCTCTCATGATAAATATTCCTCCAATTCATTATTTAAAGTAACTTTTGAAAGCTCTTTACGAACAGTTTCTGCAGATTGTAATGTTTTATTTGCATTAATCATACCTGCATTTACTGCTAAATTCATATCTGTTCCTTCCAACCATGCATGAAGTGTTCCAGAGACGAAAGCATCTCCAGCACCAGTCACATCGACTACGTGATCTACATTAATAGCAGGTACTAGTGTAGACTCACCTTCTTCACTTGAGTACATTACTCCCTTACTACCATTTGTAACGACAACATGTTTAACGCCTTTTTGAACAAGTGCTTCTGAAGCTGCTCTCCAAGTGCCTTCATCATTAATTTCCATTTTTAAATATGTTTCTGCTTCGTCACGATTTAATATGATCCATTCAATACCATTTAAGTTATCCGGCATTCTTTCCATTTTAGGAGAGGACACAGGGATGATTGCTAGAGAGATATTTTTTCCAATAGCAAGTGTTTGTAAATATTCAATTACATCCTTAGGACAGTTCATGTCCACTATTAATAGTTGAGCATTGGTAAGATAAGATTCTTGTTTTTTCATGTACTCAACAGAAAGTTGATCGTATATTTCCATATTAGCTAGTGCGAAAAGCATCTCACCTTGCTTATCTAAAATGGCAGAATACGTTCCAGTTGCATAATTAGCGAGTTTTTCTACAGAAAATAAGTTCATCCAATGACTGGATGCTTTTTCGATTATTTGATATTCAATATCATTCCCAACTACGGATAATAATCGTACACTATGACCAAGTCGCCCTAAATTTTCGGCAATATTTCTAGCTACTCCGCCAACACTTTGCATGCTCGTAGTTGGATTAGATGTTCCCATTTGTAACTGATTTTTCACTAAATATTTGCGATCTAAATTTGCACCACCGATACAAATAACCTCATTGGCTTCAGGGAGAATATATGCTCTACCTGTAATTTTACCAATCCTAATTAATTGGGAAATAATATTTGCAACTGCTGGTCTTGACATCTCAAGGTTATTTGCTATCTCTAATTGAGATGCATATGGATTTTTTCGAAGGTACTGTAATATTTGTATTTCTTTTGGTTGCACAATAATGAACCTCCTCTCAAATAAACTTTTGTTTTCATTATAAACTTTTGTTCGAAAAAGTCAAAAGAAAAACTGATAACAATTTAAAAATTGTTATCAGTTTTTCTTATTTTGGAGCGTCGTTTAGAGTACCATCTTGTAATACACGTGGTTGTATTAACACTTCCACACGTCGATTCTTAGAACGCCCCTCTACAGTATCATTAGAAGCAACTGGTTTAAATTCACCATAACCTTTTGCACTAAAATAAAGAGGGTCAATTGTTCCTTTACTAACTAAAATCTTAAGAAAGTTCACTGAACGCATTACACTTAGTTCCCAGTTAGAAGAAAACACACTGCTTGAAATCGGAATATTATCAGTATGGCCAGTTATTACAACATTTCTTGGAGGATCAAATACTAAAAGATCGGATATGTCTTCCGCAATTTGACGATATTCTGATTTTACTTCTGCTTTTCCCATATCAAACAAAATATTTTCACGGATTGTAACAAGCAATCCTTCATCCGTTAATTTGGTTACGAACTGTTTTTCTAATGCATTAACTGCAATATATTCATCGACACTAGCTTTTATCTCAGATAGTGCTTTCTGGTCTTCAATATAAGCAGAACTTTGCTCTTCTGTTTCATTTGTATTATTTGGTGTTATCGGTACATCAATTGGAGAGGGATTATCCATAAAATTTGTTCCACCATCAAAGATTTGATTAAAAACTTGAGCCATTTGTTCGAGCTTCTGTTGATCCACAGTACTCATTGAAAACAATACGATAAAAAGAGCTAACAATAATGTCAATATATCTGCGTATGGAATAAGCCATGATTCATCAATATGTTCTTCTTCCCTATGCTTTTTACGCTTCTTTGCCAAGGTCTCCGTCCCCGCTTTCGTTCATTATTTTTTTGCGGTCGGACATAGACAGGTATGAAGCTAGTTTTTGTTCAATAACACGAGGGGCATCTCCTTCTAATACGGAAAGAATCCCTTCCAACATCATCATTTTTTGGCGAACCTCTTGCTTAGACTTTCGCTTTAGTTTATTTGCAAACGGGTGCCAAATAATGTATCCAGTGAAAATCCCTAATAATGTTGCGACAAAGGCTGCTGAAATAGCATGTCCTAATACATCTATGTCATTTAAGTTTTTCAAAGCTGCAATCAGTCCAACTACTGCTCCAAGTACTCCAAGTGTAGGAGCATATGTACCTGCTTGTGTAAATATTAAAGCTCCACCAATATGTCTTTCTTCTAAAGAATCGATTTCTTCAGACAATACATCACGAATATAATCCGCATTTTGTCCATCTATTGCTAGTGTTAGTCCATTTTTCAAAAATGGATCCTCTACATCAGAAATCTTACTTTCTAATGCTAATAATCCCTCTCTACGCGCTAAATCTGCCCAACTAGAAAACATTTTTATAACTTCTCTATCATCTGCAAGTTTTTTATCTTTGAATATTACTCCAAATAACTTGGGTACTCTTTTCAATTCATTCATCGGAAAAGCAATTACTACAGCTGCAATTGTTCCAAAGATAATAATTAAGATAGCTGCTGGAACTAATAAACTATCTGGACTAACTCCTTTTAAATACATTCCAACTAACAATGCAACAAAACCAATGATAAGACCAACAACTGTAGATATATCCATTCATTAACCCCCAAATTCTATTTCTCTCATTATTTCGGCTATTTTGTACTTTTTTTAATAATAAACTTATTTTCCTGTAATATAATTTCATCATTTATGAACAATATACGACTTTTTACCTCTAATATGTATTGTTACATTAGACTGAAAACTGATATTATTAAGATAAGCATAGAAAGGGAGTATGAATATGTCATTATTTAATGAAACACTTAAAAAGTACGCTGCACTCGCTGTAGAAGTTGGGGTTAATATTCAGCCTGGACAAAATTTATTTATCGCTTCTTCTATTGATAGTGTTGAACTTGTTCGATTAATAACAAAAAGAGCCTATGAGGTAGGTGCCAATCAAGTTTTTGTAGACTTTTCAGATGATGAAATTACACGCTTACGTTATGATTTGGCTCCAAAAGAATCATTTGAATTCTTCCCATCTTGGAAAGTCCAAGAAAAGGAATTACTAGCTGAACAAGGTGCTGCATTTATGAGCATTATGAGTCAAAGTCCTGATCTTTTAAAAGGTGTGGATACTAGTAAAATTGCAGCATTCCAAAAAGCAGCTGGGACTGCATTAAGTAAATATCGCCAATTTGTGCAATCTGACAAAATTAGCTGGACAGTAATTGCTTCTCCTTCTAAAGAATGGGCTAAAAAGGTATTTCCGAATATTGCGGAAGAAGAACAAGTTTCTGCACTTTGGGATGCTATCTTCAAAGCGGTACGCGCCGATTTAGAAGATCCAGTTTCAGCTTGGAAAGAACACGATAAAGTACTTCACGATAAAGTAGATTATTTAAATGATAAAAACTATAAAAAATTGCACTATACAGCTCCAGGAACTGATTTAACAATTGAACTACCAGAAGGACATTTATGGTGTGGTGCGAGCAGTGTAAACGAAAAAGGAGAAGACTTCATGGCGAATATGCCAACCGAGGAAGTTTTCACAGTCCCTTTGAAAACTGGTGTAGACGGTTACGTTGCTAGTTCAAAACCATTAAGTTACGGTGGTAATATTATCGATAATTTCACTGTTTCTTTTGAAAAAGGTCGTATAGTAAAAGTAGAAGCTGAACAAGGTCAGAAAGTGCTTGAAGATCTTGTCGCAACAGATGAAGGTTCTCACTATTTAGGTGAAGTTGCTCTTGTTCCACATGATTCACCAATCTCTAATTCTAATTTATTATTCTACAATACTCTATTCGATGAAAATGCTTCGAATCACTTAGCAATTGGTAGCGCATATGCATTTTGTCTAAAAGGCGGCAAAAAGATGAGTCGTGAAGAACTTGCTGAGAATGGACTTAATGAGAGTATTACTCATGTGGATTTTATGATTGGGTCTGATAAAATGGATATTGATGGAGTAAGAGAAGATGGAACTATCGAGCCTATCTTCCGCAAAGGTAACTGGGCATTCTAACTATTATTATGTAGATTTCTATAAAATACTACTTACCTTTTAAATAGTTTTAAGCTATAATAATAGTAACATGACTAGTGAGGTGTTTAATAATGGGCTTATTCACAGTTACAGTTCTTGGTTTTGCAGCAGTTACAGGTATTGTAGGTTATACAATTATGCACTACTTCGCAAAAGCTATGAACTCACATGATTCAATTTTAGTAGATTCAAAACCTTCCAAATAATTCAAAACAACCGCAGAAATTGCGGTTGTTTTTTTATTTTTAGAGATTGATTAGACAACTTAATCTATCTACTGGAGGAATTTGGTCGACTTGTGGCAAATATTTGTCCATCGCCAATTGAATTGTGTTGTGTCATAGTTTTTAAGGTTCGACTAATGAAATCTTTAGCGAGGAAGATACAATTTCGTTTGCTCAGCGCTTCTTATTAGTGTGACTACTAATTTTTCTCTAATTTGATATTTTTTATTTATCTTTTTCTTTTCATTTTAAAGACAGTTCTATGTCAATATAATGACCAATACAGACTATTAGATTATATTGCTACAATACCCTAAATACATTGACCTATTAAACATTGAAACATTTGTAAACTTCCATAATGTTACACATGGCAAACCTCTTTTTATCATTTATACTTATTAAGTATGATTGAAGGAGGAATATATATGTTTTCAAATGCCCATATTGGAATAGATTTAGGAACAGCAAATACATTAGTATATACGAAAAGTAAAGGCGTAATTATAGATGAACCTACTGTAGTGGCAGTCGACACAAAAACGAGAGATATAATTGCATTTGGACATAAAGCAAAAGAAATGATTGGAAAGACACCGGTTTCTATAGAAGTTATTCGTCCGTTAAAAGACGGTGTCATTGCTGATTTTGATATTACTACCCAATTATTAAAACTTATTATGCAGAATGCAAGCAAGAAACTGGGAACTTCATTGAGAAAGCCATCAGTTATAGTTTGTACTCCATCAGGTGCTACTTCCGTCGAACGAAGAGCAATTCAAGATGCAGTTAGACAAAGTGGTGCTAAAGAAGTTCAACTTATGGAAGAACCGGTTGCAGCAGCGATTGGCTCTGGTCTACCTGTAAATGAACCAGTTGCAAGTATGATCGTTGATATTGGTGGAGGTACTACAGAAGTTGGAATTATCTCATTCGGAGGCGTTGTTGCTTCTAACACTGTTAAGGCTGCAGGAGATAAAATGGATGAATCAATTATTCACTTTATCCGAAAAGAATATAATGTTTTAATTGGAGAACCTACAGCAGAAGAGATTAAGAAAACTATTGGTCATGCCTTAATACCCCATACAGTAGAACAAATGGATGTACGAGGAAGAGATGTTGTTACAGGATTACCTAAAATAATTCATCTGTCATCTACTCAAATACAGGGTGTATTGGCTGAGTCTCTTGAAATCATCTTAGAAGCAATCCGTGCAACTCTTGAAATATGTCCACCTGAACTTGCTGGTGATATCGTAGACCATGGAGTTGTGTTAACTGGTGGAGGGGCACTTCTAAAAGATATTAAAGAATGGCTTTCAAGCGTCATTGAAGTACCAGTTCATATTGCTCCTGAACCTCTTCAATCAGTGGCTATTGGTACAGGTAAATCCTTCTTTGTTTCTGAAAGGAAACAAAAAGTGGCTAAATGATTAAAACAAATTAGAGGAAATTTACCCTTTTTTCATATAAAATATATATAAAGATTATAGAGGGGGAAAAATATGCCTAATTTACGTGAAGTGTTAAAGTACAATGAATATTTTGTAGAGAATAAACTATATGAACCATTTTTAACAACGAAGTTTCCTGATAAGCGAGTGGTTATTTTAACATGCATGGATACTCGACTTATTGAATTGTTACCTAAGTCTATGAACTTTAAAAATGGGGATGTCAAAATAGTAAAGAGTGCAGGAGCGGTTATTAATCATCCTTTCGGTGGAATTATGCGTAGTTTAATCGTAGCAGTTTATGAACTACAAGCGGATGAAATATATGTGATAGGTCATCATGATTGCGGTATGAGTTCTATCCATACCGACAAAATTATTGAGAAAATGACTTCTAGAGGTATCGATCCACGCATTTTTGATATATTAGAAAACTCCGGAGTAGAAGTTGAAAAATGGTTAGAAGGCTTTTCAGATGTGCAAGAAAGTGTTCTACATAGCGTCGAAATGATTAGAAATCATCCATTAATGATTAAAGATGTTCCTGTCCATGGCCTCATTATTGATCCAAAAACAGGAAGATTAGATTTGGTTGTAGACGGTGCACTTCATTCAAATAAATAATTATTTCCCAGGAAATCGACAAAAAAATTGGTTATTCACCTTAATGAATAACCAATTTTTTATTTACACATATTTCATTAAACTCCCCGTCAACTGTGTTCGTCATTAATAGAAGCATAAATATAATGATCTTCCCACTTACCATTTATATATAGAAGGCTTTGAAGTAAGCCCTCCCGTTGGAATGCATTGTTCTCTAATACTTTTATAGATCCAAGATTTTTTGGAGATACAAACGCCTCAATTCGATTTAACTGGACGTGTTCAAATCCGAATAGCTTTACAAGATGGACTGCTTCCGAAGCAATACCTTTTCCTATAAATTGTTCATCTATAGAATAACCGATGAGACCACTTGAAAAAGGCATCCTTTTTAAACTATACAGAGAAATACTACCAATCATTTGATCAGTACCATGCGTAAACACACCGAAACTAAATTCTCTCTTTTCATTCATCAATAATAGAGACTCACGAATTTTTTCTCTTTGCACAGAAGTGGTATAATAATCGTCTCGATGTAATGGTTCAAAAATGGACCAATATCTTTTGTTTTTATAAACTAAATCTGCTAGACTTGGTGCGTCTTTAACACTTAATGTCCGTATATAACATGTATCTCCTTCTAAATAAATCAAGCATCGTCATCCTTTTGCATTAGTTAATTGTATAAACTCGTTTACATCTTGAATGCAAAGGTTAATGCCTTTTATCCAAAATGCCTCCTTTGTAATATCTTCCCCGAGATGCTTCATTGCTAAATCTTCTACCGACATCACTGCAGTATCTTGAAGTAAAGCAATGTATTTCTCCTCGAAATTTGCCCCCTCATTAATTGCTTTTGCATATATGCTTAGCGAGAACAAATAACCAAACGTGTATGGGAAGTTATAAAATGGTACTTCTGTAATATAAAAATGAAGCTTTGATGCCCAGAAATGTGGATGTGTCGTTTCAAGTGCATCTCCATATGCTTCTTTTTGAGCTGTTTCCATTAACTCATTCAATTTTGTTGCAGAAACGATTCCTTTTTTGCGTTCCTCATAAAATCTTGTTTCAAATAAGAAACGAGCATGAATGTTCATAAAGAACGCAACACTTCGTTGAATTTTATCTTCTAGCAGTGCGATTTTTTCATCATCTGTCTTTGCTTCTTTAACAGCTGCATCCGCAACAATCATTTCCGCAAATGTAGAAGCTGTTTCCGCAACTCCCATTGCGTATTGACGATTTATCCAATGTACTGGTCTTAAAGCATATGAATGAAATGCATGTCCTAATTCATGCGCTAAAGTCGAGACATTCGACATTGTTCCGCTATAAGTCATGAAAATTCGAGATTCCTCTGAAACTGGCATTCCTGTACAAAATCCTCCTGGACGCTTGTTCGGGCGATCTTCTGCTTCAATCCAGCCTTTTTCAAAAGCGTTTCTTGTGAAAGCTTCTAATTTAGGTCCAAATTCTTTAAAATGTTTCAGAATAAACTCGGCACCTTGTTGGTAATCCATTTTTTCTGTAGAAGCACTTACAGGTGCATCTAAATCATACCAATGCATTCCTTTTTCCTTTAGCATCGTCGACTTTACGTTTAAATATTCTACAAAAGGAGCTTTATTTTTAGAAATTGCTCCCCACATAGCATCAAGTGTTTCTTGTTTCATTCGATTAATATTAAGGGGTTCTTCTAATACAGACTCCCAGCCTCTTTTTTCATATACAGCAAGTCGGAAACCAGCTATGTGATTTAATGTTTTTGCAAAAAACTCTTCTTTTTCAGTCCAAGCAGTTTCGAGTGCTTCAAAAGCTTCTTTTCGAGTGGAAGCATTTTCGTGTGAACTTAAATTATTTGCTTGTCCAACGGAAAGTTCTTTTTCCTCGCCATCTACTTTTACTTTTACTCGAATGTCTCCTACTAATAAATCATAAAGTTGACCCCAAGCATGATAACCATCCACCCCAAGAATTGTAATCATGTCTTCTTCTTTTTCAGTGAGCATTTTCTTTGCTTCATCTCTCCACTCATTTAGAACAAAAGAAAAGTCAGATAGTTCCGGTGATTGCAATAGTTCCTTCCAAACAGATTCATCTGTTTTACTTAATCCTTGCTGGATAACTAGCATTAAAGAAGAAAACTTAGCATATATACTTCCAATTTCTCCTTCTAAAAGTGCTGCATTTTTATCAGTTGTGTCTTGTGCTAGGAAGCAACCAATTACTGCTCCTGCTTCCGATAAATTAACTGCAATATCTTTTAGTTCGTTTATAATTTTTTCTAATTCTTGTGCATCTTTACTTGAAGTAGGAGTTGAAAAACCTTTCAATTTCTCTTCAAATAACTTCTGTTTTTCTTTAACTTCGTCTAAATGAATCCTTAAATCTTTTGATACACTTCCACCTTCAAAAAACGAATCAAGATCCCAAGTAATTGGATACAATTTTTCTGTCATTCTTTTTCCCCCTTAAAAATTCATACTAGTTCGAATTATATTATACCATGTTTTCCATAATTGGATTATTCCGCTTTTGCCATGAAACATTCACAAATCAGTTGTTTGTTAGAATATTTGAAAGGTATACTAGAAGGATAGGAGGGATGCATATGATTAAAATAATCCTTTTGATTATAAGCTGGATCTCTACAGTTGCGGTAAGTGTACTCGCAAGTACGCTATCAATAAATCATCATACAACTAGAGAAATATCAAATTGGTTACCTGCTTTATTTACTCCTGCAAGCTACGTTTTTCTTATTTGGTTTGCCATTTATTTTTTATTAGCATGTTGGATATGGAATATTATTAAAGAATATAAGAGCGGGGTAACTATATCTTGGAAACGAGTAATATTATTCGTATGTAGTTCGATCCTCAATATACTTTGGATCTTTTTTTGGCATTATGGATTATTTTCACTTTCATTAATTGATATGTTTGCTTTGATAGGGATTTTATTCTTACTATTTATGACTTATTCCACAATGGAACAATCTTGGATGACGAGAATTCCTATATCTGTTTATCTAGGATGGATGCTCGTTGCTACATTTATAAATATTGATTACTATCTTACTTTCATTGAATTTAGTGGATGGGGTATCACAAAATCATTGTGGATAGTAATTTTTTTAACAATAGCTACCGCAATTGCTATGCATATACGTTTCCATTATAATGACCCTGTTATCGTCCTTGTCTTTATTTGGTCATTTATCGGTATAGCTGTTCACCATTTGTTGGATGAATTATTAATAACAGCTGCTTCTATGTTTTTAAGTTGTGTGCTAATAGTAGGGATTTTCTTCATAAAAAAAGTGCCTCGGAAATCATAATTTCCAAGGCATTTTTTCATATAAGTTGTTAATCAAAATTATCCAATCACTACAACATCATCGAGATGAATGCGGAAGGACTCGACTTTATCGCACCTCACCGCAAGCACAATTAAACCAAGTGCCAAAGCTTTGTGAATTAAAGAATATCCACTTTCCTATTCATACAATAAGCAGCCAAAGATGCTATTTTGGCTGCTCAGCCCTTCTCTATGGTATTTCCGCCTTTTAGATTTTATAGCAAGTGTCACTTTCTTACATAGCATCTCCATATGACTAGTATCTCTTAGCAAAATAAGCAAGGAAAGGACTTCAGTAGAACGGCAGTTATTCTATCATTCTCTTAAAAAGCATTTTTCTCTTAAGCGCTTTTGGGGAGCGACGGACAAATATCCACAACAAGATTATCGAAAAATGGGATGGGTAGAAGTGACTGCATCACTTCCACCCATCCCTATTCGACAGTTATAATGTGGTAATCATTTCGTCCAAAGTGAACCGAAAACGTAAAATTCAAATGGATACTTTTACGCTATACTAACAAGTATATTTTGTAAGAAAGTGGTTATCAACAGATGTAGCATTTTTTAATCAATTTTCGTCAATAAAAGTGGTCCTTCTTTCGTAACTACAATCGTATGTTCAATTTGAGCGACTAACGATTTATCTGGTGTTACAAAAGTCCAACCATCACTTGATTCTACAACATGTTCTGCTTTTTGAGAGATAAACGGCTCTACAGCAAGAACCATACCTTCTTTTAAAATCGTTGGGTCCCATGCATCATAATAATTTAACACATGCTGAGGAGCTTCATGCAGAGATTTACCAATACCATGCCCAGTTAAGTTCATAATAACATGCAAACCATTTTCTTTTGCTTCCCTAGCTACGGCTTTACCGATTTGGTTCAAACGAGATCCAGCTTTCACTTTTAGCATAGCACGATTAAATGCATTTTCGGCCACTGCGCATAGTTTTTCTTTTTCTTCATACCCATCACCAACGACAAATGAAATACCTGTATCTGCAAAATATCCATCATATGAACCGGAGACATCGATATTCACGATATCGCCTTCTTTAATGACACGAGATCCGGGTATACCATGTGCCACTTCTTCGTTTACACTTATACATGTGTAACCCGGAAAATTATATTCCCCCATTGGTCCTGAAATAGCACCATATTGTTCAAATAGCTTTCCACCGATTTCATCTATTTCTTTCGTTGTTACTCCCGGCTTTGTTGCTGCTCTCATTACATCTCTAACTTCCGCAACAATTAGACCAATTTTTTTTAACGCTTCTAACTCTTCGTTTGTTTGTACAATCATCTTAAAAGATCCCTTCTCATTTGAATGTACAATAATCATATCATATTTAAACTTTATTCGGCAGTAGAAGGCGTGGCGCTTTTACGAATAAGATGGTACAAATGAATGCTGCGAATAAAAATACTGGAATCATATAAGTAGCATTATAGATTAATGAATACAAAATTACGTTTTGATCGCCAGCATATTCACCGAAAAATACTATTCCAGAAGTGACATGTGCTAAATAACGAAGAAATGCAGCAACGAATGCTCCTAAAATTACTGCGATCGCCATTTTTTTCGTATCTTTATTTTCAAGTGCTTTCATAAATGCTGGTCTAAAGAAACCAGCGAATCCGGCTACCATAAACGCGATAAAATAATCGATTGATACTTGCAAAAATACATATCCAAAAGATAATGGTACTGCATAAAAACGACCTGTTGCTACCTGCAATAACCCAATTAAAAATCCTGTTATAAGACCAGCAACAACACCTCTACGAAAAGCAATTAGAATAACTGGAACAAGCACGAAAGTAACGGAACCACCTTGTGGCATACCAAACCCTATCATATCTAATACATACCCTAAGGCTGCAAAAATAGCGATTTCTATTAATAACAATACACGTTGATTTCTCATTGTAATCTCCTTTTTGACCACAAAAAAAACGACCCTGGGATAGACCCAGACATCGCGCGATTGTCAGTTTCCATCCACATCCCTACGCAAGCATTAACTTACAGGTTCGAAGGGTACTATCTCAGCCGCGTAAGCGACGCCCCTTGTGGTTATGAATTATTTAGTTCGTGTTTATTGTAGCCCAATAAAATAAGTAATGCAACCCCATGTTTATCATTGTTATACTAATAGAAATATTATACGAAAAGGAGCCAACGATTATGATAGAGTTATTGAAAGATTTGATTCGCATAAAAAGTGATGATGTAGAAGGAGCAAATGCTGCATTATTATTTTGTAGAAATTGGTTTGAAGCTCGAGGAATTGCTACAACTGTTTATGAAAATAATTCTAAGCTCATGCTTGTTGCAGAAATAGGTATTGGTGAAGAATGTATTATATGGAACGGTCATGTCGATGTTGTTCCTGGAAATGCTGAACAATTTAATCCATTAGTAGAAGGCGACCGTTTATATGGACGAGGATCAGCCGATATGAAGGCAGGAGTCGCTGCTATGATGCAAGCTTTCTACGAACTTTCATTAACTCCTCAAAAATTAACAAAAAGAATACAACTTCATATTGTTACTGACGAAGAAACAGACGGAGATACTTCCAAATATTTAGTAGATCAAGGATTTAACGGGGATTTCATCATTTGCGGAGAGCCTACTCATTTACATATTGGTCTCCAAGCAAAGGGAATTATCCAATTAGATGTTAAATTAAAGGGTAAATCCAGTCATGGAAGTCGCCCTTGGGAAGGCGTAAATGCGATTGAACAAGCATTTGCTTTTGACAAAGAAATGCGAAAACTGTCCTTTTTATCAGCAAGTAATAAGTTCTATGATTATCCATCTATAAATTTGGCAAAAATACATGCAGGAGACAGATATAATGTTGTTCCGGATAAATGTGTCATGAGCTATGATATTCGTTATGTTCCAGGACAAAACGATCAAGAAATATTAGCATCGATTAAGAATGCTGCTCACATGGATTTTCCAGGAAGTGAAGTAATTGTACATGCTTGCGAGCCAGCAGTGACTACAGAAGAAAGCAATTTATATGTGCTTAAGCTTCAACAAGTTACATCCAACATGACAAATTCTATTACCAACCTATTTGGCCAACATGGTTCCGCGGATACTCGTTTCTATGCAAAAAATGGAGCCGGAGCCATTGAGTTCGGCCCCTCTGGAGCGGATTGGCATGGTGAAAAAGAATATGTCTCTATTTCATCCGTAGAAAAATATAAAAATATTTTAGTCTCTTTTATTATTGATTGAAGTGAAAATAAGAAAAGCGTCCGCTTTCTACTTAATAGTTCTCAGAAGGGTCGAGACGACGCTTCTGAGAAATTAAAAGTTGCTTAACCTGGTCCATTTCTTTACACTTTATGACACCTCGAGAACAATTCACCCAAAATCGAGACTTTTTTTATTTACCTGAAACTAATTAAAAGAATCAGAAAGGAGAAAACTTCAATGGAAAATAAAAAACTTTTATCAGCATTATCCTACTTTAGTGTGTTATTTGCTCCCTTAATACTTCCGATTATTGTTTTTTTTGTTTCTCAAGATTCAAAAGTGAAACAACACGCTAAACGTTCACTTATTTCTCATTTAATTCCCTTTATTTTTATGATTATTCTATTTATCGTTGTCTATTCCAGTGTGTTTTCTATGTCTTATAGTTCATTCAGTCAACCTTCCATCTTTATGAGTTCAGCGCCCTTATTACTAGTATTCTTATATTTAATTATTTATATCATTATTCTAGTTTGGAATATTGTCCAAGGGGTCAAAGTATTAAGATGATGTTTATATTACTGCATTAAAGGGAATTGAATAATACAGTTAAAATCTATTAGGAGCGATAATATGAGAGTAAAAAACATCGTTAAAACTGCAATAAAATGGGCGCCAATAGTATATCCAATCGTACGGAAAATAATGAAATCAAGAAAAACAGTAAAATAAAAATCTGTTCCCATTGTAGTTTGGGAACAGATTTTGTTATATATAGAGTTTTAACTTTGTCAAAGATAAATATTGATCGAAACCTTGAATTTTTGAAACAGGTGATTTTGGGAATTCTTTTTGCCCGTTGAGAATTTGTTCAAAAGTGAGTGGGTTCGGAGCTGGTAATTCATTTGAATTTACTTGTAATCGCCCATTGTACTGTTTAAAAAAAGCATTTGCCATTAGTCGATATCCTTCCATTGTAGGATGCACATCTGCAGGGTTGGGTAACAATTCTTTTTCATTACCCTTGAATGCTTCTTCTACAGCAACATATGTTGCTCCATTTGCTTCCGCTTCTGTTTTTAAAATAGTATTCATTGTATTTAGTTGTTTTTTTATACCTTCTTTTTGAGAGTCACGCACGTGTGGATAAGGAAAATAATATCCCATGATATAAATATTTGCTGTTGGTGTAATTGCTTGAACTTCTTGTATAACTTCATCCATATTTTTCCGTACATTATTTAATGCGAAGTTTACTTGAACTTGCTGAAATGAAATGGACCCTTTAGCAGGATTTACTTGCACAAGTCTAAGCAAATCATTTGCTCCTGCTGAAATGGTAACAACTGTTGCATTTTTAAGTAATTCCTTCGCTTCTTTCGTACGGACTGTTTTTAATACGTCTGCAGTCGTAAAACCAGGAAAAGCAAGCGCTTTTGAGTAATAGGAAAGTTGATGAGCTCGAGTCAACTCTTGTGCTATTAAATCCGTATATCCAGAGTCAATTGCTCTATTTGGTGTTTGCCCTGCAGCTAAAGAATCCCCTAAAGCAATATAAACTTCTCCCCCTTTAGCTTCACTCGTAAGTGTTGTAAAAGGGAAGAAAAGTAATATAAGTGCAGCAATCCATTTTTTCATTTGAATCGACTCCTTAAAAAGCCCAAGTTCCTTTTTGGAAAATTGCTTCCATTGTTCCGTCTTCTAACTCTCCTATTATATCCATATGTGCACTACCGATCATAAAATCCTCATGCACAATTGAAGTATTAAGACCTAAATTTTCAAGTTCTGATTTACTTAGACCACGTGCCCCTTCCACACAGGTTGGATATGCCTCTCCAATTGCAAAATGATTGGAGGCATTTTCATCAAAAAGAGTGTTGAAAAACAATACGTTTGATGCTGAAATAGGTGATTCATGAGGAACTAAAGCTATTTCCCCTAAATACTTTGCACCTTCATCTGTTTGTGTTAATTCTAGCAATAACTCTTCTCCAGTATCCGCGTGTACTTTTGTAATAGCCCCATTTTCAAATGTTAAAGTGAAATTATCAATAACATTTCCTTGATACACTAATGGTTTTGTATTTTTTACATA
This sequence comes from Psychrobacillus syltrankelensis, assembly GCF_055454035.1. Lineage (NCBI taxonomy): Bacteria > Bacillati > Bacillota > Bacilli > Caryophanales > Bacillaceae > Psychrobacillus > Psychrobacillus syltrankelensis. Next base: position 3,435,504 of record NZ_CM144227.1, on the reverse strand, counting down.
TCCGTTTACACCAGTTTTAAGTGGCGCCGTATATACTTCTTCGGTAGGCATATTTGCAATAAAAGGGACACTTTGCCCATTTTTACTTGCACCTGAAAGCCATATATGTCCTTTTGGAAGTTCCACTTGAATATCTGTACCATCGGATTTGTAGTGCAACTTTTTAAATCGTTTTTCGTTTAATAAGGCTGCACGGCTTTCTAAATGGGTGATATGATCTGTCCATTTTTGAACAGCAGTTCCTTCACCTATTCGTACTACTTGGAAAATAAGATCCCATAGCGCTTGCATTTGATATTCTCCTTCTAAATGAGGGAATACTTTTGCTGCCCATTTTGGGGAAGGCATTGCGACAATAGACCAAGTAATAACGTCATTCATCACTGCTTTTCTGTAATTTTCCAATGCTTTACCACTTGCTTTGTGGAAATTTGTAATTCGGTCAATGGATACACCTTCGAGTAGATCTGGATTATCTGCATCTATCCATAGTAATGCACCTTTATTTTCGATTAATTCATCTCTTTGCATAGCAGCCCATTTCGGAAATTCATGAAATGCCTCGTCAGGGGCTAAATCGTAAAAAGCTCTTGCATTTACTTCGTCTGTATAGTTTACATCTACTCTTTTTGCGCCAGCTTCATACGCTTTTTTTACAATAAGTCTTGTGAAATCTATAGTTTCTGTCGTTGTATTAATCAGTAGGGGTTGATTTTTTTGAATATTTAAGCCAACTTTTACTACTAGTTCTGCATATTCTTCTAGTTTTTGTTGGAAGTTCATTTATTATCTTCCTCTCTTCTCAATCGTTTTCGATGAACCTTCAATAAACTCACCACGATGCCAAATTTTCTGTACAGGTTTACTTGGAAGCTCTTTTGTCCATTTTTTATACGTTTTTTCATCTGCATACGTTAATAAAGTTAATACTTCTCCATCTTTTCCTGCGCGGCCAGTACGTCCTGAACGATGTAAATATTGTTCAATTGAATGTGGTACATCCACATGTATAACATGAGTTAAGCCCGAAATATCTAATCCTCTTGCCGCAACATCCGTAGCAATTAGTATACTTACTTTCCCATTTTTAAAGTCATCCAATGCTTTTTTACGTTCTTCTTTTTTCATTTCTGAATGTAGGGATACTATCGGTGCATCACGGTAAGTAAGTTTCGCATCCTTCATCAATAGTTGATCTATACTATTTACAAATGCAAGACCCTTCATTCCTTCTAAATGAGATAGTCTTCTTAATAACTCAGTTTTATCACGTGTTTCTGTCTTCACAAAACTATGAACGACTTCACCTTTTGAAGGGATTTCTTCAGCAGACACTTGAATGCGTACTGGATTATTCATCATTCTTTCTGCAACTAACTCAATTTCGTCCGTTATTGTAGCTGAAACAACAACAAGTTGTCTTTCAAGAGTTGCATCTATTAATCCCTTTACGGTTGTCCGATGCTCTCGACTTAATAATTGATCGCCTTCATCTAATACGATTGTTTTGATTTCATGCATTTTTAATTTCTTAACTTTCACTAGTTCTTGTAATCTTCCTGGTGTTCCTACTATTATTGTTGGTTTCTTTTTTAAGGTTTCAATTTGTCTTTGAATATTTGCTCCACCGATTAATTGTGCAACGGAAATATCAGTCCCTGCTGTCCATTCACGGAAAACTTCTACAATCTGCATACCTAATTCTTGAGAAGGGACAATGACTAATGCTTGGATTTGTTTCTTTGAAGGATCTACCTTTTGTAATAACGGTAGGACGTATGCTAACGTTTTTCCAGTACCCGTCGGAGATTCCGCTACTATATCTGAACCATCAAGCATATGTGGTATCAATTGCGATTGGATAGGCATTTCAAATGCAAAGTTTGTTTTTGCCCATTTTTCTTGTAATGTTTCATTTAAATTTTCTAAAAAAGTCAAATTGTTCTCCACCTCATCTGTGTTTGAATCAAGTGTACCACATTTTTATTATCGGTATTTAGCTAAAAAGATCAGAGTGGATATACGAAAAAAAGTGCCTTTAATAATAGATACTTTTAGTAAACGAAAAGGTTTCTAGTAAGCGATTATTTTTTCCAAATTCCATTTTTCTTTCTTTATATAAAAAGACAGTAAGCAAACTATTTCGAGTCTGCCTACCGTCTAAAAGGGTATGATATTTAAGTAAATTTAACTTTCTTCTATTATATATTCTTTTGTTAATTCATAAAGATTAAGTTCATATAACTGCTTTCCGTCGATTTTAAATACGCCTTTGTTTACAAGGTCTTCTATCATACTGTCTCGTTTTTCTTCAATTTTTGATTCTTTAGGTATTATCATATCTGTACTCTCCTTGCATTTTATATCCATCTATTATTTACCCAACGACCTGAATTATAAACTTCTTTCCTTTAATCGCTTAAAAGCTTCAGTAAGTTTTGGGAACCTTTTTTTTATTAACAAATAGATCAAATAACCGATTAAAGCACCGAGTGTATTAAGCCATAAATCATCTACATCACTACTTCTATTTTGAGGTAGTTGCGTTATTTCGATAAAGAGTGAAATACATAATCCTACAATCACTGGATAAGGAAAATGTTCCATTCTTTTAGAAAGAAGTGGGAAAAGAAAACCGATAGGAATAAACAGAATAATGTTACCGAGAAAGTTAATATAAAATGGTTGCCAAAACCCAAGATATCTAATGGCATTAAACGTTTCCCTAAAAACTCGAAATAACTCGAAATTTACGTTTGATATTGTAGGTCGAATTAAGCCATTTCTAGGAATGATAGTTTGCGAAAATACCCCAATGAGTACTAAAACAAGCAGAAGTATTCCTAACTCATGCAAACTTTCCTTTAAATCAAATCCTCTTTTTCGCCACCTAAGGAAACGCCAAATAAAAACGAACGGAAGTGCTATACAAACGAAAAAAAACATATCGTCTAAATAGTTTTCTATTACGTTCATTTGCTTCACTCCCATTACAATATATAACGCATTTTAGTGTCAAAAAGTTTCCTACCATTTATCTTCTAATTAAGTCTATATAAAAAATCTTTTCTTACCTGTTCTATATTTATTCTTTACTAATCAACTATATAATAGAAACAATATGAAGGGAAACCATGTTTTTATACAAAAGCGTAAGCGCACTTTAAGAGCATCTTGTCTTCACTGTTTCTAGAGTGCTTTCTTAACAATGGCATCTCCTGTTTTGGTACTACTCACTTAATGGATTGTAGTGAAAGATGACGAGTCCAGTCGGAGGCCAACAGGATGTTGGTCACGAAGGCGTTGCCACACGATGTGGCGCTCTTAGCCTTTGTTCCTCTGTGAGACAGATGAACCATCACTACAAACGCTTAAGCGGCGGTGATGGTTCATCGCTCCCCCTGCGGATAGCGTCCATCTGAAGCGGAAATCCCAGTATGAATACTATTTTTACAGGGCAATTATCTGTATACTTTCTTATTCTGGAACACATGTCAGTCTTCCAAAATCTATTTCTAATTTTCGAAAAAGATTGATATGTATGAAGCTAAACACTTTTCAAAAAATGGTTAAATTTTTTTTGTCTGAGACATATTTACTCTAGTGACAGTCTTCCTTCACTGCGGTAAAGTAATATGTAAGTTAGTGAAGGGAGCATATGAAAATGAAGGCTATTTTTTTTGATTTAGATGATACATTATTATGGGATAAAAAAAGTGTAGAAACTGCATTTCAAAAAACTTGTGCATATGCAACAACGAAAGTAGATTTTGACCCGAAAGCTTTAGAGTCATCCGTTCGTTATGAAGCAAGTAAATTATATGATACATATGAAACACGCCCATTTACTCAAATGATTGGAATAAATCCTTTTGAAGGACTATGGGGAACGTTCGATGACCCTAGCGAAGAGTTCCAAAAGATGAAAGCAATTGCACCTAATTATCAACGAGAATCATGGATAAAAGGATTACAATACCTCGGCATAGACGATACAGCTCTTGGAGAAGAACTATCGACATACTTTCCGAAAATGCGAAAAGAAAGTCCCTTTGTTTATGAGGAAACTTTTGAAGTATTAAATTTACTAAAAGGGAAGTATATACTTTTCTTAATAACGAATGGCTCGCCTAGTCTTCAAAACACTAAGTTAAAAATAACACCAGAGATAGCTCCTTACTTCGATCGTATTATTATTTCCGGCGCCTTTGGAAAAGGAAAACCAGATCCTTCTATTTTTGAGCATGCATTAGAAATTGCTGGAGTTAATAAAGAAGAAGCTTTAATGGTAGGAGATAATTTAATGACCGATATTCTCGGTTCCTCCAAGGTTGGAATGAAGTCTGTATGGATAAACCGCGAAAATAAAGAAGTAAGTGAAGAAATAAAACCTACTTATACAATAAAGAACTTGCGTGAGCTAATTTCCATCCTTGAATAGAACAAAAAGCGAGCACCAGTCTACTAATTGACTAGGTGCTCGCTCTTTTTTTGGTGAGCGTCGGAATCTACTAAGATTAATTGTGTATACGTCGGTAGGCGCTTTGGAGCAGAACTATACGCTTTCGACACACGTAGGTGCTTATATCTCCTCTTTAGGTGCTCTTGCAACACTTTTAGGTGCTTATACGCTGTCGGTAGGTGCTTTGGAGCTTGAGCTAGGTGCTCTCGACACACGTAGGTGCTTATAGCTCCTCTTTAGGTGCTCTTGCAACACATTTAGGTGCTTATATGCTGTCGATAGGTGCTTTTGAGCAGGAGCTATGCGCTTTCGACAAACTTAGGTGCTTATAGCTCCACTTTAGGTGCTCTTGCTACACATTTAGGTGCTTATATGCTGTCGATAGGTGCTTTTGAGTAGTTGCAATGCGCTCTCGACACACTTAGGTGCTTATAGCTCCACTTTAGGTGCTCTTGCTACACATTTAGGTGCTTATATGCTGTCGATAGGTGCTTTGGAGCAGGAGCTATGCGCTTTCGACAAACTTAGGTGCTTATAGCTCCACTTTAGGTGCTCTTGCTACACATTTAGGTGCTTATATGCTGTCGATAGGTGCTTTGGAGCAGGAGCTTGGCGCTTTCGACACACTTAGGTGCTTATAGCTCCACTTTAGGTGCTCTTGCAACACTTTTAGGTTCTTATACGCTGTCGGTAGGTGCTTTTGAGTAAAGACAATTTCCTTTATAAGTCTATCGGTGTTGCATCTGATATATCTGCTAATTCCTTTAATTGTTCGATTCCCGTTTTTTCAACATGTTTGTCAATAGAAATCATCATAATAGCGTCTCCACCTACTTCAGATCGTCCTACTTGCATCGCTGCGATATTAACACCTTTTGTTGCTAAAAGTGTACCTACACGGCCAATCGCCCCTGGTTGGTCTTTATGCCGAATAAATAGTAAATGGCCTTCCGGAACGACATCAACGATGAAATCATCAACCCGTAATATTCGGGCTCCTAGTCCATTTAATAATGTACCGGCTACTTTTCTTGTTTCGGTTGCTGTTTTTACTTCAACCGTAATTAAACTTGTAAATCCTTTTGATTTCGTTGTTTTCAATTCATTCACAATGATGCCGATGCGGTCTGCAAGAAATTTTGCATTTACATCATTTACTGACTCTCCCAACTTACTTTTCAGGAGACCTTTTATTGCATTTCGTGTCAATGGTCGAACATCTATATTTGATAGTTCACCAGAATACGTGATGTTTACTTCTTCCGCAACTCCAGCTGTTAAATCACTTAAAAATGTACCTAACTTTTCAACTAAATTAAAATAAGGCTCAATTTTAACTAATACATCTTTTGGTACTGAAGGAAGGTTTACTGGATTTTTTACAACACCGCCTTGTAAAAAGCTAACTACATCATGGGAAACATCCACAGCAACTATTTCTTGTGCTTCTACAGTACTTGCCCCTAAATGAGGCGTAGCAATCACTTGTGGTAATGTAAGTAGCTTATGATCTAAAAACGGTTCTTCTTCAAAAACATCTAATGCTGCTCCAGCAACTTTACCAGAAATAATAGCATCATATAATGCATCTTCATCAATAATGCCACCCCGTGCACAGTTCACAATTTGAACACCATCTTTCATTTTTTCAAAAGCTTCTTTGTTGATCAAATGACGTGTCTCTTTTAATAATGGTGTATGCACTGTAATAAAATCTGCTGCTTTAATAACATCTTCAATCGTCCCAAATTGCACACCCATTTTTTCTGCTTTCTCAGGTGTTAAAAATGGATCGTAAGCAATCACATTCATTCGTTGTCCTTTTGCACGTGCAGCAACTTCTGCTCCAATTCTCCCAAGTCCAACAACGCCAAGTGTTTTATTTTTCACTTCTACTCCAATAAATGATTTGCGATCCCATTTTTTATTTTTCAATGCATGGAATGCTTGAGGAATATTACGTGCAAGTGACATTAACATCGCAATCGTATGTTCCGCTGCGGAGTTTGTATTTCCGTCTGGAGCATTGACTACTATAATACCTCGTTCTGTTGCTGCAGGAAGGTCGATATTATCTACCCCAACTCCAGCTCGTCCAATAATTTTTAAGTTTGTTCCTTTTTCAATAAGCTCACGTGTTACTTGTGTTTGACTACGAACTAACAAAGCATCAAATTCACCAATTTTATCTTCTAGCTGTTCTGGAGTTAGGTTTGTATCGATTACGATATTAAACCCTTCTGCTTGTCTTAATGGGTAAATTCCATCCTCGCTTAGTGGGTCACTGATTAATATATTGTATGCCATAATTATTTTCTCCTTCTGATCAAATATTTTTTTTATTTCTAAAAGCAAAAAAGCCCTTCACTCCCTTACAAATGTAAGGGGCGAAGAGCTTATAGTAAACTCACGCGGTACCACCCAAATTCACTGCAAAAAATTGCAGCCTCTTAACATGCTTAACGCGCATTAATCGAATGAACCTACTAAACTGTTCAGTTCACCAATTCAAGAGTGCTACCCTACACTTGAAATCACTGATTTTCACCAACCATCAGCTCTCTTTAGAATCAAAATGCAAAGCTTGTCTCCATCAATATTGTTTAATTTATATTGAGATTAATTATTCCTCGTCTATTATTGTGCAACGAAGGTTTTTACTTTATTCAGACTTGGTTTTGCTCCTGATGAATTGTCGACATTTCAGACCACTTTTTGAAGTGGAGGACTTTTGCTGATTAAAGTTAAACTCATCATACTCACACTCTTTTAAATTGTCAATATAGTTAAAAAACTTGAAAACGCTATCATTTTTAATCATTTTATATAAAGCTTGATATTACGCTATTTAAAACATATAAAAAAAATCAAAATTTTATCATTCGTTATTTAGGTGAAAATTCCCAATAAGTAAAGCTCCACTTAATGCATTTTGTTGATTTTACGAACTTTAATTAATTTTATAAGTAAAACGTTCACATTTTTTTATTATAGTCATTTTTTTCACCAAATGTATTGACGTTAAGTCTTTTAATTTGTACACTGTATAAAATCATTTGTTTTCTCTAGAAGTACACTAAAATCTTTGAATAAGGATATGATGAAATGAAAGTGAGTAAGTTTGGGGGAACCTCAGTAGCAAGTGCTGAGCAAATAAAAAAAGTGGCTGCAATAGTCCAATCAGATCCAACAAGAAAATTCGTCGTTGTGTCTGCACCTGGTAAACGTTTTAGTTCGGACAAAAAAGTAACGGACTTATTAATAGAATTAGCAAATGCAGCTTTAAATCAAGATGAGATAGAATCAAAACTTCAGCAAGTATTAAATCGATACAGAGAAATTGCTATAGATCTAAGGTTAGACAAAACGATATGTGACGTGATTGAAAACGATTTACGCGTACGCATTTCTACAGATATGTCAGACGTAGAATACTTTGTTGATAATATTAAAGCGAGTGGCGAAGATAATAATGCCAAACTCATCTCTACATATTTTACAAGCATTGGGCTACCTGCTAAATATGTTAGTCCGAAAACTGCTGGGCTTGTTGTAAATGACCTTCCAGAACGTGCACTTGCTTTGCCTGAAGCTTATGAAAATTTAAGTCATCTAATAGGGATGAATGAAATTGTCGTATTCCCCGGATTTTTTGGTTTTACACGCGCAGGATTATTACGAACTTTTGACCGAGGTGGTTCGGATATTACTGGATCAATATTAGCTGCATCCGTACATGCAGATCTTTATGAAAACTTTACGGATGTAGACTCGGTGTTTTGTGCAAATCCAAAAGTTGTCAATGACCCGATGGAAATTGAGGAAATCACTTATCGAGAGATGCGTGAGCTTTCTTATGCAGGATTTTCTGTTTTCCATGACGAAGCCTTGATGCCTGTTTATAAAGCAGGCATACCTGTATGTATTAAAAACACAAACAACCCTTTGGCTCCTGGCACCAAAATTGTTGCAGAAAGAAAAGGGAAACATCACCCGATTACTGGAATATCAGCAGATAGTGGCTTCTCGATTTTATATGTAAGTAAATATTTGATGAACCGAGAAATTGGATTCGGTCGAAAATTACTGCAAATCTTAGAAGAAGAACTTATCTCGTATGAGCATACACCTTCTGGTTTAGATGATATTTCGGTGATTTTAAGAAGTCACCAACTAACAGCTGAAAAAGAAATTAGAATTATTAAACGAGTGAGAGAGGAACTTTATGCGGAAGACGTACACTTTCGTCATGATTTTTCGATGATTGTAGTAGTTGGCGAAGGAATGAATAACAATACTGGTTTAGCTGCACGAGCAGCTACTGCAATTTCAAGGACTGGCTCCAATATTGAAATGATTAACCAGGGATCTTCAGAAGTAAGCTTAGCTTTTGGCGTTCATAAGAGCAATGAAAATAAGATATTACAAGAGCTATATAACGAATTCTTTGCACCTGTTTCAGTTAGATAATCATAAAGTAAAACATTTCATAATTGTTTTATACTCTACCGTTAGATTTAGAGAGCTGGAAGTGACAGTCACTTCCAGCTCTCTGTAGTCTCGTGTTCCATATGTGCCCCTACCTTCTCTTACGGTAATCGGCATCCTAACCATAAAATCTTGTTAACTTTAGATGTCTAACTAAGTACAATCAGGCTTGAATCATAAAGGCTTCATCTGATTCAAATTAGCGGCTTTCACATAGTGCACAAGTGTCATTTTATCGTTTATTTTCCATCTATCTTCTGTTTGAACGTAACCCATTTTCTCATATAGATAACAGTTTCTTTCTTCTTCAAGAATGGTGTCCAGTTCCCATTTAGTTACCTCTGGATACATGCTTTCTAATCTAGATATAACTAGCTGAGCTATTCCCTTCCCTTGGTACTCATCTAATATATTTATCATATGTAATCGCATAACTCCTGAGGATATTGGAAATACATGGACACTACCTACCAAAATATGGTTATAAATTATTTTATAAAAATCACCGGTATTTAAACGCTCCATAAACCTCTCAATTGTTTGATGTACTGGACTTGTTTCATGATCTTCATATTTTTCATAAAGCGGTTTAAATACCTTCTTTTGTAATTCAAACAATGTTTCTGTATCACGAAGTGTTGCTTTCTTTAATGAAATTTTTGAATTTATTAACTCGAATAAAGAATCCAGAATATCATACCGAATAAATTCCCCGCTTTCGACTAAAGCCCTAATTTCATCCATTGATGCCCATTTTACATCTGCTACTTCTTCATATTGTAGACTCAAATCATTAATATGGACGTTTTGCTTTACAAGATAATGATCATCAAATCCTCTTGAGAATTTAATAGTAAATAATATTTCAGCCTGCTCCATTTGCAAATCTAGACCAATTTCTTCTTTTGTCTCTCGCACTGCAGCCATTTCACTAGTCTCATTTGAAAGTGCAGCACCCGCAGCTGCACAGTCCCACATATTGGCCCATCCTTTTTTCCATGATTGACGTTGTTGGATTAAAAATTCCCCATTTTCATTCACTATCCATACATGGACTACTTGGTGAAAATCACCTTCTTGCATATCTTCTCCTCTTACATGAGTTCTTCCTGTTTTCTCTCGCTTTTCATTGTAAATATCCCAGGTTTCCATTCATTACACCTACACTTCTAATAGTTTGATTGAACTAGTATATCATTCAATTAATATGGAAGTATATGTGTAATGAGATCGTTTATACAAAAAATAATTGACATTTTTTTTATTTAATGAGATACTATAATTTGTTAACATTTTTGGTATGACATAAATTTTAGAAATTTGGCATTCTGCTTTATGTGTTTTTGATAATACTTATTCACACTGGCGCGACTACAGGGTCGCAAGGACGTAAAAGAAGGTAGGGTTTACGTTGCTTAGGTTAGAAGGCAACCAGTGGAACAATTTACCGCGGCATTGAAAGCCTAGTCTTTCATGGAAATTATTCCCCGATCTTGATCGGGATGAAATTTATAATTCAAAAGTTATGTTTTACCTATACAAAAATCAAGGGGTGTTCTCATTCGAGAGCACCCCTTGTCCAATTCACATGCGTATTTCGTTTTGTCTTTTATTGTATTCCTTAAACGTAACCAAATAAATAACCCCACTAAGTAATGCTAAAATAGCCAAAATAACAAACGTCCAACTAAAGCCTATCCATGTTACAAGTGGAAAAACAAGCGGTGCAATCGTTCTTCCGATGGTGTAACGTAGACTCGCTGCAGCAAAATATTGTCCTCGCATATCATCCGGCGCTAATTTTGAAACAAAACTTTCTTGTAACCCAACCGTAGCTAACTCCCCTAGTGTAAATATTGCCATTGCAAGTAGGAACACCCAAAAATTTGCTGTCATCGGGAAAACGAACATCGCAATCATATATAAAAATGAGGAAAAGAAAAACACCCACTTTTCCGGATACTTCGACATCCATCTCGTTACAATAACAGTGAATAAAACAACTAATAGTCCATTCTCTGATAATAGCATACCAAAGGAACCTTCCCCTGTAACAGCCCATTCTCGGCCAAATAAATTCCCTAGCACTTGCTTATCAATTGCCTCTTTCATATAAACGGGTATTAACATATCTAATTGCATATACGTTTGTCCGAGTAAAATGCCTGCAACAACAAATAAGAAAAACACTTTATCTTTTACAATTAATCCGTAAGTTCGCAATTGCTTGACTACTACTTTCACCCAATTACCACCATCATTTGCCATCTGCTCTTTCATTTCTTTCGGCAATGTTTCTTCTGTCAAAAATCGAAGGGCAAGCCCAACTATACAAGAAATAATGCCACCTATTAGGAGTAGTGGAAAACGATATTGAAAGAATAGAACCGCTCCAATAATCGGCCCTACTACGACAGTAATATTCACAGATGTATAAAACACAGAAAAAACTGTACTTCTTTGATGTTCCGGTACTACATCCGCTACAATAGCTTGGCTTGCTGGATGATAAAATGAGCCCGCTACTCCGGCAAGTGCAAATGCTACGAAACTAATCACCGGTGAGTTCAACCATGGTGAATTAGCAAATGCAAATATGATAAACATAATGCCCTGTGAAATAGCAGAAAAGAATAGCATCGTTCTTCTACCAAAACGATCCGCACAGTACCCTCCTATCAAATTTGCCGCAACACCAAATATTTGCGAGATTACAAGTAATATTCCCGTCATACTCGTTCCAAATTCTTTAGCAAAATAAATCGCAAGAAACGGAAATACCATCCAAAAACTTAAATTACTAAAAAATTCTCCAAATAATCTTACTTTTAAACTTCGATCCCAATCTTTTATCCTCATCATTTGTTCCTCACATCTTATAGATTATACAATCCTACCATAATGATTCGGATTTCGAAACAGAATAATTTAAAAATTTTCTCCTATCAGAATAAAACATTAACAAAAGATGTCTGTTCGTGACCAAATTACTTACAAGCGAGACCATTTCATTAAAACAAAGTTTTGAATCTTCTTTGATTGTAAACCGTATTAATTACAAAGGGGGGTTTTGTAATGTATAAGCGAAAGAACAAAACACTTATTGTTTTCTTGACTTTAATTATGTTAATATCAGGTTATTTAATTTCTAGTTGCTCCCTAGATGAACTAGATGACCCAAATAGGACAGTAATTCGAGAAGTTCTAGAGCTTCAATTTACTGGACCAGACGAGAAGTTTATGGACTTATTGTGGAATCCTAAATACAAGATTATCAAAAATGGAATTGAAGAAAATAAGGAATTATCTAAGTATATAGAAGAGGTATATGGAGGTTATTTCACAGAGAGCGAACTAGATTTCTTTATGAGGGCATTCGGTTCTTTATATCAAAGTTTTGCTGATTTTAAAGGATATAAGTTAAGTTTTAAAGAAGTCTCGATCAAGCAAAGCGAGAAAATTCTAAATCGTTATACCTTCATTGCAAAGGTAGGTTATCAAAAAAATGGTAGTGAAGAAAAAACTGCAAATGTAGAAAGTGAAGTCCTCTTCTCTACAAAAGAAGAAGGGAAAATAGGGAGATTCCGATACGGAAATGACAACGGCTTGTCAGATATATTGAGACAATGAGCAATCGAACAATGACTTTGTTTTCAACTAACAGATACTTTAAGTAGGATAAATCCTTTTTCTTATTCAACTTTAGCGGTTAGTTCTAAGTGTTAGTTTAACAGCATAAACTGGAACGTAAAAAATAAAGGTGGAGAAATAATTATGCTTGAATACATTTTTAAGCTAGATAACGATTTTAATAAAGAAGAAACTTTTGAAATGACTGGAGACAACATTGCTTCAGTAAAAGTTTTGCATAATAGTGGGCATGCATAACGCAGAACCTTGGAGGTAGTGAAATGAAAGCAGCCGTTTACAATTCGTATGGATCCCCGGAGGTCCTTAGGATAAATGAAGTTGAACTACCATCTATAAAGAATGACGATCGGGTACTGATCAGAGTGCATAACGCTTCGGTCAATCAATTTGACTGTCTATATCGGAAGGGTTATTTGCCTACTAGATTAGAAAATGGTCTTAAAAAACCAAAATCATCCATATTGGGGATTGACGTTTCGGGTATCGTTGAAGCGGTCGGTAAAAATGTACACAGATTTAATGTTGGCGACTATGTCTTCGGAAGCTGCTTCGGATCCCACGCAGAATATGTCTGCCCTCCACAGAGTGGACTGAGTCATTTGCCAAAAAACATAACCTTTGAACAAGCTGCAGCCGTGCCATGTGCTGCTCAAACAGCTCTTCAAGCATTGCGGGACGTAGCAAAGATAAAATCGGGGCAAAAGGTTTTGATCTACGGAGCTTCGGGCGGTGTCGGGCACTTTGCAATTCAGCTTGCCAATTACTACGGGGCTGAGGTAACCGCAGTTTGTAGCACATCGAATCTGCATTGGGTGAAAGATCTCGGAGCACATTACGTAATCGATTATACGAAGGAAGACTTCACGAAAAACGGACAAAAGTACGATATCGTACTGGATGCTGTAAGTAAACGGACCTTTTTTGGTTGTTTAGGTTCACTAACCGCGAATGGTGTCTATATAACAGAAAATCCCCTCTATCCTATCTATCACCCAGTTCAGTTATTGGTAGGCTCCTTGATCGGTCGAAAGAAAGCTAAACTGCATCTAGCAAAGCCTAATAACATGGATTTAGAATTCTTGCGTGGCCTAATAGAGGAAGAGAAAGTAAAACCAGTTATAGAGAAGTGTTATCCTTTTGATCAAATCGTAGAGGCCCATAGGCATGTAGAAAGCGGACGAACAAAAGGTAAGGTAGTCCTTCAAATTAAATCTTAATTAAACATGCGTTGCTCCTTAAAGGATTAAAGCTATTTTTATTGAATTTAGTTTAACTATAGGGGCGGTTAGTAAAGATTCCTTATTCAACGGACAGAGGCTTTAGTTGAACATAAACTGTTTCTTAAATACTCTTTTTCACATAAAAAAAATGTCGCCTCCTTTATCTAAATACATAGAAAAAGGAGGCGACATTTCAGTATATTTCAAGGAAAAAATTATTCAGTTTTAAGCTGATTTACTTTCTTAGAAGGAAGCATATTAAATAATATATTCAAAACTATCGCTGTCATACTTCCTGCAACAATCCCGTTACTTGTTAAAATTTGAATGCCAGAGGGAAGAGATTCAAATAAGTTAGGTACTACCGATACTCCAAGCCCCATACCAACAGAACAAGCTATAATCATTGCATTATCTTGACTTTCCGTAACTACTTTGCCAAGCATTTTAATGCCTTGTGATACGACCATTCCAAACATAGCAAGCATTGCTCCGCCAAGAACGGACACTGGTATAATGGTTGTTATTGCCGCAATTTTAGGAATGAACCCAAGTGCTATTAGCATACCACCTGTAATATAAATAACGTTTTTGGATTTAACACCTGACATCTGCAAAAGTCCAACGTTTTGAGAAAAAGTTGTATATGGGAATGAATTAAAAATACCACCAAGTAATACAGCAATACCTTCAGCACGATACCCCTTTGACAATTCTTTTTTTGATATTTTTTTATCTACGATATCTCCAAGAGCAAAATAAACACCTGTCGATTCAACTAACGATACCATTGCCACTAAAATCATCGTAATAATTGGTGACCAGTCAAATGTAGGTGTTCCAAAATAAAAAGGATGCACCATATGGAAAAGACTAGCCTCCTTAAAAGCTGTGAAATCTACTTTTCCAATTACTATCGAAACAATCGTTCCAGCAACTAATCCAAGTAAAATAGAAACAGCTTTAATAAATCCTGTCGAAAAGCGATAAAGTAACACGATAAAAAGTAAAGTACCAAATGCTAAAAGAATATTGGAAGTCGACCCAAAATCTTTTGCTCCTTGTCCTCCACCCATGTTCGTAATAGCCACAGGGATAAGTGTAACTCCAATAATAGTTACAACGGAACCAGTAACAACTGGAGGAAAGAATTTTACGAGTTGTCCAAAAACCCCACTGATAACAATAACAAAAATACCAGAAACAATGATAGCTCCATAAATTGAAGAAATGCCATATTCTTTACCTATACCAATCATTGGGCCAACCGCTGTAAATGTACAACCTAATACAACAGGTAGTCCTATTCCAAAAAATCGATTACTCACTACTTGCAAAATGGTAGCAATTCCGCACATTAAAATGTCAATAGCAACTAAATAGGTCAATTGATCGGAAGGGAGATTTAATGATCCACCAACTATTAATGGAATCATTACTGCCCCCGCATACATGGCAAGGAGATGTTGGATACCAAGTGTTGTATTTTTCAACGTATTGTTCATCTAGTGAAATCCTCCTCAAAAAATTCCACTTTACCATTTGCTAACGATTTAATATTCGCAAGTGAATCTACCCGTACTCCAAGATCACGAACAAGAGCTCCACCTTTTTGGAATCCTTTTTCAATTACAATTCCAACGCCGGCAGTTGTTGCATTAGCTTGCTCTACAATATCAAGCAACCCAAGCACCGCTTGTCCATTCGCCAGGAAGTCGTCAATGATTAAAACTACATCATCACTTGTAATGAAGTCTTTCGAAATAGAAATATCATTTGTTTCATTTTTTGTAAAAGAATGTACCTTTGATGTATATAAATTATCAGATAACGTTAAAGATTTGCGTTTTCTAGCAAAAACAACTGAGACTCCAAGAGTTAATGCTGCAAACATAGAAGGAGCAATACCAGAAGATTCGATTGTTACTACTTTAGTTATACCAGCATCTTTATAACGACTAGCAAATTCTTCCCCAATCGCTTGCATCAATATTGGATCTAATTGGTGGTTTAAGAATGTATCTACTTTTAATACATTTTCGGATAGAACTTTACCATGTTTTACGATTTTTTCTTTTAATAATTTCATTTTTACAGAATCCCCTTCAAGTTTAATTTGACAGAACACAAAAAAGCTCGAAGGCATTGTTTCCATCCATTTTAGGAGTGGAACAATGCCATTCGAGCTGAAAATTCGAACAGAAATAAAAGAATATATGACAAAAATGCCATACCTCTATTATCGTATTGCCACTCATAGTCAGCCCATTTACGGTAAGCCGGTAGAAACTTGCAGGCCATATTCCTGCGATTATACGAGTAAGTGCTATTTGAATATTTCTCATTATAGCACGATAAAGGTCAATTACAATAATCTAGATTAATGTTCGATGATTCATAAAATTCTACGCAATTTTTAACTTAAAATTATTTATTAGTTGCTTTTAAAGCCTTAAAGGCAAGGATAAAGTAGCTAGGATCTTCTTGGATATTGTATGGAAAAACGCCTTGATTTGTATGTAAATACAAAATACCTCCGCCAAAAGAAAAAGGTTTATGCGACACATCATGAACATGCTCAAGCTTAAATTGATCTCGCTCCGAAGCAATTCCTTCTATATTTAAATGAAGCACAAATTGCATTTCAATACTCTTCATTTGATAATAAAAATCAATTTCCCGCTTTACTTCGACATAAACAATCGAATGACCACTCAACATTTTCCCCTCCAATACCACTATACAGTGTAACATTTTTCGGTGAAAATATTCAGAACCATCCTCCAATTATTACAAAGGTGTTACTGGTGCCAGGCACTAGTAACATACTTGTCATATTAGTTTGACGAAATGTGCTGTTTGCGCTTCTAGTTTTTCAGATGCTTTGGCAATTTCTTTAAACTCTTCTAAGGCAATTCGAATTTCATCTTGGCTTTTTTCGATGCTTTGTTGAGATTTCCCATTGCTTTGCGTTACTTTATTTACTTCTTTTGCTATACCTTCAATATTTTCGCGTACCTCTACAATGGATGCTTCTACTCTTGCAGCTAGTTTGCGTACCTCTTGTGCAACGACATTAAATCCACGCCCATGTTCCCCTGCGCGTGCGGCTTCTATTGCTGCATTTAATGCCAATAAGTTTGTCTGAGCAGCAATTTCTCTAATTGTTTGAACAATACCTCGAATAGAATCTGCTTGCACTTGTAAACTCATCAAAGTAGATGTACTTTCTTTAGCTCCTTTTGCAATTTCATCGATTGTTTCCAAAAGCTCTTGACTACGTGTCATACCAGCTTCTGAACGGTTTTTAAGTCCCTCTGACATTTCATTTAATTCATTTGTGACAACCATAATTGTTTGATGTTGTTCGGTTACGTTTGTGGCAACCTTTGTCACGCCTAGAACATTGCCCCGCTCTCCAAAAATAGGCATATAAGTTGCTTCAAGCATAACACTATTTCCTTTTGAATCTTTACGTTCTACTTTAGTGTGAAGGGTTTTTCCTGCAAATAAATCTTTCCAAAATTGTTCATATTCAGTGCTATTCGCATACTTTGGAAAACAAAAATCTCGATGGTTCATCCCCATCACTTTTTCCTTTGGATAGCCAAGTTCATTTGCAAAGTTATCATTTACGTAAGCAACTCGTCGATTTAAGTCAAAACGAATAATAGCTAAGTTTTTTTCTAAGGCTTCCACCACAGTCATATCATTTACTTCTTCCACTTGAGAATAATTCATCCCGTTTCCCCCATCCTCTTATCAAATCAATTCGGTGCATAATCAGATAAATCAAGCACAGTTTTGCGTCCTAATACTAATCTAGCTAGCTCTGCTCCTACAAATGGTCCAGCAGTTAATCCCGAAGCCCCTAAGCCATTTGCAAAATAAATTGACTCATAACCAGTTACTTTCCCTATAGTAGGTAGAAATTCTGGTGTATATGGTCTGAATCCTACTCTAACCTCTTCGATTTCTGCTTTTGCTAATGATTTTGCAATACTTGTAGATTTCTCCATTAATTCCTGTTTTCCTGCTTCAGTTACACGAAAATCATAACCTGTATTTTCTTCATACGTGGAACCAGCTACCACTTTCCCATTATCAAATGTGAGCAAATACTGATTGTTTGGAGGTAGAACTACAGGCCAGTCTCCTGTATCCTGATTATTTATTTTATAATGCATAATCTGTGCCTTTTGGAAACTTACTTTCATATCTACTCCGATTTTATGCGGTAGTTCATTTCCCCAAGCACCTGCCGTTAAAATAATTACCTCAGCATTAAAAGGCTTTCCGTCTATTAATAAAACCCCATCAGAAATTTCCGCATCCCCGTAAATTATTTCTGCACCTAATTTTTTTGCCCCTCCAATTAAAGCATCTCTCATGGCTCGTCCATCCACACGAGCTGCTCCTTCAATGAAAAGAGAAGAAAAATCTTCTGAAATTAATGGAAAAATCTTTCTAGTCTCATCTGGAGTCAATATTTTCAATTCTCCTATTTCTGGGGCATCGGTTCGTTTTTCTAACGCACGTTCTAACATTTTCTGTAACTTTTTCTCATCTTTATGAAGCGCAATTGCCCCTACTTGTTTATAACCAGTCGATGTTTCCCCTAATGCATCGAGTTCCTCTATAAGCTGACTGTAATATTTCGCACCATTTTTTACTAGCTCGTACCATTTTTTATTTCTTCTTTGTGAAATCCAAGGACAAATTATTCCTGCTGCTGCATCAGTTGCCTGTCCTAAATCCTTTCGATCCACGAGTGTTACTTGCACGTTTTCTTTTGCAAGATGATAGGCGGTGGAAGCACCCAAAATACCACCGCCTATTACTATATAAGAAGGCATCAATTACTCAACTCCACTTTCTAAAATAGAAAATGTACAATTTTCGCAATCAATTTCTGCTAGCGCTCCGTATGGAAGAACAAATTTTGGCTCGGTATGTCCGAAGTTCAAATTATAAAGTACCGGTAACTCATTCAAGTCAAGTTCTTTCATAATTCTTAAAATGGATTCCTTGTATTCCTCATAGTATTTTTCATTTTGAGGCTTTCCAAAAACTATCCCTTTTGCATTCTGTAAAATTCCTAGCGAACCATAATTTCGAAGCCAATACTCAATAAGGGTTGGTTCTGGCATATCCTCTGATGTTTCAAAAAATAAAATACTATTTTCCCAATTAGATGGTTCTGGCCAAAGTGCAGTTCCTTTTGCAAACTCTAATACTTCTATACATCCGCCGATTAATCTGCCTTGTACGACACCAGAACCTTGCAGCAATTCATAACCTCTATTTGGATTCATCCGTCTTTTTGTATGCTTGTTCTCAATAATCCATTCTAATCGTTCACTAGTCCATTCAGATGCCGGTTTTATTTCTCCTATTACATCATTTGAGAATAAAGTTTTTTTCAAGCCTTCCACTGTGTACTCGTGCATTTCCACATTTTCCGCAAAATCCATTAGTACAGACGGACCATAAAATGAAGATATTCCTGCTTTGTGGCAAAATAAATGCGTCACTGTAGAATCCGAATAACCTATAAATACTTTTGGATTATCTCGAATAACATCAAAATCAATATATGGTAATAGTCGGATGCTTTCGCTACCACCAATATTCGAAACTATCCCCTTTATCGTTGGATCTTTAAATGCGTTCATTAAGTCTTCTGCACGTGCCTTTGGGTTTTCGTATAAATAATCTCCACCCATTAAACTATTCGGCATTGGCACAACTTCTAATTGAAACACCTTTTCTAACCTTTCTACCCCTTGCTCATATCTCCACTTCAAATTAGGTTCGCCTGCTCCACCCCATGACAAACTAATGGTAGCTACTTTATCTCCAGCTTGAAGCATTTTAGGTTTTTTTAGCATGATAAACACTCCTTTAAATATCATTATAATTCAAACAATTCATATAGTATGTCTATTTTTCAAAAATGCTAAGATAATTTCTATTAATCATAATAAGCATCCAAATAGAATTCTTAACTGCATAAATAAAGCAGTAGAATTTTAATTTAGACTTTTTAGCATATAAGTTATTAACAGAGCATACATTTTCCTTACCCATTGTAAAAGGAACTTTCTATTCTGTAATGCTATTGGTAAATTACCGTAATATTCCTGTAATAAAATTCTGCTAATATGAACTTAGACTAAATAGCAAGGAGCAGAGTATTTGAAGAAAATTCTTGGAACACTCATCATCATAATTGCATTATTGGTTAGCGGAGCAAATGCAAGTTTAGCCGCATCTTCAACGTACACTGTACAAAAAGGAGACACCTTATTTAAAATTGCAAAATCGCAAAAAGTGTCTATTGCCAACTTAAAAGCTTGGAACAAATTGAAATCAGATAATATTCAACCAAACCAAAAACTAATAATTGCCCCTGTAAAAGCGGCAAAAGCCAAAAATCCTTCTCGCTCGGATTCTGAGGATAAGGTAGTGAAGGAATTCATCGTTTCTGCAAGTGCATTTACTGGGAACTGCAATGGTTGCTCAGGTGTCACTACTACTGGTATTAACTTAAGAAAAAATCCAGATATTAAAGTAATTGCAGTAGATCCAGATGTTATCAAACTTGGAACGAAAGTATATGTAGAAGGTTATGGTTACGCAATCGCTGGCGATACCGGTGGAGGAATTAAAGGTAACAAAATTGATGTATTTTTCTCTTCCACAAGCGAAGCCTACAAATGGGGACGTAAAAACGTGAAAATTAAAATACTAGAATAACTAATGTTAACCAACTTTCTATTATGAAAGTTGGTTTTTTTAGATAGAGATAGTACAAAGAAAGTGAAAATAATAAGAATTCCTCAAAAAACACCCATTCCATTTGAACTAATCAACATAAATTTATCGAATAAAGTAGTAATTTGTAGAATTACGTAAAATAGATAAATAGAAAAGCTATTATCACATGAATCCAGAGATTCCATGGATAATAGCTTCATAATACGATTTTTCATGTGGTACAAAATTATTCCTTGTGACCATTTTTTTAACAGAAATTCTAGTTCCCGCTGCTGTTATTTCGAATCCTTCTACTTGTATTTCTTCTAATCCTCCTAGCCAAAACGACTCAAATTGTTTAAACTCCACTCGAACAATTCCGGATACCTCTTCTTCCTGAAGGGTAAAATCATCAAAACTTAAAGAGTAATCATATACGAAAACATTCGCTAGCTCCTTATCAATAAGATTTCCAGTAGTGACAGAGTAATCTATTATTCCTAGAGAAATTAGTTCTTCAAAAGAAACGCTTATGCCAAGTTCTTCTTCTACTTCTCTAATTCCATCTCGCACGGTCTCATTAGCAAGCAAATGCCCGGCAGCTGTTATATCTAGCAAACCCGGATAATCTTTTTTCAAGTCACTTCTAATTTGCAAATAAATATAGTCTTTTTCTTTTTCTTTACCAATAAACCAACAATGAAAAGTTTCATGCCAATACCCTAACCTATGTACTTCCTCTCGTGTAGCCACGCCTATCTCCTTTCTATCCCCATCAAATATTTTAAGCATTTCACTCTCCATGGTAATTCCTCCCTCTAATATTACAAGTGCCTGGCACCAAAACAAACGTGAATGTTTAAACATTCACGTTTGTTTTGGTTTTTGGTACAATTTAGCGTCCAACTATAAGGTTAACAAATTCATTAAGTTTATCTAATGAATTTAGATTTTGATTGCATTTCTGGCTATCTTGACAAATATAATTCCCCCTACTTATAAAAGCGTCCTGAGTTGCTCCTTTTATGGAAGAAGTAAACATCCCAATCTCCTCGAAGCGATTACATAGTGCACAAATACCTTTTTTATTGGAATTATGGAAGCCTCCAGAAATTCCAACTAACTTACTGTTATGTTCCATGATAAGAAATTTTTTGTTAGAACCTTTGTCGATCCATCCTAAATAACTTATTTCTTTAAAGTCCATTTCTTCTAATGAAGGTATTTTTAACTTCTTTGCTTTTGGGAATATTTTTTTAATGGTTTGTTCTTTTATTTCTTTAAAAGGTATTACAAATTGTTTTATTTGCTCTAAAAAAACTTCTGCTTCTACCTTTTCTTTTACTTCCACAATAGTTTGGAGTAAGTCCTTTTGTTCTTCATTAAGTTCTTCAAAAATAGCCAAAACTTTTTCTAATGCAAGCGATTTTAGCGCATTTAATACACCTTGATCATTAACTGTCAGATGCCCATTAATCAATATTTGCGTTTGATTTTTAATAAAGTTATATTGATCACTTCTAATGAAAGGATTCATAGTCATCTCTCCTATTCACATTTTTTAACAAAATCTTTTCTCATCCATTGTAGCGGATATGCGTTTTTTTATAAACGGAAAAGATGGTTATGAATTGTTTTCGACATAAAAAAACTGATAACCTCAAAGAAGGTTACCAGCTCAAATTCTACTTTGTATAGATAATCTTTTTAATAGTTTCCACCGATAGAAAATATTCCTTAGCAAGTTGATTCATGGGAACACCATTTTTATAAGCTTTCTTCAGTAATACATTTCTATCGTCAATACGTTTTCTTTCTCCAGAAAGCGCTCCCCACTGTTTATAACTTTCTCCTAGTTTAGGAATATAAATAGTTTCACCTTGAATATACTTCTGAATCTCTAAGATAAGTTCTTTAGGTAAAACAGAATTTGCTTTAACATATGTCATTTTGCTCGCTCCTTATTCTTTTTAAACTTGAAATAAGGTGCAAAGCCAATATGATGAATGGCGATTATTATTGAATCAAATAGCTCCTCACACAAAGTATCGCCTTTCCAAAAATAGGCTTTGCATGAGACGTTGCACTCTCTGGCAATTTACATCTATTTGCCATTAAACACACCTCCTTTTCTTATATTCTTCGAACAACCGAAGATCATTCTATTCAAATATATATTTTAATATAAGTATACGATGAATACAAAATACATATAATACTAGGGTGAGAATCTAAAAAAAATACGGGTGGTTAGTGTCATTAAAAATATTTTAATAATTTGCGTAGCTATTTTTCTCTCTTTCATTCATTGTACAGCCACTGGTCAAGCATCAACCTCTGCAACTTATCACGTAGGACTCAGCGATCAAATACTAGATTTTAGTGACATCAAATTTATTAATGAAGATACAAAAGTTCCACTTGAAGAAATTGCTGCATATTTAGACATTCCAATTGAACAAGAAAAAAGCGTCACCTATATCCGGAAAAACGGGATAGAAATTAGTTTTAATGAAAACTCGAAAATAATATCTAAAAATGGAGCACCACTTGATTGGTTCCCGATTGTTAAAGTAAATGGAAAGCTTTTCATTAGTGTTCACTATATCGCAACAGAAATGGGTTATAAAGTACATGACTTTCAGAAACAGAAAACACAACGAATATACAGAGATGACTATGGACATATGTCACATGAAGACTTTGAAATTTTATTAAATAATTTCTTTAATAAACAAACATCAACTCTACCAACAAAAACTGAAGGAAAATCGAAAGCTAATATTTACTTAACGTTCGACGATGGTCCAAATAGATTTACAGGGATAAATAACTCCATATTAAAAAAATATAACGTCCATGCAACTTTCTTTTTTGTAGGAAATAATATGAAAAAGAACAAACCTATTATCGATGCTGTTGTAAAAGATGGACACTATATTGGAACACACAGCATGACTCATGACAAAGCGAAAGTTTACAAGTCGTCCAAATCCTTCATCGATGAAATGAACGAAGGAGCAAAGCTTATTAAACAAATGACGGATAAAGAAGCAAAACTCGTCCGTGTACCATATGGCAGCAAACCAGATCTGACGGTAACTATGCAATCCGAACTAATAAAAAAAGGCTACAAACTATGGGATTGGGACGTCGATTCAAAAGACTGGAAATACACCGACAAAGAAGCCGATCAAATAGTCAAAAACGTAAAAGCAGGAATAGAAAAATCCTACAAATCAGGGGATCGTGATATCATTGTGCTTCTTCACGATCGAAGCCAAACAACAAAAGCCTTACCACAAATAATCGAATGGCTACAAAAAGAAGGTTATACACTCAAAACATACGAACCTGAGCATCACATCGTCAAAAACTTCCTACGCGACACATCACTCTAACCAATTATTACAAAATTATTACGGGTGCCAGGCACCAAAACTAACGTGAATAACGTGAAAAACACAATAAACGTGACTAACATGAATTTTGTAACATTCATGTTAGTCACGTTTGTTTTGAAAACTGTGAATTTTTATTTGCAAAGCTTCTATTTTTTGTTGTTCTTTAATTGTTCTAATAAGGATTGAACTTTATCTCTCTGGTTTATCGTTTCGTTTTCTAGAAGTTCGATTGTATACGTTCCATTCAAGGTAGAGATGGACACAATATCTCCTTCATCCAAGGAATCATGCATCTCAGAACAAGGCACAAGTAAGCTTTCTGTTTCAGATGGATACTTTAAGAATACCGCAAATCCACCTTCGAATCGATCTAGTGTGTATTTATTCGACTTCACTTATGATTTCCCCTTTGTCGTTTATTAATTTCGCTGCATCTCCGTCATTTCTCCAAATTTGTCCATTCGTCCATTTAACGTATTCATTACCTTCTCGAGCATTCGGACCACTTGTAACAAAAATAGTTTTCCCTGAAGCTAGATTGATATTGGGAAACTTGAATACCTGATTGCCAATGACAGAAACTAGCTGCCACTCAGTCAAATTCACTGTAGTATTACCTGTGTTCGTAATACCTATAATCTCTTCACGCAAGTCTTTACTTGAAATAACTACTCCTGATTTAACTGTAGTTGAAGTTGTTTCAATTTTTCTCGTTTGTTCTTCAGTTGAAACAGAATAATCCTCACCATCTGTTTTAATAACAATGTTCCCTACTTCTGCAGTGGAGTAAACTTGCGATTTAACATTTTTTAGACGAGTTACTACTTCGGCATTTGGATGTCCATAGGAGTTATCTTTTCCATAGCTCAATATTGTCACTTTTGGACTTACAGAACGAATAAAAGCGTCTGAGCTACGTGTTTCTGATCCATGATGGCCTGCTTTCAAAACTGTAGACCTCAAGTCAAACTCTTTTAACATCCTTCTTTCCACGTTAATATCTGCATCTCCTGTAAATAAAAATGAAACCTCTCCATACTGCACCTTCAACACGATAGATGCTTCATTATTATCTTTGGAATCTTCACCTGCGTTTAATACTGTTATATCGATATTTGAATCTAAAGAAATAGTGTCTCCTCTACTTGGAACGATATAGGGAATTTTTTTATCTAAAATAAGTTGTAGCATTTTCTCATACGTCTGTGAAGTATGTACTTTCCCTGAGTCCACGAAGTTATTAATTGAAATAGAATTTAATACTGTAATAAGCCCACCAATATGATCCGCATCTGGATGAGTTGCCACAACATAGTCCAACTTCTCTACTCCTTGCTTACGCAAATAAGCAACAACTTCTTTACCAGCTTCCTTCTTACCTGCATCAATAAGCATACTTTTACCTTCCGGCGATTGAATAAAAATAGAATCCCCTTGACCTACGTCGATAAAATGGACAATCATTTCATTCCCTATATTCACTTTATTTACTGTATTACCCATTGTAGTTTTTAAATTTTGCGTTTTTGTATCCATCGTACATCCAACCTTCATAAAGATCATGCATGCACTAATAATCAATAAAATATATTTCATGTAAAACCTTCCTTTTAAAGACTAATCCCTATTTTAACATAGTAGTTTTCCAAATTATTTTTTTGACAAATTGACTACTAATGTCATATAATTATCAATTGGCATTACAAATAACGTGGTTCGAGAACCTCCCACGTAAAAAAACTAAGGAGAAATGAATAATGAAGATAAAAACAATCGCAATAAGCGGGATTATTGCTGCTTTATATGTTGCTGTATCGTTACTAGTAGCACCCTTTGGATTTACAGCAGTACAATTTCGTATTTCCGAAATGTTTAACCACCTTGTCGTTTTCAATAAAAAGTTCTTTTTCGGTATTGCACTAGGTGTATTCGTAACAAATATTTTCTCCCCAATGGCGGCATATGACCTTATTTTTGGGGTAGCACATTCGGTCATTTCTTTATCTATCACTATTTTTGCATCGAAGTTTATTAAAGGGCACGTTCCACATATGGTATTTAATACGTTAATCTTTACGTTTATGACGTTTATCATTGCATTCGAATTAAACCTTGCATTTGGCACAGACGCACCTTTCCTTTACACATGGTTAACTGTTGCAGCAGGTGAATTTGCAGTATTAGTAGTCGGTATTCCTCTTATGACTGCTTTGAATAAACGATTAAACTTTAAATCATTGATTTAAATAATTTGCACCCGATTCTATTTGAATTAGAATCAGGTGCTTTTTTTATTATTTTTTTATCAGTCCTTTTTCCACTAAAAAGTCATGTGCAACATCTTCCGGTTTATCCCCATCAATATCTACGCGGGCATTCATTTTTAACATATCTTCTTCTGATATTTTACCTGCAAGTTCATTCAATACATTTTCAAGCTTTGGAAACTTTTTTAATGCTTCTAATCGAACAACAGGAGCAGCGTCATACTTTGGAAAAAATCCTAAATCATCTTCAGTTGTCTGTAATTCAAAACGTTCAATTCGACCGTCTGTTGTAAATGCAGGTATTAGATCTACATCTCCGTTCTTTAATGCTTCATACATTACATTTGGATCGAGACTTTCCGTTTTTGTGAATGTAAAGGGATACGAGTTTATAAAGTCATCATATCCATCTCCTTGACGTTCATAAAATGCATGCGGTGCTCCAAATACCATATTTCCTGTTCTGGAGATTTCAACTAAGTCAGAATATGTTTTTGCATCGTAGTTTTTATCTTTCGTATAAGCTAAAGTATACGTATTTTCAAAACCTAGTGGACTAAGCCAAGTCGCTTCAAACTTATCTTCGTATCCTTTTTTCACTCGCTCTAATACACTTTCCGAACTTTCTCCAACCTCTGAATTCTCTTTCAGAACGTCCTTTAATCCGGTTCCTGTATACTCGACATACAAGTCTATATCCCCTTTATTAAGAGCGGGAGTCATGATAGCCACTTCCCCTAGCCCCTCTTTATATTTCACTTTATAGTCTGTCTTTGCTTCAATATATTGTCCTAAAACTTGAGGTAATATATATTGTTCAGTCCAAGGCTTTCCACTTATAACAAGTGCCTCATTTGAGTTAGAACAAGCCCCTAATAAAACAGTTGTTGCAATCCCAATCGCTAAAAACGTCTTTTTCATTTCTCAATCATCCTCCAGTATTTAATCCTTTTGGTGTGGACTTTTTCTCTATTAATTTCAAAGCAAAATCAAATAAAATAGCTAATAAAGCAACAGGTAATGCTCCTGCTAAAACGAGTGAGTTATTATAAGACTGCAAACCACGGTAAATAACATCACCTAAGCCCCCTGCCCCAACAAATGTCGCCAGCGTAGCAATCCCAACCGTTAAAACAGTGGCTGTTCGTATACCAGCCATTATAAAAGGTAAAGCAAGAGGAAACTCAATTTGCCAGAGTAATTGGCTTTTTGTCATTCCCATTCCTTTCCCTGCTTCAATAATCGATCCATCTATACTTGTAATCCCGGTGTATGTATTGCGTAAAATTGGTAAAAGTGCGTAAATAATCAATGCAATTAATGCAGTTTTTGTTCCTATCCCGATTAACGGCACTAAAAAACCGAATAACGCTAAACTAGGAATTGTTTGAAAAATAGCAGTGATTCCTATCACTAACTCTGCGAACTTTCGATACCTTGCAACAAAAATACCTAAGGGAAGAGAAATGACTATACCTACAGCAAGAGCGATAAATGACAGGAAAATATGTTGAATAAATGCTTCTTGAATTAAATCGGATCTATTTTGAATTGTTTCGATAAATTTCTGCACTTAAACCACCTCTTCTTTTGCAAGCAATACGCGTAAAAGGACAGATTGGTTCACATATCCTAACTTTTCATTGTTCTTTTTTACAAGTAAACAATTTTCCCCACCTTCTTCTAATAAAGCAATTGCTTCTTCTAGTAGGAGACTTTCATCCACTTCTATACACGGGCTTTGTTTTTCTTGTTCAAAGAAATAGATAAATTCCTGAATTTCACGTTTCCCAACTGATCGTTTTCGATTAATGCGTTCTATTCCTATAAAATTTTTCACGAAATCATTAATTGGATTTTCTATTAATTCAGTTGGGGAACCTATTTGTTCTATTCTTCCACTTTTCATAACTATAATTGTATCTGCTATTTTTAATGCTTCATCCATATCATGCGTGACAAAAACAATTGTTTTCTTTATCTTTTCCTGTAAGTTTTTCGTTTCCACTTGTAATTGTTCTCGACTAATTGGATCAAGAGCACTAAACGGTTCATCCATTAAAATAATATCAGGATTTCCAGCTAAAGCCCTCACCACTCCAATACGTTGCTGTTGTCCCCCACTTAGCTCAAGTGGGTATTTACCTAAAAACTGCTTCGGTTCAAGCCCAACCATCCACATAAGTTCACGAATTCGTTCAGAGGTTTTTTCTTTTGGCCATCCCTTTAATTTTGGTACAAGGGATGCATTTTTTTCAATCGTCATATGCGGAAATAAACCTATCCGTTGAATGACATACCCTATTGTTTTTCGGAGCTCTACCGGATTTATGGAAGATACTGCTCCACCATCCACATACACTTCACCAGAGGTTGGAATTTCCAAACGATTAATCATCTTCATTAAAGTAGTTTTCCCACAACCACTTGGGCCAATAATTACTACTAATTGTTCGGCTGGAATTGTTAAAGAAACATCTTTCAACGCCTCAGTTCCATCGTTAAATACTTTGGAGATTTTATCAAAACGTATCAACTAAAATTTCCTCCTCACTTTAGTGTATTCACCTATTAATTCTTATACCCTAAATGGTTATATTGAATCATCTGTGAAGAAAGAAAAAACTAGATTCTAATTAATATAGATATTGATAAACTTTTATGCGTTATTCCCTGTCATTTCTACAACTTTTTCATACTATTAAAGTAGAGAGAATAATCCACCCATTTATTCACATCTTAAAATAGAACAAGCCCACTTCCTTTGCAGAAGTGGGCTTGTTTATTATTTATTCTTTCACAAATTCGATTGAGCTTCTTACTGTATCAATCGGTCGAACTAGACTTTCAATTTGTGCACGCTTTGGTTCTAAAAACGGAGGTAATGATAACTTTTCTCCCAATGTTTCATATGGTTCATCTCCCATAAAACCTGGACCATCTGTTGCAAATTCAAACAGGAGTCCTGGAGCCACTCTCGCATATAGTGACTCGAAGAAATGGCGATCCACATAACCAGAAGTTTGGAATCCGAAGCTCTCCATACGTTTTGTCCACTCGTCTAAAACAGCACGGTCTTCCACACGAAATGCTGCATGGTGAACAGTTCCGAATCCTTGTCGACCAGGAGGAAGAATGACATTCTTCTCTACGATTACTTGTGCACCATTTCCACCGTCACCTACCTCAAACAAATGGAAAGAACCTTCTTGCGCTATCTCTTTAAATAACAAAACCTTTTCCATTACTTCTTTTAAATAATCAAATTCTGCAATTCGGATATGAATAGGACCTAGTCCAGTAATAGCATACTCTAAAGGAATCGGTCCTTTTTGCCATGGTGTTCCTGTTGCAACGCCCTCATTATTTTCATCTGAAATTAATTGATATTGTTGGTCGTCAAAATCGACAAATGAAAGTACCTTTGTTCCAAATTGTTCTTGAATACCACTGTGTTTGACTTCTAGCCGATCAAAACGTTTCAACCAATAATCTAATGCTGCATCACTTGGAACGCGGAAAGCTGTTTTATAAATTTCATTCGTTCCATGTGTACCTTTTGTAATTCCTGGGAAGTCGAAGAACGTCATATCTGTACCTGCCCCACCTATATCATCTGCAAAGAATAAATGATAGGTCTGGATATCATCTTGATTCACTGTTTTCTTTACTAAACGCATCCCTAAAATATATGTGAAAAATTTATAATTCTTTTCTGCACTACTTGTAATCGCTGTTACATGGTGCATACCTTTTAACTGATTCATAAATTATTCCTCCTTTTTATCTCTAATTCAAATATCTTTAATTCAAAGTAATTTTAACATGAATAAAAAAAATAGTCAATGGAACAAAAACTGTCCCAATCGCATATTAGCCATTGGGACAGTTTCGCTTAATATTATATTACACATCTATTTCTGTTCGTATACGATAATTTTTCGCTTTTTGCAACCAGCACAACTTTCCGTAATTGTTGCTTTCCAATTAGTTCTGTTTGCAATCGATAAAGTCCGGGAATAGCAATAATAAACAAGTTTTTAGGGGGAACTACATATGGCTACAAAGAATCCTAAACCATGGAGTAAGCGAAAGCGCATTACTATGGGTGCTATTGGTGTGTTTGCACTTATCTATATTGCAGTAATTTTATGGAACACATATAAGCCTCTTCCGGATGGCGTAGCATTTGCAGGGGAAATACATAAAACAGATATAGTAGAATTTATTACTGATTTAACATATGCACAGGATAGAAAAGGAACAGGTATGGTTCATGAAAATCATATTTTTGATGAAGTATATAATATGATTGAGAAAGCAGATGAATTTGTCGTGGTCGATTTTTTCTTGTTTGATGGGTACTATGACGGAGATAAAAATTTTCCAAATATTGCAGATACGCTTTCTATAGCATTAGCAAAGAAAAAGAAAATGAACCCTGATATGCCGATAATATTTATTACAGACCCAATAAACCGTGGGTATGGGTCATATGAAAATAAGTGGTTTAAGAAAATGCGTGAAGCTGGAGTAGAAATAGTATATACCGATCTAGATCCATTGCGTGATTCGACACCTATTTATTCAGGTATATACCGATTGTTTTTTCAGTGGTTTGATTTTGGAGGAAAAGGTTGGATTGATAATGCAATGGCAAGTGACGCACCGAAAATGACTATTTCTTCTTACTTAGCTCTACTCAACGTGAAAGCAAACCATCGAAAAGCAGTAGTAACGGAAAAGGAAGCGCTAGTTACGTCTTCCAATCCTCATGATGCAAGCGGATACCATGGAAATATTGCTTTGAAAGTAACAGGCTCCATATTGAATGATATTCTAAAATCCGAAGAAGCAGTTTCTTTATTTTCTGGAGGTCCGAAGCTTCCTCGTGTGAAGGTAAATAAAGAAAGAGGACAATATGAAGTTCAATACTTGACGGAGAAAAAAATCTTAGATGCTTTGCTAGAAGATTTGGCAGTGACAAAAAAAGGAGATAAGATTTGGCTTGGCATGTTCTTTGTCGCGGAGCCAGATGTAGTTAACGCACTAATTGACGCGGCAAACCGCGGAGTAGAGGTAAATCTCATTCTTGATCCAAATAAAAACTCATTTGGGCAAGAAAAGTCAGGAATACCGAATCGACCCGTTGTTCAGAAGTTGGTGGAGGATACGAAAGGAAAGGTTCATGTTCGATGGTACAATACCGTTACGGGACAGTATCATACGAAAGCTATATGGATTCAAACAGAGAAGCATACAATTATTTCAAACGGCTCGGCAAATTATACAGAACGAACATTAGATAATTATAATTTAGAAAATAATCTACGAGTAATTGCACCAAATAATAGTAAACTAGTAGTTGAAATGGAGAATTATTTTGAACGACTTTGGAACAATGTAGACGCGATGTATACTTTGGATTTGGACAAGTTTCAAGATAGCTCTACATGGTGGCAACGCTGGATTTATGCGCTTCAGCAATTCTTTAAAGTAACTACTTATTAATAATGTATTCCTCTAAAAAAGCTCATGAACTAAAGTCCATGAGCTTCCACAATGAGGTGTTAGCAACTTAAGATTCCGGTTCAAATGTTTTACAATCTGTTTCTTCACTATTCGATGCTTGTTTACCTTTGCTACTTACAACATAAATTGCGTCTGCGTTGCATTTGTTTCCAGAACCCCAAAATGTACAATTATTGACTTCACAAAGAATGACTTGTGCCATTGTATCACACCTCCTCTGTTGTAGGATGAACAAATCAAAGGTGATTAATACCATTCATTTAAATGCTCGCCATGCCGTTTTGCGAAAGATTGATCGATTATCACAAGAGATTGATCGATTTCATTGCGAGATTGATCGATTCTATTGCGAGATTGATCGATTGTTACAAGAGATTGATCGATTCTCTAATTAATCTCTTACTATCTATAAAATATGTTCTATAAACAATGGTAAGTTTGATATTTTCTCTTTCAAAAAAAGTGGAAATATATTGATATCCTGCAATTCATTTAAATGTTTCCAGTAATACGTATGTATTTTTTCATTTTCATTTATAACAAATTCATCGCCATTTACTAGGATCTCTTTGTCTTTCAGCTCTATTAAATAAAAAAAGCATATTTCATGGAAACGTTCATTCAAAGTAGCTTCTTCGAAAAAGTTTTCATTTATCCATAGCATGCGGTTTATATTCACTTCTATATTAAGTTCTTCATTTAGTTCTCGTTTTATCGCATCTTCGCTTGTTTCATGCAACATAACACGACCGCCTGGCACATAATAGTAAGGCTGATTTTCATCTTGCATGATGAGCAATTTGCCTTCGTGAATCAGTAATCCTGCTACACGATAATTAAATCTTCCCGCTGGTGTTTTAAAAGTTATGTCCATAAAAATCTCCTTTATTCATGTAATAACCCCGAATCATAATTACATGGATCGGGGTTGGTATTTTAAGGTGTGTACTTTTCAGAAATCTTACTAATTTTATTATTTTGGATTGTTAAGTAAAAAGGGGCTCCCTCTTTTGGGATATATGAAGCTAGTTCTTGTATATCTATTTGCAATGGCTCTTGAAGATTAAATCCATTCACGACGTCAGTTTTTACGGCATCAGACACTTTCAAACTGTTGGTTTGTTCTGACTCATTATAAATCTGAAACCCACTTGGAAAATCTGATTCCGGATTTAATCCTAATTCTTTTATTCTCTCGGTATCAGATTGATCAATCCATTCTATCTCATCAAACGTTAATGTCTTTGTTTTTTCATCATAGTTAGTTAAATATGCTAGTATTTCTTTCGATTGAACTTCTTCTGTATTTGATCCGCTATTACACGCACTTATTAACATCGTTACACTAATTAAAACAATTAAAAATAGAGATTTAGTTATTTTATGTTCATTCATACATCCTATCAACCTCTCAATTTTTTCATTCCCACCCTTTGCAAACGTCTACCCATTCTTCCCCATTAGCATATGTATATAACTCCCCGCAGGTAAGTTCAATTGCACTATTACTGCTGCCACATGCAGGAAAAACAGTTTCAAATCTTTTCAGTGACTCATCTAAGTAAACCAATATATTTTTGGGAATTCCAAATGGACAAACCCCTCCAACAGCATGTCCTACTTGTTCTAGGACTTCCTCAGGAGAAAGCATCTTAGCTTTCACTCCAAATGTCGCCTTGAATTTTGCATTATCAATTTTTGTATCCCCTGCAGCAACTACTAAAATACAACTTTCATCTTTTTTAAAAGAAAGTGTTTTTGCAATGCGCGCTGGCTCTACATTTAAAGCCTGGGCAGCAAGTTCTACTGTTGCACTTGATGCATCAAGCTCCTTTATCTTATATGCTATTCCAAAATCCTCAAAATAATCTCGAACTTTTTCAATTGCCATTTTTACACCTCATAATTATTAGAATGAATTTTTTGACTAATGCATCTATTATACTCCTTTACAAAAAAAAAGAACCAGAGCAACTTCTCAGATTCCTAAATATTGATTAACTGCTTATTTCACCAATTCATACTCACCGAGCTTTTGATAATCTCTTTTCATATAGCTTTTTCTCATCTTACACAAATAAAATACGGAAGTCCGAGTACCTAGAAAGGTACCTGGACTCCCGATTTTATTTTTCATTTACTTATGAAATGCCCTTTTCTTACTAATTTCTAGGAACAAACAACATAACTGAAACCCCAACGATACATATCAAAGCTCCAATCCAATCATAAATATCAGGCACCTTTTTATCAACTCCCCATCCCCAAAGGACAGACAATAC
Organism: Psychrobacillus syltrankelensis; assembly: GCF_055454035.1. NCBI lineage: Bacteria > Bacillati > Bacillota > Bacilli > Caryophanales > Bacillaceae > Psychrobacillus > Psychrobacillus syltrankelensis. The sequence continues at coordinate 3,401,439 of NZ_CM144227.1, read as the reverse complement.
GATAAATACACCACCATAGGTAGCATATACTCTACCAAAGGAAGGAAACATTTGAAAAGTAGCGATAATACCGTAAAGAGCTAATGCTATTCCTCCTAAGATGATTAGTAACTATATAAGTAGGATTTTCATCATTCGTCTCAAAATCTTTTAAAACTTCATCATATAAAAAGGATTCATCTAGCTCCATTCTATGCTTCTTGCAGACTCTACAAAAAGAAGAACTCTATCATTTTTCAACTTTTCGATTCTCATTAATATTCCTCTTTTCTAAAATTCATTGTATGTATTAAATTTAGATTCTAATGGTTTCATATAAATAAAATGTGAAACTCCTAGGTACTTGTTGATGCAATAACACAGATTATAGAATAGCTTATATTAGAAGCTTATAGAAATAATTTAAGGGAGGTGGTAGATTTGTCACAAAGAAGAAAGAGGGGCTTACGTTTTTGTGTATTTCCAGGATACAAATGGTGTGGACCAGGTTGCAGTGGACCAGGTGCCCCAATAAATGATGTCGATGCAGCTTGTAAAGCACATGATGAATGTTACAGTAGGAGCAGAAATCGGTGTGAATGTGATCGTGAATTTCTCCGCCAACTGCATCCCAAAATAAATGTCTATACTCAAAAAGGTAGACACGCTCGTACACTCTATAACTATATAAGATTTCAAACAACATTTACCTGTAACTCTTATAAAATAAAGTAAGTAAATACCGAATAATTAATTTTTTGGCTCCAGGTTCACATAGAATTTAAAATCTATATAGAACCTGGTATCCAAGAGATAGTCACTTCACTATTCCACTTCTCAAATCTTTTATTCCAAATTCCAAGAAACCTTTTAAGCAGGTCAACATATATACCCAGCCTTCTTTATTATCTATCAATTTACTTATTAACTCTTCATCGTTTTCTTTAAATCCTTCTTCGTTAACTTCTACAATCGTACGGCTGTTATTTAACTCACTCAACGAAATGGTAACAATATGTTCATCCTCGGGAGTCCCCCATTTAAATACGATTTTCTCATTCTCTATGATTTCCATCACTTTTATATCCACCGTTGCATTGTATTCGTCATATATCAATGTAATAGCTTTTCCTTGTTCCCATCTTTCCGAACTCGACGTAAACCAAAAGTTCCCAATCTTTAAAGGGTCTACGAAGGATTCAAATACTTCATTTGCTGGCCTTAATATGCTAATTTTCGTAAGATTATTCACGTTGATGCACTCCTTTTTATTGGTCTTCTAAATATTATAAATAAACATATGAAAATTAAAAATGCAACTATTTCTAACGATAAGATATACCACGGATACGGACCTAAAAAATCAAGTATACTCCCACTAGCTGGTTTTTTACTCAAAAACATATAATTTCCTTTCAGATAAATGTTTAACACAAGTATACAAGGAAGTAATATATTTAACGCAACCATCGTCTTAATGATTCCTTTAAATGTAGGAAGGTAACCCTTCACCCAAGTGAAATAAAGTGCAGTTAAAATAATTCCGAAATGCGTATAAAAAAAGTGAAAAAACCTGAAATGAGGAAAACTTAAATCTAAAACTGGTGTTGCTACCGCTTGAAGTGCTCCTCCAATGCCAGCATAAAAAACAAACTCATATACATGCCTATTTCCTGTCCACAAAAGAATTATCGTGAAGATTAAACTAATACTGCATAATTCAAGTGGCAGTGAATTACCCCAATTCCACCTTCCGGTTTGATAGAGCCAAATATGATACCCAATTTCCATTGTCAATAATGACAGTGCAAAAAGACGTTCTATTAACCGAATTTTATTCGCTGGAAATGACCATCTCTTTTTTGTTAGAAATACTAGTATGATTAGAAAGCATAGCCCCACAATTGCACTGATATGTGCCGCCGAAAACATCTGAAACGAGGCTCCCAAATTCTCACCAGCCCTTCTACGAAATTCTATTTTTCTTTTCTTTTAGGTATTATTCGTGTTCCGTACACAAAATCCCTTTGCTATATTTAAAATTGCTCAGTAAATAACAGTATGAATAGGTAGGTTTAGGAATACATTCTTAATACTAGTAAACTTCGTAATGAATAGAAGATATAAAGAAGGGAGGGTCAAGAATTGAAAAATAATAGCAATCAAAAAACAGTTAATGTCATTAAAAAAGGAATAAGTTTTGGAACTTGCCTTTCTATGGTTATTTCGTATACGGCATATAAATCTATAGGTTGGGCTATTATACACGGCTGTTTAAGTTGGATATACGTTATTTACTACTTACTAAAATATGCACATAGCATTTTTTAGTAACCTCACAGATTACTCTAGACTCTTGTTGGAATGGCTTAGCTGAAGACCCCTCAGGTACAAAGTGACGAGGAGGCTGAAGCTGTTGAGTTGGAATAAAGATTGATTATTTTGGGAAGCGAATACTTAACTAAAGCACCCGTTTGTTTAAGTACATTTATTCACAAACTTTATTTTACCTCAATAAAAAAAGGAACTGATATGACAGTCCCTTTATATTCTTTTGATTAAGAACTAAATCCACTCTGCACTTTCATCAGCAAGTCTTTGTAAGCCATCCATAAAAACACTCGCATGATAACCATCACAAACTGCATGATGAATTTGTAAAGAGACAGGTAGGAATAATTCATCATTTACTTGTGAATATTTCCCTGCAGTTATTATTGGTAAGAGAAAATTACCACCATTATTAATATTTAAATTAAATGCTGTAAAAGGTGTTTTTGGAAATAAACTACCCATACCATTGTATTTTTCTACATCTTTTTCATATTGAGAATGAAACTCTGAAAAATTAACTAAATTTGGTGACCAGATGCCCGAAAACGTGCATGTCTTCTTATCAAAAATTGTATAAGAGGGCACAATTTCTTTCCAGTAACCTAACTTCCCTTCATAGTTAAAACTAGTTCTAAATTCTCTGTGGGAATTAACTACTTTTGTAATCATAAAAATAAACGCAGGATATAACTTATAATTCTTTTCCTTTAGGTTTTTCATAAGAATAGTAATATTTATTTCATTGGTTATACTGAAAGTTGTTTGTTGTTGTAAAAAGTGTTCAAAGTATTCTTTTCGATACCAATTGTCACGATTAATAATATTGAATTTCATATTCAATGCCTCCTAATATACTTAATTTTATCTTAGGAGGCTTATTTCACTGCTTTTCTCATGACTGTCATCCTTTTTTATATATAATTTCATGCAACTATATTATCAATTATCTCTAACTAGAGTCAACAAACATTCTTCCACTATCCTGTTGCTTTAGTACAATAATTTTTTATAAAATAGCTTCAACTATAAAGTCGTTTAAATTACTGGGTTGTACCATAATCAGGATTTAATGGAATAAATGTCACAAAAATGCTCAAACTTTTTATACAAGAATGCTTTAATTGAATATACTATGGTGCGTTAGAGCCCATCCGTTATTCTGACTCCAACGACCACGGTGCACCACTGACTGTCGCTCCCTTACGGGAAGCACACATGGTAGATTAATCTCCCTGCGATAGTTCTAAATCTTTCAATTCGATTTCAACCCAATTTACTTTTTTTTCATCATACAATTCAGGATTGTAAATATACTTGACATTCCAATGTTCTCCCTCGCCATAGAAGATAACCTCATCCGCAATAACAGTTTGTTTGGTTGATGAACAAGCTGTCAAACTAATTATAAGAAAAATACCAAACAACACTCTCAACTTCATTTTCAAACCACCTCTTTAGTAATTAGTAACCTACGTAATAAAACCATTTCTTATTTCACTAACCTGTCGCTTAAGTTGAAAAAGGATAATGGCTTTCTGCTGACAGCCTTGTTCTGCTAAAGCACCCGTTCAATAAAGTTACTTACTATTATTATGTAGTTCAAATGACTCTTTAAAGCCATCCCATATTACAGTTACTTTTATAACAGCATCTTCATATACTTTTGCCCCGCCTATTGAACGGATATCTCCATTTCCAGCAATAATCGTGTTAGAACGCGGGTACCTCTCACTTAATTATCGATATTTCTAATCAAAAAGATCTCTAGTGCGTACTCATACGCTCTAGAGATCTTTTCTTAGTTATGAATAGGTAATTGACTACTATCTATATAAATCGAACAAATGAATATCTAAACGAACTAAGTGCAGGAGCCTTAACAGGGGTAGCCGAAGTCATCAGAACAGCGGTGAAGCTGCTTGGCTTATGGCGAGGGGCGTCCCTAGCGCCGTAACGAATTAAATGGGTTCTTTATACCGCATTAACTGGCAGTAATACCCCCACTGATTAAAGGTTCACTTTATGTCAACTTATCGTTACCAATTCTGAAGGTTATTTTGAATTTACGCGTGTAAAATAACTCAAGACTCTTTTCAAATAAGATTTTTGGATTTTCTTTTTTCTAGATAGGTAGTTATGTCCTAATTTATATTGTCTTGCTTCCTTTTCCAAGTCAGCCATCCGTTGCTTTGCATATTCTATATCGTTAATGGTAAACATTATTTTTCTCCTTAAGGAGAAGTCCAATTATATTGTTAAGGTGTGGCTAGCACCATTCCTGTTAGCCTCTTTTCACCTAAATAGTGTGTTGGCGACTCCAATTTATTTTTTCCTACAAATTTATTAATCTGCTTACCACTCATTTTTGGTATCATCATTTTTTTTCCTCCTTCATTTATTATTTTTCCGATTAAACCAATAGCATCATTTTAGTCAACTGGGGTTTTTCTTTCCCCAACCGGTGCTATCCACTTTCGAGAGATTCCTTTTTTAATAACTTTCTTCGCTGTTTCATGATCATCATCACCAGCACTCCTTTTCTTGTTATTTTGTTTATATATGCAACACGCAATGCGCGAAAACACCAAATTTTCTAAAAATGCACACAAAAGAGCACACGCTTCTTTACATAAGCGTGTGCTCATAGAAAAAGAACGGCATAACATGCCGTCCGTATTAATTATTTATAAAAAAATAATTAGCGGTTGGGCACGAAATCACTATACAATTATTTTTTAAAGTTCTAAATGTAGTCATTTTCCGTACCTCCATTTCTAATTTGAATATCTAACTACTATAGGGTATCATTACTTATTTCTGATTGTCAACACTTTTCTGAAGATTATGTATTATTTTTAGGATATCAGCGTCCAAAGCTAAGTCGCTTCCGCAATGGAAAGAAAAACGTATAGATCCTTTGAATGATATGTTAGTACGTCGATTATTATTACTTTGTTCTTAACCAAAGTTTTTAGAAGAAATCGGAGAAGGTATTCTAATTTTAAATCTGAAACTTTACAGAACAATTCCATTTGCTGAACAAAAACATCATTTTCATCAAATTGCCAAATAGATCATTATTATAAATAATCAATCTTTTTTACAAAGTTACAGAAGCCAAGTCCACGAATGAGCTTGCCGAATTAATACAAGTCTAAACATTGTTCTACAGACAAAGAGCTACCTCATGTGAGGCAGCTCTTTGTCGCTTTCTTTAATTTCTTTGTTGAATAAGTTTTATAATTCAGCTATACCTTTGAAAAGTTCAACAGCAGTTTCAATTATTTCATCATGAAAGTCATATTCATATGTATGAACATGTTGATAATTTTCTCCATTTCCAATATAGCACATTGCTCCTTTTGTCTGCTTCAAGTAATGGCCATAGTCTTCAGAGGCACGAAATGCTTGTGTCATTTCAACTAATTGGAACCCTTTATTTTCACAAACCGTTCGTATCTTATGCGTGCTTTCCTTGTGGTTCACAGTTTCCGGAAAAGTATCATTATATGAAAAACTTACTTTTAGTCCATACTTTTCAGCTTGAGAGCAAGCAAAATCTTCGAGATTCTTTTGTAGTTTGTCTAATTCTGCTTCGTATAATGCACGGATCGTTAATAGCAAGTTTCCCTTGCTAGCAGCTAATCCAAATGCTCTTTCTCCTATATCTACTTGAACAACTGTACATAAAACGATACCTTTGTTACTGTCAGGTGATATAAAATCGGGAATAGCATCAATAACTTTAGCTATAGCGAAAGCAGGATTTACTCCATCCTCAGGTTGACTTGCATGGGCAGGTGCCCCTTCCATATGGATTGTCATCCCCTTTGATGCACATTGTGTTGTACCGTCAATTATGTTCACTGATTTTAAAGCCATTCCACTCATGTTATGATAAGCAAAAATCTCTTCAATGTTATTTTCCTCTATAAAAGATACACACTGTAGAGCTCCATCACCAGTTTCCTCTGCATGTTGGAAGAGGAAGAAGATGTTTTTATCGGCGCCGTTTTGGTCAATCTCTAATGCAAATCCTGCTAAGCTTGCTGAATGACCATCATGTCCACATTTATGAGAAACACCTGGAATCTGTGATGCGTGTGGTATTTCAATTACTTCTGGCATTGGGAGTGCGTCAAAATCCGCTCTGTATGCAATATTCTTTTTATCTTCACCAGCACGATAAATGGCATAGAACCATTGACCCTTATCTACAATTTCTAATTTTGTATGCGTTTTCAAAAAATCAATTAAGTGTTTTTTTGTCCAAGCCTCTTGATTCGAGAGTTCAGGATGTTGGTGTAATTCATGACGTAATTGAATTGCTAATTCAAGATTCTTCTTCTCCATATAATTCTCTCCTTCTATATCAAATTAATAGAATGATTTATTTATCTAAATAAATTATATTCCTAGAAAATAAAAAACAATAGATTCTAATATTTTTACTTTTAATAAATTTTTTTACTTTTTCTAATAGTTCCATCCGAAATAAGCACATTACCTTTTGTAGTTAAGACTCGCAATCACGTTTTAGTCAATAAAACAGAAGAAAATAACAAGAGACCTCAAATACAAAACCTATTAGAAAGAGAGGCAAATCATGACCTTAGTCACGACCTGCCTCTCTATAGTGTCTCGGGATTCAATGTTCTTTTGGAAGATTCTATTGTACCTTTATCGTACATCGTCAAGTGATTTCACTACGGTATGAGCAATTGGTTTCCATTCAACATGCTTAAACAAGGCTACGACAGAAATTGGTATATACGTAAACATAAAAAAAGGAAAAGTTATTGTATAAGCTATTTTTTTCCACCTTGAACAATGAATTTTTTCCCATTCCGTTATCGTGGTTATTAAACCAATAAGAAAAAGTATTCCATAATACCACCCAAAAGAAAGTAATATTCCAAGAGAAGCTTGAGGAATCATCTCTTTACCACCAAATATTCCTAAAAAAATTGCCAAGTAAAACAATCCATTAACAATAATAGAAACACTGGAAACGAGAACAGCTGGCATTACCATCATAGTCATATCAAAGCATGAAAACCGGTTACCCTTTCCTCGAAAAATATTTCTAATTAGGCTTTTTCCATACTTAGAAAAGACCTGATAAAAACCTTTCGCCCAACGTAAACGCTGATTCCATGACTGTGAGAAGGTGACTGGTTGCTCATCATAGAATATTGCATTTCTACAATATCCAATCTTTTCGCCCTTAATAATCTCAGAAACGGAAAACTCGATATCTTCCGTAAGTAAATGGTGGATCCAGCCACCATTGTCTTTGATTAAATCTGCTTGTACTAGAAAGCCTGTTCCAGAAATTGCACAACTAGTGTTTAAAACCATTCTGGGAAGGTTAAGATATTCTGCCTCATGAAGGAACCAAAGTGCATATCCAGCAGATATCCAATTCTGATCATAATTCTTAGAGTTTCTATAACTGGTGATTACTTTGTATCCTTGATTAAATGTTTTATTTAACTCCGCTATATAATTTTCATCAAGGAGATTATCTGCATCAAACACAATATATCCATCATATTTTCTAGATGAGAATTCACTTTCAATTATTTTTAGTATAAAGTCTAGGGCATATCCCTTACCTATCTGAATCTTATTGAAACGCTCTTTGACAATAGCTCCAGCTTTCTCTGCAACTTGGGCTGTATGATCGGTACAGTTATCTGCTACAACAAAAATATCTATCAATTGCTTGGGATATTTTTGATTTTTTATGCTTTTAATAAGATGTTCAATGACTCGCTCTTCATTTCGCGCTGGTATTATCACTGCATATTTATGACGATGAACCTTCTTAATTTCCAAATTCTTATTTTGTTTAGCCTTAAATGCAATAAACATATAAAATATCTGATAAGAATACATAAATGTGAAAAATAGGAACATAAAAAAATTAAAATATTTAATATAAGTTACAAAAATCGAGTCCAAACTGATACCTCCACGATGTTTTAATATTTTTCAACATAATTATAGAAGTTATGTTGAATAAAGTATCTTAACACCCAAATTATGTAGCTGGCTCTTACGGATTCTTCGTTCTTTACGTTAATTTGACACGTTATTTTCGCCATGATTTTTATTATGCCCTGAAAGGTTAAGGATATAACAAATACTAAAGTTCTTATTTAAAGCAATATTTAGTATATAAAAAGTATTAAAAAATCAAAAATAGTTTTACTTCATTCTTTTTAAAATCTCATTTTTTGCAGTGTACACATAGACTTTTTTTACCCTCTTTTGTTAATTTGAAACTTGATAATAAATTGAAAACTATTTTTTTAAACGATTCTTTTCACAATACAAAAAGAAATAACCGTCCCCTCTAATTAGGTTTTGACGGTTATTTTTACTCTCGGGTCAATCAATCTTTCTGCAGTTAAGTGAGATTAAAGTATACAATTGTTCTTCAATTCGTACTTGGGTAAGGAACATAGATGAAGTGGCTTATATAGTAGATACTGCAAATATTTCTTGAATACCTTGGTCGCAAAGAAGAAATAAAAAACCAGCTACAATGATCTGGATACCATTGTAGCTGGTTGAAACATAATTTGACTGAAACCGTATATCTATTCCGGGAGGTATGGTATCAATCCTTTTTTGTATGCTTCTTCTTGAATCTCCTTAGCTGCATATCGAACGTCTATTAGGAGACCATTCACTAAAACCATCCATACCATTGGATTGTTCTCGATCTTACTTGGTAATGACCAATTAGGATCGAAAATCCCTATTTTCATCAGATCACTTATTAGTTTTGATTTTGCACTTCCAGTACTGCCATTTACCCCAAATTTCTCATAAAGTTCTTTTACTTTCATGTTAGGACTTTGATCTGGATCAAATAAGAAATTAACAGTACCTATTGCATGAACGATGCCACATGCCCATATGTTCGTTTTTCCTTTTGCAAGAGGCGATTGGCGTTTCCTACATAATGCTGCACACAACTTTAAAACATAGCAGTTTGTACTCTTCGTTTAAATTTTCTTCGCAAAACGCACTTATCATTTCAGTGATTTCATTGTATTTATCTTGCATCTCTTTTGGTATAAGTAAGCGACTTGCTTTTCATAAGTAAATCTCCTTTATTACTCCGTATATTTCTTTTTAATACAGCCTTAAGCTTTTTTGCGAACGGTTTATTTTTCCTTTAGTTTTTCCATCTCTCTAATTTTTGAATATTTCTCGTAAAAATTTTTGCTACAAACTTCGGAAATTTCATCTCTACCATTTTATCCATTACTTTTTCTTTCATCCTATCTACTGTAATGTTTGGTAACGTGAATGCTCCATTTTCATAACAGTGACTGCAATACATATTACTTCTTTGTCCATTCGCTTCAGTTCCTCCACCATTTTCATCACTTTTTAATGGCATTCCGCAACTTTGACAGTTTTTATAGTTATTTTGCATTGTACATCTCCTTTATTTTTTCGCTTTTTATTATTTGATTGGATATTATTTAATTCGCTTAAATGCACATTTTTCCTTCTTTATTATTCCTAACTCCTCTCAGACATAAGTGGACAGTATTTAATGAAGTAAAAAGCGGCCGAAAGTGTAGCTTCAGCCGCTAGTTGCATTTTTCATATCTAAACTATAAAGAACTTTTGCGAGTAGTTCGTTTTTATTGTTTCAATTCCACTTTCCTGCTTTTATACACCATCTACAACTAATGGTTTACCTTCTAAAATCTTTTCAACTTCTTCATAACCTGTGGGAAATGCGAAATTGTAGCGGGCAGGTATTGCAAAAACATATTTATCATTACGGTTTAACTCGGATGGTCCGATAGGCGCCGCTCCTATATGGAATTTCTCCTGCTTCATTAAATTCCATTGCTCTATAGTGAAAATCATAATCGGAATATCTTGGCGTGGATTTTCCGAAGTCCACATAGGATGTCGGAGTGAAATTATTGGCCCTGTCTCTACAACTTTTTCACCTTCGGATGTAGATATAGCTAGTCCTTCCCATTTATCCCTGACAATCGAATAATTTTCCCAAGTCTTTGGTAATTTAAATATAAAACCATATTCATTGTTTTTATATTTAATGGAATCAATCTGTTCTTCCGTTCCGAGAGTAACCTCATTAATAAGCCATTGGTCTCTTACTTTTTCGACTACGAGGTTTATAGGAATTTTACTAACGACTTCATCTTTATTAGCTATTTCAATTATTTCACCGCGTACTGCATATGCATGTTCAGAAATTTTTTCCTTGTTTAATACGTCAATCCGATCTGGCCAAGGACTGGAAAATAATCTTCCAGGTGCTTTGGGTGGATCTGTCATCCACTGTTTTATAAGCTCGGGAGAAACGATATCGCCATAATTATCCTGCATATTCTCTTCCAGTTGTTCTTTCGGACCTAATAAGGACACATTTTGAAGACTTTTTCCAAACTTTTCAACGACACCCAATACCTTCTCTTCCTCGTTCTCACTAGTATTCGTTGTTTCTGACGCAACTTTCTCTTGAGATTGTACTTGAAGTGCATTATCTTCATTTGTACATCCAAACAATAAAACGCTCAATAAAAGTATTACACCAATTATTTCTTTCATTTTTTTCCCTCCCGAAAATAACTGTACATAAATAGACGTTTTCTATTAACATTTCGTTACAATCGGAACCCAATATCTCATTCACTCCGCCTTTTAAAAAAGTGGGTGCTTCGATATATTTTAAACATTTCTCTATAACGTATTTTCCGTTTCCATTTCCCAACGATCAATTTCAGCTCTCACAATTGGCGCCACTTCTGTTCCTAATAGCTCTATTGCTCTTAACACATCCTCATGTGGCATAGAACCGACTGGTACATGAAGCATGAAACGAGTAATGCCAACGTTTTTACGAAGGAAAATGATTTTTTCCGCTACTGTAGCTACGTCCCCTACATATAAAGCACCTTCTAAACTACTAGCTTCATCAAACGTTTTACGCGTGTACGGTCCCCAACCGCGTTCTTTCCCAAGAACATTCATCACTTGTGCAGTTGGTGGATAAAATTTTTCTTTTGCACTTTCTGTTGTCTCAGCTACAAAACCATGAGAATGAGAGGCAACCTTCAGCTTTGAAACGTCATGACCTGCCTGTTTTGCTGCTCTCTTATACAACTCGACAATTGGAGCAAACTGTAATGGGCTTCCACCAATAATAGCTAGTACGAGAGGTAGCCCAAGAACCCCAGCTCTTACAGCAGATTGTGGTGTACCACCACTAGCAATCCATACCGGTATCTGAGCTTGAACTGGTCGAGGATAAATCCCTAAGTTGTTAATAGATGGACGATGTTTACCACTCCATGTCACTTTCTCAGATTCTCTAATTTTCAATAATAAATCTAATTTTTCGTCGTATAGCTCATCATAATCTTGTAGGTCATAACCAAATAGAGGAAATGATTCAATAAATGATCCCCTACCTGCCATGATTTCTGCACGTCCATTGGATATTGCATCAACCGTTGAAAACTCTTGATATAAACGTACTGGATCGTCTGATGATAATACGGAAACCGCACTTGTCAGTTTAATTTGTTTCGTCTGTGATGCAGCTGCAGCTAACAAAACAGCAGGTGCAGAACATGCAAAATCTTCACGATGATGCTCTCCTACTCCAAAAACATCCAATCCTACCTTATCTGCTAACACAATCTCCTCCACAACTTCACGAATACGTTCAGCGTGGCTAATCACTTTACCTGTATGTACATCTGGCGTTGTTTCTACAAACGTTGTTATTCCAATTTCCATCGTCATTGCCCCCTCTTTTAAAAATGAATTAAATTTTCCCAGTCGTAGTTCATCATACAATTATAAAAAATGATTCTCAATATTCGTGCTTGTATTGCTTCAAGGATAATCGATACAACACAAAAAAGTCCCTTCCGAAGAGAGAGACTTTTAAATCCTAAACAGATGTTATAAACACCTAAATTGATGCTATAACAACTTTACACTATTCTTTTAACAACAATGTTACGGTGCTATTCCGTTACTTTGCTAGTCGTTTTGTCTCGATGTTTTACAGCTAATCCCCTTAAGAATTTTCGTGCGAAATTATCCCCGCAAACTTTATAATTTCGATGTCCTTCTTTTCTTAAAATAGCGCCTAATTCGCCTTTTGATACAGCGATACCACCATCATCAAGGATATCAAGCATATCTTCCGTTGTTAATTGTAGTGCTACTTTCATTTTCTTAAGAAGCATATTATTAGCACTTTTTTCAGGAGGTTCAGGACTTTCTGGTTGTCCTGGTTTTGGATCTTGTTTACCTCTTTTAAAAGTAATGAAGCCATTTAAAAAGGACTCTAACATCTTATTATTGCATTTAATCTGATCCTCATTTTCCTCTACATGCACTTCTTCATCGTACTCATCTTTTGATTTTGTAAGTATTTTTGGTAAATCTTCTTTCGCTACTTCTATTCCGCCAAGTTTAAATATTTCTATCATATCTTTATTTTTTATATCTAAAGCATACCTAAGTCTAATTAATATATCATTGTTATCCATTTATAAACCTCCTACTTATGCTTTTTGTTTATACTGTAGCTCGGATTATCTATTATATCACGTAATTAACTAATATTGCGGTGCTAAGGATGAAAAGGGCCAGGTTTCAAGCCGCATGTATACTTTAAGTACATCTGGTATTCACTATTTCCAAAGTGCTTTGGATACTTGATGCATTTGGTTTGGATAATGAGAGATGAGATGCTTTCTTATTTTTTAAAAAAGCGGACGAAGATACAATTTCGTCCGCTCAACGCTTCTTTATCATAGATGCTATCATTTTTTTTCAGGTTCCACTACTCTAATCATTTATATACTTTTTCCAAAAAAGTGACCCTGCTTGGCACAGAGTCACATAGTTCATCAATGTAAGAAATATTTATAGTAAGCACCTTGAAAAAATAAGACGATTTCACCTAATACCCCTACACAAAAAAACAGAAAATAGTAGGTTGCCTTTGTTATGTCTTTACTAAATAATTCCTTAAATGCTTGAATAATTAATTGTTCGAATTTAAACCAATTTAGAATCCAACCAACCAAAAGAAAAGTAATGATTGCCATAATGAATAATCCTTTCATTTTTAAAATTTGTTGATCATTTTGGCTCCTGTTTTAAGTAACTACAAACTAAAAGCTTTTACAAGGTTAATAAGTTTTTAACTCAAAATACGGTTCATTTTTTTAAAAGGACATTGAATGCCCGTGCTTTGCCAAATAATCTTCCTTTTCTTTATAATCTGGCATAATACTTCCTACACGTCTCCAAAATGAGCGATCATGATTCATATGAATTATATGACATAGTTCGTGGATTATCACATAATCAATAACTTCAATTGGAGCCATAGCTAATCGAAAATTAAAGGATATCTTTTTATCCGAACTACAACTACCCCACTTGGTTTTAGATTCAACAATTTCTATGATTTTAGGCTTTACTTTCAGTTGTTTTTGATATATTTTTATCCGTTCTTCTACAATTTTCTTACAGCTAGTTATATAGAACTTTTTAAGATTTCTTTTAAGTATATCTTCATTTAACTCACTACTATCTATTAATTCATGAAGAAAACACTCTTTCCCAAGGTATAAGAACTTTCCTTGAGCGTGATACTCTCTTGCCTTAGGGTTTTCTCGAAATTCTCCGATTTCCTGAATCTTCTCAAGGATCCACTCCCCTTTACTTTCTATTGCACTGACAATAGTTTCTTTACTTGTGTCTTTGGGAACTTTAACAGTTATATAACCAAACGAATCTATATGAATAGATAATTTCTTCCTCTTTCCATATTGAACATTAAAATCTATCATTTTATTTCTAATTTCAACTTTCATAACTAACATCATCTTTATACATTTATTTCTAACCTCTGTCTTCTTTCTATTCTTAGGAACTCTAAATTTAACAAGTTACATAGAGCGCCTATTAAAAGGATTAACATATTTTATGCCATTCATTTTTATTTAAAAAAATGCACCCCACTGTATAGTCTATACTAACATTTGGGGTGCAGTTCCATCATTCTTTATTTTATTTTGTTGATATCTATTGTTTTTCCTTCTTTACGCCACTCTTTGTATTCAGCTGCTGCTGTGAAAAGTACATCAGTAGATGAGTTAAGAGCCGTTTCAAAAGAGTCTTGTAAGACGCCGATGATAAAGCCTACTCCAACTACTTGCATTGCAATTTCAGCTGGGATTCCAAATAAGCTACATGCTAGAGGAATCAGTAATAAGGATCCACCTGCTACTCCAGAAGCACCACAAGCACATACTGCTGATAATACGCTAAGAATGATGGCTGTAGGAAGATCTACTTGAATTCCAAGAGTATGGACCGTTGCAAGTGTCAATACAGAAATAGTGACAGCGGCACCTGCCATATTGATGGTTGCACCTAATGGAATGGATACTGAATAATTATCTTTATTCAAACCAAGGTTTTGACATAATTTCATATTTACAGGAATATTAGCAGCTGAGCTGCGTGTAAAGAATGCTGTAATACCACTTTCCTTTATGCACTTAATAACAAGCGGAAAGGGGTTTTGCTTTATATATACATATACAATGATCGGATTAACAACCAACGCAACAAAAAGCATACAACCAATTAATACAACAAGTAATTTCCCATAGCTAAGTAAAGATTCCAATCCATTTGTCGTAATGGACTCAAATACGAGACCCATGATTCCTAACGGTGCAAACTTAATAACCCATGTAACCATTTTGGAAATAGCATCAGAAACATTAGAAATCATCGTTTTTGTAGAATCAGCAGCATTTCTTAAAGCTAATCCCAGAATTACTGCCCAAGTTAAAATACCAATATAGTTAGCATTAAAAATTGCCTTAGCTGGATTATCAACCATATTCAACAACAACGATTTAAGAACCTCAACAACACCGCTAGGAGGCGTTACACCCTCAGCTCCATTTACAAGAGTTAAGCTTACAGGAAAAATAAAGCTCGCAATTACAGCAATTAATCCTGCTAAAAAAGTTCCTAACAGATATAGAATGATAACAGATTTCATATTCGTTTTGTGACCACTTTTGTGTTGAGCTATAGCTGAAATAACCAAAAAGAGTACCAACACAGGTGCAATAGCTTTCAAAGCACCTACAAACAAAGAGCCAAAAATGACTATGAACTTTGCTGTTTCCGGAATTGTTAATGCAAGAATAATACCAACAATCAAACCTATAATTATCTGTTTTACTAGACTCAACTGACTCCACTTTTTAAATAAACTTTTCATAACTTTCCCCCACTTGTTAATTTACGATATTGCTATTTTAAAGTTATTCATTACTAATAGACTTCGGCGCCTATACTATTAAATAAGTTTATAAAAAGAGCAATTAATTCTATTGAATGAACGTCACTTGAATTCCATCCCAAAAAGACATTTGTACTCAATACAAATAGTATTATACTGATTTTATTAAGAGATTACAATACTAGAATATTATCTGAATTAACATAATATTCTAATAAAAAACGTTGTAAAAAGTACTTTTATGCAATACTTTTTCCATTTTTCACTATTTTAAAATAATATATTCTTCGATTGATTCATAAAGAGATTCAGCATACCTAATAATAAAAAAAACATCAATTGAAAGTTAAAAATAAAAAGACGTAGCCACACCTTCTCGGTGAAGCAACGTCTTTTATTCTAATTAGTCATATCCCTTCAATAAGCGCTTTCGACGATTCGCTGCATTCCTTGCTTCCGTCTCCTGGGCTATCTGATCCTTCCGTAATTGCCCATTTAAGCGTGGGTCTTGTATCAGCATTGTATTCCATCCCGACGGTCCAACTTTATTACTTACTTTCTTTATTTCACCTTCGAAAAACAACATGTCCATCCCTCCCTCCTATAGATTAATCAAAGAAGACAATTTTGCCCTCTCTCTAAAATACGCAAACAACTAAGACTCACTAAGGGTATCTGCACAGTGAAAAGGAATTTAGTTAGACATGCAATGCATTTAAAAATTTAGTATGTAGACAAAATTATCTTTTGTATGTTTCCCTTACAAATGAAGAATTTTCTGAATCTCACTTTCACCAGAACCTGTATCACCTGTAAATAATGGAGACCTATCATAATAATCGCCAGTCGAGAGCCTTTCTATTTTTAGCTATTACTAGTTTTATTTATAAAATTATGAGCAGGAGTAAAAATAGTAGTTATCCATTACTTTACGAGGATAGTAGATCTATATCTGGGCAAGAAAAAGAACGAATTCCACCATTGGGAATTCGTTCTTTTTTTATACTAATTATAACTAATTTTTTGCTCATAAAACCTAAGATAATTATTGCAATTTATTTCAGCATACTGTTCGGCTTCAATCAAAATTGTTTGCTTCAAAATTATCAAGCAATGTACGTACTTCATCCGTTGATTTCGTGTTCATTAATTGATTTCTTAATTCACCAGCTCCACGAAATCCTTTGACATATATTTTGAAGAAGCGATGAAGCGCCGAGACTGAACGGGGCAATTCTTCAGAATATTTGTCTTGAAGTTCAAGTTGCAGTCTTAAAAGATCAAGGTACTCTTTACTACTATGTTCTTTTGGCTCTTTTTCAAAAGCAAAAGGATTTTTAAAAATACCTCGCCCGATCATAACCCCATCAATACCATATTGTTCTGCAAGCTTCAGTCCGGTTTCACGGTCAGGAATGTCTCCATTGATTGTTAAAAGCGTATTTGGAGCAATTTGATCACGCACTTTCTTAATTTCCGGGATTAGCTCCCAGTGTGCTTCTACTTGGCTCATTTCTTTTCTCGTACGAAGATGAATAGAAAGGTTTGCAATATCCTGTTTTAATATATGTGTTAGCCATTCCTTCCACTCATCTACTTCTGTGAAACCGAGTCTTGTTTTGACACTCACAGGAAGTCCGCCTGCTTTAGCTGCTTGAATTAATTCTGCAGCAACTTCTGGAAGAAGAATAAGGCCACTTCCCTTCCCTCTCGATGCTACATTTGGTACAGGACAACCCATATTAATATCTACGCCCTTGAAACCTAGCTCTGCCATACCAATACTCATTTGACGGAAATATTCGGGTTTATCCCCCCAAATATGTGCCACCATTGGCTGTTCATCTTCTGTAAAAAGCAATCGCCCACGCACACTTTTCTGTCCCTCTGGATGACAATAGCTATCCGAGTTTGTAAACTCTGTAAAAAACACATCCGGTCTACCTGCTTTACTTACTACATGACGAAAAACAACATCTGTCACATCTTCCATTGGTGCTAGTACAAAAAATGGCCGCGGTAAATCACGCCAAAAATTATCTGTCATTTCAAACTCAAATCCTCTCACTATGGATACAACTTCAAACTCTCGGCCAAAAATCATAACGCCAAATGTTCTACTTCTTTTACACTTATATCATGCTTAATAACTTAATATCAAACACAAGTACATTTGGACATTTATAATTTGTAAAAAACTATTGTGAAAATCAACAATGTTTATTTTAACGAAATTCGGTCATGAATGGTATTTTTATAAACAAAAAAGCAGATGGTATAGATTTTTTCTATATCAACTGCTTATCTATTATACCACCTCTAACCAAGCTACCGCTTCGCAATGTCTCGAGTGTTTGTGGCAACACATGGGGTGTTTGGTGAGTTTACACTCGTTTTATAAACTTTTACTCGTTAAGAAAGCAAATTCTAACATCTTCCCTTAAGGCATCCTTTGTTAATTATTTTTTAAAAAAGGGTTAATTACTAGCAATCTATAATATAATTATTTTAATAATTAAAATAATTATATTATAGAAGGAGAGTTATCCATGTCACAAAATATAAGTCATGATTATTATAAAGAATTAATTGATTTGCAAGATGTAGAAGGTGTCGAAGCTCAATTTCAAGGTTTGCTTGAGGTTCCGATTGAATCCATTTCTGACCTAGAAAAGTGGCTAAGGGATGAAAAAGATTTAATGATTAAAATTATGGAGGCGATGACAGGTCACCAAGTCGACTTCTACCGAAACACAGAGGATGCGGACATCAAGTCAACTTATCTACACGATCAGCAAGTCGTTCAACCACTTTTAATGAAATATGAAGCAAAACTGAATGAGAAATGCTGTGAGTCTCCTTATGTAAATCAATTAGATGAAAACCGTTACGGCTTAATGCGACGCGTTCGTGAGTCCAAAATTAAACTGTTTCGAGAAGAAAACATTCCATTGCTTGTAAAAGAACAAGAACTCTGTACTAAGTATAGTGAAATTATGAGTGGACTAACAGTTGAATGGGAGGGGGAGGAAAAGCCTTTTCCATTTATCGAATCCCAACTCGATAACCTAGACAGAGCCGTGCGAGAAAAAGCTTATCACTCAATGATATCAGCCTATCGTCAAATTAAGCCCGATATGGATGCCATTATGGATGAGCTCATTCAACTGCGCCATCAAATTGCTTTAAATGCTGGCTTTGAAAATTATCGTGATTATATGTTTGTGGTCAAAAATCGTGAGTATAGCATCCAAGATTGTTATGACTTTCATGAAAATGTAGAGAAACATATTATTCCAGCTTGGAATCGACTCGCAGAGGTTTTTAAGTCCAAGCTTGGTGTCGATACTTATCGCCCTTGGGATAACACCGCTAAACTTTTGAAAAACCCACCATACTCCGAGGTGTCTACTCTTATGGATGGCGTTTCTGAGATGTTAGGTAAGACCGACCCATATTTTGCAGACCGTTTTGATTACATGAGAGAGCATGAGTTACTAGATCTTGGAGATCGGAAAGGGAAAAGCCCAGGTGGTTTCTGTACCATCTTACCAGTTTCCGAAGATACCTTTGTTTTTGCGAACCTTAGTCCATCCTTTTTCTCTCTTATCGCATTAATTCATGAAATGGGTCATGCGGTAAATGCGTACCTTGTGTTTTCGGAGCACGGTCCTTTGGAGGAACACCAAGACCGAAGTGAAGTTGCTGAACTGTACTCTCATGGGATGGAATTGCTCTTATTGGATAAGCTGGATCAATTTTATCCAGAAGAAGAAGAATTTAAAAGCGCACAGCGGGAAGGGCTTAGACGGGCATTCACAATGTTATTCGGTCCATTGTCAGGGGACCTCTTCCAGCATTGGATGTATACGAATCCAAAACACACTGCCAAAGACCGTGATGAAAAATTCTTTGAAATCTCAAGACGTTATGGCCTCAACCCTGTCGATACTTCTGGGCTTGAGGATGCAATAGGGATGAGTTGGGTTGGCACCCTTCATTATTTCCAAGTTCCTTTCTATTCTATTGAATACTCCATCTCGATGCTTGGTGCTCTACAAATACTTGAGAATTATCGAAACAACCCAGAGAAAACTATCGAATCCTTTAAAAAAGGTGCAAGTACGGATAACAATCAATCCATCGCAGCAATTTATAAAGAAACTGGGGTCAGTTTTGATTTTTCAGAGGCAGCTGTTAAACGAATGGGGGAATTCCTAGAAAAAGTAATTCAAGACATTCATTAATAAAGTGTGAGTATGGGGACAGATCATTGTAGAGGGCAATCGGAAATTTTCCACACAAAGGTACAACTAGTGATGTTTCCTCTTATACCCTTTGATTAATAGTCAAAGGGTATATTCAAGGACTTACCTTTTAAAAATTATTTACTCCTTTTAGAACAACAAGAAAAAAGAACGAATTCCATATAACGGAAATTCGTTCTTCTTTCATTATACTAACTCCAACCAAGCGACCGTTTCACAATGCGTGGACTGCTGACGGTAGTAAAATAATCATATGAAGTGCTTGCATACACCTAAAATATCTTTAAACGCACGTTACAACATGCCGCCCATTCAATAAGGCTTTTTATAGTCTTTCATAAGCTTTGATAAAGCTTATGAATACAAACTATTTTAGATAAAGAACATTATAACATGTATAGGTATTCAAAAAAATAAGAGCAAATTATGAGCATTGTCCGTGGGGGTAGAAGGCACAGTTTATATTCATATTAATTAAAAGATAGTTCATTAAGTAAACAGGATAAAATATAGGATTCTTCACCTTCAAAGTCAAGTCTATAATGCCCCCTGTATAATCAAAGTCATAAAAGGTCTGATGTCTAAAATAAGTTACAACTCACATAAAATATGTTCATCAAAATCAAGTCCTGCAATATGGGCAACGATTGTTTCTGCTTGTTCTTTTGATTATTTGTGCTTCCCATTCATGTCCATTTTTACATTTCCACCAGATCTTTTTACCTGACCCTCGAGTAACACTATTTGGTGTTAATTTTCCATTTTTAGTAGGATGCCATTCCCTTGCTATTTCTGGGAATAGGCTTTGTAGTGACGTATCGAATGTCGCTTTTTTCCCCGAACAAAAAGGACAGCCTGTGCCGTTTGTTCTATGAGCTATGACGGTTTCCCACTCATGACCTTTTTCACACTTCCACCATACTTTTTTATTAGAACTTTTCGTTACATCGCTTGGTAATAGGCCTAAATTTTTTAGAGAGTCCCATTCTTTCGAAATCTCCGGAAATAAATATAATAATGAAGTTTCAACAGTTACTTTTTTTCCTGAACAATAAGGACAACTTCTTCCTTTTATTCTATTTCCTATTGAAGAGATCCACTCATGTCCTTTTTCACATTTCCACCATACTTTTTTGTTAGACTGCGGTTTAAAGTATTCTGGAAGTAGATTCTCATTTTTTTCATAATTCCATTGCTTTGCTAATTGAGGGTTCTTTAAAAGCAGGCTATCCTCTTTAGTATTATTAATAAAATTTTTTGCAATGCTAATCTTATCTTTTTCAATATCTATGTTTTTAATTAGATCTTCCATCTTTTTATTCTCTTCAACAGTAATTCCTATTTCAGTTTTTATAAATTCAAAGATCTCCATCAAACTGTTTTTTATAGAATTATTTCCACCATATTCGCAATTAATTAACTTACAATTACTACTATCAATTTCCGGTAGTTTTTCCCCTCTTTCGGTTTCTCGGATTCTAATTAATACAATGTCATTTTGTTTAAATATTCTATTCTTTTTTTCATCCTGTTGAACTTTATTTTTATGAAAGAATATACCATCATATTCAATTACAAGATTTAATTGTGGAATATAAATATCAGCTTCAGGAGAACTTTCAAGTTCGGAAAAAACAAACCTATTCTCGCAATTCTGAAAAATCGACTTTAAATAAAAATAAAATATTTGTTCTTGAAAGGAGGTGCTTCTTTCCTTATTACATATTGGACAATTTCTACCATTACTCCTATGGCTTATTGCTGCTTTCCATGAGTGTCCTTTACTACAAATCCACCATACTTTCTGGTGGGAAAACGGGGTTACTTCCTCGGGAGTAATACTATTTTTCTTATAATCCCATTCGCCTAATATGAATTCAGATGAATTGTTTTCCAGAGAATTTTCACTCCATGCTTTTTTTCCTTTACAATAAGGACAACCATGATTATATCTGTTTCT
Source organism: Psychrobacillus syltrankelensis (assembly GCF_055454035.1). Classification (NCBI taxonomy): domain Bacteria; kingdom Bacillati; phylum Bacillota; class Bacilli; order Caryophanales; family Bacillaceae; genus Psychrobacillus; species Psychrobacillus syltrankelensis. The sequence goes on along the minus strand of NZ_CM144227.1, from coordinate 3,379,538 downwards.
GTTCGATATCGATGTTTTCCACTCATGTTTCTTTTCACATTGCCACCAAACGACCTTTGAAGAACTTGGTGTTACATCTTGGGGAGTTAATTCATTATTTCTCACTGGATGCCAATCTTTAGCTAATTTTGGATTCACAGTTAATAACGATCCTCTTATTGCAATTTTATTTATTATGTTTGAATTGACCCTTTTATGTTTTCCACAATCCGGACACTCTGATTTAACCCTACTATTTAATTTAGCTCTCCATTCGTTTGTACAGTTTATACACTTCCACCAAATATATTTTTTATAAGAAACTGATACTTCATTAGGCTGTAGTGTACCGTTTTTTGTAGGATGCCATTCTCGAACTATATCAGGGTAATTCATATACCAACTTCTTCTTTTATCAGCTAATGCTTTCTTTCCACAATCTGGACACCCTGTTCCACCAGACCTGTTTCTTACTACCGCTTGCCATTCATGGTCTTTTTCACACTTCCACCAAACTTTTTTTCCTGAACCTCGGGTAAGATCTTTCGGTGTTAACTTTCCATTTTTAGTAGGATGCCATTCTTTGGCAAGATTCGGATATAGAAATTGCAATGAAGTTTCATCTGTTACTTTTTTTCCTGAACAGTAAGGACAACCATTTCCTTTTGCTCTATTTGCAATAATTGCTTCCCACTCATGACCTTTTTTACAAATCCACCATACTTTTAAGGAACTTCCAGCAGTAACTTTTTCGAGGCTTAAACTATCACTATTTTTATCATAGTTCCATTCACTAAATAATTCCGGGAACGTGTTTTTCAACAAATTATCTTTAAGCAATATGTATCCTCCTTTTTGACTCGCACAGATGCTGCCTCTGACGATTCCCTTAGTTCAATGTTTTACCTTCTTTCCAGCAATTGTTCCATTATAAAAAAAGTCACGGAGGTATGAAACTTTAGTTGAATAGCAATAAAGTCTGTCTCCTAACCAGCCTTGTCTGCTAACGCACCTGTTAATGTAAGTACATTTTTTAACAATCTTTTTTGTTAGAGTATCATAATATTGTTTACACTTTTTATAAATCTACAGTAATTAATAATCTGGATTGGTATTAATACTTATTTCCTCAACTTCCTCTTTAATCAACTCTAACTTCCGATCCATGACCTCAAGATAATGATGAATCTTTTCATAATATTCATCTGTAATTTCTTCAAAGCTGGAATATACAAGGACTTCGTCCTTTACTTCTTGAATTAATTTTTCCAACACATTGAAATTAGTATAGAGTGCATTTTCCTCGTTCAAAGTTTCAAAAAGCATTTCTCCATAAACTTCTTCTATTCTCAACATATTTTCATGACACTTTTCACTAGTTTTTCTAATCATCTTCTTAATTTTATTTGTTGCTCTATCCCATTTTTTAAATTGCTTTTTATTCCCCCTACGTAGATGCTCTATAAAATTGAAAAAATCTGTTTTTTCTTCTGTTGTTAAATCAAGGTGTTCATCTACCCAACCATTTACATCAGCAAAGAACTTAGTTATGTCATAAACAAATATATTTCGAACTTTCTTTGTCAGTTTATGAGAGGGAATATACTTATTTACTTCGTCATTTATCAAAACATGTAGGTCTCTCCTAAAGACTAAATAAGATTTTTCAAGTTTGAGATACTTCTCGGTATATCTGAAACCATTGAATCTTATCAATGATCTCTCACCATAACCAGTTCTTCCTGTCATTCCTTGAACCAATCCAATATAAGACAGTAAATCGTCTTTGTCCCAAGATGTTGGTTTATATATTTCTGCCAACCCTTGTAAACTTCTATATTGTTCTTTTCTTCTATGAAACATATTTTGAATTTTAGTTGACATGTTGTTTATATACACACTTATTATAAAAAGAAATAGTGCATAGAATAGACTTATTATAAAAGCAATTTCTTCACTGTTTCGTTTATAGAAATATAAAACTATGCAACCAACTGTAATAATAAAGACAAGGGCGTAAGCAATCTTTTTATATATTAATTCACGAAACGTGAATATTTTAAATTTCATTTTCTTCCCAATCCTTCTTAGTGTATTTTTTCAAAACGTTATCACCACACATAATTGTGAATATCCAATACAAGACAATCTGATTATTAGAATGGATCTTGAATCAATGTATTTATTTCCGATTTCCTCATTGAACTTATGCACTCCTCTCATCATTACCATCTCTATTATTACTACTATATCAAAAGTTAATTATAAGGGAGGGAGGTCATTAAATAAAAAAGGTGCAATTAATTGATCATTTAGCAGCTTACTATTTAAAATAATGAACTTCTTATAGAGAGAATAAAAAAAGACCAAATCAATATCTGATTTGGTCTGCATACTAGCATTTTAAACTTTTTTACTTCATTATGAGCATTTGCTTAAATAGTATTTATAAACCATTGATATAACAACGATTGATTAGGCTTATTACATCATTCCGCCCACTTACTAATGCTATTAATAGCCTTTCACAAACTTTTAAACCCTTAGAGTCAATAGATAAAGAACTAGTAAAGGTTTACATATGATTTGTCTGTGAATACTTTCATACTATTATTCCTTTAGGATATATTTGTTAAAGCCATTATTATTTAGAATAGCATCCTTGGATATTTTCTTATAGTTCACTAGATTTTAAGAGTTGCCTAAGCAACCCAATGTTCTTTAACCAAATACCCGTTGGTCTATGTAGCTTGGTTCACGCCATCGCCTTAATAATTAAACTTCCGCTTATTTCATCCGGAAAGTTCTCAGCAAAAATTTGATAATGAATGGGTATTTCGGTATTAACAAGATTTGGAGCAAGAGCAATCCGAATGTTTTTGGCAAGGATAGCAGTTGGTAGCTTATGCCGAATAATATCAACTGTATCCGTAATGATGTAGGAAGTGTCGGTTTGCTCAATATCAAAGTAATAATATGGTTTGCTATTAAATAAGTTAGTTTTATCTTCTGGATCTTCATATATTCTATCTGCTATATTGAGTCCTTCCAGAAGGGGAAATGTTACTCTTATTTTACAATTTCTCAATGGTTCTGTTCCTTGATTATGTACATGAATGTTAATATGTTGTCCTAATTGTTCAAACATATAATAACCATCATGCCTACAATACTTTTCTTTTGTATTTTCTAACATTTCAAGTAATTCTTCCTCTGTTCTTTGATTAATCGGTTTTTCACGGAAAATATCACGACTAGCTATTGCACTAACATTCAACATCCCATTTTGTAGTTTAGAATAAAAAGGAGACCTCCTTTTTGAAATCTCATTCTTTATCCTACGTTGTTCTTTATCAGATGGTACATTTTCAAATTCATCTTCGCTTAATGTAGGTAATACTATCAATTGATCCTGTTTCTCATTAATACCTACAAGAATATCGCGACGATTAACTTTCTGCTTGTTCAAATACATTATATCTAACTCTTTTCTATTAGCAAAACGGGTGGAAGTACCGTTTCTTATAAAAATATTTCCTTGTATATACGGTTTATTTTCTTTCTTTAATAGATATGGTGGATTATTGCAAGGTCCAATTTCAAAGATGCATATGGTTTTCTCTTCAATCTGGACATATTTAATATTGAATGGAACTGCAGGTTCAATGTTATGGTCAATCAGTTGATGGTAATTTGCTACATCTCCGATTTGTTCACGATTCACATCGAAATAATCTTTATCTCCATGCGTTTCCTTTACACCAATTACGATGTAGCGATATGGATCATTTGATAAAGAATTTGCCATGGCTATCACATCTTTAAGAAATTCTTGTTTTGCTTTCCCATACCCTTCCTTTTTAAAATCAAGTGTTAATGATTCTCCTTCATTTTCGATACGAAACTCAATTGGCATCAAGATTACCCTCTCACTTTCTTTTTACTCTAAATAGTCTGTTTTTTATAGTTTATCAAAGTTAAATGTAAAAAGGCTATGTTAAAGTTATTGGTTGATTTTGAAATGAAAAGTTAAGGCTGAGGAACTTCGCATTCAAAGTGACAAGATTATACATCTTATTTTATAGGAAAATAAAAATGCACATAAAAATGAGCTGGAAATGTATCTCCAAGCTCATTGTATTTTACTTTAAGTTTTTTTTTTCTAAAGCACCTCGTTAGTTCAACAAGAAACTCAGTACTGGTAATAATTAAAGCATTACTTTTTTTTCAATCGCTTTTATCCTATCTTCTAATTCTTTATTTTTCTTTCTTACTTTGTCTACATAAAATGCAGAACTAAAACCAAACCCTAAAGCTAACCATGTAATAAATTCCATTTTCAATCTCCTATCATACTCATTTACTGTCCAGTGACATTAAAGTTCGTAAACCAATGTTTTTCGTAATGTTATAGTTTTACCAATACAATACGCAGTAATTCTATACTTATGATCGATTATTTCGGAAATCGAATCTTTAACTAACGCACCCGTTAGCCATCCATGCAGCACAAAATAGTGCTGCACCACAGAGAATGAAAATGGTTAGAGGAGTCAATACTAGTAGTCCACTGAAAACAATAGACTTATTAATGTACGCTCTCCTCTTTTTTTTACGATTACGCAGGGGTCTTCTTAAGTATTGTCATTTTTCTTTTCTTGAAGTAATTAATTTTCATGGTAGTTGAATAAGGATATTAAAATCCAAAAAGAAATTGGAGCTATCACAAAGAGCAGAATGAATAACCAAATTATAACTTCTCTTTTCTCGAACCATGCTTTTATAAATTCTTGTCTTATTTTTTTATTAAAAATGCATACTCCGATAATTACTAATAAAGCAATTAGTTCTCCATATTTAGTATATTTTAGAAACGGTATTGTTAATGCAATTAATAATATTATTCCATATGTTTTATTTGTCATTTATATCCTCTTCTAATTATACTTTTTACTGTCATTATACCATTTTATGTCTCTTTCTTATTCAACTAAACTGCTTCGTTAGTTTAATAAGAAAAAGAGCTTTACTCCTTCTTGAAGTAAGCACCCGTTAGCTTAATTACAATCTTTCACAAACTTATTAACACTTTGATTTACTGAAATAGCTCAAATAAAAAGAAACGTTTCCTTCTCTGAAAGAAACATCCCTTTTGTAAGAACTATATTCATTCAAACGTACGGCATTGTTTATCGATTTCTTCTGACGAAATATGTTTCTTTATTTTCACATTTGTCACTTGTAACCCTGTTAGGTTAGAATCACTTATAGAAAAAGTAAGTTTATCATAATCACTACCGTGGTGTCCGGAATAGTTTAAAGCACTGGCAAAAACGAGATGTCTCCTAGGATCTCCATCAATGGGTTCAATTTTGATTTTTGGACACATAAAAAATTCCGCATAAGATGGGCCCAATTCATATAAATAACGTGTAAACAATGCTTCTTCTAGTAACTCTTCTTTAGTTGGTCCGTCCACTTCTTTTCTCCACCCCACCATTAGCCAATCATAAAGAGATTGTGACTTTAATCGCACTTTTTGCCCATTTTCAGAAACGATTAATTCCCCTTCTTTAAGCGTGCAGGTTTTGCGTTTATTGTCAACTACGCATGTATAAGCGGGTTCAATAGTGATCACTTCATTATTTGCCATTTTTAACGTCAATTTATTGGATGGATTATCTAAAGATACCTCGATTTTTCCATTCACTCGGTCAGATTTATTAAGCCAGTAAACCACTTTTCTGAGTACACGTTCTTGAAAACCATCATTGATACTGAATACACGCTGAAGTCCGGAATTATTTTCAACTTTAATGTTTTGAACATCATTATGCACTAATGAATGCGTCATCAATTGTTCCAAAAAAGGTTGATTGGTATTCTTTTTTGTTTCAGTCATTTGGCTGGCTGAATTAATTAAATTTACTTGTTTAGGTGCTTCTTGCTTTGCAAAGACAACAATATTATTTACAAGAAATATGATACAAAAAAGCACGTAGAGTTTTTTCTTCAATAAAGCCCACCCTATTCTTTATAGGTATCTTTCCCGAATATTGTTCAACTATCCTGCCGCGTTAGTACAATTAGAAAAAGCTACCCTTAAAGGCAGCCACTTGATTAACTGTAGCACCCGTTAGCCATCTATGAAGCCCTACTTCACCACAAAATATGGAAGGAAATTACGTTCTTCCACTTTTAAAATCAATTTCTTTATTAGTCGTTATTACGATTGAAAAATTCTACTGCAAACTTGATGCTATCAATAAATTTTTCGCGTTTTTCTATATCCATTTCAAGTGCTTTTGTCATTAAATCCGTAAAAAATACTGATTGTTCAACGGTTAAGTAACTAAATATAGGATGCATTTGTTCACTCTCATATGTACCTTCATCATCAAAAAAATAACTGACTGGTACATTGAAAATAGTCGCTACTTCATAAAGTTTTTCTGCTGTTAAGCTATTACTACCACTTTCCCAAGATGCAATAGTGGTATTAGATAAATTTAGTGCTTTTCCCATCTCTGCTTGTGTTACTTTTTGGGATTTTCTTAATTTCTTTATTTTCTCTCCTACACTAACACTATCCAAAATTCACCCCATCCTTATCGACCGAATAGACGTGCGAAAAATTTAACTAATCTGCTGCGTTAGTTAAAATACACCCTATGTCTATAATTCTATTAAATTGGCAATAATCCTTTAATATTACTGTTTTAGGGTGAATTGAATTGTTACTGTCAAAAGCATGGGCTTCGTTTGAAGCGGATAAGCGAATAGAAGGCTTTTCTCCACAAACGTTAAAGGCCTACCAGCCCCATAAGACTTTTGTATGACTTCAATAGGAGCTCCATTATCAACAAATGATTTGCGTAGCTATGTCGAAGTTGATGTGGATGAATCTCTTTATTAATTTCCGCACGATTGGAAATACGCTTGATGATGTAACGCATTTGAAACTACCAAGATCTATGCTCAGTTAAGTGGAAGGTTAAGAAAAGAGTACTATCAGAAGTACTTTTAAATGAAAAAGGAGCAACGTCTTAGAGGACGTTGCTCTACTTGACTAAAGCACACGTTTGTTTAAGTGAAACTCTTAACATTATCTCGGAAAGTTCACCGTCTGTTTAGCTTATTCGGTATAGGTAAAATACTCTCAATATCCTGAAGTAAAACCAACGATTGTTGACTTGACTTGTTCTACTGAGTCCTCAGTTAGTTGGATTTGCGATTTGGATTACGTTCAATAAACTCCTCGATTTCATCTTTTAACTTATAAACAAGGTGGAAATAATGTTTTTCTGTAAGAGGACCTTTGGTTCTCCACTTTTGCATTTCTTTATAGTGAAAATCATAAAAATAGACCTCTATATCCCTTCTTGAAATTCCTTGTTTTTTCGCCATGTCAGCAATAGTAAGACCTTCTTTCCAATACTTTTCATACTCATCACGGCTTAATTTCAAAAAACTAGATAATGCATCATAATCGTATTTGATATGGTAAACTACAGTTCCTTCCTCATTTACACCTTGCTTTGGCTCCTTATTTTCTGCATAAACCACAGATGAAATAGTTAATAATATGGTAAAGAAAAGAAGTAATCCTTTAATAACATTCAAGATATAGAACCTCCACATTTTTTTGTATTTCCTTTATTGTGTGAGGTTTCATAAATGTTATGTCTTTTTAAAAAAAATAAAATTATTTTCTCTAGTTGAGCAAAAAAAGAGCCGCAAAAGCAGCTCAACGATTTTTACTAAGCACCCGTTAGCCATCCATGCAGCACAAAATAGTGCTGCACCACAGAGAATGAAAATGGTTAGAGGAGTCAATACTAGTAGTCCACTGAAAACAATAGACTTATTAATGTACGCTCTCCTCTTTTTTTTACGATTACGCAGGGGTCTTCTTAAGTATTGTCATTTTTCTTTTCTTGAAGTAATTAATTTTCATGGTAGTTTAAGAAAGAACAATAATTCCTCTTGAGCTTATTCACTTTCTTTAAGGGGAATCTCCATTCTTAATTCTTCAATATTTTTACTTGTACTACTAATGTATGGCTCAATAATTAAGTAATCTGGAATATGCTTTAATGGTTCATACTGGACACTCGTATCCAGTGTTATTTTTCCATCTATATTTTCACAATCACTACAACCACCGCCACCAGCACTTATTTCCTTTAACACATTTCCTTTATCATCATATAAGCGAAAACGTATAATTTGGTTTAATTCTTCAGCATTAATTGGTTCGGTTAAATCAAAGTTTATTTCTGTTGTTGCTGATGTAAAAGTTACTTTTTTCATTTCAATTTTATAATCTTTAGAAGTAGCTTCGTCCATAACAAGAAACGATTCTCCCTCAATTTTAGTAATCGGAATGTTCAAATTCCAGTTTCCTTTCTTTCCATTAAACTCATCGAAAGATATAGAAAAATTAAAAGAATCCCTTTTCAATTCATTAGGAACAATAAAACTGATTACCCCAGCATAATCCTTGTTATTAATAAACTCTCCTTGACTGCCTGCCCCACCATAAAAATCCATTTCATCAATTTTAAATGATGCGTTACCAAAAGGTAACTCATTCGAATAATTTGTAATGATAAATCCTAATGAAAGTCTGCTACCATCATAAATGGCTTCTCTAATTATAAAAGATGATTCTCCAACTGAAAATGCTTCATTTGTTATTTGAGATAAACCAGATTTATCTGCTTCTTTCAATCCATTATCTCCTACCATTTCAAATATTGAACCTATAAGTGGAATTGATTTTAATGTATTAGCAAATGCAGGAGAAACTGAGCTTGCACCAAACATCAAAACACCAATCATTGCTACTGCGATTAACGGATTTTTAATTCTTCGTTTTTGATTCTCTAATTTCGCTTTCCTTACACCACGTTTTGACCTTTCATATAATTCTTTTGGAATCACTATTTTATTTAACTCGTCATTTATTTTATTACTCATAGCTACCAGCCTCCTTTAACTCTTTACGAAGTTTATTTAATGCACGATATAATACTGATTTCGCAGTACCAAGTGGGATTTCTAATACTTCTGATATCTCGTTAAAAGTGTAATTTTGATAAAACTTTAATAGAACAACGCTTTTTTCATCGTATTGTAAGGTATCTATCAATTCTTGTAATGTAATTGAAAGCAGAACATTTTCATCATCTGAAGCAATGATTTCTTCAAAGTTCGGTTTAAATTGAAGCACTTTCTTATTCTTTTTCACAAGATTAACTGCACAGTTAATCGTAATTCTCATTAACCACGTTTTGAAATATTCTGGTTGTTTCAATGTATGTATCTTTTTAAATGACTGATAAGCTACTTCTTGAACGATATCTAAAGCATCTTCTTGATTTTTCACATATACAAAAGCCATTCGATAAATGTCTTCCTCATATTCTTGGAAAATCTTTATAAATGCTTTATCATTCCCTTTCTGAGCTTTTTTCACCAATTGTATTATCGCAGTTCACCCTCTCATTTTTTGTCTTACACCTATTAGACAATACAAAGTTCAATTTAGCTTAAACTTTTATAATGAAAATAAAAAATCGCCTTAAAGACGATTTTTAGAAAGTTAAATTATCCATTTCTGTATGCTCTTATTGAACTAACCTGCCGCGTTAGTTTAATAAGAAAATGCTTTATGATCTTCAAGTAAAGCACCAGTTTGTTTAAGTACATTTGAAACCAACAGTTATCCAAAGTGATTATGAAAACACCAAACAACAAGAAACATACTCACTATCCCCCAAGCAGTGGTACTTCATATCCACCAAATTACGGATTTAGCTTTTGATGAATTTTCCTCGTCTTCCATATTTGCTTTTATAAAAGCGACCTTACTTTCCATACCTTTTTTCATAGAAGTGAGAACAACAAATCCAATTATTATGAAACCAATAGTTATCCAGAGTAATAAGTCCACCTTTTATACCTCCTTTTTTTTGGTGAATTACTTTCCTTTCAATCTTCTTTATTCAATTATCCTGCTTCTTTAGTTTAATAAGAAAAAATGCTTTACTCCTTCTTGAAGTAAAGCACCCGTTAGTTCAATAATGCAAACTAAAATGCAATATAGAAAGGTGGAAGTTTATCATCTTAACAATATTCAATACTTTGTCTGAAATTTTTCCCAAATGACCTTTTCCAATGCTTTTTCAATAGGGAAATAAGCAAAATTGTTGACTTAAACGTATCTAAAGGTTCAACGGGTGGATTCCGAATTTCAAAAAACGGATAAGTTTTTTTAATATAAATCTTTTATTCCTTTTGGTACATTTTCTTTTTTTACAATAGTCCAAATATGTTGAGAAATGGTGATACCAGATGTCTCTCCAATATTATTTACAGCAAGTGTTTGTTTTTTCTGAGGTTGGTTATCAAACTCAACCTCAAGATGATGGTCTATTATTTTATACCCAAGAAAATTACCAGATGTCCCTACATAGTCTACTTTGGCTCCGCCAGTAGCATAGTAAATGAGATCTTCTTTATTCCAATCAATTTGGTGCTCCATTGAAGCTACTCGTTCACCTTGATAAACATATTGTTCAGAGAAAGACTCCCAATCTTTTTGATTAGTAAAAACTATGATCTTTTTAGGTGGTTCTTGATTAAATTTATGTACAATAAATCCTTGAAAATAGATTTCGTATGGTATTTTACTTTTAAATGCTAATTTTTCATCTTGATGGGGCGAGTGAGTAGAACAAGCAGATAACACAAAAACGACAAAAAAAAGTAAAGTCCATACTTTGAATATTTTTTTCATTTCTATCTCCTCAACTTTCGCATTTAGTTTTTAGTTCTGATGATAGTAATGACATTGATTTCGCATAGCTTTTATTATGAGGCACTAATAAAACATTTATCACCTTAATCCCTCTGAAATACTATTGGATTGCAATTTATTCGTATTTTTATCTTATAAATATTCGATACAAAGAATGGAACTCCTTCTTCAACTAACCTGCTGCGTTAGTTCAATAACAATTTAATCTATCGTTTAAAAGTCCTTTAAAACGCTGCCGTTCTTCTTTGTCCCTTAACAATTTTCTAACCATTTTTCTCGATGAAAAATATCGCCTAATTTCTTTATCTCCTTCTACCAATTTAAGTATTGATGGTTCAGTAAGCATTAGTTCTTGGAACCAGTATTTTTCTTTAACTAAACTTATATTAACATCAGTCTTTTCTTCTTTTGAAAGGGTGAGGTACTTAACATAAGAAAAAATATCTTTAATTGTTTCCCATATTGCTTGTTCATTTGTCTTCATTTAATTCCCTCGTTTTATATTTTTGTTGTTAAACTAACCTGCGGCTTTAGTTCAATAAGAAAAAAAGCTTTACTCCTTCTTGAAGTAAAGCACCCGTTAGTTTAAGTTATTCACATAGTTTATGTTAGTTGGGGTCTTTCAAAAATTATTTCATAGTAAGTGCCTACCCCAACCCCAGAAGTAACGAAGTCAGGAGCGAAAATCTGAACAAATCTCCAACCTTCTTTTGCGTGATTTTTAATTACTTCTCGATAATCCTCAGTTGGTTTCCCTGATAATCTTTTAAATTCAACTTTAACAAACTTATATTCGTACATTTTTGATTCCCCCTATCACTGTTAATAAATAATTTACGATTATTAAATCGTAAAAGTTCTAATTAAACATAGTGAAAACGCCTAATTGCGATAATCATCTTTTGCTAAATGCTGCGTTAGTTCAATAAGAAAAAAGGGTTTACTCCTTCTTGAAGTAAAGCACCCGTTAGTTGAATAATATACTAAAAAATATTAATTATTTTAGGCCCAATAAATACATTATTTCATAACTCTCTCTAATATCTTACAAACAAATTTAGTTTTACCCTCTGTGTAAGTTGCTCTGTCTATCGCATTCTTTGCCAAATCTCTCTTTAACTGTTCATATTCAGCAACTGCCTCTGAATTGTTACGAAGATAATTTCTAAATGCCAAATGTCTGGCTAGTTCTTTACTATCTTTATTGCACACATATAAATGATGTTCAATCCAATTTGTATTTTTTTCATCCCACGGAACTAATGTATCCTTTCTTCCAAAGGCTTCTCTACCCTCAAAACTCCAATTTTCTTGATGATAGTAACCTATCTTTTCAAGACCTTCTATAACAGCAGGCAAAACAGAATAATCTTCTATTACTACATCTATATCTAGAATTGGTTTGGCACCAAGCCCTTTAACTGACGTGCTTCCAACGTGTTCCACACATATTATTAAATCACCTAAAGTTTTTTTTAGGAAATCTTCTAATAATATGAAGGATTTTTCCCATTTTTCATTGTATGTAACTATTTCAATACCAGACTGATTATTCTCTTTTACTGACATCTTATCCCTCCAAATGTTTCACAATTACTAAAAGAAATCTTTTTTACACTTCTACAAGTAATAAACAATATCCTTCTTAAACTAAACTGCACCTTTAGTTGAATAAGAAAAAAGAGCTGTCTAATCAGCTCAAGGATCTTCAAGTAAAGCACCCTTTAGCCAAAGACTTATTTACGCTCCCCTCTTTTTTAAACGATTAAGCAGAGGTATTCTAAGAATAACAAGTTTATTCTTAGAATTATCAAGTTCTATCTTTCTTTAACAGTTGGATAATTTCCTTATTTTGCTCGACTTGAGTTTCGCTATTTTTTTTAATCTGATAAATCCATATTGATAGAAAGACCAATAACACAGGTACTGCAATAGTAATCAATAAAGAAAAAATACCTAACATACTTGCTGCATACATAAATGTCACCTCCAAGAAATTTTACTTACCATAACAATTTGAATCATATTTCTTCTTCAACTAAACTGCGGCTTTAGTTTAAGTGTAACATTTCACAATGCATATCTGAGATCATTTTAATGTTTTGAACATAAAAAATTGACCATCAAAATGATGGCCATATTTTGCTAAAGCACCCGTTAGTTTAAGTGAAAAAATTCACAATTCGACTCTAGAGATTACCCCGCTATAGAAAGCTTTCCAGCTATCGTCGTCCTGCTTCTCGGCTCGATATAATTTTAGAGTACCTTTATACAAATGCCCTTCAACATCTTTTGTAAATTCGAAGAAATCGGGTTGTTGTTGTAATTCATCTAAATCGGTATAAAATAATTCAGTTTTATAAATAGGTAATCCAGAAGGTGTCTGTAAATATTCTTCCGTAGTTAAGTATGAAACACCTTGAGAATCTAAAACTGTTAATGGAGTCACTGATACAACTTCTTCTTTATCCGTATCAGGTAAAGTCTCAACTTCTACTGCTTGTCCATTAGTTACATCTTCCATCTTCTCTTCTTTTGCTTGTACTTGTTCTTCTGCTTCCTCATTTGCACTACACCCAGCTAACACAATAGCTCCAAGTAAAATCCCCGTGTAAAGATATTTTTTCAATATTCTCACTCCTTTATATCCATTTTATCATAAGAAATCAATTGTTCTTCTAATTATTAAAAATCCAAATAACCTGTACATAACATCCCCCTTTCAATTCCTAGTTCATTAAGTCGTTACTGATATTTATTCTAGAAAATAATAAGTTTTCCTTCTTCAACTAAACTGCCGCGTTAGTTTAAGTGTAAACCTTCACAAACTTGTTCTCATTTTAATATAAATATCCAGTTGAGGTGAATTTAATTTAATCAGATGTAGGATACGTGTCACCATACCATTTCACTATAAATCAACCTTTACCTTTAACATAGCCATACTTAATTACAATTAATTACGAGAGTGATTTTCTGTATTCTTTGTCAGTATCGATGATACTATTTTCTCCTTAATTAAATCCCAAATGAGACTCTTCAAGCATTTCCCACTATTTTTCTCTATTTCTTCTTCACGTTTTTAGTAACAACTGTTTTTCCTCATATATCTCTCAACTTACCCCTATTTAATATATTGCGGTTTGTGACAACTCTAAATCATTTCCACAATAGATTTTCGTTTAGCTGAAGGAATGCTTTTTTCTGCTAAGGTTAACAAATCATGCTTAACTCTCCTTTTCCCACATCAGTTATGATCCCCATATATTTTTCCAATCCATTTAAATGCTTTATTCTGGCTTCCTTCTATAAATAGCCGCTCCTCCCTGTCATGGTTTTTCTCAAATATCCATACAATCAACTTCTCCCATTTTGTCTATCTTTTTCGTATTACCTATGCTTTTTTAGCTGTTATTGGCTTTTTGCTTCGGTACTTTTCCCTCATTTCTATGCTTTGTTTGGAGTTTCCTAATGTAAAGTGCTTCAAGATACAGCAATCACATTGTTTCTTCCTTGGGAAAAATAGAAAAGTTAGTGGGAAAAGCTTAGGAAATCAGCTTCTTAAAAGTCTGCGGTACTATGTTCTTTGCCCTTATCGTTAACCTGTAGCTTCATCCTTAGAATGGTTAGAAACAATTTGAGAAAAATGTGTTGCGAAGAATGTGTGGATAGGATAGGTATACATTCACTTATTGTTGAGGACATGTTGTGTAATAGTTGTGTAACTTTTATAAAAGCTTAGTTCAAAATGATAATTTTTGAATAAGTACTTATCAACTTGTGTGGAAGAATTGGTGATTTGTTATGCAATAGTTGTGTAACTTTTACTGCAAACGAAAGTAACTTGTAGAGAGATGGGTTTAAAAAACGTTCAGTGCAATACTCTGCACCATCCATGAACACATTTGAAAAATACAAGGTTCGGAAGTCTTTGGATTAATCGTTCGTTTGGCTTGAGCAGCCAATATCTATTATTTGTCCAATAAATTTACGTGATTTTCTACTTGGACAATTAAAGCTTGTTATTTTGAACGTACTGCTTATTAGCAAACTTATTGTAGTTACAAATGGACACGATTAAGTTATAAATGTGATAACGCAACTCAACTACTTTATATAGAATGTAGCAATGATAAGCAACTCCTCTAAATCGTCCAATAAAGTCTGTGCTAATTCACTTCTCCTAGTTGATGAGGACGATGTTACAATATATTTAGTTGTTGAAATATGCCATCTTTCTTTTTCCATTGATAGTGGTTCTAAAAAAAAGTTTAATGGGAAATTTAGGTATTCTGTTATTTTCACCATATTATAATGATAGATTTCGTGCTGAGACATTTCGCCTGCTATTATACAATGCAAAGTTGATGTAGATATGCCAGTTAATCTTGATAGCGATGTTATCGTGTACCCTTTTAAACGAATAAAAGCTATTATGTTCTTTCCAATTTCTTCTCTTATAAAACGGGGATATAGCATCTACTTGAATCCTCACTAGTTTATTTTTATTGGTGTTTTAATAAAATAATTTTATAAACTTCCCCATTAAATCAAGAATTAGAGGAAGAGCTTCCTTCTGTCGAAAATTCAGCCATAATATATAGACATTTAGCGAAATTCTCTTTTATTTTTTCAACATCCGTAGACCAATTTAATTCCCAAAATTGAAGCTCTCTATTAACCGTTTTGTCCAGAAAAATCATCAAAACTTTATAAAGTAATATACTTTCATTTTCAACTTCAAAAATTCTTTCGGTTAATTTAGGAACTATCTCAATAAAATCTTTTTTTTCCATTTCAGTCAAAATCATTATTCATCAAATCCCCACTGACTAATAGGTAGAAATCTATATATGCTATTTTTACTTTTTATAACATCGGTAGTATTAATATTAAATATAAGACAGCTATCTTTAGTATCCCTATCTTCATTCTTGAAAACCAAAATCACTTCAATTATGAAATCTTCTAATTTGACTTCATGTAAACCATTAAATTCTTCTCCCCATATATCTAAATTATCATTTATAATAGTGCCTTCTATAAATAATTCATTTGATATAAATGTAAAATCCTTATCTGATTTTATTATTAACAAATTTTTATTATTATTAATTGTCCACAAATAACTTTTATACCCTTCGCTGTTTGCAAGCATAGGTTGAGTAGTTGGTATTTGTTTGGCATTTGACAATAACTCTGTTTCTAAATCCCTATATACATTCTGGTTAGCTTTAGGAAATTCAATAACTAATGCCAATCCGTAAGACTTAACCCTCCCAATATTATATTTCATCAATCTAGTTGCAGTGTAAACAGCCATAAATATCCTCCTTAATTGTTGACAATAAAAAAGACCATCAACTATAGGTAACAACAACGTTTTTTTTAAAAACATCGTTTACCGATAGTCAATGGTCTATCAATAATTTTATTTTGTTAATTACATCATATTACTTATTACCACTTTATGCAATAGGGCATTGAAGAAAATAACGGTAGTATCAATTTGATAAGCCCCAATGCCAATTTATCTATACTTAGAGGTTAGAGCCTAGTTGCTACGACTTCTTTTCCATTAACCAAACTTCCTTTTCCATCTTTCTATTTTTGTTAATATTTCGTGGTTTCTTTTACTCAACCATGACTGTTTAGGCATTGTCGTAAATTTCTTCGTAGTTGGCAGATTCAGTTTACGATCCTTTTTCATCTTAGTCCCCCTATGTAAAAGTTTATATATTATCCATTTACTAAATCCTTCTTTTATCAATATACATATTCAACTTAAAATTGGTTTATCCTTCTTGCCTTTTAATAAAGTTACAATTTACGATTTGATATAATATTTACAAAAAGGATTGAAAATAATTATGATAAGAGTAATTGCACTTTAGCAATTTTTATTCCATTGTAATGTACATCATTCATCAACTAGTTTCTCAAGTGTTTTATTATAGTTACGTATTACATAATTGAATGCCTCTTTATTTATTACTTCATCTTTTCAATTTGGCTGATGCTGATTTTCCAAAAGGGAAACCTTGCTATTAAACAGCCCGCCCATACGGTCACATGAACTTGCTGTATGAGTAATTATTTATTTACAAATTTGATTGTGTCACAACATTTACATCTTTAAGCAACATTAACCATAAGAAGGCAATGAGCAGATCAAACTGGATGTACTCTTGAAATGTTGTTTTTTATAACTATTATTCATATAAACAGCTCCTCTTGTTTTATAGGAGCAGTCCTAACATAATATCAGATTAACAGACTCAGTAAATTTTATTACTAGATCAAGTCTGTTAATAAACTTGGTAATTTTTCAATCTTATAAACCTGAGGAATAGTGATTGGATTTATATTTAATGCTTTAAAATTTTGAAGTCTCTTATTGTACGCATCCTTTTTAATAGAGTCAGCATAAAAATTGTTTAACGGAGTATCTAGGTTTCCATTGGATACTTTAGCCAAAAAGTGTTTCAATCGTCTTCTAACAGTTAAGGAGTATTCGCTTGAACTGATCAACTCTTCAGCCAAATCAAAGCTATAAAAGTCACCAGTTAGAAAAATTTTCAAGATATAATTTTGAACATAAGATTCAAAAATTGACTGTTTGAAAAACGAGTATAGATGTTTTACCTCACCGGTTCCCTTCAATGTATTATAGATATGCGGATTTTTCAAACAAACTTCAAACCTGATGATATCACGTTCCCACTCCTCCGGCTCTCTTTTTTGTGATTTACATTGTTCGTTCTTGTCATATATGATTGTATGGATGCTCTTGCATGAATGATAGATGGTAGTCTTGTATTTATTCTGTTTTCTCAAACGTTTAAAGCTACCTTTTGTTTTACTATAAAGATGCAAATATAATACTCTTTCACTAGCTAAAGGGACTTTTTTGTCCATCCTATAATCGATCCTAACTAAATTGTGATCGTCATAAAGTCTTTCATCACCATAAACAATACTTAAAGCTAACTTTACAAAGCGTTCAATTCTCCAATAATCTGCTTCCACAATCTTACCACTATTTAATATTTTGGTTACATCAATAATAATACTGCATCTAGAAACTGCATATGCTGTGTACTGTCTAGCTCTAATGCCAACTAATTTGTTATCTCTTACAATTTGATTAAATGATTTGTGACCATGAGTGTTACCTTTATAAACTATATGCTCTTTAGTTAAATCAATTAATAAATGTGCTGTATGTATCATCGTTTTTTCCTCCTAATTCCATGTGTATAAAAGTCAGTTTCCTTTGTCGTATCAACTGTTCCAGTAAAAAAATCTGTCTTAATAAGAGCTATATTTATTTCTTAACCATGAGACTTAATAGGAACGTAACTACTAGATGCTATACAGACTGTAAGAGAATAATTCAATGCAACAAGAGTGAGAGTGAGTGATGATAAGAATAGAAAACTATTAGAACATTTGAGCTTTTGGCCAGAGGCATAATAGAGCTTTTTTGTATACTTTTCAAAATACTCAAACTATTTAGAAGTTTGGAATTTTTATTAGTAATATTGCTTAGAATATATTATTGTTCTATAAAATAGGGGCGATTAAAATTGCAAATTTGGAAGGAGTAGTATGAATGTCGAAAGAAAATGAGGAAAACAGTAGAAAAGAATCTTTTGGTGAAAAGTTAAAAAATGCAAGAAAAAGGAAGGGAATATCACTGAGCGATTTAGCAATTGCAACAGGTGGTGTGACAATACCTTTATTGGCACGCATTGAAAATAATGCACATATCAATCCCGGAATAATAACATTCACAAGAATCTGCAATGCGTTAGAACTTTCAGATACAGACATCCTAAAAATATTAAAATCTCTAGATACTTAATTTCATAATCAAATGCAAAGAGCAGCTCCTTTAATAGAAGCTGCTTTTTTATATAAATTTATTTTTCTCACTACCCATAGATAAGCTTACTTGTTATCTAAGCTATACTTTATATGCGTTTGTTACACCAAAGTTCAGCTTTGTAGCGTAATATTTATTTGGCTATTGGAGCAAAAAATTGCACTCACTTCTTCTATTCATGAAGACAACCCCCCCCCCTTAGCCCTGAACCCTATTTTCTCCATTTTTTTCTCTGAGTCAAATCTACCCGGTCTGCTTGTTACCTTCCAAACAGCTATACTTCCCTCAATCTTCTAGTTCTTTCCTTATGACTTTGGTGGTCTGTTTAGCTAAAGCCCCGTTTTCCCTACGCTTAAATTAGGATAATTTAGGTAAAGAAGAGTAGAGCATTTTTTTGCTTTTTCGATGCTACTTTTTTTATAAAATTACCTTAATTAAGCGAATACGAATTAAATTTAGGGAGGAATTTATGAAATGGTAGTAGAGAGAGTTTTTAGCGAAGATGATTCTATACTGTTGGATAGTTTACTGACTTCGTTCGTAAAAGATCAAATCGATATGGAAGTAGAAAAATTCATTAACCATTTGTCTAACGAAGATAATAGAGAAGTTGCATAAAGATTGTTTTTAGCGTGCTCAGACATAGTAGAACCGAATTTAGATTTGCACTAGCATTTTATTTAGTAACATTATGTTAAATCAAAAATAATACTAGAATTGGAGGCTATAAATATGAGTAATTTCTTGGTAGAGAAAGTTCAAAGTAAAGAAATGATTCAAATTGACACATATTCAAAAGAATCCTACAATTTAAATAAGGTGAATGCGAGTACTTCTCATGAATATGAGGAGGAAATTATAAAATGAGATGTGCGGTATATATACGTGTTTCAACAGATAAGGAAGAACAAAAAGAATCTCTAATTTCCCAAAAAGAGATGGCCTTTGCTTATATCAAGAGCAATGGTTGGACTATCCACGATGTCTATACCGATGTTGCTACAGGCACAAATTCAAATAGACCACAATTTCAGCGATTAATTAAAGATGCAGAAGATCAGAAATATGATGTAATTCTTACAAAAGAGCTTTCAAGATTAGCACGGAATGGAGCGACTTCCTATCAGCTTAGAGATTTAATTGAACAAAAAGGAATAGAATTAGCAACAATAGACGGTTTAGTAAATATTGGACCACATGGGAAATATATGTTTGGTATCTTAACCGCTGTTTTTGAACAAGAGTCTCGTACTATGAGTGGAAGAATTAAATCCGTTTATAAAGTTAAAGCAAAGAAAGGTGAGTTTTTATCTTCAACCGCTCCACTTGGATATGAAATAAAAGACAAGAAACTCTTCGTCAGAAATGATGAAACCCCTAATATTGTCAGAAGAATATTCAGAGAATATATTAGTGGTAGTGGTCATGATGCAATTGCTCGAGGATTATATAATGAAGGGATTCCAACACCATCTTTCTACGCAGACAAAAATAATAAGTCTGACGTTTGGCATGGTTCTACTGTGAGGGGAATTCTCACAAATCCCAATTATACTGGAGCAATTTCTAACCAAAAATATGTTACAACAAGTTTATCTACAAAAACAAGAAAACTAATGGATCCGTCAGAATGGATAATTATAGAAGACGTCCATGAGCCAATAATTTCAAAAGCACAATTTCAGTTGGTTCAAAAACTGATACTCGAAAGAAAAAAAATAAGACCACAAGCCCAGTCTCACCTACTCTCTAATCTGTTATTTTGTGCAGATTGTGGTAGAGGTATGCATTTTAAAAAAAATAGCAAAGGTTATGTATGTGGTAATTTTAACAAGCATGGTAGTAAGCGATGCTCAAATCATCGTGTACGAGAATTAGATTTAATTCAAACAATACAAGGAGAATTATGTAGCTTAACAAATAGTTTGAACTTTAAGGATATCGAAGGAGAACTCCTAAAGAAAATCGAACGAACCAAGAAAGAGAGGCTGAAGACATACCCGGCCCTAGAAAAGAAATTGGCTAATATCTTGAATAAAAAAAATAAAGCAACTGCTTTTTTTCTAGATGAACAGATTTCAAAAGAAAATTATAATGAATTTATTACTTCCTTGGAAATGGAAGAAAGAAAATTACAGACGGAAATTAGTTCATTAAAAGAAACCACTGATTTACAATTTGAAATAGATATAATTAATGAGCTAAAAACAAAATTAATTAGTAAATTAAATTTTGAAGAGATTACTTCTGAGATTTTAAATTACTTTATTAGTAAGATAGAAATTAAAGCAGACGGAAGTCCGAGAATCCATTATCGATTCTCGGAAGCCTCTGCTCTTTATTTAGCTAAAACTAGCAACGCACAGCATTCCACGTGTGTAGTCTGTGGAAACATATCAACCGGCTGAATTTCCATTGTCTTATACCCACCGTCTTCTAAAATACGTAAATCCCGTGCAAGTGTCGCTGGGTTACAAGAGACATAAACTACACGCTTAGGACACTGTTCGATGATCGTATTTAGCAATGCTTCATCGCATCCTTTTCGAGGTGGATCCACAACCAGCACATCTGCTCTCTTACCTTCTTTATACCATTTTGGAATGACTTCCTCGGCTGGACCTGCCTCGAAGTATGTGTTTGTGAAACCATTCAATTCTGCATTTCGTTTTGCATCTTCAATTGCTTGCGGAACAATTTCCACTCCAAGCACTTGCTTTGCTTTTTGTGCTAAGAACAGAGAAATTGTACCAATTCCACAATATGCATCGATTACTGTTTCATCACCTGAAAGTTGTGCATAATCTAGTGCTTGCTTGTAAAGTACCTCCGTTTGTTCCGGATTTACTTGATAGAATGAACGCGCGGAAATTTCAAAACGGACATTCCCAATAAAATCTTCGATTACAGATTTACCCCAAAGGACGTTCGTTTCATCTCCAAAAATAACGTTCGTATTGCGATTGTTCACGTTTTGTATAATGGACGTTACGTTTGGTTCAATTGCTTGAACGAAGTTAATAATCTCATCCTTTTTCGAAAGCTTCGGATGCTTTGTTACAAGCACGACCATTACCTCTCCAGTGGCTCTTCCTTTTCGGACGACAAGATGTCGTAATTGTCCTTTTTTCGTGTCTTCATTGTAGGGAACTAAATCTAACTCTAATGCTTTTTCTTTTATAGCTCGTAACAAACGATCTGCCGAATCTGTTTGAATCAAACAAGTATTTGTATCTGCAATTCGATGTGTTTTGGATTGGTAAAAACCTGCGATTACTTGTCCATTTTCAAGATTGAATGGAATTTGTGATTTGTTGCGATATTCCCAAGGTTTCTCCATTCCTTTTACAGGTAGAACTGGCGCATCTATTTTTCCGATGCGCTTCATAACGTTCCGTACCATATTTTCTTTATACGCCAGTTGCCCTTCATAAGATAAATGCTGCAATTGACAACCTCCACATTCACCAAAAACAGGGCATGGTGCTTTTACACGAAAAGGAGATGGCTCTAGGATATTTATTAATTTTGCGAACCCATAGTTTTTTAATGTTTTTAGCACATGGATTTCTGCTGTTTCATTTGGCAGACCACCTTGTATAAATAGCGGATACCCATCGACTTTTGCAACTCCTGCTCCGTCATGCGTTAAATCTTCTATATGAACCGTGATTCGATCGTTTTTAGTTACTGGTGTATTCAATTTATTTCTCCGTTCCTATTTGATGGTTTCATTATAACAAAAAGATGTGGTTATTTGGAATGAAGCGTATTTTGCAGAAATTTCATTTTTCCAACTAAACTTTCTCAGACAAAAAAGAACCCCAATTTATGAGGTTCCATCTGCTTATTTCATTTCCTCCACTTGCATTTTCACAATTTCCAGTAATTGAGCCCATGAATTTATTTCATAAGTTGGTTGTATGTTTGTCAGATTGGTTTTAAGTTTTGGATTAAACCAACAAGTGTCAATTCCAAAATTATTTCCACCTTGGATATCGGATGTTAGCGAATCTCCAATCATTAATACACGAGAAGGATCTGTAATGTTCAATTTATTTAGCGTATACTCAAAAATTTGTGATTGGGGCTTTTGAAATCCTGTTTCCTCTGATGTAATAATTGCCTCAAACATATCTTTCAGTGATGATCCATTTACTCTCCCATACTGTGCTTCTTTAAAGCCGTTTGTGAGTAAAGCAAATCGACAACCGGAGAGACTGGCAAACATTTCATCTACACCTTCAATCATATGAACTTCTTTTCCTAAGTTTTCAATATACTTTTGACCAAAAGCATTCGCATCTACATCGAGTGCATACTCTAAAAATAATCTTTTAAAACGCTCTGCTTTAAGATCCGACAAAGTTGTGCGGCCATGTTCTAAATCATCCCATAGCACTTTACTAATCGCTTTATAGCTTTCTAAATAATCCTTTACACCGTTAGGAAAACCATATTCACCAAATGTATGTTGAAGTGCATGGAGTTCAGTCATTCCAAAATCAAGTAATGTATCATCCAAATCAAATAATAAAACATCATATTTCATGGTATTTTCCAACTTTCTATAATATATACTAACTCTATTTTATCATATTCAAAAAGAACCCCATCATCTATAAACAAGCGTCCCAGTTTCAGCCACAATTTGGAGAACAATTGAGGCTGACTCAGGGACGCTGGAGGATGCCAAAGCAGAACACCTAACACCTTTGATGAATAGATAGAGGAAAAAGATGCGAGACTCCTGCGGAAGAACGGTCCGGCGAGACCCCGCACGAAGCGTGAAATAAGGAAGGAAGGCTAATGGCGCCTCCTCCTGAGGCAACGCCTTCATGACCAACATCGTGTTGGCCTAGGAGGCTCGACGGTTCGTCCGCGGAAAGCGAGTGTCTTTTTCCGGACTCGATTTTTCTAACTTTCAATTTTAAACGAAAAGAACCTCATCAATCTGAGGCTCCTTTCATTTATTCCTCTGAAACTGCTTTATCTTTAGGTGCTACCCAGAAGGCAGCCGCAATCGAAGCGATTAATACAAGAAATGGTGCGTAAAAAATAAGAAAGTTAGTCATGATGCTCCTCCTTATGCGTGATTGTCTTTTTTCCCACGAACATAGTCTTTGTTGAACAAAAACAGTTTAAGTAGTAAATATAACGACGGAATTAATAGTCCAAGCCCCGCTATAAACGCAATAATTAAAGAAATTGCCATCGTTGGGTTCGTAAAACCATCATAAAGTGTTAAGTGTGGGTACAGTAAATAAGGATAATGCGAAATACCATAGGCAAAAAAGGCAAGAGCAAATTGCCCAATTAGTAAGCTTAGCGCAAATCCATAGTTCTCCCTTTTCCAAATGAGCCATACGGTTCCAACGAACATAATAGCCGAGACTCCAAATAACCACCAAAAGTCTATCATGCGATTATAATGTACCGCATTGTGATCTCGTAATTCTACAATAATTCCTGTAGCTGTGATCATGAGTGGTAATGCCCAAATGAGCGCGTATTTTCTCATTAGGCTTGTCGCTTTTAGATCTCCAGCTTTATCTGCGTACCATGTCAAAAATACAGCTGAGATGTATAGAACAGCAGCAATACTAAGTACAACAATACTCCATGTTAGAGGATTTGTGAAAAGTCCCCAGTAATCTAGTACAGGCTGACCATCTACCATCGATACAAAGCCGCCTTCTGAAATGGTCAATACGATAGAAAGCGATGCAGGTATAAACAAACCCGCTAAACCATACATAAATGAATATCCTTTATGTCCACGAGAACCATATGTTTCAAATGCATAATACGACCCGCGAATAGCTAATAATATAATTGCTATACTTGCCGGTACGAGTAATGTTGTACCGTAAAAAAAAGCGGTTTTTGGAAAAAATCCAATTGTCCCCACGAAGAAAAATACTAAAAAGACATTCGTTACTTCCCAAACAGGCGATAAGTACCGTTGAATAATGTTCGTCAAAATATGTTGTCTTCCTGTTAACAAGCTATAAGCATTAAAAAAGCCTGCTCCAAAGTCAACAGAGGCAATTATTAAGTAACCGAATAAAAAAATCCATAATACGGAAATCCCAACAATCTCAAGTGTCATGAGAAATCACCGCCTTTTTCAGCATGTCGATCTTCCAGTTCTTGTTCAACTGGATTATTCTTGAACATACGACGTAACACTACGATACTTCCTATTCCTAATACAAGATATAATCCAGCAAAAAGAACTAGCATTATATCTACATGATTACTTGTAGTGGCTCCTTCTGCAGTCCTCATAAACCCTCTTAAAATCCATGGTTGACGACCTACTTCTGCAAGCCACCAACCTAACTCTATAGCGAGCACCGCAAGAGGTCCTCCCATAACAACTATCCAACGAAACCATCTTGCAGAGATAAACTTCCATTTCTTCACTTTACCAAAAACATAAACAATCGATAAGAACAATAAAAACATACCTATCATGACCATTCCATCAAACATGTAGTGAATATAAAGTGGTGGAACCTCGTCTTCGGGGAAATCATTCAGTCCAGTTACTTCTGAAAACGGATTATCATGTGCTAGAATACTGAGCGCATAAGGAACCTTAAAAGCATATTTTATTTCTTTCCCATCTAAAATTCCTAATAGAACAAGAGGCGCTCCTTCTTCCGTTTCAAAATGCCACTCTGCTGCTGCTAATTTTTCTGGTTGGTATTCAGCTAAATACTTACCCGAAAAGTCTCCAATAAGTGCTGCTGCAATAGCAAAAACAAGCCCTAATTTCATCATTAAAAATAGAGATTTCTTATGATAAATATGGTTGGAACCTTTAAGTAATCTAAATGCTGCAATAGATGCTAAAACAAATGCACTTGTCATATAAGCAGTTACTAGTACATGCGCAACCTTGGTTGGCATTGCTGGATTCATCATAGCAACTAAAGGTTGGATATTAATAAGTTCCCCATCTAATATGTCAAAACCTTGAGGGGCATTCATAAAAGCATTCACGATTGTAATGAATACCGCGGATGTAGATGCACCAATAGCAACTGGGATAAGTAATAATAAGTGTTTCTTTTGATTTTCAAAACGATCCCAAGTATATAAATAAATGCCTAAGAAAATAGCTTCAAAGAAAAATGCAAACGTCTCCATAAACAATGGAAGTGCTATTACATTTCCCGCTAATTGCATGAAGTTTGGCCATAATAGAGAAAGTTGCAAACCAATCGCCGTTCCAGTCACAACGCCAACAGCTACGGTAATAACAAAGCCTCGAGCTAATCTTCTTGCAAGTAATATATAATGCTCATCATTTTTTTTTATTCCTACCCATTGTGCAATCATTATCATAAGTGGTACACCTACACCAATGGTTGCGTAAATAATATGAAAAGATAAGGTCAACTCAGTTAATACACGACTAAAAAACACTGCTTCTGTGCTTCCCACGCTTCATTCCTCCTTAGCTTCCAAATATTCTACCTATAATCGATAGCATCATTATTCCTGCAACAATAAAAGCAAGCCACATTAAATACTTTTCTTGTTTTTTATACATGCGCTCCACTCCTCATGCCTCTATAATACCCTAAAAAAGAATCTTTAAAATATCGATCCTTGTCTGTATTCCAACAATATTATGGAGTTAATATGACAAATATGTATGGTTATTATTATGTGCTAAGAAACCCAGCAATCACTAAGGAATGCTGGGTTAGTTATTACGGTCTGTCCTCTTCTCGAATTTCATCGATCGGTACAAAAACCTCTATGTGTCTGTATAAATTTACAAAAGTAGCTGGAATTGTACCGCCATATTCACCATCTAGATTAAGCAGCACTTTGTCTTCTGAAGTCACTCTAATATGTTTTGCTTTTTTAGAAATAACATGTGGGTCATTTAAATGTTCACCACGTATAGCTAAGGACGCTAGTCGAATAAAATCTGCGATATTACACTTCTTCAAAATTAATAATGTAAATTTCCCATCATTAATACTCGAATTTGGTGAAAGCTTTTCAAAGCCCCCTACTGAATTGGTAAGACCTACTAAAAACATCATCGCTTCATCTTCGAATACTTCATCGTCGTACTCAATTCTTACTTTTGTTGCATTAATAGATGGAAGCATTTCAATCCCTTTAAGGTAATATGCAAGTTGACCTAGCATTGTTTTTAATTTACTTGGAACTTCATATGTAAGTTCCGTAATTCTTCCACCGCCAGCAATATTTATAAAGTAACGATCATTTACAAGACCAACATCTACAGGAATAGAATCTCCTTTTATAATGATTTCCACTGCTTTTTGAATATCTCTAGGGATATGAAGTGCTCTAGCAAAATCATTTGTTGTACCCATTGGAATTAGACCAACTTTTGGCCGTTTATCAAATTCGCTTATCCCTGCTACAACCTCGTTTAATGTACCGTCTCCTCCTGCAGCAATTACTAGGTCGAAGCCATTTTGAACTGCTTTTTTCGCAGCAACTTGCGCATCACCTTCACATGTTGTCGCGTGGCAAGAGGTTTCAAATCCCGCGATTTCTAAAGCCTCTAATACTTCTGGCAAATTCTTTTTGAAAAGTTCTCTACCGGAAGTAGGATTATATATGATTCGTGCTCGTTTCATACAGATTTCCCTTTCTACTTCACAATTTCTATTACTACATAGTGACTACAAATCTTTCTAAAGGTTTCATTCCACTACTAAAAGAGCCGACTAATGCCGACTCTTTTTAACTTAATTTTACATAATTTAATTTTGAAGTGCTTGTAGCCAGTTATTTCGGATATCTTCATATACAGCTAAATGAAAGTCTTTATTATCCATAAATTCTTTCGTCATTTGTTGATAGAATGCTTTCTGAACTTCCTCAAAATTAGGGTCTTCTTTGGGAGGAAATTTTTCTCGACCTTCCGCAACGAATTGTTGTACTTTCTCTGCTCGAGGGCCCCATCTTGCTACAACTTCTCCATTACTACTTAACAATAAATAAACAGGTATTGACCGGCCACCATTCGTTAAATATTGATCGATTAGATCCTCATTTTCGTCGCGATATACAGCACGTACTTCGATTCCCGCTGCTTCAGAGATTTTACGTAAGATCGCATTATTCAGCATTGCATCGCCGCACCAATCTTCCGTTATAACAAGCACATGTGGGGCTTTTTCTTTTAATACAGCAATAAATTCATCATCTGCTGGAACTTCGAACTGATTATAAATACTAAAAGATTCCTCTTTTTTTGTCGTCATGTCGTCCATATATTGTGTTAGTGATTTAGCTTCTTCAAAATATTGTTGTTCAGTTGGCAATTTGAGAGACCTCCCTTTTTACTTAGTATACTTTGTTCTCATTGCTTATTCAAATTAGTAAGTTTGGCTTTTTTATTAACTATCGTAAAATCTCTCATTAAAAGAGAATATGTAACAATACAAACTTTGATTACATCCCATTTAAAATAGCTTAATACCCAACCTATTTTGACGATAAAAGACTAGAGTGCAATGGAAAATCATTCATCAGAAATTTAAAACGGAGTAATGGAAACAACAGTTACATTTTATGATGGATGGGATAGATATTAAGAATATCTAATTAGGGCCTGGACAACTTAGTTTCTATCAAAAGGAGAATATATAAAGTGACACTTTTCTTTAAAAAGCAAAATTCTACCAACAGTATTGATTTTACTAAAGATATAACAGTGGTTTTAGATATACCAGATCATTCTGAAATAAAAAAGCAAATCTCAATGATTCATCTCACGAAAAATGATCTAGCAATACTTCACCATTTACAACCATTTATTCAACAAATTTTAGAAAATACGGTAACATCTTTTTACAAATCATTAGAGGTTGAATCTAAACTAATGGATATTATTACTGCTCATAGTAGTGTCGAACGACTGAAAAAAACACTCTATAATCACCTTTTAGAAATGTTCAGTGGCGTTATCGATTCAAATTACCTTAACCAAAGAAAGATAATTGCTCATGTTCACGTAAAAATTGGACTAGAACCAAAGTGGTATATGGCCGCTTTTGAAACATTAAATTATGAATTCTTAAAGTATATCATGACACTATCCATTTCAGATTCAGATAAACGTGGTGCCCTTTCTGCGATTAATAAAGTATTGAATTTAGAGCAACAATTAGTATTAGAGGCCTATGAAGCTGAAAACATGCGTTTACGAGCGGCAGATCAATTACAAAAAGATAAAGTAAAAATTAAGGTACATGACACGGCAGAGAATCTGGCAGCTGTTAGTGAAGAAACAAGTGCCTCGATCAATAAATTATCTTACCAAGCAACAAATATAAAAGAATCTACTAACCAAAATTTATCTTTTGTAAAAGATACGGAGGAAAAATCTCAAGCCGGTCAAGTACTTCTAACTAAACAAATGGAGCAAATGCAATTAATTACTGATAGTATTAATGCCTTACAGAATAAAATGGTACAACTCCAAGACTCTTCTAATAGAATTAGAGATATTGTCGGTTTAGTTACATCTATAGCAAATCAAACCAATCTACTTGCTCTAAATGCTGCAATTGAAGCGGCGCGTGCAGGTGAACATGGTGTTGGTTTTGCAGTCGTAGCTGCTGAAGTAAGAAAACTCTCTGAAGACACAAAAAAAGCAATCGAAAGCGTCGAAGGATTAATCCAGGACACAGACGATGGTATTGGAGATATAACCAATTCAGTTTCTGAAATGAACCAACTAATTGCTGATGGTGCAGGTAAATACGAACAAATGTCAGAATCCTATAAAAACATTGTTAAGGCAATGTCAGGAATTAAAATTCAAAGCGAACAATCCAATACAGAAATCGCAACCATTTCTGAAATTCTGAATGAATTAAATCATGCTGTAGATTCCATCGCTATCTCATCTGATGGTCTAATAAATACGATAAACGACTTATAATAAAAGCAGGGAGTATTAGTTCAAGGGCTCTGAAAGAGGACACGTAATTCTACTTTGCTAGATGTAGTTGTCCAATAACTAAGTAAAGCGCAAGGATCCTTTAAGTGCATCTTGTCTTCATCGATTTCAGAGTACTTTGGAAGAAACATATGCTACACTATTAACGAAGAATTTTATAGAGGATCTTGTGGTGGATGTTTGTCTGTCGTCCTCTTGGAATATGTAAAGACATGATGCATTTGGTTTGGATAATGAGATTTAAAAACCTACATTTATAGCTGCACTGTTGATTGGAGCGGAAGGCGGCGAATCCAGCGGGAAAAGCGTGTCCAGGTGAGACCCCACAGCGAAGCAGGAGGCTCACGGACCGCCCGCGGAAAGCGTCCGCCTGCAGCGGGAACCAACCTGTTCATAACATAAAAGTTTGAAATTAAAAGGATGACACCAGTTCAAAAGCTGGAGTCATCCTTTATTTTTTATCGTTTTACGATTTCTTCTTGTAAAATTTTGTTTACAAGTGGTGGGTTTGCTTGTCCTTTTGTTGCTTTCATAATTTGTCCAACAAGGAAACCGATCGCACGGTCTTTACCGTTTTTAAAATCTTCAATTGATTGTGGGTTTGCATCCAATGTAGTAGTTACGATTTCACGAAGTGCACCTTCATCTGAAATTTGTACTAAGCCCTGTGCTTTTACAACTTCTTTAGCTTCTCCTCCGTTATCCGCAAGCTCCTTGAATACTTTTTTTGCAATTTTAGATGAAATAGTGCCATCAGAAATTAACTTAATCATTCCAGAAAGATTAGATGGAGTAAGTTTAATATCCTTCAATTCTTTTTGGTCTACATTTAAATAAGCAGAAACTTCACCCATTAGCCAGTTAGCAGAAAGTTTTACATCCGCTCCGTCGGCTATAGTTGCTTCAAAGAAGTTAGCCATATCTTTTGATAAAGTTAATACATGAGCATCATATGGAGATAAACCAAGTTCCTCGATATAACGTTGTTTACGTGCATCTGGTAACTCTGGAATTTCTGCACGAACACGCTCTAACCATGCATCATCAATTACTAGATCAACTAAATCTGGTTCTGGGAAATAACGATAGTCGTCCGTTCCTTCTTTTACGCGCATTAGAATTGTTTTACCTGTTTTCTCATCGTAACGACGAGTTTCTTGTTCAATTATTCCGCCAGAAGACAGTACTTCCGCTTGTCGTATTTCCTCATGTTCTAAGCCTCTGCGGACATAGTTAAATGAGTTTAAATTTTTCAACTCTGTTTTTGTACCAAATTCTTCTTGTCCATATGGGCGAATAGAAATATTAGCGTCACAACGTAAAGATCCTTCTTCCATTTTACAGTCAGAAACATCTGTATATTGAATAATGGATTTTACTTTTTCCAAGTATGCATATGCTTCCTCGGGCGTACGAATATCTGGTTCAGAAACTATTTCTACTAACGGAGTTCCTTGACGGTTAAAGTCTACTAAAGAGTAACCATCCGCATGTGATAATTTACCCGCATCTTCTTCCATATGAAGACGAGTTATACCTATACGCTTTTTCTCTCCGTTAACTTCAATTTCCACCCAACCGTTTTTACCTATTGGCTTATCAAATTGTGAGATTTGATATGCTTTCGGATTGTCTGGATAAAAATAGTTTTTACGATCAAATTTTGTATTTTGCTCGATTTCCATATTTAATGCAAGTGCTGCACGCATTGCAAAATCTACTACGTTTTTATTTAGTACAGGTAGTACCCCTGGATACCCAAGGTCAATAACTGTCGTATTTGTATTTGGTTCAGCTCCAAAATGGTTAGGTGCTGCTGAGAAGATTTTAGAGTTTGTTTTTAACTCTACGTGTACTTCTAATCCAATAACTGTTTCAAAGTTCATTTTATTTTCCCTCCCAAATTTGAGGAGTTTGTTTATGGAAATCTGTCGCTTGCTCATATGCGTGGGCTACACGATAAATTGTCGACTCATCAAAATAATTTCCGATAATTTGTAAACCAAGTGGCAGGTCATTTTCAAATCCACAAGGAATCGAAATAGCTGGTACTCCCGCAAGGTTAATCGGAATAGTTAATATATCATTTGCATACATCGTTAAAGGATCTTCTACGTTCTCACCAATTTTAAATGCTGGTGTTGGTGCAGTCGGCCCAACAATTACATCATAGTCTGCTAATACTTTATCGTAATCTTCCTTGATTAGGGTACGAACTTGTTGTGCCTTTTTATAGTAAGCATCATAAGTACCTGCACTTAAAGAATAAGTACCAAGCATAATACGGCGTTTTACTTCATCACCAAATCCTTGAGAACGAGTTTCCTTATATAGATCCATTAAGTTTTGAACATTTTCTGCACGGAAACCATAACGAATACCATCGAAACGAGAAAGATTAGATGATGCTTCTGAAGAGGAAAGAATATAATATGTTGCTAAAGCATATTTAGAATGTGGTAATGAAACCTCTTCCCAAGTTGCTCCAAGAGATTCTAAAACTTTCAATGCATCAAGAACTGATTGACGGACAGCAAAGCTTACACCTTCACCTAAATATTCCTTTGGAACAGCAATTCGAAGACCTTTAATGTCTCCTGTTAAAGCTGCAGCAAAGTTTGGTACTTCTACGTCTGCTGAAGTAGAGTCATGTGGATCAAGTCCAGAAATTGCTTCCAGTAATAATGCATTGTCTGTTACATTGCGAGTGATAGGTCCGATTTGGTCAAGAGAAGATGCAAATGCAACTAGACCAAAACGAGAAACACGACCGTAGGTTGGTTTCATTCCAACAACTCCACAGTATGAAGCTGGTTGACGAATAGATCCACCAGTATCAGAACCTAATGAGAATGGAACTTCTCCTGCTGCCACTGCAGCTGCAGATGCGCCTGATGAACCACCTGGAACACGATCTAATGCCCATGGATTTTTTGTTGTTTTATACGCTGAGTTTTCATTAGAAGAACCCATCGCAAACTCATCCATATTCAGTTTGCCGATTGTAACCATTCCTGCTGCGCGTAGTTTTTTTACGACAGTAGCATCATAAATAGGATTAAATCCTTCTAAAATCTTACTAGCACAAGTTGTTTCTAAACCTTCTGTTACAATGTTATCTTTTACTCCAATAGGTAAACCAAATAATGGTCCGCGCTCTTCAAAAGGTACTTGATCTAACTCCGCAGCTGTTAGAGAAGCTTTTTCTTTATTTAATGCTAAGAATGCTTCTACGTCACCGTCTAGCTTTTCTACGCGTGCAAAAGCTTCTTTTGTCAAATCAGCAATTGTAATTTCCTTGTTATGTAAAAGAGCTTGTAATTCTTTTGCCGAACGTTCGAATAACGTCATTTTATTCCCTCCTACAACTATTAATCCATAATAGATGGTACTTTTACTTGTCCTGCTTCTTGTTCTTTTACATTCAACATCATCGTTTCACGGTCTAATCCTTTAACCGCTTTATCCTCACGTAATACATTCACTAAAGGTAAAACATGCGTTGTAGGTACTACATTTGTAGTATCCAATTCTTTAAGTTGCTCTGCAAAGTCTGTAATTGCACCAAGCTGAAGAGCAAACTTTTCTGCTTCCTCTTCAGTGATTGCAAGTCGTGCTAAATGCGCTACGTGCTTTACTTCTTCTTTTGAAATATTCGCCAATTTCCACACCTCCGAATTCAATAACCATAAGCAATATCATATCATTTTTCACTCTAGTTGAATAGAGTGACTCCTTCTTAAGGCTTATGGAGAATATATATGCACATATGGTTCTTCTTCTCCTGGTTTTTTGATCAATAATGCCTCTGCTCCGTTCATGGAATTCACATTAACTTCCACATTCATCGACGTATCCTTAAAATGGTCTTTTACTAACCCTGCAAGTTGTTGTGTAAATCCAATTATTTCTGCTGTTCCATAGAATTGAATAGGAATAGTTATAGTTAATTTTTGCAACTGTTTATCTTTAAAATATCCAGTCCCAATAACACTTGTGTAATTAGAGAAATACGTCTCCACATCTTGTTTAAAATTACGGAATATTGTATCTAGATCTCGATATTTTTTCTCTGAATCTGCTGACGGGAAGAGAACATATTCTTCATCTATATCTTTCCAATCTGAAACATTTTTTCCGCTAGGGGCGACGCTATATTTGAAGTACGTGCCTGGTACGACCGAATTTCTACTATTTTGTTTAAATAAGCCAACAACAATTGGTATGTCAGCTAAAGCTTCATTTTTTTGACGCATTCGAGTAACTACCTCTTCTGCAATTCTTTTGCCATTGTCCTCAATTTCTTTTTGAGACAACTGTTCTTCATAGGTTGCTCCGTATGATTCTTTTTGATAATAATAAATAGAATTCAAAGCAAGCCCTACTGAAACTCCCGCAAGTTTTACGGTATTACCTTCTTTTTTTAAATAATTTTGTTCCACTATATGTGAAATATAAATAGGAGCTTTTTTTGCTTTTTCTTCTCCAGTCAAACCTTCGTCACTAGGGTTTAATCCATCACTCGTCTGATTGCTCCTTGCTAACCAAGAGACAAGTGTTTTTCTTTCTAAAAACTGTCCTTCTTGAAATAAGTAAGTATCTGGTGAAAACTCTTTTTGTGAAATTCGAAGAAGTCCCGTTTCTACTTCTTTCATATCATATTTTGTTGATAGATTAGATACGACTAATCCTCTACTTTTACTTGCCTCATATGGTAATAGCGTCCGGTAGTACGTATCATCTAACTGTAAACTTGGAATGATAACTTTTTTCGATGCTTTTTGCTCTGTGTCTTGGATTACTTCTGTTTCTTTTTTGATAGAAGGAGTACATCCAGAGACAATTAGCAATAAAATCATCGTTGATATTCCTATTAATTTTTTTGCCATTTCCAAACTCCTCTATTCCTCTAGTTGATCTAAAAGTTTTTGTTCATCCCAGATTTCAATGCCTAAGCTTGTAGCTTTTTCAAGCTTCGAGCCTGCATCCTCTCCTGCGATAACTATATCTGTTTTTTTGCTTACACTACCAGCTACATTGCCACCTAAAGATTCAATTCTGTCTTTAGCTTCTTGACGCGTTAGCTGAGTTAACTTTCCAGTTAATACAACTGTTTTATTTATAAATGGACTATTTTCTATCGTAGAAGTATCAATTACTTTACCTGTAAAATGTAATGTCAATCCTGCTGATTTTAATCTTTCTATCAGCTGCTCTACTTCTTCTTGTTCAAAATAGGTTACAAGCGAATCGGCCATCTTGTCTCCGATTTCAAACACTGCTTTTAGCTCTTCTCTATTTGCTTGCTTAAGCGCATCGAAGCTATGGAATGTCTCCGATAAAATTTTCGCAGCCTTTTCACCAATATGACGTATTCCAAGTCCAAACAATACCCGTTCCATCGAGTTTGATTTGGAAGCTTCAATTGCTTGAACCAAATTCGTAGCAGATTTCAATCCCATTCGCTCTAAGTTCACTAAATCTTCTACTGTTAATTTGTAAAGATCTGAGACATCCTTAATCAGTTTCTCTCTAAATAACTGCTCTACAACTTTTTCTCCAAGACCTTCAATATTCATCGCATTTCTTGATGCAAAGTGATAAATACCTTCTTGGATTTGAGCTGGACATTGTGGATTGACACAACGTAATGCAACTTCTTCTTCAATCCTTATTAATTCACTATCACAAACAGGACAGTTCGTTGGCATTTCATAAGGGATTTCCGAGCCGTCGCGTTCTTCTAAGATGACTGCAACTACCTCTGGAATAATATCTCCTGCTTTACGGATTATCACTCGATCTCCAATCCGAATATCTTTAGCTCGGATTAAGTCTTCATTGTGCAATGTTGCACGTTGAACTGTAGATCCCGCTACTTGTGCTGGTTCCAATATAGCTGTTGGTGTGACAACGCCTGTTCTTCCCACCGTTAAATCAATGTCAATAATAGTTGTTACTACTTCTTCTGCTGGGAATTTAAAAGCAATTGCAAATCGGGGGCTTTTAGCAGTAAAACCTATCTCCTCTTGTTGTGCATAATCATCTACTTTTATAACGATACCATCTATTTCATACGGAATATCATTTCGTTTGGCTGTCCATTCTTGAATAAACTCAAGGACTTCTTCTATTGAAGAACATTTTCTAGTTTCCTTATTGGTCGGTAAACCTTGTTCTTTCATAAATTGAAGCGCATCTGAATGCTGATCAATATTCAGTTCTTCTCCGTCCCCTCCCATTCCATATGCAAAGAATGAAAGTTTTCGACTCGCTGCCATTTTTGGATCTAATTGACGTAATGATCCTGCAGCTGCATTACGAGGATTGG
This sequence comes from Psychrobacillus syltrankelensis, assembly GCF_055454035.1. NCBI lineage: Bacteria > Bacillati > Bacillota > Bacilli > Caryophanales > Bacillaceae > Psychrobacillus > Psychrobacillus syltrankelensis. The sequence goes on along the minus strand of NZ_CM144227.1, from coordinate 3,343,543 downwards.
CTAATAACTCTTCTCCTCGTTCAGCTCTCTCTTCGTTTAGTTTATTAAACGAAGATTTTGGCATATAAGCTTCTCCTCTTGCTTCGATAGTTACTTTATCTTTTAAACGAAGTGGTATGGCACGAATTGTCTTTATATTACTTGTAATATCTTCTCCTGTAGTTCCATCTCCCCTGGTAGCCCCACGGGAAAGTATGCCATCAACATATAGAAGGGAAATGGCTAATCCGTCAATCTTTAGCTCACATACATAGGTCGGTGAATCATCAATTAGACTGCGAATTCTAGTGTCAAAATCACGTATATCTTCTTCATTAAACGCATTAGACAGACTGAGCATAGGACTCGTATGCGTTACTTTTTGAAAACCATTTATGATAGTAGCTCCCACTCGTTGTGTAGGGGAGTCTGGTAATATTAAATTTGGATTTTGTTCTTCTAATGCAATTAATTCGTTTAAATATTGGTCATAGACTGCATCAGAAACGATAGGCTCATCCATTACATAGTACGCATATCCATAGTCATATAAAAGCTTGTGTAGCTCTTTTACTCGTTGTTCTAATTTTTCCATAGGTTTTCCTCCACCAAATGAATTATCCTTTTTCTATCGGTGCAAATTTAGCAAGCAATCGTTTAATGCCTGTTGGACTTGGAAACGCTATATCGAGTTCCGTATTTTCACCTTCACCTCGAACACTAACAACCATTCCAACTCCCCATTTTTTATGAACTGCCTTGTCCCCCACTTGCCAGCCCATTTTCTCTCCTCCGGACTCTTTATACGCAGGACGAGTAACTACTGCTTTTCTAGTTTGTGGAACTTCACTAGATTTAGAAATTGAACCTCTAGTACTTTCATTCATTCCCCCCACTGCTTCTAAAATCTCATCAGAAATTTCTCCGATAAAACGAGAAGGGCTATTAAAACTACCACGTCCAAAAATAGTTCGAGATTGTGCACATGTGATAAATAATCTTTCTTCCGCGCGTGTTATTCCTACATATGCTAGTCGACGTTCTTCTTCCATCTCATCGTCATCCCCAATAGAACGGGAATGAGGAAAAATATTTTCTTCCATTCCTATTATAAAAACAACGGGAAATTCAAGGCCTTTTGCAGCATGCATTGTCATTAAGATGATATTCCCTTGAGACGTATCTTCCTCTTCGTCCAACTTATCAATATCAGAAATGAGCGCTAAATCTGTTAAAAATGCAACAAGTGATTTATCATCGCTTTTTTCTTCAAATGCTTTCGTTACAGACAAGAACTCTTCAATATTTTCTAGTCGACTTTCGGCTTCAATTGTTTTCTCATTTTTTAACATCATACGATAACCCGTTTTATCAAGAATTTGTTCGACTATTTCTGTTACTGACAAAAATTCTTGCATTTGAGTAAAATTTTGAATTAGCCCTTGAAATTGCACGACGGAATTTACTGCACGTGCCGGTAATCCCATGAAGTCTACTTCATTTAAAGCATCCAGAATAGAACGATCTTGTTCTAGCGCATACATTGCTATGCGTTCGAAAGAAGTAGCTCCAATATTTCGTTTCGGTTCATTAATAATTCTTGCAAGTGATAAGTCATCATCGTTATTGGCTATTAATCGAAGATATGCTAGTAAGTCTTTAATTTCTTTACGATCATAGAACTTAGTTCCACCAACAATCGTATAGGCCATATTCGATTTAACAAGTACTTCCTCCATTACACGAGATTGAGCGTTAGTCCGATACAAAATAGCAAAATCATCTAAGGTGCGATTCTCTTGTTCTAACATCTCTTGGATAGACTGTACAACAAATTGTGCTTCCTGTTGCTCATTAAAAGCACGGTACATCCGAATTTTTTCGCCTTCTTGATTGTCGGTTCTCAATACTTTTGGGTATCTACTTGTATTATTACCAATGACGTCATTTGCAGCTTGTAGGATTCTTTGAGACGATCGATAATTCTGCTCTAACATTATTACAGTTGCGTTCGGATAATCCTTTTCAAACGAGAGAATATTTTGAATGTCCGCACCTCGCCAGCGATAAATGGATTGATCGGAGTCACCAACAACACAAATATTCTTGAATTTTTGTGCAAGCATTTGTACTAATTCGTATTGTGCTTTATTTGTATCCTGATACTCATCCACATGAATGTATTGGAATTTATTTTGATAAAACTCTAATACTTCGGGAACTCGTTTAAAAAGGGTTAAAGTTGTCATGATTAAATCGTCAAAATCAAGAGATTGGTTCTTTCTTAAACGCTTTTCATAACCTTTATAAACTTCTGCAACCGTTTTTTCAAATGGATTAAACTCATTCATTTGTGCTTTAAACGTATCTGCATCTATACATATATTCTTGGCACTGCTAATCGCATTTAACATTGAACGAGGATCATATTTTTTCGAATCAATGTTTTGTTCTTTTAAGATACTTTTAATAACCGATAACTGATCTGTCGTATCTAAGATAGAGAAGCTTTTTGAATAGCCTATTCGATCGATATCTCTTCTTAAAATACGAACACACATCGAGTGAAAAGTGGATACCCACATATTTTCACCTGATCCAGCACCTAAAATATTATTGATTCTTTCGCGCATTTCTCGTGCTGCTTTATTTGTAAACGTTATGGCAAGTATTTTGGAAGGATATACTTCTTTTTCTACTATTAAGTAAGCAATTCGGTGCGTTAATACACGTGTTTTCCCCGAACCTGCTCCAGCCATAATGAGTAAAGGGCCTTCCGTTGTTCTAACTGCTTTTTCTTGTTCCTTATTCATACCATTTAAAAGGTTTTTCGCTATAAGCTCCATAATACACTTCCTTAAGAGAACGTTTGTTCTCGTTATTATACCGCTTCATATCTAATTACTCAAATACTACTTAACACCATTTACTGTTTTCAGTGCCTCTTCTAAGTTTTCATACACTTGGTTTCCTACGATAATTGTGTCTGCATAAGTAGCCATTTCTCGTGCTTGGTCTTCAGTCTGAATACCTCCACCGTAAAATAATTTCGTATTTACGAGTTTAGATTTCACTTTTTTAACAACATCAATATCACCATACGTTCCGCTATATTCCATATAAAAAACAGGAAACTTAAACATATGCTCTACCATTTGCGCATAAGCAATTACATCATCATTTGTTTCTGGTTGTTTAGCATTTGTAAGCTTAGCCGCCTTGCAATCGGGATTTAAAATACAATAACCTTCAGGAATAATTTCATCCCAGTTCATCACTTCACCGAATTCCCTTGTCGCGGCATGATGTAAATCTTTTACCCATTTTGTATCCGTGCTATTTAAAACACTTGGAATAAAATAAAAATCAAATCCGGGCGTAATTGACTCAATTGTCGAAACCTCCAGTGCTACAGGTACAGCATAGCGCCTAATACGCATTAATAAATCAATAACGTTATCCAGTGTTACATTGTCTGATCCACCAATAATGATTGCATCGGTTCCGGATTCGCAAATCTTTTCTAAAGCATTAGCATCGATTTCCTTCGCTGGATCCAATTTAAATATATGTCGCCATTCTTTATAGTCCATTTTTTTCACCTACAAATCGTTAGTTAAGCATTCCTCATTATAACAAAAAAACTGAACAGAGGCTTCTGTTCAGCTAAGACTTATTAGTAAAACTTCATATTTTCAATAAACCAATTTATTCCACAAAATATAAGAAAAGCGCAAGCATACTTCAAGTGCATCTTGTCTTCACTGTTTCCAGAGTACTTTGGACGAAACATTGCCTACATCATTACCGTTAGAGCTATCGATCGTGAAGTGACTGCGTCGCTTCACGATCCATTTTTTTCGGTAATCTTGCGGCGGATGTTTGTCCGTCGCCCTCTTGGAATTTGTGAGGACATGATGCGTTTGGTTTGGATAATGAGGGATAAGATACTTACCTACTCTTTTAAAAGCTTCCGAAGATACCATTTCGGAAGCTCTTCACCTCTTTATCGGTAGAAACTACCTATTTTTCTCTGGTTCCGCTTGCCATATGGATAAGCAAAAGAAAGTACCAGATCATTAATTGGACGAAGTAGATTCTTTTCTTATTTGCATGTTGATTGGAGCGGAAGGCGGCGACTCCTAGGGGATTAGCAAGCAAATCAAGACCCTGGACGGAGCGTTCAAATGTTCAAAGGCTACGAGCGCCACATCGTGTGGCAACGCCTTTGTGACCAACGTCGTGTTGGCCCGAAGCGGCTTGATGCTTGCCCCCTGGAAAGCGTCCGCCTGCAGCGGGAAATCAACCAGGAAACATGGTGCGTAAGTTTTGGATAATGAAGGATAAGCTCCTGCCCTACTTTTTTATAGTAGATCATCACCCAATTGTGGATGAGACAAGGATCCGAGTTTATCAACTTATCCTCTAGGGTTTTGGAAAGGTTGTTCATCTGGATATAAGCGACCAAGCATTTCATCGTACGTATCATTTCCATAGTCAAAACAGCGTCTAACTCGTGAAATAGTTGCAGTACTTGCACCGGTTTCTTTCTTAATCGTTTCATATGTTTTTTTCAATCTCAATAAATGAGCAACTTCGAAGCGTTGAGCAAGAGATTGAATTTCGCTTATTGTGCATAAGTCATCGAAAAAACGATAACATTCTTCCATATTTTTAAGTTCTAAAACAGCTTTAAATAATTGGTCTGTTTGATGTCCTTTTATTTTTTCCACTTGCATATGCTTGTCATTCCCCTCTTTTTTGTTGTTCTTTTTATGGTAAAAACTTTACCATACTTTCAATCCCAGGATGTGTGGGTACAATACTTATCCACGATTTTCCTTTTACAAGCTTTGCAGGAACCCCATTTTCCATTGGAACTAGAATACCTTCAACATTTTCCCATTGGATTTCTTTCATTATTCCAGCTTGAAATAAATAGGCTTTTCCACCAGCAGTTAAAGTTAGTTCTTGTCTACCAGCATTATCTATCGTTTTATGTGGTATCTCCATAAAAATAACATTTGAAAGTTTGACAAGTTCTCCTGACTCTTTATCAGTCGTCAGGACTCCTGCTGTTTTTCTTTCATATAATCCTTCTTCTGGTAAATACGTATATTGATTTTCAAAGCTTGTACCTGACCCATAACGAATACTTATACTAGATGCAGGATTACCTATTTTTACATCTTCTACAGAATCATAATAAGAAAATGTGGGCATTTTATTTATTTCCATCGAAGCTCCAATTTTTTCTGCACCAACAAAAACATTTTCTTTGGAAATGTAGGAGTTATGCGGTGCCTTTCGCTCCTTTGACCTTTTAAACAGGGTACCATCATACTGCATCCCATTAATATTATCTACAACTCTCGCATCTAACATTTTTTTAGCATCTGGGCTATAACCATGCGCAATGTAAAATGCATCCAAGCCTTTAGCAATCTTAACAAAATAGTCACGTGCGCTTCTCACTGGCCCAATCGTTTCGGGAATCTCACTTTGAAAGAGTGCAAGAAACCTAGTAACATTTCCTTCAGCCAACATTTCATATACTATATCCGCTTGTGCAATACCTGACTGAGGACGAGCAAGCGGATGATTATTCATTGTAACAAGAATTGGTCTTTGTTTCATTTCTACTTCTGAGCCAATCCCCGTAAAAGGAGCGAAATAAGGAAGACCTTGCTCTTCCTTTGATACTTCCTCAACATTTTCTGGTTCAACTACTTGTTCTTTTGTTTCTTCCTGTACTTCTTCTTTTTTAGTACAAGCAGCTAATAATAGAATGCTTATTACAAATATAAAACCCCTTTTTTTGAACACATAAATCCCCCTACCTCATGAGTGCTGGAATTAGTACTTGTTTTTTCATCACATCAAATATTCCTCTTTGTGTAATTCGAACATAAGGTAAATGAGTTGACTGCAAGAATAATAATGTATAAATAGCATCCCCATGCTTAAAACCTCTTGCTGCCAACTCTTTCTTTAATATCAATTCTTCTTCTATTAACTCTTCCATTGGCTTGTCGGAAAGTCCACCGCCTATAGGAAGATTGATAGAACAAATGACTTGATCATCCTCTACTAAAACAATTCCACCTTGCATCTTCTTCATTTCTTCGAAAGCTTTTAACATACTTTTTTTATTCTTTCCAATTAGTATAATATCACCAGTATTAGAATAAGAGGATGCGAAACCTTTCACAGATGTAGCAAAACCTTTAATGAGTGTTGTAACTTTCCACTTACCATTTCGGTCAATTAACATAAGGAAGCTTTCATCATGATTTGATGAAAGTTCATTATCTGTTGTATTAACAGATATAGAATATGGTTTCGTAATGACATCGTTTACCATGGAGATACCAAATGGCATAGAGAATTGAAAGTCATCATCTGTTAGTTCAAAATCTAGATCTAGTGAGGGCATATCTGACCAATCGACTGGAGCTAATGATTGCACTTTTTCACCGTTACGTTTTAACCATTCGCCTTTAGATAAAACGCTTACGGGAACAGGGTTATACTCATCTTCTAAAAAGTTTAAAGTGGCAAATCTCCCAGTAGCAATTACCCCATGTAAGTTAGATAGATTATAATATTTTGCAACATTGAACGATGCCATTAAATAAGAATCGATTGGGTTTACTCCAGCATCTAATGCAACTTGAATACACTTATCCATTACACCGTCTATGTGAAACGAAGGGGTAGCTCCGTCAGTAGTCATCATCAAATGATCAAAAATATGAAGATCCTTTTCTAATATGCCTTTTAAGAGAACTGGTAAATCTGGGCGAATGGACGAATGACGTAGAGTCACAGCATAACCATGAAGAATACGTCTTTCCACTTCCTCAATTGTCATGGATTCGTGATCACCGTCCGCTCCGAGTAGCCGCATTCGAGCGAGCGTGCGCTCTGATGCTCCTGGAAAATGACCTTCTATTTTCATGCCATGTGATTTTGCTTGCTGCATCCAGTAAAGCATTTGATCATCACCCGATAGCAATCTCGGCCAACCAGTTAACTCTCCACCCATAATAACATCCGGTCGTTCAATCCATTCGCCAATTGTTTTAGAGGTGAATAACTCTTCTTCATTTTCTAGTTCGGTTTGGGAATCAAAACGAGCCCACCAATAAAATGCAAAGGGCAGTTTCTTTAATTGATCCATAATTGAAAACGCTTTCTTATTTTCAAGTGATAAAAATAACACTAAGTTATCTGCGATAAAGGTCGTAGTTCCACGTTGTGCAGCGTAATCAGCAAACGATTGTGGGTTATAGAGCTGAAATGGATGGACATGAGGTTCCATATAACCAGGAACAATTTTTTGTCCGCTTGCATCATATACTTCCGTTTTTTCAGAATCAAGCGGCATTTCCATTCCAGTATATACAATACGATCTTTTACAATCCAAATATTACCGGTAATCCATTTTTTTAAATGACTATGTAAATAAGTTGCATTTTTTATAAGAATATCTGGTGACTTTATTCCACTTACAACTTCTATTTGATGTCTAATATCTTCTATTTTCCAGATTGGATATTGCATACCTTCCATTCTCCTTCCTTAAAGGTTGCTCGTAAAAATAAATATAGCATATCACTTTAGTAAAGCAAAGTGTTCTTTGTTATTTTTTTGAAGATTCAGTAGCAGATTAATAAAATTATAGTAGTTTTTTGGGCTGAGCAAATCCCATTCTACATATGGACCAATTAAGTGTCGTTGTCTGAATTTCTTCACAAATATCCCACAGATTATCTACAATTCTAATTTCAACATTTCTAGTGAAATGTTCATTAAATAAATCGATTATTTCAAACCTTTCAATTGGTACTTGGAACGTTTTGCTAATGTAATATCCAGCAACTTCATCTAATAGTTCAAACTGTTTAGTATCAAATTCATATAAGTAAAGCTTTGTATTTTTCATCTTCTCAAACCATTTATTTTCAATTACTATTACATGGGTACTGCTAGTAGAAGAAATATATCTTCTCACATCATTTTTAGATGTATTCTCGCCTATGTGATAGGTAACTCTAGGACAGTTTCTTGGTGTCAAAAAGTTTGGCAAACATTTATCGTTAATTGCCCACACAAGTCCGGTACTTTGGTCTAAATCCGTCCGAGTCGGAATCCTTGGTACAAAAAATTCGATGTTATTTTCCTCACTCACATGAAATAATCTCATTTTCGATCTCCTATAACTCAATATTAAGTGTGTAACAAAGGAATGAGAAGCAAAACCGTTATTGGTTTTGCTTCTCATTTTATCATTAATTATAAAACGAACAGTAATTATGAAAATGTTCGCCAGCCAATGTCTTGACGGAAAAACAAACCATCCCAAGTTAATTTGGCTAAACCATCGTATACTTTTTGTTGTGCTTCTTTTAATGTTGATTCACTTGCTGCTACTAAAATAACGCGACCACCATTTGCTATAAATCCATCTGCTCCAGCTTTAGTACCTGCGTGGAAGACTTGAAGACCTGATTCTTCTAAAGCAGAAAGATTCGGAAGCTCTGCACCTTTTTGTACATCACTTGGATAACCACCAGATGCAATGACAACACCTAATATCGCTTCATCCGACCATTTTAAGTCGAATGGCTTTTCATTCATTAACGCTGTCATAAATTCACCGAAATCACTCGTCATCCGTGGAAGAACAACTTGTGTTTCAGGATCACCAAAACGAGCATTAAATTCAATAACTTTTGGTCCTTCATTCGTTATAATAAGGCCTGCATATAAAATACCAGTGAAAGGTGTACCTTCTTGCTCCATTGCTTTCACAGTTGGTACAACAACCGTTTCATACGCTAATTCCACTACAACGTTTGAAATCTGAGGAACTGGTGAATAAGCGCCCATTCCACCTGTGTTTGGCCCCTTATCTCCGTCATATGCACGTTTATGATCTTGTGAAATCACCATTGGATAAATTTGTCCATTATGAACAAATGACATATATGAAATTTCTTCTCCAACTAGAAACTCCTCAATTACTACACTTGACGAAGATTCACCAAATAATTGATTGCCAATCATGTCTTCTACAGCAGTTTTCGCTTCTTCTACTGTCATGGCAACTACTACACCTTTGCCAGCAGCTAGACCGTCAGCCTTAACAACAATTGGAGCACCAAGCTTTTCAATATATGCTTTTGCCTTATCCACTTCAGTAAATGTTTCATAAGTGGCGGTTGGGATACTGTGCTTTTTCATAAGCTCTTTAGCAAATGTTTTACTTCCTTCTAACTGTGCTGCTGCCTTGTTAGGTCCAAAAATACGAAGATCATGCTTAGTGAAGTGATCCACTATACCAGCCACAAGTGGTTGCTCTGGTCCAACAAAAGTTAGATCTATTTTGTTTTCTAATGCAAACTGTGCAAGCCCTTCAAAATCCATTACATCGATTGGGATAATCTGTGCATCATTTGCCATTCCATCGTTACCAGGTGCTACATAGACATTTTCAACAGAAGGAGAGTTTTTAAATTGCTTTGCGATCGCATGCTCGCGACCACCGCTTCCAATTACAAGAATATTCATATTGTAATGCCTCCCTTAATGTTTGAAATGACGAATTCCAGTGAAGACCATTGCAATTCCATATTCATTTGCTTTATCGATAGAATCTTGGTCTTTTATAGACCCACCTGTTTGAATAATAGCAGTTATACCCGCCTTAGCAGCTATTTCTACTGTATCATTCATTGGGAAAAATGCATCCGAGGCTAGCCCTGCTCCTATTGCACGCTCTCCAGCTTGTTCGAGTGCAATTTTTGCTGATCCAACACGGTTCATTTGTCCAGCACCAACACCAATTGTCATATCTTCAGTTGCAACAACGATTGCATTTGATTTCACATGTTTCACTACATTCCATCCAAGTTCTAATGCTTTCCACTCTTCTGGTGTTGGTTCACGATCAGTAACGACTTTCACATCTGCGTCTTTTAATCCGAATGTATCAGGAGATTGAACTAATAATCCACCCTCTACAGAAACAGTGTTCCAGGCATCTTTTTTTGTTTGCTTATAAGAAATAGTTAACAATCGGATGTTTTTCTTCGCAGTCAACATAGCAATCGCTTCTTCTGAGAACGAAGGAGCGATAACAATTTCTAAGAAAATACCTGCTAAAACCTTCGCTGTTGCAGCATCTACTTCGCGGTTTAATGCAACAATTCCACCGAAAATAGAAGTAGAATCTGCTTCATAGGCTTTATTAAAAGCAGCAGAAATTGTTTCGCCTGTTCCAACTCCACATGGATTCATATGTTTTACTGCAACTGCTGCAGGTAGTTGGAACTCTTTCACGATTTGAATTGCTGCATTTGCATCTTGAATATTATTATAAGAAAGTTCTTTACCGTGCAATTGAGTTGCCGAAGCAATTGAGAAATCGGAGCCAAGTGGACGTTTGTAGAATGCTGCTTTTTGATGTGGGTTTTCACCATAACGTAATGATTGTTTACGTTCATATGTAAGAGTCAGTAGCTCAGGAAATTCTTCACCAGTTAAATCTGTCATATAACTAGCGATTAATGCATCGTATGCTGCAGTGTGACGGAAAACCTTAGCGGCTAACTTACGGCGTGTTTCAAGTGTAGTTTTGCCAGTTTCTTTTAGCTGTTCTAGTACTTCTGGATAATCTTCGGCATCTGTTACGACTGTCACGAATTGATGATTTTTTGCAGCAGATCGTAACATAGAAGGACCACCGATATCGATGTTTTCGATTGCATCTTCAAATTCAACATCTGGTTTTGAAATTGTTTCACGGAAAGGATATAAGTTGACACACACTACTTGAATCGGTGTAATACTATGTTCTTCTAATTGCGCTTGATGGGAAGGATCATCATGTTTTGCCAATAACCCTCCATGAATCATTGGATTTAATGTTTTTACGCGACCATCCAAAATTTCCGGGAAATTTGTTACTGCGTCTACGGATGTAATTGCTACTCCATTTTGCTCTAAAAATGCTTTCGTTCCACCAGTTGATAATATTTCATACCCCAAAAGTTCTAGCTCTTTTGCAAATTCAAGAATTCCTGATTTATCTGAAACACTTATTAACGCACGTTTTGACACAATATTTCCTCCTTTTATTAAGAAAAGCGCCCTTTAAGTATACATTGTCTTCACCAATTCACGAGTACTTTGGACCAAACCTTTGCTACACTATTACCGATGACTTTTATGGAGGATCTGGAAGTGACTGCGTCACTTCCAGATCCTCTTTTTCCGGTAATCTTGTGGCAAAGGTTTGTCCGTCGACTTCTTGGATTGCGTGGAGACAAGATGCATTTGTTTTGGATTATTAGGGATAAAATCCTTCCCTACTCTTTTAAAAGCATCCTAAGATACAATTTCGGATGCCCTTCGCTTCTTCATTGGTAGATACTACCTATTTTTCTCTATTTCCGCTTGCAATATTGATAAACAAAGATAAGTACCAGTTCATTATTTATATCAAGCATATTACCTTTATTATTTGCACTGTTGATTGGAGCGGAAAGCGGCGACTCCTAGGGGATTAGCAAGCAAATCAAGACCCTGGACTGAGCATTCAATTGTTCAAAGGCTAAGAGCGCCACATCGTGTGGCAACGCCTTTGTGACCACCGTCGTGTTCGCCCGAAGCGGCTTGATGCTTGCCCCCTGGAAAGCATCTGCCTTCAGCGGAATACAACCACAATCACAGCGTGGTATGATCACTAAGTTTACTTAACTAATTCTATCCTCTTAGCGATAGGCTGAGCAAAATCTTCTTGTTGGTACTACTCACTAATGGATTGTAGTGAAGGGTGGCGACTCCTGCGGGATGAGTGAGACAGATGAGACATCACAAACGGCGCGAATGCGGCGGTGATGGCTCATCGCTCACCCCGCGGAAAGCGTCCACCTAAAACGGAAATCCACGGTATTATTTTATTCTTTAAAGTACTATGAACACTGGGTTCACAAGATAATAATCCATATGCTTTCTTTTAAGAAATACTATCGGTTCCATAGATCTTGTAAAGTCTTTGTATATAATGCATGTTCTACTGCATGAATTCGTTCTTCAGTTTTCTCTCTATCCCCGTCCACAACTTCAACTGTCTGCTGAGCTAAAATAGGACCCGTATCCATGCCAGCATCAACATAGTGAACCGTTACCCCCGTTATCTTTACTCCACTATCCATTGCTTGTCCAATTGCATCTTTTCCAGGAAATGCAGGAAGTAAAGATGGGTGGATATTAATAATTCGATTGGGATATGCTTCGAGTAGTACTTTTCCGATTAGTCGCATATATCCTGCAAGGACAATCCATTCCACTTCAAGCTCTGACAGTTTTTGCAATATTTCCTGTTCATATGCTTCCTTTGAGGAAAAGCTGGAGGGCTTAATCTCAAGTGTTTCAATTCCTACCTTACTTGCACGTTCTACAACAAATGCACCTGGTTTATCTGTTACAACTAACATAATTTGACCGGCCAATTCACCAACTTTAACTGCATCGTGAATGGCTTGAAAGTTACTTCCACTTCCAGATGCAAATACGGCGAATTTAGATTTTCTTCCCATTACACTAAGCTCCCGTCATGCGTTCCGTTGAATAAAACACCTTCACCTTTCACAACACGACCGATTGTAAATGCTTTTTCCCCATGGGCCTCCGCAATTGCAATTGCTTTGCTCGCTTCTTCTGCAGATAAAGCTAGTACAAATCCAATGCCCATATTAAAAACATTATATAAATCGCGGTCAGTTAACTCGCCTTTTTCTTTTAATAAATTGAAAATTGGAAGTACTTCCCATGAACCTAAGTCGATTTCTACAGCTAAGCCTTCTGGCATCATACGTGGTAGATTTTCATAAAAGCCTCCACCAGTTACGTGTGCCATTCCGTGAATAGCAAGTTCGTTATGCATTTCTATTACTGGCTTTGCATAAATTTTGGTAGGTGTAAGTAGTGCTTTCCCTATTGCCCCAAGCTCTTCATAACCTTCGACCACTGTTTCCGTAGAATATTGGTTCTCTTCAAACACGATTTTACGCACTAAAGAAAAACCATTCGAATGAACTCCGCTAGAAGCAATACCTACTAATACGTCACCTTCGGCAATTTTCCCACCAGTTACGATTTTCGATTTTTCACATGCACCAACAGCAAATCCTGCAAGATCATACTCATCTTCCTCATATAACCCTGGCATTTCCGCTGTTTCTCCACCGATTAGAGCTGCGCCGGACTGGACACATCCATCCGCAACACCTTTTACAATTTGTTCAATACGTGCTGGAACTGCTTTTCCTACCGCAACGTAATCGAGGAAAAATAATGGCTCTGCTCCTTGCGCAACAATGTCATTCACACACATTGCTACACAGTCCACACCGATTGTATCGTGTGAATCTGTCATAAATGCAAGCTTTAGCTTCGTTCCCACACCATCTGTCCCAGAAATTAGTACTGGTTCCTTGTAATTCAATGAAGACAAATCAAACATTCCACCAAAACCACCGAAAGTACCCATGATTCCTTTTCTAGCTGTACGTTCGACATGTGATTTCATTCTTTCGACTGCTTCATACCCTGCTTCAATATTAACGCCAGCTTTTTCATACGCTTTTGACATGTTGAATCCTCCTATCGAACAAGCTCTTTTTCATGTGGTAACTTTGTATTTGGGGAAATAGGTGTTGGATATTCACCTGTAAAACAAGCTAAACAATGCCCACAATTTTTGCCTTCATCCGTTCGACCAATTGCTTGTACCATACCTTCAACCGACAAAAATGAAAGGGAATCTGCTCCTATCAATTCACGCATTTCTTCCACACTATTGTTAGATGCGATCAATTCCTCATCTGTACTAATATCAATTCCATAAAAACACGGATTTTTAAGTGGAGGTGAGCTTATGACTACATGTACTTCTTTGGCTCCTGCCTCTTTTAACATTTTCACAATACGCTTTGAAGTTGTTCCTCGTACGATTGAATCATCAACCATCACAACTCGTTTTCCATTTACCACTTGTCGAACAGGTGATAGCTTCATTTTTACACCACGTTCACGTAAATCTTGCGAAGGTTGTATAAACGTACGCCCAACATAGCGATTCTTAATAAGACCTAATTCATAAGGAATACCTGTTGCTTCCGAAAAACCGATTGCAGCGGAAATACTAGAATCTGGTACTCCCGTTACAACATCTGCCTCCAATTGAATCTCTTGTGCAAGTTGTATTCCAAGTCGTTTTCTTGCGCTATGAATATTAATACCGTCAATATCAGAATCTGGACGGGAGAAATACACATATTCCATTGTGCAAATTGCACGTTCTGCTGGTTCTGAGAAACGCTCCGACCTCAAACCATGATCATTAATAATAAGTAGTTCCCCTGGTTCAACCGAACGAATAACTTCCGCTCCGATTAAATCGAACGCACTTGTTTCTGATGCTACAACCCATGCATCCCCTAGTTTTCCTATAGAAAGTGGACGCATGCCGTGCGGATCTTGAGCTACCATCATTTCGTCTTCCGTTAAAATGATAAATGCGAATGCACCATCTAGTAATTTCAGCGCCTGTTTCGCACGTTCCTCTAAAGAAGTATGATGACTCTTTTTCAATAAATGTGCCAAAACTTCCGTGTCAGAAGTTGTTTGAAAAATACTGCCTTGTTGTTCTAAACTACGTTTCAATCTATTGGCATTTACAATATTGCCGTTATGTGCAATTGCAAGACTGCCAGTAGTCGAATTAAATAGGAGGGGTTGGACATTTTCAATACCAGAACCACCTGCAGTAGCATACCGAACATGTGCAATTGCAGCTTTACCTTCTAATTTTTCAAGCTTTCCATTACTGAAAACATCATTAACTAGTCCTTCTCCTTTAACAGCTCGTAAAAATTCTCCGTCTGTTACAACAATTCCAGCGCCTTCTTGCCCTCTATGTTGAAGTGCATGTAAACCATAATAGCTAATTGGTGCAGGATCTGGGTGACCCCAAATTCCAAATACACCACATTCCTCATTTAAGCCTCTGAGTTCAGCAAGCATGGGATTGCTCCTTTCCAAGCGGAACGGAATTCGTCAACAGAACCGTTAATCCATTCAGTTCCGTCTTCGTTAGATATGATGATTTGATTAGAATCAGTGACCACACCAATTTGAACTGCATCTTGTACGATTCCTTCAAATTTAGCAGCATCTTCAGGTTTTACAGTTACTAAAAAACGTGACTGTGACTCACTAAATAATGCGGTCGTTGCAGAACCAGTTATTGTCACTTTTACTCCAAGACCAGTTGCACCAAAGGCTTTTTCAGCTAATGCTACTGCCAGTCCGCCTTCTGAAATGTCATGTGCCGATTGTATAAATCCAGCTTTAATAGCGGAAAGAAGTTCTTTTTGACGAGTTGCTTCTACTTCTAGATCAATGGATGGTGCTTTGCCAAAAATGCGTTTTTCTACTAATTTCTGAAGCTCAGATCCACCAAATTCCGTTTTAGTTTCACCAATCAAATAAATAATATCTCCAGCTTGTTTCACTGATTGTGTTGTTACATGGGATAAATCTTCAACAAGACCAACCAACCCGATAGTCGGTGTTGGGTAAACTGCTGTTCCACTACGTTCGTTATACAACGAAACATTCCCACCGATTACTGGTGATTCTAATGCAATACAAGCTTCAGAAATACCATCAGCCGACTTTTCCAACTGCCAGAAGATTTCAGGATTTTCTGGATTACCGAAGTTCAAGCAATCAGTTATCGCAAGTGGTTTTGCACCAGAGCATACAACATTACGTGCTGCTTCAGCCACTGCAATTTTTCCACCTACAACTGGATCTAAGTAGATATATCTTGAGTTACAATCTGTTGTCATCGCTAATCCTTTATTTGTACCGCGTACACGAACTACGGCAGCATCTGAACCAGGTGTTACTACTGTACTAGTACGTACTTGATAGTCATATTGATCATAAACCCATTCTTTTGAAGCGATTGTTGGTTGTTGAAGTAGGTTTAATAAAGTTTCTTTATAATCTGAAATTACTGGCTCTACGTTTTCCATTGATTGGAATTCATAATAATAAGCAGGAACTGAGGATGGCTTATTATATACTGGCGCTTCTTCTGCAAGTGCATCCGCTGGAACATTGGCTACTACCTCACCGTTATGAATCAAACGCAGCATTTTATCGCTAGTAACTTTACCAACTGCTACACAATCTAATCCATATTTATCAAAAATCTTAACAATTTCATCCTCGCGACCTTTTTTTACAACAATCAACATACGTTCTTGAGATTCTGAAAGCATCATCTCATATGCAGTCATGCCAGTTTCACGTTGAGGTACAAAGTCTAAGTTCATCTCTACTCCGTACCCAGCTTTTGAAGCCATTTCAGCAGATGATGAGGTTAAACCTGCAGCACCCATGTCTTGTATACCGATTAAAGCATCTGATTTGATTACTTCTAAACAAGCTTCTAACAAAAGCTTCTCCATGAATGGGTCTCCAACTTGCACAGCTGGACGTTTTTCTTCTGAAGCTTCAGTTAATTCTTCTGATGCGAATGTCGCTCCATGGATACCGTCACGACCAGTTTTTGCCCCAGCATACATCACTGTATTGCCTTCACCAGCAGCAATCCCTTTTTGAATATCCTCATGGTTTATTAAACCTACGCACATTGCGTTAACTAGAGGGTTACCTTCATAACATTCATCAAACTGAATTTCTCCTCCAACAGTTGGAATTCCAATACAGTTACCGTAACCTGCAATACCAGCTACAACTTCTTCAAACAAATATTTTACTCTTGGTGTTTTTAATTCACCAAAACGTAGAGAATTTAACATTGCGATTGGACGAGCACCCATAGAGAATACATCTCGGATTATCCCTCCAACACCAGTAGCTGCACCTTGATAAGGCTCAATTGCAGATGGGTGATTATGCGATTCCATTTTGAAAACTACTGCTTGACCATCACCAATATCAACAATACCAGCACCTTCACCTGGTCCTTGTAATACTTGTGGACCTTTTGTTGGGAACTTACGAAGAACTGGTTTAGAATTTTTATAAGAGCAATGTTCCGACCACATAACGGAAAATAAACCGGTCTCTGTGTAGTTTGGTAGACGACCTAAAATCTTCTCTACCATTTCAAATTCTTCGTCTGACATCCCCATTTGGGCATATAGTTTTTGTTCTTTAATTTGCGTTGGATTTGGTTCAAGCATGACTGACATGAGTTTCCCTCCACTGTTTCACAATTGATTTGAATAAAGCTAGACCATCCGAACCACCCATAATTTCATTTGCTGCTCTTTCTGGGTGAGGCATCATTCCAAGGACATTTCCTCTTTCATTCACAATTCCTGCGATATCTTCCAAACTACCATTTGGGTTTTCAGAAGCATATGTGAAAACGATTTGGTTGTTTTCTTTTAATATAGCAAGCGTCTCTTCGTCACAATAATAGTTTCCTTCACCATGAGCGATTGGGATTTGTATTACTTCATCTTTTTTATAAGCAGAAGTAAATTGCGTTTCATTATTTACCACTTTTAAATCCACAGTTCGACACATGAATTTAAGATTTTTATTACGAAGTAACGCTCCTGGAAGAAGTCCTGCTTCCGTTAAAACTTGGAATCCATTACAGATACCTAGTACAGGCTTGCCAGCTTCCGCAGCTTTCACAACTTCTGACATAACATTAGAGAAGCGAGAAATAGCACCACAACGTAAGTAGTCACCGTATGAAAAGCCACCTGGTAATAAAATCCCGTCGAATCCACTTAAATCCTTCTCATCATGCCAAACGTATTCTACTTCTTCCCCAAGTTCGTCTTTAATCGCGTGATACATATCTAAGTCACAGTTCGATCCTGGAAAAACGATTACCGCGAACTTCATTTGCTTACAGCCTCCTCAACATCGTATCGATAGTCTTCGATTACTGTATTTGTAAGAAGCTTTTCACACATTTCTCTCACAATAGCATCTAAATCACGATCACTCTCTTCGATTTGAAGCTCTAAATACTTCCCAATGCGTACATCTTTCACTTCATTGTAATTCATAGAATGAAGAGCACCCATTACTGCAGAACCTTGTGGATCTAAAACACTTTCACGTAATGTTACATACACTTTAACTTTTTTCATTTTGATAATCCTCCTAGTCGGGAAAGTATTATTTCATAAACTTCTGTTAAGCTTCCTAAATTACGTCTAAAGACATCTTTATCTAGTTTATTGTTCGTTTTGTCATCCCAAAGTCTACAAGTATCGGGAGATATCTCATCTGCAAGTAAAATTTCACCTTCTGCAGTTTTACCAAATTCCAGTTTAAAATCTATTAAAGTAACGCCAATCTCTTTAAAGATTGGTAGAAGTACGTGATTGATTTCCAGTGCTTTTGCTTTGATCGTCTCTACTTCATCGGGTGTCGCAAGTGCAAGCAGTTCAATATGTGCATCTGTTAGTAAAGGGTCACCTAGAGCATCGTCTTTGTAATAGAATTCTACGATTGTATGTTTTAAAGGAATTCCTTCCTCCATACCTAATCTCTTTGCTAAACTTCCAGCTGCTACATTTCGAACGACTACTTCTAATGGAATAATCTCTACTTTTCTTACAAGTTGTTCATTCTCTGAAATTTGCTCCACAAAGTGAGATTCAATTCCTCGCTTTTCCAACTCTTTAAATAGAATAGTTGTGATTTTATTATTTAAAATCCCCTTGCCTTCTATTTCTTCTTTTTTCTCACCGTTAAAAGCGGTAGCACTATTTTTATAAGAAACAAACAGGATGTTTTCATCATCTGTTTCGAATAATTGTTTTGCTTTACCTTCGTATAATAGACGACCTTTTTCCACTGTAAATCCCTCCGATGAAGTGAAGCTTTATCAGCAGGGGAATACTTCCCCTACCGATTGCTATTTGAACCAAGTGTGCTTTTAGATTAATTAAGTCCTAAACGATTAAAAATTAAATCTACATGCTGGATATGATAGTTGTAATCAAAGCAATCATCTAACTCTTCTTTTGTTAATAAAGAAGTAATTTTTTCATCCGCATCAACAAATGTACGGAAAGCGGTTTGAGATTCCCATGCTTGCATAGCTAATGGTTGAACAGTGTCATATGCTGTTTCACGTGCTAGTCCTTTATCAATAAGTGCAAGTAGCACGCGTTGAGAATAGATTAATCCTAAAGTAGAATCCATATTACGCTTCATATTTTCAGGGAACACCGTTAAGTTTTTCACAATATTGCTGAAACGGTTCAGCATATAGTTAAGTGCAATGGTTGCATCAGGTAAAATAACGCGTTCTGCTGAAGAATGAGAGATATCTCTCTCATGCCATAATGCAACGTTTTCATAAGCAGTCATCATATAGCCACGTATTAATCTCGCCATACCAACCATATTTTCAGAACCGATTGGATTACGTTTATGCGGCATCGCAGAAGATCCTTTTTGACCTTTTGAGAAGAACTCTTCTACTTCGCGAGTCTCTGATTTTTGCAAGCCACGAATTTCTGTTGCAAATTTTTCAATAGAAGTTGCGACTAGTGCTAATACGCTTAAGTATTGTGCGTGACGATCACGTTGCAATGTTTGGGTGGAAATTGGAGATGCTGCTAAACCTAACTTTTCACAAACATATTGTTCTACAAATGGATCGATGTTTGCATACGTTCCTACTGCACCTGACATTTTTCCAGTTTCGATCACTTTAGCAGCAGCCTCAAAACGTTCTAAGTTACGTCTCATCTCTTCTGTCCAAAGAGCTAGTTTAAGTCCAAAAGTTGTTGGCTCTGCATGCACTCCATGTGTGCGCCCCATCATAACTGTGTATTTATGTTCCTTCGCTTTATTCTCCAGAATTTCTATAAAGTTAAGGATATCCTTACGTAAAATAACATTAGCTTGTTTAATTAAATAAGAAAGAGCTGTATCTACAACGTCAGTAGATGTTAAACCGTAATGAACCCATTTACGTTCTTCTCCTAGTGTTTCAGAAACTGCCCGAGTAAACGCTACTACATCATGTCTCGTTTCTTGTTCAATTTCTAAAATACGGTCTACATTGAATGATGCGTTTTTACGAAGTGTTACAACATCTTCTTTTGGGATATCGCCAATTTCAGCCCATGCCTCACAAGCTAATATCTCTACTTCTAACCATGCTTTGTATTTGTTTTCTTCTGTCCAAATTGCTCCCATTTCAGGGCGTGTATAACGTTCAATCATGTAAGTTCCTCCTGATTATGACCAAATTTTTGTTTGTTCTATTTCTGTTAACGTCTGTTCCACGTTTTCCGAAAGAATTGTAACATGTCCCATTTTACGGTTTGTTTTCGCTTCATTCTTTCCATACAAATGTACAGACCAATTAGGATATTTACTTATTGAGTTGATCAATGGAACGACATGCTGTCCCAATATATTCACCATCACCGATTCTGTCCAAAGCTTCGGTTTTCTAAGCGGCCATCCACAAACTGCTCTAATATGCTGTTGGAACTGTGAAATATTACAAGCTTCAATCGAATAATGACCAGAATTATGTGGTCTAGGTGCTAATTCATTTATTAATATTTCATTATCCCCTAAAACGAACATTTCTACCGCAAGTGTACCAACAAGATTTAGGTGATTTGCAATTGTTTTAGCAGCTTCAATTGCTTTAGTTTCTAGAGATGCTTCAATACGTGCTGGGACGATTGTTTCATGCAAAATATGATTAACATGAATATTTTCCGCAATTGGTAAGCAATAGGTTTGCCCATCACCATTTCGTTGAACAATAACTGATATTTCTTTTGTAAATGAAACAAATGCTTCTGCAATACATGCAGAATGTGCAAAAAGCGGTTTTGCATAATGAAGTTCACTCTTCGTATGAACAATTTGTTGTCCTTTTCCGTCATAACCACCTCTTGCTGTTTTAACGACACAAGGAAAACCAACCTCATTTATACGTTGTTCAAGGTCTTCAAAAGTACTTGCTTCGACAAATTTTGCAATTGGTACACCAGAAGCTTGGATTTCTTTTTTTTCAAGTATACGATCTTGCGTAATTTTTACTAATTCTGCACCTTGGGGAACATATGCAATTTGAGATAATCTTTTCAAACCGGAATAATCAATATTTTCGAATTCATATGTAATGACATCACTTACCTCTGCAAGTTCTTCCAGTGCAGCTTCGTCATTATATGGCGCCACAATGCGAATATCCGCAACCTGGCCACAAGGTGAATCAATCGTTGGCTCTAAAACCGCTATTTTGAACCCAGCTTCTTTTGCAGCTATCGCCATCATTCGTCCAAGTTGACCCCCACCAATAATACCGATTGTTTGCCCAGGATAAATTACTTTAGTCATTGGAGTTCACCATTACTTTCTAATACCTTGTTTTTCGTATCTTCTCGTCTTTTTTCTAAAAGCTCTACTATACTTACATCAGTGATAGATAGAATTTGTGCTGCCAGTAAGCCTGCGTTAGTTGCTCCTGCTTTCCCTATCGCAACTGTTGCAACAGGTACTCCTCCTGGCATTTGTACGATAGATAACAAAGAATCTAGTCCATTAAGTGCTTTAGACTGAACGGGAACGCCAATTACAGGTAGAGTGGTTTTTGCCGCAACCATACCTGGCAAGTGTGCAGCACCTCCAGCTCCAGCAATTATTACTTGTATTCCACGAGCCCTCGCTTGATCCGCATATTGGAACATTAAGTCCGGTGTACGATGTGCAGAAACTACTTGTTTTTCATATGGGATTTTAAGATCATCAAGAATCTCACAACTATACTTCATCGTTTCCCAATCGCTAGAACTACCCATAATTACACCAATTTTTGCGTTCATTATACTCGTCCCTTCTATTCATTCGTTTTTCGTTCAGATATTAATTTGATTGCACAATAAAATTAAAAAAATTCCTCAAATAAACTACTCTCTTCGCATGAAAAGCAGTCTACTCAAGGAACAAAATGGCGGAATTTACGTAAATACAATAAAAACATATTTACGCCTTCCTAGCTATGTCCATAAGTTGCTTTCCCGCATAGTCCTGTCATTTACGGTGACATGGTAGAGACGCTAAAGCCAATTCTTTAGCATATATGGGGATATTATTGTTCGTTTCTATTTATATTTTAACAAGAGTCAGGAGTCACGTCAATGATTAAAAGCGAACAATTACTTTTAACTCAATTAGAATGTTCGGTTTTTAGTTGAATTATTATTCGTTATTCTCTTTTATACCTTTTAACATGATGATTTGTTTAATTGGCACGGGTTGTCCATTCACTTCAGCAAAGAGCGGCTCTTCTTTTCGACCTGCTATTTGAAAACCTTGACTATCCATTCTTTTCATACATTCTGTAATCGTTTCATTTTCTTCAACCTCAAACCAAACTGTCTCTTTTTTCATGAAAATAATTTTCCTTTCTTAACACTCTTCACCCAAAAACCACCATGAATCGATTTAGGTTCATATGCAATGATAAACACTTTTGGATCAATTTCTTTTAACTTTGTATATAATTTTAATTCATATTTTCTTGGTGTTAGTATTTGCAACGCAACTCTATCGCCATCTAACCCATGGGCTAACCAATCCGTCACACCATAACCTTCATTTCTTAATACTGTCGGTAAATTGGTATCAGCGCTTGTAGTAATAACATTGACCATAATATAACCAAGCGCCATTTTCTCTTCTATTTTCATACCAATTATAACCCCAGTTCCATATCCCAAGGCATAAGCAATTAAGTTTTGAATCTCATTTAGGTTATCCAATACAAGACCAAGACCCACTATGTAAATAATAACTTCCACTACACTTATCATTGCTGCAATATATCGAAATCCCTTTAATGTAAGTATCATGCGTAATGTAAAGAAAGTAACGTATACAATATTTATAGAAAAAATGATTAAAACCATCATAATTGCTGAAGAATCCACGAAATCCACCCCTTTTAGCCATATGTTTGTCATTTATTATCGCATAGTGCAAAATATAATCAACCTTTTAAAATAATCTTATTAAGTTGAATAATTTAATAATTCAACTTGAGCATAAAATACGAATAATATTAAAGTTAAATGTATGAATATGTTTAAATCAGCATGATTTGCGCTATAGGCGGACGCTTTCCGCGGGGTGAGCGATAAGCCATTACCGCCGCATTCGCGTCGTTTGTAATGGCTCATCTGTCTCACTCATCCCGCTGGAGTCGCCGCCTGTCGCTCCAATCAAAAAATTAAGTATTGTGTTTTAATAATTAAATACTATTTTATGAAATTATGTTCTCGAGGAATTGAATAGATAGAGCCAGATTGGGGAAATTTCCTTTAAATTATTATCCATATTCAGTTATTAAACGGCTCTTTGAGACCAATTCGCCAGGATTCAAGACCAGTTCATGCAAAGCCGAAACCGATTACAAAAGTACCTCCTTGTGAGATAGGCCAATTAATCAATAAGGTTTGCCACTTCACAATAGATTACTTTTGTCGTTACTTGGATTAAATCTGTTAATATTATTTTTCACATAAAAAAAGTCGTTACCGATTACTCGGTAACGACTTTTCATTGTGCCTAGCGACGTCCTACTCTCACAGGGGGAAACCCCCAACTACCATCGGCGCTGAAGAGCTTAACTTCCGTGTTCGGTATGGGAACGGGTGTGACCTCTTCGCCATCATCACTAGACTTTACGGCTTTCAATACACATCGTACTTCTTCGTCAACTTCTTTCGTTCGGTCAGTCACGTACTTGAGTACGCTCCTTTCCTCTCTCAATCGTTTCCTCGAATTACTCGTGTCTTGAAACCCTCTTACTAGAGCGCTTGTTCACTCAAAACTGGATAAAAGACATTGATGAATACAAATTCTATTTGGTTAAGTCCTCGATCGATTAGTATTCGTCAGCTGCACGTGTCGCCACGCTTCCACCCCGAACCTATCTACCTCATCGTCTTTGAGGGATCTTACTTACTTGCGTAATGGGAAATCTCATCTTGAGGGGGGCTTCGTGCTTAGATGCTTTCAGCACTTATCCCGTCCACACATAGCTACCCAGCGATGCTCTTGGCAGAACAACTGGTACACCAGCGGTGTGTCCATCCCGGTCCTCTCGTACTAAGGACAGCTCCTCTCAAATTTCCTACGCCCACGACGGATAGGGACCGAACTGTCTCACGACGTTCTGAACCCAGCTCGCGTACCGCTTTAATGGGCGAACAGCCCAACCCTTGGGACCGACTACAGCCCCAGGATGCGATGAGCCGACATCGAGGTGCCAAACCTCCCCGTCGATGTGGACTCTTGGGGGAGATAAGCCTGTTATCCCCGGGGTAGCTTTTATCCGTTGAGCGATGGCCCTTCCATGCGGAACCACCGGATCACTAAGCCCGTCTTTCGACCCTGCTCGACTTGTAGGTCTCGCAGTCAAGCTCCCTTCTGCCTTTACACTCTTCGAATGATTTCCAACCATTCTGAGGGAACCTTTGGGCGCCTCCGTTACACTTTAGGAGGCGACCGCCCCAGTCAAACTACCCGCCTGACACTGTCTCCTACCCGGGTTACGGGTATGGGTTAGAATTTCAATACAACCAGGGCAGTATCCCACCGACGCCTCCTCCGAAGCTGGCGCTCCGGGCTCTAAGGCTCCTGCCTATCCTGTACAAGTTGCACCAAAATTCAATATCAAGCTATAGTAAAGCTCCACGGGGTCTTTCCGTCCTGTCGCGGGTAACCTGCATCTTCACAGGTACTATAATTTCACCGAGTCTCTCGTTGAGACAGTGCCCAGATCGTTACGCCTTTCGTGCGGGTCGGAACTTACCCGACAAGGAATTTCGCTACCTTAGGACCGTTATAGTTACGGCCGCCGTTTACTGGGGCTTCAATTCGCACCTTCGCTTGCGCTAAGCACTCCTCTTAACCTTCCAGCACCGGGCAGGCGTCAGCCCCTATACTTCACCTTACGGTTTTGCAGAGACCTGTGTTTTTGCTAAACAGTCGCCTGGGCCTATTCACTGCGGCTCTTCTAGGCTATACACCCAAAAGAGCACCCCTTCTCCCGAAGTTACGGGGTCATTTTGCCGAGTTCCTTAACGAGAGTTCTCTCGCTCACCTTAGGATTCTCTCCTCGACTACCTGTGTCGGTTTGCGGTACGGGCACCTATCACCTCGCTAGAGGCTTTTCTTGGCAGTGTGAAATCAGGAACTTCGGACTAAGTCCTCGCCATCACAGCTCAATGTTACAGAGTGCGGATTTGCCTACACTCACACCTTACTGCTTGGACGTGCATAACCAACAGCACGCTTACCCTATCCTTCTGCGTCCCCCCATTACTCAAACGGTGGTTTGGTGGTACAGGAATATCAACCTGTTGTCCATCGTCTACGCCTATCGGCCTCGACTTAGGTCCCGACTAACCCTGAGCGGACGAGCCTTCCTCAGGAAACCTT
This sequence comes from Psychrobacillus syltrankelensis, assembly GCF_055454035.1. Taxonomy (NCBI): domain Bacteria; kingdom Bacillati; phylum Bacillota; class Bacilli; order Caryophanales; family Bacillaceae; genus Psychrobacillus; species Psychrobacillus syltrankelensis. Next base: position 3,318,000 of record NZ_CM144227.1, on the reverse strand, counting down.
AGTCATACGGTGGATGGGATTCTCACCCATCTTTCGCTACTCATACCGGCATTCTCACTTCTAAGCGCTCCACCAGTCCTTCCGGTCTGACTTCAACGCCCTTAGAACGCTCTCCTACCACTGATACCATAGGTATCAATCCACAGCTTCGGTGATTTGTTTAGCCCCGATACATTTTCGGCGCAGCGTCACTCGACCAGTGAGCTATTACGCACTCTTTAAATGATGGCTGCTTCTAAGCCAACATCCTGGTTGTCTAAGCAACGCCACATCCTTTTCCACTTAACAAATACTTTGGGACCTTAGCTGGTGGTCTGGGCTGTTTCCCTCTTGACTACGGATCTTATCACTCGCAGTCTGACTCCCAAACATAAATCATTGGCATTCGGAGTTTGTCTGAATTCGGTAACCCGGGATGGGCCCCTAGTCCAAACAGTGCTCTACCTCCAAGATTCTAACGTTTGAGGCTAGCCCTAAAGCTATTTCGGAGAGAACCAGCTATCTCCAGGTTCGATTGGAATTTCTCCGCTACCCACACCTCATCCCCGCACTTTTCAACGTGCGTGGGTTCGGACCTCCAGTAAGTGTTACCTTACCTTCATCCTGGACATGGGTAGATCACCTGGTTTCGGGTCTACGACCACATACTCATTCGCCCTATTCAGACTCGCTTTCGCTGCGGCTCCGTCTTCTCAACTTAACCTTGCATGTAATCGTAACTCGCCGGTTCATTCTACAAAAGGCACGCCATCACCCATTAACGGGCTCTGACTACTTGTAGGCACACGGTTTCAGGATCTATTTCACTCCCCTTCCGGGGTGCTTTTCACCTTTCCCTCACGGTACTGGTTCACTATCGGTCACTAGGTAGTATTTAGCCTTGGGAGATGGTCCTCCCAGATTCCGACGGAATTTCACGTGTTCCGCCGTACTCAGGATACACTCAAGAGAGAATGAACTTTTGACTACGGGGCTTTTACCCTATCCTGCGGACCTTTCCAGATCGCTTCGTCTAGCTCATTCCTTTGTAACTCTATATAGAGTGTCCTACAACCCCAAGAGGCAAGCCTCTTGGTTTGGGCTCTTCCCGTTTCGCTCGCCGCTACTCAGGGAATCGATTTTTCTTTCTCTTCCTCCAGGTACTTAGATGTTTCAGTTCCCTGGGTTTGCCACAGATGCGCTATGTATTCACGCAAATGTACTGCTCCATTACGAACAGTGGGTTTCCCCATTCGGAAATCTCCGGATCAAAGCTCACTTACAGCTCCCCGAAGCATATCGGTGTTAGTGCCGTCCTTCTTCGGCTCCTAGTGCCAAGGCATTCACCGTGCGCCCTTATTAACTTAACCATTCGGCTTCCAATCCACTGCTTGTGTCTTGAAATCCTCAAAAATAGTAGTTAAAAGTACTACACAAAAAATAATCACAAATGTGATTACAAATTGAATTTCTTGAATTTGTTTCTTTCAATGTCGTTTTATCCAGTTTTCAAAGAACAAGAGTTGAATCTTCATATAAAATGAACATTCAAAACTGAACTGCAAAACGTTAAGATACAGATAAAAATCTGTATTCCGATATTATCCTTAGAAAGGAGGTGATCCAGCCGCACCTTCCGATACGGCTACCTTGTTACGACTTCACCCCAATCATCTGTCCCACCTTCGGCGGCTGGCTCCCGTAAGGGTTACCCCACCGACTTCGGGTGTTACAAACTCTCGTGGTGTGACGGGCGGTGTGTACAAGGCCCGGGAACGTATTCACCGTGGCATGCTGATCCACGATTACTAGCGATTCCGGCTTCATGTAGGCGAGTTGCAGCCTACAATCCGAACTGAGAACGGTTTTATGGGATTAGCTCACCCTCGCGGGGTTGCGACCCTCTGTACCGTCCATTGTAGCACGTGTGTAGCCCAGGTCATAAGGGGCATGATGATTTGACGTCATCCCCACCTTCCTCCGGTTTATCACCGGCAGTCACCTTAGAGTGCCCAACTAAATGCTGGCAACTAAGATCAAGGGTTGCGCTCGTTGCGGGACTTAACCCAACATCTCACGACACGAGCTGACGACAACCATGCACCACCTGTCACCGCTGTCCCCGAAGGGAAAGATCTATCTCTAGAACGGTCAGCGGGATGTCAAGACCTGGTAAGGTTCTTCGCGTTGCTTCGAATTAAACCACATGCTCCACCGCTTGTGCGGGCCCCCGTCAATTCCTTTGAGTTTCAGTCTTGCGACCGTACTCCCCAGGCGGAGTGCTTAATGCGTTAGCTGCAGCACTAAGGGGCGGAAACCCCCTAACACTTAGCACTCATCGTTTACGGCGTGGACTACCAGGGTATCTAATCCTGTTTGCTCCCCACGCTTTCGCGCCTCAGCGTCAGTTACAGACCAGAAAGCCGCCTTCGCCACTGGTGTTCCTCCAAATCTCTACGCATTTCACCGCTACACTTGGAATTCCGCTTTCCTCTTCTGTACTCAAGTCCCCAGTTTCCAATGACCTTCCACGGTTGAGCCGTGGGATTTCACATCAGACTTAAAGGACCGCCTGCGCGCGCTTTACGCCCAATAATTCCGGACAACGCTTGCCACCTACGTATTACCGCGGCTGCTGGCACGTAGTTAGCCGTGGCTTTCTAATGAGGTACCGTCAATGTACGAGCAGTTACTCTCGTACTTGTTCTTCCCTCACAACAGAGTTTTACGATCCGAAAACCTTCTTCACTCACGCGGCATTGCTCCATCAGACTTTCGTCCATTGTGGAAGATTCCCTACTGCTGCCTCCCGTAGGAGTCTGGGCCGTGTCTCAGTCCCAGTGTGGCCGATCACCCTCTCAGGTCGGCTACGCATCGTCGCCTTGGTGAGCCGTTACCTCACCAACTAGCTAATGCGCCGCGGGCCCATCCTGTAGTGACAGCCGAAACCGTCTTTTAACATTTCCACATGTGAGGAAATGGATTATTCGGTATTAGCCCCGGTTTCCCGGAGTTATCCCAATCTACAGGGCAGGTTGCCCACGTGTTACTCACCCGTCCGCCGCTAAATCAGAAGAAGCAAGCTTCTTCATCATTCGCTCGACTTGCATGTATTAGGCATGCCGCCAGCGTTCGTCCTGAGCCAGGATCAAACTCTCCATAATAGAGAACTTAAAAAGCTCATTTTGTTTTGCTGGCATCATCATTAAATGATGTCATTTTTGTTTTGCTATCAAACTAACAAGTTAGTTTAATAGCTGTATGTCTTAACGTTTTGCATGTTCAGTTTTCAATGTTCATGTTTTGTTTTTGTTGTTGTGTCGTTTTGGCGACTTTATTATCATAACAAGTTTCGTTATCAATGTCAACAACTTTTTTATTTCTTTTTTGAAGAAGTCAGTAATGAAAATGACAACTTGATTACTATACCACCTTGTAGAACTTATGGCAAGAGGTTTTCTTAACTTTTTATCCAAAAACTTTTACCTTTAACACTTCATACTAATATAGTGTATAGCACTTCAATGGAGGAGGCTGGATAGTTCGTCTGCGGAAAGAGAGTTTCTATTTCCTAACTCGATTTTTCTTGCTTTCTATCTAAAACAAAAAAGACTGTAGTAAAACTCGATTCCTTTCGAGTCTTTCTACAGTCTAAGAGAGACACAATGCCTCTATCTATCTTTTATTTATTATAAGAAAATAAAGTAACCAAGGAACACTACCCATAGTACGTACATAATAGGATGAACTTCTTTAATTCGACCTGCAACGATCATTGTAATTGGATAGAATAAGAATCCAATTGCTATACCAGTTGCAATAGAGTAAGTTAGTGGCATTGCAATAATTACAAAGAATGCCGGAACTGCAGTTTCAAATTTAGTCCATTGAATATTTCCTAAAGAAGATACCATTAAGACTCCAACGACGATTAATGCTGGTGCAGTTACATAAGAAGTAATTACACTTAAAACTGGATAAAAGAATAATGATAGTAGTAATAGTACTCCTGTCACTACTGCTGCAAAACCTGATCGTGCACCTGCTGCAACTCCAGCAGTAGATTCAACATATGAAGTAGTAGTGGAAGTACCAGCTACTGCACCTGCCGTTGTAGCAATTGCATCTGCTAAAAGCGCTTTTCCTGCACGCGGTAGTTTGCCTTCTTTCATTAAACCTGCTTGGTTTGCTACAGAAATTAATGTACCAGCAGTATCAAAGAAGTTAACAAATAAGAAAGTAAGCACAACGATTAAGAATTGTGAAGTTAACAAAGCAGAAGGATTATTAAGTATTGGGTCAAGTGCTGCTCCAAAAGTTGGTGCCATACTTGGGATTTTTCCTACAACTCCATTTGGAATAGGTACTAAACTAAATATCATCCCAACTATAGAAGTAATTAGCATACCGTAGAATATACCGCCTTTAATGCCTTTTACCATCATTATTAAAGTTATTAACAGTCCAAAAATCGTTAATAAGATATTAGGGTCTGTTAAATCACCTAAACCAACTAATACATTATCATTTTTAACTATAATCTTTGCATTTTGTAGACCAACGAAAGTTATGAATAAACCAATACCTGCTCCAACGGCATACTTTAATTCAGTTGGTATGGCATTAATAATTGTTTCACGAATACCGGATAATGAAAGAAGAATGAAAATAACACCTGCAACAAAAACACCTGTTAAAGCTACTTGCCAAGGTATACCGAATTTCAATACAACCGTATAAGCAAAGAATGCATTAAGTCCCATACCCGGCGCTAATGCGATTGGATATTTCGCTAACACTCCCATCAAAATTGAACCAATAGCTGCTGCAATTGCAGTCGCTGTAAATACAGAGCCTTTATCCATATACATAAACTCAGGTAAACCCGGAACAGTCTCTAAAGATAAAGTCATTGGATTTACTACTAAGATGTACGCCATCGCTAAGAAAGTCGTAAAACCACCAATAATTTCGCTACGGTAATTCGTACCTAGTTCTTCAAATTGAAAATACTTTTTCATGTTATCCTCCATTTTTTGCCCATATAACGAAAGAAAAGCATACGACCATTGAAAAAGGTCGTATGCTTAATATCTCTAATAAGTGATAGATAAATACTTTTCACTCATCGTAGTCGAATCATTTACGGTGATTCGGTAGAGACTTTTGGGCCTTATTCCCAACGTTATACGACGACATAATTAAATTATGTAAGTAATATAACACTGTTTTTTTTGAAAATCAATACTATTTCCGAACATTTATTAATTATTATTAAAAATAGTTCGTTAATAGATCTATTCCCACTCAATCGTTGCTGGTGGTTTGCTCGTAATGTCATACACTACGCGGTTGATATGAGGTACTTCGTTTACAAGACGGATACTTACTTTTTCAAGTACATCCCATGGGATACGTGCCCAGTCAGAAGTCATACCATCAATAGAAGTAACAGCACGAATACCAATAGCATAGTCATATGTGCGAGTGTCACCCATTACTCCAACGCTACGAATGTCAGGAAGGACAGTGAAGTACTGCCAAATATCACGATCTAAACCAGCTTTCGCAATTTCTTCACGAAGTATTGCGTCTGATTCACGAACGATTTCTAGTTTTTCTTCCGTAATTTCACCGAGTACACGAATACCTAAGCCAGGGCCTGGGAAAGGTTGACGCCAAACAATTGCTTCTTCAAGACCAAGTTCTAAACCAAGTGCACGAACCTCGTCTTTAAACAATGTTTTTAATGGCTCGATTAACTTGAATTGCATGTCTTCCGGTAATCCACCTACATTATGGTGAGATTTAATCGTTTGTGCTGTTGAAGTACCAGATTCAATAATATCGGTGTAAAGAGTACCTTGAGCTAAGAAATCCATACCATCTAATTTAGAAGCTTCTTCATCAAATACGTAAATGAATTCGTTACCGATAATTTTACGTTTCTGTTCTGGATCAGAAACACCAGCTAATTTATTCATAAAACGCTCACGTGCATCGATTTTAATAACTTTCATGTTAAAGCCTTCTGTGAAAGTCTTCATAACTTGCTCAACTTCGCCTTTACGGTTTAAGTTATGATCCACAAACATACAAGTTAATTGGTCGCCGATTGCTTTGTGAATTAAAACGGCAACTACAGATGAATCTACTCCACCGCTTAGTGCACAAAGAACCTTCTTGTCGCCAACTTCTGCACGAATTTTTTCAATTTCCATTTCGATAAAACTTTCCATTGTCCAATCGCCAGTTGCGTGGCAAACGTCAAATACAAATTGACGTAGTAATTCGATACCGTAAATAGAATGTCTTACCTCTGGATGGAATTGAACTGCGTAAAATTGCTTCTCTTCATTTGCCATTGCTGCTACTTCACATGAAGGACTTGTTGCAATTACTTCAAACCCTTCAGGTGCAACTGTTACATGGTCTCCGTGACTCATCCAAACAATTTGATCCGCTGGAAGTTGTCCAAATAAAGTCGTGGCATTTTTTACATTGATTTCAGCTTTACCATATTCTCTATGAGCAGCTTTTTCCACTTTCCCACCGAAATGTTGAGACATTAATTGCATCCCGTAACATATCCCTAAGATCGGTACACCAATTTCATAAATCTCTGGATCAATATGAAAAGCATTTTCATCATATACAGAGTTGGGACCACCAGAGAAAATGATTCCAGTAGCATTCATTTTCTTTAAATCTTCCGCACTAACTGTATGTGGGTGTAGTTCGCTGTAAACTCCAAATTCACGTATACGGCGAGTGATCAATTGATTATATTGACTACCGAAATCTAGAACGACAATTTTTTCTTGTTCTTTCAACAATGGAGTTGAAGACATTAGCATCCACCTCTTCTAATAATTGATCCAAATTGCGCACTATTCTTTAGGGTGTCCTGAATAAGATTAAAAAAACGCGTAAGAAAGTATTTCCACTCTCTACGCGTTTATGATCTCTACAACAAAAAGGTGAATGCAAATGTCAAAAAAGACATGACTGCACTCACCTTCATAGTCAAGTTATTATCGGTAACTTGGTAGAGACATCCGAACCATATTATCGGACATATACGAGGGCAATTGGTCAATTTAATTTGACCTTAGTTTACAGGTTATCGAGCTTAAAATCAACCGCTTAGCTGATTGATTAAATTTTCCCAACTTTCTCTCATTAACCTGTAGTTTATTTCTTCACGATCGCCACCATAGATCCCTTTTTCATAAACGCTTGTTAACTTTCTCATATGATTGCCACCAAAATCAGTATCAATCTTTTTAGCATAATCTGATAAGGTTTGTCCTTGTTCTTTCTCCACCCCATATAACTTAAGTTGCATTAATAACTGATGATACATTTTCTCGAATGTCTCCCAATCATTTTTGCGCATACGATAAAATGGTATTAATACTTTAGAAATCCACTTTCTTCTATAGTGATAAGCTAATAAGCTAATAAAGAACAAGCCAACACATGACCAAATAATCGTTACTTTTCGGTCAGTAACCCATTTTATACCATCACTCATCACTTTAGTAAACCCTTTTGACACTTCAGATTTATCTATTTTTGTTTCTTCTTTTACAGGTTGCTTTTTAACGGGTGGAACTGGAGTATCAGATTCTGTTTTTCCCGTATTTAAATCATAATCTAAGTTTGCACTATTTGAAAAAGTAATCGTTGGTTCAAAGTACATCCAACCTACTCCTGGAAAATACGCTTCCACCCATGAGTGTGCGTCATTATTCGTTACTTCATAAACAGGAACATTGTCATCTTTTCGAACGATTTTTCCTGCCGCAAAACCTTTCACCCACCTCGAAGGTATACCAATGGACCTCAACATGACGACCATAGAAGTCGAGAAATTATCACAATACCCTATTTTTGTATCAAATAAAAACTGATCCACATAATCTATATTCCTTTTTGGAATTGCAGCTAACTTTTGATCGTAGCGAAACCCACTTCGACTAAAATATCTTTCAATAGACTTTGCTTTTTCATATAAACTAGCTTTGTCTGCTGTAATAGAAACAGCTAATTCATTTACTCGTGAAGGAAGGGTTTCCGGTAGCTGTAAGTATCTATCAAACTCACTTGTTAGGCCATCAAGACTCTCAACTGTAGCTCCTCGGAGCGCCTTCAAACTATAAATAGGTTCACTATAAGAAGTTACATAAGAATTAAGTGGTATTGTGCTACCACCAAAGAAGGATAACATTTTTTGATTTGTTTCATTTAGAGATAATGTTACGGTTTCTTCGCTATTTATAGATTTTATTCCATAAGGTTGCATAATAAAATCGAATGCTTGCGTCATTGAGATATTAGCAGTAGCCGTTGATTCCTCACTACCAGGTGTAATATCAGAAGTAATTGGTGCTCCCAATTCATAACTAATGATTTGTGGATCAATTTCTGATTGTATCCATCCTTTGGAAGTGTACGTATCCTTCGTCTCGACTTTCCAATACTGTTTTCTTGGAACTGTCGCATAAAACACAGGAGTGTCATCACCAAGGAATGCCCCGCCCAACATTTCATCGTTTTCCCCATAACCAACTTTACGAGCAATATTTACGCCACCATCTTTAAATCCAGTTGCAGAAGGACTAGTAGAAGTAAGAAATGGAACAGGATCCGGCCAACTTGGGCCTGCTTTAGGCAGAACATATGCAATAATTCCACTTACTGCTATCAACCCAAAAAGACTTACAAACGTTCCTAATATGAATCTTCCATTTGTTTGGACATTATTTTCAGACATCACCTTCTGTGCATACAACAAGCCACTAATAATAAATCCAGTGACTAATACAATAATGATACTTTTCTCACCATTATAAGGACTAAAGGTATCTAAAATAGTAATAAATAAAACTGTTAATAGGAAGAACAGCATTACATTTTTTCTTACTCGAATCCAGTAATTCAATAAATAAGTGGTCATCCACAATAATATAAAAAACAACAAAGTACGAAAAGCATCCGTCACAGCATGCCAATCTTGAGATACTAATGCCTTTAAATTCCCCCATATCATATTAAATAAATATAAAATCGTATCACTCGAGAAAAAAGATAGGTCGGTATAGAGATAAATAAGCACCCAACTTATAAACAATACTTTTAAAGGTATTACAATTTTCCAAGTTATCTTCAAAAAATAAAGTAAAAAAGAAACTGCCAAAAACAAACAAAATAATTTTAAGTAATCTGTATCCGTTAATTCAATGACTGGTTTGAGCCATTCGGTCAATAAGATAAAAACCAAAAAGTAAATTAATATAGATAAAAATGATTTTGGTGTTTCTTTATTCATGAGCGATTCACCTCCAAAAATGCTTTGGCAAACCGTTCTTTCGTAATAATATGGATATTAATCCTTCTACTTGTAGCGTACTGATGTAATGCAATTTCATCCCCTGTTAACTTAATATCTTTTTGTTTTACAATAAAACAAGTACATAGACGTAAATTATTCGCCGTTTTTTGAATACTATCTATCCATTCATATGAAAGATTACTTGTAATATATAAAAGAGAAGTTGTTAGAGCAATGGAAGATTCATTTAGAATTACTTGCTCAGTTGGCTTTTTTAAATCCGCTTGTACCTTTGTTAAATGATATAACACGCGGTGCAGCTGCTCCTCATTTTGTACTGTAGGAATATATAACCTAGTTTCACCAATAGAAAGGAATGAACTTTGAGAGTGATTTCGCACAATAGCTTGCATGATTGATGCAGTTAAATCCACCAAGTCCTCGAATTGAGGAGAAGGATTACGATCCATTAGTACAAACAACTCCTGCGATTGTCGATCTTCAAATTCTTTCGTCTTTAGTGTTTGCGTCCGGGCAAATGATTTCCAGTGAATCCAAGAAACACGGTCTCCTGGTTGATAGGTGCGGACACCTGTTGCCATAGTAGTATCCTTCATCGTTTGAATTCTTGATACTGTAGCTCCTTGGTCATACCTTGTTTCTATTGGTATATACACCATTTCAGTCAAATTCGGAAAAACTAAAATCTTTTTCTTGTTAGGAATAAATGCTTCTTTCGAAACCCAACCAAACAAATCACTGACGCGGATAATTACTCCTTCCAGTTCATGTTCACCTCGAGGAATATGTTCTATCTCGTAAGTCCACTTAAATTCTTTTTTCATTCCCCAAAACTTTATTTGCTTAGGCGTTGTTTGTCGTAAACTACTACTTACCTTCTCTTCAAATGATGTATACATTAGAGGAAAGCGATTTTTTCTCTTCAATTGAATAGTTGCTGAAAACCTACCGCCACTAAATACCTTACGTGTTTCAATCGTTCTTTCAACTTCAATGTTAGATATAGAATAAAAGAACAGCAGAATAGAATAGATAGATAGAGGAATGACTAAGTAAAAAAGAAACCAACTTACAAAGCCTCCTTGAAACATTGCATAGATAAAAGCAGAAACTAGAAGGAGAATGATAATAAGTACGCCTTTTAGATGCTTTAAACCTCTTTTCATTGATTTATTTTCCTCTTAATTGGAACAGGAGTCCTTTTAACAATTCGAGAAAGAACTTCTTCTGTAGAAATTCCATCATAGCGGGCTTCCGGTCTTAGTATAATTCGATGACAAAATACAAATGGGACCAAATATTGCACATCATCCGGCGTTACATAATCTCTACCTCGAAGCATAGCAAAGGCTTGAGAAGCTCTCATTAAAGCAATAGAACCACGGGGACTAACCCCAAGATAAATATATGTATCCTCTCTTGTCCGACTAGCAAGGTCTACAATATATCCTTTTATCGTGAAATCAACTTTAACATCTTTCACTTTCTTTTGAAGTTCAATTAACTCTTCTAATGAAACAACAGCTTCTAACTCCTCAATTGGCATTCTTTTTTCTAATCTATTTAATACTTCTATTTCTTCACTCGGATGCGGATAACCCATTTTTAACTTCATTAAAAAACGATCTAATTGTGCCTCAGGAAGTGGATAAGTACCTTCATGTTCAATTGGATTTTGAGTAGCCATAACGAAAAATGGCTTAGGAATCGGCATAGTAACCCCGTCTATTGTGACAGAAGCTTCTTCCATTCCTTCTAATAAAGCTGATTGAGTTTTTGGTGAAGTTCGATTTATTTCATCTGCAAGTACTATATTCCCTAGTATCGGGCCAGGTCTAAACTCAAATTCCATTTCTTTCGGGTTATATATCGAGACCCCCACCACATCAGACGGCAATAAATCTGGAGTAAACTGGATTCGTTTAAAATCAGCACCTATGGATTTTGCAAGTGCACGAACCATCATTGTTTTTCCTACTCCTGGCACATCTTCTAATAATACATGCCCATCTGCAAGCAATGTGATTACCGCAAGTTCGGCAATATTTTTTTTCCCAATCATCACTCTTTCTATATTAGTAATAATTGATTGAATCTGTAATTGTTCATTCATTTGATTTCCCCCAACATCTACTATTGATAGATTAGTTCGAAAATTAATACAATACTTAATTAGCATACCGAAAATTACAATATAATACAAATAGAAATGTGGCAAATGTGGTTAAGTGCATAAGCAGGCATGCGAACCTAAGTAGACCGTATGAGCACCTAGTGTCGACGGTATGAGCACCTAATGCGTGGCTATCAGCACCTAAACTCATTTTATAAGCACCTACAAATGCCATTCGCACCTAAGTCTACCGTATAAGCACCTAAAGCGTGGCCATCAGCACCTAAACTCATTTTATAAGCACCTACTAACGCCATCCGCACCTAAGTCTACCGTATGAGCACCTAAAGCGTGGCTATCAGCACCTAAAGTCATTTTATAAGCACCTACAAACTCCATCCGCACCTAAGACGATCCCATAAGCACCTAAAGCGTGGCTATCAGCACCTAAAGTCAATCTATAAGCACCTACAAACTCCATCAGCACCTAAGTCTACCGTATAAGCACCTAAAGTGTGGCTATCAGCACCTAAAGTCATTCTATAAGCACCTACAAATCCCATCCGCACCTAAGTCTACCGTATGAGCACCTAAAGTGTGGCTATCAGCACCTAAAGTCATTTTATAAGCACCTACAAATCCCATCCGCACCTAAATCGACCCTATCAGCACCTAAAATCATTCTATAAGCACCTACTAACGCCATCCACTCCTAAGCCGACCTATACTATTTCTTATAAAAAAACGAGCCATCTCCTTTGTGAGATGGCTCGACCTTGTTTAATTACTTCCAGAAATCATCGAAAATGGTTATTGGCATATGTCGTTTGTGCATCGAACGATTATAATGGCCTTCTATTTTTTCTTGAGCTTCTTTGGAAACTTCTTTGCCTTCTAAATAGTCATCAATTTCCTCATACGTAACACCTAGTGCGACTTCGTCAGGAAGAGCAGGTTTATTTTCTTCCAAATCGGCAGTCGGCACCTTCAAATATAAATGCTCTGGACATCCGAGATGCTGAAGTAGTTGCTTACCTTGTCTTTTATTCAAGCGGAAAATAGGCATTAAATCAGCGCCACCATCTCCGAATTTTGTATAAAAACCAGTTACTGCTTCTGCTGAATGATCCGTTCCTAATACGATGCCATTGTACATTGCGGCAATTGAATATTGTGCTTTCATACGTTCTCTCGCTTTTTCATTTCCTTTGGCAAAATCAGAAAGCGTGATTCCTGCATCCAGAAGGGCTTGTGTACTTGCATCAACCGCCTCTTTAATGTTAATCGTAACTCTTTTGGTTGGTTGCATAAAATTTAGTGCATCTTGACGTTCTTCCTCATCAAATTGCACTCCGTATGGTAGACTAACTGCGATAAAGGCATATTTATCTGCCCCTGCTTCTTTGTTTAATTCATCTACTGCAAGTTGAGCAAGCTTCCCAACCAGAGTAGAATCTTGTCCACCTGAAATACCTAATACCATGCTTTTTAGAAAAGAATTCTTTGTAAGATACGCTTTCATGAAGTTAATGCTTTTACGAATTTCTTCTTCTGCATTAATGGTTGGCATTGCTTGAAGTGCCTCAATGATTTCTTGTTGCTTAGTAGTCATTGTTACTGACCTCCATTGTGCGCAATAAGATTATGTTCCATTTCTTTTATTTCTTGGATATTACGCATTTTATTGTCCCAACATTTTTGACTTAAATCGACTGGATATTCTTCTGGATTTAGAGACCGTTTATATTCATCCCATAATAATTCTAAGTTCTCATGAGCATAGCTTCGCATTTCTACTAGAGAAGGGTTTTTATAAATTTGTTGTCCATTTTCAATTACTTTTACATGTAACTCTTTCGCTTCAAAGTTCGTCACAAATTTTGATACAAATGTATGGACTGGATGGAACATTTTTAAGCGTTTTTCATGCGTAGGATCTTCATCATACATCGTGATGTAATCTCCTTCCGCTTTACCGTTTTCCTTATCGATAATTCGGAATAGTTTCTTCTGCCCTGGTGTTGTCACCTTTTCTGTAGTAGAAGAAATTTTAATCGTATCTTCCATTACACCTGCTTCATTTTCAATTGAAACAAGTTTATATACTGCTCCAAGTGCAGGTTGATCATACGCCGTAATGAGTTTGGTACCGATACCCCAGCTATCTACTTTTGCACCTTGTGCTTTCAAATTTAAAATCGTATATTCATCTAAATCATTAGAAACGACGATTTTAGCATCTGTAAAACCAGCCTTATCTAGCATCTTTCTCGCTTCTTTTGAAAGGAAGGAAATATCACCGGAATCTAAACGAATTCCTATAAAGTTAATTTTATCACCAAGCTCTTGAGCCACTTTAATAGCAGTAGGGACACCAGTTTTCAATGTATTATACGTATCCACTAAAAAGACACAATCTTTATGTCGTTTTGCATACGAATGAAATGCTTCATACTCATTTTTATAAGCTTGTACAAGTGAATGTGCATGGGTTCCTGCAACTGGAATGCCAAACATTTTACCAGCTCTAACATTACTAGTCGATTCAATTCCACCAATATATGCCGCACGAGTTCCCCATATTGCAGCATCCATTTCATGTGCTCGTCGAGAACCAAACTCCATCGCAATTTCGTCCTTCACTACTTGCTTTATACGAGAACCTTTTGTAGCAATTAGCGTTTGATAGTTCACAATATTTAACAATGCTGTTTCTACAAGTTGAGCTTCTGCCAAAGTGGATTCAATTCTCATAATAGGCTCATTCGGAAATACAAGCTCTCCTTCAACCATGGAATACACATTCCCAGAAAATCGAAGTGTACGTAAGTATTCGATAAAATCTTCTTTGTAACCGAGCTCCTCATGCAAATAAGCTAAGTCACTTTCCGAAAAATGAAAATCACGTAAATAATCAAGACATCTTTCCAGCCCTGCAAAAATACCGTATCCATTTCCAAATGGAAGCTTACGGAAAAATAATTCAAATACCGCTTTTCTTTCATGCATATTATCAGCCCAATAAGCTTCGGTCATATTAATTTGATATAAATCGGTATGTAATGTTAAGCTGTCGTCTGGATAATCTCTTTTCATAAAAATCCCCTTCTCCATAACTATTGAAATAAGTATACACTATTTCCCCTTTTTCTTGGATATTTAAGCATTCAGAAACCAGCTATCAAAATGACAGCTGGTTTGAGTCTTTGGATTTATTACTTACCTAATGGTGAAATTACAGTCAATACATAATCGGCAACTGCTTCTATCTCTTCTGCCGTTAAAGTATCTTTAAAAGATGGCATGACAGATTTACCATTTGTTATCCGTTCAATGATAGCTTCTTTATTTTCTGCAATTTTACTATCCTGCAAATTTGGTCCATTGTGACCATTTGCTCCTTGGTTACCATGACAAGCGAGACAGTTTGCATCATAAACTGCTATTCCTTTATCGGGATTTGCACTCACTGTGGTAACTTCGGAAGTTGCAGCATCCTTTTTAGCGGAAGCATCAATTACTTGACCTTCCGGAAAAGCCCCACCTAATTTAAACGTATATACTTTATCCCCATGTATAGAGCCTGCAAGTGCATTACCTGCAGCATAGATAGCGATGTATTGCTCTCCATCAATTTCATAAGTTATTGACGGAGCGTTTGCACCTGCATCCATCTTATACTCCCATACTTCATCACCGTTTTTTGCATCAAATGCTATTAAACGTCCATCATTATGACCAACAAATAAAAGGTTTCCAGCAGTTGTTAGTACACCGCTATAAGCAAGTGTGTCCCATTTTTTTTGCCATGCTATTTTATTGGTTTTCACATCAATCGCAGTAACTGTTCCTCTAGTTGGAGCGTTTAAAACCGGTCCAAAAATACTACCCAGATAGGCGTCACCTTCAGAGTACTCACTTAATTCATTTCTTTCAAAAGACATGTAGTGATCATTGCCTAATACATAAAAATATTCGGTATCAGGATTGTATGCGGAAGGTGGCCAGTTTGCTCCTCCAAATGGACCTGGTTTAAGTGTAATTGGTACATCCCAAAATGGAGTAAATATACTACCAATTTCTCCTGAAAATTCGGGTCCTAAATCATTTTTCACATCTTCTTCCGTTATAGTTTGCGGAACAAATGCATCGCCAACCGGGAACGGCTGAGTAGCAGCTGTTTTTTGACGTTCTTCTTGAGTTACTGGTTTTTCCTCGATTCCTACTAACGGAGTTCCATCAGTACGATCTAAGAAATAAACCCAACCAGTTTTGCCCGCTTGCCCGAGACCTTTTCGCATCTTTCCATTCATTTCTATATCATATAAAATGACTGGATTGGTAGGATCCATGTCCCATATATCATGATGCACCTCTTGGAAATGCCACACATACTTGCCGTTCTCTGCATTTAAAGCAACAATTGAGTTAGCGTATAAGTTATCCCCTTCACGATTACTTCCGTCTAAGTCTGGTGCTGTATTTCCAGTAGCAAAATAAATGTAACCCAGCTCTGGGTCAACTGCTGGAGTATTCCATACTGGTCCCCCACCGGTTAACCAAGCATTATTATCAGATGGCCATGTATCACCATCAGTATCAGCTGGACCTGGAATCGTATAGAAACGCCATACCTCATGACCTAAATCAGAGTCATAAGCCATCACACGCCCCCGAATTCCATATTCTCCTCCTGAAACTCCTGTGTAAACTTTACCGTTGTAATAAAGTGGAGCACTAGTTACTGTGTAGCCTTCTTCCCATTCAGCTACTTTTGTTTCCCATAATAATTCTCCAGTTTTTTGGTCTAGTGCGATTAAACGGGCATCTAACAATCCCACATATACTTTGCCGTCACCAACTGCAACACCACGTGTTGTCCAACCACAACATACCGTATTCATTTCTTGTGGAATGTCAGGTGTATAAGCCCAAATCTTTTCACCTGTTTTTGCATCTAAAGCGAAAATGTCATTTGCACCCGTTGCAATAAACATTACACCGTCCACTACGATTGGTGTTGCTTCTCCAGAATATTTCCCCTCTGAACCTGAACCTAGTCTACTAACCCAAGTTGGTTTTAAGTCTCCAATATTTTGTGTAGTAATTTGATTGAGCATAGAATAACGTCTGTTATAGTAATCTCCCCCATGAGTTACCCATTCAGTCGATGCATAGTCTAACGTAGACGGATCAGGCTCTATTACGGAGTCTATCACAGGTTCTTTTACTGTTATGCTGGTGTATTCAGGCTCTTCTTCCTCAATATCTACTACTATATAAATCATCAAAACTCCAACAAGTACAATTATAGAAATAATAAAGAATTTTGCCCATGCAGATAACTTTTTATATCCCATCATATCCCCCTTTAAGCTAATAATAAAGATTATGTTATTTCAAAACTCCCACTAAAGTATTTTATGTTTCGAATTCAGAATAAATGTTTCCGCTCTCATCTTAATAAATAAAAAAACTGTTCAAGGATGTTACCCCTTGAACAGTTTTGCTAATCTTTAATTATTTAGTTAAATCTTTACATCCTTCTAATATCAAATCAAACAATTCTTCAATATCGGATTCTTCTACACACGAGAAAGCAACGCGGATATCTGTTTTATTACTTGCTATAACACCTACTCCGTATTGATCCAATAAATGAAGTCTAAGTGTTTCTGCATCAACATTATTTAATTTCAAGCACATGAAGTAACCAGAGTTAAATGGATAGTAAGTCCAATATGGAGCAAATTTTTCATTTGCAAGCACCTGTTTTGTTTTCACTGCTCTGCCTTTCATAATTTGGAACTTTTCTTCTTTTTCTGTTTGGAATTCAGCTGACTTCAAAGATTCCAAGATAATTGTTTGCGAAATATGAGAACCACTAGAAATAGTACCACGAATGATTCCTTTCGTTTTTTGCTCTAATGCTTCTAATACATCTGGAGTTGCAGCATAAGTGATGAAACCAACACGTAATCCCCATACATAGTTTTCCTTTGTAGCACCGTCAATTTTCACAGGTAAAATATTTGGATGAACTTCAGCTAATAAACCAAATAAAGATTCCTTAATAGAATCTTCATAAAACAAGCCAAAATACGCATCATCTAATACCACAATTAGTTTTGTTCCGGATGCAGCAACATCTTTTAATACTTGAACAATTGCTTCAGCATCCTCTATAGATGGCGTAAATCCAGTAGGGTTGTTTGGGAAGTTTAATAAAACAATCGCTTTTTCATTTTGTTTCGCTAGTGTTTCGCGGAATGCTTCTACATGAAAACCGCCTTTTTCATTAAATAATGGGAAAGTTTCTACACGTCCGCCTCTTCTAATTTGAAAAACGGTATTGTAGTTACCCCAATATTGCTCTGGAGTAATAATTACGTCGCCTGGATTCATAAACAAATCTGCAACAATACTTAAACCATGTGTTAACGCACTAGTCACGATTGGTGTTCCTATTGATTTGTTTTGCATGGAAGGATTATCTACTAATAATTTTTCTTTCCATTTTAAACGCAGTTCTTCTTTCCCTTGAGGTGCTGCATAAGGATATATATCTTTCGGGTTATAACCGAGTTTATCTTGTATATGACGGAAATGCATCGGTTCTCCGTTTTCCGTAGCAATACCAATTGTTGCATTGAAGCGATGTGCTTTTTTTCCCGCTTCCGCACTCTGGCTTAAAATTCCTTTTGGATAATATAAATTCTTTCCTAAATCGGATAGCATATCGTAAATTGCAGAATTTTCTTTTTGCATTTTTTCATTTAATTGTAAGGCTAAAGCATTCATCTATAAGAACCTCCAAAATAGTTGATTTTAAAATATTGTACTCTATTTCATTAAATGATTATACCTTTTCTCTTAATATATTGAATATCATTGCTTCAAATCCAAAATGATAGGACAATGATCACTGCCAAGAACATGCGCATCAATGGATGCATCCTTTAATCTAGGTGATAGCTTGTCAGAGGCAATAAAATAATCAATCCTCCACCCGATATTTCGCTCTCTTACTTTGCTCATATACGACCACCAAGAATAAGCACCCTCTTGCTCCGGATAAAAATAACGGAACGTATCCACAAATCCCTCCGCTAGTAAATCCGTCATTTTACCACGTTCCTCTAATGTGAACCCAGAGTTTCCTCTATTAGAATTAGCATTTTTCAAATCTAAATCGGCGTGTGCGACATTCAAATCACCGCACATTATGACAGACTTCACTTCATCTAGCTGTTTCAAATAAACCCGCATCTCATCTTCCCATTCGAGTCTATATGGAAGTCTCGTTAAATCACGTTTTGCATTCGGTGTATACACATTAACTAAATAAAAGTCTTCAAATTCGAGCGTGATAATTCTACCCTCATCCTCTGTTTCAAAATCCCCTACACCATATTTAACCGAGATTGGCTTCACTTTAGTAAACACAGCAGTGCCAGAATAACCTTTTTTCAAAGCATAATTCCAATACTGTTCATATCCATCTAACTGTAGCTCAATTTGGCCATCTTGCAGCTTCGTCTCCTGCAAACAAAAAATATCGGCACTCACTTCATTGAAATAATCTAAAAATCCTTTTTTCACACATGCACGCAAACCATTCACATTCCATGAAACTAGTTTCATCTATATATTCCCCCAACTATAAAAACCCGATCAGCAATCGGACAATCTTCTATTAGTATAGTTCTAATAATGTGTACATGTAAAACAACTCTTGTCATGTGATACCTTTAGGTTAAACAAATATATTTATGTATCAACGGAACTTTTTCACTATTTCCTTCATCTAAGAAATAAGTGCAGAAAGGAGCAAACAAATTGGATTCAATCAAACTAATAAAAAAAGCACAAAAAGGCAATATTGCCTCATTTGAACTTTTAATTACAGATCATAAACAAGCAATGTACTATATGGCTAAAACAATTTTGAAAAATGATGAAGATTGCGCGGATGCTATTCAAGAAAGTATCATCAAAGCATTTTTAAACATGCACAAATTAAAGGAACCCTCCTATTTTAAGACTTGGTTAATACGAATTGTAATGAATGAATGTTACCAACTATTAAGAAAACAAAAAAACATTATTCCACTAGAGTCAATTATGGAACCAACGTATGTGCAACCAATGTCTCAAGGAATTGAAATGGAAGAAGCATTAGGACTTTTATCAAACGAGCAAAGACAACTTTTGATCCTGTTCTACACGGTTGGATTAAGTATTAAGGAAATGGCAGAGTTACTTGATTTACCCGAAAACACCGTAAAAAGTAAGATGCACCGAGCGAAGAAAAAAATGAGGGAACTATTAAATGATAACGAAACGGAGGAACATTCATGGAAAAGTGGGAAGAATTTTTAACAAAAAAACAAAACGATGATGTACCCGAAACTGTTGAATTGCGTATTCAAACGGCATTTAAACAGCTACCGAAAAAAAAGGATAAAGCTCGGATTACAGGGATTGTCGCTGCTGCTGTTTTATTTTTATCTCTTATTGTAGGTTCTATTTTTTCACCAGCAATGGCTGCAACCCTTCAGTCTATTCCAATAGTAGGTTCACTTTTTGAATGGATACAAGTAACAGATGAAGGAATAAAAACTTCCATTAAACAAGGAATCACTGAAGAACATAGCCTTGAATTACAACTAGAAGGGCATAAATTATTCTTAGAGGAAACGATGTTTGACGGTAGTCGACTAGCGATTAGTTTCGTCGTAGAAGCCAAAGATTCAATTGAAGCTATAAGACAATTGGATCGTATAATATATAAAATTAACGATATACCATATCGAGAATGGGGAAAACATTTACGAGTTGATATGCAGGAGGAGCCTGTATCCGATGGTCTTTATGCCGGCGTATTCATTCTAAAAACATCCAAGCCTTTACCAGATCAGTTTGAATTCTCCATTAAAACTGACGACTCTTGGGTAAAGGTTCCGATCGTTTCAAAAGGCGAGCATACTGTTCTCGATATTCAAAAAGAAAAACAAAATGGGGAATTATCTATTTTATATAAAGACATCTCTTTTTATCCATCTAACATTATCTTGTCATTTGAAGAGAAACAAACGCTCGAACTCTATATATCATTACGAGATACACATAAACAACTCATCTACAATATCTTTGACGAAAATGGTGATCCAGTGCCTATTATTTTTGGAGATGGTGAGGGAGGGGAGTATATAAATAAACGATTAAATATGCGTTACACTTACTTCTTGCCTACAAAGGAAAAATCCTATAAAAAGCTGACCATTGTTCCAACAATTATTGGACGTGTGAATGAATTTGATGGAGTGGAGTTAGAAAGGCTAGACAACTTATCTTACACGATTGATCTTAGTAAACCATAAGAACGAGCATGACTTTTAAAAGTCATGCTCTCTCTACTTTTCTCCGATTAAATTATAGGCTCTACCCGAAATAATAGATCGTATAACTCCATCTGCTATTTCAGTATTCGTTAACCATCTATGACTATTATTTTGTCTAATAAAACCTAGTTGTATCAAATTATATGTAACATTTTGGGAGGGTTGATATTGGTTTCTGAAGGCTTTAGCATTTGCTTTACTGCCAAGTATTTGCCAAACGGCACTCTTTTCCTCTAGCAATTCAAATATAACAGGAAGAGCTATTAGTCCATCCGAATGTATCCAAATAATAGCTTCCGAAAATGTACCATATCTATTTATATTTTGCTTAAGAGACTCTTGGAATTTAGCCAAATCTCGATAATCGACATAGACCTCTTTAATATTTTCAGGGTTGGAACAAGAGTTTTTTAATTGGTTCATTTTTTCTTCATTCCTTGCTACTACCGAAACAATGTGATTATTATCAGCATACCACTTTGTAACTTCTGCTAACATTCCCGTTCCACCAATTAAGCAAACATGTTTCATTTCAAATCCCCCTTTAACTAAAAAACATGACTTCTTTTTTTGAGTCACATTTTTTATTTCTTCGCTATCTTGAATAAAAAATATATTCCGATTGCAACAAAAGCAACAACAACCATTACGATCAATGAGATAGCAATAAAAATAAGCATACTCATAGCCAACAACTCCTTAAGATCTATCTTCTAATTTTACACTAATTTGCTTTACATTAAATAGAACACCGATAACATATAAGTAGTGAAATAAAGATACTTTGCTTCGCTGGAGATTTTCTGAGATACTCCCGGGATTTTCTGAGATACTCTGAGATTTTCTGAGATACTCCGAGATTTTCTGAGATACTCTGAGATTTTCTGAGATACTCTGAGATTTTCTGAGATACTCCGGGATTTTCTGAGATACTCTGAGATTTTCTGAGATACTCTGAGATTTTCTGAGATACTCCGGGATTTTCTGAGATACTCTGAGATTTTCTGAGATACTCCGAGATTTTCTGAGATACTCCGGGATTTTCTGAGATACTCCGGGATTTTCTGAGATACTCTGAGATTTTCTGAGATACTCCCGGGATTTTCTGAGATACTCTGAGATTTTCTGAGATACTCTGAGATTTTCTGAGATACTCCCGGGATTTTCTGAGATACTCCGGGATTTTCTGAAATTCCTAATTTCAAAAGTAGTAAAACCTCACTTTCCAATACGTAAGAAAGTGAGGCTAAGTTTTTAGTATGGTTCTGCCTCATCGCTCTTTTCAATTGCTTCTTTAGTCGCTTCGTCGCCTTCTCGATTGCCGAGAGGCTTATTGGTCGATCCACCTTTTTTGGCTCGTGCTAAACCTTCCCGTAAATGAAGACCATACTCTGCATCTGCTTCTTCAGCTAATACAATTATTTTTTCTTGAATTCTTTTATCGCAATTAGACAGGTCATTTACAAGGTTAGAAATGAGTTCGGTTTTTTCCCATTGTTCAAAATTACGGTATGTTTCTCCAGCTTGCTTTGTGTTATTTTCCCTGTCAATAGATTGTCTTACTAAATTTCCTTTAATCATTGGTGTATATTCTTCACCAAGTTGCTCTGCCTCTTGTAACCCATCTAATATAGAAGGTTCGTAATTAATATGCGGATTTTGGTACGGAGCTCTGTCTTGCTTATATGCCATTTGTCCACCACTTTGATTAGTTGCAACTCTTTTTTTCGGTGTATTAATTGGTAGTTGTAAATAATTCGCTCCTACACGGTGTCTCTGTGTATCGGAGTATGAAAATGTTCGTCCTTGTAGCATTTTATCATCAGAAAAATCTAGGCCGTCAACTAGCACTCCAGTTCCAAATGCAACTTGCTCCACTTCCATAAAATAATCTTCTGGGTTTCTGTTTAACACCATTTTCCCAACAGCCTTCCATGGAAATTGATCTTCTGGCCAAAGCTTCGTATCATCAAGTGGATCGAAATCAAGTTCAGGGTGGTCGTCATCGCTCATTATTTGAACAAGAAGCTCCCACTCTGGAAAATCACCTTTTTCAATAGCATCATATAAATCCTGCGTTGCATGATTAAAGTTTTTAGATTGTATTTCTTCTGCTTCTTTTTGTGTTAAGTTCCGAATACCTTGCATCGGTTCCCAGTGGTATTTTACTAGAACTGCTTTTCCATGTTTATTCACCCATTTGTACGTATTTACTCCAGAGCCTTGCATCATTCGATAGTTTGCAGGAATGCCCCATGGAGAATAGATAAACGTAACCATATGAAAGGATTCAGGAGAACTTGCACAAAAATCAAAAAAACGTTCGGAATCTTGAATATTTGTAATAGGATCTGGCTTAAATGCATGGATCATATCTGGAAATTTCATCGCATCTCGAATAAAGAAAATCTTTAAGTTATTCCCGACCAAATCCCAGTTGCCATCCTCTGTATAAAACTTTACTGCAAATCCACGAGGATCTCGTAATGTTTCCGGCGAATGTCCCCCATGTATTACAGAAGAAAAACGAACGAAAACAGGGGTCTGTTTCCCTTTTTCTTGAAACAGTTTTGCCCGAGTATATTTGGAAATATCTTCATCACCAGCTGCCCCATATGCTTCGAAATAACCGTGAGCCCCTGCACCTCGAGCATGCACGACTCGTTCAGGAATTCTTTCTCTATCAAAATGGCTAATTTTTTCGATGAAATCATAATTTTCAAGTGTAGCAGGTCCTCTGTTTCCTACTGTTCTTATATTTTGATTGTTCGTAATTGGATGGCCTTGTCTATTTGTTAACGTATCCTCATTTTCCAAATTCGTTTCATAGTTGGATTGATCCTTTGTCAACTTTCTTCCTCCTATACATTATATAAATTTAAACTCTTCTACATAATGTCCAGATCGGAAAGTAAATATTCCAGCATTCGTTTAAGGTTGCATTTGAAATGCATATTTTTCCCAAGCACTAACTTGTATTGGCTCCTCACTCCCACGTTTACTAAAAATATAGGTTTGTAGCTGCCCCTTGTACATAAGTTTTAACATCGGAAGTTGTTCGAAATGATGAGGTTGAACAAGGTAGGGAGCAACATTTAATTTAGCTGATTTGGATTCATTCATAATAGTGGCAACAAATTGCGAACAGAAAAAAGCATGCTCTCGTTCGATTTTCATATTCATTACTAAGCCAAATAATCCGATTAAATTATATTTATATAGCTCTTTTTGCTGTTCCATTAGTCGGATTTTATTCTTCATTTGCTTAAATTCACGTGAACTCACTTGGCACTTATAAATTGCACAGGTAGCACGATTAAAAAGCTCACTTGTTGCATCTTCCCTAATGAATCCTCCAATAAAGGGATTATGCTTATTTTTCCGTCCGAAACTATACATCTCATTCAGCTGCTCATCGAAAGCAATAGATGTATGATTTAAACCTTTCCTCGTATACATACCTATTGCTTTTGAAAATAATGTACCAGTATTACTTAATATAATATAAATGGTATTCTCGATTTCCTTCACCCCGTTCACAGGAAACATTTTGCCCCCTAATCTGCTATTTAAATCATCCCCTATTTGAAACTTTTTCCACACAGGCTAGAGAAGGAAAATGAATAAGACCTAAGACGTAGTCAAGAAATGTTTAAGAAACTTATAAAAGCTAATTTCGTCCATATAAAAAAAAGCAGGAGTTGGCTTTTATGAGGAACTTTATACGATTCGTGTATTTACAAGCAATTTCTTGCATTTTTCCAGTCATCATTTTTGCAGCACTTGCTTTATCAAAATTTATTAGCATTCCTTTTTTATCTCGCTATGATTTTATTTTATTTATTTGTATTGCAGCTCAAATATTTATGCTCGTTTCCAAATTAGAGACTCTAGATGAGTTCAAGGTTATTTGTTTATTCCACATAATTGGCTTGGCACTTGAGTTATATAAAGTACATATGGGTTCATGGGCATATCCAGAGGAAGCGTATAGCAAGTTTTTCGGAGTTCCATTGTATAGTGGATTTATGTATGCGAGCGTTGCTAGTTACATTTGTCAAAGTTGGCGGCATTTTGATTTGCACATTTACAACTGGCCAAAATCATTTTTCGCAGTTGGCATTAGTGTCCTGATTTACTTAAATTTCTTTACGCACCATTTTACGTACGATATTCGTTGGGTATTAAAGGGTTTGCTTCTTATAATTTTTTTAAAGACATTTGTCACTTTTGAAATTAATAAGATAATCTATAAAATGCCTATGATTCTCTCTTTTCTATTGATTGGTTTCTTTATTTGGATTGCCGAAAATATCACCACATTCTTCGGGGCATGGCAATATCCAAACCAGGAAGCCACGTGGTCACTCGTTCCTATTGGGAAAATTAGTTCGTGGTTTCTACTAGTCATCATTAGTATTATCATCGTTGCTCAATTAAAAAGAGTGAAAAATA
Source organism: Psychrobacillus syltrankelensis (assembly GCF_055454035.1). Lineage (NCBI taxonomy): Bacteria > Bacillati > Bacillota > Bacilli > Caryophanales > Bacillaceae > Psychrobacillus > Psychrobacillus syltrankelensis. The sequence goes on along the minus strand of NZ_CM144227.1, from coordinate 3,292,691 downwards.
TAAAATACACCGCTCACAGATAGGCTATCTGTTGGCGGTGTATTTTCTTTAGCGAGAAGTGAGATTGATCGATTCTGCGGAGAGATTGATCGATTATACCAAAAGATTGATCGATTTCGCGGAGAGATTGATCGATTCTACCAAGAGATTGATCGATTATTCCAGATGATTGATCGATTCTCCATATTAATGTAACTTTTTATTAGTCCACGACAAAGTATCTCGCATCCGGATGGGCAAAGACGATTGCAGAAACGGATGCTTCTGGCTCCATCATGAATTCCTCGGTTAATTGCACACCGATGTCTTCCGGTTTAATAAGTCCAAATAGTTTTCCTTGGTCGTCTAAATTTGGACAAGCAGGGTAACCGAAAGAGAATCGTTGACCTTGATACTTTGCTGCAAATCGGTCGCGCATTGTAAAATCGGTTGCATCGGGGAATCCCCATTGATCACGGATTTCTTGGTGAATTCGTTCGGCAAAGCCTTCCGCTAGCTCTAGAGCCGTGGCTTGCAATGCGTGACTCTCTAAAAATTTTCCTTGTTCTTTTAGTTTGTTTGCTGCTTCACGAACCCCGTGTCCAGCTGTTACTAGCATAAATGCAACATAATCCATTTCTCCGCTATCTACGGATTTTAAATAGTCCGCCAAACATAGATATGGGTCTACGGATTGGCGCGGAAATGTATATCTTTCTATTTCTGTTTTCGCATCAATCGGATCGTAAATTATCACATCATCGCCATCGGATTGAGCTGGAAAGAATTGATATATGCCTGATGGTTTTAATATGCCTGCCCCTAGAAACTCCGTTACAAGTTCATGTAATTCTACGGCACGGTCATCCCCTTGTTCCAATAATTTTTCACTATACCCTTTTAGTCCTAAATGATGCCCAATAAGCGTCCGCATATTAACATATGGGTATAAATGCGAGACAGAATAATCTTTCAAAACATGTCGACGTAAGTCTTTTGGTTTGTATACTTGGACATCTTCACGCACCGTTTTTATAGGCTTCGTTAGAACTGCAACAGCTGATTTTGAAGCTCGATTTGCCTCTGCTATTTTTCTTTTTTCTTGTTGTATATTAAGTTCCTCTAATAAGACGGTTTTATCTTCGTCGTTTTGCAAACGATTTGCAAGATCCAGTCCTTGCATTGCATCTTTTGCATATAATACGGGCCCATCATATTCAGCAGAAATTTTTGTCTCTGTAAAACGTCTCGATAATGCTGCTCCTCCAACGAGCATAGGTACATTAATTCCAGCTTCTTTAAAATCTTGCGCCGTAATAACCATTTGTTGAGCAGACTTAACAAGTAACCCAGAAAGCCCAACGATATCCGGTTTTTCTTTTCGAATGATTTCAATTAGTGTCGCTGGAGTTACCTTAATGCCAACATCTATTACTTTATATCCGTTATTACTTAAAATAATATCGACTAAGTTCTTCCCTATATCATGTACATCGCCTTTAACAGTTGCAAGAATAATTTTCCCTTTTCCAGAGTCATCCTCTTTCTTTTCCATGAACTGTTCGAGGTAAGCAACAGATGCCTTCATCACACCTGCACTTTGAAGCACTTCCGCTACGATTAATTGATTATCATTGAAAAGACGCCCTACCTCAGACATTCCCGCCATCAATGGCCCATTAATGACATCTAATGGAGTGTCATACATCTGAAGTGCTGCCTCCAAATCAGGGATAAGCCCTTCCTTCGTTCCCTCAATAATGTAATATGCAAGGCGTTCGGGAACTGTTTTCGGAATATCCGCTTCTGTCTTTTCTTTCTTTTTATCCCGGTAAAAATCCGTAAAATCAGCAAGTGTTTTATCCGTTGTTGTAAATAAAAGCTCGTTAGCCATTGCAATTTCTTGCTCTGGAATAGAAGCATATCGCTCTAGCTTTTCTGTGTTTACGATAGCATAATCAAGACCCGCTTGTGTGCAGTGATACAAATAAACTGCATTAAGCACCTCTCTTCCGACCGGTGGAAGACCGAATGATACATTACTTACTCCTAAAATAGTCAATGTGCGCGGCATTTTTTCTTTTATTAAACGTATTCCTTCAATTGTTTCTACCGCGGAACCAATATATTGTTGGTCTCCTGTTCCTACTGGGAAAACTAATGGATCAAAAATAATATCTTCAGGGGCAATTCCCCATTTATTTACGAGTAAATCATAGGAACGCTCTGCGATTTCCAGCTTTCTTTCACGAGTGACAGCCATTCCAACTTCATCTATCGTTCCAACAACTACTGCTGCACCATATTTTTTAACAAGTGGCATAACAGCATCGAATCGTTCTTCTCCATCTTCTAAGTTAATCGAGTTAATAATTGTTTTTCCTTGCGAATACTTCAATGCTTCTTCAATCACATTTTCATCAGTAGAATCAATGACAAGCGGCACTTTTACTTTTTTTACAACTTCTTTCATGAAATTTGTCATATCCGCTAGCTCGTCGCGGTCTGGATTCGCAAGACAAATATCAATAACATGCGCACCACCTTTTACTTGTGCACGTGCTATTTCCGAAGCTTCTTCAAATTTTTCTTCCACAATAAGTCTCTTGAACTTTCGTGAACCAATTACATTCGTACGCTCTCCTATAAGAAGCGGGCGCATCGAATCATCATACAGTAGCGGCTCGATTCCAGACACGACATGACCATGTACGGTTTCCGTTCGTTTCCGCGGAGCAATATCTTTCACTGCTTCTCGAACTGCTCGAATGTGTGGAGGAGTTGTTCCGCAACACCCACCCACAATATTTAACCAACCTTTTTCCGCAAAACCTCTTAATTTTTTCGAAAGTGATTCGGGAGATTCATGATAATGTCCTTCTTCATCGGGTAATCCTGCATTCGGATAACAGCTCACATATCCATCCGACAACTCGGAAAGGGATCGAATATGATCCGTCATAAATTCAGGCCCTGTTGCACAATTAAGCCCCACTGAAAGTGGTTTAATATGTTCAATCGAAATGTAGAATGCTTCTATGCTTTGGCCAGCAAGTGTCGTACCCATAGGCTCGATTGTTCCTGAAATCATTATCGGAAGTTCTTTACCTGTTTCACTAAACGCTTGTTTTATTCCAATTGTTGCTGCTTTGACGTTCAACATATCTTGACTCGTTTCTAGTAAGATCACATCAGAACCGCCTTCGACCAAAGCTTTCGCTTGTATGTAAAAGTCGTGCGTCAATTCATCAAATGTAATACCGCCTGTAACTGACAATGTTTTTGTCGTCGGTCCAATTGCTCCTGCTACAAAACGTGGCCAATCAGGTGTAGAGAATGCAGCTGTGCATTTTTTAGCAATTTGCGCTGCTTGGAAATTAATATTATATGCTTCGTTTCCAAGATTATATTCATTCAACACGACAGGAGTACCACCAAAGGTATTTGTGCAAATGATGTCAGCACCCGCTTCTAAATATTCACGGTGAATTCGTTCAATGACTTCTGGATTCACAATGTTCAAGTACTCATTACAACCGTCATATTCTTCCCCACCAAAATCTTCTGGAGAAAGATTCGCATTTTGTATCATCGTACCCATCGCACCGTCAATGATAAGTATTCTATTTTGAAGCTGTTGTTCAATTAGATGTTTGGACATAGTTGATTTCTCTCACTTTCTTTTCATCAATCTCTTTAATATGTTGAATTAATTCAAGTGTCATATCGTAACGGAAAAACGGCGTAATGATGTAAATTCCGTTAAATAATTCGGTTGCAGTATCAATCAGTTCTTTTGCAATTTGTATGCCTTCTACTGTAGAACGCTCTTTATCTTCTCCACAAGCACGCATACGTTCAAGCACTTCATCTGATAACTTGATACCAGGCACTTCATTGTGCAAGAACTCTGAATTTCGGCTGTTTGTCAGTGGCATAATCCCGATGAAAATTGGTGTGGACAAATGTTTGGTTGCTTCATATATTTCTTGAATTTTTTCTTTTGTATAGACTGGTTGCGTGATGAAATAGTCAGCTCCGCACTCGATTTTTTTCTCTAGACGTTTTACTGCGCGATCAAGTACGCGAACGTTCGGATTGAATGCTGCTGCTACTGAGAAATTTGCTTTTTTTCGAAGCGATTTTCCTGAAAATGAAATACCTTCATTTAATTGTTTAATTAATTGAAGTAACTCTAAACTAGAAACGTCATAAACGCTTGTTGCTCCTGGAAAGTCTCCAATTTTTGTTGGATCTCCAGTTACGGCTAAAATATCATGAATTCCAAGCGCATCAAGACCCATTAAATGAGATTGCAAGCCAATTAAGTTCCGATCACGACAAGTAATATGTGCAAGTGGGCGTATATTGTTTTGGAATTTCAGCATTGATCCCATTGCCATATTACTAATTCGCGGTGAGGCAAGTGAATTATCTGCCATTGTGACTGCATCAATTCCAGCAGCATATAGTTTCTCCGCTCCCTCTATGAAAGTGGTCGTGTCCAAATGACGCGGTGTATCCAGTTCCACAATAACCGTTCTTTCCGTTCTCGCTTTTTCATGTAGAGGTTTATTGATTGTTGGCTCTGGTTCTTGAATGATTATTGGCTTTTTAGGTGTGACGGTTTTATTTGTAATTGGTGGTAAGTTGGCAATTCTTTTTTTCACTGCTTCTATATGTTTTGGAGTAGTCCCACAACATCCACCTATCAGCCGAACACCTGCATCACGAAGATATAACGCTGCCCTCCCAAAATAATCCGCTTCCGATTCGTACACAATACGTCCATCCTCCATATCGAGCAAGCTCGCATTCGGATATGCTGAGAGAAATGCTTTTTCAGGAAGTATTACTCCCTCAAATGCTTGAATCGTGTGATGTGGTCCGAGTCGACAGTTAACTCCAACAATATCTGCACCTAGGGATTCAAGCTGATGTAATGCATCATTTAACGATAAACCATTTTGCAAAATACCAGGTTCATGCATCGATACTTGAGCAATGATTGGTGTATCCGTCATTTTACGTAAATGCGTGACCGATGCCGTAAGCTCCTCAAAATCATAATAGGTTTCGAGGAGTAGCCCATCTGGGTTGCCGGATAAGAGTTGACTAGCTTGTTGGTTAAGTGTTGCAATGATTTCACTTAGGGAAGCATCACTCTTCCGAATACCACGTATACCACCAATCGTACCAAGCACAAATTGTCCACCTGGTGCAGCAGCTCTTTTTGCAATAGTAATCGCCGCTTCATTGATTTCTTTCATTTGATTTTCTAATCCGTACCTTGCTAATTTAATCGCATTCGCACCGTATGTATTCGTTTGGATAATATCTGCTCCAGCGACAATATAATCTTGATGAATCTTCTCAATAATTTCAGGCTTCTGTATATTTAATTCCTCATTACAATAATCTATTCCGTATGAATAAAGCAGCGTCCCCATTGCTCCGTCTGCAGTTAGCATATTTGTTTGTAGTTTCTCTAGTAAACCCATTTGCTCTCTTCCTCTCTAAAATACAAAAAAAGCCTTCCATGAAAAGAAGGCTTTACGAGTATTGTAATATTCGTCCCTTCCCATCTTTCAGACTTATACAAGTCTGCTGGATTTAGCACCTGACCATTACGGCTGGTTGCTGAAGCGTCCTAGGGCCAGTCCCTCGGCTTCTCTTGATAAGAATTCACTATTCAGTTTTTTTATGTTAGACATATATTACCTTTATTGCACTAAAGCGTCAAGGTATGTTTTGAATTTTCTTGATACTTCGTAGTAGAGATCTTGGATTGATCGATTATGTGCTGAGATTGATCGATATTGGGCAGACATTGATCGATTCTGGTCGGAGATTGATCGATTATCTAGAAAGATTGATCGATTTACCATTTCCATCTATATATTAGGGTGTTTTTCGAAGTACCACTCCCTTTCAGATTCATTGATTTTAGTATTCTGGACACAATATGATAAGATTCCAACTCTAGGAAGTATCGACACTCCCGATTGTTAATGCTTTCCCCAACCAGCACAAACCATTCATAGATCGCTTTCTCATGGGCAAGTCGGTCTACATGACCACAAAGTAAACAGTTCCAGCCATTTTTCTTCTTTACCATTCCATGCATATTACACTTCTCACAAAATACACCAGTCAGAAGATCATTCGGATTGATGCCCCAGCGTTCGCACATTGGATAAGGAAAATAAGGTCGATGACTCGCAACGATTTTCTCTGCCAGCTTATGCATCTCATTCACTTCTAAACATACTTTATTGCGAGCAATATTTCTCAAAAACACCGGGATTGTCTGGTGGTGAATCAAAGGATATTTCGTACATGGCTCCATGACCATTACTTTAGAATTCGTTAATACAATTACACCGTAAATAGGAATCTTTACCTCGTTCAGTCGCATCCATTCATCGAACAAATATATATTTCGTTCAATCTGTACTTCTGGGCTTTCATATAAATCTACTTTACCATCCTCATTTTCTCGCTCTAACTGGGAAGGATTCTGTTTAAAGCGCAATTTCCCTCCTATATTCTTACTCTCCAAAATCACTGCGAAATATTGAGTTAAAAAAACTGTATCGATCTGAAACTTACCAAACGATTCCAAACTAACATCATGCAGCACTAAATACTCAAATGGAAATGAATACTTCTGGAATACCTCGTCCACGCGAACTTCCCCATAAATCCCGGCCTTCGCCATATGCAATTTTGAATGAATCAGCTCTTTCATCTCATGCATCTCGGGCAAACGTCTATCCAACAACCGTAAACCAATAAAACTATACTCGTCCGAACGCGTTTTCACTAACAATAAAACACCCCCTAACCGCATCGTATCATAGTCAAAAAATATGTAAATTTCACTAAAGCACCGACAATTTCATTTTCTCCACAAAAAAAGGACCAAAAAAGAATTTTGGTCCTAAAAATGTATTTATAATAAAATTCTTCTAGAAATCATTTCTGCTGTTTCTTTCCCATTTTTAATACAAGCACCGATACCAACACCGTAATAAGAACAGCCTGCAAGTATTACATTTGGTAGCTCATCGGATAATTTCTCATTTAATGATTTAATCGCTCCGCCATGCTCTAAATGGTAATTTGGCATTTGGTCGTTCCATTTCGTTACTTCCACCACTTGTGGTTTACCGCTTAACTTCAAACTTTTTTCAATATCTTGTAATGCAACTTGAACCAATTCTTCCTCATTCATATGCTTCATGCTGTCAAACGCTGGATTTGAACTCTTATAAAACATTCGAACAAGCAAATGACTATTTGCAGATGTGTGCTTCCATTTACGACTTGTCCATGTGCAGGCATTACATTTCACATCGCTATTTTCAGACACAATGAAACCTGTTCCCTCTGCTGGAAGCTGATGATCAGGGATATCAAATCCAAGATAAATACTAATAAGTGAAGAGTTTTTCAGCTTATTAAAGTCTTTGTCCAATTCCTCATTTTGTAATATTGCTTGTGAAACATTATGTGGGGTTGTCAACACAACATAATCTGCCTCAATTGTTTCACCGTTGGACAATAAAAGCTCGTATCGCTCACCTTTTTTCAGGACCTTCTTCGTTTGAATTCCTTTCATAATTGTTGCTTCACCAAGTTCTTTTTCCAAACGATCAATTAAAGCGGAAAGACCACCTTTGAAGGAGATAAACTTTTTATTTGCCGCAGCTTCAAATTTAGCTTTATTTGCGCCTAAACCTTTTATAATACTGCCGTGTTCATTTTTATAATCTATTAAATATGGAAGTGTCGAAGCAATTGTCAGCTTATCCAGGTTTCCAGAGTACACACCAGATAACACGGGAGCAATTTGTTTTTCCACTAATTCTTTTCCTAAAAAATGCTCTAAAAAAGATCCTACTGAACTCTCTTTCGTAAAGTCTTCATTCACCAGTTCAAAGTCTTTTAACGCTTCTTCTTTTCCTTCATCAGAAACTAGTGTGCTACTTTCCAAAGATTCCTCACTTGTCGGTATTCCAAATACAGTATCCGCGGGAATTGCATGCAGTTCATTGTTTGTGTAAATATAGGAGATGCCTGTTGCATTATAAACTAGTTCATCCTGCAAATGTAACTCCTCTACCAAAGGCATGACTCCTTCATTTCGAGCAACTATCGAATCTGCTCCAACCTCCATGATAAAATCTTTTTCCTTCACCGAATGAATTTTACCACCTAAATAATCATTTGCTTCTACTAAAATTAATTCAACTTTTAATGCTTTTTCTATTTTAAGTCTTTGCAAGTAATGCATAGTAGAAAGTCCAGTTATTCCTCCACCTACTACAACTATTTTTTTCAAAACAATCACTCCTTGTCGTTAATCCAGAATTGTTCGCTATTCATAGTATAAGCGGTAATAAATTTATCTGGAATGACTTACCTCACAATTCATCCTTTGTTCAATTAAAAATACACAATAGTTTTCCATTTCGTCAAATTTACATTTTCTATTGATGCATATGTAGAGCTTTATAACCAATAATAATTGTTAAGAGGAGTATTATTTCTTCAGTCAAAGTAATACATGCGTGCCTAAAAAGAAAGGGGAAAGGTATTATGAAAAATAGAAATATAATTTTGGGATGTATTTGTATGTTAGTTATCATAGCTATACCAACGAATTTCAAAAAAGATGTTTGGGAAATTAATGCTTCCAATATAATCAAAGCATTTCAACCTATTAGTGGTAATAATGCGGTTATTGAGGATTTAGGAATATGGATACCATTTGAATGGGATAATCTATACAGTTTTTCACCTAATACAACTAAGGAAACAATCATGATGGTAGAGTAGTATGACCTTAGGATGGAGTATAAAGTAGACATCCCTCCTTCTCCATTACTAAATTGGTCGAATCACTGCCCGTACTGGACTGCCATCTGCCCCTTCTATCTTTAATGGGAGTGCAATCAGTTCATAATCACCTGGCGAAACATCTTGTAATAATAAATTTTCTAATATGTGTACTCCATGTTGATAAAGTGAGTGATGAGCAGGTAATTTTTTACTGTCTAGAGCATCGACAGAAGGATGATCAACACCTATTAAAAAAATTCCTTTTACTTGCAAGAAAGCTCCAATATTTTCTTTTAATACGGGAATCTTTGGTGGGAAATGCTCTACGCTTATTTTTTCGGTTGTTTTTAATAGTAAACGTTCCACCCCATCAAGTTCAAATGCTTCCAATTCTTCTTTTCCAATGAAATCAAACCCTGTCACATCCACTACTCTAGCACGACCAATATAAATATTGACGTCAAGCTGTTCAATTGTCGGTGCAGCATTGTCAAAGTGGAAAGGTGCATCAGCATGTGTCCCCGTATGCACGCTTGTTGTGAATCGTCCAATATTGACCGAACCAGTCTGTTCTTTTGAATAGGCTATATCAAATTGAAATGGTGTGTCGCCCGGCCAAGTGCCGATTTTATTCGAGAATGGTTGTGAAATATCAATCCACCGGTTATCCATCGGCTTCCTCCTTTATAAGCTAGTTCGCAAATCCCATAACTCCGGGAAAAAACGATGATCGAGCACTTTGCGTAAGTAATTGACACCTGACGAACCACCAGTTCCTTTTTTAAAGCCAATTATGCGTTCGACTGTTTTCATATGACGAAAGCGCCATTGCTGCAACCAATCTTCCACATCCACAAGTTTTTCTGCTAATTGATATAGATTCCAGTACTTATCCACGTTTTGATATACTTCTTTCCATGCAGCAGCGACCGTTTCATCTCCTCCGTAAGTAACAGAAAAGTCCCGGTTCACCACCATGGGGTTCAAATCAAATCCTGCTTTAGCTAATGAAAGTATCGCAACATCGTAAATACTTGGTGCGTTATATGCTTTCTCAAGTTCCTCGTATAACGTAGTATCTTTTTCATAGATTTTAAGAATATGCTTTGTTTTATAACCGAGTGCAAATTCAATTTGACGGTATTGAAAGGATTGAAATCCAGATGCTTTTCCTAGTTTATCTCGAAACTCTAAATACTCAGCAGGGGTTAAAGTTGATAACACATCCCATGCTTGAATAATTTGCGTTTGGATTTTAGTTACACGCGCAAGCATTTTGAAGGCAGCTTGCATTTTATCCGCTTGAATTGCTTGAATAGCACTCGTTAATTCATGCAATAGCAACTTCATCCAAAGCTCACTCACTTGATGGATAATGATAAATAGCATTTCATCGTGATGGCCAGATAACCGTTTTTGACTTGCCAAAATACTATCCAATTGCAAATAATCACCGTACGTCATATCATTCTGAAAATCAGTATAAATTCCCTTTTCACTTTTCAAATTATCATGAGTTTCTGAAATATCCTTCGACATTCTAGCCCTCCTTTTAAGCGATAACATCTCGCTTGTTTTCGTACTTTTTATATAACTCCTCTTGCATTATTTCCTTTAAAATTTGCACAGTTTTCCAAACATCTTGGAATGAGTTATATAACGCGACTGGTGCTAACCGAATCCCATTTGGCGAGCGAAAATCTGGGATGACTTGTTGCTCTTTTAAAGCTTTACAGATTCGTGCCGCTTCCTCATGAACTAAATAAATATGACCTCCGCGACGGTCGTGATCCAGTGGATTTGCAATAGTAAATTGATATTCACTTAGCTCTTCTTCTATTAGAAAGATCATATAATCAGTTAACTTTAGTGATTTGTCACGAATGCTGTCTATCCCGACTTCTGCAAACATTTCTAGAGATCCATATAATGGAGCTGCACTTAATATATTCGGTGTACCAATCTGGTATGCACTAGCATCTGATGCCGGTGTAAACTCGATTGCTAAATCAAACTGCTTTTCTTTATCCGAGCCGAACCAACCAGCAAGACCAGGCTTTTGTCCAAAGTGTCTACGATTCACATATAATCCACCGGTTGATCCTGGTCCACCATTTAAATGTTTGTAGTTACACCAAAAAGCAAAGTCAACATCCCATTCATCTAGTTGGTGTGGAACAGAGCCAATTGAATGGCATAGATCAAAGCCAATTAAAATATTCCGTTCATGCGCCGCTTGGGTAAGCGCTTTCATTTTTAAAATCTGTCCACTTCGATACAACACACTTGGTAGGACAATTAATACCACATCATCCGTCATTGCTTCTATAATATTTTCCTCGGTTAACATATATCCATCATGACTTTTCACAAATTTCATATGGTCCTCAGCATTAAACCCATGCATGGACAATTGACTACTTATTGCATATAAATCAGATGGAAAGTTTAATTCATCTGCCAATATTTTAGTACGGGCTCCTGTTGGTTTATAGAAACTAGCAATTAATTGATGCAAATTCGTTGTCGTAGAGCCAGTTATTATCACTTCTTCCTTCTCTGCACCAATAAGTGGAGCGCATATTTCACTTAACATTTCGGAAAAATAAAACCAAGGATGCTCGCCTTGCGTCCAACCATCAATTCCATATCTTTTCCAAGAATCGAGTATTGTTAATAGTGATTGTTCCGCTCTTTTGGATAATAACCCTAAAGAGTTTCCGTCCATATACAGTACACCTGGCTGTACATAAAATTCATCCCGATAAATTTCCAACTCATCTTGCTCATCTAACTTCTTTGCATAACCGATTGTTAAGTTCTTCAACAAGTGTCTCCCACCTTTTACGAAAACTGAATTTTCTATCTATTATATAAATAATATGTTTTAAGAGAACGAGTGTCAATAAACGTATAGGCGATCTATCCGGTTTTCAATGACTAGATAGATCCCTCAAAATAGCAATATTGAAAATAATAAACTCCTCTATTAATAGTGAGTAAGTAGTATTAATAAAAGAGTTTATATTATTCTTAAGCATTTGGCATTTCATTGGTCATACTATTAAAGGATTCAGACATCTCATATGCCACCAGGGTAACTCCTAGTTTAGCTTCCAATTCATTCAGTTCTTGCAACTGCTCCTGATCAAGATTTGCAAATTTACTTTCGTCCATAAAAATCGCATCCTTTCTTTAAATCTTAATGTGTCCTTTATATTAAGGATTATGAATCTTTATTTTCAAAAACAATATTCCCACTACAAATCGTTTTTAAAATTTGTAAATTTTTGGTTAACAAAACAACATCAGCATCATAACCTTCCGCTATATAACCTTTATGCGTTAACTTTAATTGTTTAGCAGCATTAGTAGAGGACATCGCTACAAGCTCTTGGAAAGTACAGTCCGTAACATCTCGAATATTGCGAACCGCTTGATCCATTTTCAGTACACTTCCAGCTAAAGCTCCACTCGAAAGATGTGCACCTTGTTCTGTTACTTGAACAGTTTGTCCACCTAAGTCATATTCGCCGTTTGACAATCCTTTTGCTCGCATCGCATCCGTGATCAATATAATTCCGGTTGCACTCTTTAAACGATAAGCCATTTTTACTGCATTCGGATGACTATGAAGAAAGTCAGCAATGATCTCCGTCCTAATTTCCTCTGCCATTAGAACACTACCAACAACACCTGGTTCACGGTGGTGAAAAGGACGCATTTGGTTAAATAAATGAGTTGCTTGATTTGCACCTAGCTTAATCGCCTTTTCGACTTCCGATGAAGTAGCATCAGAATGTCCTATGGAAACAATAATCCCCTGCTTACAAATAGTCTCTACAAATTCAAAACCATTAGTTACTTCCGGTGCGACGGTAACTTGTTTTATACGATTCCCACTTAGTTGTTGCCATCGATTAAACTGTTCTAAGGAAGGGGCAAGAATATGTTCAATTGGTTGTGCTCCAACACGTTTTTTAGAAATATAAGGACCTTCTAGATGAATTCCTAAAACCTCTGCTTCGTCTTCCTTAGTTTCAAAATGATTTATGTTTGCTAAGGCAGTCTCTATAACAGTAGTTGTTTGAGTCATCGTTGTTGGTAAAAAACTAGTCGTCCCCTCTTTCACTAATGAACGAGCCATCCCTCTAAGCGACTCCTCTGTTCCATCCATTGTGTCAAAGCCAGCTGAACCGTGAATATGCATATCAATAAAACCAGGAAACAAATAACTTGAAGTTCCGTTAATATGTATATTAGCTTCTATCAACAGATTAGTTCCTATTTTCTCGATTTTTCCATCTTTAAGAAATATATCACTTACAAATTTAAGATCATGATTCACTATTGTCACATTTGAAATTAGAATTGTTTTTTCCACAGTATACAACTCCTAAAACTCTTATTGAAAAAGCTGTTTAATGAAGGACTTATCCTTATTAAACAGCTTTTAATCAATCTTAATATTATTTTCGGATTTTTTCTATTTCATCCGCTACAAATTGGACACTTGTTCCAACAATCACTTGAATACTTTGTGGACCTATAACATTAATTCCTGGGACACCTGTCGCTTTAATTTTCTGTTGATCGACGTTATCCATATTTTGTACTTCAACGCGTAAGCGTGTTGCACAATAATCAACAGAAACAACGTTAGAATCGCCACCTAAGCCCTCATAAATATTAGTTGCCAAGATAGAAAATTTATAACTAGACGAATGTTGAACAGTTTCTTCATCTTCTTCTTCCGACTCATCTCCTCTTCCCGGTGTTTTCAAGTCGAATTTAATGATTAAGTATCGAAATAAGAAATAGTATATCAATCCAAATACTAACCCTTGAAGTAATAACATAAGCGGTAGATTTGCAATTGGAATACGCAGACTTAAAACGTAATCGATAAACCCTGCACTAAATCCAAAGCCTGCTGTCCAATGGAAAGATGCAGCTATGAATAAGGAAATACCAGTTAAAGCCGCATGCACAATATAAAGTGCTGGAGCTAGGAACATAAATACAAATTCAATTGGTTCTGTAACACCAGTAAAGAAGGAAGCAAATCCAGCCGCTAACATTAAAGCAGCAATTTGTTTTTTTCTATTTGTTTTAGCAGTATGATACATCGCAAGTGCCGCTGCTGGTAATCCAAACATCATTATTGGGAAGAAGCCAGCCTGATACATACCTGTGACACCTTTGACACCTTTACTAGCCCAGAAATTCCCAATATCGTTAATACCGATTGTATCAAACCAAAATACAGCATTTAAAGCGTGATGCAAACCAGTAGGAATAAGTAGACGATTAAAGAATCCATATAACCCTGCACCTACTGCACCCAAACTACTAATCGATTCACCGAACGAAACTAACCAACCATATACGATTGGCCAAATAAAGAATAATACTGCTGAAACTACTAACATCGAAACTGCAGTAACGATTGGTACAAATCGCTTCCCACTAAAGAAGGCTAAGAAATCTGGTAACTTCACTTGACTATACCTATTGAACATAATCGCAGCTATAATTCCAGAAATTATCCCAATAAATGCATTATCAATTTTTCCAAAAGCAGCGCTAACATTTGCAGGATCGACTCCTTGTATTAAGGCAACAGTATTTGTTGATAACATGGTCGTTACAACTAAGAAAGCTACTAAACCACTTATTGCAGCAGATCCTTCTCTTTCCTTCGCCATCCCAAATGCAATACCAACTGCAAATAGAATCGGGATGTGGTCAATAATTGAAGCCCCTGCTGTAATTAGAAATGCTGCTAATACATTTCCTGAGCCCCATCCATCATGGTCAATCCAATATCCGATACCCATCAAAATTGCCGCTGCAGGTAAAACTGCTACAGGAAGCATTAAGGAGCGGCCAAGCTTTTGTAGATATTTCATCATAGTTACTCAACTCCTAATCATATTTTTCTAGTAAACAATTAAAAGATAAAATATAAGTGCGATTCAAGTTGTCTTCCCGTCATCTGTTTTTTTCGAAAGTCACCTCCTTATCTTTTCTTTGTCGATTGCAACTTTACTTAGAAAAAGTAGTAATAATAACTGTTTCACCCATAATGCAATCTTTTGCTACGTCATATTGAACTTCTCTTTCATCACTATTCGTAATAATAATAGGTGTTATTACACTGCTGGCATGTTCTCGAATAAAGTCCCAATTTACTTCTATGAGCAGCTGCCCGATAGAAACTCGTTCACCCTCATTAACAAAAACTGTAAAGCCTTGTCCTTTTAAAGAAACCGTTTCTAGACCAATATGAATAAGAATTTGCGTCCCATCATTTGAACGAAGACCAATTGCATGTTTGGTTCCTGATAGGAGAATAACTGTGCCGTCAATTGGAGAATGGATGCTTCCTCCTTTTGGCATGATTGCAACTCCTTCACCCATCATCTTTTGGTTAAAGACAGGATCTGGAACTTGATCTAGTGAAAGTATTTCCCCAGTGATAGGTGCATAGATTTGTAATTTACGTTTCTTAAAAAGTTTTGTAAACACGCTGATTGACTCCTTTATATTCATCTTTAGGGATACTTTAAAAAATCGTATACCTCATTTATATTGTGCAATGGCAACAGAAAGAACAAAAAAACATGAGGTCTTTTTAATAATATTGATAAAGTTTTTATTTATTTGGAAGACTACAATCTCTTAAACAAGACAAACAAAAACCCTCCACCGTTTTATTTCTCATACGGTAGAGGGTTTGAAACTAATGCTGTCTATTTATCAATAATAACGTAGGCTATTTCCTTTTTCAGATATTTCATGAGCTAGTAGGATAATTGAAACCGCCAATTCTGCATACGTCGCATCCCGATCAGGGTAAAAGTTATTTTGATCGGTTTTTAATAATCCCATTGAGTTTGCTAAAGCAACATAACCAGCATATTCTGGTTTTACTTTATTTGCATCGGCAAAGTCTAGTTTATAAATACTACTATTTCTTGCTGCTTGGTCTAATCCTAGAACTCGGATATACCAAACTGCCAGTTCTTCTTTTTTAATTGGAGATTCAAAATCGAAGTTTTGGTTATCTGCTTTTATAATACCTGCATCAACCGCACGTTCAACTACTTGATATAAAGGGTGCTTAGAATCGATATTTTTAAACGTTTGATTCTTATTTTCTGTTTCATTATAATAACTATTATAAAAATAAGTAAGGGAATTCATCATAACTTTTAATGCTTCGCCTTTTGAAACAGATGCATCTCCATTAAAGTTTTTAGTATCTTTAATATCTAAAACTTTAGCATTGATAAGATAATTAAGCTCTTCTTCCGCCCAAGGATGGGTAATGGTAGAAGTACTCTTTCCATTATATAAGCTGCTCCATTCCCCCGAGTTTGCATCTAAAACACTAAAAGAGCCTTTATTAAAAGTCGGCAAGTACACTAAATCATAGTGAAGATTTTCTTTTTTATTATCTGATTTCATATAATTAAGATCTAAGCTTAAATTCTTTTTCAATATAGCTTTAGCATCTTCTTTTGAAATAGCTTTGTCAATGGATGGCCATTTTTCAATATCTTGATAATTGACATTAAGACTTTTTAAGGTACCATCAGCGCCTATACCTACATTCAGCTGATCACCCATTACAACAATACCATTTACAATTCGAGGGAAAGAGAAATTATAAGTACCAAATCTCTCTTCGAAATAAGGTTCCTCTACTGGTATTGCGTAGTTGTGTAGATGAGAAGGAGCCCATTCCTTTAAATATTTTATAGCTTGAGTGCGCGCATCTTTCTCAGAAATTGGTTTGTCTTTTTTAGTTTTCTCACCAATTTGTTCTAGAAGGTCGCTTGTCATATCATTGTATTGTACAATCTCACCTGTTTGTTTATCTATTTCAAGACTTGTTCCAGATCCGCTGTTCGCATAACGATACATATATTGAATGCGAATGACTGCCTGTCCGTTATAATTTTTTACTTCTTCGACCGATTCAATGTTTAATTTAACTTTATCACTTTTTACTTTAAGCATTTGTTCTGCAAGTTTCTTTGCTTGTTCTAATGTAATCCCTTTTTGTTTTGGTGGAAGTTGTTTAGCTGAAATCATTTCGATTTTTGCATTCTTTGGAAACTCTTCTGAATATCCATCTGCTGTTAGCCATTTTCCTGTAGAAGCATTGGCCCCTCTCAATTTAGTAGTTGGTTGATAAACGAGTTGAACACTACGGTCATCGCTTCGATAATCGTTATTAATTTGGTATTGTAAATCAACAGTTAGATTTTCTTTGATTTTTTCTAAAATACCATCTTTATCTTTTAATTGTTTTGCATCATCAAAGGTAAAATTTTTCTTTTGCATAGGATTTTGATAAAAACTAACTATTTCACCGTTCCCTAGAACAGACACTTCTATTCTTTGATCCAGAATGGATATTTGATTTTTTGTGCGAGCGAAAGAAAAGGAATAACGAATTGGTTCTGATAGTATTTGGCTTGGATAATAATTGAAAGGATCTGTTTCTAACTGATATTCCGATCCCCCAAAAAATTTCTTAACAAAATCATTTGCAATTTTTCTAGCATCGTCTTTTGAAACCTTTGCAGGGAATAAAGATTCTTTTTCAACTGATGGCTGGTAGTAAAATTGCTCAATGTCTAATTCTTCACCAACAAATGTAACACTACCATTCAATTGTTTTCCATTTACTGTCTTATGAAAAGATAAATCATAACGTAGCGTACCATCATCTTCGGGATAAAAGTGACCACTATGCATATAAAAATCACTATTCGATAAAAAATCAAACTTTTTTGGAAACAAATCATGAAGCTTTTTAATTAGATCGTTTTTTGTGAAACTTTTTTCTGTTGCAGCGACTTGAATCTGCACTTTTTCTGGTTGCGTATTCATTGTAGTTGAAGCATGGGCCATAGACGAAAACATTCCAAGCGATAACGCGGAAGAAGTTAAAACAATACCAATTTTTTTAATATTAACCAAGATAACCCTCCTATTCCAGTTGTAATTAAAGTGTACACTAAATTCTGTAAATTGGAAACGTTTACTTTTATCTTTTTTCCATTTTTATTGGTGATGGTAAATAATCCTTTGATAGTCCGAGAGGAAACATTATATAAAATCACAATCTAATCTAACGGAGGTAAAATAAGAAAAAGAGCAAAATCCCTTCAAGTGCATCATGTCTTCCCTAATTCTAGAGTGCTTTGGACGAAACATCGGATAACTATTACCATTGGAATTGTGTAGCTGGAAGTGACTGCGTCACTTCCAGCTACACTTTTTTTGGTCATCTTATGGCGGATGTTTGTCCGTCGCCCTCTTGGAATTTGTGTGGACATGATGTGTTTGGTTTGGCTAATGAGAGAAAAAATACTCCCCTACTCTTTTATTAGATTCCGAATATACTATTTCGGAATCTCTTCACTTCTTTACCTTTAGATACTATCTATTTTTTCTCTGGTTCCGCTTGCCATATGGATTAGCAAAAGAAAGTGCCAATTTTCTTCAACAAAAGCATATTGTCCTTCATATTTGCATGTTGATTGGAGTGAAAGGTGGCGACTCAGGACGGAGGCAAACAGGATGTTGGTCACGAAGGCGTTGCCACACGATGTGGCGCTCTTAGCCTTCGTTCCCCGGAGTCAGTTTAGCCATCACAACGAACGCGTAAGCGGCGGTGATGGTTCATCGCTCACCCCGCGGAAAGCGTCCACCTGAAACGGAAATCCCCGGTATTGATGAACACTAGTTTAACAGGCCGATCATCCATAAATTTCCGTAATAAAAACCGGGCAAAGAAGCATAAGCCGTTCAGTTTTGAATCACTTTTAATCAAATAAAACCTAAAATAGACATCCAATTAGCATTACAATTGAATGTCTATTTTTCATTGATATACCAAGGTTTACGTTTATTTTTCTTTTCAAATGGATATACTATTGACAGGTCAAATAACAGAATTACAATTATAATTGTAATTGAGTGAATTAACTATCTAATTGGGTGTTCAAATCGGAGGTTAAAGTGATGGTGAAGATAAATCCAAAACGATTAAATAGAAAAGAAGTGGATTGGCAAATATCCGAACGTTCCCGAAACATATTAAAGCATTTTTCGGAATTCAGCGAACACACAGAAGAAGATATTGTCGAAATCTTACTCAATAGTTTGATGGAAGACGAAGATTTCTTAAAGTGGGCGTATGAAAAGAGAAATAACAAGCGAATGTTAAATGAACTGGGGTTGAAGCAGAGTGACTGTATATAAACGATTAACGGAATCTACTGACACATTTTTAGAAATTGAATCGCCAGTTACAACAAAACAACTTCAAGAAAGAGCTAAAGACTATGAAAAACTAACGCCTAAAAAATTTGCTTTTAAAATAAACAAGTATGCTTTTCAACCTGTTTATTTCCATTGGAAAGGTAAAGAGTTCGGAATTCAAATGAATCATTGCACAAATCACTTATGTAAAAATTTTGGTTTACCACAACAGAAATTTGATGTAAAAGGCAAACCTAGTCGATACAGAATAGAAGGTAATATAAATCGCAAAAGTGTAAAGTGTAATCCTGAAAAAAGAGATCCTGACGACGTACCGACTCAAAATTGTCATTCAGAAGCGATTTCAAGCTGGTCTCTGATAGAAGAGATGGAACGCCTTGTTCGTTTTAATTCTTTAAAACCGTTAGAGCCTTCTTATCAATTTCATAAAGAGGGATGCCCAGTTGCTTCTACGCCTTTTACAAATCCAAAAGATTTTTTGAAAAAAGGGATTAGCAAATCAAAATCTCAAAAGTTTCAATGCAAAACGTGCAATAAATATACAAATGTCTTACCAACTAAGATTCGAAATCTTAATTATCATCAACAAAGAAATGAAATCCTTGTAAGATTTGCTACGCAATTAGTAAATAAAACATCCATTAATCGAACGTGTGAAATTTTAAAAATTGGCAAAGGAACTTACTATCAAAAATTGGAATGGTTATATCGTTGTTGTTTGGAGTTCCTTGAAACAAGGGAAACAAAGGCACTAGAGAAGAAATCTTTTGATGAAATGTGGCTGAACACGGATAAACTCCATTATGTTTTGAATAACGTATTGAAAAAGGGTCAAGGGAAAAATTCAAGTAGGCATTTGGATGAAAAACAATTGCCTACATTTGTGGTCACAACAGCGGACACAGTATCCAATTATGTGTTTCGTGCTGATATTGCGTACGATTGGGATATCTCATTCGATAATATAGAATCAGACACTGTAAAGTATAAGGAAGATCACTTGAGCAGTTTCCAAAGAAAAAATGATCGGTACGGAAAATATTCAGCTTATCCAATAATTCCGACAGCAAATGATACACAAACATTTGCTGAATATAAAGAGCAACTAGAAGATGTTCGGATGCGAAAGTTGTATGTAGATGGATTACACGTTAATGCAGGGTATACAACAAAGGCACATTTATGGTTAATTAAACAAACTATCCAAGCAAAAAAATGGCGTTTTGTTACGGATGATGATGCATCGTTAATCAACTCATTTGCAAGAGTGTTTAAAGAGGAAATTAAAGCAAAGGACGCTCATCATTTGCTTTGTTTGACGGACAAAGGAATTACAAGAAACCAAGCAAAAATAGATTTCTTCTCATCTATTCGATCACTAAAATATTGGGGAGAAAAAAATGGATATGAAAAAGCAAGCCTACGGACACTTGCCTTATACTTCATTAAGGACATTTTAAACAGTCACGAATTTCACCGTAAAAAAACATCAGAGAACGGGGAAATCTATTTTGAGCACGCACTCAATCGAATGAAACATCCAGTTCCAACAAGTGATCGTGGTCATCGAGAAATGGATGTTTTAACGGATATTTCACATTTAACTCATTTCCAACAAGCATCTTTATTAGTAAATATTGATGATAATGCCGTTAATCAATTCCTTCAAACTGTTCGAAGACGTATATCTGTTTTAGAAAGACCTATCGTAACAGCTCGTGGTGATGGAAAAAGTTATATTTACGCAAACTTTTATCCAAAATATTCACAAATGGCATTAACAATTCTGAGAACATATTATAATTTTTGTCTTCCTTTTCGAAAAGGAGATAAAAAAGAGACACCTGCTCAACGTTTAGGGATTGCTGAAAGGTTGTATACGTGGGAAGATATTATTTATAAACGATAAAAAAACGCTGAATTAACGTTCAGCGTTTTTCTCGTTTTAAGACAACGAAATATTTCTTTCTTTTTGAACTAAAGCCCCGTTAGCGAAATAAGTTCGCAAATTTTATTTCTTTAATTTTCTAATAGGTAAATAGACAAGTATCAATATGAATCCGACAACCAAAGTTCCAAATGGAAATATTAACGGGAAGAATATTGAATGGTAACCTTCCCAAGCGTCTGTGTAATATCCAATAGAATAAGGGACAACCATACCTGCATTTAATAGTTCTGTTTGTAAAGCGTCTCGTTCAGAAAAACTAAAAGATTTATTATTTAAAGTGCCCATTTCATCCAATGTATATAGTTTATATTTTAATTTCTCTATTGGAACACGACCAACTATATCTCCGTTCTGCATCTCCTTTTCCAATTCCCTTGTTTTCTTTAAAAGTACAATAAATTGTATTTTATCTTTTTTCTTATCCTCTAAGGTTAAATATGCAATATCTCCGTAGTATCTATTTAAACCCTCTTCTTCTATTCTTATTGGATAATTTTTTAATGTATCTATTTCCGACCCATCTACTTTTAGTGATAAATCTGCAATAGCAATCTTATTACTCCAAGGGTCTATGTAACTTTCCTCGTTTTTTATCGTCTCCTTAATTTCTATAATATGGTCTTTAAAATTAAATGTAGATTCAGTAGGAGGAAAACCTTCGTTTACATCTGTGATCTTATACGCTTGATTCATTTTTTGATTATGAATAAGTTCCATTACCATTTTTGTGCTTATTGGCAAAGAAGTTAAAAGTAAAATCATTCCTAGAAAACAGAAAACTAACTTTTTTTTCAAATCTATTTCACCTCAAATTTTAAAAATTTTGATATCTAAGTATAAGTCCTACTTCTACTAACCTGCGCCGTTAATTCAATAAGAATTCCTTTGTTTTATTATACCCAATATCTAATAACATCTTTTTTATTTGAAATTTTCTATTATTTTCATATGCAACAACTCACTCAATTTCCTGTTGTGTTAGCTTTATGTATTTTGTTTAAACACGATTATTTATTGTTTTCTATGATCCAAAAAAAGCACTGCGAATTACAGTGCTAATTAATGTTTTATTTGATAATTAATTTCTTTTGCTTATCCTGATCAATTTGATCGTTTATTTGCAATAAAGTGATTCAAAACTGAACGGCTTAAAAGAAGCACCCGGTCTTTTTAAGAAGAGGAGCATAGGAATGCCCCCTAACTTCCGCTACGGTGGACGCTCATCCCTCATCCCACGGAACGCGTCCACCTGAAACGAAAATCAACCTGCTCCTGCTATGATGGAGGTTTTCGTTTCGTTTGATTAATATCTAAAAGCATTTCTATTTTCAGATATTTCATGTGCCAGGAGAATAGTTGAAACTGCTAACTCTGCATAGGACACTTCTTGAGCAGGGTTGAATTGATTATTATCGATCTTAAATAAACCAATAGAGTTGGCAATAGCAACATAACCCGTGTATTCTTTTTGAACCTTATTTGCATCTGTAAAATCAAGTTTATAGATATTACTATATTTAGCCGATTGCTCTTGACCTAGTACTCTTATATACCAAGCTGCTAGTTCTTCTCTTGTGACGGGAGAATCCACATCAAAGCTCTTACTATTTGGTTTAATAACGCCCATATCTACCGCCCGTTCTATCGCTTGATATAACGGATGCTTAGGGCCAATATTGTCAAACGTCTGCTTCTTATTTTCGTTGTCATTATAATACATACCATCATAGAAATAAGTGAGGGAATTTAAGATTACCTTTAATGCTTCTCCTTTTGAAATAGCTGCATCCCCGTTGAAATTTTTAGTATCTTTTACTTCTAAGACTTTTGCACTGATAAGGTAATTAAGTTCTTCTTCGGCCCATGGATGGGATATCGTAGATGGACCTTTTCCATTGCCCATGCTGTTCCATTCTCCAGTAGTAGCATCTAAAAAGCTAAATACGTTCTCATTAAATAGAGGGGAGTAGACTAGATCGTAGCGATTTTCTTTTCCTAAACCTGGTTTCATATAAACTAGTCTTAAACTTAGGGCATCTTTTAGCTTAACTAACGCGTCTTTTTCAGAAATTACTTTATCCAATGACGGCCAATTATCTATCTCTTGAAAGGAGACATTTAAGTTATTTAAGGAACCATCTCTCGCTATACTTACATTAATCTGGTCTCCCATTACCATAATTCCATT
The DNA here is from genome assembly GCF_055454035.1 of Psychrobacillus syltrankelensis. NCBI lineage: Bacteria > Bacillati > Bacillota > Bacilli > Caryophanales > Bacillaceae > Psychrobacillus > Psychrobacillus syltrankelensis. The sequence goes on along the minus strand of NZ_CM144227.1, from coordinate 3,269,421 downwards.
TACCACTCTTGGGAATGAGAAGTGATAAAATCCAGCTATTTCATCATAGTTAGCTTCTCCTACTGGTAACGCATAGTTGTGTAAGTATGATGGAATCATCTCTTTCACATACTTTAACGCTTGAGATAGTGCTTCTTTTTGAGTAATTGACTTCCCTTTGATGGGTTGTTCTCCATTTTGTTGTAATATGTCTCTTGTGACGTCATAATACTGAATAATCTCTCCAGTGTCTTTATTTATTTCTAAACTTGTTCCATACCCACCATTGGCAGCATTCTCGTACGTATAGTCAACTCGAATTACATTCTGTCCGTTATAATTTTTCACTTCGTCCATCGCTTGTATGCTTACTTTAATTTTATCCGATTTTGACTTTAAAAATTTTTCAGCTATCTTCTTTGCTTCTTCTAAAGTAACTCCTTTTTGTTTTGGTGGAAGTGGTTTAGCTGAAATCGTTTCCACTTTAGTTTTTCCTGGAACCGTTGTAGAATAGCCATTCGGGGTTAGCCATTTACCAGAAACTGCGTGAATTCCTTGTATTTTGGATGATGGTTGATATACGAGTTTGACAGCTCGTTCACCTGTTCTATAATCCATGTCTAACTGATATTGCAACTCAACCGAGATGTTATCCTTCAATTTCTTTAATAGATTATTTTTATCTAATAATTGTTTTGTATCTTCAAAAGTAGCTGATTTTTTGTCAGGACTTTTATAGAAATTAGTAACCTCACCATTACCTAGTACAGTTATCTCAATTCTTTGATCAGAAATAGATACTTTGTTTTTCGTCCTAGAAAAAGAAAAGTTATAACGAATTGGCTCTGTTAAAATTTGTTGTGGATAATAGTTAATTGAGTCCGTTTCTAACTGGTACTCTTGATCAGTTAGAAATTTCTTCATAAAATCATCGGCAATTTTTCTTGCCTCATCTTTTGATACTTTTGCTGGAAATAATGCGTCTTTTTCATTGCTTGGTTGGAAGTAAAACTGCTCTATTTCTAATTCTTCCCCAACAAATCCAACACTACCATATAAGGATTTTCCGTTCACCATTTTGTTAAAATATAAATTATAACGTACTTCTTTATCATCTGAATAATAGTGTCCGCTACTCATTTGAAAATCATTATTTGTTAGATCATCAAATTGCTTCGGAAACAATTCTTTAAATCTCTTAATTAAATCATTTTTAGTATAAAATTTTTCAGAAGCCGCTACTTGAATTTGAATTTTTTGTGGTGTTTCATTTCCAGATGGTGAAGCATTTGCAATAGATGAAAACATTCCTAAAGATAATGCGGACGTAGTTAATACAACTCCTAATTTCCTTAACTTAACCAAAATAATCCTCCTAAAAATATAATTTTAATCGCATACCAAATTCCCCAAATTTAGATAATACTTATTGTTGAGCTTTCTATTGGCGTTTGCAAACAATTCTATAGAGTCTATGATAGTTGGAGTGGAAACATTCTTTTAAAATAAAAAAAAGAGATTTTCTATCTAATACATGGATTAGGTAGAAAATCTTTTTTGAGCGAAAATTAATTAATCCTATTCGAGAAAGTGAGTCCATTGTAAGACAGAAACTTTAGCATTTTCTTTTATCCAGCTTCCAACGCTTCTAAAAAAGTTGCTGATACTTTCTCATACTCCGCTTCCGTTTCCAGTTCTGCTAATTCATCACCATCAACATTTCGGAAAAAGAATACACCTACTTCTTTCACGCTTTTTTCTTCTCCGTCATCAGCAAAAGCAAAAGCTGCATATTCCCTGTCTTCTATAGTTAACAAACCAATCACTTCAATTTTTTGCTTCTGATTATCACGATCCATCACAGAAAGAATATCGCCAACTTCAATACTACTCATCTTTTCTACCATTACAATTCCCTCCCAAATTTTCACCAAACAAAATTTCCATATTAGTATTCCCTCCAATTGTTTGATTCATCCAAAAGAATTGATAAACATGTACTTTTTTGGAGATATACAACCTGTCTATTCTATGTATGTATACTTTATACGGGAAAAGTGAAGGAAACATTTGTGAATATTTAGTATGCTAAAGACATCACTGATTAGTACTTTCCGTATGCATTTCCACCAAAAGTGTGACCTACTGTACAATTCGAATGTATGTCCACATAAACTGTTGCTATAACCCCCCTATCCAGAGTCCATATACACCTAAAGTGTGAAAAAAAAAGCATGGGATAAAAGATAGAGTTGAAAAACTCTTTCCTTTATCCCATGCTTCATATAAATAGTAAGCATTAAACTTTTTCTCCATTTTGCCAAAAGCGTATGTATGTATGATAAAGCTTCAGTTGTCAGAACAGAAGGATAAAAAGCAAGCAATGGAATTTGCTACCTTACAATCTCAGCTCAATCCAGCGTGATCTGGGGACAGTTATTCGAATTGTTATGCCGAAATGAGATTTGTAATTTTTAGAAACAAAAAGGGAAAAGAGCTAGATCACTGCTTTTCCCTTTTTTCTGTATTTTATTCTTCTTCAGCTATTCTAAACGCTGCAGATACTTTTTCAAATTCCTCGTCACTCTCAATCATGGACAGTTCCTCGTCATCTTCTACTCGGAAAAAGAAAATATCAATATCCTCTTCTGATTCTCCCTGTATATCCTCTACAAAGCTAACAGCGGCGTATTCATTTTCATCCACAGTTAACAGACCAAGTACTTCCATTTCTTGTTCCTGATCGTTTTCATCTAGTACCATAAAAATTTCGCCAACTTCAATTTTCCCCGTGTTCTCTTCCATACCAAACTCCTCCTTACATCATTTCTTCTACTTTTCTTTTTTATCTTACATTCAATTATCCAACATTATGTGTTTTTTAGCAAAGTCTTTAATTTTTCAAATGTGAGCCGCTTTTTCTACTGCCTGTTTCCGTTTTACGTCTTGTTTTTCTGCCATACATTCTTTCTATTTGTGCCACTAACCTTTTTTCACTATAAAACTGCACTTTCAAATGTAAGTACTACTAACATTTAGGGTGCAGTTCAGAAAATGGCGGTTTATTTATATAAACACTGGATTAAATTATTGTTCACTTAAACTTGTTACGGATACACTTTGTTTATTGTTTGGTTCATCTAGGGAATGGATTGTAGCTAATCCCTTTTGTTTGTCTACGTGCTCAATATAAACTTTTTCCCCGTTACAGATTACACTCACCATATCTTGCGAAAATGCAATTTCTTCTGCTCGTGAAACATTCATTGTAGCCACCTCCTTTTAATTATCAATGGTTATTATATTTACCTAAAATTATTCAGCTATACTTGTTCTAGTGATTACTTATTATTATTGACCTTATACTACGACTAAAAACCACAATTACGGATATATTATTTAAAGGTGGAAATCTTATTTAGGAGTGTTTTAAATGGATTCTAATAAATTTATTTTCAAAATGGAAAATGAAAATGATGAGCTTGTAGTAAAAGGAGAAATCCAAGGAAAAACGGAGATGCCGTTTCTAGATGATCTGAAGTTTAATGGAATAATTGCTTTGCTGAATTCAATGGATAAACAGAACTTCAGTGAAACAGGTAATAATCATATATTTGATAATTACTTAAAAGAAATTGATGAGACTATAAATGAATTAAAAAAATATAACCATTTTCAAGGGGATTTAAACTGCCGTGAGGGATTATAGAAACTCTTAAATCGATAAAATATAACAATGTTTCGTTTTTTATCATCTAAAAAAGAGAGGAAACTTTCTCCTCTCCTAACAATTAATCATTCCTCTTCTACCTCTTCTTCCTCTACCGCTTCTAAAGCTTCTAAAAATGCTGCTGATACCTTCTCAAACTCTTCATCCGTCTCTACTTCGGCTAACTCTTCTCCATCCAAAACCTCAAAAAAGAAGACATCTACCTCTTCTATCGTTTCTTGTTTTGCATCATCTGCAAATGCAACAGCCGCATATTCCTTATCTTCGATCGTTAACAAACCAATCACTTCAATTTCTTGTTCCCGGTCCTCTTCATCCATTATGGTAAGAATTTCTCCAACTTCAATACCGCCCATCTTTTCTTCCATTCTGATTCCCTCCCACATTTTATTAAATAAAAGATTTCTAATTATTCTACCCTTCAAATTGTCGATTAACCCAAAAGTGGTTACTAATTTTAGGTAAAGCTTATTTCAATATTATTCACTAAGCCTTTTCTTTATATCTTTTGAAACTTTTTTTAATGCTTTCTTTGAGCCTCTTTCCATATCATGTTGGAATTTTCGTTCTGCATAATTAACAAATAAATCATTTAGGTCATAACCTTTTGGATATAACTCGGTTGCTTTTACTTCAAGTTCTAATCTCTTCGCGTTCACTTTTATTTTTTCATTTTTATAGAACACTAACACATTATTGAAGTTGTCTTTTTTCTCATATACAATTCCAGAATCATTTTGTTCGATTAATTTTACTCTGTCTCCTACTTCGAAATCATAAGTAAGCTCTTCTTGAAAGTGTGTCAAGATTGGTTTTATTACTTTGTTTTCTTTGACACGTTCTAAATCATAATTTTTGTTTTCAATATAGTAATGTGCTTTTTGGAGAACTTTTTCACGCAAGTTCATTTTCCTTGAAATCCAAAGTGCATTACTGTCACCTGATTTACCAATTAAAAGCTTATACATAGGCTCTAATGCTTCACTGTTGAATTGCATAGCAGCATTCATAAAATCGCTATGAATTTCCGAGTAACGTTTTATTTCCCCGTAGTGGGTTGTTGCAACAGTAATACATCCCATTTGATAAAACTCCTCTAGTATAGCGATAGCAAGTGCGGCACCTTCGTTTGGTTCCGTACCACTTCCTATTTCATCAAAAAGGAGAAGTGTGTTATTCGTTGATGCACTCATAATTTCTGAAATGTTTTTCATATGTGATGAAAAGGTACTAAGTGAATTTTCAATGCTTTGATTGTCCCCAATATCCACATATATATTATCAAAAATAGCTATTTCCGTTCCTTCATCTGCCGCAATATGAAACCCTGACATGACAGCTAGTGTTAGAATTCCTATTGTTTTTAGTACTACTGTTTTCCCGCCAGCATTAGGTCCTGTAATAATTAAGCTACGATAGTCTTTTCCGATTTCAAAGTCTAGAGGAACAATATTTCCAGACAATAGAGGATGCTTGCAATTCTTCAGCTTAATATAGCCATGGTTATTTAGTTTTGGCTCAATTCCATCCATTCTTTTACTAAACTTCGCTTTTGCAAAAATCATGTCATACTGACCAATCAATTCAATATTGATGTTTATTTGCCTAACTTCCTCGTAAATAGTTCCGGAAATGGTAGCCAAAATTTGGTATTCTTCCATCGATTCCTCCGCCTTAAGCGTTGCTAATTCTGCATTTAATTTGGAAATAGCTGCAGGCTCAATAAATACAGTTGACCCTTTAGAAGAAGATTCTATAATCGTTCCTTCCACCTGGTTTTTATAAGAAGCTTTAATAGGAATAGTAAAACGATCGTCCTTTTTACTTATAAAGAATTCTTGAATATATTCTTTATTGGCACTACTCTTTAGAAACTTATTAAGTTTTTCTTCTATTTTTTCTTCTGTCTTGGCAATATGATTTCGAATACGCTTTAATTCTTTACTAGCCTCCGAATCCACTCTGTTTCCTCTAATGGAGTGATTAATAGTCTCTTCAATACTTCTTAGTTCCATCATGGAGTGGGAATAAGAGTGTAAAACAGGAGCAAAAAATTCTTTATCAATCATAAACTTCTTTATTGTTCTACAGCCTCGTAAGAAATCAGAAATAGCTACTAACTCAGATGGACCTAAAATCATGCCCTTTTCTAGTTTTTCCATCTGATGATTTATATTTGAAATACCTTTTAGAGGAAGATGACTTTCTGCATCTAGTAACTTCCTCGCCTCAGTCGTTTCGTTTAATCTAATTTTAACAACTTTACTATTTGAACTTGGATGAAGCTTCTCTAGCAATTCCTTCCCTAAACTACTTACACAATGGGATTTCACCATTTCCTTTAGTTCGTTATATTGTAATTTTTCATATGTCATTGTGTTCATGTGGATTCCTCCTTAATTAAGTGCATTTTATCTTCACCAAATCCCGAGTGCTTTGGAGTAACCCTAATTACCCTAGTTTAAATAATTTAAGATAAATCCTTTGCTCCTGCGCAAGCTCGTCGCAGTAAAGATTTTGCTCCTAAGCAATCTCGTCGCAGAAAAGATGAGCAACACGGATTCAGCACTCTGGCATTCGCTTTCCGCGGGGCGAGCGACAAGCCTCGGGCCAACACGATGTTGGTCATGAAGGCGTTGCCTCAGGATGAGGCGTCTTTAGCCTTCCTTCCTATTAAGAGCTTCGTGCGGGGTCTCGTCTGTCTCGCTTATCCCGCAGGAGTCTCATGTCGCCGCACTAAATCCTTCTTGTGTAGTTTAATAATTAGCAAATAGTCATAATTTCAAATCAGTTAATAAAAAAATGCCCGCAAGAACCTCTCCTACCTATCCATTTTTACGATAAAACCAAAAAATGGATAGAAAGCTCCTGCGGGCATTTGCCTTGAGTATTACAAGGCACTTTTATCGTCTACAAAAAAGGTCAAAAGAAAAAAGCATGACGGGTCAAACCCCGCCATGCTCTTCGTCTTAACACACAAATATGTTAAACGAGTATATGGAAAAGGAAGCAGTCTTCTGGTAGGTATTCCCAATGTTAAATAAACATTGGGAACAAGGCACACTTAATAAACTGGAACAAAACCAGTCATTAAAAGCCTTATTAAACTAAATTAGTTTTAGTTCATACCTACTTCTGACATACTTCACCACACCTTTTATAAGAATATTTTTAATATACCATTATTTAAAATAGTAGTCAATTCCCCAAAAAACTTTACGAACACCCCATAGTATGGTCCCTTAGCAAATGAGTTAGCTCATCAGCAATAGGTATTGTAGTATTCGAATCAAACTTATATAATAATATAAAGTAGCATTGCTGTTATTTTAACATCTACTTTAAATATCGGTCTTGTAGCTCAGTTGGGAGAGCACCACCTCGACAAGGTGGGGGTCGCTGGTTCGAGACCAGTCGGGACCATCATTATCATAAACCTCTAAACATTGTTGTATCAGTGTTTAGAGGTTTTTCTTTAGTAATCTTTCAACATATACATCTTATTTTAGGGTCTGTTTGTAAGATTTTTATTATATTCATTAGTGATAAAACCATCCCTACTAAATGCCAGGTCTAATTGAATTTTATTTATTTTGTGAATTCTAATTTATAATTACCGTCATAAGGTATATGCTCCACAAATACGGTTATTTCTTTCCCATCTTTATTCTTACCATTTCTTTTATATGTGAATTTATTTTTATTAAGTTCTGTTATCTCTAGAACAGCACCATATTTATTAACTCCTAGTGAAACGTGGGCTCTAATCTTATTTCCATGTACAACATCGTAATAACCGTAATCACCCCGACTTTCACCTGTTTTAGCATCAAAAAACTCATATTTATTTGTCAAATCATCGTATCTTGCCAGACCTAAATAATTTGAATTATAATTTGATACATCATTGCCTTTTTTATCTAAAGCAACTTTTCCTTGCCAGAGTGTGCCAGATAAAATTTTATCTCCATCCATATTTGTTACTATTTCCCCTGTGGAAGTATCCAAAGTTTTATCTGGATTTGTAAAGGCAAGATTTGTTTCTGTATAAGGGACATGATCAACAAATACCTCTATGTCGTTTCCATTAGTGTCTTTACCCACTCTTTTATAAGTAAACTTATCTTTATTTAACTTTGTAATTTCGACAACAGCTTGGGAATCCTTTGATTCTGAAATTAGTACTCTCACTTTCCCATCGTTAGTGATAAAGAAAGTTCCATTATCCCCACGACTTTCTTTTGTCTTTTTATCGAAAAATTCATACCTTGATGTTTCATTGTCATATTTCGCAAGGGCAATAAAGTTTGCGTTCTCTTTTGTTAAATCATTATTGTCTTTATCATATACTTTAGTACCTTGCCAATTTGTGCTACTAAGAATTTTAACTAGTACTTGTCCTGTGGTTAAATTATTTTCTTTTTTATCTTCTTTAGCAATTTGTTCTTGCTTCTTAGCACTTTGTTTATTTTGTGCGTTTGAATTACACCCAGTTATCACCAAAGATAATCCAATAAGAATAGATGGTAATATGTTCTTTTTCTTGTTCATTTTATTGTCTCCTTAGTTGTCATATGATTCCATAATTAATTTTGCCCATTGAATCGGTTGCTTAATCACATATTCACTATTTTTACTTTTATCTCCTTTTCCTACCTATTTGTATTTCCATCGTTATCTAAAACACATCCTTGATGAATGAAAATCTAGAGTACTTCATCCACCTTCTCTTAACCGAAGTAATGTTTATAGAATTTGTAAAATTTCTTTAGAAATAAGATAGCTGCTTAATATGTTAGTGATGAACTTGATCCTACCAATAACTAATACAAAAACTAACCCCCTCGCCTTAAATTAGTCGAGGGGGTTGTTTCAAGAACCTTTTTGAATTAAAAATGCCTTTTAAAAAGAATAAGGGCTGTCACAAAAGTCATTTTTTAATCACTTTTATGCCAGCCCTGTTCATTATTATTGGTACAATTAATGAACTTGTTTATTTAGAAACAATTTTTATAACAGTTGGTTTGCTTTGGTTTCCTGCTTTGTCTTTAGCTACAATTGTTATGTTTGTATTAGCTTTTTGAACCTTAATTTTCACAACAAAATTTCCCTTGGAATCAGCTACTGCTTTCCCTAATAATGTTTTTCCATTATAAACTGACACAGTAGTATCCTTTTCAGTTGTACCAGTAACAGCTTTAGATTTTACAGTCACTTTATTTACTAAAGGAGTTTTAGGAGCCTGCTTATTGATTACTTTAGTAGATTTTTCAGCACTTGTATTTCCAGCATCATCAGTTGCTGTAACAGTAATTTGTGTTCCTTCACTTAGTTTCTTATCTAACTTAAACTTATAGTTTCCGTTTTTATCTGCTTTTACACTTTCTTTATACTTACCATTTATATATAGTTTCACTGTTGAATTAGCTTCTGCTTTACCACTAATTAATGGTGCCACATTAGTTACCGTGTTAATAACTGGAACACCAGGTGCAGTGAAATCTGGCATTTTTGTTAAAGAAGGTAGCCCTGAGATATACCCAATACCGCCTGTTTTGTTTATCCCAATTTGTTCATCAACAGCTTTAAGTAATTCAGCTTTATTAACAGCTGTAATTGACTTACCATCTAATTCGTCACCAGGATGTTGGAAGTTACTAAAGATATAAGAGAAGTCATTGCTATCATCTACTGCCGTTAATCCAGTTGCTTCCGCTCCTGCTGGTACAGATAAAACACGATTTAGTTCTTTCGTATCAACGTTATATGCCCAAACAAAGTTATTTGTGTGAGCACCGCTATCTTCACCAATAAAGAGTGTTCGCATTGCTTCAGAATAACTTAAGTTATCTGGATTAGCTACTTTGTCTACATTTGCAGTGTTTCCATATGCATCCGCATTTGGAAGGTCTTCTCCAACTACCAATCCATACATGGATGGTGCTACATAAGAGCTATTAATAGCCTTTCCTTTACTATCCTTTTGACTACCATGCAAATCTAATTGATAGGTTACACCAGCTTTGATTTTTGGTAATTGGATATGGTCTGCTGGATCTTTTCCTGTTGCATCTTTTTCCATACTCTTACTTTGATCGGAAATAGCAATATATATTTTTTTATCCTTTTCGTTTAGCGCTACACCTTCCATTTTATTAAATTCGGTAGTTGCTCCAAGCATTGCTGCGTAACGGCGTGTTTCAAGGAATGCCGCTGCTTTTTCTTTACCAGGCTTTAATTTTAAATACTCAACATTTCCATATGAATATTGTTTAATAGCAGTAAACCCTTCAGCAGGTACAGTTGAAGTATCAAAAATATCATCAAATGTAATACCGCTATCAATGATATTCTTCACTTCTTTATCGGTCGCATGTCCTAAATCTATCCACTCTAAATCTCCAGAACCACCATTATCGGTACCTGTTTGTTTAAATTTAGCAGCATATAATGTACCTGCTGACAGATCTTTTTCCTTATCTGCAACGTACATAAATAACCCCGTGTTTGTTCCATCATCCCCAAAGTATACAGTCCTATTATCAGGCATTACCTTCATTAATTCGTGAGAGAATCGTCCAGTACTGTAATGCTTTACAACTGATGCTTCCCCTTTTTTATTTACTGTAATTTCAGGAGAGTAACCGTAGAAATAAGGATTACCCTTAGTTTTATCTCCAAAATAAAATTGAGCAAACGTTTCTACCTGACTTCTTGTTTTTGATGTAGGATCCGCAAATTGTCGAGCATCTGGCTCATACTCTTCTGAACCTAAATGTGTATTCCATGGTGATAATGATCCATTACATGGAATCCAAAGCCCATTTACAGCTGAAAAATCAATTTTCTTCACTGATTTTTCATTAAGCTCACCAGTTTTAGAGTCTTGAGACAACTCTGCTAAAGACATAGAAGCTGGAACTAATCCATAAGCCGATTTCCCAGCAGCGTCAACTGTCTGATATTCATAATGTGTAACCATATAAATTTTTCCGTCAATAGGCATCAATAAACTGTTTGAATCTGGAGCATCGGAAACAAAATATTTTCCATTTGAACCACTTGGATCAACAATTGGATTTCCCTTTACATCAATCGGTGTACCTGCAGGGACTTTTTCTCCTTTAACTGTTGCTATCTTATCTTCCGATTTAAATAGGTAGTTATAAGACAATGGAAATGTCTTTACTTTTCCATTGCTATATTTAACATCAAGTGTTGCAGTTGTATATGTTTTTACCATTTCAACAATAGTAGATGGTGCTTTCATTCCATTAAACTTAACAGATTCTATTTTAATATTTTCCTTAGAAATCGCTGCTGCAGGTGATAATGCTGGAACTGTAATAGCTAGTGCAAGTGCTAAAGTAGCTCCTGTTTTTACAAGTTTCTTATTAATCATATAGTAGAACCTCCTAGTAGATTTATAATTCAATTAAACATAATAAATATTAATCTAATATTAATGGCATGTAATTATATTATTACTAGATGTAAAGAGGGCTTTTTGGTAGCACCATTTTTAATTAATAAGTGACCATCAAAACCCAATCAATCTTCGGAGGACATGAAATTTAGATATCCCATGATATATCAACGATTTCCAATAAATTAGGGGTGCTTTTTCAATTGAATTAAAAAAGCACTAAACTTTTTAATCAAGTTTAGTGCTCTTTTATAGTTATTTATTATTACGGTTTTTCCCTCTCTTTTTAGAAGGTTTATTATCACTGAGATTGTTATACGCTACTGTCACCTTTTCGAATTCCTCTTCACTCTCTATCATAGATAATGAGTTGTCAGCCTCCACTCGGAAAAAGAAAATACTTATATCTTCCGTTGTTTCTTCTTGAATATCAGCTACAAATATAACTGCTGCGTAGTCCATTTCCTCTTCATTCAAAAAGCCTACCACTTTCATTTCTTGTTCTTGATCGTTTTCATCTAGCACATTAAAGATTTGTCCAACTTCTAATTTCCCTGTATTTTCTTCCATGTATATCTCCTCCAACTAATTCTCATTCTATTTTCCCTTTACGTTTGCATAGCAACCATTGTCTTTCACCCATTTAAAAATTGCGCTTATAATACCTTCTAATTCTTCTCCTATTTTTGTTAATTCGTATTCCACTTTTCTAGGAGATGACTCAGAAACCTTTTTTACAACTAGACCATGCGTTTCTAGTTCCCGAAGTCGCTCCGTTAACAGTCTATCCGAAATGCCATGAATTTCAGATTGTAACTCATGATACCTTTTTGGTCCATCTAATAAATGATAGATGATAATTCCCATCCATCTCTTCCCAATAAATTCTATTGTTCCATGAAAACTATCACAACTAATATGTCCTTTTTGTTGAATAGTTGATTGAATTAATTCTTCCTTGTTCTTCATTTTCACAACCCCATTTGATTGATAATTCAACATTAACACATTCATAATTGACAAACAAACTTACTAATAGTAATCTTAATTCTTGACTTACTATTAGTAAGTTCAATAAAAACGTTTTCAATAGGAGATGGCTACTATGTCAGAAAAATATACGAATCTATCTGAAATAATTCACGAACGTAAATCTGTAAGAAAGTTTGACCCTTCCTATAAAATTTCTCAAGAAGAAATTGAATCTATGCTAACTGAAGCAACACTTGCTCCTTCATCAAGTAACTTACAACCTTGGAGATTCATCGTTATCCAAGATCAAGATACAAAGAAAAAAATTAGAGAATACTCTTTCAACCAAGAACAACTTGAAACTGCTTCAGCAATCATAGCTGTCATTGGCGATACAGAAATGTATCACAATATAGATGAAATTTACAATGCAAATCTTGAAGCTGGCTATATCGATAAGGTCAATGTGGAACTTCAAATTCAAAATGCCAAATCTTCTTATCCAAACGCTCCTGTAGAGGCTAGATTGAATATAGCTTCGTTTGATGCAGGTTTAGTATCTATGCAACTGATGTTAATAGCGAAAGCAAGAGGCTATGATACTGTACCTATGGGTGGTTTTGATAAAAAACAATTTGCAGAGGCATTCAAATTGGACGAACGTTATGTACCACTTGTTCTTATCGCATTAGGTAAAGCGGCTGCTCCTGCTTACGGATCTACCCGGTTGCCATTGGAAAAGATAGCGACTTTCGTTTAAATTATAAAGTCCAAAAAGTCCTTCCACCAATTGTTAAATTGGATGGAAGGACTTTTTGGATATTCAATATTCTACTATCTCATCTGTACTTTTCTACGCCCGTTGCTTTCGAGTCATGACGTCGAAGATTACTGCTCCAGCTAAAACAGCTCCTCGAATAATGTATTGATATGAAATCCCTACACCAAGTAAATTCATCCCGTTTGATAACGAGGCCATCACTATTGCACCAATAATAGCCCCTGTTACTTTACCTACACCACCTGCTGAAGATACCCCTCCAACATACGCAGCGGCAATCGCATCAAGTTCAAAAAGTGTTCCTGCTGTGGTCGTTGCCGATTGAAGCCGTGAAGTAAAAAGAATACCCGATAAAGCTGCTAGCATCCCCATCGATCCAAAGACGATATATGTAATCTTTTGTACGTTGATACCACTTAAATGAGCTGCCTCTGGATTACTGCCGACTGCATAAATGTGCCGACCAAGGACTGTTTTAGAGGTAAAAAAATGATAGATTATTACAACGATAATCATAATTACAACTGTCCAGGAAAACCCGTTATATCCTGCTAAAATCCATGTTATATATGCAATAATCGCTGAAATCAAAACAAGCTTTAAGCTGAAAATCTCCTTAGACATTACATCAAAACCATATTTCAATTTGTTCCTACGATTGGAGATATCATTGTAAATATATAAAAGTATTCCGCCAAGTCCTACTAATAACGTCAATAGATGTAAGCCATTAATTTGCATAATGGAAGGAATAAAACCATTCCCAATCGCATTAAACTGTTCGTCCTTAATAATAATCGTTCCAGTTTTTTCAGTGACCTTTAGTAGTGCACCTCGGAATATTAACATTCCCGCAAGTGTTGCAACGAAAGCTGGAATACCCATCTTTGCAATTAATGCTCCATTAAACAAACCAATCAAGACTCCTATAATTAAAATGATAGGAATAGTAATCCATACAGAGAATCCTAATTGAGTTAAAAAAATAGCAGTAATTGCACCTAGAAATCCCGCTAAAAAACCAATCGATAAGTCAATATGGCGAATAACTATGACAAGGGTCATCCCAACTGCTAAAACCGCAATATAACCAGCTGAATCCAACAAGTTACTAATGTTTCTAGAAGACATAAACAAGCCATCCGTCATAAGTGTAAATGTTAACATTATGACGATTAACGCAATATACATCCCGTAATCTCGAATGTTTGCTTTGACGAGCGCTTTCGCTTCTTTATAAAAGTTCATCTGTTATTCCCCTCCTATTGCGTAGCAAGTTCCATGATCATTTCTTGTGTAGCCTCCGCCATGGTCAGTTCTCCTTTGATTGCACCATCAGCCATGACATAGATACGATCACTCATGCCCAGTATTTCGCCAAGTTCGGAAGAAATCATAATAATACTCATACCTTTTTCGATCAGTTGATTCATAATCGAATATATTTCAAATTTTGCCCCTACATCAATTCCTCGAGTTGGTTCATCTAATATCAAAATCTGAGGTTCAGTAAACAACCACTTCCCGAGTGATACTTTTTGTTGGTTTCCACCACTTAATTTCCCAACTATTTGCTCTAGTGAACTTGCTTTTATATCTAAAGAGTCTTTGTATTCTTTTCCAACCTTCACTTCCTCGTTTAAATTGAGAATTCCATTTTTAGATATACTCTTCAAATGTGCTGCGGAGACATTGCTCTTAATATCCTGCATTAAAAACAATCCGTCACCTTTTCGATCCTCGGTTACATACGCTATGCCTTCCTTAATTGCATCACTCGTATGCTTTAACTTTTTCGTTTCTTCTTGTATTTTAAGATTTCCTTGTAGCTTATAGTTTTTTGGATTTCCAAAAATACTAAGTGCAAGCTCCGTGCGACCGGACCCCATTAGTCCCGCAATCCCGATAATCTCTCTTTTTTTTACGTGGAGATTGATGTTTTTTACAACATTCCTCCCTAGTTGCGTATCATACGCTGACCATTCTTCTAATTCGAGGACCGTTTCTCCAACATTCTTATTTGGACGTTTAGGGTAAATATCCTCGATATCACGTCCTACCATGCTTTTGATGATAATATTTTCCGCTATTTCCCCCTTATCGCTTGCCAGTGTACAAATCGTTTTTCCATCACGTAAAACTGTTACTTTATCCGCTATGGAGATAACCTCTTTTAGCTTATGAGAAATCATAATACAGCTAATTCCTTGGCTTTTTAGTTCCTTAAGGAGTTCCAATAGATTTTCACTGTCATCTTCGTTTAATGCTGCTGTTGGCTCATCTAAAATAAGCAGATTTATATTTTTACTTAACGCTTTTGCAATTTCGACGAGTTGTTGTTTTCCAACTCCTAATTCCTTAATCAATGTTTCTGGTGTCACTTTCAAGTTGACCTTTTTCAATATTTGCGTAGCTTGGACAATTGTTTGATTCCAATCAACAAAGGGACCCTTCTTCACTTCGTTTCCTGCAAATATATTTTCATAGACAGTCAAATCCGGAAAAAGTGCAAGTTCTTGATAAATGATGCCAACACCAGTTTTCACACTGTCGTTAATCTCATGGAATTGTTGTATTTTCCCTTCAATTACGATATCTCCGTCGTATGTACCATATGGATAAACTCCACTTAACACTTTCATCAAAGTCGATTTTCCTGCACCATTTTCACCAACCAAACAATGAATCTCACCTTTTTCCACTTTGAAATTCACGTTCGATAGTGCTTTGACTCCAGGGAACTCTTTAGATATGTCATTCATCTCTAAAATATATTCGCTCATTTCATTGCCTCCTGATCCAAAACAAAATAGAAATGGAGAAATAGTGATAGTTATGCTATCACTATTTTTCCTTTTCAAAGAGGATGCTCTTACTTTAAACCTGTAAATTCGTCTGCCTTATAGTATTCAGAATCGATTAGCTCTTTTTTCACGTTGTCTTTATTCACAACTATGACGTTTGTTTGTTTCGCTTTAACTTCAATAGAACCATTATCGTAAGAACCTGTTGTGTTAGGTGTTTTTCCATCTAAGATGTCTACCGCCATTCCCATTGCATCTTTTACTAATGTTCGCACGTCTTTAAACACTGTCATTGATTGCTTACCGTCAATAATATATTGGATAGATGCCTTTTCAGCATCTTGACCTGTTACAAAGTAGCTTTTGATCGCACTGTCAGAAGCAAATACATCCGCGATCGACCGAGCTGTTCCGTCATTAGGAGCAAGAATGGAAACATCTCCTTTTAGGTCTTTTCCAGCAGCTGTTAAGTGAGTCTGTGCCTTGTTTTTCGCTTCGTTTGCATCCCAGTTCGTTGTAATTTGACCAATTATTTTTCCTAGCTGATCGCGTGAAAGATCTGCAGATCCTTTTAACTTCTCTGCTTCACTTGAATTGGCAATTTTAAAAGTACCATCAGCAATCTTTGGTTGAAGTACTTTCCATGCTCCTTCAAAGAATAAAAATGCATTGTTATCTGAGGCTGCTCCTGCATACAGATACAGCGGAACATTCGAACCTTTTGCATTATCCACTAAATACTGTGCTTGTGCAGCACCTACTGCTAAACTATCGAATGTTACATAATAATCCACTGCATTTGTATCCGTAATTAAACGGTCATATGCAATAACTGTTACTCCTTCTTTCTTAGCTGCCTCTACTGCAGATGCAGCAGCTGCACCATCATGAGGAGTGATAATCAATACCTTAATGCCTTTATTTAATAATGCTTCTACATTTTCTTTTTCTTTTGCTGAAGAACCTTGACTAAATAGAATTTCAGTTGAGTACTTTGATTTTTTTAACGCATCCTTAAAACGTTGCTCATCTTGTACCCACCTTGGTTCATCCTTCGTCGGTAATACGATTCCCACCTCCACCTTACCGCTTTTACCAAAACTACAACCAGTTACTACTAGTACAAACAACATCATCAATACCAAAAATGTTAAACCCTTTAATTTCTTAGTCATTTTTTTACCCCTCTCCCTTTGAATAACAAGCATAATTTAATTGTATATTCAGATTATTTATATGATATCGATATCAATAGTATTCTAAAAACCTTTACTTTAACTTTTTGCTGTTGGGATAAGGAAATAAGGTGGGGTATAGGATAAGATTTCTTTGCATTGGAGATTATTAGGATAGTCAATACGTCAGGAAATAGACAAATAAAAAAAGCCTCACTTCTTCAACAGTGAGGCCCCAAATTTCATATTGAAATTTAAATGAGAAAAACGAAGGGAGATCTTCTTCAGCTATCAAACTGTTTCTCGTATATAGTATATTACCCTAAATTAACGGAGTTTAAATTAGTAATTTTATACAAATCACTAACCTTTTAGTAATACTACAAAAAAATAATACAAATATATCTAACTTCACCATAATTATTTATACCTAAAACATTTACTTTTTTATGTAATTTAACTAATTTTATTTAGCATAAGTAGATGCGATATATCGCAGAAACCCTAAGCAGGCTAGGGGTATTATAAAACCGATAAAGTGAACCTAAAGATAGAAGTCATAGTCAATTCAAAAGTATTATAGAAGTCTTTGAAATAAAAAATAAGTAAAAGGTCCTTCAGAAATTACTATTTTCATTTGATTGCGTTATCAACATGTTAGATTTGCGAAAAAATCTTCTGGAAGTTTTGTCTACCATATACTCAAAAAGGGAGGAATAAATATTTCATTCCCCCCCTTTTTATTCATTTCAAAAGCCATTATACTTCGATCGATTATGCTTGAGAGTCCCTCTTATTTTAGGAAGTTCATAAAGTTAGAGAATGAAGCTATTAAGTCTTGATAGTAGCCTATCATTTTATCCTTTAAAGAGATTTGTCCTGGTTTTTCTACATCAGAAAGTTGATCTTCATTAATTGTTTGTACTGGTTCTTCAAGATCTGATACTATATCTTCCACTGATTGTAAGGTTTCTTGCGCTGATGTTTCGACGTCAGAAGGTTGATCTTCATTAATTGTTTGTACTGGTTCTTCAAGATCTGATACCGTATTTTCCACTGATTGTACGGTTTCTTGCTCTGATGTTTCTAAATCAGAAGGTTGATCTTCATCATTAATTGTTTGTACTGATTCTTCAAGATTTGATACTGTATTTTCCACTGATTGTACGGTTTCTTGCGCTGATTTTTCTACATCAGATGGTTGATCTTCATTTTCTACAACGACTGGGCTTTCTAGATTAATGTCAATATCATTTGTTAGACCTGTATTTGTTTTTTCAACAGAGATGTCTTGGGATACATTTGCCTCTAAAGTTGTTGTATCTGTTTCACCGGCATCAGCAGGCAAATCGGCAATTGCTTCAACATTTTCAGATTCTTTACTTATTTGAGCTAAATTTTGTTCAATAAGAAATTGATAGTATCCAATAAGACTTTGATATCCATTACCGATAAATTGATAAGTTTCATCTATCCATGTGCTAGAGTCGACCTCTTGATTTTGTGATTCATCTACTTGGTCATCTTCAATTGTTGGTGCTTCGGTTTCTTCACCTACTACGTCTTCTTCAACTGCTTCCGTACCATCATCCACTTGATCACCTTCAGCTGCTGGTGCTTCGGTTTCTTCACCTGTTACGTCTTCTTCAACTGCTCCTGTACCATCTTCTACTTGGCCCTCTTCAGTTGCAGGTGCTTCAGTTTCTTCTGCTACTACGTCTTCTTCAACTGCTTCTGTACCATCTTCGGCAGCTGGTGCTTCGGTTTCTTCAGCTACTACGTCTTCTTCAGCTCCGTCTGTACCATCTTCTACTTGGCCATCTTCGGCAGCTGGTGCTACGGTTTCTTCACCAACTACGTTATCTTCAACTGCTTCTGTACCATCTTCTACTTGATCACCTTCAGCTGCTGGTACTTCGGTTTCTTCTGCTACTACGTCTTCTTCAACTGCTTCCGTATTATCACTAATTTCGCCTTCTTGTGGCATATCATTATTTGTTTCATCTATATTATCATTATTATCTGGATCATCATTAGTTGTGCCGAATTTATCTTGAGCTAGTTCGCTAACTAGTTTACCTTTTTCGGGAGATCCTGGTAGACTTTTTGCTAATGCAGATACTTTCTGACCATGATTTTTCACTTGTTCAATAACTTCCGGATTGACACCTTTTGTATCAAGCTCCGCTGCAGAAATAGGTGCACCAGCTGCTAAAAAGGTTGCAGCCATCATTGACGTTGACATCACTAGTGGAGCTACTTTCCTCGACAATTTTTTATTTGTTTTCTTAGAATCCATTTGTTTTTTATTCATTACTTGATCTCTCCTAATTCGTATTTTTTCTACTAATAGGATGGATTTTCCGTAAATTCCGTTTTTTATTCTTTCCCCTCCCATCAGCTCGAGTAAGGTTATTACCCAAATTTCCCGGCAGCACCATCATCTGCCTGCATTGAATATACCAAAGCTTTGTTACCCTTTTGTGTTACTCTCATTAAAAAAAATGACGGTTCCATTACGTATTTGTTGAATTTTGCAACAAATGAAATCTTTATTTAAAGCCCAAATAATTCTATTTTAAAAAAATGATTACGCTTTCATATTTATCCTCTCGGACATTCCCCGTGTTTTCTCACCGCGTATAAATTGAATAAACTTGTCTAATTTTACATTACAAATAAAACTAGAAAGTAAAAATTATCAAAACAATATAACGATTAATTAATTAAGCGTTTTATATAATCATCTAATGGTGTGCCTGTAGTTGTCTTTTCCTCATTTCTCTCAACCCTTGCCACTCCTGCCCCATTGCATTTAATAGAAAAAAAACAGACACATTATTTTTTGTGTCTGTTTCATTAATTAAATATCGTTATTATTTAGTAACATTTGTAAAGTTTAATCAAATTGACTAATAAACCTTGATAAAAGAGCAAATAGAAAAAGCGTGTTTTGAAATAATGATTGTTCAAAACATGTTTTTTCTATAATCAATTGAAACCGTATAACTAAGAATGGCAAGATTGCTTGCTCTTGCAAACTTAAATTTTGAATTAACCCCACCCTCTTTATGACATACACATACATCGCTTCTTTCAGAGAAGGCGTAGTACTGGAACAAAGCATGGATAGACTTGGTCATTCAGACGATCAAATCACCAAGAATGTCTATCTCCACGCAACAAAAGAAATGAAAAAAGAAGCTTCCCAAAAGTTTGCACAACTAATGAGAAGCCTCTTTATTATCCACTATGTTAGCATTTTGTTTGTAATTCACTCAAAAACCCATATATATCAAGAGTTTGAGGGATCATCACATCATGCCGCCCATATTCAATAGCAATGATAATAATGTAGCTCTGTATATCAAAAACCTTAATTTCACTGTAAATTGAAATTATAAACCGCATAGAATTTTATACTTTTCCAAATATTTATTGCCGGATTATTGCCCAAAACTAGTCAGTTTTATTCTTTAGTAATACCCTCACCGATTATAATCAATAGCGGCGTATGTACAGGAATTAGTAAGTGTAGTTTGTATAAAATAAAAACAGATCCATTCATTTTTAGAATAGAACTGCTTTCTCTGAATGTAGTCAGTAATACAAATAACTTTTTAATGAACTCGTTTGCTAAGAGATCTTCTCTGTTTATTCTATTTTTAGATAATTATAACAAAGGAAAAGCAAATATAAATATTTCTATAAATAATTTCTGAAGATAAACTTTCTTGAAGTGCTAATAATAATCCAGACATTGTGACTCCAAGCCCTCCACCGAAAAATTGAATTAATTGGGCGACTCCTATACCAGAACCGATTTGGGGCATTGGCAGGATCCTGTTACCTCGTTAGAGGTACTCGTTGAAAGTGATGTAAAACCAACACTCGCGAACATATATGCCGAAAGAACTTCTTTCGGCAACAGCTGTTGGAAGAATGGAATGGAGAGGACCGAAATGCCGCTGACAACGAAAAGATAATTCCATCCCAAGTATTGAGTAATGACTCCCCTATTACTGGCCCTAACCCAAATGCCAAAGAAGCAGTAGAAGAAATAATTGCCATCGCTCTTCCACGCCTTGAAAGAGGTATATAGCGCCCAGCCATGATCATTCCCAATCCCATAACTCCACCACCACCGGCAGCCTGAACAATTCGAACTCCTAATAAGAGTACATACTGATTGGAAAAAAAGCCGATAATGGATGCAATTCCTAAAATGCTAATTGCAAAAAATAAAAGCCTAGAGATGGGGATAAAGTCCGACAATCTGCTAAAAGCCAATGATGCAATGGCAAACATGATTGAATAACCGGAAACGAGCCACGACGCTGTTGATGAATTTAAGGAAAAGTCTTTAATTATAGAGGGCAATGCAACATTAAACATTGTTGTGTTCATTACCACCAGCAAGATGGTAAAACTCATAATTAAAATGATCTTTTTCTCTTGAAAGGGCACCTTGCTATCATCTTTGGAAGAAGAAATCGAAATTGAAGTCATTTAATCCCAGCCTTTTTTAAAAATTAGTTGTAAAAAAACAAAATCGCTTTTGGGACATTTCTCGCTTCTATCATTGGCAGACAAAATATTATTTTATATGGAGGCGCTGAAAAAGGTTAAAGCCATTACCTTTTCAGCGCCTCCATATATGTATCTTTTATTACTTGGTCAGTTCATATGTTTTTTTTGTGAATTGTATCCTTTTATAGTTTAACAAGCGTTCTTCCACGTACTTTTCCTTGCAAAATAGCACCTAATAGTTCTGGCAGTTCTTTTAATGAGACTTCATTGACCATTTCCTCATTTAACGTCGTTGGTTTCAAATCATCGGCTAAACGATTCCAAATTTCTAAACGCTTTTTCATTGGATATTGAACCGAGTCGATGCCAAGCCAATTAACACCTCTTGAGATAGGAGGAAAAACGGTTGTGGAAACCTCCATCCCACCTGTAAAACCACATGTAGCTACAGATCCGCCATACTTCAATGAACTTAGAATGTATTGAAGCGTTTTACCGCCTACTGGGTCGACAGCTCCAGACCATTTTTCTTCACGCATTGGCGCTTGGTCGTTATCTACAATTTCATCACGATGAATGATTTGTTTTGCTCCTAATCCTTTCAAATATTGTTCTTGATTTAATTTGCCCGTACTAGCTACAACATCATAGCCTTTTTTAGCTAAGATATTTACAGCAATACTGCCCACTCCTCCAGTAGCACCTGCTACCAATACAGGTCCATGACTAGGTTCTAATCCGTTATCTTCAAGTCTTTGCACTGCTAACGCTGCTGTAAATCCAGCTGTTCCAAGAATCATGGATTCCTTTAAAGATAAACCTTCTGGAAGAGGAATAACCCACTCTGCTGGTACTCGTGCGATTTCACTAAATCCACCAAAATGTCCTGTTCCTAATTCGTAGCTAGTCACTATGACTTCATCACCTGTTGTAAAGCGTTCATCTTTTGAATCAATAACCGTTCCAGCTAAATCGATTCCTGGTACCATAGGGTAGGAGGTTACGAACTTGTTTAGGATAGCTACTGCACCGTCTTTAAAGTTCACACTGGAATATGCTACTCGTATAGTTACTTCCCCTTCTGGAAGATCATCTATACTTAATTGTTTGATTTCTAACTTTGTTTGATCATTCACTTTATCTAATACCATTGCTTGAAAATTATTCATTTTAATTACCATTTCCTCTCTTTTCTCTTTTTTGTTCAGAGTTTCCTTTTAAAATCATACACGTACTAGTTGAATGAGCTACAAGACTCTCTTTTTCATCGTATACATGGCATTCCAGTAATCCAACAGTGGCACCTTTTTTAATTAATTTCCCCTCAGCTCGAAGTTTCGATTTAAAAACAGGTTTAAGGAAATTCAATTTAATTTCCACCGTCGTAAAAAGTTCGTCCTCAGCAAGCGTACTAGCAAAAGTTAATCCCATCGCAGCATCTGCTATATCGCAAAGTATCCCACCATGTAGGGTGCCCATCGGATTATGCAATCTTTCAGAAGCTTCCAGTTCTATAACAACTCTACCTTCTTTAACTTCTACAACCTTGAAACCAAGTACTTGTGCAACTGGGGGGCCAGGTATTTCACCCGCCATCATGTTCTTTAAGTTTTCTAAGTGATTCATTAACCACACCTCCTAAATAATAAATTTAACTTTTAAGTGTATTTTAACGATGCATCTGGGGATATCCATTAGAGTGCAGCTCGATTGTAAATTTGACTGAACTAATCTGAGATTATACGTCAAGAAAGAGCTTTACATGTTCGGCAAACAGTTTGGGATATTGGAACAGGTGTCCATATCCAGCATCTGGGATATGAAAAGCTGTGCGTCAGGTAGTTGTTGAGCAAGAATGTAACTATTTTCGGTAGGAACCATAATGTCCTCCACGCCATTGTTACAAGCACCGGTTAGTTGAAGAACATTTCTATTAGTAAGGTATCTTTTTTGTTGAGCTAGTGCTCATTCAGACACTCAGTATCACCTTAACTTAAGTATTACTTTCCCTTTAGCTTTACCTGTCTCTGTATACGCTAACGCATGTTTAGCATCTTCAAAAGGAAACACTCGGTCAATTGTTGGTTTCACTGTTCCTGCTTCTAAAAGTTCTGATAAAATTTCTAACTGTTGCCCACTATGTTTCATAAAAAGAAAGGTGTATTTTATATCATACTTTTTTTCCAATCCAGTTATTTTTGAACTGACTAATGAGAGAATTGTTTTCTTAATTAGACCAAGTCCCATTTCTTTTGCGAAACGACCATTTGGAGTTCCAGCGATAGAAACAATTTTACCCCCTTTTTTTAATGTCAAAAATGACTTCTCTAATGTTTCACCTCCAACACTATCAATTACTGCGTCATAATCTTTTATGACGTCTTCGAAATTCACAGATTTATAATTAATGATTTTATCTGCTCCAAGTGATTTGGTTAATTCAATTCCTTCGCTAGAAGTCGTTGCAACATACGCTCCCATTTTTTTTGCTAGTTGTATAGCAAAAGTTCCTACGCCGCCTGAGCCAGCATGAATGAGAACTTTTTGACCGTTTTTCACACTCAATATATCATGAAGAGCTTGGTATGAAGTTAATCCAACTAAAGGGATAGAAGCTGCTTCTTCAAAACTAAGGTTTTTAGGTTTTAAAGCAATATCTGCTTCATGAACAGATAGATATTCTGTAAATGTACCCATCTTTTCTGAACGGGGACGACCGAAAACTTCATCACCCACATTGAATTTGGTTACCCCTTTACCAACTTCGATAATGGTTCCACTAAAATCGTTACCTAACGTTAAAGGCATGTCGTATTGCAACAAAAGTTTTAATTCGCCCTTACGTATTTTTGTATCAAGGGGGTTTATACTCGCTGCATGTACTTCCACTAAAACCTCATTATCTCTTATCTTGGGCATTGGTCGTTCAATAAAAGTAGGATCTTTTTTATATCCTTCTATTACAAATGCTCTCACGCCAAAACGCCTGCCTCTCTACATTAATTACTAGTAAATTCCTGATTTTATTGTAAAACAAGATATCCTGAAACTTCATCATTCTCTTTTAACGCAAACATTATGAAGTTCCCCAAGAATTAATAGATATGGGAAAGTTTCATTAATTATTCCTGCTGATTATATGCAAGTTATTGTTTCATGGAAGGATAATCGATATATCCTTCCGCACCGCCAGCATACATTGTATTTCGGTCAGGTTCGTTCAATGGTGCGCCAACTTTTAAACGTTCCACCAAATCAGGGTTTGAGATTAACCAAGTTCCTACGGTAACAACATCAGCCAATTCACTATCTACGTCTACTCCTAAATTCTCTAAAGGTCGTCCTGGTCGGTTAATAAGAAGAGCTTGCGACCATAATTCGCGAATTTCCTGTACTAATGGTTCATTTCCAAAGTGCATGACATGAAGATAGGCAAGATTATGCTTATCTAACTCCGCAATTAAATAACGATACATATCAATATTTGTTTCCCCTTCTTCTATCCCGTTCAATGTTCCTTGTGGGGAAAAACGAATACCTGTCCGTTCTGCACCTATTTCTTCAACTACTGCTTTAGCTACCTCAATCGCAAATCTCGAACGGTTTTCAATAGAACCACCATATGCATCTTGACGGTGATTTGCATTTTCGCTTAAGAACTGTTGAATAAGGTAACCGTTAGCACCATGAATTTCAACACCATCTGCTCCAGCTTCAATGGCTGAGCGTGCTGCTAAACGAAATTCATTAATGACTTCTTTAATTTCTCCTTCTGTTAACTCTCTCGGTGTAGGAATTTCCTTCATTCCTTCTGCCGTGAAGATTTCCACATTCGGTGCAATAGCAGATGGTGCAACAGCTTGACGGTGATGTGGTGTGTTGTCAGGATGAGAGACTCGTCCGACGTGCATCAGTTGAATAAACAGTTTACCGCCTTCACTATGAACTTTTGAAGTGATTTTCTTCCAACCATCAATGTGAGCTTTAGTATATATACCCGGTGTGTTTGTATAGCCTTGACCGTCGCTAGAAGGTTGAGTTCCTTCACTGATAATTAAACCAACTGATGCTCTTTGACCATAATGTTCAACCGCTAAGTCACTCGGTGTCCCGTCTTCTAAGGCACGACTTCTGGTCATAGGTGCCATACCTATTCTATTCTTAATGTTGAAATTCCCAATACGTACTTCATCAAATAATTTACTCATTATCAAGCTCCTTTTTTTGTTTGCATATTATAAATCTTATAGTGATGTGGCATCTAAAAATGAATTTACATTCTCAGCAAATAACTCTGGGAATTGGAATAAGTGTCCGTGACCAGAATCGGGATAAATGATCAATTGGGCATTTGGTAACTTCTCAGATAAGATAAAACTATTTTTTGTTGGTACCATTACATCTTCGATGCCATTCGTCACAAGTGCTGGGTGAGGGATATTTTTCAACCAGTCATAATCTTGATCAGGCTTCGGTTGTGCCCATTTTGCAAGAGCGTTTAGTTGAGCAGCTTGAACTTGATCTGAACTTTCAAATTGTTTCTGACTCATAATTCGTTGCAGAGAATCCATCCCAGCAGATTTACTTGTTTCAGTTGATTTGTAAAAGAAGAACATGAAATTGTCTATGGCATTGTCTACATTTCCTCCATGTCGTTTCATTCTTTCAAAAATCACTGGTTCTGGGTTTACCCCTGCTTCTGGAGAAGAACCAGCGATTATTATTCGACGAATAAGGTCTCCTTCTTGTAATGCTAATTCTTGTGCAACCATTCCACCGATTGAAAATCCTAAAAGATCAACTTTATTTAAATCCAGTGCTTTAATGAACGTTGCGGTATCCTGAGCCATTTCACTAATAGTTTCTGGTGTTTGCCCATTTGTTTCCCCCACACCTTTATTATCAAAAAGAATGACTGGTCGTTCTTTCGCGATTGGAGCAACCATATTCGGGTCCCAATTTTCCATTGTCCCTCTAAAATGCACTAAGAAAACAACAGGTGTACCTGTTTCAGCCCCAAATTTTCTGTAAGCAAAACGTGTTCCATTCGCCTCTATAAATGTTGATTCTGTCGGTATTGTGAAGTTTGACATATGAATTCTCCTTATTTTTAATTTTGTTTTATTACATTAACAATTAAGAACGACCGTTCTAGAATTAATAAAGAAAAAAGAAAGCGCTAATCTAACACTTTCAACATTAAATCAAGGATACTTTCTAATTCCTCTTTTGAATAGTTTGTTTTAACCATGACCCTTAAACCAACAAGGTTATTATGCAGAAATTGGGCAGTAATTTGAGGATTTAGCTCTTCATTCAACTCGCCTTTTTTTTGACCTTCTTTAAGCATTTGCTCGAACATAACCTCAGTATCTTTAAACATTTTTGTCACTATATATTTAATATCTTGATCTAGTAAGGATAGCTCTACAGCAGCATTTACTGATAGGCAGCCTGTTGGATAGACGTCTAATTCAGCTGATTGTATAACATAATTAAAAATATCCCGAATAGCTTTCTTTACTGTTGTAGAGTTACTAATAATTCCAGTAAATGTTTCGATAACAAACGTTTCATAGTAAGTTAAAGAAGCTAAGAACAGTGAGCGTTTATCCCCAAATGTATCATATATACTTCTACGATGAATCCCCATATAATCAACCAAATCTTGCATTGATGTTTTTTCATATCCTTGCTTCCAGAAGAGTTCCATCGCTTTTCTAAGAACGACTTTCTCATCAAATTCCCTATTTCTAGACATTTTACTTCCTTCTCCTTAATGGACAATTTCCTTTAACAATATTTTAGAACGGTCATTCTATAATTAGAGTACACCATTTTTAGTAAAGAATCAATTAGTTTACTGCCATCCTAAATACATTCGTTCACTAAATAACTAAAAATTAATATATGTAAATGTGGGGCAGTCGGTATTGATGAAGTTTTAGACTATCCAAAATGTATTTGGGGTTCGAATCCAGCAGAAGAACATTACGAAGAATTGTCTGAATACGAATAACAGGAAGGAACGTGTTTGAAACATGTTCTTTTTTGGGGTGTTAATTCTTTCACCCTTATTTGCTGAACTAAACCTTAAAGCCTTATGAATTATGAACTTTCAAAATGGAGATAATGGAGACCTGTACCATATTCTAAAAGAAAGTGGTTTTAAAACTAAGGAAGAAGCGGAAGCAGCTGCTGCCGTGCTCAATCATGGGTTAAATCAAGGATCATATATAAAGGAATCAGACCTTGCAAAAACTGAACGAAAGCCTGGATATCCAATCGTTATCAAAATGGTACAACTTAGAATGGCAAGACTGCTGAAACGGGCAAATTTAAATCCTGAATTAACTCCACACTCTTTACGACATACATGTACATCACTTATAGCAGAGGCTAGTGTAGCACTGGAACAAATCATGGCTAGACTTGGCCATTCAGATGATAAGATCACCAAGAATGTCTATCTACACGTAACAAAAGAAATGAAAAAAGAAGCTTCCCAAAAGTTTGCATAACTAATGAGAAGCCTCTATTATAATCCACTATGTTAGCATTTTGTTTGTAATTCACTCAAAAACCCATATATATCAAGGGTTTGAGGGGTCATCACATCATGCCACCCATACCGCCCATATCAGGCATCATTGGAGCTCCGCCTTTTTCTGGGATGTCTGCTACTACTGCTTCTGTAGTTAAGAATAGTGCAGCTACAGATGCAGCATTTTGAAGTGCTGAACGAGTTACTTTTGTTGGATCTACGATACCAGCGTCCATCATGTTTACCCATTCACCTGTTGCAGCATTGAAACCAGTACCGATTTCTTCGCGTTTTAGGCGGTCAACAACGATAGAACCTTCTAAACCTGCGTTGTTAGCGATTTGACGTACTGGTTCTTCAAGTGCACGAAGTACAATTTTAAGACCAGTTGCTACGTCGCCTTCTTGTGTTTCTGCAACTTCTGCTACTTTGTTGTATACGTTTACTAGTGCAGTACCACCACCAGATACGATACCTTCTTCAACAGCTGCACGAGTTGCGTTAAGCGCATCTTCAATGCGAAGTTTGCGTTCTTTTAGTTCTGTTTCTGTTGCTGCTCCGACTTTCACTACAGCTACTCCACCAGCAAGTTTAGCTAGGCGTTCTTGTAGTTTTTCTTTGTCGAATTCAGAAGTTGTTTCTTCTAATTGAGAACGGATTTGAGCTACGCGACTAGCGATGCGTTCTGATTCTCCGTTACCTTCAACGATTGTTGTGTTGTCTTTTGTTACAACAACTTTAGAAGCACGTCCTAGTTGTGAAATATCTGTAGATTTTAATTCTAATCCTAAATCTTCTGTAATTACTTCAGCACCAGTTAGGATTGCGATATCTTCTAGCATTGCTTTACGTCGATCTCCGAATCCTGGAGCTTTAACAGCTACAGCATTGAAAGTTCCGCGTAATTTGTTTACAACTAGAGTAGCTAATGCTTCCCCTTCTACGTCCTCAGAGATTAGTAAAAGTGGTTTACCTTGTTGTACAACTTGCTCAAGAACTGGAAGGATTTCTTGAATGCTAGAGATTTTTTTATCTGTAATTAAGATATATGGATTATCAAGTACAGCTTCCATTTTATCTGTATTTGTTGCCATATAAGCAGATGCGTATCCGCGGTCGAATTGCATACCTTCTACTACATCAAGCTCAGTTGTAAAGCCTTTAGACTCTTCAATTGTAATAACACCGTCATTACCAACGCGTTCCATTGCTTCAGCGATTAATTCGCCAACTTCACTATCACCTGAAGAAATAGCTGCAACTTGAGCGATAGACTCTTTGCCTTCGATTTCTTTAGAGATTGCCTTAAGCTCAGTAATTGCTGCTGCAACTGCAAGGTCGATTCCTTTTCGAATTCCAACAGGGTTTGCACCAGCTGTTACGTTTTTCAATCCTTCACGAATCATAGATTGAGCTAAAACAGTAGCAGTAGTAGTACCGTCACCAGCGATATCATTTGTTTTAGAAGCAACTTCTGCAACCAATTTTGCTCCCATGTTTTCAAATGCATCTTCTAATTCGATATCTTTTGCAATAGTTACACCGTCGTTTGTAATAAGTGGTGAACCAAATTTTTTCTCAAGAACTACGTTACGTCCTTTTGGTCCAAGTGTTACTTTAACAGCATCTGCAAGTTTATCTACCCCACGTAGCATTGCACTACGAGCATCTTCACTAAACTTAATTTCTTTTGCCATGTTAACAGTTACCTCCTAGTTATTATCTCGTTTTATTTTAGTTTTATTAGCCGATTACAGCTAGAACATCGCTTTCGCGTAATATTAAATATTCGTTACTTTCGTATTTTACTTCTGTACCCGCATATTTAGAGAAGATGATACGGTCTCCTTCTTTCACGTCTAATTCAACGCGAGCGCCGTTTTCAAGTACTCGTCCAGTACCTATAGCAACAACTTTACCTTCTTGTGGTTTCTCTTTAGCAGAGTCTGGAAGTACGATGCCAGATGCTGTTTTTTCCTCAGCTTCGATTAATTCGATTACGATACGATCACCTAATGGTCTTAACAAGTGAAACTACCTCCCTAAAATAGTTGAATTTGATATTATTAGCACTCTCACTCTTTGAGTGCTAACACACTTATAATAATAATTAATCACAGAACATTTTGCAAGCGAGAAGGCTAATTTTTTCTATTTATTGTTTATTTCCTATACAATGATAGAGGAACCGCTATTTAGAGAGGAATCAAATAATATGAAACAACAAAAAACAGGCTTGTATATTTTAATTGTGTATTGCTTGATGCAACTTTCCGGAGCACTTTTTGCACCACTAATATATAAAATGCTCGAATCTAGGGACGTCAAAAATGCTGAGTTACTTGCTTCAGGTTGGTGGGTATTCATAAGCATGGGGTTAGCTACACTTATTACCCTCCTTTTAATAAGAAAAAATAACATTTTCTTGTCTCCGTTGAAGGGGCAACAGACAACACTCGGAAGAACAGTTGGATGGGGAGTTGCTGGATTTTTCCTCGTTCTATTAGGTCAAGGGCTTGCAGCTAATATCGAAATAAAACTAGGTGTTGAACCTGGCTCTGAAAATACTGCCCAATTCATCGAAATTGCACATGCAGTTCCTTTAGCAATATTTTCGATTGTCTTATTTGCGCCAATTTTAGAAGAGTTAATTTTTCGCCGCCTTATTTTTGGTTCTTTATTGCCTAAAACGAATTTCTTTGTTGCCGCAGCAGTTAGTGCAATTGTTTTTGGAATTATCCACTTCGACTTTACGCACATCCTACTATATGCGGTATCCGGGTTTATATTCGCTTTTATTTATCACAAGACAAAACGCATTATGGCATCAATGATTTCACATATGCTATTAAACGGGTTTGTTGTCCTCTTTCAGTTTTACGGCGAATCGATACAAAAATTTCTTGAAACATACTCCCAAATGCCATAAAAAATTGCGACAGCTTATTGGCTAATTTAGAAAAACGAAAGCCGACTTTAAGAGTGCTTGGTTCTTAATTCCCTAGTGCTTTGGACGAAACATTGGCTATACTATTACCATAGAAGTAAATTAAGGGGGAAGCGACTCGGTCACTTCCCCCTTAATTTCGGTGATAGATGTCAAAGCTCAGTGGCTAATTGATAAGACATAAAAAAAGCCTTCGACCAATTAGGTCAAAGGCTTTTTATAGTTATTCCATTTCTTTCTTTTGCTCCGCTAATAAATACTTACGGTATCCAATTCTCGAAATACCAACACTAATTTCATATAGAAGGAAAAACGGTATCGAAACGCATAAGTGAGACACTATATCTGGTGGAGTGATGAATGCAGCGATTACAAATAAAACAAAATATGCATATTTTCTAACCTTTACCATCATCATCGGCGTTATTATTCCAAGTCTCGTTAGAAACAATAAGACAACAGGCAACTGAAATACTATCCCAAAAGGAATAGTTATTTGAAATAGAAAGTTAAAATATTCGTTAATACCAATAACTTGTACAATACCAAGATCACTTGATAGCGATGTCATAAAGTTCATAATGTATGGAAATAATACAAAATAAGAAAATGACATACCAGCCAAAAATAGGATAAATGAATACGGAATATAGCTAAGAGTAGCCTTTCTTTCCTTTTCATGCAGTCCCGGACTCACAAATGACCATAATTGATACGAAAGCACTGGAGATGTAATTATTAAAGCAACTATAATAATGACTTTTAAATAAATCATTATTGGATCGGTAACTTGAAATGCATTTAATGTTAAGTCTTTTGTCTGCACACTATTTTGTAAAAAATGAATAAGCGGCTTTGCTAGAAAAAAACTTCCAGCTACTGCAAGAACAAAAACTAAAACAGACACCCAAAGACGTTGTCGAAACTCTTCAATATGCTCAATAATAGTTAAGTCTCTTTGATTCATTGGACATACATCCTAACTTACTTGTCTTCTATGTTTTTTGTTTCTACCTTTTTTACTTCGTCTTCCTCGTCATCAGCAAGACCTTTAGTTGCATTTTTAAACTCTCTTAAAGTTGTACCCATTGCTTTACCAAGCTCTGGTAACTTTTTTGGACCAAACAATAGTAATGCTACGATACCAATGAAAATTATACTTACTGGACCTGCACCCATGTAAGGCACCTCCTCTTATAATATAAGCTTATATTACATCAAAATCAGTCTTATGGCTATTTCTTAACCCGTGAAATATATGTGACATTTTTCAAGTCATTCTGAATGTTTGTTACGTATGAGATAAATAAGTGTTTGCACTTCGACAGATAGATCAATCGTATGTACTCGAATCTTGTCTGGAACACTTAGTCTAACAGGAGTAAAGTTTAGAATACCTGTTATTTCTGTTTTTGCTAATCTATCAGCTACCTCTTGTGCTGAGCGACTCGGAACAGTGCATATAACTAATTCAATGCCATATTCTAGAAGCTTTTCTTCCATTTCACTAGGATTATAAACTGGAATATCACTTTTCATCATCCCTTCAACGGGAGCTTTTGTATCGAAGGCAACGACAATTTTTGTATTATGGTTCTTTTGAAAATTATATTTAAGAAAAGCCGTCCCTAAACTACCTACTCCAATTAGTGCAACATTTGCCGCTTCATCTTGATCGAGTGTTTTACGAAAAAACTCCAATAAGTTAGCAACATCATATCCGTAACCTTTTTTGCCTAGAGCACCAAAATGTGAAAAATCTCTTCGGATCGTAGCGGAATCTATTTTCATCGCATCACTTAATTCTTGAGATGAGACTCTTTTATGCCCAGCATTATGAAAACTCTGTAAAAATCTATAATATAAAGGAAGCCTCTTTGTGGTTGCTTGAGGTATTTTTGGTATTTCAGGTTTCATAAAAACACTCCTATTTCATTGTTTAGAAATGCGCAAAAAGCTCATGTCAGATGTTCATCTATCAAAGAATCGATTTTGACCTCAACAGGCAAACGCCCCTCTGCCAATAGCATGGGCAGGAGCACAGGTACTGGAGTCTGAACAGTTACACGGTAGAACAGTTACTTTCTCAATCTGCATTCGAATCGATTTTAACGAACTAAACATTCACCTCATTATAAAGCTATAGCGTTGCAACGACAAGACCTATCTATTACACTTAAGATAGAATTGAGGTGCGAATCATCGTGATTGTTTTACAAGTAAATCAAGTAACTAAATCCTTCAACGGTGAAGATATATTAACAAACGTAAAATTAGAAGTTCAAGACAGAGATCGGGTCGCTCTCGTCGGCAGAAACGGCGCTGGAAAATCTACTTTACTTAAAATAATTGCTGGAGAAATGTCCCATGATTCCGGCGATATTATTATGCCCAAAAACATTCGATTAGGATATCTTGAACAGCATGCAGGACTCGAATCAAAGCTCTCCATTTGGGAGGAAATGAAGTCTATATTTAGTCATCTTATTGATTCTGAAAAAGAGCTTCGTTCCTTAGAATCGCAAATGGCTGATCCTTCCGTATACGAGGATACAGAAGCTTATGCTCGAGTAGCAGCAACATACGACGAACTCCAACTCGCTTTTAATGAAGCGGGTGGTTATCGATTTGAATCAGACATCCGCTCTATTCTACACGGCATGCAATTCTTCCCAGAAGATTACGATAAACCTGTACAAGCACTATCTGGAGGTCAAAAGACGAGGCTTGCACTTGCAAAAATGCTGCTTAGTAAACCAGACTTGCTTATTTTGGATGAGCCTACAAACCATTTAGATATAGCGACACTAAACTTCCTTGAAAACTACTTAAAAAATTACAGTGGAGCAATTCTTATTGTTTCCCATGACCGATACTTTTTAGATCAAGTAGTGAACTTCGTATATGAAGTTTCTCGCCATAACGTTACAAGATACGTTGGAAATTACAGCAGCTACTTAGATCAAAAAGCTAAGAATTACGAGCGAGAAAAAAAATTGTATGAAAGACAGCAAGAGGAAAAAGCGAAACTAGAAGACTTCGTCAACAAGAACTTAGCTCGAGCTTCTACAACGAAAATGGCTCAGTCAAGGAGAAAAGTAATCGAAAAAACGGAGTGGATGGATTCACCAGATGGAGATGAAAAATCAGCTAATTTCGGATTTACGATTGATCGCCCAAGCGGAAACGATGTCCTTCGTTTGGAAGAAGTTTCTGTCGGATATCCAAGCAAAACTGTTTCCTCTAATATATCTTTTTCTGTATATAAACAAGATCGTATTGCACTTGTTGGTCCAAACGGAGTCGGTAAATCTACCTTACTTAAAACCATTATGAAGAAGCTTGATAATGCAGATGGTAAAATTCAATACGGTACAAACGTCCAGTTTGGATATTACGATCAAGAACAAGCGGCACTCACTGGCAATAAAACAGTTCTTCAAGAACTTTGGGATGAATGGCCAATGATGAACGAAAGAGATGTCCGAACAGTATTAGGACGCTTCCTATTTAGCGGGGACGATGTCCAAAAAACAGTTTCTACGTTATCTGGTGGAGAAAAAGCGCGACTTGCCCTTGCAAAGTTAATGCTATTAAAAGCAAACACATTAGTACTTGACGAGCCTACCAACCACTTAGACTTAGATAGTAAGGAAGTTCTTGAAAATGCATTGCTAGAGTTTCCAGGAACAATCCTCTTCGTATCTCATGACCGTTATTTTATAAACAGAATTGCAACAAAGGTTATAGAATTATCTAATGACAACGCTGCCCTTTTCTTGGGTGATTACGACTACTACTTAGAAAAGAAAGAAGAATTAGAAGAAATTGCGCTAGAAAATGCAACTAATGTGGAAAAAGCAATAGTTGTGAAGACAAGTACTTCTACTATTGATAAAGAAGCAAAGAAAAAAGAGCGCCAACTTCGACGTCAATCAGAGGAGCTAGAAAGTCAGATTCCAGTTGTCGATTTAGAAGTTGCTTCTATCGAAGAGAAACTTTGCGATCCAGAAATTTTTCAAGATCATGAAGCAGTCCAAAAATTGCAATTGGAGTTGGACAGTTTGAAAGCAAAACAAGATGAGTTGTCCAATGAATGGTTGGATCTACAAGAGCAATTGGAGGAAATAGCTCCAAATTAAAGGGATGCCCACGATGGGTGTCTCTTTTTTTAGTTAGGAGGGTCTCGGGAGTGTACGAATTGGTCTCGGCTAATGACAGATTGGTCGCACTTTTGGCAGAATTGGTCTCGTCTTTGAGTAAACTGGTCTCATTCAACACAATCGGCCTCGAAGTCCATTTAGCAGCGTTCTATATCGGAATGCATACATGCCATAAATAAGTCGAACAAAATAGTTAACGACTTGTCGTTTTTTGCCCATATATGTTGGTCAACCCTCTTTTTTCGATCAAACTTTTTCCACAAATTTATTCACATAAAAAAACTAGTAATATCAATATATCAACAGGTTTATCCACATTGTCCACAGAATGAAAAGTTTCTTTTCCACAATTACGTAATTAAAAGAGATACTATATATTGAAAATACGATACTTATACACAAGTTATCCACAGAATGTGCATAAGTACGAATGTTCTCTATTGACAAGCAGAATATTTCCTGTTAAAAAATCCTCTTTTCTTGTCGAAGAAAAGAGGATTTCGTTTACCAATTATGAAGTTCCATCCCTGGTCGACCATTCATCGACAAATCTCCTGTTTTTTTAGCAGAAAACATAGAGTTTCCTGCTGCCGCAATCATCGCTGCATTATCTGTGCACAATGAGATTGGTGGAACATAAAATGGAATGTTTTCTTTTGCAAATGTTTCTTCGAGTGCACGGCGAAGTCCTTTATTTGCAGCAACTCCACCTGCTGCAATTACTTGCTTTACATTGAACTCACGTGCTGCTCTTAGCGTTTTTGCAGTTAACACTTCCACGACACTTTGTTGGAAGCCTGCTGCTAGATGATTTGGATTTATATCTTCTCCGCGTTGCTCCGCATTATGTTGATAATTAATAACAGCTGATTTCAACCCACTGAAACTAAAATCATAGGACCCTTCTTCGAGCCAAGCTCTTGGAAAAGGTACTGCCCCATCACTTTCATTTGCCAATCGATCGATATGAGGACCACCTGGATATGGAAGATTCAGTACGCGAGCAACTTTATCGTATGCTTCCCCAGCTGCATCATCTCTCGTTTCTCCGATTAATTCAAACTGACCGTCTTCTTTCATTAATACAAGTTCGGTATGACCTCCGGAAACTACTAGGGCAAGTAGAGGAAATTCCATTGGCTGCACAAGAGCATTGGCATAAATATGACCGGCAATATGATGCACTCCAACAAGTGGTAAGCCGTTTGCGAAGGCAAATGCTTTTGCTGCATTTATTCCTATTAAAAGCGCTCCTACTAGACCCGGCCCTTCTGTAACCGCTACTGCATCTAAATCGTTTGGTGTCATATTAGCCTGCTTCAAGGCTTCTTCGATGACAATTGTAATTTGCTCTACATGATGCCTAGAAGCAATTTCTGGAACGACTCCTCCAAAACGCTTATGGCTTTCAATTTGAGAAGCCACCACATTTGAAATGATTTCGTGACCATTTTTTACAATGGATGCTGCTGTTTCGTCACAGCTCGTTTCGATGCCTAAAATATATTGATCTTTTGTCATTTAAATTCCACCCACATTACAAGAGCATCCTCTTGCGTATCTGTATAATAATTTTTTCGTATGCCACCGTCTTGGAATCCTAATTTATAATATAGATTCTTCGCAATGTCATTCGTTACTCTTACTTCCAATGTCATAAGCACCACATTTTGTTCTAGCACTACACGAATTGCTTCACGCATTAAACCTTCCCCAATTTTCTGTCCTCGCATACGTTCCGCAACTGCTACATTTGTTATATGACTTTCATCCATTACTAGCCACATGCCGCAGTAGCCGATAATCTCCTTCGTTTCTGTTTCTGCCACAATATAATACGAATACAAATTAGTCGTCATTTCATGCTCAAATGCTTCTCTCGTCCAAGGAGTGGCAAAGGCTTCTTCTTCAATTAGGAGGACTGAATCGATATCCTCAATTGTCATTTTTCTATAAGTAAAAGTATGATTAGTTTCCATTTTTCTTCTGCTCTTTCATCCAGTTCGCTTCTGCTTCTGTCACACGTAAATACTCCGGGACAACCCCATGGACTTCAGTTGGTTTTTGCTTTTTCGCGAGTTCAATTAATACCGCGGCACTTGGCAAATCGAATGCTGCATTTGTACGTTGCACTTTGTCTCCAAGCACTTCTTTTATTTGTTCCCAGTGAATCGAAACATCCATTCCGACAAATAAAACCGGTTGTCCCATTTCTCCCACTGTTTCGAGTAGTTCTACTAGCGACATATGTGCTTCCTTCACCACTTCGCCGTTCGTATAAATGCCCGCAAACACATTGCCGCGCCTTGCATCCATAATCGCGCAAACAACACCAGGGAAATACGGTGCATTTCCGGCTAACACTTGTAAACTGGAAACTGAAAATATTGGGATATTCAATGTCCATGCAAGCGTCTTACCTATTGTTACTCCGATTCGCACACCAGTATAAGATCCAGGTCCTTTTGCAACCGCAATCGCATCAATTTCTCCAGGCTTAATGTTTGCTTTTTTCAATAATTCTTCGATTGCAGGCATTGTTCCAATGGAATGGGTAATCTTAAGAGATGATTTATACTCTGCAAGTACTTGATCATCTTTCAAGACAGCTACTGCAAGCGGAGTATGTGATGTATCTATTCCTAACCAAATCATTCAAAAAGCTCCTCGCATAATTGTTCATATCGTTTACCAAAAGGCTCAAACGTAAACTGCCGTTTATCCCCTTCCAAGCGTAGTATTTGGATCGCCAAACGCTCTGGCGGTAAATCTTCTTTTATTAAATGGGCCCACTCGATAATACTTACAGCATCACCATAAAACAGCTCGTCCCAACCTAAATCCTCATCACTATCTGCCAAACGATATACGTCTAAGTGATTTAAAGGTAATCTTCCTTCATATTGCTTTAATATAGTAAACGTAGGGCTATTAACGTTTCGCGTAATACCCAAACCTTTTGCCACACTTTTCGTAAAGGTTGTTTTACCAGCTCCTAAATCTCCTTCTAGTGTAAGCACATCATTTGGCTCAAGAAGTGTAGCTAGTTGCTTTGCAAGAGCTTCTGTTTCCTGCTCCGAATTTATAATCCGTTCATACATCATCGGTTGCTATCCTTTCAAGTACAATTCTATTTGCTTCTATTATAAAGAAATACGTGGAGGAATGTAAGTATGCAGTCTTTAAGACAAAAAAAGACTAATAATAGAGAGTATGAGCTCCCTTTATCAGTCTCGTTAGAGGATTATAGAACTTTTAAATCCAAAGAGAGAATAATCCCTCTGTTACACCTAAGTTATACATATAATAAATACCGAAAACCAAGCTAACCCCACCTGCAAACAGTGCTAACACTCTATTTACATTATATTTTTTAGAACTAAATACAAATGGAATACCAAGTATAGTTGTAAAAAACAACATTCCTAAAATAGTTCCAATACCAAAAACTAAAATATACACTGCAGCTTCCCAAAAGGTATCTACAATTGTCATCGTCAGTAATACCATTGCTGCACTTCCTGCTAATCCATGAACTAAACCAATAGCAGTTGACTTTAAGTAAGACATTTTGTTACCTTTTTGTTCATTTTGCAGATGGTCCTGTAGCTTTTTTTTGCGGAAATTAATAATGTTCGTGACTCCTAAGTAAACTAGCATAATTCCA
This sequence comes from Psychrobacillus syltrankelensis, assembly GCF_055454035.1. Taxonomy (NCBI): domain Bacteria; kingdom Bacillati; phylum Bacillota; class Bacilli; order Caryophanales; family Bacillaceae; genus Psychrobacillus; species Psychrobacillus syltrankelensis. The sequence goes on along the minus strand of NZ_CM144227.1, from coordinate 3,230,703 downwards.
ACTACAAATTCAAGAGACATAGACATTTTATCGGAAATTTCATTTTTCATTGCAATTAAAATTAGCCCTACAATGAATAATGTTGCAGTATGTCCAATGCCCCAAAAAACCCCTGCTAATGTAGATTGCCATAACTTTTTACTTTTACTTGCAATGGTTGATACAGCAATCACATGATCTGGCTCAATGGCATGTTTAATACCAAGTAAAAAACCTATCGATAATATTGAAAATAATGTTATATCCATTCTCAAACCCCTTTATCAATTTATATATATTACTATCAGTATTTCCTTAAAAATAAAGCCTTTTTAGCAAACCATTCTTGCCGAATGAAAGATGTGCATACCCCTAATATTTCTTCAATTTGTTGTGTAGAGGATGCAAGAATTCGAAGTGAAAATCCCGGTACAGATAACATGGACATGCCGATTTTACATTCCTTCATATGAGGTTCCAATTCTTCATACATTTGATTTAGAAACTGTTGCGTACAATGATTGCTGACAACAATCATTGAACCTAAATGTGTGAAGTTTTCCATAAAACCAATAGCATATACTTGTGATTTGGCGGGTTGAAGCTTTAAGTGATCGAAAGCAATTAACTGATCTTCCACATAAATTTCATTTTTCAACTGTAAATAATCGTACTTAAACCATTCTCCATCTGGAGACCAGCCTGGTGTTAAGATATCCAGATAAATAAGCGTGGATTCTTTGTCCATTCTTATTACTGTATGCTGGTGAAATTTTGCTTCACGATAGGCAATTAGTGGATCAGGAATGTATTCAAGAATGCTCCCTTTTTTCAAGATAATCTCTGTCTCCTGTAAGACAGGAGGATTTAATGTTTTATACACTTTTGTCGCTGATTGAGTTGTTAATACTAATTCTGCTTTTTCTTCAAGCGTAACTTCTATCCGATAACGATCACCACCTACATAACCACCTCCGGGATTCAAAATATAAAAGCATGCTTGCCCGGAATTATCTAGATAAATTGGGCGCATCAGTTTTAATGCACCCTGGAAGTAAACATTTTTTGTAATCGTTTTTTCATTCTTCTTTTCCATAACAAGCTGCAATAGGCCCGTCCAATCTTCCATCTTATTTCAATCCTGTCAATAAAACATTTTTGCGAATCCAATCAATTACTTCATCTAGTCCAGTGTTATCTTGAAGGTTGGTAAAGATAAATGGTTTGTTACCACGAAATACTTTTGTATCGGAGGCCATCACATCTAAATTTGCATGAACATAAGGTGCTAAATCGATTTTATTGATAATAAATAAATCTGATTTAATCATTCCTTGTCCACCTTTACGGGGAATTTTTTCCCCTTGCGCAACATCTATAATATAAATGGAGAAGTCAACTAATTCCGGGCTAAATGTTGCCGCTAAATTATCTCCTCCACTTTCCACAAAGATTAGTTCCAGGTCTGGATGGAGTTTTTTCAATTCCTCAATTGCTGCTGAGTTCATCGATGTATCTTCACGAATCGCAGTATGAGGACACCCCCCTGTTTCCACTCCAATAATACGATCCTCAGGAAGAACTCCATTTTTCATTAAAAATTTTGCATCTTCTTTTGTATAAATATCATTTGTAATTGCAGCCATACTAATCTCATCTGCCATTTGGCGAGTTAACTTTTCAACTAACATTGTTTTACCAGCACCTACTGGTCCTCCAACTCCAATTTTTATCGGTTCCATAACGAAGACACCCTTCCTAAACGAATTCTCCTTGGCGTATTGAGGTCCAATTTTTCTCGAGCAATCTCAGAAAACCTGGCATATCCTCCAAGGATTTTAACTTTAAAACAGAAAGAGGCTGAATATAGTTAAGACATGAATATTCGGATATTCACTCTTTCATGCTTCATTTGAGCTATTTCTAAACCTGGTGCTACTGCTCCAAAATCTTCCTCAGACAGATATCCTATCTTATTCGTTGCTTCTTGAATATATGATTGAAATTCTCGCAGTAACTGCTGACCAGCTGTTTGACCAAGTGGAATTCCACGAACTGCATTTTGAACTAATCCCGATATAGATGAATAAAGGAATGCCGAAATCCCTAAATTTTTTGGAATATCTAGTTGAAAAGCAATTATAGAGAATACAATCGCAGAGTGACCAAACGACAAATCTTTTGACACTCGTTCTTTATACGTTTCTAATAATGGATTAGGGTATAATTCAACACCTATAGTAAGCATTCGCTCACCCATTTTATGTGCACCTTCTCTCGTTTCTCGAGACAAGTTTTGTACTGTAATACGCCGATCTAAATCCCATATTTTTTGATAATCTTCATTTGCTAATGCCTCATAGACAAGTCGACAAGCAAGCCCGTCTGAATAGACGAGTTGCTCATCTAAGTACATTTTTAACCAAGTAGAAAAGCTTGTTTTATCCATGACTTTATTTTCTTGTATATATGTTTCTAGTCCGAACGAGTGACTAAAACCTCCCGTTGGTAAATTGGAATCGCATAATTGAAATAATGACAGCATGTTAGTCATGACTATGTCCAATATGGCGGAAAGCTTGTTTTACTTTACGTCTGTCGCGAATAAAAGGGATTTCTAGCTGTTCCAACAACTCTTCTACCAAATAGTCATATTGAACAAGCATTTTGTCTTCCTCAAATTGTGCTGGTAAATGTCTATTCCCTAGCTGATGTGCTATTGTTCCCATTTCATGCATACTTCGAGGTTGAATAATTAATAAATCATCTGGGAAAACCTCCACGATGATCATGTTTTTTTCATCCATATAAAGTACGTCGCCAGCTTGCAAATCCTTTGCTTCTGTTAAGCGAATTCCAATTTCTTTCCCATGATCTGTTGTGACTCGATTAATTCTTTTTACTAGGTCACTGCTTTCCATATATATCTTTTCTTTATGTGTCTTCGCAATAACATCAGGATCTAATTGATCGATATGCGCAACGACTCTTTCGATAATCATTTCATCACCTCAAAATAAAAAATATCGTTGCCCAATTGGTACCTCATCTACTGGATCACATATTAGATGTTCACCGTTTACACGAACTTCATAAGTTTCTGGATCCACCTCAATAACTGGTGTTTCTCCATTTAGTTTCATATCCTTTTTCGTTAAGTTTCGAATCCCACGAACAGGTAGTATTGTTTTCTCCAATCCTAATTTTTCATGTACCCCTGCTTCATAAGCAGCTGTTGAAACAAATGTAATCGCTGATTTGTACTTCGCTTTTCCCATTGCTCCATACATTTTACGATAAAGAATAGGTTGAGGAGTCGGAATTGAAGCATTTGGATCTCCCATTACACTTGAAACTACAATTCCCCCTTTAAGGATCATGGTTGGTTTTGCACCAAAGAATTTGGGGTCCCAAAGAACTAAATCAGCAAATTTCCCTACTTCAATTGATCCCACATATTCGGAAATTCCATGCGTAATGGCAGGATTTATCGTGTATTTTGCAATGTATCGTTTCACACGATTATTATCCCCAACTCCTTGGTCTTCCTCAAACTTGCCACGCTGTTTTTTCATTTTATCCGCAGTTTGCCAAGTTCGAATAATTACTTCCCCAATACGCCCCATTGCTTGTGAATCTGAACTTGTCATGCTGAAAATTCCCATGTCTTGCAGAATATCCTCTGCAGCAATTGTTTCCGCACGAATACGAGAATCAGCAAAAGCAACATCCTCCGGTATATCTGGGCTTAAATGGTGACATACCATTAACATATCCATATGCTCGATAACTGTATTTGTCGTATATGGCAATGTTGGATTAGTAGATGATGGAAGCACATTCATTTGACTTGCTACTTTAATAAGATCTGGAGCATGTCCTCCTCCAGCACCTTCTGTATGGTACGTATGAATAACTCGATCTTTAAATGCAGAGATTGTATTTTCTACAAATCCCCCTTCATTCAAGGTGTCTGAGTGTAACGCAACTTGAACATCATATTCTTCTGCAACTTTTAGTGACATGTCGATACAAGCGTATGTTGCACCCCAGTCCTCATGCACTTTCAGCCCAATAGCTCCAGCACGAATTTGTTCCGCAAGCGGTTCTTCAGCAGCTGCATGGCCTTTTCCTAAAAAACCTACATTGATAGGCATATCTTCAGCAGCTTCAAGCATTCGGTGAATATTCCATTCACCAGGAGTAACCGTTGTTGCTTTCGATCCCTCCGCAGGACCAGTTCCTCCACCTATTAATGTAGTTAAACCTGCTGTTAAAGCTGTTTCCACTTGATCAGGATTAATAAAATGTACATGTGTATCAATTCCACCCGCTGTCAAAATTCTATGTTCTCCGGCAATTATTTCTGTAGATGCACCAATGACAATGTCCACACCATCCATTACTAAAGGGTTCCCCGCTTTACCAATTGCAAAAATTTTACCATCCCTAATAGCTACATCAGCTTTGTAAATTCCTGTGTAATCTAGAACAATTATATTTGTAATAACAACATCAGGTACATTTTCATCGCGTGTTGCAAGAGGATGGCTTCCCATCCCATCTCGAATTACTTTTCCACCGCCAAAAACTACTTCATCCCCGTATTTGCAATAATCTTTTTCAATTTCAATGAAAAGTTCGGTATCCGCTAATCGAATAGCATCGCCTGTTGTCGGTCCATACATAGAAGAATATTGTTCTCTCGTCATTTTAAAGCTCATAGTATTACCCCCGATCTAATGTGCCTTCCGTTTTATAATTAAAACCATAAACGCGTCTTTCTCCTCCAAATGCTACAAGTTGAACTTCTTTCGGATCTCCTGGCTCAAAACGAACTGCCGTTCCAGCTGGAATATCTAATCGAAAACCAAATGCATCATCCCGATCAAATTCAAGTGCTGTGTTTATTTCATAAAAATGAAAATGAGAACCTACTTGTACTGGCCTATCTCCTGTATTGACGACAGACATACGTTTCGTTTCTTTTCCTTCATTACATACAATGTCCTCTTCTTTTAACACATAATTTCCTGGTTTCATGTTGATATCCTCCTTTTAGCTAATTGGAAAGTGAACAGTGACGAGTTTCACACCATCCGGAAAAGTGGCTTCCACTTGAACATCATCAATTAGATCTGAAACTCCATCCATCACATCTTCAGTTGATAAAATCGTTCCACCAAAAGACATTAGTTCCGCTACAGACTTCCCTTCGCGCGCACCTTCTAAAATTTCATATGTGATAAGCGCAATAGCTTCTGGATAATTTAGTTTGAGACCTCTTTCTTTTCTCCGTCTTGCTAAATCAGCAGCAACAACGATTAATAATTTCTCTTGCTCACGTGGTAACAATTGCATACGTTTTCCTCCAATCGATTGAGTGTATATTGTGTAAAAGAGGGTAAAATAATTTGGACCTTACAGTTTGTGATGCTTAACGTGTAAACATTTAGTAATTTAAGCTTTGAAAAGAGAGGCGACATCATGAAAGAAAAGTTCATTCAACTTATGAGCGCGTCAGTCAAAGGGATTTCACAAGTTGTCTTTATCGAAAATATTATTTCCGGATTACTCATACTGGCAGGAATTTTTATCTACTCAATTCCTCTAGGACTAATTACAATCGGCTCGGCAATTACTGGCACTCTCGTTGCGCGCCTTTGTGGAGCAGATATAAAAATACTAAATAGTGGAATCTTTGGATTTAACTCTGTCCTAGGAGGATTAGCCATTTATTTATTTTTAGAAGGACCCTATAAATGGGTTATTGCGTTATTATGTGCAGGAGTTACAACCATTGTAACTGCCGCTTTGATGAATATAACAAAGCACTTCGATATGCCTGTCCTAACCTTCCCATACATCCTACTGACCTGGTTTTTTATCGGGACTTCTTTTAGATTGAACTTTATCAAACCAGGAGCAAATATTTCGCCACAAACCTTAATAAATTGGGAAAGGGAACTTGACGGTCCACTCGATTGGAATGGATTATTACGTGGTATCGGACAAGTCTTTTTTCTAGATGAAATTCTTCCTGCTATTTTCTTTCTTATAGCAATTTTCATTGCAAGTATGAGATATGGAATTTACGCCATTATTGGCTCTGCTATAGGCTGGTTAACCGCTCTCTTCCTTGGTGGGGAAATTTCATTAATCAACTTAGGCCTTTACAATTACAATGCGGTTTTAACAATGATTGCAGTAACTTCCGTCTTAGAAGTTAAACATAAAAATGCATGGATTACAGGCATTTTCGCTTCCATTCTATCTGTACAAATTACAGCAAGCTTGGACACTTTTTTACTTCAATATGGATTACCAGTTCTCACCATGCCTTTTGTTCTATCTACTTGGCTTATACAAAATGCACGAAAAGTATTTCCTAATATTTAGTCATTCATTTTCCTATCCTTTCTTTTGATTATTCCCTATGTATTCTCACCATGATGTATTTAATCTATTCAATGACTTTAGATGATTTCCATGTTTATGAAAATAATAAAACCGTTTCGGCTAGGAACTTCCGAAACGGTTTTATAGGTTTTGATATATTAATGCACTAGTCGAACTACTTGCTCCACAGCCTGTTCTCCAGCGTGCGCCCATCTATTTTTATTTTCAATCTGCCCATCTTTATCAAGGGGATCTTGGAATTGGTCAAACCCTGTAGAGGTTAGCAATGAATTTTCATCATTATCCAACCCAACATGTACGACATGCTTAATAACATACGGTGTCTGAAACTTAATATAAGCTTCATGATGATCCAAATCACCTTCTAACACCTCGAATGGAAGCCTTAAATAAATAGTTTCCCCTTCATCGCGCCACAACACATTATCAAAGCTGCCTTTATGGTAATCCCAGTTTCCTCCAATTGAATATCCTAAACTTTGGATGCGATTGCGCAAATCACCAAAGTATGCCTTTTTCCCTTCTAAATCGGTCTGTAACTGTAACAATTACACTCACTCCTTTTTAAAATTCTCCATCATATCTTTTCCAATAATAGATGAAAAAATACAAATAGAGTTTTCAAAAGGAGTCTTATTTTCTACTCAATCTATTCAGCAATCTTTGGAAAAAATTTGTATTCTTTTTATCGATATTTATATCTTTTATCTTCTGTGCAATCAAACTAGTTAAAATTTCATACCCTTCTTCTCCAAAATGAAGACCATCATCTTTTTCTCCTCTTAATAGCTCTATATAATTCGGTTCGGAATAAAGAACATGGAAAAAGTCAATAAAGTGACTACCCGTCTCACTAGCTACATCTTTTACAGCTTGTGCATATTGCTGTAAACGTGCATTCGATCTGTTCGGCTGCAGTGACTCATCAACGGGAGCTGGAGTAATTAGAATGGTTCTTGATGTTCCAATTTTTTTAGTGAATTCAGTAATGTTTTGCTTAAAAGATTCAAGCTCTACAAATTTATGAAGAGAAGAATCATTTGCTCCAAATAATATTGTCACAATGTCTGGGCATCTCGACAGAACGTCCTTATTAAACCTTTGCATTGCTTGTTCCGTTGTATTTCCTGAAACGCCTGCATTGATAAACTTATAGTCTTTCATTTTTAATGAAAGCTTGTACGTCAGTATAGGAGAAGGATACCCCTCATTTCTTGCGGTAATGCTATCACCAAAACAAACTACTTCCAACATTTCACAACCCCCTTAATAAATTATTGTAATATAATTGAAACATATTATACGTTTATATTCACTCAATAAAGGATAAACAATCATGAGGTACTAAGCTTGCTTTGGAGGAATTATAATGTCTAAAAAAAGATTAACGTGGGTGGATGTTACGAAGGGTTTTTTAATGATTTTAGTCGTCATCGGTCATTATCCTGGAGAATTGGATGTTCCCCTCATCAAATATATTTATTGGTTTCATATGCCTGCCTTTTTCTTATTAAGCGGTATATTTTTTAAAGAAATTGCCAAAGATCAAAACTCACATAAAATAGTAAAAAAGAGATTTATGCAGCTAATGATTCCTTATTTGTTTTTCCTTTTTGCTATTACTACTGTTCGATATAGCATGGAGTTAGCATTAGGAAACTTTGATCTTTCCTGGTATTTACAAGATTTATGGAAGCTTGTTATTGCAGGTCGTTTTGCTCGTGGAGCTTATGGTGTTTTTTGGTTTGTAACTACATTGTTTTTTACTTATTTATTGTTCATTTGGATGACAAAATATTTAAATCGTGTAAAACAAATTATTCTACTCGTAACATTCTATCTTGTATCACATTTAGAAAGCATTTTCGCTATGCACGTAGTCAGTGGCTCTCCAGATAAAGCTGCTCAAACAATTCCAATGCTATGGAATTTAGACGTTGTTTTAATGGCCATTGTTTACTTCGCACTCGGCTATTACGCAAAATCAGTTTGGATGCATATAAAATTGCCTTGGTTCCTTGGTTCAATCGGAATTGCGATTGGTGCAATAGTTGCAGATAGAATGGGATTCATTGATTATCATTTGAGTATGAAATTCTTACGATATGATCATCCATTATTAGATTTAATAATACCGATTGCTTTTATTATTGCGATTGTAGGGACTTTTCAAAGACTATCCAAAATTCTACCATTACATTGGTTAGCGAAAGTCGAAAAACATTCGATCGCAATCATGTATTTGCACATTTTCACGGATATTATTTTAAACGATTATTTCCAATACGGATTAATCGGTTTCACTATACTAGGCTTGGCCATTCCGATTATCATTTCCATCGCCATTCAAAAACTTATTCCCTACGGTAAATTCCTTCTTGGAGATATCCGAGCGAAAAGTCCAATTCACATATAGATGAAGAAACACCCTATTTAAGAGACAAATTGCTTTTCTTAAATGGGGTGTTTCTTTTTTTCAATTAATGGCATTTCGTGACTGATTTGCTACTACCCGAGACTAAATAACTTGAAGTCGAGACCAATCTGCCACTACCTGAGACCAACTATACAGGACCAAAAACGCAAGCGTCCTATAAGCGCATCCTGTCCTCACCGTTTCCAGAGTGCTTTGGAAGAAACATTGGCTACATCATTACCGTTAGAGTAATGGATCGTGAAGTGACTTCGTCACTTCACGATCCATTTTTTCGGTAATCTTGTGGCGAAAGTTTGTCCGTCGCCCTCTTGGAATATATAAAGACATGATGCATTTGTTTTGGGTAATGAGAGATAAGATACTTACCTACTCTTTTAAAAGCTTCCGAAGATACCATTTCGGAAGCTCTTCACCTCTTTATCAGTAGAAACTACCTATTTTTCTCTGGTTCCGCTTACCATATGGATAAGCAAAATAAAAGTACCAGTTCATTAATTGGACGAAGTAGATTCTTTTCTTATTTGCATGTTGATTGAAGCGGAAGGCGGCGACTCCTAGGGGATTAGCAAGCAAATCAAGACCCTGGACTGAGCGTAGCGAAATTAATTTCTGCGACGAGCTTGCGCAGGAGCAAGGGAAGCGGCTTGATGCTTGCCCCCTGGAAAGCGTCCGCCTGCAGCGGAAATCAACCTGTTCCTGGCATCAATTTATATACATTCTTATCTCTGAACAAATGCAAAAAGCCCCCAATGAGATCAACCTATACTTAAAAAAGTAAAATATCTAATAGGAATAAAGTTTCTTCACTCGACCATCGAATCCGACCAATTTATCAACACCTAGCTCTTTCAGCATGTTTGCATTCTCTCCTGTATATTTACCTAGATCATCTGGATAATGGGAATCGGAAGACACCGTAAACGATACACCGCGGTCCACAAGAACCTGTAAAAAATCAGGACTTGGACACATTTCTTTCACGGGATATCGATAATACAATCCAGCATTCACTTCAGTAGCAGTTCCTGTTTCCATTAGTGCATCTGCAATTCTCGCATACCACTCATTATTAAACTTTGCATCATCCACTCGGAAATTGAACACTTTTAAATTATCTAAATGCGCGACAAAATCAAATATCTCCGAACGGATTGCTTTCTCTACTGTTTCAAAAAATCGTTCGTACAATGCTTTCAAATTCTTCGTTTCAAAAATTTCTACGGTTTGCGGATTATCGAATCCCCAGCCATCCACAAAATGAACGGAGCCTATCACATAGTCCCACGGTTGATCACTAAGCAGCTCGACTAACTCTGCTTCACACCCAGCAAAATAATCAGCTTCAATACCCAATTTCAAATCGACACCTTCACGACTCCACTTCTCTTTCGCAGACAAAATGGAGTTCACAAAGTCATCCATATTCTCGGTCATCACTCTGTCTAGCCAGTAACGCTGTACTTTTCCTACATCATCTGACGGATCCAATAGCATATTTTTCTCAAAATAATCTCTCGTTTCACGAAAACGATACAAATGATCGACTATCCCGACTTCCTTCAACCCTAGTTGCTTCGCACGTTTCAAATAAAGATCCAACCACTCTTCTGAGTAACATCCTTTATCCAATCTATTTTTCCATGCATTTACTTGCCAATTCACAAAATCTTTCGTACCTTTTTCTAATCCATCTGGTAAACCAAATGAGGCAATCGCTTCTGAAGTTCGTTCTAACCAACGAATCGAGTAAGGTCCTTCCTCCAAATGCACGTGATAATCTATTTTCATTTACAATTACCTCCATTTACCACAGTCCACGTACCATCGTATCCATGCCAATCTGCTGGATATCTCTCATTTGAAATTACTTCTGACAACTCATTTAACCCACAAATTGTATAAAAGGATTTCTGATTCATTTTGGAATGATCAGCTAACAAAATACAGCAAAAACTATTTTCTACCATCTTTGATGATACGAGCGATTCATCTAAGTCGTAATCATAAACAATACCTGATTCTACTCCACCGCACGATAAAAATGCTTTATCTAAATTCATTTTACTTAACCACTCTAACGTCATCGCACCGCCAACGGAAGATTGTGCAGGATTCGTAATTCCTCCTAGCAAAATCACTTTTCCGGTCATTCGCTTTTCTTCGATTGCCAAATTAAACCTTTCAGCAGCAGCGATAGAGTTTGTGACAACTGTTACATTGTTCACTTCCACTAAGTAGTCCGCTATATGAACCGTTGTTGTCCCTACATCCACTGCGATTGTATCACCATCGCTGATTCTCGTAGCTGCAACTTTTGCAATTTCAAGTTTCACTTCTCTTTGCATATCCATCTTTCGTAAAAACTCAGGTTCTTTTCGCAAATTAATAAACTTCACAGCTCCACCATGAACCCTTGTCAATAAATGCTGTTGCTCCAACTCATCAAAGTCTCTTCGAATGGTTTCCGGAGCAACATTTAACTCTTCTGCAATAGCAGACACAACAATCTTCCCATCAAATTCTAGCCTACTTAATATATGCTCAAACCGTTCAAGCTTCGAGTGTGTCATGTTAGCTCAATCACATCTTCACGTGCGATATAGCATTCATATGCCTTTCCTAGCTCCATTGCATATCCTCGTTGATGAAGCTGCTCCACAGAGAATGTGCTTTCACCTGCTTGAAAAAGCGAACGAATAACGTTTCCGCTCATGACTGATTCTTTCGCAATTCCAATAATATTTAAATCTCCTAGAGCTGCTTCCAAATGAATTGCTTCTGGACGAATGGCAAATTTCAAACCTTCACCAGGTAATGTGTCGCCAATCATTTGCTCCAGCTCTTTACGCGTAAATACATTATAATTCCCGATAAAGTTAGCGATAAATTCATTTTCTGGCTTCGTATAAATTTCAGTAGGCGTTCCTCTTTGAGCAATTTCTCCTTTATTCATAACGAAAATCTTATCGGAAACAGCCATTGCTTCTTCTTGGTCATGTGTTACCAAAATCATCGTAATGCCGAGCTTCATCTGAATCGAACGTAAGTCTGCTTGTAACTTTTTACGAATTTGCGCATCTAAAGCACTTAGTGGTTCATCTAACAATAAAACCTTAGGACGCACAATTAGCGCTCGCGCAAGTGCAACACGTTGCTGCTGACCACCAGATAATTCATGCGGAAAAGCACTCACTTTATCGGACAAATCGACAATCTTAAGTATTTCCTCTACTAGTCGATCAATTTCTTTCGCTTCCACTTTTTTGATTTTCAACCCAAAAGCAACGTTCTCTTTCACCGTCATGTTCGGAAATAATGCATAAGACTGAAACACCATTCCTACTTCCCGGTTTTTCGGCTGAATATTATTCATTACTTTTCCTTCAATTTTCACCGCTCCTGTTGTTGCATCTGTTAGCCCGGCAATAATTCGTAAAATGGTACTTTTCCCACAACCGCTTGGACCTAGCAACGTTACAAACTCACCTTTTTCAATCGTCATATCAATATTAGACAACACCGTATTCGTGCCATACTCTTTATGAAGACCCTCAATCACTAAATAACTCATGTATTTGCAACACCTTTCGATCGTTTAGTTAGGACGGAGATGATAAAGGTTAATACGCCCATCAGCACTAAGTAAACAAATACAACAGCACTTGCGATATGCCCACTTGTACTTAATTTTTTCATTAGATAAATTTGAACTGTTTCAAAACGCGAACCAACTACTAGGTTAATCAAAACAAATTCCCCGAACAAAACGGAAAATGATAGTAGCGCACCTGCAAACAGTCCTGGATAAACGGCAGGTAATAAAACCTTAATAAATGCCTGGAGCTTAGTAGCTCCTAGTAATTCTGCTGCATCTAGCAACTGACGTGCATTTATATTTCGCAAGCTATTACGTGTCCCTTGATAGATGTAGGGCAAAATACTAATTACATAAGCCCCTAAAACAATAAAAATCATCGGCACGCCGATTCCTGAATATGCGCGGATTAAACCTACTGCTAAAATTACTCCTGGAAATGCATATACCAGTACAATCGCCACTTGAATCCATTTCTCATACTTTGGAAAATAAAGAACAATGACAAAAATGGCAGGTACAATAAACAATAAAGCGATGATAACCGCTCCTCCAGAAAGTAATACAGATCGACCAAAAGCTTCGATGAAACTCGTATCTTGAAACAAAGTAGCTAACCATTTAAACGTTAATCCCTCTGGTAACACAGTTTTATTCCAATTCGTTGCAAATGCATAAAGCGTTGTTGCTAAGATTGGGACGAATAAATATATCATTAGGAAGATAAAAAATAGATCAGCAAATCCTCTTTTTTTCACTATAAATTCCTCCTAGTTCTCTTAATACTCCACTCACTTAACAACATCGCGATAATCATTGTCACGCCAAGCAAAACTGCAATCGCACTTGCAAGTTCTGGTTGTGCGAAAATATCGCCTGACAACAGTGCTCCAATTCGTATCGAAACTAAATTATAGTTACTTCCTGTCAACGCATATGCCGAAGCATAGGCACCCATCGCATTCGCAAAAAGTACACTAAACGTCCCAACAATACCTGGAAGCATAATAGGAATCCCTATTTTTGTCCAAAATTGAAATGTCGACGCCCCAAGTAATGCCGCAGCATCCTTCCATTGTTGTTGAATTCCATAGTAAATTGGATACAACAGCATAAGCGAAAGCGGTAATTGAAAGTAAACATATATAAGCAATAACCCGCTCCAGCTATATAATGAGAACGATGAAAGAGCATCAATTCCCCATTTTTCAAATAACAATGTAAACAAACCACTGTTCCCAAGCAATACAATAAACGCAAATGCTAAAGGGATACCAGAGAAGTTTGACGTTAAATTAGAAATGATTAACACTTTTTCTCGTACTGGCTCAGAACACCGCATTATCGCATACACAGCGAACATTGTAACAACTAACGCTATCAAAGCAGAAACCGCTGACAGCGTAATACTATTTTTAAACCCTTGTAAAATATAACTATTCGTTAGTGCTGATTTATATTGATCCAACGTAAGTCCATCACTATTACTAAAACTGGATATAACCATATATACAAGTGGAACAATGAAAAACAATAAGATGAGCACTAGAAATGGTAGTATCCAAACGATCAATTGCTTTTTAGATTTCATCTCGATCAGTCCTTCCTGTATCTGTTGCTTATAAAAGAAAAGAGGCCTAGGCCTCTTTTAGCATACGTACACCATCTAAGAGGAGCGGAACCATTTCCTCTGAAGGTTCAATATTTAGTAAATGGCAAACTAAAGGTGCCACTTGAAGTTGAGAAACGATTCCTTCATTTATTCCTGCTCTCACTTGTTTGGATAAAACAAACATGGGTACATGTCGGTCTTCTGTTGTATTTCCGCCATGATTGCCATCACTTGTCATCCCATGATCAGCAGTCACAATTACTTCATACCCTTGTTCCAAACACTTAGGAATAAATAGAGAAAGTAGCGCATCCACAGCTAACACACGATTACGATATTCCTTCGAATCAGCCGTAAACTTATGTCCATCATCATCCACATTCATTGGATGGATATAAAGAAAGTCAGGTTTCTTTTGATCCATTAACCAAGCAGCTTCTGCAAATAAATGACTATCTGGATAATGATCTTCAAAATAGAATAAGCCGTTTTCAATAGGCAACTTTGTATCTAATTGAATTCGGTCTTCAAAATGACGAAATGGTGCATGATTATAAAGTTCACTTACCCAGTAGTAAGCAGCTGCAGCGGTAGTTTTACCGCTGCTTTTTGATAAGTGGAATAAGCTTGTTTGATTCGATAAGCGAACCGTCATATTACTCGTCACCCCATGAATAAGAGGTGGCGTACCCGTTAAAATAGTTTCATATAGTGGTCGAGATAAAGAAGGTACTTCCGAGCGGACTTCATAGCGTGCTGCAGCACCTCGCTCAACCAAATGTTGCATATATCCCATGTGTGTACAAGCCGTATCATATCGAAGGGCATCCACTACGATGAGCACTACTTTTTTATTTAACATGGATTAAAACCTGTTCTTGGAACATTTGTGGAATTTTTTTTGTTGTTTCTTCCCATGCCTTTTGATCTCCTACAGGTTTCGCATTTTTGTACATTTCTTGTGGTAAAAGTAAATCTTTTACTTCTGCAGAAAGCTCTACATTTTCACGAATTGGACGTGCATAACCTTTTGCAAGATTTTCTTGTCCAGCATCCGATAAAATATATTCACGAGTTAACATAGCTGCATGTGGATTTTTCGCATATTTATTAATAACTGTTGCATACCCAGAAATAACTGAACCTTCTTCTGGAATTACTACATCAAAGCGAGATTCGTCAATTTGGCTACGGTAACCTAAAGAGTTAAAGTCCCAAAGAATCGCAACATCAATTTCACCTTTTTCTAAATTCGCAACAGATGGATCTCCTTTTAAACGACCTTGTTTAGCAAGCTCTGCAAAGAAATCAATTCCTGGTTGAAGATTACTTTCATCTCCACCAAAAGCCATAGCCGCTGCTAAAATAGCAAACTGTGCTTGGTTAGCAGTTAAAGCATCTCCAATACTAACTACATAATCTCCATTTTTGATATCTTCCCATGATTTTGGAGGATTTTTCACATTATTTGTATCTGTTAAAAATGAAATTGTTCCAGTATAGCCAACAACCCAATTGCCTTCATCGTCTTTTGCCCATTCAGGAATTTCGTCCCAATAAGATGTTTTGTATGGTAAAGTTAAGCCTTTATCTTTTGCAATCGGTCCAAATGCAATACCTACGTCACCGATATCAGCAGTAGCATCTTCTTTTTCTGCTTCAAACTTCGCAAGCTCTTCTGCACTAGACATATCTGTATCCGTATGTTTCAAACTATACTCTGTTCCAAGCTCATCCCAAGTTTCCACCCAGTTCGCCCAAGAATCTGGCATACCAACCGAATTTACAGTACCTTCTTCTTTTGCTTTTTCTGTTATTTCATCCAACGTCAAATCATTCCCTTTGACAGTTGTTTTTGCTGCACTATCAGAACAAGCTACTAAAAGCGATAAAGCTAACACGCTAACTAAACTTTTCTTCCATACACGTTTCATAGACATGAATGCGAACCTCCATTTGTTTGTGTTTGTTTTGATTTGCTTACAAGTCAAATCATACGAAACAAACATTAAGAAAGTATGGATATCTTAATAAGGTTAAGTAAAATTTGTAAAGCTATTGTTATGTAAGGTATAGATACTGTTTGTGTAATAAATAAATCAAAAAGGAGACTTCCCTCTTACTTAATGTCAGTTTGAAACAAGAGATTTCTCTTTCCTATAGAAGGTACTTCGAGACTAGTTGCACTAGACCAGCGACCAATTTAACCAGAGGCGAGAACAATTCCGACAATCCAAGAGCAAATGAAAAAAATCCAAGCTCGAAGCAATTCGAGACATGGATTTCTAAAATATAAAGTAGCCCTATATTATTTGGAGCTTTTACGACTAGGGAAAGTTTTCGGGGCTTCTATTGAAATTTACCTGTAGTTGTTTTCCGGTACGGCGGACGCTTTCCGGGGGCACGGCTTCAATCTCCTCGTCGCTTTGCTCCTTCGGGGCTTTCAGCTCGCGCTGTTCCCCCAGGAGTCGCCGCCTTCCCTTCAAACAACTAGTATAGAAAGGCTTCTACGATAAAAATCTGATTGAAAAGTCAAATCAAATGTATAAAGAGCTTCTTCAAAATGAAATCACCCCAGAAATCGAAGGTTGAACAAGAAATCGGGATGTCTTTAATTGCCGTAAACTTGCGGAAATATGTGCTAAGAGGGTAAACTCTTGACGACGTATTTCCAAAAATGAAGTAAAAAACGTGAAATCGAGTTACCGATTCACGTTTTTTTAATTTATAGACTAGTTATGTCCCAGCCTCATCTTTTTTTAATTTATTATTTTTATTTTTACTTTTTTTACTCCCCATTGCATCGCATTGTTATAAGAAGGGATGAATACATCGATTTTATTCCCTTTTATTGCTCCTCCTGTATCACCTGCAATAGCCTCTCCATATCCTTCCACCCAAACTTTTGTGCCTAGTGGAATAATTCTTGGATCCACTGCAATTACTTTCTGATCAGGATTTGCTCGAAGGTCAATGCCATATGCGGTCGTACCCGAACAGCCATTACAGTATGCTGTATAGGCCGTTGCAGTAACGAGTATCTCTTTTCCTTCTTCGACTGGCGGAGGGCTAATAATTGGAGAAAATACCGTGGTTACAGGCTCTTCTATGGCATCAATAGGTCCAATTTCCTCTTCATCACCACTCACAATTAACACATCATCAGGGTGAATTAAATCACCTGTAAGTCCATTCCAAATCATAAGCGATTCCAATGATATATTATGTTCCAATGCAATCCGATACAAGTTATCCCCTTTAACGACTGTGTATGTTTCCGGCACTTGTTCTAAAAACTTTCTCATATTATATGCATTATCAAAATGCACATCATATTCTTCTGATTGATTTTCATTGGCTACTACATCATTTGTTGAATCCTGAGAAATCGATAAATTTTGATCAAACGTGGCGACAGGGAAAATTTCGTGTGCATATGATACTGAATTCGATGAAAGTGCGAATAACAATACGCACAAAATAGTTCTAGCTTTCACTACATAGTTCCTCCTCACAAGTAATCTGACAATCACTTTTAAATTTGACTAAGTATTGCCCAATAACTAGGAAAAACAAACATTCGAATAAAAAAAAAAGAAACCACCCTCCAAAACAACGAAATTCTGTTTTGGAAAATGGCTTAAAAAGTATATTATTTTTA
Organism: Psychrobacillus syltrankelensis; assembly: GCF_055454035.1. NCBI lineage: Bacteria > Bacillati > Bacillota > Bacilli > Caryophanales > Bacillaceae > Psychrobacillus > Psychrobacillus syltrankelensis. The sequence goes on along the minus strand of NZ_CM144227.1, from coordinate 3,212,999 downwards.
TTAAAATAAACTCATATTATCCAGTTACCCACAGTAATTTATGAGAATGCATTTCCACGGTAAAATACTAAAGGAAGGGAAGAAATTCATGAATCAGGATGAAATGTTTCAATTGGTTGATTCGTTACCTTTTTTGATTTTTAATGAAGTACCAGGGGTAACAGAGCACTTGAATTTTCCTGGGCTAAAGGGTGTCCGCTCCAAAAAAATACGCAATCCTTTTGCAAACACGGTTGGTGGAGCTAAACTGACGGAATGTAATATGGAAGAAACAATTGATTTAGTATTTAAAGCATTTGGTGACATTCCTTTTAGCTGGGCTGTTGGTCCCAAAAATACGCCATTTTATCTTGGCATTCTTTTGTCGGCTAAAGGAATGGTGAAGGGTGAATCCTCGGTTGGTATGGTATTAGAAGACTTTGATATTCCAATCACTGTTAACTCGAATGTAGTAGTCATCCCAGTTTCGAAGGAAAAAGTGATGGAAAATGCAAGCCTATTAGCTAACATGTATGGAATGGGTCTTACAGATGAGGTAATCATAGCGTCTGTTCATGCATACAAAAAAAATCAATTCTATTTTGCCTATCTAACAGGCACTAGCATTATAGTGGGTTGGACCAACTTAGTGTTTATACCAGAGACAACCAAAGTACTTCTAGGTGGTTCTGCGACACATCCTGGTTGGCGAGGGAGAAATATTTATAAAACAATGGTCACCCAACGCTTGAAAGATGCACGTGCTGCAGGTGCGAATGCTGCTTTGATCCAAGCTGTTAAAAATACTTCTGCTCCTATTTGCACTCGTCTCGGGTTTAAAGAATTTGGTGATTACGAAATATACTTTGCTAATACTAGTCAATAAGAAATTCTACATTCGTTTCAAACTGTCTTTCTTGCTTTTATTATAATTCTAAACCCGAAAGCTATTAATACTAATCCTACTGATAAATTAAGCATCCTCAGTATAATTGGCGCTAAAAATAATGTTAATACAGTACCTACCGCTGAGATAATAGTTAAAAATACGAAGGTAGATAATATCGCTCCAATTCCAAATATGTATAAATCTTTTTGCTTCATATTTTCTTCTCCTATTTTTCCAGAGAAGACACCAGCCCAAAATAGAATCGTTAAAGGATTGGATAAAGTTAATACTAGTGTTTTCCAAAAAACACTTTGCGTAGTTTGCTTTGAAAGAAAATCCAAGCTCGGGATGAGAGTAATTCCCCAAAAACTTATGATATTACTTAAACCAAATACTAGGAGAACCGCTGCACCAATGTTATGAATGATTCCCTTCGTCTTTTTATACTTAGTAAGTATAAACCCAATCCCGAGGATTGCCGCAAGTATATAAAAAACATCTACAATTGTTACACCTAAAACACCAATCTCTGCTATCCAAAAACCAGACCCCGCTGCAGTTTGAAAAATAAACAAACAAATTGGTCCTACAGCAATCTGTAAAAGTAGCCCAAATCGAAATCCTTTCCAAATCATTCGCTTCACACCTATCTGTTTGAGTTTTCTTTTAGAGTGGATAATACAATTAACGTATTGGACGTCCGAACACCTTGAATGGATTTTAGTTTGTCATTAAGTAGAATCTCTAATTCACCCGTATCTTCTACTAACACTTTTAACATATAGTCATATTCACCTGCCATATGGTGACATTCAATTACTTCCGTAAAAGGAATGATAGCCTCTCTAAAACTTTTAATATTTGCTGCATGATCAATATTCAAAAATATGATCGCTAACAATTTAAAACCCATTTTTTCACGATTTATTTTAACCGTATATTGTTCAATAATTTTCGCATCTTCCATTTTTCTAATTCGTTCCGATACTGCTGGTATAGATAAATTAACTTTTTTACTAATTTCAGATGCAGTAGCTCTCCCATTTTTCTTTAAAACCTCTAAAATCTTCGCATCTATCATATCCATTTATATACCCCTTATTTGTGTATTTTTAAATTATTATAAGCAACTACTTAAAATAAATAAACTATAGTTTCATAATTCAATAATAAATTAGTTTTTTTGTTATAAAACTTAAAATATTATTTGGAATTAAATATTTTAACAAGAAAACCTAATAATTTTAAGACAGTAAAAAAATCCAGGTTTTTATTCTATTAATTGTCTGGGCTGCTATTGGATGCGTTTTCTATGCATTCATTCTCAAACGGTATAAGGGTTTGGAACAGGAAGAGACGGAATACTATGTATTAGGGATAACCTTAAAGTTCGAAGAAAACGTAGAAGTCCAAAAGAAAGACGTTCAACGAGCTCCTCTATTAGAAAGTACTTTTACAAGAAAATAAAATAAGAATAGGCTATCTCAGAAGGTTTTACGAAAGCTTCTGAAATAACCCTTTTTTATGCCACAAATGGGCAACTATGCATATTAAATTCCCCATTTTTATATAAGGGGGGGAATCCATTGGTAATTACACATGTATTCTTTATAAAATAGAATCTTTAACAGTAATTATAAGATCCAAGAAGAAGCAAGGAATATGCTGATTAAAGTTAACCCTGAAAATACATTCAAGGAACTAAAAGAAATACTAATTTTGTTTCATCCTTCGGTTTACTTAAAACATTACGGGCGTTTCAGTATTTTGCCCATAGTAAATGGAGTTAATTTCTATTATAGATGGGTCATTCCATCCTGGTAATAATGTGGCATTTGTTGTTGAAATTCTGTATGATGGCCTACATGTTGCCCCATATGTTGGCCAAACGGATTATAACCTACCGGTTGAATCATGTGATGGTGTTGAGTATGGTGACCTACATGTTGTGCATGATGCCCTACGTGTTGTCCGTGATGCCCTACGTGATGCACAGGTACGCTAGGATGATAATGGTGATGGAGATGTTGATGCTGGTGTTGGTGCGTATGTTGTTCATGCCCACCGTGATGTTGTTCTGGGTTCCTCATATTTTCCCCTCCTTTTCATCAAGTCCTTGTAGTCTATGCTCTATATTTGAAGCGACTTAGACAATTGCCTTAAAACCACATTTCAATAATGTGTCCTATTTTTTGACCCCATGATGCATTTAAAATAGTGGTTGAGGATGAAGAGTAAAACAACAAGCAGCCGAAGTTTAACTATCTTCTGCTCGTTTCTATTAATATATAGTTATCAAAACTCACAATCTGTTACACTCATTTATTCAACCTCATTTTTTGATGAGCTTTTTCATAATAGCGATATAATCCGAAGAATAATAAGTAATCCAAAAAAGGAAGATAACGTACAATGAATAATGTCTATATTCATCTGGGAAGTAGAAAATCAATACAGTTCCCACAATTAGAAAGGCTGGCATAAGAATCCAATACCTTTTTTTTCAAACACCTCTTATTTAATCTTATCAATCCGTAAATTTAATAATTTTTTCGGAATATACATCTATAATTACGGTTGTATCCCTTCTTAAAAAGCATATTTGTATTCCTAATCTTACCATCCTATAATGACTATAGATATTGAGAGGAGAAGGTTATGAAAAAAAGCGCTCTTTTAATCATTGATGTTCAAAACGGTATGTTTTTAGAAGAAAATCCAGTATTCAATTCGAATTTAGTTATTAGTAATCTAAAGCAACTTCTAGTATATGCAAGAAGCAACAACATTCCAATCATTTATATCCAGCATAATGCTCCAACCGGAAAAATGTTAGAACCTGGTACAAAAGAGTGGGAAATACACTCTGAGATTAAGCCTGCACCCATAGATACTATCATTCAAAAGACAACACCTGATTCTTTCTATAAAACAAACCTACATGAAGAGCTTCAAAAACTATCTATTGAACACCTAATAATTGCCGGCATCCAATCCGAAATATGCGTAGACACTACCTGCAGAAATGCTTACAGTTTAAGATACGATCTCACACTAATAACTGATGCGCATAGTACGTGGGATTCTGAAGAATTAACTGCACAACAAATCATTAACCACCATAACCAAGTATTAAGATGGTTTGCGGATATGAAGGAAACAAAAGATGTTATAAGAAAGAAAAAGGAGTAAATTCAATGCCCGTCTACAACAAACTAGTTCGAGATCGAATTCCACAAGTTATCGAAAAGTCAGGAAGTAAATTCACTATACGAACACTGGAACCATCTGAACTCCTAATTGAAATAAAGAATAAACTATTTGAAGAAGTTACAGAATTCGCAGAGACAAATAATCGTAAAGAAGCACTGGAAGAACTAGCTGATATTTTGGAATTAATCTATGCAGCATTACCTATTTATAAATCAAACTTTGAAGAATTAGAAAACATACGTATTTTGAAGAAAGAGAAACGTGGTGGATTTGAAGAAGGGATATTTTTGATAGAGGTTGAGGAAGAGTAACTACTCGATTATAGCTTTCGTCTAGCGTTCTAGTGTCTGACTCAATTGTCCTCTGAACCGAGGATTTTTTAAAAGTAAAAAGTCTGTAGACAAACCCGATTTTTACCGAGTTTGCCTACAGACTAAGCTGCCGAAGTCATATCTTCAGTAGATTTCTTTCTGTTTACAATATTTAACTAGCTCCTTTAAAGGAAATAATCTAAATCAATTGTTACAACCCTTTTAGTTTCTGCTGCTTCTATTATTCCTATAATTACTTTTAGTCCGATGATTGCATCTTCCCCAGTTACAGGTGAAGTTTGATCTAGTCGAATGCATTCTATAAAAGCATCGATTACTCCACTGTTCGTTTGGCTATCATTTGTTTGCATACTATCTAATTGATATTGTACCTTTTGACTATCTTTTTTGATCACTTCAAGTTGATATTGATCACTATGATAAATCTTCAATATCCCTTTTTCGCAATAGATAATGGTACTATTATCTTCTTCTCCGTAATATGTCCATGAGAAACATGCGGTTCCTATTCGGCCTTTTTTAGTTTTTAAACTACATACTATATTATCGCATACTTCAATCGGTTCGTTCTTTTCATTTACTTTGTCGAGTACTCCTTGAAAAGCGCTTACTTGTTCGATTTCATCATCTAGTAAGTAGTGCAATAAATCCACTTTATGAATTCCTAAGTCCCCAGCAACTCCTAACCCAGAGCGTTCCTTTTGAAAAAACCAGGTTGAGTTTGTTTTGTTTATACCCCATTGTTCGGGTCCTGAGTGTCCAAAAGTCGTTCTAAAAGTCAATACTCTACCCAGTTCTTCACTTTTAATGATTTCTTTCGCTTTTTGATGTGCTCGAGTAAAGCGTTGATTGTTCGCTACCATTAGTTTTTTCCCGGATTCCTTTTGAGCATTTACTATTTTTTTCGCATGTTCAATCGTTAGGGAGATGGGCTTTTCACATAGCACATGCTTTCCATGTAGCAATGCGTTTGTAGAGAATAAATGATGGTTCTCATTAGAAGAACAATCGCTAATTACTTGTACCGTAGGATCTACTAGTAATTCATCGATACTTTTTGCAACCGTTCCATCAAACATGGTAGCTAATGTTTCTGCACGATCAAGATTTCTGTCATAAAAGACAATTTCGTCTACGAAAGGATTTTCTTTATATTCTGGAGCATGACGTAACCTCGCAATTGAGCCACATCCAATAATCCCCACTTTTATACCCAAAGTGTTCACTTCCTACTCTGTATTTTGAAATCCTTCTCTTATGTTGTATTTTTAATCATTGAGTTTGGCGAATAGCTACGGTAATAACGTCATTACTGCAAAGAAATGTAGAATGGACGCTGCAAGTACAAATATATGCCAAACTGCATGGTGATATGTAAAGCCTCGCCACACGTAGAAAATTGCTCCAAATGTATAGAGTACACCGCCAACTGCAAGTAGGATTATCCCTTGATGGGATACATTTACTAGAAGGGGCTTCCACGCAAATACAATGAGCCAACCCATCATCACATACAACAACGTCGATGTATGTAAGAAACGTTTTACAAAATACGATTTAAACACTGTTCCTGCGATTGCAAGCCCCCATACAATTGCAAATAATGTCCATCCAAGTGTCCCTTTTACAGCGATGAATAAAAATGGAGTGTATGTGCCTGCGATAAAAAAATAAATGGAGGAATGGTCCATTATCTCGAAAAAATCCTTTGCTCGACCCGCCGGAAATCCATGTACAAGTGTTGATGAAACATATAAAACCACCATGGATGCACCAAACAATATAAAACTGACAACATGCCATACCGTCCCTCTCACCACAGAAGACACGATTAATAGGACAAGTGCAGCCACACTCAAGAGAGCCCCTATCCCGTGAATAATTGCATTAGCCATTTCCTCACGTTTTGAAAATATATGTGTATTGCTCATCTTAGTTCACTCCTATATAAAAATTCTATATACCCTATGCTACCACTTTGTTCTAACAAAAGTGTGCACCAGTTATTTTTATATTTCTATCGGATATATTTCAAATTAGAAATAAAAAAAAAAAGAGACACCCATAAAGAGTGTCTCAATTTTTTCAGTTATCTAATTCCGAAGAATTAAAGTTTTACGATATTAACTGCTTGTGGTCCACGTTGACCGTCTTCTACATCAAATTCAACTTTTTGACCTTCGTCAAGTGATTTGAAGCCATCGCCTTGGATTGCTGAGAAGTGAGCGAATACATCGTTTCCGCCTTCTACTTCAATAAATCCAAATCCTTTTTCTGCATTAAACCATTTTACTGTACCTTGTGTCATTTAAAGACCTCCAAAAATTGTAGTGAATAAAAAATTCACATATTACAAAAAGTACCGAACAAACACGATTACTTTTTGTAATATGTGAATTCATTGTTTCTGTTAAGCAATTTAATTATTATCCTTACTATACATCATATTTAATTATTTATCCACTAAAGTGCACTATTTATTTTTTATTCAATGTTTATAGCAGGTAAATTGAACAGAAACAGCTTATCCCACTTGCTATCAGCGTGTATGCATAACGAACATTGCATCTTCTATTATACAAAGGCTGTTGGTTGGGAGGAAGAAATGATAGAGGCAATCGGAGTGGCCACAGCTCTAGGCGGTAAATCCGCCATGAGCCAATGCGTAACCATTTGTTTTTCCCCTGTATTAACAAACATGAATTAAGGTGAATGTTTCTATTACAGGGATAGAGGATTAATTTATTTGTTTATGTTTCTTCTTCGAAATAGATCTTATAAAACTTACGATTCGACTCTTCGTCAAAGCCAACCTCGATTAGTTCATTCACTTTTGCGATATCACGCACATTAACCTGAATTTCTATATTTGCATCAAGCTTAATTTTACGTTTATAACTTTTTTCTGCCATCACAATTGCGCTCTCAGAAATTACCGTTTCGTAGGGCTTTACTGTATTGATAAGGACGTCTTTTTGTACCTCATCCGCTATTTCAAATACCGTTTCAATATAGTCGTCCACCTGAAACTCTTCTTCGTTTCTAAAGTATTCAAGCGTCTTGTTTAAAAAACCTAGTTTATCGGTATTCGTAAAAGTCTCTTCTTTTAATATATATTTTTTACATTCCGTTAATGCTAAATTCGTTTTATGGAAGCTTTCGTCCGCCACTTTGAGCTTTAAAAAACGCTCTTGCCAGTACACGACATCTTCTTTCTTTTTTGTTTTCAAAAATACTGTTGGTTCTTTGTCTTGGCCCATGTCGACAATGACGACGATATTATTAATTTTCTTTACATTAATACCATCGATGCCGTTCACAACCATTTTATTTTGCTCATTTTTCACATCTAAAAACATTTCTTTTTCATCAATTTTCACTATGGCTATCACTTGTCTGACTTCATTATTGAACAGGCAATTTTCAAATAAGCCAATGAATAATTCGCCACTTTTTATATTCGGATGTAGAGATACACTATGTAAGTGCTTGGCAATATGTTTTGATTGTTCAAGGAAACTATTATTATTATCAAAAATACTCTTCGCGTATGTATATACTTCATTTAATCCTATATTTGTCTCATGAAAAAATGCGTATTGTTGGTCTAGGTCGAGTTTATGGAACGCAAGTTGTGTAAAGGCTGCTTCTAACATGACCTCTGGCTGCGTGAATTCCTCATGTCCTAGAACGAGCTCATCGCTTAAATAGTGCACGACATACTGTGCTAATTTACTTTCGCTAACTTCTAGCATGGTGTTCACCTTCTAATATTTTATTTGTAGATAGTTTACCATATCATAACTTGCACAAAATTGTTGCACAATAATCTAAAGTATAAGTGTCGTATGTAAAGAAATTCAATTTTTTTTAAAATCTATGCATGCCTTCCTCTGTCTTGCAAATACTACCCTCGAACAGGAGGGAAAGTACATGGAGGAAATTACGTATTCAGAAGCAATTTTACAGGAATATAAAGTTGGAATGGGCAGTTTCACAGAAAAATTGCCGAATGTGGCAGGGACCTTTCATGCGTTCACTGAGTCTTGTTTCGTAGACGGCAAATTGGACCAGAAACAGAAACAGCTTATCGCACTCGCTATCAGCGTGCATGCGCATAACGAACATTGCATCGTCTATCATACAAAGGGCTGCCTGGATGCTGGTGGTACGGAGGAAGAAATGATAGAGGCAATCGGAGTGGCTGCAGCTCTAGGCGGCGGTTCCGCAATGAGCCAAGGTGTAACCGTTTGGCAAGAGTCACTCAAAGACTTAACAGGAATTGTTCAATAACTTGGAACAGCCATCTGAGCCAGATGGCTGTTTTCATATTCCAATCAAACCCTCCCTGTCGCGCACAACTTAGGCGCTAATAAGGATGGTATTATTGTTGGGGTCTATACTTGGTACCATGTACTTGGATTACTGCCAATTTTTCAACGAATAGCCTGAAGAAACGAAAACCCCGAACCTTCCTTATAAATACTTCCAATTTTCTTTATAATAGAAGAAAAAGGAGGAAATTCAATGCCTATTTATAACAAACTAGTACGCGATCTAATACCAGGTTTATTTTTGAACAACCTTATGCTAGTTATCTGGATATTTATTAAAAAACAACTCCTCTCTTATTTTTTAATGAGAGGAGTCATTTTTTGTATACAATTGTAGTGAATAAACTGAATTGTTACCATCACAGGGACGTTTTACAAACTAAGCCTGGTATGGAGGGAGTTCCATTATTCTCAGTTTGCCATCGACTCTTTTAGCTGTGTAAGTAAACTTATCGGTGATCGTGTCAAACTCCCTTGTCTGGAACAAGCTTCCGTCTTCCTGCTTTAACGTAATCACGAATTTATATTCGTCCTTGCTTACTTCAGTCTGTTCAAGAACTTCTTTAAGAGAAATCTTAGGCATCAACTTCAGATACTGTTCAAATAATTTCTGCTTGTTGTTAGGGTCCGTTTCGGGAAATAAATTCATGAGTCCTTGGTAGCTACCGCCGTATAACTCGACCAACTTTGCAGCTTCCTGATTTGTGATAGCCAGAATATATTGCTCCAACATATCTTGCGGATTCTCAATGGCGTTTTCATTCTTACTCCCTTCCTGAGAGTTTGCTGACGGACTCAAAGTTAATTTCTTTTTCCAAGTTAACTCATTGCCTTGAGCATTTTTGAATAGAAATACAACCTGACCTTCTTCGCCTTTCATCGTATCCGGATATATGAAACCGGAGTATTTTCCGTTCCCGCTAATGTAAAATCCATCTTCCCCATTAGCTCCGTGTTGAATGGCATCTTGAACCGAATTTACAATCAAGTTATCCTTGGAAATCCACTGCATTTCAGCTAGAGCGAATCCTTCCGGTACTTGGTTAATTATGAAATCGAAACTATTTCCCTCTATCGGTTTTGGGGTCTGATCTATAACAATTAATATTTCAGTGTCTGTATTTTCTGAATCATCATCTGTTGTTACGGTATCGCCTTGATTGGTTTCAGATGGTTGCTCGTTATTGGTATCTGATGCTCCAGATTGTGATTTTGTGGCGCACCCACTGGTCATAAGCAGCACGCACAGTACTGAAATGATATAGATGTATTTTTTGTTATTCATGTAGTTCTCCTCTGCTTTCATATAAGGTAAAAGAAAATGCGACGCCTTTATACGTATTCATCACACCAAACTCGCTATCATGTAGCTCCAGAATATGTTTGACGATTGCAAGTCCTAGACCGGTCCCTCCAGATTTACGATCCCGGGATCGCTCAACCCGGTAGAATTGATCCCATATCCGGCTCAACTCGTCCTCTGCAATGGGGGTTCCAGTGTTCTCGATTACTGTGACTACCTTTCCTGCAGATCGCTCGATGCTAATGGTAATGACACTGTTCTCCACTGCATGTCGAATAGCATTACTCAATAGATTAACTACAACCTGTTCGATTCGTCTAAAGTCTGCCTTTACGAACAGTTCTTCCTCTTTGTTTAACTTGTATTGAAGGTGCTTGCTCTCCAACAGATGAGAAAACGAATCTACTACATTTTGAATAAGGTTAGTCATGGATACGCTTCTAAGCGTTAATTGAATGGCCTCCGCCTCGTATTTGGAAAGCTCCAGCATGTCCATGATTAAAGCATTCATCCGATCCGTTTCATTCACAATGAGAGCCAGATAACGGTCTCTTTTATCACTCGCTATCCCATCCTGCAGCCCTTCCGCGAATCCTTTAACAATGCCTAAAGGAGTTTTCAATTCATGAGAGATGTTCGCGATCAGCTCTTTACGAAGTTGTTCAGATCGCTGCTTTTCTTCCATCTCCGCTTGTAGTTTCACATTCATATCGGTAAGTTCCTTTAAGCTCGTATCTAAATTCCGTGACAACGCGATCATATTACTCGATAGCTCCCCGAATTCATCTTTTGAATGAATTTCGGGCTCCACGGTAAAGTCTAACTTAGCAAGACGCTTTGCAGCACGATTTAGCGTAACTAACGGACGGGATACAATTCTAGAGTAAATCAAAGACAGAATAATGATAAGGATAAGAATGACCGGCGCCAAATAAACAAAATATCGCTTGAGTATCTCGACTGCTTCCCCGACTGGTTGCAGAGAAGTCATGACTATTAAATAACGATCCGTATTTTTATTCTCTGATAGTGATTGAATGAGAATAGCGTATTGGGCACCACTCCACTTATCTCTCCATTCCATCTGAACAGGCGAACCGTCCTGTAAACGAGACTCATATTGTTCCAATTTTGGCATCCAGTCCTGGAGCGCTTCATCGATTAGGGTATCCTGATATAGAGGGTTATACGAGTGCTGCTCAGGTAGCATCAGATCCGTTATCTTCCCCTTCACACGTGTCAACCCATTAATGAGGTCTTCATTTTTCTGCTGTATGTCTACAAGCTGCATGATGGTATCATCCTCATCCATGAAAATCCCGTCTACTACCAATGTTTCGCCGATTTGAATCCCTTGCGGAATAGCATCTAATTTCATTCCATTCGTGGGAATACGAATTGTAACGGTCTTGCCTTCTGTTTGCAGCTCCAGAAAATAAGGATTTATGCTTATCCGTTCAAACCGATCATTTAAGATGGAAGTACTTGTATCATTATCATTCATAAATTCACCGAGTAGCCGGGAAGTTTGGTGTTTATTGGATTCGACCAGTTTGTATTTATCCGCGAAATGATTCATGTTCTGTTCTAATGCATGGGTCTTGGACAATCGATAAAATCGTTCGAAAAACAAGCCTTCTGCAAGCATCACAAAGGTAAAAACAATCAAAATTAGAATAGACGTCACCACGAAAAGTTTAAAGACTACCCCCTGTCTTCTCATGCTTCCATCTCAAATTTATAGCCTGCACGAATGACAGTGCCTATATATCGGCCTTCGTCCCCAAGCTTGGCTCTTAATTTTTTTATGTGGGTGTCTACTGTCCGCAAATCCCCTAAATAGTCGTATCCCCATACCGCATCCAGAATATAATCACGGGGCAAAACCTTACCGTAGTGCTTGATAAGAAAGAGGAGTAAATCATATTCCTTCGGCGACAGAGAAATCTTATTTCCCGCCACGGAAACCGTATGAGCCATCCTGTTCACCACTAGATCCCCAAAGGTAAGCATATCTCCTTCACGACCGATCGTCCCTTCCGTTCTTTTCATCAATGCAATAGCACGAGCAACTAATACCCTCGGACTAAAGGGCTTCGTCACATATTCATCAGCACCAAGCTCGAAACCCATCAACTGATCATCGTCTTCCACCCTTGCCGTAATCATGATAATTGGTACGTCAGACTTTTCGCGAATGCGCCTGCATACCGACCATCCATCCATTTCTGGCATCATAATGTCCAAAACAATCAGGTCAATGGAATTTTGTTCAAAAATCTCAAGCGCGAGTCTTCCGTTCTCTGCTTCGTACACTTCCCATTGTTCCATTTTGAAATAATCCGTTATAAACTCACGCATAAGCATGTCATCTTCTACTAATAATATCCTTCGTTTCATCGCTGCACACTCCATATCTATCCATGCCATCCTTTAACCATGGACATGAATGCTCTTATAATTTCACGGACACTACACCTCCGTTTATACTTTCTAGATCTAGTATAGAGTACTCCTGTGTACATCGTGTGTACTTTTCATGTATTTCAGAAGAACAACATGCGCTTGTCTAAGAAAGTAAAGACAGAGTTTTTTTAGGGACTTATTCTAGCAATCTGTATAGTATAAATAGCTAATTCCTATAAAACTGGTTAGTAAACAACCTTACTCTAAATTGAGTAAGGTTGTTTACCTAATCTTCGAAAGCTATACAGTAACCTCATTTACTTAGATTACGGTTCTTCTAAGTTGTGTCTTACATAGGGAATTTTCTCTAAAAAAAAAACGATTTCTTATTTGAAATCGTTTTTCAAAGTTTTATCTGCTTTAATTCCTTTTGCAAAATAAATAATTAATGTCACTGTTCCTGAAACGGCAACGAGCATGCTGATCAAGAAGCCTGTAATCCATAGTCCAAAATCCATTGTTAAGTCCGCAAACATAAAAATAGCGAGCATCACCGCACCTATAAACATCAGCACTGCTCCAAGTATTTTCAATGGTGAACCTCCTCTTGCTGTAACACAAAGAATTTATCCTTCTTCTCATCTTACCCAACTTACGCAAGGTCTCGCAAGAAATTAACAACATAAACGGGGACAAGGTTCTAACACAATCCTAAATTCAATAAGAACCTGTTGCCCTAATTAAGACAGACTTAGATCAACGCATCGGCCATTACAATCTCAAACTTTAAGTTTTCCCTTCCTCCTAAATCAAGTTCATATGGGGACACATTTTCATTTTCTGTATTTTTTATAATTCTAATCTCCGGACGACCAGCTGCCTGGTAATTATAATTTGAAACGATACCTGTGCGACCATCATTTAATCTAACGGTTAGGCCTGGTGGATAAATGGCGATACAGTCTCTAAACAAGTTAACTTAATGAATATCAAACTGCGTACCACTTCCTGCATACAAAATCTCGAGTCCTTGATGTGGCATCACTGCGGCTTGAAGGCTCTTGGAATTGTTACAGTATCAAATACATCTGCAACGCTAATGATTTTCGCATATTTATGAATTTCATTTTCTTTTAAACCTCTTGGATAACCTGTACCATCGACTCTTTCGTGATGCTGCAATGCACAATGAGCAACTGGCAATGGAATTTCATGTATTTTTCGTAGTATCTCAAAGCCTTGTTCACAATGCTGTTTAACTATGGCATCCTCCTCTTTTGTTAGCTCCCCTGGTTTATTTAATAGTTCTAGTGGAAAACATGTACCTTCCCTAAATCATGTAGCATGGCTCCCAATCCGATTTCTTCCACATTCTTAAGAGGTAATCCATTTTCGAGTGCAAGCTGACACGCATATATAGAAACGTTCAATGAATGATTGAATACATAGTTTTCATGTACTTTTGTTGAAGCCAATAAATTCAATGCATATTGATTGTCCGTGAGCGACGCCACTATATCCTTAAAAACTTTTTGGAAGCTCCGTATAGTTCTACTTGTTTTCATCATTCCTTGAAGATTTGATTTAGACTGGCTTAAGTCCATTAATGTTTGAAATCCTACCGTAATTGTATGTAAGGCTTCTATACGCAGCTCTTCTGGAATAGACTCAACAATTTCTATCCCTTCCGATACTTCATCTTCTATGTAAATGGTTGTAACATTATATTTCTTCAACTTAGGGATGAGTCGATCTAATAACTCTACTCCCTTAGCTAACAGAATTTTACCATTATCATTCATTATTGGTTTTCCCAATTTCATGCCTGGCTTCCACTTATCTATTTTTACTAATCGCATCGCCCAATCTCCCCACTTTAAGTAAAATGAGTCAATTGTACTTACAAGTTATAAAATACACATAGTAAAGGTTATAATTATTCATAGTCTCATTATAGGTCAAATTATGACATAAAAGAACAACAAAAGGGTATCTAGGCCCCAAAATGTTGGATCACACTAAAATTGAGTGTCTAGTGCCATACTTTAACACAATTCTGAGTTCTATCAGAACCCTTCGACCCGGAAAAATTGTATCTAATTGGAAGTATTTTTGCTTAACAAGTAAAAGAGTGGTACTATTAAACAGTAGAATCATTTATATGACTGATTTTATTTCAAAAACTAGACGATTTTCTCCCACTCCCTTATCAATTCGCTACTACGTGAATCCTTTCTAATGCTGATATTATAATTAGCACAAATTGTTATTAACATCTCTCGTCATAGGTAGTTTTGATGAAATCACACTTGAAACATTAGTTATATGTCTTAGCAATGACATAGAGACGACTTACTTTTCCCATAATGGAACTGTAGTTAGTCCTTTTTTTTATGCTTAAAAAATACTGTATTAATTTCGACATGAACAACTATCAACTAAGGAGGCACTTATGATCAAATTCGAACATGTAAGCAAAGTATACACAGACGGCTTTAAAGCGGTGGATTCCGTTAATTTTGAAATTTCAGAGGGTGAATTTTTAGTTCTTATTGGCCCTAGTGGTTCTGGAAAATCCACAACAATGAAGATGATTAATCGAATGATTCCACACACAAACGGAACTATATCAGTGGATGGAAATGATATTACAAAGCTAAATCCTTCAGAACTACGTCGTAATATCGGATATGTTATTCAACAAATCGGTCTTTTCCCCCACTACACTATAGAAAAAAACATCGCAATTGTTCCAGAACTAAAAGGTTGGGACAAAGAAAAAATCAAAGCTCGAGTTAAAGAGTTACTTATAATGGTTGACCTTGATCCAGAAGTTTACGGAAGTCGTTATCCTAAAGAACTTTCAGGTGGACAACAACAGCGTGTAGGAGTAGCAAGAGCTCTAGCATCTGACCCTCGTGTCCTTCTTATGGATGAACCCTTTGGCGCCTTAGATCCAATAACCCGTGATCAACTACAAGACCAAATAATTTCTTTACAAAGAAAACTAAAGAAAACAATTGTTTTTGTGACTCATGATATGGATGAAGCATTAAAGCTTGGTGATCGCATTGCAATTATGAAAGACGGGAAATTACTTCAAATAGATACCCCAGAGAAGCTATTACAAGAACCTGCTTCAAGTTTTGTGGAGGAATTTATCGGTAAGGACAGAATTATACAAAATCCTGAACTTATGCCTGTTGTTAGTGTGATGACAACAAAAGTAGTTACCTCTCAGCTAGACCGCTCTCCCGAAAAAGCGTTATTAAAGATGCGCCAACAAAAAATTACTTCGTTAATCATTGAGGATGAAAATGACGATACATTTATCGGACTAATTTCTGCTTATGAATTAATAAAAAAAGTAAATTCGATTCAGTCTATTGAGGAAATCATGATAGTTCCTGAATACATCCTGACTGAAACAGCCACTGCTAAAGATGCAATTATGATGATGCCAAATGTAAAATACGGGGTCATACCTGTTTTAAATGAATCAAAAAAAGTAGTTGGAATAGTGACTCGTGGGACATTACTCACTGCTTTGTCCAGCCAATGGACAGAATTGGAGGGTATAAATGAATAATTTAAATATATGGGAACAATTTATTCAACAAGCAGAAATGCGTTGGTCAGAGGTAATAGAGGCAACTTCCGTTCATATACAATTAGTATTCTTTTCCATGTTAATCGCAATTGTACTAGGAATTGGATTAGGAATTTTAATCACACGAGTTCCAAAGCTCTCGACAGTAGTACTCGGTGGGGCTGGTATTATGCAAACCATACCGAGTTTAGCACTATTAGGTTTTATGATTCCAATTTTCGGTATTGGTGTAAACACAGCAATAGCTGCTCTATTTTTGTATTCCCTACTTCCAATAATCAGAAACACATATACAGGTATTAAAGATGTAAACAAAGCTACAGTAGAAGCTGCTAAAGGTATGGGTATGACTAGTCTTCAAGTACTACTAAAAGTTGAACTTCCTCTTGCGATTCCAATGATTATGGCTGGTGTACGTACTGCAGCTGTTATTAATGTCGGAACAGCTACACTTGCTGCGTTTATCGGTGCTGGTGGTCTTGGAGATTTCATCTTCCTAGGGATTACTCGCGGTATTGATGGGTTAATCTTACTTGGTGCTATTCCAGCTGCACTGTTAGCCATTGTTTTAGAGATATTCTTCACTTATCTAGAACGTTGGACGACACCAGAAGGGTTAAAATAAGGTGAGTCATATGACGAAAAAAACTTTTATAAAATGCTTAACACTTTTACTATTAGTTACTACACTGACAGGCTGTATATTCAAAGAAGAGGATGCATTGATCATAGGGTCAAGAAATAATACGGAAAGTATTATTTTATCTAATCTTATGGGACAACTAATTGAAGAAAAAACAGGCATTAATGTAACCTATAAAGAAAATCTTGGTGGTTCTAACGTCGTTTGGACTGCCATGCTTAATGGAAAAATTGATGTTATTCCAGATTATACTGGCACTATCGTTATTAACTATTATCATGAAACTACCGGTAACACGGATGAAACGTTAGCGAAAACAAAAGAGTTAGTTTCAGCTGATGGTATCACCGCTCTAGAATCTTTTGGATTTAATAATACGTATACATTGGCTCTTGATGAAGATGAAGCTGAGTCGTTGGGAGTAAAAACATTTAGTGACTTCGCAAAGGTTTCAAATAATTTTATACTAGGTGCAGTATTTGAATTTATCGATCGTCCCGATGGATTACCAGGGTTTCAAAAAGAATACAATCTTCAATTCAAAGATGTAAAAGGAATGGATCATGGGATTATGTATCGTTCCATTAATGCTAAAGAGGTAGATGTAATTAACTCTTATACAACAGATGGTCAATTACAAATGTATAATCTACGTGTGTTAGAAGATGATAAGGGCTATTTCCCACCTTATCATGCTCTTCCACTTGTTCGTACAGAAATATTAGAACAGTACCCTGAAATTGGAGAAGCACTTCTAGAATTAGCAGGTAAAATAGATGAAACAGCGATGCAGGAAATGAATGCAAAAGTGGATAATGAGGGACAGATGGTCGAACTTGTGGCTAAAGAGTTCCTTCAGAAAGCTGGATTGATTAGTAAAGAATAGAGATGTTGAAAAACCGATTTCCTTTTGGGAATCGGTTTTTATTATGTACCCTGTGTAAGACACTATTCAGAATTGTGGTCTTACACAGAGTACCTTTATGAAAGTCGATTTCCTTTTTAAGGAATCAGCTTAATTTATATTTCCGCAGTACTCTTATTTATTGATACCTATTGTTACTCAACGCTCCGAAATTTCCATAAAGTAAATAATAGTGAACAACGCACATGTGAAGCTAGTATCGACTTAGCGATGCATATCGTCAGTGAAAAAAACGAGGTTTGCCAAAGACTAGTCGAGAAGCATTTAAGTTACTGCAAGAAGCAGATATCATTGATGAGTAATTAGTGAAAACATTAATGAACATGGTAGGCTTTCGAAATATTGCAGTACATGACTACGAGACCATCAAATTAGATATTTTGCAAGCTATTATCAACCAGCATCTTGATGATTTTTCTACGTATACAAAATTACTTGTTAGTTTAAAATAGCTCGGTCAAAGAAAAGAGCAAGTCCAAGTGACATTGTTACTACTACAGGCTCTTTTAGTTTCACTGTAATGGTCATTTTGTTTGTATAGGGGCCGCTATGATTTAATCGTCTCGACAAAATGCTTTAACACACGAGCAGTAAGACCCCAAATTGTGTATTCTTCATAGTCGTAGAACCATTCTTCCATCGATCGTGGTCTCCATTGGTATTTATCGCCGTTAACAATTTTGTCGTATGGAAAATCCATAGGGGGCATTGGCTGGACAGAGACAGTGTGCATATAGGGCTCATAGTTCAGAAGCCACCTGACTGGGATAGTGAATACTGCTTCTACCTCTTGTTTGTTAAAGGACTCGATTTGGTGATGGTCGATAGTTGCAACAAATGGATAGACAACAAAGGATGGGGAAGCAATATATGCGCTCATCTGTCCTAGGACTTGGATGCATGTTGGATCGACGCCTAGCTCTTCATGCGTTTCTCGTATTGCAGCTTCCATTGGGGATGCATCTGTTGGATCGATTCGACCACCAGGAAAGCTGATGTCCCCTGGTTGCTTTCGCATCGTTAATGAACGCACCTCGAATAGGACATGCCATTCGCCATCCACTTGCACAAGTGGTATTAAAACAGCTGAACGTAGTGCTGTGTCCTCTCCTATAAAAAACGGTTGCTTATAATGTAACTCCATCTTCAGCTTATCTAAAAACACGGAATCTCCCCCAATATTAAGTTTTGATGACGCTTAGCGCGTCTCTATGTCAAAAAGAATAACTCAAACACTATTCTGAATTGCTTCCATATTGCGTCCTACAGGAAGCCAAACATTACAGAATTGCTAGGAGAACGTATTCTTGAATTGAAAGCAAAATTTAACTTGTAGTTATATAATAACAAGGTTTACGATAGATTTTAACCATGAACTAGTTATCTGGATATCCATACTCAAACAACTTCTCTCATGTAGAGGAGTCATTTTTTCAAATGCAATTGTAGTGAATAAACTGAGTTGTTTTCATTACAATAAACCCGCAGCTGCAGCATTAATGAGTAAGAGATGGGCTATACCAAAAAAGAAAAAGTACAAGTAAAAATAGCATTCTTACAAATGCTTGTGCGCATGAAACTAAATTCCGCTCAATCGGAACTAGTCAACGACTTTTTTGAATACTACTTAAAACTAAATGAAGTAGAGGAGGAAGAACTTATGAAACAGATTAACAAATTGGAGAGATAAAGGTCGGAAAGAAGGAAGAGAAGAAGGTTTAGAACAAGGGTTAGAACAAGGATTAGAGCAAGGAAGTCTCGCAGAAAAAGAGGAAATTGTACGTAAGCCTTGATGAAGGATCTGGATATCAGTTTCATAGTAGAACTAACTGGATTATCAGTCGAACGGGTCCTTGAAATAAAAGCGGAAAATAGCTTGTAGGGTAGTATCACTCTTGAAACAAATTAACCAATTAGAAAACGGGCCTATGAAAAAAAGGAGAGCGCTATGGCACTCTCATTTTAAATCAAACTTTTTACGACTTTTGACATAATCGACCCGTCTGCTTTTCCAACAAGTAATGGCTTTGCAATTTTCATGGCCTCCCCTATGTTCATACCTTTTGCAACTCCAGCCTCTGTTAACAACACTACTATTTCTTCTTCACTTAATTGCTTAGGTAAGAAACTTTTTAATAATACTAGTTTTGCTTCCTCTTTTTCTATTAAGTCTTCACGTTTCGCTTTTTGAGCACCTTCTAGCGCTTGATTCGTTTGCTTAATTTCACGATTCACTATAGCAGTTTCTTCTTATGGAGTAAGCGTTGAACCTTTTTCCTTTGCAGCATTATCAAGTGCTGATTTTACTAGCGTCAGTACTCCTTTAGCAAGCACGTCCTTCTCTTTCATCGCACGTTTTAGTTCTTCAAATACGATTGTTTTTAACATAGTATTGAATCTCCTTTCTTCTCTTTTTTTGATACCCGGTTTGTTGAATTAATGCGTTATATTCATTATACCTTAATACTGGTAACACTGAGTTAGTAACAAGTGTAATCTGACACCTGGAAAAATGAATAATTTAATCCATTTTTAAGAAAAACCCGCAAAAAGACGCCCGATCTTTTTAAAAATAGTAGCTTAGAAATACCGTCTGACTTCCGCTATGGCGGACGCTTTTCGCGTGCATGGCTTCAGTCTCCTAGGCCAACAAGATGTTGGTCATGAAGGCGTTACCTCAGTCCGCGGTATAGCGGTATTATTTAATTCTTTAAAGTACTATGAACACTGGTTTCGCAGGAGGAAAATCTATATACTTTCTTAATCTTTTAAAAAGGATAGCTCTATTTTGAGCTACCCTCCAATTTTTTAAGTTATTTTTCACAAGCCCAGCCATCATTGTCACGGTCCATTTTGGATTGGTACGCTGCATGACTTTTAGAAACTCCACTTGGATACACTTTTCTCAACTCAGTACAATTACTAAATACTATTTGTGCTGTAGGTGGTGTTGGTGTTGGTTTCTTAGTAACTGCACCTGTCCCACTGCCAGTCCACGGTTTTGCGGATACAGAATAAGTTACACCATTTGTAGAAACAGTAATATTTCCGGATTCAGCAGTGGAGTAAATTTTAGAGCCAACATTTTTAAGCCTACTAACTACAGCTGTGTGTGGATGTCCGTATGAATTACCTTTTGCGTAGCTTAATATAGTTACTTGTGGCTTCACTCTTTGAATAAAAGCATTGGAGCTACTCGTATCGGATCCATGGTGACCAGCTTTTAGTATAGTTGATTGCACATTAAATTTCTTGTACATTTGTTCTTCAATATTCGTTCCAGCATCACCAGTCAAGAGAAACGAAACTTGGCCGTATGTTACCTTTAAAACAATTGAAGCGTCATTGGTATCGCTCGCTTTTTCGTTTACGTTTAGTACAGTAATATCGATATTTTCATCGAGTGTAATCTTATCTCCAATTTTAGGAACTTTGTATTTTATATTTTTATCATTTACTAATGTTAATAATTCTGCGTACGTTTGAGTTGTATGTGCTTTTCCACTATTGATAAATGTTCCAACACTACATGTATGTAAGACATCCACTAACCCACCTATATGATCCGCATCTGGATGAGTAGCTACTACATAATTCAGTTTATGAACCCCTTTAGAAGATAAAAAGTTTACGACATGACTACCCTTTTTACCCCCATCAACTAACATTGTTTTACCGTTAGCTGTTTTGATTAATATGGAATCTCCTTGTCCAACATCCATAAAGTAGACTTCTAGCGGTTTTTTATTCACGATATTTAATAGAGCTAGTTTACTTTTCGAAGGTGTTTCATATTTAATAGAAGAACCTTTCTTGACGAATAGTCCTCCACCAAGTCCATATAGTCCACCATTCGTGCTTTTATAAGAGTAAACTCTATATTCATCGCCTTTTTTGACCGTACGAACACTTTTCATATTATTGTCTAGAAGATTGGTATTGCTTAATACTGTGACCTTACCTATTTGGCCATTCTTTAACTCCGTTTTTCCCCACATAATTTTTGCTGTCTCGGCATCAGCATTTATGGTATTAATTGAAATAAAGCTAAATGCAAAAATAAATACAAGGATCACTTTAAACCATTTATTCTTCACTTGTTACACTCCCAACTAATCTAAAGCACACTAAGATATATATTCAGAACTTAATTTCGTTCACATGCCCAACCGTCATTATCTCTGTCGTGTTTAGATGCATACGCTGGATGACCTTTTTTTACACCGTTAGCATAATATTTATTCATTTCAGTGCAGTTTTGAAAACTAGTAGGAGCTCCTTTAATAACTTCTAACCCATTACCTACGCTTGGTTGCGTTGGTTTCGGAGTTGGTTGTGGATTTTCACTTAATTGTTTCAATAATGCCAATTTTGCTTTGGATGGTGTTTCATATTTCACTTTAGCTACATTTTTTTGTACAAAGCTTCCTCCACCTACACCATATAGGCCATTGTATTGACTTTTGTAGCTATATACACGATATTCTTCGCCTTTTTTCATGGAACGAACTATTGTTAGCGAACCGTTGCTTTCTAACTTAACTAGCTGAGTATCTGCTAATATGGTTACTTTTCCAATTTGACCAATTTTCAGTTCTGTTTTACCCCACATAACTTTGGTAGCTGCATCAACAAAAGATGCATTTGTTACAGTAAAACCAAACACTAATACAATTAATAAAAATAATTTAATAAATTTCGTAAACATTGCATTTCCTCCAATTCTATACATTTCATTTTACGAACAGTAACCCAGTAATGCCATAGTCCAAAATATACCAAACACAAGATTACCCTTGTCCACTTCAAAACTAAGCTTTGCTAACTTAGTATCTTGACCCCTCAACAGGAAAAAATTCGAAATTGACAGTTGTGTTTCTATAAGTACAGACTTAGTATGCCCTTACAACTCGCATGTCTTTTGCCAGGCTCGATTTTCTTATTTACATAAAAAATGACTGTAGGCAAAATCGATGCCTACAGTCTGGAGTTACAGAAGATTAGAGGTGGATCTCTAAATACCATTCAATACTTCCAAAGATTCTAAAACATGTTCAAGGAAATCTGCGATGTCAGGGATATGTTCTTCATTTATCTTTTGATTAAATTTCACTTCAATTATGTCCAAGTAACTTGAATATTCTTGTGGATATTCAAAGCTAAGTGTTTGGGTCAATTGAATTTCATTTTCCCAAATAACTTTTAGTACTAGCTCAATCTCTTCACACTGGAGGGCTATATTTTGAACACGCTTATGAAAACGTAATAACAAGGAACAACCTAGATTTTGTACAGACTTCTCTAATATCTCTCCTGCTAAATCTTCTATAGAAGCCTGTAATACAATTTCCGCTATAACGTCTGGTTGATTGGGTAGCGTGAATTGAATGGCAAAATCCCTAGCAAGTATGGAAAAATCCATTCGATTAACTCGATTAGTTATCATTATTTTGCGTTCTATATTGTCTAAATCATACACATGGTTTTCAAATGCGACTTTTAAGTTTTCAAAAATGGTTGGATCATACATATAGATTCCTCCAAGTTACTTTTCCGTTGGTTCTATTTTATTTACCACAGCACTTCTTATATTTCTTCCCGCTTCCACATGGGCATGGATCGTTTCGACCAATTTTGCCACCGTCAATTACGTTTAATGAGGCGTGATTTATAGGTATTAAGTGACGCTTTTCCATTAGTGACAGTTCTTCCGGCGTGTGCCCTCTGTTCTCCCAAATACGTGTCGTATTAGCAATCAATGTAATAACCTGTATGTATTCATTCAGTTGCTTCATATCGATAAATTCAAAACGTTGTAAAAATGCATGTACTACTTCTTGGAAATTAATTTGCACAACCTGCAATTGACCAATCAATTCATCCATTTCTTCCTTTATCATCCGCTTGCTACCTCCGAAAAAATCTTTCGCAAGCATATTAGCAAGTTTTTCTTGATGGATCGTCTTTTCATAATAAAATTCATCTGTATACCGTAATAGTTCCTTTTTTTCAGGCACATAAAATGGCTTACCAACTACGCTTTGTATAAATTCGGAATTTTCTCCTAAGTCTTCAATCGTCTCATGAATTAATGCATCTTTATATATAAAAACATATTCTTTTCCAAGCTGTTTTTCCTAAAGAGGATTTGTTAGAAGAGCTCGTAATTCACTACTAGACACGGGCGGCGTATTTTGGGCATTATAAATCTCTAGAAACTTCGGATACTCAACTACCCCATACAAATTCGCACATGCAACTGCATATTGGATTATTAAATCTTTATTGGGTAGTGCTTCTAAATCAATCCAATCTATACTTCGATATTTATCAGATAAAACGATATAACTTTCATGATCGATGTATTGCCACTCTGTTTTTTTGTACTTAACATGTTTTAAATGTTCATTTATCTCTTCCATGTCCATCGGCAAATATAATTCTTTCTCGGCCCATGCATACGTAGTTAAATAACTTGGATGTGTTGGATCTTGTAATATTCTTAGAAATTCTTCATATCCAGGTGGGCCTCCTACATCTTCTGGCGGCGCTGTTCCTTCCCCTTCTAATAGGGTAGGAAAACCAAAATAATAATCCTCTACAGTTTCTTCAAGTTTTACGGAAATGCGCCAGTCATCACCAAAGTCATAGTTATAGATGAATTGAATATGTTTCTCTAGAAATGCATCAATTTTAATACGTGTTGGCTGCTTGACCGTTCTACCAACATACTTCTTTCCTTTATATTCTTCTAAAATTGCTTCATTGTTTGTAATAAAATTATCTTCTATTCCACACTAAAATAATGGTAAGGATTCACTTCACTTTGAAAATTCGTCACGTATTGAATCGTTTCATGAAGACGGTTAAATGTGGCCCCTGCTGGTAAAATAACACGTCTCCAAACAAGTGGAGTAATGTCTTCAAACGTTAGTTTTAGTATATATGCTTTCATATAATCTCCCCCGTCTTTTTTATTTATCATACTCTATTAAATGATTTTCATCGAGTATCATACTATTTATAGCATCTGTATCTCTTGTTAGTTGGAGTCCCCATGCCTTTTATGTCTTTGCATTTCTCAACAAGAAAAATGCAAAGTCCTTTAAGTGCATCTTGTCTTCACTAATACCTGAGTGCTTAGGACGAAACATTCGCTACACTATTACCGTTTTGAATTGTGTAGCTGGAAGTGACTGAGTCACTTCCAGCTACACTTTTTTCGGTAATCTTGTGGTGAATGTTTGTCCGTCGCCCTCTTGGAGTTTGTAAAGACATGATGCGTTTGGTTTGGGTAATTAAAGAAAAAATACTTCCCTACTCGTTTAAAAGCTTCCGAAGATACAATTTCGGAAGCTCTTCACTTCTTTACCTTTTGATACTACCTATTTTTCTCTGGTTTCCGCTTGTCATATGGTTCAGCAAATGAAAGTACCAAACTATGCGACGTGTCTTTATTATTTGCATGGTGCAAAATCTTCATTTCGCTACGTTCCAATTAACTAGTATATATAGGATAATTGCTTAATTAAATATATACATTTAATCCTTTTATCAACTTTTTAAAAAGTAATAGCATTTCTTACTTAAGTAATACTCACTTAATGGATTGAAGTGAAAGGTGGCGACTCCAGTGGGATGAGTGAGACAGATTAGCCATCACAAACGAACGCGTAGCGGACGGTGATGGCTCATCGCTCACCCCGCGGAACGCGTCCACCTGAAACGGAAATCCATCTGTTCATGGCATAAAAAATCAATATATTCCCTTATTCTGTGTAAAATAAAAATGCAGACCCAATATGGAATCTGCACTTAGATGAAACAATTTCATAAATAACTATTCTATTAATATGCCAAACATTTTTATAAACATAATTTTTATTGAATTTTTGTTTATTGGAGTGAAAGGCGGCGACTCCAGCGGGAAAAGCGAGAAAGTCGAGACCCCGCAGGAGCGAAGCGACGAGGAGGCTCGGCCTCGCCCGTGGAAAGCGTCCGCCTGTAACGGAAATCAACGGTGTCACCTTCAAAGTAAAAGTAAACAATTAGTAAGAAATCATTAAAAATATTCGCGTTTATACGTGAGCAGTTGAATTATAAAATTGATTCAGATATATAAGTTTTATTTCCCTCCAGAAAAGGATATGCCTTTTATAAAGTATCGACTGAAAAATGCATATAAAATCAAAATTGGTAAAGTGAACACCATTGATGCCGCCATAATATAGTTCCAGTAACTAATGTATTGACCTTTAAATGTATTGAGGCCAATCGGCAATGTAAAAAGTTCTGGGCTTGATAGAATAATCAAAGGTCTCATAAAGTCATTCCATGACCCCATAAAAACAAAAATAGCTTGTGCTGCTAAAGCTGGTTTTGCAAGTGGGAGGACAACTCGAAAGAAAGTTCCTATTTTACTTAGTCCATCTAATTCAGCTGCTTCCTCCAGTTCTTTAGGGAAGTTCACAAAGAATTGTCGCATCATAAATATGAAGGTGGCATTGATCATCGTTGGTATAATCATTCCTTGGTAAGAGTTTAACCAACCAAGAGATTTTAATATTAAATAGTTTGGAATCATCGTTACTTGCATTGGTATCATCAAGACTGCAAGGATAACGACAAAGATTGTCCGTTTACCCGGAAAGTGAAGCCGTGCCAGCGCATAACCTGCCATTGAATTAAAGAATATATTTAGTAAAGTAACCATAGTCGCTATAAACACGCTATTAAAGAGCCATCGTGGAAATAATCCTTGCTCAACAAAAATTACTTTATAATTATTAAAAGTAAAATGCTTTGGTATAAAGCTAATCGCGCCACTTACAATTTCATCTAAATTTTTAAAAGACGAAGAGAGTGCCCATAAAAATGGAATGACTGTTATGACAGCATAGACTATTAAAATTCCATATAGAAATGCTTTGCCAAACGATAATTTCTTCTTCACGTTTTCGCCTCCCTAGTAAAGAGATTCTTCTTTAGAGAATTTCCGCTGTATTAAAGACGCAATAAGGATAATAATTGCTAGAGAAAAAGCAAGAGCTGCGGCATATCCCATCGTTCCCATATTTTTAAACGCATATTGGTAGATTAATAGCACAACCGTTAATGTAGAGTTATTGGGACCACCAGAACCAGCGGAGAAAATATAGGATTGGTCAAATAATTGGAACGTCCCAACTATCCCCATAATAACTACAAAAGAAGTCACAGGTCGCAAATGAGGAACAGTTACATAGAGAAATTTATGAATAGCATTTGCTCCATCGAGTTCAGCTGCCTCATAAAGTGATTCTGGTATATCTTGTAGGGCTGCCAAATAAATTACCATATAAAAAGGTGCCGTAGACCAAATATTCATAGCCATAATTGCATATAACGCAATAGAAGGATCATTTATCCAGTTGTATGTTGGAAGATTGATAAACTCCAACACTTTATTAATTAGTCCGTTTTGGTTATACATCCACATAAAGATTAACGTTAGCACCGCGGAGGATGTCAAGGTTGGTAAAAAATAAATAATCCTAAAAAACTTTTCACCTTTCATACCTGCATTTAAAGTTGCTGCTAATATGATTGCTAAGAATGTTTGACAAGGTACTACAATCAGAACGTATTTAGCAGTATTCCATACGGCGATTTTTGCCCGAAGATCATCAAATATATTCATATAGTTCTTTAATGCAACAAATTCGAAACTTGTCGTCCCTAATAATTGCACTTTGTGGAAGGAAAGAAAAATTGCATAAAAAATAGGTCCTACAAGAAAGAGTAATAAAACGAATAATGCAGGCAGTAAAAACACATAGCCTTGCAAAGATTCCCTAACTGTTCTTTTTAAAAACCTGCTTTTCACCTTGATCAACTCCTTATTGCAATGGTTACAAAGATTGTTGTTAGAACACGTTCTATTAATGAAGAAATGCCTGCATCAACAGAAGGTGTTCTAACAAGCGCTAGAACTAGAAAATACAATACTAAGGAGAAGGGGAATCACCCTTCTCCCATTTATTTTTATTGTTTATCAATCTCTTTATTAGCTGTATCTTGTGCTTCTTTCAGTGCATCAGCAAGTTTTGCTTGCCCTAAATAAACACTAACAAATTGGTTATTAAAGTTGTTAAAGATGATTGGTAAGTTAGTGCCATTTGACCAAACTGTCGCATACGGAGCCCCAGCAACAAGCGCACCGCGTAACTCATCCTTATCATAACCAAGCTTTTCTGCTACAGATTTACGAGAAGGTAATTCGAAACCTTTACTAGTCCAAGTCTCCATGCCTTCTTTCCCTGTAAGGTAAGACATCAATTCCCACGCAGCTTCTTTCTTTTCTGATGCAGCATTCATCACATATGCAACAGTAAATGCCATTGTACCTTTTTTACCTTTAATAGTTGGTACTTCTGCCATTCCATAGTCAATATCAGGGAAAGTGCTATCTAAATATGGAATAGCCCAGTTACCCTCAATTACCATTGCAGCTTTACCTTGCCCAAACATTTCTCCTGTCCAACCAGTTCCAACATCAGAAGGTTGAGCAGCTGTTTTTTCTACTAAATGTTGATCAACATATGGTTGTAAAGCATCAAGCACTTTTTGATCTGCGAAATTAGCTTTATTATCAACTACTACTTTTCCACCGTACGATTCTGCTATAAAATACGCACGTGCTAACTCTGGATTTTGTCCGAACCCATAAACATTTGATCCATCCGTTAATTTCTTAGAAACTTCCCTTAACTCATCCCATGTAGTTGGTACTGTTACCCCAGCATCTGCAAACATTTTTTTGTTATAGAATAGTGCAAGTGTTGAATACCCTTTTGGAAAACCGTAGTAAGTTCCATCTTTTTGAAATGCTTCAATTAGTGGTTTCTCAAAGTCGTTTAAATCAAAATCGTCTTTTACATATTTATTTAATGGTTCAATAACACCTGTTTCAATCAAAGCAGGAGCTTCCACCGCATCAAGATAAAACACGTCTGGGCCTTCTCCCCCGATTAAACGGGTTTTTACAACATCCATATATTGATCAGCAATGACCTCATGCTTCACTTTAATATTCGGATGTTTGTCTTCAAAATCCTTTAATACTTGGCTTAATAATTCAGCTTCTTCTGGTGAAGAACCCCAGCCAGCAAGCGTTACTTCCACTGGCTTACCACCATCAACTTTTATTACTTTGTCTCCGGTGTCTTCAGAACATCCTGAAAGTATGCCTCCAACTAATAAAGCTGAAACTCCAAGTGTGGCTACCCATTTCTTTTTAAACATTTTCTTTCCCCTTTCCTATTAAAATCCTCTTTAAAAGAGTGGTAAAACCAAATTGAATTTAATGTAAAACAACTTCATATCCAGTTGTATTTTTCAAAATTTCTACATGGATATGTTCTTCATTACGATTGACTCTGACCGAAAGAATACCATTTCCGATTGAAATGTTTTCCACTTTCAAAAGGTCCATATTTTCTAAAAGATGTGGTGACAAGTGAATTTCCTTTTGTAGGCTATTCGGAAACAACCCTAATAGTGATTGAATAAATACAAGTGGTGTTCCAGCAGCCCAAGCTTGAGGAGAACAAGCAACTGGATATTTTACTGGTCTCCCCCTCTCCTTGCCGTATCCACAAAATAATTCTGGTAGTCTATCATACTCAAAGGATTCAGCAGCTTTTACTAGTCCATTAATGACAATATTGACATCGTTTTTATACCCAAGCTTACTCATTCCAAGCAGAACCATACTATTATCATGAGGCCAAATGCTGCCGTCATGATAGCTCATTGGATTGTATCCGGATTCACCCTCCCCCATTGTGCGAATGCCGAAACCAGAAAACATTTTATCAGACACTAGCGTTTCCACAACCGCTTTCGCTCTGTCTTTTCTTAACATGCTAGAGAAAAGAACATGCCCTGGATTAGAAGTAATTGTTCCAACTTGCTCTTTTTCTTTATCAAGAGCAATTGCATAAAACTGCATGTCATCCATCCAAAAAGCTTGCTCAAATCTTTCTCTCAACCGTTCGGCTTCAGTGCGTAGTTTTAAAGCTGTATCATCATTACCAAACTTATCGAATATACTCGCTAACCCCATTTTTGCATGGTACACATATCCTTGGACTTCACTTAATGCAATAGGAGCTTCAGCGTAGTCTCCATTTCGATGCACAATCGAATCGCTTGAATCCTTCCAGCCTTGATTTGCGATGCCTTTGCTTGCCTCTTGATAATATTCAACGAAACCGTCTCCATCGCGGTCGCCGTATTGATCTATCCAGTTTAACGCTGCATCAATGTTCTCTTTCAATTGTTTTACAACTTCAATGTCCCCTGTCCACTTCACATATTCCGTAAGCAACACTAGGAATAAAGGAGTAGCATCCACTGTGCCAAAGTAAGGTGAAAATGGAATTTGTCCTGTCTCCGCAAGTTCACCAAAACGTATTTCATGCATAATCTTACCAGGCTGTTCATCCCGGAATGGGTCCACTTTTTTTCCTTGCTTTGCAGCCAATGTTAGTAAAGTTCCTTTAGCAACTTCTGGGTAAAATGGAAGCATTTGCAACGCTGCAATCAAACTATCTCTGCCGAATGGCACTCCAAACCATGGAAGGCCTGCTACTGGAAACTGACCATATCCCAAGTCCGTTAACAGTACTCGTAAATCCCCAATACCCCGATCAATAAGACGTTGCAACGGTAGATAATCGGTTTCTACATTCGTGATCTTGTTATTCCACTGACTATAAGAATTTTCAAGTAGCCTTACTGCCTGGTTTGGATCCATAATTTCTTGATGACTGGCTTCTCCAATTTGCGGCTGAATCATGAGTGTGAATGATTCTTCCTCTTCGTGATCCAAGTGGAACTCAAATGTAATATCTCCTTGATCAGATACATTTTTAGTATCCTTATCCCAAGATACTCTTGTTGATCGTTTGACCTCATCCGCACCAATATAATGGTAGGACAAAGAATGATTTTCTACCGTTTGTCCCGTTCTATGCCCTATAGTCCCCGTTTGAAATCCTCTGACGATGAACATGTCAGAAAAATCAACATCCATATGCACGCTAATAGTGAAAGAAATCGGCTTTGGAAAATAATTTTTTACTTTAATAGATTCATATAATACATCCTCATAAATAAATCTTGTCCGTTCAATTTCTACTGATTCACGCCATAATATTAATCCCTCATCGTTTTCCATATGCGGGTTGGTGAGCAAAATCTTTGCCATATAGTTTTCTGCTGCATCGGAAGTTAAAAGTATAGGCTCTTCTCCATTTATTTTTAAATCAAGTTTACTTAAAAAGCGGGTATCTTTTGTATACAGCCCTAAGCCATAATAATGATTCTCAGGGATATTTCCTTTTACATCTGTTAGGAAAAAGAGATCATTTTCCTTAATTACTCGGTAATCCATGATGTCCTCCTAAAGTGTTAATATTTTTCCGAAACGTTTTGGTTTTTACGCACAGAAGATCGTCTTCTGTTATTCATTGAATTTTAGAGGCTTCGTAGATTCGCGAATCATTAGCTCGGTTCCTAATGAAACAACATGCGATTCTGCTTCATTTTCGAAAATAGATAACAATAATCTTGCCGCTTCATACCCCATTTGAAAGGTGTTTTGTGCAATGGATGTTAATGAAGGAGTTACATAAGACGCAAGGAGAATATCGTCAAACCCGATAATTGACAACTCATTTGGTACATCAATACCAAGTTTACGGGCAGCCTGTATTACTCCTAATGCCATTAGGTCACTTGCACAAAAAATAGCAGTTATTTCTGGATGTTCTTCTAATAGTTTCGAAGCTACTAACTCAGATGTCTCTTCGCTAAATTCACCGTTACCAATCCATTTTTGGTTGATTTGAATATTTGCTTCTTTAAGAGCCTCTTTGTATCCTGTCAACCTCTGTTGGCTGACAAATGCAAAGTCGTGTCCATTAATAAATCCAATTTTCTTATGTCCTATATGAATTAAATGTTTTACAGCTTCCTTAGCTCCTAAAATATTGTCCGTTGTCACATAGCCAACGGTCGAGGAAGTTAGCGGAATGTCAATTAGCACGCATGGAATGTCACTTTCTACTACTTCTTTCAGATATGGATCATCTGTACGAATACCTTGAATAATCACACCATCGACTCGTCGTTCTCTACAAAGTTGGGTGTAAGTCTTTTCTCTTTGCTTAGTTGATGTTGTACTAAGTAAAACTATGTCATATCCGCATTCTCCCACAAACTTATTAATCCCAGCTAACATATCGAACGTAATATTATCTTTTGCACTAGATTGATTTAAACCAGAAACTAGTAGACCGAATGTCTTTGACTTATTCATCACTAAGCTTCTGGCAAGTGTATTAGGACTATAATTAAGTTCCTTAGCAATTCTTAATATCTTTTCCCTTGTTTTTTCACTTACATCAGAGTAGCCGTTCAATCCTCTTGATACAGTCGTGATTGAAACTCCTGCCGCCCTTGCTATATCTTTAATAGTTGTCAATGGATTAAATTCCTTCCGAAACGTTTTGGATTTATATCTTAATTAGAGTCTATAATAATTTTAAATTGATTACAATACTCCTAATATACTTTATTTTCAGTTTATTTTATGTAGAGATTATGATGATTAGAAATTAAAAGTGAAAAAATATACAAGAAAAACCAGGCAAGAAGACACCCGGTCCTTTTTAAGAAGTGAAACTTAGAAATGGTGATTTCCGCTATGGCGGACGCTTTTCGCGGGCATGGCTTCAGTCTCCTAGGCCAACAGGATGTTGGTCATGAAGGCGTTGCCTCAGGGAAGAGGCGCCTTTAGCCTTCCTTCCCTCTCTTGCGTTCCTGCGGGGCCTTCCGCTCACGCTATTCCCGCAGAAGTCGCCGCCTGCGCTCCAATAAACTAGTATGTGTATGGGACGATTTATAATAAGCTTAGTAAGATAGATGACATTTAAATCCTATGAACATTAGATAGGGAACTACATACTATCCGGATGCACAAAATTTCACCAAAACTTTAAAAAGCAATAGTATCCCTTATTCACCAACGATTACAGGATGGCATTAATCACTACGTTTACTTAAACTATTTCTATCCTCTTAGCAATAGCTGGGCTAAATCTTCTTGTTAAGTACTACTCACTTAATGGATTGTAGGGAAAGGGGGTGATGGCTCACCCGCGGAAAGCGTCCACTTAAAATGGAAATATTTGTCATCGTTTAATTCTTTCAAGTACGATGAACACTGGCGCAGGACCAAAATCCATATACTTTCTGCTTATCTTTCAAAAAAAGACTTTTCGAAGTGATTGCAGAACTGCAACACTTAAAAAAGTCTGTAAAGTGATTTATTTTTTTTCCAATATTGCAAAGTAATTTCCTTCATTGTCTGCAAAGTTAAAAACTCTACCTGAAGGCATCGTTACAAGTTCCCCTACTGTAATTTGTTTTTCCGAAAAATCTTTATATAATTGATCTAGATTATCAGAGAAAAACAATATTGAAGGTGTGCTTAGGTTTAATTCCGGTTGCATTTTTGCTATTAGTTCTTTATTGTGTAAAACGATACTTGTTTCTGCATCACTCGTTGGTGCAATTTCAATCCATCGCATTCCTTGCCCATTATCTTCATCCGAGATAACGCTAAACCCCGCTTTTTCTGTCCAAAATTTTACTGTCTCTTCCTGATTGTTTACATATAGCATAACTTGACCGACTTTATTAATCATTCTCCTGTCTCCCTACTATTAGTTTATTTTACCACTCGTAACATTATCTTCATTATAGGCATTTAACTATCTAGTGTCAAAAGATAAAGGAACTAACGTTCTGCTAATCATTTATTACTTTTTAAAAAATGGTGTTGGCTTATTCTGATTCATGTACAATTAAATTATAAGGTTATATTCAATTAAAGAGTAATAAATTTAAAGAGGGTATACTAATGGATAAAGAAACTGCCAAAAATATTAGAGAGAGTTTAAAGGCTGATTGTTCTAATTGCTTTGGACTCTGCTGTACAGCGCTCAATATAGTAGCATCAAGTGATTTTGCAATAAATAAAAAGGCTGGGACTCCCTGCCCTAATTTAAATGATGATTTTCGTTGTAAAATTCATCAGAATTTGAGAGAAAAAGGATTTAAAGGTTGTACTGTGTTTGATTGCTTAGGAGCTGGTCAAAAAGTTTCTCAAAACATTTTCAATGGACAAAATTGGAAAGAATATCCTGAAATTGCTGAGGAAATGTTTAGTGTATTTCCTGTAATGGAACAATTATATGAAATGATTGCATTTATTTCTGAAGCATTAACTTATGAGCTTTCATTTTCTTTACACGAAAAGTTAAATAAACAATTGGAAAAACTACAAAATCTGACTGATATGGATGCTGATAGTTTGCTAACTCTTGATTTAGTGATGTGTAGATTTCCTATAAACGAGTTACTTCTTGAAACAAGTGAATATATTCGAAAGGAGCTTAGCTCGAAAGTTTTTGCTATTAAGAAAGGAAAAAAATGTAGTAGTGCTGACTGGATTGGTAAAAATTATAGTGGTAAAGATTTAAGAACAACCGATTTAAGAGGAGCTTATTTAATTGCTACTGACTTACGAAATACAGATCTAAGAGGTGTAGATTTCATTGGTGCTGATTTGCGTGATGCAAATTTAAGTGGGGCAAATCTTTCTACCAGTTTGTTTTTAACTCAAATGCAAATTAATTCAGCAAAAGGTAACGAGAAAACTATATTACCTTCCCACTTACAAAGACCATATCATTGGATTTAACTGACTTTATTCATTTTTTATATACTTGTCAGGATAATTCAAATTGCAAATGTCAAAGAATTATATTGCGGGGATACTACACTTACAAGTAGTATCTTCCTTTTTTTCAAGTTAGTTTTTACCTAGCACGCCAATACAAATCTCCACACTTTTCTTCAAATCTATATGAGACCAACTTGGAATTTTGCCGTGTTGAATAGCTAGTTCATGGGATGCGGGGATATGGATAAAACCTGCTTTTATGTCGAGATTGTTTGTTTTTGCATTATGCAATGCTTCGTACATAACGTTGTTGCATAGATATGTTCCAGCTGAGTTCGAGATTGCTGCTGGGAATCCTTCTTTTATTAGTTGATTTACCATTTGTCGAATCGGCAAAGTGGAAAAGTATCCTGGTTCGCCTTGTTGATGAATTGATTCATCGATAGGTGAGTTTCCTTGATTATCCGCTGCTCCATCTTTTACATTGATGGCAATTCGTTCCGGTGTGATTTTATATCTTCCCCCAGCTAATCCTAGTGAGATGACAGCGTCTGGTTTGATTTCTTCCATATGCGTAAGTAACTGTGCTCCAGATGATGCAAAGTCAACCTTTAGCACTCTACCAAACGCCTGGTAACCTCCAATTTCCTGTCCATTTAGTTCCTCTACAATTCGCATAGTTGGATTAACTGTGAATGCCAAAAATGGTTCAAATCCTGTTAATAGTAGTTTTTTCATATAAATTACCCCTTATTCTTTTCAGAATGTTATATTTCATGAGTTAATAATTCCAGTTCTTTAAGCTATCCTATTCCTTTTAAAATCACTTACTATTCTATCAATTTAATTACAAACAATACAAGTATGAGGTAATTATGTAAAGTACAAAAGCAGACTCACTATCTAAGCTGAGTCTGCTTTCATAAGGTCGTATTTTTGTTTATACGGACTTAATTTTTTATCTGGTCATATTTTTATTGATTCCGGCAAAGTCAGCGTATCTTTTATTCTTCTTCATTTACAATAACTTGCCTTCCTTTTAACTTCAATAATAACGGAACCAATAACCATGCTACAGCTGCAAGGATGAAAACTAAAGACAATGGCTTAGTTACGAAAATACTAAAGTCTCCGTTTGAAATCGTTAATGCACGGCGCATATTGTTTTCAATCATTGGTCCTAATACTAATGCAAGGACGAGAGGTGCAACTGGGTAATCATTCTTCGATAGTAAATAACCTAATAACCCGCATCCTAGCAGAAGATATAAGTCGAATGTTGTGTATTGTACTGCATATACTCCGAAAAATGATATTGCAACAATCATTGGGATTAAATATTTCTTTGGTGTCTGAATGATTTTTGCAAATACGCGAACTAATGGCATGTTTAATATGAGTAGCATTAAGTTCCCTATAAACATACTAGCGATAAGACCCCATGCGACTTCAGGATGCTCATCAAAAAGTAGTGGACCTGGCTGAATATTGTACATAATCAATGCCCCCATCAATATGGCAGTTGTACCAGACCCAGGAATCCCCAAAGTTAGAAGCGGAATCATAGCTCCTCCAGAAGCCGCATTATTCGCTGACTCTGGACCAGCTACACCAGCGATATGCCCTTTTCCAAACAGTTCTGGATTTTTACTAAATTTTTTCTCGGCCATGTAGGAGAAGAATGATGCAAGTGTTGCACCTGCTCCTGGCAGTACCCCGATAAAGAATCCAAGTAAGGATCCGCGCGCAATTGGGACGGCACTATCTTTCATATCTTGCTTCGTTGGCATAATTCGATGAATCTTCGCTATCGCTCCGGATTCTTCATCACGCTCTAAAATTGTTTTTATAACTTCTCCTAGCGCAAACAAGCCAACTGCAATCGTTAGGAACTCAAGACCCGAATATAAAATAGGCTGATCATATGTAAAACGTGCAATTCCAGAAACAGCATCGATACCTATAGTTCCAAGCATCAGTCCGAAAACGGTCATAATCAATGCTTTAGTCATCGATTTTCCCGCTAGTCCACTAACTGCTGCTAACCCTAATAACATCAATGAAAAATATTCTGCTGGACCAAATTTTATAGCGACATTTGAGAGAGGTTCCGCTAAAAGTACAAGTCCAATTAATGAAACAATTCCTGCACAAAACGAGCCAATTGCTGCAATAGCCAAAGCCGCTCCCGCTCGTCCTTGCCTTGCCATTTGATAGCCATCTAAAGTTGTTACTACAGAAGATGATTCTCCTGGGGTATTTAACAAAATAGAAGTAGTCGAGCCTCCGTACATCGCCCCATAGTATACTCCTGCTAATAAAATTATCGAACTTGCTGCAGCTGCGCTTGTTGGCATCCCTGAAGTAATCGTTGCAGTTACAGGAATTAGGAGGGCGACACCACTCATTGGGCCAATGCCCGGCAAAACTCCAACCGCTGTTCCAATGACAACACCTACAAATGCAAACAATAAATTATGCCACTGAAAAGCAACTTTGAACCCATCCGCAAGAAAATGTAATGTATCCATTGCTTAACTCCTCCTTTCTCAAAACAGTGGGAATTCTGGTAATGATCCACCTAGAAGCTCCGAAAACAAAAAATAAATACCTACTGAAAATATCGCCGCAATAACTATAGAAGAGACCGTCTTTCCTCGTTCCATCGTTTGGAAAGCGATTAGTAAAAATAGAAAGGTGGATAATACATATCCAATCTTTTCTAAGAAAAAGGCGTATAGTATAGCACTGCCAAAAATGATAAAGAACTTTTTATACTGCAATTTCTCTTTCTCAGATTCCTCCCCTTTATATTTAAAAGTCTCATATAAAAGGCGAATACTTAGTGCGATTAAAATGATTCCAAGGCTCATTGGAAATATTTTTGGACCAACGGATGACCCATATGCACTATCTGAAATTCTTTGACTCTCAACAAAAAATAAAATACCTACTATTAAAAAGGCGATACCCGCAAATCGATCAAACTTTTTATTCATACTACATGCCTCCTATTAGAAAAGGCGGCAACTATGGCCGCCTACATAATGTTATTTCTGCATGCCAAGTGCTGTTAATAATTCCACAATTACTTTATTTTGTTCTTCTAAATAAGTAGTAAAGTCTGATGAATTACGATATTCACTCGCCCAACCGTTTTTCTCAAGTTCTGCTTTCCACTCATCTGTTTCTACCATTTTTTCAAGCTTTTCAGACCAATATTTTTTAGCACCTTCTGACATTTCCTTTGGTCCAAAAAGACCTCTCCAAATTGTAAACTCTGCGTCAATTCCTGCCTCTTTATATGTTGGCACATCTGCTAGTTCTCCTTTTAGACGTTCCGAAGAGCTTACTGCCAGTACTCGTACATCCCCAGATTTTACATAAGTAGAAATTGTAGAAGCATCTGTCGCAATTACGTCAGCATTTCCACCAAGTAGAGCAGCAACGGCTTCTCCTCCGCCATCATACGAAACATACTTAACCGTTTTTGGGTCTACTCCAGCTTTAAATGCAGGTAATACTCCTACTAAATGGTCCATTGATCCTGGTGCTGATCCTCCTGCAAGTGTTACTGTCTTTGGGTCCTTCTTCAGTGCATCTAATACATCTTGTAGTGTCTTAAAAGCTGAATCATTTTTAACAACAATTGCTCCGTAATCGCGAGTTAATTGTGCCAGTGGTGTTGTATCTTTGTAACCATAAGGACTGTTTCCTTCTGCTTTATTGTTATTAATAAGAATTGGTGGAGATTTAACCATTAAAACATAATCATTTTTTGCTTCCTTCGTTGCAAACTCTGCCATGTAAACTGCTCCGCCGCCACCTGGCTTATTTTCTACCGTGATTGGTTTTTCAATTAATTTTGTATCATTCATCGTTTTAGAGATGGCACGTGCTGTTAAATCCCATCCCCCACCAGCACCTGATGGAGCAACTAGTGTAATATTTTTCTTCGGATAATCGGATGCTGAATTTCCACCTTCATCAGATGAACAAGCTGCTAATCCAATTGCTAGCGTCGCAACTAGAGCAACAGACGATAACTTTTTCCAATTTCTCATTTTAAATCCCCCTTACCCCTTTTATGATAGCGTTTTCATGCGCCTGTATATAATTTATCAAAACATTAAGTAAACTCAATGCTTTTGGTTATAAGTTGGATAAAGGGAATAAAGTTTATTTTGTTCATAATGTTCATGAAGACTGGATGAAATATCTCCGTTCCGGTCTACCTACTGTACCGTATGACAACTCTGCATATACAAGCTTTTCGGAAACTAGGTATTCTAAATAACGTCTGGCAGTCGATCGACTTATACCAACTTTTAAGCCAAGTGATTCTGCTGTAATACCCTCCCCCATTGTTTGTATATGGTTTACTACTTTTTCCTTTGTAATTGGATCAATTCCTTTCGGTGGAATCGACTCAGTCTGCAAAGCCGTACTCACTTTATTATTCCAGAGTGACTGTATAA
This sequence comes from Psychrobacillus syltrankelensis, assembly GCF_055454035.1. NCBI lineage: Bacteria > Bacillati > Bacillota > Bacilli > Caryophanales > Bacillaceae > Psychrobacillus > Psychrobacillus syltrankelensis. The sequence continues at coordinate 3,174,092 of NZ_CM144227.1, read as the reverse complement.
CCTCTTCCTGTACATTTCCTTCTCGTGTGAGAATTTCTCTTTTAGTTTGATATGCAAGTAAGCTATCTTTAAACTTTTCAAATGTTAATGGCTTTAATATATAGTCCGCAACTCCGCTACGAAATGCTTTTTTTACAATATCAGCCTCCGCTGCCGCCGTAATGAAAATAATATCTGTATCTGGACTATGCTCCTGAATAACAGACAGTAAGTCCGTGCCTAAAGTACCTGGTAGATATACGTCCAATAAGACAAGGTCGGGCTTACATGTAATAATCCAATCCTCTGCTTCCTCCCCCGTAAATGCCGAGCCAATAACCTTAAACCCTTCTAGTTTCTCAATAAATCGTCTGTGAATATCTGAAATTCTTTTATCATCTTCCACAACTAATACTTCAATTTGCTTTGTCATGTAGATACCCCCCTTTAGGAATTGAAACGATAAACAATGCTCCGCCTAGATCCCCTCTTTCTAGAGCGATAGAGCCACCTAGATCGTCCACATTTTCTTTTACCTTTACTAATCCAAATCCACGATGTTCACCACTTTTCGTGGAAACTCTCTCCTGCCAAACTATATCTAGTATTTCCTCTGATATTCCTTTACCGGAGTCCTCGATTTCAATTAGAATTTCCTCCGCATTCTCGAGAATAAGAACACGTACCACACGTTCTTCTTCCGGAAAGCATTCTACTGCCTCGAATCCATTAGTCACTAGATTCCCAATAATAGAAACAAAAAAATGCTTTTGCAAATGTTTTGGCAACTTCTCTATGTAACTGTCTTCATCTAAGATAAATCGTACTTTTAATTCCTTTGCTCGGTTTAAAAAACCAATGACAATACCCCCAAGGAATGGATCCTGCAAACGTTTTGTCATAAATTGAATTAGTGACTGGTGCTCAGCAGTTTCATCATGAATTAAACTTAGTGCCTCATCATATGAATTTAACTGTATTAGACCCGAAATTGTATATAAAAAATTATTATATTCATGTGTTTGAGAACGCAAAGATTCCGTGTACAGTTTTACTTGTGATAATTCTTCTACTAATCGGTCAATATCTGATTGAAGACGAAAACTAGATACTGCACCTACAATTTCATCTCCTACTCGAATGGGAATACGATTGACAATTGCTTTTTTCCCGCGAATCTCCATAGGTCGATCTAACTGTCCCTCTCCTGATTTCATTACTTTAGGAAGATTCGTATTCGGAATAACCTCCCAAATGTTTCTACCAATTAGTTTTGTATCTACAGGTAATGATAATATTTCATGTGCTGCTAAATTCACCATAGTAATTACGCCATTTGCATCTACCATAATTATTCCTTCTCGGACGGATTCAATCAATGCATTACGTTCCGTAAATAAACTTGCAATTTCCGTTGGTTCTAGATTAAATAATTCTTTCTTTATACTGCGTGATATCATACTGGAACCAACGATTCCTATTAATATAGCAATTATTACGATATAAGCGATATTATCCACATACTGCAAAAAGATGTTCACCATATTATCCTTTAAAAATCCGACAGAGATTATTCCGATGATTTCACCATTTCCATCCTTTACGGGAGCTTTTCCTCTAATCGCAGTACCAAGTGTCCCAGTCGCTTCTGATATATATGATTTACCGTAGATAAGCGCTTGTTCATTATCATCCCCAACCATTTTTTTACCGATTCTTTCTACTATTGGATGCGTGTAGCGGATCCCTTCTTTATTTCCAATAACTACGTACTCTGCACCTGTGCTCTCTCGAATACTTGTTGCAATTGGTTGTAAAATTACCGTTGGATCCTGCGCATGAAATCCAGCTATAATATCCGGTCTTTCTGCCGTGGTAATTGCTATACTTAGTGCCCTTTCCCCAATTTGCCGTTCAATAGCATGAGAAATAATAAAATAAAAAGATATACCAATTACAATTGCTACTAGTGAAACAAAAACCGCTCCAAATCTAAATATACGTGCTTGTAATGTCTTCTTTTTCATATTACCCCCACAAAACTTTTGATATAAAAATTACAATTGTTACCGTAATACAGCTAACAATCGTTGAAAATAAAACAATTTGTGCTGCTAAATTTGGCTCTACATCATATTCCAGTGCAAGTGTTGAGCTATTGCGGGAAGTTGGGAATGCGCTAGCGATAAATAAGGATTGCGCTACTATCCCCTCAATGTCCATTAGTAGTATTAAACTTAGTGCAAGTGCTGGACTTAAGAGTAATCTTCCAACCGTGCTTGTTAGAATGACCTTATTAAATATCGTTTTAATATCGAGTTGAGCTAACTGGGCACCTAAAGTAATCAGCGCAATTGAAATAAACGCATTTGCCAAGTAATCGATAGGTATACGTAAAAAAATTGGAATACCAAAATTCCAGAAATTCATTACTGCTCCGAGTATTAAAGCATGAACAATTGGCATTCGAAGTAAGCTACGCAAAATATCCAATCCGGACTTTGTGGAAGAAATTAGATTATATAACCCATATGTATACGTTATTATATTCTGGAAAATCACGACAATTATTTGAATGGAGATACCAAGAGGATTGGCAGAGAACAGCATCTGACTAACAGGAATCCCGTAATTACCTGAGTTAATCAGCACAATACTATTCTTATAGATAGCAGATTGATTTCTATTTAACTTAAGTAATTTACTAACAATTGAACTCAATATCATCAAACAAATACTGAAAACTATTAAGTAAAATACAATCTCACCTAATATATCTCCATTCACCTTCGTTTCATAAATATTAATAAAAACTGCTGCAGGCATTAAACAATATGTGATTAAATTCGACAACGCCTTCAAATTAAATTGAAACTTTAACTGAAGAGCTGCCCCTATCCCAAGCATAATCAGAATGGGGGCAACTACCTGAAAAAACACCATACCTAAATAAACCACCCGAGTTGCTCCTTTCCAACATATCCAAACATATTATCGCACTGTTTGTAATTTTCTGCTATAATCAAAAAAATTTATTACAGGTGCCAGGCACCTGTAATATTTTGTCCATAAACTGGCAATGAGGTAAACGTTTTTGCTATTTAAATATAAACGAGCTCCTAACAATTATGCTAGGAGCTCAAATCATTCACTAATAGACACGTAACCAGTTTCTTCAACTAACCTTTGACCTTGTGGTGACAAAATCCATTTAATCAGGTTCTCCACATTCGGATTTTCTGTTCCTGCTGTCACGATGCAGAGCTCTGATACAAGTGGATACGAACCAGATTGAATTGTTTCTTTTGTTGGTGCCACTCCATCTATTTCTAATAGTTTTATTTGGTTGTTATTCTCCATTTTTGTAGAATAGTATCGAAATGAATAGCCAATAGCATTTTTAAAGTTTTTGTAGGTATTATATTTTTTGTACTTTTTATACTGAGATACCTCATTAGTAATGCCACTCATTCCAGTAACAAAATCCTTCGATGGTCGTTCCATAATCGGCATATCTTCCATTAATTTCTCTAATGCGGACTTGCTTCCACTATCCAGAGGTCGATGGTAGGCACGAATCGGATTGTTACCCCCTTCGACTTCTTGCCAGTTGGTTAGCTTGCCTGAATAGATATCTTTTATTTGCCCCATTGTCAATCCATTAATGTCATTGTTCTGATTGACAAAAAAGACAAATGCTTCTCGACCAATCGGGGTTATTTTCAGATCAACCCCCCATTGCTTTGCAAAAGAAAGTTGCGATTTGGATGGCGCTGTTACAAAAATCATCTCAGCATTTCCAAAGATCAAATTGTTATATGCATCTGGCGTTGTATTAACCATCACTTCACTGTTAGACGGATCATAGTCCTTTTGTGGGTATGTTGCCTGAACAAATGCAGAGTATAAAGGATATAGCGCTGTTGCTCCGTCCATTCTTGGCAAATCCTTCTTCAGATGAAAATTGGAATTACCTTCTAACCGGGCGACCTCACTTGAATCTGTAAATGGCTGGTACTCGTAAATATTTTCTGCAGCATTTATCGAAGGGTTCCAGTTATTATATACATCCTGTATCTGTGAAATTGAACTAACTAAAATAGCTATTCCTGCAAGACAGGTGTATACAATCTTGCGCTTTTTTGACTTAAAAAAATGAAAAAGGTTTAATACATAAAGCACATATAAAACAACTACTGTTGTAAGAATTAGGGCTACATAATTGGTTTTTACAGTTAACGGCACCATATATAGAAACACAATAGTAAAGAAATAAATTCCAAAAAGAACGAAAATGGCATATAAAACTGGTGCAATTAGCGACTCTTTTTCCAACAAAATCTCCCCTTATCCGTATATTCTACAAATAAGTCGAAAATCCCTGTATATTAAGAAGAGCTCCTAACTTTCCGTTAGTAGCCCTTCTAGTTTATTGATTAATATACAATTCGAATAAATCGGCAAAATCCTTTTTTACATATTTATGTTTTTGGTCTATCATCCAATCTGTTGCAAATCGTGTGATTTCTTCGAATGAACTAGCTGGTGTCACTTCACGACTTTCAATTTTACCAATGGATTGTGCTGCATAGTTTAAGCTGTTTTGAGCAATATCGTATTTCTTTGCATTCTCTTTCATTTCCATAGAAATAGCGTGAATTACTTTTGATCTTTTATTTCCGTTGCGAACTTTTTGTGTATATCAATTGATAACGGAATATTACCTATTGTGAATTTGATTTCAACGTCTAGGTCAATAGTTCCTGCAGTTTCAAGTGAAACGTCTGTGATTGGATGATAAACATAATCGTATCTTCTGAGCATTCTTTTCTTGCTAATTGCGTTTTTACCATCAACATGAATAAGTGCTTTATTTGTGAAGCAGTACTCATCTGCTTTTGTTTTGATAAGAAAGTAGATGACTTCCCCGATTTAGTGCATTACAAAATCATCTGCCTCTGTTTTGTCAAAGTCTGATTTTGGTACTACAACTCCGATATCTGATAATCCTAATGCGTCTGAAGCAAATTTTTTTAACATTCGCTGCTCCTCCTCTATTTCACTCTAATTTTAAAATTATCATAGTTTACTCTTATCTATTTAGGGAAATGATTACTATAAATAGTTATTTATTATTTTAAAATAATATTGCCTTTGTCTTTTATTTGTCGTTTAATTATCTAGTTCTAAAATAATAAAAAAGGAATGTGACAAATGAAGAAGTTAATGATCAGCCTAACTATGACTATGCTAGTCGGAATGTCATTAGTGGCGTGTACCCCAAAAGAAGAGTCTACAAATGTGAATAAAGAAAATGCCCCAGATGAAAAAGTCATTTCTGTTGGAGATGCAAACAGCAATTATCTTTCTGCAGTAGATGTGGACTATGCATATAATTTCACAAAAAGTCTAGAAGAATTTAAATCCAATGAAAAACTAGGTTATCGCACTGCTGGATCACAAGCAGAATTGAAAACCGGCGAAAAAATTGGAAATGAAATGAAGAAAATCGGACTTTCCGAAGTTACAAAAGATGAGTTCAAAGTGGACACATGGGAATTCGAAAAAGCCGATTTAACTTTTACAGATGAAAATGGCAAAGAGCACCTTGCCGTTTTAGGTGGATACCAAGTTAATTTCGATACAAACGGGGTGAAGGAACTAGATGTAGTCTACGCTGGAAAAGCAACAGCAGATGACCTTGCTGGATTGGATGTTAAAGGCAAGCTGGTTTTAATAGATATTAACCAACGCGAAGAATGGTGGATTAACTACCCAGCATATCAAGCCCATTTAAAAGGGGCAGCTGCTGTAATCGCTGTTCAAGAAGCTGGCTATGCGGAAGTTGACCCAGATGCATTAAATGCACAAGACATATGTGGACCAGACGATGCACCTGCATTTTCAATGTCCCAAACGGACGCAAATAGTTTAAAGAAAGCACTTGAAGCTAGTAAAAATAAGCTTTCAGTGAAGTTCGATGCAAAATCTACCGTGAAAATGGATGGCAAATCGTATAACTACTACGGTAAAATTATCGGGAAAGACCCGGCATCATATATCATCTTATCAGCCCATTACGATTCCTATTTTTCTGGTTTTGAAGATGATAACGCAGCAATTGGATTATTAATGGGAGTAGCAAAAGGATTAGTCGATAGCGGTTACCAACCGGAAAAAACGATTATTTTCAATGCACTAGCTGCAGAAGAATGGGGTGTTTCAAACTCTCGTTACGACTGGTCAACTGGCGCATACAATCAAATTTTCAAAGTTCATCCTGAATGGGTTGGAAAAGCCTTTGCTAATATGAACTTCGAACTTCCTGCATATGAACATACAACACAAGATGAAATTCGTTCCGTTTATGAGTTAAATAATTATTTAACTCAGTTTTCAAAGACAGTACCAAGCGTTGATGGTGTATATAAAGACGGTATTTCGATCGTTTCTCCGCTACGTACTTGGTCAGATGATTTCTCATTTGGTCTCGCGGGTGTTCCTGCGCTTCGTAATGATTTCCAAGATAGCGAGTTTATGCACTCTCATTATCATTCCCAATTTGATAATGAAGGACCTTATAATATGAATGCATATAAGTTCCATTTAAATTTATATGGTTTACTTGCAATGCATTATGATGAAACTGCTGTCGTTCCACTTGATTTCACCAATCGTTTAAACGCAATGAAAGAAGAAATTAATACTGATGTGTTTAAACAAGCTGATGTATCCCCGGACAAATTAGTTAGTAATATTGACAGCGCAATTGCAACTGCTGAAAAAGTAAATGCAAAAGTTACGAAAGTGAATGAAGATTACTTAGCTGCTTTAACTAAAGGCAACACTGAGACAGCTAACAAGCTATATAATGAAAGTCGTGAGTTGAATAGTGGATTACTTGCTGCATTTAAATATGCAGAAGATCAATTTGTTCGTTTAACTTGGGAAGACGAACCAATTTTCCCTTACGAACATGCACAAAATAATATAGATAATTTATCATTATCAATAAGTGCATTGGAAAAAAGCCATATCGCTACCGCACTTGACGATTACTTATGGAAAATTGATAACAACTGGTATGCATTTTACTTCGATAAAGAAGTATACAACTATTTTACAGACTATGTCCTAAAAGCTCCAAAAGAAAAACTTATGTGGGGCGCGGATAGAATTATGGGGCACGAAGATTTATTTGACACGATTAATTCATTGAAGGAAAAAAGAGAACAAACTGGTGTGGATGTTACATCTGAGATTCAAACTTTAAATGAAGCATTAGTAAGACAAAAAGAACTGTTGAAAACAACAGTGGACGAGGAAGCAGCTAGCGTAAACAAACTAAGTGAGATGTTAGACGAATTAAAATAATTACAAGCATATTGAGCTGTCCTAAGTGTTATTTTGATCTTGGGACAGCTTTTTGTTTTATTTTGTAAGAGCATTAATTTCAGTACATTTTCAAATTCTCGTAGACTTAACTCTTATAGAGTAAACCTCTCCTAATTAGTTTAAATTCTCCCAGCGTTATTACTTCAAATAATCCACCAAAATTTGAACAATTAATAGAACAGTTACTATTCTAAGAAGTGGCTTCACTTGTTCTGATTTTAATTTGCGAGCTAGTCTCACCCCTAGCTGTGCGCCTATAATAGCACCGAGCATAAGAGCGATAGTAAGTGGCCAAATAATTTTACCTGTCGAAATATACGTAATGGAAGCCCCAAAACAACTAGCAAAAACACCGATTCTTGCTAATCCAACTGCTCGAATATAGGCGATTTTTTGACTCGCATATAAGTAGAGCGCTAAGGTGCTGCTCCCCGGTCCAAACATTCCGTCGTACATACCTATTCCAAGTAGTGCAGGTATCATTTTTTTATTTAAACGAAACGACTCAGTTCCTTCGAAGTTCCCTTTTCCCATAAAGGATGTGATAAATGCGAAACTTAATAATACTATAGCGATTATAGTTAACGTATTTCCACTCAAGAAAGAGGCAACTAAACCACCTAAAACCCCTCCCCCTAAGCAAAATACTAGCACAGACAGTGCCTCTTTAACGGAGATTTCTTTCTGTTTAAAAATAACGAGGAAGCTAGATAGCGAGCTAACTGTATTGGATACTTTGTTTGCACCAATTGCTGAGTGTACGGGTAGCCCCATAAGTAGCATCGTTGGTAAACTAATGAGTCCTCCGCCTCCGACTAGTGTGCCGACGACATTGCCTACAACTCCGACAATAAAAAAGAGGATGAATTCCATAATAAAGCCTTCTTTCCATTCTTACTGATGTAGATTTAGCATACCTCTCCATTTATGATAAGTAAATTCAATAGTATTTATCGTTTGACATTTGGAAAACTTATTACCTTTAGAAGGAAAAACTATCAAGAAAGGGGAAGACTAATATAGGAGGGATTCAGATGAAAAGATTATTACTCTTGTCATTTGTTTTATTCGGTTGTACAAATGAAAATATAAAGTCCGAAAAAGTCGCGTCAAATTTAGATATTCCTTGGTCCATAAATAAACATGGAGATTCTTTTTATATATCTGAACGAGTGGGCACTATAGCAGAAACTAAAAGTGATGGAAAAGTTATTCGTAAAGAAGTGAAGCTTACTAATGATTTATCAAATGCTTCAGAATCCGGTCTACTCGGTTTTGTTTTGAAGAATGATTTTGGAGATTCACGTGAGGCATTCGCTTATTACACATACGATCAGAACGGGGAATCTTTCAATCGAGTAGTAACTATTAGACAAGAAAACGATGTCTGGAAGGAAATTGCCATTCATCTAGACAGTATACCTACAGGTAATATTCATCACGGTGGCAGGCTTAAAATCGGACCGGATGGCTACTTATATGTCACGATTGGTGATGCAGGAAATCCATCTAATGCACAATCTACTACATCGCTTAACGGGAAGATACTACGAATGAAGAAAGATGGAACATTCGAAATCTATACTACTGGACATCGTAATCCACAAGGACTAGCTTGGGATGAGGATGGAACACTTTACGAGGCCGAACATGGACAATCTGCAAATGGTGAAATCAATCGAATAGAACAAGGTAAAAATTATGGCTATCCAATTATCCAAGGGACTGAAACAAAAGCTGGATTGGAATCACCTATTATTACTTCCGGTGATAGCGATACATGGGCACCATCAGGTATTACATTTCACAAAGGAAAATTATATGTAGCCTCCCTACGGGGCGAAGCGATCAAAGTAATGAATGTATCAACTGGAGATGTAGAGCGTTCCATTACTGGTTTTGGACGTGTACGAGATATATTCTCTGATGAAGAATACATCTACTTTGTGACAAATAACACGGATGGTCGAGGATCACCTAATAACGATGATGATATACTGTATCGCTTGAAAGAGTAACTTGCTATAACTTCAAGCACATTGCGATTTGCACACCTGATCTTCCATTAAATCGCTTACCTTGATCGATAAATCCTGACTTAAGATAAACGGATTGCGCTGCCTTATTAGCTTCGTTAACACCAAGTACAATCTGGCTGACTTGTGGAAATTTTTCTTTTGTATATTCACGAAGTAAGCCCATCGATTTTTTTGCAATTCCATTCCCTTGATAAGAAGGGTGAACAGAATAACCTCTCAGTAAAATGCTCTCTAGTTTATCCGTATAATTGAATTTATCTTTGCCTGAATCGAGCACGAAAAAACCAGCAACTTTTCCTTTTTGTAATATAACAATTGGCGAATAAGTGGATGTGCTTTCACTCCGATCCAATAGTTCAAGTGGATGTGCTGTGAAGGATAAGTGCTCCTCTGAAAGTGGATAATTCTCTAAAGCAGCTCGATATTTCATTTCATATGGTTCAAGGGTAATCATGAATACTCCCCCTTTTCTAATTTTTTATTAGCATAACATAAAAATTTCTAAGGGAGTTTGCAAAACTATTAATGGAGGTGTTGGTACAATGCAAATTACTATTATTGGAGGGGGAATTGGTGGTCTTTGCGCCGCGGTTACTTTACAAAAACATGGATTTTCCGTACAAGTTTACGAGGCAACCTCCTCCTTTCAACCGGTCGGCGCAGGTATTGGAATTGGGTCAAACGCAATGCAAGCTTTAGTAGAAATTGGTATTAGTGAAAAAGTCTTTGCAAATGGCAATGTCCTTCATACTCAATCTTTCCTAAACGCAAAAGGTGAAACGTTAAATACTATCAATTTCAGTGTTCTAAAAGAACAATTTGGTAAAGAAAATATTACAATTCATCGGGCAGATTTACATCGCACTCTTCTAGATGTCTTAGAACCAAATACAATTCAGTACAATAAAAAATGTGTACATGTCGATCAAAATGAAGAAAAAGTTACTGCTTATTTTGAAGATGGAACCGAAATAACTTCTGACTTGCTTATCGCTGCCGATGGGATTCACTCCACTATTCGAAAAAAACTAATACCTGACTCAGAACCACGCTATGCTGGATATACATGCTGGCGGGGAATCACGGAAAGTAAAGGACGAGTAGACGAATTTACATCGACAGAGTTATGGTCTCCCGCCGGCCGTTTCGGAATGGCACCAATGAAAAATGGACTAGTATATTGGTTTGCTTGTATCAATGCAAAAGAAAGAGATCCTTTTTATCAAAATCTTGAAAAACACGAAATCGCCAATTTATTTAACCATTTTCCTAAAGCCGTTCCAGAAATAATAAGCGATACACGAGTTGCCCATATTCTACACCATGATATTTCGGATATCAAAGCCCTTCGACAATTTGTTTATGGTAGAGTTATATTACTTGGAGATGCTGCCCATGCAACTACACCAAATATGGGACAGGGTGCTGGGCAAGCAATTGAAGATGCCATTGTCCTTGGAAATGGCTTTAAACATTTTGAAGACATGGTACAAGTATTAGCCTTTTACGAAGAAAATCGAGTAGCACGCACTGCAAAAGTGATTAAATTATCTCGGCAAATTGGAGCAGTAGCACAACTCGATTCACACGTACTCGCTAACGCTCGTGATTTTTTATTTCCTTTCATCCCTTCCAAGGTACTATTGCGTAGGTTGAAATTTTTGTTTGATGTGAAAATGAAGTAAAGTGCCCTCTTAGGAGGACACTTTTTTATTAGTATAACTGGAATCCCATTTCATCCACTACATTGATATGCTTTGGTACTTTCAAGTAAATATAAGTATCGCCAGACGCTCTCCCATATTCATACCTCTGAAAAAGGTCATCTATTGAAAGAGCTGCTAATTGATTTGAAAATCTATAAAATTTAAGCTCCTTTTCAGCTGGCTCTTGTATAAGGAGTTCATCTCCTACCCATCCTAATTGGCATAATGGTATTTTCTCTTTTAAATCAATCCCATACATATTTAAATTTGTTCGATACACTTTCCCCTCCACTAACTTCTCCTTTGAATCCGCCCAATCTACATATACTTTCGCTACTGGATGATCAGAACTTGGAGAAACTATATTAAGTGTATCTCCATTTAATTCCTTTGACCATTCCTCTACTAAAAACTTCGAATCTAATTTGCTTACTTCATTATTTCTGAAAGCTTGGTCAAATGCTTGATTTTCATCTTCAAGCTTTTGAAACTCTTTTTGTGTAACCAATTCGTCTCCATTAAACGGAATAAATTCATATACTACCACAGCTAATAAAAGAATACTTACATAAGCAACAATAATCCATCTACTACGCCGTTGATTCCATCCTATATGCTTCAATGAGCGCATAATCCCACGGAAAATAAACGAACTAATAACAAATGTAATAAGAACAAAAATGATAGTAGTTGAAGTATTTAAAACACTCATCCTCTTACCCCCAATCGATTAGAGCTTACAATGGCTAGAGCAAAGAAAATAAATGGTAGAAAAATTATCTTCACAATCAAAATAAACATAGAGTCATTTACAAAAATGTATTGAATAACTGTTTGACCAAACTTTGTAATCGGTATAGCTAATATGAAAACAGGCAAAAAGAAGATAAATACTTTACTATTCTGAACAAGCATTCCTCCTAAATATCCACCTGCTGCAATAGTTAGAATTAGGAGCATCATTATAATAATATTAAGTATAGAACTAAATGGATCATCTAAAATTCCAGGACTTTTCATATAATCCACACTTCCAAATAGTAGAAGTATTACTCGTAATAAATAGTTGGATAAAAAGGTCGTTACTGCAGCGAAAATACTCATCATGCTAAGTATAATGATGTTCGCTAAATTGCTGCTCAAGCGGGTTGCTACAAACGAAAAATCATCGTATCTATAGGCTTTTGTTGTTATTAAATATCCAACAAAAAGTGCCCATACTGCAACAAAAGCAAAAACAAGATCATTTGAGATTAAAATTACATCAATGTTACTATTATTCAAAGTAGTTCCCAACGAACCACTTCCATTTATAGATAGAAAAAGCCCCACAAGCTGTATTAAAATAAGTGATAAAATTGCACCACTGTATGCATTCATTTTGAACTTTACCTGTGCCTTAACCACTTCTTTTAATGTGCTATTACTTAAAAACATTATCGATTCCTCCCTTCGTTTCACTCGTCACATACATACAAATATCACTCGCGGATACAGACTGGATAGCCAAACCATCCACATGCCCTGATTTAATATGCTTTTCGTTTATAACAACTGCATATTGAAGATTACCATCTAACTGTTTCTTATGAAGAATGTCTTTTTCTGCTACCCACTTTTCTAATACTTCAGTAGGACCTTGAACTCCAAGGGCATATTCCTTTACTTCATCAATTGATTTATGAAATACAACTTTCCCTTTATGGATAAGAAGAATATCTTCTAACAAATGTTCTATTTCTGCTAAATGATGACTAGAAATCAGAATAGAGCGAGGATAAGCTATATATTCTTTTAGTAATGCGCGGTAAAAATCGGATCGAATTGCTTCATCCATTCCATTAGTAGGTTCATCAAACATCGTTAGCTCACATCGTGTTGCTAATCCAAAAATCATATTGAACGTTGCTTGAGTTCCTTTGGATAGTTTCGAATGCTTTTGTTTAGAGTCCAAATTAAAATAATTAAATAATCGTGAAGCAAGCTCCGAATCCCATTTAGCATAGAAACTGGGACCAATTTCTAAAATTTCTGCCAGTGTCAATGAATCTGGAAAACTCATTTGGTCGTCTACTAAAATACTGTTCGCTGATACACATAAATTATTAAATGGTTTGTTAGAAAATACTTTCACTTCTCCAGCACTTTCTTTAATAAATCCAGCTAGTATTTTTAATAAAGTCGTTTTGCCAGCACCATTGCGACCTATCAATCCAGTTATTTTATGTTCTTCTAATTGAAATGTTATATCTTCAAGTGCATGCATTCGCTTATAACGCTTTTTTAATTTTTGACATTCAATAACATTCATCAATTGTTCCTCCTCACATTTTGGATAAGTTGGATAAGTTCCTCTTCCGACACAAATAACCTTTGTGCTTCTAACACTAATTCTAACGCCATTTGTGTTAGTGTCTCACTACGTCGTTTTTCCAGAATTTTTATTTTCGCTTCTGGTTTTACGAACATTCCAAGTCCCCTTTTCTTATATAAAATTTGTTCTTCCACGAGTATCGTCAGGCCTTTACCTGCTGTAGCTGGATTAATATTAAAAAGATCCGCTAATTGATATTGAGAATATACTTTCTCGTCGTCTAGAAAACGATCAGCAATTATTTCATTCTCAATCCATTCGGAAATTTGAATATAGATAGGCTTCGTACTATCTGCATTTAGATTCAATTTGTTCATCTCTCTTCCATACAAGTCAGTACATTAGTGTTGTAATGTAGTATAAAGTAAAAATGTAGAAATGTCTAATTTATTTTTACAATTAAAACCTATTATATATGAATTAATTTTTATACTAGAAAGGATTGTTGAAAAGAATATAGAATATTAAATAGAAGAGAGATGGAGGTTATAAAGATGAAATTAGGTCAAGTTGCAGTAAATGTAGATAATGTAGAACGTGCTGTAGTATTTTATAAGGATGTAATCGGATTACCTTTGTTATTTGAAATGGATGGTTTAGCATTCTTTCAATGTGAAGATACGAGGTTATTATTAAGTAGACCTGAAACAGCAGAATTCGACCACAAAAGCTCAGTGCTATATTTTAAAGTGGATGATTTGCATAAAGAAGTTGGACGAATGAAAGAATCAGGAGCAGTATTCATTGACGAACCACATATGGTTGCAAAGATGGGTGACACCGAAACATGGATGGTTTTCTTTAATGACACAGAAGGCAATACCCATGCATTAATGAGTGAAATATGATGTAGTAGCCCCTCCTTGGAGGGGCTTTTTGCATTTGTGACCGGATAGAAAGTTTTTCTGAGCGGATAGAAAATAATGTGACCGGATAAATAATTTTATGACCGGATAATCTCTTTTCTGTCCATATAAATAAATTTATGACCGGAGAGCAATTTTCCACTCATTTTATTTACAATTATGAGTGAAATATAATAGAAAAGCCCCTCCTTAGAGAGGCTTTTCACATTTGTGACCGGATAGAAAAAAATGTGACCGGATAAATAATTTTATGACCGGATAACATCTTTTCTGTCCATATAAAATTTTTTATGACCGGAAAGCAATTTTCTACTCATTTTATTTACAATTTATGAGTGAAATATGATGGAAAAGCCACTCCTTAGAGAGACTTTTCACATTTGTGACCGGATAGAAAGTTTTTCTGACCGCATAGATAATAATGTGACCGGATAATCTCTTTTCTGTCCATATAAATAAATTTATGACCGGAGAGCAATTTTCCACTCATTTTATTTACAATTATGAGTGAAATATAATAGAAAAGCCCCTCCTTAGAGAGGCTTTTCACATTTGTGACCGGATAGAAAGGTTTTCTGACCGGATAGATAATAATGTGACCGGATAAATAATTTTATGACCGGATAATCTCTTTTCTGTCCATATAAATAAATTTATGACCAGAGAGCAATTTTCCACTCATTTTTGCTTTTCTTCATCTATAATTATGAGTGAAATATACTGGAAAAGCCTCTCCTTAGAGAGGCTTTTCACATTTGTGACCGGATAGAAAGGTTTTCTGACCGGATAGAAAAAAATGTGACCGGATAAATAATTTTATGACCGGATAATATCTTTTCTGTCCATATAGAAACTTTTATGACTGGATAGCATTTTTTCATTCATTTTATATTTAGTTGCTTTCCCTTCACCCACAATTTTTAACCCCATACTTTGTAATATTCTTGTGACGGTTTGATGCTGTTGAATATGCAAAAATCTTCGGCATTCACTATTTGATAATTGGTCACCAATGAGCATAAACCATTCTTTAACGGAATTAATATGTGCATCTAAATCTTTATAACTACATCCTGGACATAACCAAGTTCTCTTAATACGTACCATTCCAAATCTACTACATTTCTCACACTGAACCCCAGTAATCAAATCTGTTGGATTAATCCCCCACTTTGGGCACATTGGATATGGAATATACGTTTGATTGTCCTGAACAATTTGCGCAGCCAAATAGTCCATTTGAGCAACAGATAAATAATCTTTTTGTCTTTTTAAGTTCCTTAGTAAAACAGGAATACTCGATACATAAATAACTTCCGTATGATTTGGAGGTTTAACTATTTTAGATTTAGTACTACTAAATACAATAACTCCTTTAACGGGTATACTTATCCCTCGCTCTCTTAACCATTCTCTTAATAAATACATATTGCGATCTACTTGCACTTCAGGACTCTCAAATATATCCTTCTGACCATTCTGCAGTATTCGTGTTAAACAAGGAGGTTCATTTTCAAAACTCAATTCTCCCACAATATTCTTGCACTCTAAAATAACTGCACAATAGGGACTAATAAACAAAGTATCTAATTGAAACTTTCCATTTGAGATTAAATTCACATCGTGTAATACTCTGTAGCTATAAGGAAATTGGTATTTTTCAAATATAGCTTCTACAACTGCTTCTCCAATAATTCCAGCTTTTGTTGATAACATATTGGAATTTATCACTGACTTCATTGAATGGTCATTTGGTAAGCGATGATAGAGCATCTGCAGTCCTATATATTTGTAGTTGGCTGAATTCCTTTTGATAATCAAAACATCACTCCTTTTTTGCATAATAACATATATGTAAAAATAGTAAATTTATCTAGAAAGAAGACAATTTCATTTTGCTAATTAAAAGGAGCAAGAAATTAATTTTTAACTCTAAATCATGCTTCAAAACTAAATTTTATTTTTTTTATTCATAGTCGATATATGTAATTATTTCCCGGGTAATGTCGTATTAAGATAGAATTTTTTTATCTTCTTTAACATTCTCTAATTTAATAAAATAAATGATTTAAATTAAAAAAATTAAACACAAAAAAAAGTCGTTACCGATTACTCGATAACGACTTTTTATATTGCCTAGCGACGTCCTACTCTCACAGGGGGAAACCCCCAACTACCATCGGCGCTGAAGAGCTTAACTTCCGTGTTCGGTATGGGAACGGGTGTGACCTCTTCGCCATCATCACTAGACAATGAGCGCTTGTTCACTCAAAACTGGATAAAAGACATTGATGAATACAATTCTATTTGGTTAAGTCCTCGATCGATTAGTATTCGTCAGCTGCACGTGTCGCCACGCTTCCACCCCGAACCTATCTACCTCATCGTCTTTGAGGGATCTTACTTACTTGCGTAATGGGAAATCTCATCTTGAGGGGGGCTTCGTGCTTAGATGCTTTCAGCACTTATCCCGTCCACACATAGCTACCCAGCGATGCTCTTGGCAGAACAACTGGTACACCAGCGGTGTGTCCATCCCGGTCCTCTCGTACTAAGGACAGCTCCTCTCAAATTTCCTACGCCCACGACGGATAGGGACCGAACTGTCTCACGACGTTCTGAACCCAGCTCGCGTACCGCTTTAATGGGCGAACAGCCCAACCCTTGGGACCGACTACAGCCCCAGGATGCGATGAGCCGACATCGAGGTGCCAAACCTCCCCGTCGATGTGGACTCTTGGGGAGATAAGCCTGTTATCCCCGGGGTAGCTTTTATCCGTTGAGCGATGGCCCTTCCATGCGGAACCACCGGATCACTAAGCCCGTCTTTCGACCCTGCTCGACTTGTAGGTCTCGCAGTCAAGCTCCCTTCTGCCTTTACACTCTTCGAATGATTTCCAACCATTCTGAGGGAACCTTTGGGCGCCTCCGTTACACTTTAGGAGGCGACCGCCCCAGTCAAACTACCCGCCTGACACTGTCTCCTACCCGGGTTACGGGTATGGGTTAGAATTTCAATACAACCAGGGCAGTATCCCACCGACGCCTCCTCCGAAGCTGGCGCTCCGGGCTCTAAGGCTCCTGCCTATCCTGTACAAGTTGCACCAAAATTCAATATCAAGCTATAGTAAAGCTCCACGGGGTCTTTCCGTCCTGTCGCGGGTAACCTGCATCTTCACAGGTACTATAATTTCACCGAGTCTCTCGTTGAGACAGTGCCCAGATCGTTACGCCTTTCGTGCGGGTCGGAACTTACCCGACAAGGAATTTCGCTACCTTAGGACCGTTATAGTTACGGCCGCCGTTTACTGGGGCTTCAATTCGCACCTTCGCTTGCGCTAAGCACTCCTCTTAACCTTCCAGCACCGGGCAGGCGTCAGCCCCTATACTTCACCTTACGGTTTTGCAGAGACCTGTGTTTTTGCTAAACAGTCGCCTGGGCCTATTCACTGCGGCTCTTCTAGGCTATACACCCAAAAGAGCACCCCTTCTCCCGAAGTTACGGGGTCATTTTGCCGAGTTCCTTAACGAGAGTTCTCTCGCTCACCTTAGGATTCTCTCCTCGACTACCTGTGTCGGTTTGCGGTACGGGCACCTATCACCTCGCTAGAGGCTTTTCTTGGCAGTGTGAAATCAGGAACTTCGGACTAAGTCCTCGCCATCACAGCTCAATGTTATAGAGTGCGGATTTGCCTACACTCACACCTTACTGCTTGGACGTGCATAACCAACAGCACGCTTACCCTATCCTTCTGCGTCCCCCATTACTCAAACGGTGGTTTGGTGGTACAGGAATATCAACCTGTTGTCCATCGTCTACGCCTATCGGCCTCGACTTAGGTCCCGACTAACCCTGAGCGGACGAGCCTTCCTCAGGAAACCTTAGTCATACGGTGGATGGGATTCTCACCCATCTTTCGCTACTCATACCGGCATTCTCACTTCTAAGCGCTCCACCAGTCCTTCCGGTCTGACTTCAACGCCCTTAGAACGCTCTCCTACCACTGATACCATAGGTATCAATCCACAGCTTCGGTGATTTGTTTAGCCCCGATACATTTTCGGCGCAGCGTCACTCGACCAGTGAGCTATTACGCACTCTTTAAATGATGGCTGCTTCTAAGCCAACATCCTGGTTGTCTAAGCAACGCCACATCCTTTTCCACTTAACAAATACTTTGGGACCTTAGCTGGTGGTCTGGGCTGTTTCCCTCTTGACTACGGATCTTATCACTCGCAGTCTGACTCCCAAACATAAATCATTGGCATTCGGAGTTTGTCTGAATTCGGTAACCCGGGATGGGCCCCTAGTCCAAACAGTGCTCTACCTCCAAGATTCTAACGTTTGAGGCTAGCCCTAAAGCTATTTCGGAGAGAACCAGCTATCTCCAGGTTCGATTGGAATTTCTCCGCTACCCACACCTCATCCCCGCACTTTTCAACGTGCGTGGGTTCGGACCTCCAGTAAGTGTTACCTTACCTTCATCCTGGACATGGGTAGATCACCTGGTTTCGGGTCTACGACCACATACTCATTCGCCCTATTCAGACTCGCTTTCGCTGCGGCTCCGTCTTCTCAACTTAACCTTGCATGTAATCGTAACTCGCCGGTTCATTCTACAAAAGGCACGCCATCACCCATTAACGGGCTCTGACTACTTGTAGGCACACGGTTTCAGGATCTATTTCACTCCCCTTCCGGGGTGCTTTTCACCTTTCCCTCACGGTACTGGTTCACTATCGGTCACTAGGTAGTATTTAGCCTTGGGAGATGGTCCTCCCAGATTCCGACGGAATTTCACGTGTTCCGCCGTACTCAGGATACACTCAAGAGAGAATGAACTTTTGACTACGGGGCTTTTACCCTATCCTGCGGACCTTTCCAGATCGCTTCGTCTAGCTCATTCCTTTGTAACTCTATATAGAGTGTCCTACAACCCCAAGAGGCAAGCCTCTTGGTTTGGGCTCTTCCCGTTTCGCTCGCCGCTACTCAGGGAATCGATTTTTCTTTCTCTTCCTCCAGGTACTTAGATGTTTCAGTTCCCTGGGTTTGCCACAGATGCGCTATGTATTCACGCAAATGTACTGCTCCATTACGAACAGTGGGTTTCCCCATTCGGAAATCTCCGGATCAAAGCTCACTTACAGCTCCCCGAAGCATATCGGTGTTAGTGCCGTCCTTCTTCGGCTCCTAGTGCCAAGGCATTCACCGTGCGCCCTTATTAACTTAACCATTCGGCTTCCAATCCACGGCGCATTGCGTTGTCAACTTCAGTCGTTCAGGCAGTCACGTACGTAAGTACGTTCCTTTCCTCTCTCCTTCGTTTCCTAGCACTGCTGGTGTCTTGAAATCCTCAAAAATAGTAGTTAAAAGTACTACACAAAAAATAATCACAAATGTGATTACAAATTGAATTTCTTGAATTTATTTCTTTCAATGTCGTTTTATCCAGTTTTCAAAGAACAAGAGTTAAAGCTGTTGAATCTTCATATAAAATGAACATTCAAAACTGAACTGCAAAACGTTAAGATACAGATAAAAATCTGTATTCCGATATTATCCTTAGAAAGGAGGTGATCCAGCCGCACCTTCCGATACGGCTACCTTGTTACGACTTCACCCCAATCATCTGTCCCACCTTCGGCGGCTGGCTCCCGTAAGGGTTACCCCACCGACTTCGGGTGTTACAAACTCTCGTGGTGTGACGGGCGGTGTGTACAAGGCCCGGGAACGTATTCACCGTGGCATGCTGATCCACGATTACTAGCGATTCCGGCTTCATGTAGGCGAGTTGCAGCCTACAATCCGAACTGAGAACGGTTTTATGGGATTAGCTCACCCTCGCGGGGTTGCGACCCTCTGTACCGTCCATTGTAGCACGTGTGTAGCCCAGGTCATAAGGGGCATGATGATTTGACGTCATCCCCACCTTCCTCCGGTTTATCACCGGCAGTCACCTTAGAGTGCCCAACTGAATGCTGGCAACTAAGATCAAGGGTTGCGCTCGTTGCGGGACTTAACCCAACATCTCACGACACGAGCTGACGACAACCATGCACCACCTGTCACCGCTGTCCCCGAAGGGAAAGATCTATCTCTAGAACGGTCAGCGGGATGTCAAGACCTGGTAAGGTTCTTCGCGTTGCTTCGAATTAAACCACATGCTCCACCGCTTGTGCGGGCCCCCGTCAATTCCTTTGAGTTTCAGTCTTGCGACCGTACTCCCCAGGCGGAGTGCTTAATGCGTTAGCTGCAGCACTAAGGGGCGGAAACCCCCTAACACTTAGCACTCATCGTTTACGGCGTGGACTACCAGGGTATCTAATCCTGTTTGCTCCCCACGCTTTCGCGCCTCAGCGTCAGTTACAGACCAGAAAGCCGCCTTCGCCACTGGTGTTCCTCCAAATCTCTACGCATTTCACCGCTACACTTGGAATTCCGCTTTCCTCTTCTGTACTCAAGTCCCCCAGTTTCCAATGACCTTCCACGGTTGAGCCGTGGGATTTCACATCAGACTTAAAGGACCGCCTGCGCGCGCTTTACGCCCAATAATTCCGGACAACGCTTGCCACCTACGTATTACCGCGGCTGCTGGCACGTAGTTAGCCGTGGCTTTCTAATGAGGTACCGTCAAGGTACGAGCAGTTACTCTCGTACTTGTTCTTCCCTCACAACAGAGTTTTACGATCCGAAAACCTTCTTCACTCACGCGGCATTGCTCCATCAGACTTTCGTCCATTGTGGAAGATTCCCTACTGCTGCCTCCCGTAGGAGTCTGGGCCGTGTCTCAGTCCCAGTGTGGCCGATCACCCTCTCAGGTCGGCTACGCATCGTCGCCTTGGTGAGCCGTTACCTCACCAACTAGCTAATGCGCCGCGGGCCCATCCTGTAGTGACAGCCGAAACCGTCTTTTAACATTTCCACATGTGAGGAAATGGATTATTCGGTATTAGCCCCGGTTTCCCGGAGTTATCCCAATCTACAGGGCAGGTTGCCCACGTGTTACTCACCCGTCCGCCGCTAAATCAGAAGAAGCAAGCTTCTTCATCATTCGCTCGACTTGCATGTATTAGGCATGCCGCCAGCGTTCGTCCTGAGCCAGGATCAAACTCTCCATAATAGAGAACTTAAAAAGCTCATTTTGTTTTGCTGGCATCATCATTAAATGATGTCAAAATTGTTTTGCTATCAAACTAACAAAGTTAGTCTTTCAAGCTATATTTCTTAACGTTTTGCATGTTCAGTTTTCAATGTTCATGTATTAATGGTTTAAGATAATGGAGCGGGTGAAGAGAATCGAACTCTCATCATCAGCTTGGAAGGCTGAGGTTTTACCACTAAACTACACCCGCATATATAAAATTCAAGTTGTTGTTGTTGTTGTTTGGCGCGCCCGGCAGGAGTCGAACCCACAACCTTCTGATCCGTAGTCAGACGCTCTATCCAATTGAGCTACGGGCGCATAATGTGCTTTGGTGCGGCCGAGAGGATTTGAACCTCCACGGGGTTATCCCCCACTAGGCCCTCAACCTAGCGCGTCTGCCATTCCGCCACGACCGCGTAGTTATTCATTAGGACACTACTTACTATACTCTCGTAAACCGAGATTGTCAACAACAAAATGATGAGCCATGTAGGATTCGAACCTACGACCCTCTGATTAAAAGTCAGATGCTCTACCAACTGAGCTAATGGCTCGAAGTAAAATGGCTGGGGTACCTGGATTCGAACCAGGGCATGACGGAATCAAAATCCGTTGCCTTACCGCTTGGCTATACCCCAACATGGCGGTCCCGACCGGGATCGAACCGGCGATCTCCTGCGTGACAGGCAGGCATGTTAACCGCTACACCACGGGACCTCTAAAACTTAAAATATATAAATGACCCCTACGGGATTCGAACCCGTGTTACCGCCGTGAAAGGGCGGTGTCTTAACCGCTTGACCAAGGGGCCATAATGGCTCCGAAGGTAGGACTCGAACCTACGACCAATCGGTTAACAGCCGATTGCTCTACCACTGAGCTACTTCGGAATAATTTTTGTCGTTTTGTTTTACTCGACTTTTTCTATTATAGAGAGCCTTTTAACAAACGTCAACTACTTTTTCGAAATTTAATTAGAATTTTTCATTGAAATTAAAACTAAGTCTCCTAAACACTTACCACATCTATATTTGTTCGTGTTTAATTGAATTTTCCGATTATATATTAATGAACATTTTCTACATTGATAAGTATAAATTTTAGTTCTTGAGCGTTTAGTACTTTCAACAAGAGTAGAACAAAATCTTGGAGATTTGGTTCTTGTTAATAGCTCCTTAAAATCCTTATCTCCATGTTTATAACCTTTTCCTTCTATATGTAAATGATAATGGCACAATTCATGCTTTATCACACCAATCAATTCTTCCATCCCATGTTTTTTATACACAAGAGGATTTATTTGGATATGATGAGACCGAAGCATGTATCTTCCTCCGGTCGTTCGAAGGCGATTATTAAAATATGCTTCATGTTGAAAGTCTTTCCCAAAGACTCTCTTTGATACACTACATATTAATTCATAAAGTTTTTCATCTGTCATTTGTATCTCTCCTATTAAATATACCTCGGTAAATTTCCGTCATAATTTGCATTGAACCCAAGATTAAAAAGAGATTGTCCAATGAATAAGTCATTGGACAACCATTGTTTTTTTATAGTTGTTGTTCCGGTGGAAGCATGGTTAAAGAAACCTTTCCTTTATTCGCATCGTATTGTTCGACCCACACTGTAACAATATCACCTAAGGAGACAACATCTAGTGGATGTTTAACAAAGCCTTTTTTCAACTTCGAAATATGAACTAACCCATCTTGTTTTACACCAATATCAACAAATGCACCAAAGTCTACAACGTTTCGAACGGTCCCTTGAAGCTCCATACCTTTTTGAAGATCTTCCATTTTGAGCACGTCTTTTTTCAAAATAGGTTGCGGAAACGCTTCACGGGGGTCTCTAGTCGGCTTAATCAATGTCTCAACTATATCTTTTAAAGTAATTTCACCAATTTCTAATTCCCTGCTTACTTCCACAATATTTATATTTGTCAAAGCCTCTTCAGCTTCTTTTGATCCGATTTGAGATTTTTTTAAGCCTACAATTTCCAATACTTGCTCAGCGGCTTTATAGCTTTCAGGGTGAATTCCTGTAGCATCGAATGGATTTTTAGCGTCTGGTACACGTAAGAATCCTATAGCTTGCTCATATGTCTTAGCACCCAAGCGAGGAATTTTCTTCAGTTGTGCCCTTGATGTAAATCTTCCCTGCTCATTTCTCAAGTTCACTACATTTTCCGCAACAGTTTTAGATAGACCGGAAACATATTGCAATAAGGACGCAGATGCAGTATTTACATTCACTCCAACTTGGTTAACAGCTGTTTCTACTATAAAAGAAAGAGATTCTGACAATTTCTTTTGGGATACATCATGTTGGTATTGTCCCACTCCTACTGCTTTTGGTTCGATTTTTACCAGTTCAGCAAGCGGATCTTGTAGTCTTCTTGCAATAGATACAGCACTTCGCTGCTCCACCTGTAAATCAGGGAACTCATTTCTTGCAGTTTCAGATGCAGAATACACGCTTGCTCCGGCTTCATTGACAATAACGTAGGCAACGTCGCCTTCTACTTCTTTTAGACAATCTACTATAAATTGTTCTGTTTCACGAGAAGCGGTTCCGTTTCCAATCGCAATTAAAGAGATAGGGTATTTCTTTATATAAGAAAGGACTTTCTTTTTAGATCCTTCCACGTCCATTTTAGGAGCATGGGGATAAATTGCAGAAACCTCTAGTAGCTTTCCTGTATCATCAACTACCGCAAGCTTACATCCAGTTCGATAAGCTGGATCCACGCCAAGAATAACTTTTCCTTTCAAAGGCGGTTGCAATAAAAGATTACGTAAATTTTCCGAGAAAATATGGATTGCTTGAGTTTCTGCTTTTTCCGTTAGCTCTGTTCGGATTTCTCGTTCTACAGAAGGCTGGATTAAGCGTTTATACGAGTCTTCAATCGCCATTTCCACATGTTCAACTGCATCACTGGAAGTATTATAAGATATCCACTGACTTTTCATGAGATTCGTTACTTTATCTATTGGAACCTGAATACTCACTTTGAGCACATCTTCTTTTTCTCCACGATTAAGCGCTAAAGTTCTGTGAGGGACTATTTTTTTCACAGGTTCCTCGTACTCATAATACATTTCAAAAACATTTTTCTCGTCCACTTCAGCCTTTTTAACTGCAGAAATAATCTTTCCATCTAAACGAGATACATTGCGTATTTGTTCACGGATTTTTGCATCATCTGCAAATTGTTCAGCTAAAATGTCTCTTGCTCCTTGAAGTGCCTCTTCTATAGAAAGAACCTCTAATTCTTCACTCAAATAATCGGTTGCAAGCTTTTTAACAGACTCTTTAGGAAACGTAAGTAGCAACTTTGCTAGAGGTTCTAATCCTTTCTCTTTAGCAATCGTTGCTTTTGTTCTTCGCTTTTGTTTATATGGACGATATAAATCTTCTAATCGTTGTAGTACAGTAGCATTTTGAATAGAAGTCGATAATTCTTCTGTTAGCTTTCCTTGCTCATCAATCAATCTGATGACCTCTTCTTTTCGCTGTTCTAGCTGTTGTATGTAATTGTAACGATCTTCGACTGCTTTAATTTGCACCTCATCCAAAGATCCAGTTTGTTCTTTTCTATACCGTGCTATAAAAGGAACTGTATTTCCTTCTTCTAGTAGCTTAATTACTTGTTCTGCTTGGCTTGTTTTCACTCCAGTTTCTTTAGAAACAAGTTGTAGCATTTTCTTTATTTCCAAAACAAACACACCCTCTCCTTATTATTTATTTTAACATAAAAAAGCTTACCCTATATTTAACTAGAGTAAGCTTCCTGTAATAAATGTTGCGTCATCGCCGTGTTCGATATCGTCGAGTACAGCTTTGTATAAGCATTGTGCATTAACCGATTGTTTAATCAATGCTTTTGGACTTCTCAAGTTTACACCGTCAGAATGCAATAAAAATAAATCATTTTTATTATAGGGATATGTTTGTGTGTGAAGCTTTTGCTTTCTTCCAGATAAGTAACCCATAACTGGTAAAGGATAAATCATTTTATCTGTTTCACTTTGATACATATAAAATTTGATATTTCCCACACAGCTATAAGATATTGTTTGTAGTTTAAAATCTACCTTCACAATAGCTACGGCGGCTCCTCTTTTTTGCAGCATTAATTCATTGCAACGTATAAGTAAACTATCAAGCGACTCCTCTGGGTATTTCGCTAAAATTTCCGGCATAATATCCGCAGACTCTTTTGCAACCGGCCCATTACCCAATCCATCTGCAATGGCACAAATTAAATAATCCTCTTTTTGGTCTATATAATATGTGTCTCCAGATTCCAAATTTCCAGTCTTCGCTT
Organism: Psychrobacillus syltrankelensis; assembly: GCF_055454035.1. Taxonomy (NCBI): domain Bacteria; kingdom Bacillati; phylum Bacillota; class Bacilli; order Caryophanales; family Bacillaceae; genus Psychrobacillus; species Psychrobacillus syltrankelensis. Next base: position 3,148,255 of record NZ_CM144227.1, on the reverse strand, counting down.
CTTGATACACATACATTTCTACCTTTTCATCTGAAAATATTTTCACTGTTTTAATCCACCTGACGCTAAAATTGCTTCTTGCAATTTCTTTATTGCTTTTCTTTGAATTCTTGAAACATGCATCTGAGAAATACCTAATCGTTCGCCTGTTTCTTTTTGACTTAACTGCTCCATGTATGTAAGCTGAATTATTTCTTTCTCACGATCTGATAGTATGCTAAGAGCATTAGCTACCAGTAAACGCTGATCTGTTTTTTCGAATTCTCCATCTGCTTTTCCGATAACATCAAACAGTGTGATAGTACCGCCGTCTGAATCAGAATCCAACGAATGATCCATTGAGAGCGCTTGATAACTCTTACTCATTTCCATGGCTTCTAAAACACTTTCCACTTCTTCCCCCAAAAAGTCAGCTATTTCTGGCACTAATGGGGAACGTTGAAATTCGACTGTTAAAGTTTCTACTGCTGCTCTTATACGTGGACCAAGTTCCTTAATTCTTCTTGGGACATGTACTGCCCAAGTCTTATCCCGCAAGAACCGTTTTATTTCACCGATAATTGTAGGGATAGCAAACGCTTCAAAGCTTTTCCCAATAGTTGGATCATATCTTCTGATTGCCCCTAAAAGGCCTAGCATCCCTACTTGTACTATATCCTCGTGATGTGATTTACCATTTGAATATTTTCGAGCAATAGATTCTACCAACCTTGTATAATTTAACACTAGTTTGGTTTGGGCCTCATCGCTCTCGTTCTGTTGGTATTCTTCAATCCATTCTAATATTTGCTCCTTGGATTGCCTGTTAAGATGTGATGTGTTCGACATTTTCATCCACCTGCTCTACTCCGACATACTTCGTCATAAATACAGTTACACCTTCTTGGTGATGGACTTTTACTTCATCCATTAACGTCTCGATTAAATATAAACCTAAACCGCCTTCTCTTAGAAACGACCCTTCTTCTAAATCATGATAGGGACCAACTTTTGCCTTTGTCTCTTCAAAATCAAAACTTTTCCCATGATCCGCCACCATAATTTCCATTTTTTCTTCATAAATTGCACAGCCGATAACCACTTCTCCTTCCTCGTGATCGGCATATGCATGTTGGACAGCGTTTGTAATAGCTTCACTTGTGGCAATTTTCAAGTCCTCAATCTCGTCATATGTAAATCCAATCCGATTTGCTAAGCCTGAAATTGTCAAACGTGCAACACTAACATATTGTGGTTTTGCAGGCAGCCGGATTTCCACATAATCAAACGGTTTCATCTATTTTCACCTCTTCACTCGCTGTTTGAATATCCATAATTTCACCTAAACCGGTTATATCAAACAATCGTTTTAATCTTGATGAAAGTCCGGTTAATTCTAAATGACTATTTGAAGCTTTTACACTTTTATAAAAACCAACAAATACACCTAATCCTGTACTATCCATATAAGAAACATCTTTTAAATTCAAGTCTATACTTAGATCCTCGGTTAATTGGATCTCTGCTAATTTCTCTCTGAGAACTGGCGCTGTAAAGGCATCGATTTCTCCTGTAATAAAACCTTTAACACACGTATTTTCTTGTAATAGTTTTACTGAAATATTCATTACATTATCCCCCGTCTTCGCTATATATAGAATTCTATACCCCATCATAGCTAGTGATAAACATTTATTATAAGAATCGTACAAGTGCCAATTTCTGGAATAAAATAAGAAAAGTCTTTCTCATCTTATAAAAAAACAGCACATCGCGCTTGCTCGATGAACTCCTTTTCACATCTATAGACTTACGAAAAACTTTAACTAAATGAGCTTACACTTTTTTGAAAATGACAAGCGTAAAATCATCACGTTGCTCAAAATCTTGTAATTCCTCTAATTTGTCGAATACATATTCTACCATTGTTTGAGCAGATTCATCTCTTACACTTTCAATAATATCCATTATAGTTTGTTGTTCAATGAAACCCTCTTTTGATCGACATTCTGTCACTCCATCGGTCATCATCACAACAAAATCGTCTTTATCCAATACAACTGAGCGCTGTTCATATTTTACGTTGGGTATAACTCCAAGCAACAAACCTTTCGCTTGCAACTCCGTAAAACATTTACTCTTTGCACAATATAAAAGAGGTGGTTCATGTCCTGCCGACGCATACGTAAACTCGCTTTTCGCTGTATCATAAGTTCCATAGAACATCGATATGAACATAGAGTCACTTACACTTTTCTCAACAATTCTATTGATAACATCTAACACAATGACAGGATCAGTTTTAGCTCCTGTTAAACTGTCCATGCCATATTTTATCATCGACATACATAGTGCAGCTGGAATTCCCTTTCCTATAACGTCTGCAACTGCAACTCCTACACTTGTCTCATCATTTAAAAAATAGGCATAATCTCCGTTCATCTCTTGTGCTGGCACTGAAATCATACCAATATCTAAACCATTCATGCTGGGTATTTTCGTTTTAAGCAAAGTTTGTTGTACGTTTGAAGCAAGTTCGATTTCCATTTTGAACTCTTCTTGCTTTTTTATTAATGCTTGATGTTCTTTTAACGCCAATCCGTATCGAATCATCACTTCTATTAAAAAATCAAAAGAATGAGATACATTCTTCGGCAAGTCGGGAATTATTTCTTCTAGAGATGCCTTATGTATGCTGATTACCTCTTCTGGAGAAATATTCTTTTGAATTAATTGTCTGCTAAAATTCTGTCCTTCGTACAAGTTATGTTCTGTCTGTCTTAAAGTATATTGTTTTAATATTTCTTTATATTGTCTTTTAAATTCTTGAGGCATGACTCATCTCACCTCCTATCTAAGCCATTTTTTTGCACTAATCGTAGTGCCCTCTCCAAAATTTGTTTCGATTTTAAAATCATCCATTAAACGCTTTACCCCTGGTAAACCTGCTCCAAGTCCACCAGATGTTGTATATCCATCTTCCATTACTTTTCTTACGTCAGATATTCCTGGACCATTGTCCGATGCAATGACTAACAACCCTGTAAGATTGCCTTCTGTAATTTGTTTGATTTCTATATTACCTTTTCCAGCATATAAATAAATATTCCGAGCAAGTTCACTGATTGCTGTTGTAATTCTAGCTTGATCTACCGTTCCGAAGCCAACTTCCTTTGCCTCATTTCTTCCAAGCTGTCTAGCAGCAACAATATCCCACTCTGATATAATATCGACAGAAGACCTTAAGTTCATAATGAATTAGTCCTCCAATTCTCGTTCTAGTTTTTCCAATCCATTTTCTAAGTCTAGAGCGGTTACTACGTTTTCTAACCTTATACCTAATTCGATTAGTGTAATGGCAACAGCAGGTTGAATACCTGTAATAACCACCTTTGCTCCCATAAGACCTGACATGCTAATTACATCACCAAGCACTTTTGCAATGAAAGAATCAATAAAGTCAATTGGTGTTAAATCTAATACAACTCCTCTTGCAGCAGTAGAATGGAGCTTGTCCAATAAGTCCTCTTGAAATGCTATAGCTGTTTGGTCATCTAGTTCCCATTGAATAGAAACAATAAGACATTCTCTTAGTTTTAATATTGGAATTCTTGTCATCATTTTGAGTTCACCTCTACTATAGCTCTATTTGTCAATGCCAAAGCTTGTTCCATTCCTCGTTGCATTGTACTTGTCGTAGTAAAATCATTTAAATTTATGCCTAATGTTACTATTGTCTGTGCAATTTCTGGCCTTATACCAACTAACATACATTTTGCCCCTACTAGACGAACAGCATCAGCAGCTTGAATGATATGATGAGCTACCATTGTATCTACTACAGGAACTCCGGTTATATCAAGCAACACTACTTCCGCTCTGTGCTTCACTACACCTTGTAATAGGTTTTCCATAATTAACTTTGCACGTTCTGTGTCGATTGTACCTACTAAGGGCATAACAGATATTTTATCGAATACAGGAATTAATGATGCCGAAAGTTCTTGTAAAGCTATTTTTTGCAAGTGGACTGTTTTTTCCCAAACCTTCGAGTACGCATCGACAATGCTATGATTAAGCGGCGTTATCCAATTTGTTAATATTTCTCTATGTGACTTAATACTTTGGTCATTTAAGTAACCTACTTCATCCATTTTTTCATAAATTACCTCTGAAAAATTAGTGAGTGCTTTTAAAACAAATGATATAGACCAACCATACCGAACAACTTGGACAGCAAAATCATTTAACTTCACCATATAAGTTTCTTTACTTTCTGTTAAACTTGAAATCATTAACTCACCAAATTCACGAACTGTATTATCTATAACTTTATCTGACATAATTTGAAAGAATCTATCATCTTCTTCGTCTTCCATTTTTATTTTCCATTTCTCCAATATCTCATCTATATTATCATGAATATACGAAGCGATTTGTTTGTTCATAACTACTAATCCATCTCCTCAGTTAATACTAGTATTTATATTGTAGCGAATATCGGCATATTTTACATCTATTTTGCTATTAAAAAAACACAATGTGCCTTTGTCGGCTGCACATTGTGTTTTTACCTATGTATTAAAATTTTACGATTCCTAAACTTATTCCTAATGCATGATCTACTTGGTACATTACATCCTCATCAAGATGCGTAATTTTATCGGTTAGACGTGATTTATCTATTGTTCGCAATTGTTCTAATAAAATAACAGAATCACGTTCGAAGTCATACTGCTTTGCATTTATTTCAACATGTGTTGGCAATTTTGCCTTTTGTATTTGTGCAGTTATTGCCGCAATAATAACAGTAGGACTAAATCGATTACCAATATCATTCTGAATCACCAAAACGGGTCTGGTTCCCCCTTGCTCAGACCCGATTACCGGTGATAAATCTGCGAAAAAAACGTCCCCACGTTTTACGATCAAGTTTTCATCCTCCACTTACGAGTCGCTCAGTAGTATGTTGTGCTTCATACTCTGCATGTAAACATTCCGTACAAATGGATAAGTTTATATGAGACATTTCAACATAACCTTTCATCATCGCTTCTCTTATAAGATTTGACTGTTCTTTCTTAAAATATTCATTTGCTTGGACACGACCGACTTTTTCACTACCAGTTAATGATTTTTTTACGACCTTTACTCCTTCATTAACCATTTGCTTTGGAAGCTGTATAATCGCTTCCTTTTTCTTTTTATCACTTACCACAGCAAACACCTCCGACAAAACATTTCCCTATATGACAATATACTTCATCTTACCATTACTAGAGTCTAAATAAAAGACATAATGAGAAATGATTTGACAAATTATGCATGTAGGACTATTTTGTCGAGATTCATTCACTATAGATTCTAGGAATCCTATTAGATAGCATGCAGCAAATCTCATAAGGTATAGTTTCCAATACATTTGCCCACTCTTCTATTTTAATTTCTTCTGTACCTTGTTTTCCAATTAACACCACTTTTTCTCCAAGAGGTACAGGTTCACGGAGTCGAATCATGCATTGATCCATGCATATCTTCCCTACAATCGATACTCTTTTTCCTTTTACTAAAACAGATTGACTATTCAATTTTCGTAATAGTCCATCTGCATAACCAATCGGAAGCGTCGCTATCCATTCTTCGTCAATAGCCTTGTACTTTGCCCCATATCCAATCGGAGTACCTTTCTCTACCTTTTTCACATGTACTACTTCGGTCACTAAAGAAAGTGCTTGTTCTAAAGGAAAAGGAAGTATTTCATTCATAAAAGATGAGGGAGCAATTCCATACATAGAAATACCATAACGTACAGCATCCCAATACTGTGAGGGGTACCTTAGAGCAGCAGCACTATTCGATGCATGCACCATTTTAGGCTTTTCGTCGAATAGTGCAAGCAATCTTTCGAAGGTTTCCACTTGGGTTTTAAAATGGTCTTGTTCTACTTCATCCGCTGTCGAAAAATGTGTAAATACTCCAGTTACCTGAATCCAGCTTTTTTCTTGTATAAAAGCTAATGCCTCTTTTAAATCATTTTCTTTTACAAAACCAATTCTTCCCATTCCACTATCAATTTTCACATGAACTTTCAAAGGTTTATCAAAATGTTGAATAGAGTGAAGCCATTCAAGGGAATACGCTGTTAAGGTTATATTTTGTTCGGAAGCTTTTTGTAAGAAGGAAGCTGATGCAGCCCCTAGAACAAGAAGTTCAGCAGTTATTCCTGCATCTCTTATGCGTAGGGCTTCTTCTGGAGTTGCAACAGCTAATTGTGTGGCACCTGCACTCAACGCAGCCTTTGCCACTTCAATGTCACCATGACCATATGCGTTTGCCTTTATTGCTGCAATTATTTGTGTGTGTGGTGGGAGCAATTTTTTCAAATTTCGAATATTGGATTTTATAGCCTTCAAATTTATATGGACGAATGTTGGCCGGTAATACGTTTGCGACATGGTACTTCCTTCTTTCCCAGCATTTTGTACTTATTATCCTCCTCAAAAGAAGTGGACGTCAATACAAATCACTTCAATTCAGATACAGACATGGAAGAGGCTACTTCAATCATCTCTTCTTTTGTTAAAGAAGTGGAAGCAAGGAAAAAGGACATACCATCTTGTTCCCATGCAATAGATTGATCGGTTACCGCACCAATAGCAAAGCCTAAATCAACAGGATCTCCTGGAGCAAATACAGGAATGGTTGATGAGGTGTTCTTATCACTTAACTGTTGAATAATTGTAAACTGCTTGTCACCACTATATGTTAAAATAACTCGTTTATCTCCATCTACATCGAGCACTTTTTCTTCTAACAAGTGCAATTGATCCCACTGTACCATTGGATAATGAGTTTCAAATGCTGGATCGTCTATTTCTGCAGATGCTTCTACTGTACCTTTATCCGCTTGCCCTGTAGGAGTTTGTTCAATTTTGAATTCTCCAGCAGAGTGTACTTTACCTAGAGTCACTTGTTTAAACTTAACATTGATTTGCTCTTCCTTATTTTCATTTAGGATAGAAACATGTGTTGGCAATAAAGTCTTTTTATCGATATAAATCCTTTGAATTGGCAACATATTTTTGTGATTGTTACTTGTTTTTGTTTCAAAAACATAATTGCCGCCTTCTTCTTTGAACGTCGATGACTTATCTTTTTTAATGTCCTGCGCCAGTGAACCTATTAAATAGGCTTGGCTATTTTCAGATGGCCATTTACTCTGAAATTTATATGTTTTGTTCAATGCAGGTGTTACAACAAAGACACCTTCTTTGTTACGTACAATCATTTGGGTATTTTCGTCATTCGTATCTGAAACTTTGACACGGTAAAAATCTGGTTTTGTGTGCCATACTTCCACTTGATAGATTCTAGGCTCTTGACCTGTCATTATCTTCATTTCCGCAGTCAATTCATACCCTTTCGTATCAATCCATTTACTGCTCAACTTTTTTAAAACATCTTCTTTGGATTGGGCTCCACATGCAGAAAGTAACAGGATCATCATTATTGCAAATAAACACTTAGCCAATCGGCTTTTCAATCAGTCCATCCTTTCTATTATCACTGCGTTCATTCATTGTATGTAGGTGGACTACCGTTTATGATTGCAGAATTACTTGGGCAGCCGCATATTCTTTTGTGTGTGTAATAGTTACGAAACCATTTACTTGATCGCCTTTAAAGTACAGGCTCGGTTTACCACTAGACTCTCGTATTATTTCAATGTCTAGAAAGCTACATTCCTTTCCTATTCCTGTACCTTTAGCTTTTGCGAATGCCTCTTTTGCAGCGAAACGACCTGCTAAAAATTCAATTTGTCTATGTTCAGATAGTTGATTCATCTGAACTATTTCTTTAACCGTTAAAACCCGCTCTTCAAATTTTTTCGTTTTAGTTTTGATAGATTTTATTCTACTTAACTCTGTAATATCTAATCCTATTCCAGTAATCATGAAGTTCCTCCTTTCCAATGCCTCTAATACAGGCTATACTATGAGTAGAAAATTCGAGGTGACGATATGTTTGTAAGAAGAGAAAACTTGAGACAGTATATTAAATATTATCCCGTTGTATCTACTTTGCTGTCGTTAAATATTTTAGTCTTTATTATAACAAGTATACCGATTGTCGGAAATCAACTGTTCAATTTGGGAATTGGTTTTAATTTACTCATTAGTGAAGGTGAATATTGGCGTTTAATAACACCTATGTTTTTACATTTTGGTTTCATGCACCTTCTATTTAACATGTTCTCTTTATATTTATTTGGACCTGAACTAGAGCAAATAGCTGGAAAAGCAAGATTTTTAACCATATACTTCTTAGCTGGTTTTATCGGGAATATTTGCACATATTTATTTTTTGATTGGAATTACCAGAGCGTTGGGGCAAGTGGTGCGATTTATGGTATATTAGGAGCTTTTGGAGCTTTGGTATATTATACAAGAAATTTCATGCCACAGTTAAAACAAATTATTTTACCTATTATTGTAATAGGTGTGATTATGACGTTTCTTCAACAAAATATTAATATTACTGCCCATATTGTTGGTCTAATAACTGGTTTTATTATTGGAATGATTTATTTCCATCCAAAACGAATCGCAGCATGGAAAAAGAAGAAGAACAAATTTAAAGTAGTCTAAAGTAGTAAGTTTAAAAGAAAAATTAAAGAACAACCATTATAAACTTGGTTGTTCTTTTTCTTTTTGTATAGTGGTAGTATCCATTGGTTGGTACCAATTTATTAGTTTTTCTGCATCTGCTTTATCTAGATGAGGAACTATTGATGTTACGCCACCAACTCCAGATTTAATCGTAGTAACAATAGATGAAACGTTTTTTCTTTTTTGAAAAAAAGTAACTTTCTCTGTCATTGACTGGATTCTCCTTTTCTCCATCCAGATAGTTACTTTACTAAAACTTCGATATCTCATCACTAAGTGTTTATCATTTACCGCATATCCCGCAGTTCTATGTTGCCATCTCCCTAAGAAATAACTTAGAGGCAGCAAGATTAAAGATAGAAGCCCAAAAGGATAAAAAAAGTAAATAACTGCAGTTGAGAGAGGAACAATCCAAAGAAAATCTAATCGATAAAAAAACTTTCTTGATCTTTTTGGAACGGTTACTAATTCCGGTTCTAAATCTAAATCTTGAAAAATTTGTTCCAAGATGGAGTTAATCTCCGCTTTTTTAATTAATGGTAGCAGACGAATTTTTTCATCTTTTTCTTCAAGAGATCCGCCAGCACTATCGACAATAACAGACGCATAGCCAATTAGTTGCCGAAGAGGATTTTCTACGACTCTCAATCCTTGAATACGCGAAAGTGGAAGTGTTATTTTTTTCTTTTCTAAGAGACCTCTAGTAATAATAATCTCGTTATCTTCTACTCGAATCGCAAAGTTATAGAAATTAATTAAAGTGATTATGACTGACACAATCCAAGCAATCAATAAAACGAAGAAAACTCCAAGTACTATTATTAAAACTCCAAATCGTATGAACACAATAATTTCATCATATATCATTTCATATGGAATAATATTAGAAAACTGCGATGCAAATACGGCAAGACCAGAGAAAAATACACCAACTCCTCCCGAAGTACTCGCTAACACAAATAAATCCTTTATAGACATTTTAAAGATTGGACGAGCTTCTTCAGCAATAACTTCTTCTAGGTTTATTCCTTCTATTTCGGCTGATTGTTTGTTCTTTACTTGCATCATTTCTCTTTTTATTTGTTCTGCAGCTTCTTTCCTAATTGCCGTCAATTCTGCATCAGCTTCTTTTGTTGGTCCACCGCCGGCTGTTTCAACTTTGACTTTTACGAGTCCGAACGGTCTATGAAAAATACCCTCAGTATAGTTTAAACTTTGGATCCGCTCAAAAGGAATATACCTCTTTTTCTTTACAAACAAGCCGTATTCAATCCGTAACTCTTCTTCTTCAAACCAATATCTAAATCTCTTCCATTTAACAATTCCACTCACTAGAAGAAAAATTAATACAATACCATATATGCTATATGTAATAAATGAGGGCCAGCCATTAGAATCCCCGTTACCACCGAAACCATTTACTGCAACAACGACAATAAAAGGAAAAATCATATCTTTTAAAACTTTAATAAAGTTTATTATTGCTGAAACTGGATGTAATTTGTACTTTTCATTAGACATCATCTTCCGCCACCCTTGCAAGTACAGATATTCTCCCTCTCAACTCGTCGGCTTCTGCAGTAATAAGTGCAGGAATTATATGATTAGTAGCTGCTGTTGAAATAGTAATAGATGCCAAGTCATATTTTCTTAATATTGGTCCCTGCTCTGTGTCAACATGTTGAACACGAACCATTGGTACTAATGTTCGTTTTATGACAAATAAGCCATGTTGTAATTCAATCTCTTGGTCTCGGACTTCATATCTCCATCGCATCCATCTAACTTTTGGAAACAAATATATTAAAAAGTATGCGAGCAATAGAACAACTACTCCAATAACTAAATATACCCACATATAATTTCCAATAAAATAATTAATTGCACTAATACCTATTCCAACAATTAGCACGATAAGCGTTTGAAAAATTCCATATATTCTCCATACCCGCAATCCTTTTTGTGATAATCGATTAATTGGTTCTTCCCTCATATTAAACACCTCTTCCCTAGTCAATTGTATACGATTTGATAGGGAAAATGTTTCAAATATATAGAGATGTGGAGTTATTTTTAAAGAAAAATGAGGTATTTTCTAAGATACTCTTTGTTTTCTAAGATCTTTTAAGATAGTTTTACATAAGAAAACCTCAAGCACCCTTTAAGTGTAGCTGGTCTCACTAATTCCAAAGTGCTTTGGACGAAACACTGGCTACATCATTACCGTTAGAGTAATGGATCGTGAAGTGACTGCGTCACTTCACGATCCATTTTTTCGGTAATCCTGCGGCGGTTGTTTGTCCGTCGCCCTCTTGGAATTGGTGAGGACATGGTGCGTTCGGTTTGGATAATTAGAGAAAAAATACTTTCCTACTTTTTTTAAAGCTTCCGAAAATAGAATTTTGCAAGCTCTTCCCTTCATTACCTTTGGATACTATCTATTTTTCTCTAATTCCACTTGCCATATAGATTAGCAAAAGAAAGTGCCACTCTAATCAACTAGTGTGTATAGGGTGAATTATAATTACTTAAAAAAATATATACACTTAATGCCTATTACATTTTAAAAAGCAATAGCATCTCTTACTTAGGTACTACTCACTTAATGGATTGTAGTGAAGGGTGGCGACTCCGGACGGAGGCCAACAGGAATGTTGGTCACGAAGGCGTTGCCACACGATGTGGCGTTCTTAGCCTTCGTTCCTCGGAGACAGATGAACCATCACAACGCACGCGCGGCGGTGATGGTTCATCGCTCACCCCGCGGAACGCGTCCACCTGAAACGGAAATCCACCTTTTCCTACCGGAAACACCTAGCGAAAAAGAATGGGCGATTACGTAAATTTAACTTTTAAAATTGCGGATACCCCAACAAAATATTATAGAAATTGAAAAAAGGATGATCCCACTAAAATGTAGGATCATCCTTTTGAATATACTATTAGCTTTCGCTGCGAGTTGAGCGAGTTCTTGTGCTACGTTGAGTAGAACCGTCACGAGGACCGCTGCTACGACGTGCTCCACCGCTGCTTGGACGCGAACCGCCGCCTGAGCGTGAAGCTCCGCGATCGCTTCCTCCGCGACTTGAAGATGAACTACGTCCACCTCCACCACCGCCGCTACGGTTACCTTTGTAACCACCGCCACCGCTGCGTCCGCCACCACCGCTACGTTCTCTACGAGCTGGTAATGGACGTTCTTCTGAAATTGAGATTGGTGTATCATCAGGTTCTTTTGTCATTGATTTTAAAGCTGCAGCAATTACATCTACTGCTTCAAATTTCTCAAGCATTTCTGCTGCTAATGTACGGTAATCACCTAAATCGTTTTTAGCCACAATTCCCGATAAGTTTTCAATTGCAACACGTTGTAGTCCAATTAAAGCTTCATCTGAACTTGGTGGATTAAGTAAAGTCATACGTTTTTTCGTAGTATCTTCTACAATACGTAAGTAACCCATTTCTCTTGGTGTTACGAAAGTAATTGCCATACCACTTTTTCCTGCACGTCCTGTACGACCGATACGGTGAACATAGCTTTCAGGATCTTGTGGAATATCAAAGTTGTATACATGCGTTACACCAGAAATATCTAATCCACGTGCTGCTACGTCTGTTGCAACAAGGATATCTATTTTATTTGATTTGAATTGTTTCAAAACAGACATACGTTTCGCTTGGCTTAAATCTCCATGAATTCCTTCTGCAAGGTAACCACGGATACCTAGGGCTTGTGATAACTCGTCTACACGGCGTTTTGTACGACCAAAAATTATCGCAAGTTCTGGTTGGTGAACGTTTAAAATTCTTGAAAGAACATCAAATTTTTCACGCTCAGTAGCTTTTACGTAGAACTGTTCAATGTTTTCAACAGTCATTTCTTTAGACTTAATCTTTACTTCAACTGGATCTTTCATGAAGCGTTCTGCAATTTTACGAATCGGTCCTGGCATTGTAGCTGAGAACAATAATGTTTGACGCTCAGGAGGTACGCTTTCTAAAATTGTGTTGATATCTTCGATGAATCCCATGTTAAGCATTTCATCTGCTTCGTCTAAGATAAGTGTTTGAACTTGATCAAGTTTCAACGTACGACGGTTGATATGGTCAAGAATACGACCAGGTGTCCCTACAATAACTTGTGGTTTGTTTTTAAGTGCACGAATTTGACGGCTAATTTCTTGCCCACCGTATACTGATAATAGACGAACCTTTTTGTCATATCCTAATTTGTACAGCTCTTCCGAAACTTGGATTGCAAGTTCACGTGTTGGAGCGATGATTAATGCTTGAATATTTGGGTTTTTAATATCAATTTTTTCAATCATAGGGATACCAAATGCAGCAGTTTTACCTGTACCAGTCTGTGCTTGACCGATAACGTCGCGTCCGCCCATAGCATGTGTAATAGTACCTTCTTGGATTGGTGTTGCTTCTTCAAACCCCATACGTTGTACGGATTTTAATGTAGAAGCGCTAATATTTAATTCTGAAAAATTTGTCAAAATTTTAATCTCCTTTTTGTTCTGTTTTGACAAATGGTTACATTTTCAGATGAAATTGCGGCAAATTCGAGCCTATACGAGGAACGTTTCCGTTACTTAAAATTCTCTGTGGTTTACAGTTCAGAGGGGTCTTATATAAAGGGAAAGCCCGGTCTTTTGCCGAGCGGTTCGTTAAGGATTAAGCAAATCTGATTCCTTCAACAAACCGTTATGTTCAAAAAAAAGTACTCTTCATCAATTACTGAAGAGTCTTCACACAAAATGTATCCATTGCTCTAAACGTAGTATATCATGCCTTATAATTAGTTGCAATGAATTAGCAACTGTTGTAATTGTTAGTTAATTACTTTCTCAGTTTCCGCCTCTTCATCCTTTAAAAACCGGAGTGCTTTAGTAAACCAAACTTCACAATCCTCGCTATAGCATATATGATGCTTCCCTTTTTCTAAGTAAATTAACTCTTTTTTTACTGAACCCAACTGGTCAAACAAAAACTGAGCTGTCGTATATGGAACAATACCATCTTTTTTTCCTTGTACTAAAAAAGCTGGTATTGTAATTTGGCCATAGTAAGGCTCCACTATACGTACTAATCGCATAAATTCTAAAGCGGCATGAATAGGAGTATTTTTTAATTTCTTACAATAAAATTTGTACAACTGGTTGTCCTCTAGTTTTCCAGTCAATGCCTCTTTTGCTATCTCGCGAATGTCCTGTAGTAATTGAATTGGAAACACATACTTGGCAGCTGCACTTAACAAGATAAGTTTACTAATTGGATAACGATTAGCTAAATATAATGCAATTATGCCACCCATTGAAAATCCAACTACATACACCTGTTCTACTTCTTTTTGAAGCTGTCGCAGTGTTTGTTCTGCTGCCATCATCCAATTTTCCGCAGATAATTTTTCAAGGGATAGTGTTTCCCCATGTCCAGGTAGTGTAGGGACAACTATTTCCCAGTCTGTATTTGCTTCTAAAAAATCTACAAATGGTTGTAGTTCATAGGGTCCACCGGTAAATCCATGAATGCAAAGTACACCTGTTTTCATAATGTCCCTCCATTCCCTTTCCTTATTTTCGGAACGGTTCAATTACCCTTTCTAATTTCATACCACGTGAGCCCTTCACTAAAACAATAGATTGTTCATTGATATGTTTTTCTAAAAAGGAGATTAGTTGCTCATAATCATTTTCCACCCAAATAATATGGTCTTCATTAAAACTTCCTTTTAATTGACTGTATAACCATTTCATTCGTGGTCCAAATAAGCAAACCCCTGAAAAAACTGTATTGGAAATAGCATTACTTATCTCTTCATGGTATTGCTTTTCGCTTTCACCAAGCTCTAGCATGTCTCCTAGTACGAGCCATTTTTCTGGTTTAAGCTTTGATTTCTCCACAAAAGATATAGCTGCCCGCATCGATGTAGGGGCGGCATTATATGCATCATTGATAAAAATTGCTCCATTTGACGCTTCTACAACTTGCATACGCATATCTGTTAACACGATATGCTTCAATGCTTCACGTATTTGTTCAACTGATAACCCTACCTCTTTTCCTATTAATAAAGCCGCCAATGTATTTTTCACTTGGTGCTCCCCTAAAATCGGAATAGACATCTCTTCATTGAATTCACCTGACACACGAAATGAACTTCCTTGTTCCGTAAAGGTTACTTCTGCTATACTCAAATCATTTTGTTCATCCATACCAAAAGATTTTGTCATTATAGAAGGTACACTTTCCACAAATGGTCGAAGTAACGGCTCATCTCCGTCATAGAATAACTTTCCATTTTCTTTTAACCCAGAAATGATTTCAAACTTAGCTTTAGCAATTCCTTCTCGAGACCCAAGATCTTGCATGTGAGCTTCCCCAATATTCGTAATTACTGTATAGGTTGGCTTTGCAAGATTCGATAAGAACTCTATTTCTCCAAAGGAACTCATTCCCATTTCAAGCACAGCAAACTCTGTATCTTCTTCAAGCGAAAGTATCGTTAAAGGCATACCTAATTCATTATTAAAATTACCTTCCGTTTTCTTTACTCGGAAATAAGGAGAAAGCATGCCTGCTACTAAGTCTTTTGTAGAGGTTTTCCCATTTGAACCAGTGATTCCGATGAATATCGTTTTCAACTCAGCACGATAAGCAGCCGCCATCTCTTGGAGCGCTTTTTCCCCACTTTCAACAAATAAAAGAGGAACACCTTTAGGCGGATTTGGTTCATCCCGTAACCAAAACGATGCTACTGCTCCTTTGTCAAAAGCATCTTGGACAAAATGATGTCCATTCATATGTTCTCCCCGAAATGGGATAAATATATCTCCTGGTTGCAATGTTCTTGTATTAATCGAGACTCCTGTAACAAGTGGATTCTGCTCAAAGGTGGGTTCTAGTTTTAACCATTTCGCAATTTCTGCTAATCTTTTTTTCAACTTGGTCACACTCCGTCCTTCGAATGCTCAAGTTGTTGTTTTTCCTCATACCGTTCGATTGCAAGTGCAATCAATTCTTCTATTAGACCTGAATAAGACAATCCCGATTCCATCCAAAGCTTTGGATACATACTAATTGGCGTGAATCCTGGCATAGTATTTACCTCATTGATAATCACATCTTCATTTTCTGTTACAAAAAAGTCTGCACGAACAAGACCCGAACAATCCAACACTTTAAAAGCACGAATCGCAGCATCTTCCATTTTCTTTAATAATTCATTAGAAACAACCGCTGGAATGGCATAGTTAGTTGTACCATCTTCGTATTTTGCTTCATAATCATAAAAATCTTTTGTAGGTAATACTTCTCCAGCAACGGAGCATCTTGGTGTATCATTTCCAAGAACACTCATTTCTAACTCACGAGCGACAATCCCTTGCTCAACAATAATTTTACGATCATATTTAAAAGCAATTTCCACTGCTTTTATTAGTTCTTCTCTGTTTGATGCCTTACTAATCCCTACACTTGAGCCCAAATTCGCTGGTTTCACAAACAATGGCCATTTCAATTGATCTTCCATTTTTGCAATTATGTCTGCTTGATTGTTTTTCCACTCTTTACGAATGAAATGTACATATGGAACTTGTTTCAATCCCGCTTGCGCGAATAGTTGTTTCATCACTACTTTATCCATCCCAGCAGCAGAAGCCAAAACACCATTCCCTACATAAGGTAAGTTCAATACTTCTAATAAACCTTGCACAGTCCCATCTTCGCCGTTAGGACCATGAAGTAATGGAAAAATAACATCGAGACTAGCATTTGTTTTCGGCTGCCCTACTTCAGTAGTGGTTTCTTCCGGTAAAAAACTTGTAATATTATTCGGTTTGCTTCTATCTTCTCCAAATTGAAGCATTTGTACAGACTCTGCAGGTCCAATTAACGCATCGCCTTTTCTCCATTCACCTGTTTTTGTGATGAATATCGGATAAACTTCATATTTATCAAAATTAATTGCTTGAGTTACTGCTCTTGCTGTCAATAACGACACTTCATGCTCAGCAGATTTCCCACCATATAATAAACCTAATTTTATTTTCATTAGTAAAATAACCTCCACGTTTTGGATAGTACTAGTTTATCACGGACAGTGTCATTAGTTGAATAATTTCCACCATAACACCAAAAAATAATACAACGTAAAAAGGAATTACATACGATAAGCCTCTCATTCCTTTGAGATAGCATATGCCATTCCCCTCAAAATCGTTTTTTATTGATGATTCAACTAATAAGACTAAGAAAAACCGGGTAAAAAGACCCCCGGTCCTTTTAAAAAGAGTAACTTAAATGCAGGTGATTTCCGCTATGGCAGACGTTTTTCGAGGGCATGCCCCCTGCAAAGCGTCCACCTGCAGCGGAAATCACCTGTTCATCGCATAAAAACGCAAAGTGTTTTTGACGAAATCTTGTCTACACAATAAACGCTTTTGCAACTTTACGAAGCAAAAGCGTTTATTTATATTTGTATTAACAAATCAGCCGACTTGTTTAAATGATGTTTTAAGTCCCCTAATACTTCATCCGGAAATATATTTTCAGGTAAGCACCTTATTTCAATTCCATAATTTGTTTTCTCCATTTTAAATAAGGACATTAGCACACCATCTTCATAATAATCAGCATATGCTTCCACTTTTTCCGAGAATAACTCTGGTAAAACTACATTGTTTTTCTTTCTCCAAAAGGCTGTAGATTTTGCTTTTTCACTTATTTGTTGATTAAATACACTAGCTATTAAATTATATAAGTCATCTATATCACGAAAATATATTTTGGTGATTTGTTCACCTTCATCTGTCAAATAAACAAATCTATTTTGTAAATGATGGTAAAACGGCAAACGAAACGCTTCTTTTTTATGTGCTATATATAATAATTCAGCTTGTTCTTGAGGAGACAACATATTTAACTTTCTCTCATCAGAGAAGTCAAGTATACATAGTTCTGTCGGTCTTTCAACGTAATCTTTTAAGAAACGAGTGTATTGATCTTGCACAACAAATTCTAACTGGGTATGAATATTAAAGGATGTATCTTCATATCGGTGTTTTAATAACAAAAGAGCTGGCAAATCAGAGAAATACCTTATAAACTGTTGTACGGATAGTCCACTAAATAATGCAAAATGCTCTATTTCATTCACATGAACATATAAATGAGTCAAATATTCTTCTATTTCTTTCTCTTTTTTTGCCACTGAATTCACTCCCTCATCATCTGTTTTATATTAGCATAATTTTTTACAAATGAAACATCTGTTTTTCTTTTAACGTCTCTAATAACCGACAAGCAAAAAACATGCATTTGAGCTATAATAAGAAAAGTGTAAGCCGACGTTTTTCTATGACAAGTATTATGGCGACTGAAGCATGAAAATGAAATTTAGAAAGAAATTTAGGTGACTTGTATGGAAAACAAAAAAAGCTTTGCCGATCGCTTCGATTGGACACTTGCGTTTATTATATTATTATTTTTAATTATTAGTTTGCTAGCTATTTCATCTGCAGTTACAACTGGACAATATTCCGGATATAATTTTGTAGGCAAACAAATTTTTTGGTATGTAGTGGGAACCGTCATTATCGGTTGTGTTATGTTTTTTGAACCGGAACAATATAAGAAAATGTCCTGGTATATTTATGGTTTTGGTGTATTACTTCTTATTATTCTCTTTATTATGCCTGGAAGTTTGGCTTTTGTAGCACCTAAAAACGGCGCGAAAAGTTGGTTTCACTTACCTATTGGGGATATACAACCTGCTGAATATATGAAAACTTTCTATATTTTAGCACTTGCTAGATTGATTACAAACCATCATGGAAATTATTTAATGAAAAGCTTGAAAACAGATTTTATATTGCTTGGAAAAATTGCTTTAACAATGCTTTTACCATTGGCATTTATCTTGAAGCAGCCCGACCTTGGTACTGCTCTTGTATTTTTTGCCATTACAGCTGCTCTTGTTATTGTTGCAGGGATTACTTGGAAAATTATCTTACCACTATTTTTAGGTGGATTAGGTCTTGGTGGTCTACTGTTATGGATGGCTCTCTATATGCAAGATTTTTTAGAAGCAAAATTTGGATTCCAAGTATATCAATTTGCACGAATCTATTCATGGTTAGATCCATATGCATATGCTTCAAATGAAGGGATGCACTTAATCACTTCCTTAAAAGCCATTGGTTCTGGAGAGATATTCGGAAAAGGCTATGGTGGTCGGGTTGTTTATGTTCCTGAAAATCATACCGACTTTATCTTTGCTGTTATTGGGGAAGAATATGGATTTGTAGGTGCAAGTATAGTCATCAGTATTTTCTTTTTCCTTATTTTTCATTTAACGAAGATTACACTTCAATTAAAAGATCCCTACAGTACGTATGTGTGTGCAGGAATTATTGCGATGATTACATTCCATGTGTTTGAGAATATAGGTATGACGATTCAATTACTTCCGATTACAGGGATTCCGTTACCATTTATTAGCTATGGTGGTAGTTCGCTCATGGGGAACCTGCTTGCGATTGGTTTAGTATTCAGTATGAAATTCCATCATAAAACGTATATGTTCTCCAAAAATGAAGATGACTGAGAAAACTTAAGACCCCTAGGACGTCTACACGAGGGCACTGAAAAACTATCGTTTTAATAACAATTAAGCTATTCCATATAAAAAAACGGCACTTTTTGTTCGATTTTGAACAAAAAGTGCCGGTTTTCTTTGTTTATTTCTTATCTTATTCATTCAATAATTTCAAAAACCGTTTGAGATTGACGGCGAATATTGTCATGACTCCTTGGATTTTCATGCCAAATAGACCTGTGTTAGAAGCCTGATCATACCCGTGTCCATTTTTTAACTCACTATTTTTCGCCTCGATTTTGTACCGCTCTTCTGCCCAATTTTTAAACGCTTCTGTTTCTTGAGATCCCTCTTGTTCTAAATGGCATCATTTAGTCTCTCTATTATAAGTGAAAAGAGCGAGATGAGGTTGTCTAAAAAACTAAAAAAGTAGAGGGAATCCAACAATCCACACTTTACTTTTTATTTCTAGAAAATCGTTGAAAAAGGCGACACTCCCGCGGGAATAACGTTAGTCGAAGACCCTACAGTGAAGCGAGGAGGCTGAGGCAACGCCAGCGGAAAGGGAGCCGTTTCAACGATTTCCTTATTAATCGGACAAGCCCATCTTGTAAAGTCGAATTATATGGACTTTTTCAGTGCCCTCATCTACACTTGTCAAGAGTAAGACATAAAAAAATGATTTTAGAAAGATATTTAGGTGACTTTTATGGAAAATAAAAAAAGCTTCTCCGACCGCTTCGATTGGACTCTTGCTTTTATCCTTTTACTATTTTATATGGTTAGTATAATTGCAATCTCCTCAGCCCAAACTACAGACCAATATCATACAAATTTCATACCAAAACAAACATTTTGGTATATCTCAGGTGCACTTGTTATAGGCTTAACAATGTTTTTTGATAGTGAACAATATAGAAAAATGTCCTGGTTTTTATATGCTTTTGGTATTTTAATATTAATTGCCCTATTTTTAGCACCAGGGGGAGTAGGTCAAATTGCGGAAGCACGTGGAGGTGCAAAAAGCTGGTTTCATTTACCTGGAATCGGAAGTCTCCAACCTTCTGAACTGATGAAAACCTTTTTCATATTAACACTTGCACATGTCATAAGTAGGCATCACGAAAAGTTTTTATCTTCCACTATAAAAACGGACTTAATTCTACTTGGAAAAATTTTAATAACCACTTGCATTCCATTACTCTTTATTCTAGAGCAGCCCGATTTGGGTACTTCTCTTGTATTCTTTGCTATTACAGCTGCCCTAATAGTTGTCGGAGGGATTACTTGGAAAATAGTTATACCTGTCTTAGTTGCATCACTCACAATGGGTTGCAGTTTTTTATTGATGGCACTTTATAAACAAGATATTTTAGAAAAGTTTGGTTTTCACAAATATCAATTTGGCCGCGTGTATTCATGGTTAGATCCATATTCATATGCAAATACAGAAGGTTATCATTTAATTACTTCTTTAAAAGCAATAGGTTCAGGTGAAATGTTTGGAAAAGGGTATAAAGGTAGAGAAGTTTATGTAGCGGAAAATCATACAGACTTTGTTTTTAGTGTAATAGGTGAGGAATATGGATTTATAGGTGCGAGTATTGTCATAAGTTTATTCTTTTTACTCATTTACCAACTAACAAAAACAGCCATACAAATTAAAGATCCATTTAGCACATATGTGTGCACTGGTATTATTGCTATGATAACTTTTCATGTTTTCGAGAATATCGGTATGACCATTCAATTACTACCGATTACAGGAATTCCATTACCCTTCATTAGTTATGGAGGGAGTTCGTTAATCGGAAATATGCTCGCAATAGGTTTAGTATTCAGTATGAAATTCCATCATAAGACGTATATGTTCGCTAAAAATGAAGATGATTAAGAAAAATCCCGCGGCTTCACTATTACCGCGGGATTTTTGTGTGAACTATAGAGCGAATTTGTTATAAAATAAAAAAAGAGAGTGGCTCTAAAATTCGTGTATTACGAACTTTTTAGAGTCACCCTCTTTTCAACTTTGCACGTGAGGACTATGTGCTGGTGGTGCTAACGCTTTAAGCATGTCAAGTCTCGATTTTGTCATTGTAACAGTCACACCAAGCTTTGCAAGATTACTTACAATTTTCTTCAAATCAACTTCCTTAGCCATTCTTTCCACCTCGTCCTTTCATTTATTATTACGATTTATTATTAAAAAAGTTTCTTGTTTTTTTATTTTATCTCTACCCTATCATAACACTTTTTATATCGTTTAAATCTTTCATTTTTGTTACATATTTTATTCTTCTGTAAACCAAGCTAGATAATAACAAAAAGGAGTGATTTAAGTGAATGTGAAAGATGTGATGAGTAAAGAAGTCGTTACCTGCAATCCCCAAGATTATGTGAACGAGGTTGCTGATCAAATGCGTACTTTAGATATTGGTTGCCTTCCGGTCCTCAGTAATAAAAAACTTGTAGGCATGATTACCGATCGTGATATTGTGACACGCTCTGTTGCCAAAGACGCTAAAAGCAAGGTGGAAGATGTTATGACCAAATCCATCATTTCCGTGTCCCCTGAAAACTCTACAGCTGAAGCTTCCATCATTATGGCTAGAAACCAAGTACGTCGACTCCCGGTAGTGGAGAATAGTGAGCTAGTTGGTTTTGTTTCTTTAGCTGATTTGGCATTCCCTTTTCCGCATGTACAAGAAATTTCTCATGCTATGGAAAGTATATCCGAACCACGGAAATATTAAACCTAAGGAGCTATCACTTTTTTATAATCGGGTAGCTCCTTTTCAGATTATACATATAACGTCCTTCTTAAATCTCTCGCATAACATATATCAGTAGCTTCTATGTTCATTATTACAGAGTGGCAAACTTAGTGGAAACATGTAATATAGAGAGTAGCAGATTTTAAGAAGGCAGGGGTAAAAATGAAAAAAACTATTATTATTTTAATGTCCATTCAGTTTTTAGTTTATCTTGGTTTTGGGATAATTATTCCTGTATTACCAGTAGTAATTTTAGAGCAAAACTACAGTGAAGTACACGTAGGAGGATTATTAACTGTTTATGCTTTAGCCTCCTTCTTTACTGCCCCACTTTGGGGAATGCTTTCCGATAGAATTGGTCGAAAAACGCTCATTTTAATTGGGCTTGTAGGCTTTAGTTTAAGCTTTTGGTTATTTTCTTTATTTTTTGATTCACTTTTCATGCTTTACTTATCTCGAGTAGTTGGAGGATTATTCTCTGGGGCACTTTACACAGCTGTCACTGGATTTGCTGCGGATTTATCGAACGAAGAAAACCGCAATAAGTATATGGGCTTCCTAGGGATGTCAATTGGTTTAGGATTTATTTTCGGACCTGCAATTGGTGGTGTGCTAGGTCATGTTAGTTTATCATTACCATTTACTGTTTCCGCAATTTTATTGTTAGTAATTTTTGTATACGCTGCTATCATTTTAAAGGAACCAGAACGTTTAGGTGAAGCAAATAAACGTGCCCTTCTTCCTAAAGGCGCTATAAGTTTATGGACGTATCGTATAAAATATTTATTCCTATTTTCATTTATGGTAACTTTTTTACTTGCTGGTTTGGAAGCAACATTCCAATTGTTCCAAATTAGGAGAGTGGAGATTACTCCTTTACAAATCGGATATCTGTTTATGTTCAGTGGCTTTGTAGACGCTGCTATTCAAGGTGGCGTTGTTAGACGTATTAAAAATGGTACGGAAACGAAGTGGCTATTATATGCACAGATTATTACTGCCGTTGGTTTGTTTTTGACAGTATTTACTACAAATATTTTTTGGGCTGGTTTTTCGCTTTGCGTGTTCACTGCAGGTAATGCCCTAGCTAGAACGACAATCGTTTCTCTAAGTACAAAAGAGTCAGGTGGAAGTTACGGAACAGCTGCCGGGATGAGTTATTCGATGGATAATCTAGGTCGAATCATTGGTCCTTTATTATTCGCATGGCTATTCACAATCCAACCAAACAAGATTTATGTACTATCAGGAGTCCTCGCGCTTCTTTCAATTGGTTTTATCTTTGCATTCCGCAGATCTACTAAAACATTACGAAATGCGGAATGAGTTTCATCGTCAAATGTAAAAAGGCCACGGAGACAAATTGTGTCTCCGTGGCCTTTTACTTTATTCATTTGCTGTAAGTGATATAGATGTTTCCTTATTTATTCTATTTAATTCAGGATGTGCAGTTCGAACAACAGAAGGTCTAGCTAGTATTAACACAACAATGATTAGTACAGTTGCAGAGGCAAAAAGGACTGTTGATGCTGGTATAACGTCATATAAAAATCCAAATATCACCATTCCTAGCGGCGTAAGTCCCATTGCAAAAGTTTCTACAATAGATAAAACTCGACCTTTGTAGTCATCTTCAATTCTTTTTTGCATCAATACTTGTATTGGCGTATTTGCAATAATTATCGCAACTCCAAAACCAGACATTAGTAAAATGTAAAACCCGACAGTCACAAAATAAGACATACCAATCAATAATGGCAAAGCAATAATTCCCATCAAAATTCCGAGCACAATAATGCTCCATTTGGAAACTAAGAAAGGATACTTTAGCTCTTTACGAGCGGAAAAGTAAATAGACATAAGTAGCATTCCTACTGCAAATGCACCTTCCGTATACCCAAAATGCTGCGGCTCCATCTTCAATTTTTCGATTAATATAAATGAGTAGCCAACTAAAAATGCCCCAAATAGAAAATTGACAAACAGAGAAATGACGATTAAATTTTTCAAAATTGGTTGTTTCATCAAGTAATTAAAACCAGCTTTCATGCTCTGAAGCATTGGCTCCTTTTCTTCACCTTCTACTACTTCTTTTCGTTTTGCAAACAAATTAAAATTCATCGTTGATTCTAAAATAACTGCTAAGACAGACGCAACTAGATACATTATTAGAAATACAGGCATTGATACAGTCCCATATAATAATCCCCCTACTGCTGGACTTGCAATTGCTGCAAACGAGATGGACATTTGGTTCAATGACATAGCCTTTTGAATTCTCCCCTCATCTACAAGCCCGGTAATAGATGAACTAAATGTAACACCCGAAAATAAGGATGTTAACGATAAAATAACAGTTGTCGTATAAATAGCTACTAATGATAAATCTGCTACTAAACTGAAAATAAGTAAACCAGTAATCGCTAAAGTTGTTGCAATCTGCGCAACGATAACAATCATTTTCCTTGAGTATCTATCTGCAACATACCCTGCAAAGGGTGCAACTAGTGTCCTCGGCAACATACTGCATATTAAATTCATTGCAAAACTTGTGGCAGAACCAGTCAGCTGTAAAATATAAAAACTAATTGCAAACGAATACACCTGGGCACCAAAACTCGAAATTAATTTACTTATTGTAAATGTCCACAAATGATATGTGGCTTTTTTCAACTTTAACACTTCATCCATTTTAATTTCCCCTTTGATTTGTTTAATATAATTAAACAAACATTACCATATTATGACTTCCATTTCAACAAAAAGTTTAATATAATTAAACAATAAATATGAGGTGAAAATATGTCTACACTTGGAGAACGAATTCGCAACCATAGAAAGCAACAAAAAATGACACTTGAAGCACTAGCTGGTACACAACTTACAAAGGGAATGCTTAGTTTAATCGAAAATAATAAAGCCAATCCTTCTATTGAAAGCCTAAGTTATATAGCTGATAGACTAAATGTAGATGTGGCAGAATTGTTGGAAGAAATAAGCGGGCAGGAATTAAGAGAAGTATTAGAAAAAGCAGAAATACTTTTTAATACAAGATATGATGAATTAACAAATGAACACCAACAGTTAATAGAATTAGTGGGACCCTTTATACCTAAACTAACGCAAGGATATGAATCCGCGCGACTACTTCAAATGTATAGTGAATGCTTATACCACGAAAAGAAAGATGGCTGGGAATCTTTAATAAATCGAGCCGCAACGATGTATGAGCAAATGAATTTGACGACAAAACGTGGGGATATTGGATTGTTTCTTGCTTCAATTCCATTTTACAATCACAATTACCAAAAAGCATTAGACATACTACATAGGGAACGCGCAGAGTTAGAAGCCAATCCATTATGGATCGACCCTCTTTCTCGGTTGGATTATGACTATTTAGAAACTGCACTACTGTTTGCAGTTGGCAAATATGATGAGGCAATTCAAGTAATGGATAAAGCAATTGAGTTTTCTAATAAAAATAAAATATTTAATCAAGTGGATGACTTATACAGATTAGCCGCTTTTCAAGCTTTGATGTTCGAGGACGAAGAGAAAAAGAATTACTACTTACAAAAGCTTCTTGCATACGGGGAATTTGCAGATGATGAGGACTCCAAAGTTTTCATTCATTATGCGGAAATACATTACTTGAATTCATATAAAAAAATGTATGAGGAAGCAGATCGTTTATACAATTCATTTTCAATTAGAGGCACGGAGAAAAAATTATTTACGCCTTTTTTCTTGCTGGAGAAAGGAAAAACTTTATACGGTTTGCATAAATTTGAAGAATCAATTGAGAAGTTGAAGGAAGTGCACATACCTGATATTCTCCATCACCCAATCGATTTATCGATATTTTACGAAAAAGATGCGTACATCGCATTATGTTACTTGGAGCTGAACCAAATAGAAAAAGCACTAGCATATGCAAAAATCGCTTTAGATAATATCAATGAAATGCCAGATACTCCTTATAAGGCATTTATCAAAGAAACGTATGTGAAATGTGAGAAGAGACTGAAACCTTAGTCTCTTTTTTACGTATAATATAGAAATACTGGAAGATTTATGTGAAGGAGGTGTACTTAATTGAAGAATAAGTGGTTTTGGGGAGCTATTATTATTATCTCCGTAAGTTGGATTGGTAATATTATTTATTTTCAAACAAAGCAATTAAGTGAACCCATCATATTTAACGCTTATATCGATATGCCTGCTTATGAGCGTACAAGTTTTTCCCTTCCTTATTTGACTAATAAAAATGAATTAGTGGAATTAGATCAGCTACTAGTCGACGGGTACACTTATTCAAATGAACAAAGCTTCATTCCTCAGTTTAATGGACCTTCCACTCAATCCTATACACAGGAGTTTACGCACCAATTTTTGAAGGAAGCAACTTTCACTTTAGATGAACAAGAATTAAAACGTTTACAAGAAAGTATTTTACTAAACAAAGTGTTTGCTCGCTTCACAAATGGTAAAGTTGTCCCTGTTCAAGTAGATAAACTAAATTTCATCCCAAATGTAATGGATGAATCGATATTTACCAATAATGTTTTTTTTACTAGCAACCAAGGAATACAAGGAAATTTCCTGGAAGTAGTAGAATCCGCTAATATGAATTCTATTGATCTACCAGAAGTTATTCAAACACAATTCGATTTAAAAATAATGTTACTAAAAGATACACCTACGAATAGTACAAAAGTTAACAACATCGTTCATACAGACTGGTTAGATATGGATGCTCCACTTTATAGCGAAATAGATTGGCCACTGCTAATAGAGGCTGGAGATTCAGTTGCGCTAATTTTTCATACAAAAGATGATATTGAGGATGTAAAATACATATCCGCTTTACAAGAATGGACTGGAAAAACTCTAAATGGAAGAGCAGTTCGTTACAGTTTTCTTATCCAAAACGATCTATATCTATCACAAAAGCAATTAAATGCAATCATTAGGACAGAAAGAGGTGAAGTAAAATGAGGGATGGATTCAAACAACTAATCATTGGATTCCTTTTCGTACTCATCAAAATTCATATTGTAGTAGATATTTTACCAGACTTTATAGGTTATATTTTTATTTATAATGGTATAAAACAGATTGCCACTTTATCCTCTCAACCTTATGAGAAATTAAAAGTTCTTTCGATTATTTTAGTAATTGCTTCTATACCTAACTTTTTCTGGAGCGATCAATTAATTCAACAAAGTGTCTGGTTTAGTTACTATCCTCTATTTCTTAGTTTACTAAAAGTGATTCTAGTCTATTTCTTGTTTGACTTACTAAGAGAGATTGCGAAGTTGCTACCTTCGAATGATGCGCTGCAGGCAACTAATCGAATGTATACATGGTATTTAACAGTAGTTCTTGGTTCAATGTTTTTTCAATCTCTCGTGATGAATCTTCCAATTAATGTAACATCTTTTACAATGCTTTTTATCGTTTTATTAGTTCTGCTCATTGAGATTTCTTTTCTTGTCTATCTTCGAAATATGCAGAAGCGATTTCCAAGTAACGGATCTTTCAATAAATATGCATAACAGATTGCTCTCGGCATCCTGACTTGGAGACTTCCCTTTTTTAGCATGTATTTATACGGTCGGAAACTTTTCTTTCCGGTCATATTTTTTCTATCCGGTCGGAAACTTTTCTATCCGGTCACATTTTTTCCTATCCGGTCGGAAACTTTCCTATACGGTCACATTTTTTTCTATTCGGTCGGAAACTTTCCTATTCGGTCATATTTTTTTCTATCCGGTCGGAAACTTTTCCATCCGGTCACATTTTTCTATCCGGTCGGAAATTTTCTTATCCGGTCACATTTTTTTCTATCCGGTTGGAAATTTTCTTATCCGGTCACATTTTTTTCTATCAGGTCGGAAATTTTTCTATCCGGTCACATTTTTTTCTATCAGGTCGGAAATTTTTCTATCCGGTCACATTTTTTTCTATCCGATCACATTTCTATCCGGTCACATTTTTTCCTATCCGGTCGGAAATTTTTCTATCCGGTCACATTTTTTCCTATCCGGTCGGAAATTTTTCTATCCGGTCACATTTTTTTCTATCCGGTCGGAAATTTCCCTATCCGGTCGGAATTGTCTTTTGAAAAAGAAAAGCTGCCCTGAATAGGACAGCTTTTCTTATCTTAATTATGCTTCAACCGTTTGTGTTTCTATCGGTGCATTATACATTTCTTTGTCTAATTCACCAGTAATTTTCGCAGTAGCTACACCCGCTGTCATTGATCCGCTAACATTTACAGCTGTACGCCCCATATCAATTAGTGGTTCAACAGAAACAAGTAAGCCTGCTAAAGCAACTGGTAAGTTTAATGCAGAAAGCACAAGAATTGCTGCAAATGTTGCTCCCCCGCCTACTCCAGCTACTCCAAACGAACTGATTGCAACGATAGCAACTACCGTTAAGATAAACATTGGATCTAATGGATTAATGCCTTGAGACGGTGCAATCATAAATGCTAGCATCGCAGGATAAACTCCTGCACATCCGTTTTGTCCAATCGACAAACCAAAAGATCCGGAGAAGTTAGCAATTCCTTCTGAAACGCCAAGTTTATTTGTTTGCGTATTTATATTAATGGGTAAAGTACCTGCACTTGAACGTGAAGTGAAGGCAAACAATAAAGGTTCTGCCGCTTTTTTCACATAAGTTACTGGATTTAATCCAGATAGAGTGATGATTAATAGATGGATTGCAAACATAATTGCTAATGCGACATATGATGCAATAACGAATTTACCTAAGTTAAATATTGCTGCAAAATCGGAAGTTGCAACTGTTCTTGCCATAATTGCTAAAATTCCGTATGGCGTCAAGCGAAGTACGATTTTCACAACACTCATTACAAGCGTGTAAATTGCATCTATTCCTTTTTTAATTGTTGCAGCAGTTTCAACTTCTTTACGAGCAACTCCCAAGTATGCAAATCCTAAAAATGCTGCAAATATTACGACACCAATCGTTGATGTCGAACGTGCCCCTGTGAAATCTAAAAACGGATTTGCTGGTAGTAAATCTATCATTTGCTGAGGAAGTGTTTTGTCTGCTACTTCTGCAGAACGTCCTTCAATATACTCAGCTCGTGCAGATTCAGCATCTCCTTGAACAATTTGATCTGCATTTAAATCAAAAATTGCTGCTGAACTTATTCCAACAACTGCCGCTATAGCTGTCGTACCTATTAAAATACTAAGGATAATAGCTGCCATCTTTCCAAAATTTTTACCAATAGTAAGCTTAGTAAAAGCTCCTAGAATTGAAATAAATACTAAAGGCATTACAATCATTTGTAATAATTTTACGTACCCTACCGCTATCAAGTTATACCATTCAATAGAATTTGTTAAAACTTCTGATGTAACACCATAAATAAAGTTGAGGGCTAAACCTAACGCTACCCCTAAACCTAGCGCAGTAAATACTCTTTTAGAGAATGAAATGTGTTTCTTCTGCATAAAAATCAATACTCCAACGAACACTAACAACGCTACTACATTAAGAATAATAAATAATAAATTCATATGTATTCCTCCATTTTTATCGATTTACAAATATTAATACATTTATTCCTATTGGTCAAGTAGGTTTTTATTTTTTTACTTTTTTGGTGTACCTTCTTTCTTCTCAGCAAATCAGCTATACTTAAGAAGGACTTAAAGAAAGACAAGTGGAGGTGTAAACTTGGCGGCAAGCATTTTAAGTTTAGTGGTTACAGGTACTATCATTTTAAATATTTTTCTAGCTATAGCATTAATCTTTTTAGAACGAAGAGATGCATCTTCAACTTGGGCTTGGATATTAGTTCTTTTCTTTGTGCCTATTGTTGGGTTCGGTATTTATTTATTATTTGGTAGAAAACTTCGCAAAAAACATTTGTTTCGTTGGGAAGGGAAAAATAAAATTGGAATCGATAAATTAATTGATTTCCAAATGGAAGCAATAGAGGATGATTCATTTGAGTTCCGATTAGATGATACAATTCATTATAAAGAGTTAATTATCATGCATTTACATAATAACCATGCTGTTTTAACTCAGGATAATAATGTTGAAATTTTTATTGATGGGCGTAAAAAGTTTGATGCACTTTTAAATGACTTGGAAAATGCAAAAGATCATATTCATATTCAATATTATATTTTCCGGCTAGATCATCTTGGTCAACAAATTTATGACCTACTTGTAACAAAAGCAAAGCAAGGTGTAAAAGTTAGAATTCTATACGATGATACGGGTTCCCGTTCCTTAAGGAAAAGGCATTTTAAAGAATTAATTGAATTAGGGGGAAGAGTAGAAGCATTTTTCCCTGCAATATTCCCATTAATAAATCCACGTATGAATTATCGTAATCACCGAAAAATTGTAGTGATTGATGGTCGTATTGGCTATATAGGTGGATTTAATGTGGGGGATGAGTACTTAGGTTTAAATAAACGATTTGGTTACTGGCGTGATACACATTTACGCATTGAAGGTAGTGCTGTTCACCCCCTTCAAACACGATTTTTACTGGATTGGAACCAAGCCTCAGCCGAACATGACATTGAATACTCGGATATATTTTTCCCAGCTATTCCGATGAAAGGTTCTGTTGGTTTGCAGATTGTCTCGAGTGGACCCGACTCCGAATGGGAACAAATTAAAAATGGTTATCTAAAGTTAATTATGATGGCAAAAAAGTACATTTACATTCAAACACCATACTTTATTCCTGATGCGAGTTTTATGGACACGCTGCGCATTGCATGTTTGTCCGGCATTGATGTGCGAATTATGATTCCAAACAAACCAGACCATATTTTGGTCTATTGGGCTACATATTCCTATGTTGGGGAACTAATAAAAGCGGGCGCAAAAGTGTATATTTATCAAAATGGTTTTTTGCACACAAAAATGATTGTTATTGACGATGAAGCGTCAACGGTCGGGACAGCAAATTTAGATGTTCGTAGTTTTAAGCTCAATTTTGAAGTAAATGCATTTATCTATGATCGCGAAACATCCCATGAACTTGCCGAGTTATTTGAGGAGGATATGAAATTATCTACCGAGCTAACTTGGGAATTATATGATGGTAGATCTCGTAAAATTAAGTTTAAAGAGTCACTTGCGCGGCTACTTTCACCAATACTATAAAAGAGGTTTCCGCTTATGCGAAAACCTCTTTTCTTTTATTCGGAATAACCTTTTCTTAAATACCCAAATATTCTTCTAATGTCGTTCCGGCTTCGAATACTTCTTTCGCTAATTGTTTTCCAACATAACGGAAATGCCATGGCTCGTACATATATCCAGTAATTTTTTCTTTGTCTTTTGGATATCGCATAATAAAGCCATATTTATATGCATTTACTGCAATCCATTTTCCAGCTTCCGTTTCTCCAAAGCTTTCTCGTGCAAAATGCTGTTCAAAGTGTTTCTCTCCTATATCAAACGCTAGACCAGATTGATGTTCGGAGTAACCTGGACGTGCACTATATCGATCTGCTGCTTCTTGTCCGTCATTACTTACGTACCTTTCATAAAGCGTTGTTTGATATTCAAATGACCGATATGTACTAAATGCAACAAACTCATATCCTGAAAGCTTTGCTTCTGCCGCCATTTCTTCAAATGCCTCTCTTGCTTCCTTACTTTCTCCTGGAGCAAATGTAGAAGGTAGAGGATATTTTTTACTAGCAATTAGTACCCCGTTGACATACTTAGGTTCAGTTGGTAGTGTTTCGTGACCTTCATATCCTTTAGGGCCCGACATGTCGATTTCAGGCTCCTCGACAACTGGTTTTTCCACTTCAGGCGTTTCTTCTACCGGCTTCTCTGTAGCTTGTTCATTTCCATTTGAATTATCAACCTTTTTTTCAGTGTCAGGCTCTTCAACTTTATTGGACAAACCCAATGCAGTCATACTTTTATCTATATTCCAATCATTTATTCCTATCCAAGCAACGATTGTCCCTATTAATAATATTGCAATAGATCCAGAAACAATATATGGCCATTTCTTTTGTTTTTTCTGTTTTAATAAGCTCTGTCTAGATTTCATGGTCTTCCTTCTTTCCATAACGATACTACTAGTTTAACATCTTTCCCATAAAACTACAGGGAAAAATAAAAAAACGTGTTTCCTTTTTATGGGTAACACGCGATAACTAGTATTAGTTAAAATAAAATAATTCCCAGTACGACGAAGAATAATATAGCGAATAAAATAGCCATACCCTTCATCCATTTGGCTTCACGAACGTACCCTTTTTCTTTAAAGCTAACAGCTCGATATCCATTACTAAAAGCAAATATAGCGGTCATAAAAAGAACAGCCATATTAAGATTTCCTAAAATAATAAAAACTAAAGATGCGATAGCCGCTGCGACAATTACTATCCCGATAATCCACTTTTTCTTCATATGCCACACCTCTCAATAAAAAAACGAAGCTAAAAAAGCTTCGTTTTAGACAGATTTCTCTGCTTTTTCCGGATGATTAGAATAAAACTTACGTCCTAAGTATGTTTGGAATATTAAAATAATCCCACCAACCGTCCAATATAGCGGCAATGCAGCCATAGAACTGAAGGAAATGAACATAATCATAATAGGAGAAATGTAAACCATCAATTTCATTTGTTGTTTCTGTTGCTCAGGTACTGTCCATAAAGATACTCTCGCTTGAAGGAAATAAACTGCTCCTGCAATAAGAGTCATCGCAATATCTGGTGAACCTAGATTAAACCACAGGAAAGGATGTGTTTTGACATCCGCTGAGTGCGAAATAGCAAAGTATAATCCCATAATGATTGGCATTTGTATAAGCATTGGTAAACAACCCATATTAATTGGATTAACTCCATGCTTACGGTATAGTCCCATCATTTCTTGTTGTAGCGCAGCTTGTTCTTCTTTTGACTTCGTTGCTTTTAATTTCTTTTGGATTTCATCCATTTCTGGCTTCAATTTATCCATTTTCACTTTCATACCCTGTTGATTCTTATAATTTCTAAGCATTAAAGGCATTAAAGCAAAGCGAATAAGTAACGTTATCGCAATAATTGCAAGTCCGTAGCTTCCATTGAATATTTCACCAAAGAAATTAAGCAAAAAATTAAAAGGTCGAACAAAGATATGATAAAAAGTACCTTCTTTATTTTCTACTCCTGAACATCCACTAAGCATGACTGTTGCGAACACAAGAATAGAAAGCAAACTTATTTTCTTTTTCAATTCTTTCACCTTCAATTATTAAGCTATAACGAGTATACCTTACTATGAAGCTATTTATCAAATATAACATGTACCATTTGTTAAATTGCCTTATTTTCATTTGGAAAACTATAATTGAAATTGGGATATTCATGGTGATCTCTGAATTGCTTCGGTGTTATTCCTGTATATTTTTTAAAAATACGTGTGAAATAACTTTGATTGCAAAAGTGGAAGGAATCGGAAATATCGGATATACCTTTATTCGTATGTCTTAAAAAATATTGACACTCCTCAATTTTTCGTATATTTAAATATTCTACAAGAGTAACTCCTGTATGCTCGCGGAATATTCGTGATAAATGGCTTGCACTAATATTGAAATGGTTGGCTATATCTTCCACAGTTAAGTTATTCTCTATTTCGTCATTAATAAACACGATAACTTTGTTGACCGTTTGATGACCAAATGAAGGTTTTTTTCTTTCCGTTATTACCATTACAAAAAACTCTACAAGCTCGTCCGCACATTGAAGAAACTGTGCATCACTCATTTTAGTTTCAATTACACTCACACTCGAAATATTAAAAGCCATTACTTTGTCCACCGGTACTTGATTTTCATGCAGTTTTCTACCCATTAATCCAGCGAGTTGTATGTAATAATTTTTTACCCCTAAAATCATTTGCTTTTCTGCTCTTAAAATAATTAATTCAATTATCTCTCGTAAAATCTTTTTAGCAGCATCTATTTCAAATGAAAACATATGTAAGAATAACCTTTTTTCCAATTCTAAAAAAGTATCTAGTCCTTTAACGCTACTTACTAAAGCTATTTCTTTAATATACATTTTTGAAAAATTTTCTAAAAATATTTTATCTACATGTTGCATAAGGACCTCTTCTCTCTTTTAGTACTTTTGGTTTATTTTATAACTAGGTTTCTAGAATCATTTTATAACATAATATTGAAAAAGGAAAATGATTTTGATTCTTTTTTTAGTTACATTTTTGGTATTTATACGATTTTGTTATTGTAGAAGTGTTCAATAGAGATTACCATTTTATATTTTTCATTGTTTTATAATATTCAATTCATACCCGTAGACATAACTATTTTTGCTTCTTTTTGTATATATGTTAAATACCCCAATTAAATTTCTACTCTCTGTTATCTTAAGATCATACCTCCTTTGCAATTCCCCATTCCCCTTTATACCTAATTTTAAACTGAAAAGATAATTAATAAGTGCTAAAATACGGTTGTTTTCTATGTAGATATAGAAATGAGGAATATTATTGCGCTTGTTTGTTTACATTATTATTTTTTTCTCTTTTTTTGATTTATTTGTACAGTTGCCCATCATGAGTCCTTTTACCGATTCGCTAGGAGCAACTCCTTTCCTTACTGGTTTAGTTGTTGGTATGTATTCACTTTCCAATACCTTCGGAAATATCATTTCAGGTTATTTGACTGATAAGAAAGGTCCTTTTTATATTTTAATATTTGGTCTTTTCGCTACAAGCGCTTCTTTGTTTTTGTATCAATTAGTAAATAATCCAATTGAACTTTTACTAATACGTTTTATACATGGATTAGTTGCCGGATTTATCGTTCCTGCTGCATTTACTTATTCCGCCAATCATACCTCAAATGAAACTAGAGGGAAAGGTGTTGCCTTGTCAGGAGCATTTGTGGGACTAGCTGCTATCCTCGGACCAGCAATGAGTGGAATTTTAGCTAGTAAGAACAGTGAAGTATTTGTGTTGGGTATTATGGGTTCAATTATGCTAATTCTAAGTATTTTATCTATTTTTTCCTTAAGATCTCATTCAGTAAAAAAACAAATACAAGTTGTTGATAAAGCAGCAGCTTCTTCTACTCCCATATCGGTTATTGCTTTCTTTCAAAATAAAGATTTAGTAAGAGCATTTTCAGGTGCATTCTTCCTAATGTTTTCGCAAGGTGTTTTAGCATATATGCTTCCTTTAAAAGTTGTTCATCTTGGTTTTGATGCTAAAACTAGTGGTTTATTACTAAGTACTTTTGGTCTCGTAGCAATATTAGTGTTTATCTTGCCTATAAATCGCGTATTTTTGATCGATTGAAGCCAATTAAAACACTAGCTTTCGGAATGGGAATCATGGGTTTAAGTTTATTATTACTTGGAGAATTAGAAAGTTTACAATGAATGTATTTTGTATGGGGTTATACGGAATTGGGTTTGCATTTTTATTCCCTTCCATTAACTCATTACTAATAGACTCTACCGAACCTATATACCGTGGAAAAGCATACGGTTACTTTTATGCATTTTTCTCTATAGGTGTAGTAATAGGATCGAGTATTACAGGGTTTCTTGAGTTAACTGAAAAGGTGGTTTTTTCTTAACAGGAGTCATATTAATATTTTTATCTTTAATGTCTTTAACCAATAACAAGTAAGCAGGGACTTCTGTAAAAGAGTCCTTGCTTACTTGTTATTTATTCTTCAGAATTTGTTTCTTTAGACTTTTTGCTTTTATCTTGTACTTCCTCGTTGTAATATTGAACGCTTGTCATTGCACCTTCATCTACCATCTTACTATCGGGAATGTTATGAGGATCTGGATGACCAGCAGATGTTAACTCCGAATTATTATGTTTTTGTGCTTCCATAAATGAATTTACTTTTGCTTTCGTATTATTAAATGCAATCATCGCTTTATCACGATTCTCTTTTTTTCTAAAATATGCATAAGCACCTGCAGCAAGTCCTGCAAGTAGCAGTGATTTATTGTTACCTTTAGCCATTTATACACCCTCCAAGTTTTATAGATTTTATATCCATCCTATTACTTACCCGTTATTTCAAAAACCAACACCTATTTTATCTTTTATTTCGAACCATATTGACATGCGGAATTCCATCTTCATCATAAACGTCGGAAATCGTTATAAATCCAAGTGACCCATAAAACTTTTGTAAATGACTTTGTGCGCTTAGTTGAATAGTTTTGATGTTCCAAGCATTTTCTGCTTCTTCTATTGCTTTTACCATTAGCTGTCTGGCAATTCCTGTGCCTCGTGCTTTTTCCTTTACAATTACTCTTCCAATGGAGCATACATCATATTTTTCTCCAGGAGGAAGAACTCGACAATAAGCAATCACTTCTTCTTTCTCTATACACATTAAATGCAATGACTGCTGATCATATGTATCTAACTCTGGATATGCACAATTTTGTTCAACAACAAATACATCCACACGTAGCTTAAGTACTTCATATAACAGATTTACATCAAATTCTTCAAACTTTAATATTCTCCATTCCAATTAAAGCCCTCCCTTTTAATTTTATTATTGCACAATGGTAGAAGAATGGTCATATATTTGTTATGATAACAAAAAGAATTTAGAGGTGATTTCAAATGATTAGGGCGATCACGTTAGAGGATCTAACAACTGTTCAACACATCGCAAAGATCAGTTGGAACGACACATATAAAGGTATAATTCCCGAAGAAATACAACAACTTTTTTTAGATAAAGCTTATTCGAACACAATGCTTGCTAAACGTATAGAGAAGACTATATTTTTACTAGCAGAATATGAAAATAATGCAGTAGGATTTGCTAACTTTACATATGTTGATGAAGATGGGGATGCGGAATTGACCGCTATTTACGTTTTACCAGAGTTCCAACAGATAGGACTAGGTAAAAAAATGCTACTAGCTGGCTTGAACGAAATGCCAACAGGCAAACAATTATTTGTTTATGTTGAAAGTGAAAATAAAAGTGCTCGTATTTTCTATGAACGTTTTGGTTTTGAATGTCTAGAAGAATTCGATGAATATTTTGAGGGCCATCCTTTATCAACAGCTAAATATGTTTACTTATTAAAAACACCGACTTACTAAATAAGTCGGGTGTCTTTGTTATAACGGTTCGTTTGTCGAGTAATTTCCACCTCGATCTGCAAACTCCTCCAGTGGCTTTCGGACGAAACATAAAATAGCCGCTAAATATAGTAAAATGGAGGTTATTGAAAGAATCCCTGCTAATACTCCAGCCAATATAAACATTATACCCGCAAGTTTTTGATTTTTATTATTGAAAATGAATACGATTCCAAATAAATTTAACACTAAACTTATAAAAATTGAAATAACTAAACCCCATCCAATAACATTTATTACACTCAAAACTACATCTGGGTTTTGAGTAATATATTCAACATCTTGAGAAGATATTGCTGGATTAGTTAGTATTTTATTTTTGATTTCAGTATTAAACCCTTCTTCTTTCAATGTAGTACTGACTCCTATGACAAGCAAAGAGATCAATACTATTGAAATCAAACTTATAATTGCGCTAATAACACCAACTACAATTTCTCCGGTACGCTTCATATGAATATCCTCCTTTAGCTAATAGTTATTCTACGATTACGCATTAGAAAAGTTTCGTCGTTTTTTAAATCATAAGAAAAGCGCAAGCACCCTCTAAGTGCATCTTGTCTTCACTATTTCTAGAGTGCTTTGGACGAAACATTGGCTACACTATTAACGTTAGAATTGTGTAGCTGGAAGTGACCGCGTCACTTCCAGCTACACTTTTTTCGGTAATCTTGCGGCGGATGTTCGTCCGTCGCCCTCTTGAAATATGCAAAGATATAATGCATTTATTTTGGTTAATGAGAGAATAAATTCTTTCCTATTCTTTTAAAAGCGGACGAAGATACAATTTCGTCCGCTCTGGATTTCTTTATCAATAGATACTGTATATTTTTATGAGAAGCAAAAGTTAAAAACTGTCATAGAGCAACAAATTGTAAGGAGAAAGCTACAGATTCCACACTGACAGCAACCAATCTCGAGACGAAAGCAGCCAATTTTATCGTGAAAGCAACCATTTCTCCATATAAAGAGTTAACTTTGTGTGAGATGGTGCAAGTCAGAGTTTTAAAAAAACCTGTGCTACTAAAACACTATGAATACAGGATTTTCAGTAGTCCAATTTTATATACTTTCTTAATCTTTAAGAAAAGCGCAAGCACCCTTTAAGGCATCTTGTCTTCTCTATTTCTAGAGTGCTTTGGACTAAACATTGGCCACACTATTAACGTTAGAATTGTGTAGCTGGAAGTGACTGCGTCACTTCCAGCTACACTTTTTTCGGTAATCTTGCGGCGGATGTTCGTCCGTCGCCCTCTTGGAATTTGTGTGGGCATGATGCGTTTGGTTTGGCTAATTAGAGAAAAAATACTCCCCTACTCTTTTAATAGCTTCCGAAGATATCATTTCGGAAGCTCTTCACTTTTTTATCTTTAGATACTATCTATTTTTTCTCTGGTTCCGCTTGCCATATGGATTAGCAAAAGAAAGTGCCATTTTTTTTCGACAAAGCATATTACCTTTCTTATTTGCACTGTTGATTGGAACGGAAGGCGGTTATTATTGCTTCGTAATATAGACGACATTTAATTCCTATGTAAATAGTAGAGAACAATATTTTTTCACTAATTTTAAAAAGCATTAGCATCTCTTATTCAGGTACGACTTACTTAATGGATTGGAGTGAAAGGTGGCGACTCCAGACGGAGGCCAACAGGATGTTGGTCACGAAGGCGTCGCCACAGCGATGTGGCGCTCTTAGCCTTCGTTCCTCGGAGACAGATGAGCCATCACAACGAACGCGAAATCGGCGGTGATGGCTCATCGCTCACCCCGCGGAACGCGTCCACCTGAAACGGAATCCCCGGTATTATTTAATTCTTTCAAGTACGATGAACACTGTTTTCGCAGGGCGATAATCCATATGCTTTCTGAGTTTTAAGAAAAGCGCAGGCGCAGTTTTAGTATAAAAGGACTTAGAGCGGGGTTGCGACGAGTAACCGCAGGAGCATAGTTTTTTCTGCGACGAGTAACCGCAGGAGCAACTGATGCCGGTGTCTGAACAGTTATTAAGTAAAAAACATATCTTTTTAATTTAACTAAACTTGTTTAATAATACATTCAAATGGGTACAAATATACTAATACAAATTTTAGAAAGGAAGATTTTGATGGAGAAAAATATAATTTTTAACCAAGCAGACTTCTTTTATACACTGGCAGGTGCATCAGTATTAACAGGCATTTTGGTATTCTTTACACATATTTAAGAACGTAAAAGGCAATCCACTCTAAAAAGAAGCGGATTGCCTTTTATAATGTTAAGCTTTAACATCATCGTATTCGTTAGATTTATTAAAAGCGGCAACAACATACGAACATACCGGTTCCATTTTCAACTCATTTTCACGAGCAAATACTGCAGCTTTATCCAATAATTTCTTAGCAACACCTTGACCTCGAAGTTCATCCGACACGAATGTATGATCCATGACCATCACGTCTCCAAGTATAGTCCACGTAATTTCACCAAGTTTCACACCGTCTTGTATATATTGATAAGCAAATACATCGTTCCCAAGCTCTTTGTATTGAAAATCCATTGTTACCACTCCTTTTCTGAATTTTAACATAATCATTTATTGATTGACAATGGACGTAATTTTTTTTCAATTTGCTCTCTTTTCGGTTCTAAAAACGGAGGCAAAGCCAATGTTTCTCCTAACGTTTCTAATGGTTCATCAGAGGCAAAGCCTGGCTCGTCTGTAGCCAATTCATATAATATCCCATTTGGTTCTCTAAAATAAATAGATTTAAAATAGTATCGATCCACTAAACCAGAAGTAACGAAGCCTTTTGCACGTAATAATTCTTCCCATTGTGGATAGTCTTCCATCGTAGGAATTCGGAATGCCACATGATGTACGCTTCCCCTACCTGGTCTTTCCACTGGTAAATCTGTACGTGTCTCAATATGAACTTCTCCTGCAGGGCCTCCTGCTCCAGTGGTGTACACTAAAATATCTGGCATATCCATTACTTCGGATGGGTACGAACCAGCTAGTGAAAATCCTAGTATTTCTGTTAGTACCTTTTCTGTTGGAGAAGCACTGCGTACTGTAAGTTTAACTGGACCTAGACCAACTATGGCATTTTCGGCAGAGATCCCTTCTTTAACCCATGCTTCTCCATAAGGAATTCCATACCCATCATCAACAACAAGCATTAATCTAGATCCCTCGAAGTCCTCAAAATAAAGAGTTTTACGGCCGAATCTCTCCTTGATTTCATCATGTGGTACTTTCATTTTTGAAAATCTTTCTTTCCAAAATAATAATGCATTTTCACTTTTGACACGGAACCCCGTATTGCTAATACTGGATACTCCAGCATATGTTCTGCCTGCATTTGGAATGTCAAAGTAAGTCATATCTGTTCCTGGTGTCCCTACTGCATCTGCATAAAATAAATGATAAGAAGACGTGTTGTCTTGGTTTACGCTTTTTTTAACTAAGCGCATTCCTAAAATTCGAGTAAAAAAATCATGGTTTCTATCTGCGTCTGCTGTTATAGCAGATACATGGTGTATTCCAGCTAATTTCATTGCTCTTTCCTCCCGTTTTAAATATCTCGAATTCAAGATATTTTTAATATCTTAATAATAGCAAATAAAGATAGTATGTGCAAATACGGAGTATTCTATTAAGTTTAAAAGCACCCTAATCGTCTCTTCAGACAAGTAGGGTGCCAATATTATTTAAAAATAGAACGAATCGAATCAATTAGATTTTCAAAAAAGTTTTTAACACTTTGCCAAAAGCCTTTGTTATCGACTATTTTACCGATTTTATCTTCAATTGTTTTGCTTAGATCATTTAATTGATCGCCCCATTTACTAAAATCTATATCTAGTTTACGGATTCGATCCATTAAGTCTATCAAAAGCTGGCGATCTTTATCAGATAGTTCAATTTTCAACTTAGATAGTTGTTCTGTAACAATTTTTTCTACATCTTCTCGTGATGTTGGATTTGTTTCAGCAATTTGTTTTTTTATTTCTGTAAGCAATTCACTTACTTTTGCCTCATCAATTCCAGATTCTTTCGCGAGGTTTGTTGCTACGGATAATTCATCGTTCGCTACGTCTGTACGCTCTGGATCTAGTTTTCCACCTGTTACTTCATATGCTTTATAAATACCAACTAATGCAGAGTGGCCTGTAACAGGTTTCGGAGCAGCAATTTCTACTAATGCATCATGAATTCCTGCTGTAAGCATCGCATTTGCATACATTTCCGTTGTTACTTCCGTAATATTATCCGGTGTAACGATATTAATAACTAGTCCTTTACCTGCATCTTTTCTCGTAATTTTTGCAGAAGAAAACATTCTAGCTGAGGCATCACCATCGGTTAAATACTTAGCTAAATCCTTGCCAGTTACTTCAATTTCTTTGACATCCGAGTTCTCTGTTACTTTTAAGCTCTCTCTTACACTATTTTTCTGTGATTCTGTTAAATTTCCGCCATAAACTACAATAGGTGGGCCAAACTTTTCATTTACTACCTCTGTAGTACCACTTGAGTCTGCATATGTAATGGTTGGCGTAATCACAACTCCAATCATTAAAATAGCAGCAATAAATGGTTGTAATATTTTTCTCAATATAAATACCCCTTTCCAAGCCATTCTCCCTTTA
Organism: Psychrobacillus syltrankelensis; assembly: GCF_055454035.1. Taxonomy (NCBI): domain Bacteria; kingdom Bacillati; phylum Bacillota; class Bacilli; order Caryophanales; family Bacillaceae; genus Psychrobacillus; species Psychrobacillus syltrankelensis. The sequence goes on along the minus strand of NZ_CM144227.1, from coordinate 3,106,409 downwards.
ATACGAAAACAGGAGTAAAAAGTTCCGACTAATCGATTCTTTTCACTCCTTTACCCAAATAAGAGATTATTAACTCTTATTAAGTTAGTGTCTAAAATTACATTTTCAATTCAGTCCAACCATCTTTTTGGACTATCTTACCTTCTTTCATGAGTTTCCCTAATGCACGTTTAAATGCAGCCTTGCTCATTGTGAACATTTCTTTTATTTCATCTGGATTAGATTTATCTGTAAATGGCATCTTTCCGCCAACATCGTTTATATACCGGAAAATGGATTCTGCATCGTCTTCTAAACGTTCGTGGTTACGTGGTAATAGGGATCCGTTAAGGGAACCATCTTCTTTCGTATCTATTACTCGGACCGTTAAATCTTGTCCAAGTCGTGGTTCCTCCACACGTTCCGATTGATGCACGAAAATACGATAGTTTTCTGGAACACTCAGTAAAAACGTACCAATTGGAAGTAATCGATAAGGTCTAGCCTGAAGATTTTGATTGAGCAAAGTAGTTGGTGCATCTATATATAATTCCTCTACGCGATCTTCTGTTGCTAGACGCCCAAATAATTCTCCGTCTTTGTCTGTACGAAGCGTTATATATAAATAATCTCCATTTGCTGGCCAAAGATCCTTAATTTTCGGTAGGTCATCTGCTTTTACTTGTACTTCTTTCGACGTGCCTATGTCGACAAAAGCTCCCTCTTTCTCAGAAACTTTAATCACTCGCGCCCACCCATATGTACCTTTTTGTATGGTTGGAATTTGAGTCGTAGCTGATAAATTCCCTCTTCTGTCTACAAAAAGAAATACTTCAATTGAGTCCCCTACTTGTAATTCTTCTGGTGCTTCTGAAGCATTCAATGGGATATCTATTTCATGATGCTCCAATATCCATTTTGAACCTTCTTGTGCTTTTACGTTTAAATTTACTATTTCTCCTGATGCTGATCCTATCATATTTACCACTCTCCTTTATTTACTGTTTGCATGTCTTTATATACTCGATATGCTTATTCCGTTTCTCTTTCTTGCGTCTCAAGAAGCTTTGATTGAATAGAAGGATTTTCATCAAGAAATAAAACTAAATCCGATATACGATCTATTGAGTTCCAGCTTAAGTGATGTTCAATTCCTTCTACATCCTTATATATATTCTCTTCTTTTACTCCAATAATGCGTAAAAAATCTTCTAGTAAATCATGTCTCTTCACTAGCTTTTTCCCCATTTTCAAACCTTTTTGAGTAAGTGTGAGACCACGATACTTTTCATATATTAAAAAACCATCTTTATCTAGCTTTTGCACCATTTTTGTAACGGATGATGGCAAGACAGATAATGCTTCCGCAATGTCAGACACACGAGCGTAACCTTTCTGCTCGATTAACATATATATTTGTTCAATATGGTCTTCCATGCTTGGTGTTGGCATACGTATCTTCCTTTCATAACTACTTCATTTATTTTACTACATCCCGCTTACCATAACAAATATAGACATAATTGCCTACAAATAAAAAAAGGGGTACGCGGCTTATTAGAACCGGTACCCTTACTTATTTGAAGATGTGTTAAAGTAGTTTGATTAGCTACGATGTGGATACTTACCTACGACATGAATAGATTGAATGATACGCTTATTAATCCATTCTAAATTTTCCTTCGAATTCATTCGTTCAAAAACTGCATTTCTGCCTTGTACGGTTGTTACATAATGTGCAGGTAGTGTATTTAAGCTTAAAGCAATAATATCCATTTCACATTGTTCACATTTACAAAAAGTTTGATATTCAGTCCCTCTCATCAGCATCGCTACAAGACTCTGCACGATTTCTTCCATTACATTTGTAAGCACTTAATCACTTCCCTAAAAAACATATTCGCGCCTCACTGTATGATAATTTAACCTAATTGTAAGAAATAAAGTAAAAAATCCCGAAACATTCGTACTGATTTAAAAAGTATAAACAAAAAAAATTTTTTTTGATACCAACTTTATACCAACTTTATTCTGATATATACAATACTTTAGTTTCACTTATGTTCCTAAATTAGAAGCTTGGTGGAAAAGCGACAATATAAAAGAAGATTAAAGTTCCCAAACAAAGTAGTAAGTTCTATTTAACTTTTAAAATTCGGGAATTAAATGATTCTTTGGACATAATCAACCTGAAATGAAATAATTTTTGGAGAAATGTAGAAGGCTGGATTTCGTTAGTTTTTAAAATTACACGTGTTCGATGGATTAACTACTGCAAAATTTATTAAACTACTTGATATTTTAAATTAACACTTTGGGATTAATACAATATTCACTACCAAATGTTTAACCTTATAAACTATAGGGTAGAATTTTAGTAACCACATGCTTCATAAGAAAGGATGAAATAATATGGGAAAAATTTTATGGGCCATTATTGTTATTTTAATCGTATTTTGGTTACTCGGTTTAGTATTAAAAATTGGCGGTGGCCTAATTCACGCCTTATTAGTAATTGCCGTAATTATTTTTATCATTCAACTATTTACCGGTAGACGATCGGTCTAAAGTGAGGGGTTGCCTAAAAAGCAATCCCTCATTTTATTTTTGCATAAATACATGTATTACGTAATTTTTTTCCATCCGCAGATAGAGAATCTTTATGAAGGGTGCCTTCTAATATGTAACCAAGTCTTTCCGCTAAAGAGCGACTTCTAACATTTTCACTGTCACAACGTATTTCCACTCGATTTGCATGTAACTCCTCGAAAGCAAATTGTGTAATTCGTTCGCAGGCATCCGTCATTAAACCTTTGCCTTCAAACTTATTATCAATCCAATAGCCAAATTCAAACTTCCGAACTTCCCAATCTATATGATGTAATTCAGAAACTCCTACGAATTCACCTGTTTCTCTTAAAAATAAATAAAGTCTTAGATTCTTACGTGTAATGAAGTCTGCAATACCTTGACGTATATTAGTAGTCGTCTGTTCCAATGTTTGCATATTTTGGGCCCATGGCATCCACTCTTTTAATGCCTCATGCGATTCTATAACCGCTCTCCAAACACTAGGTGCATCTTCTAATCTAGGTGCTCGAATAAATAGCCGTTCTGTATAAAATTCCTCTGAAAAAGAGTTTAATTCCTCTTTTTTTGCTTTTTTATTGAAATCATCGTCCCAATTAACAGGCGTAGAAGTTCCCTTTAAAAAGTCATTTCTTGTCATACCATACGTAACTGCATCATAGTATGAACCCTCTTTTGGAGAAAACCATGCTTGACGTAGCTGGGCTTCTTTTACAAAGCCTGCACGTTCAAACGTTTTCCGCATCGCAAAATTATCTTGTCTCGTATGGCCTTCTAACCTTATTTTCACCTCTGGTAATTTAAATACATACTCTGCAACCATTTCCAAAGCACGTGGACCATATCCTCTTCCACGTGCTTCGTTTGCAATTCTTAAATCAAATAAAGGAATTTCATCCTGTAGATCATAAATTTTGACGATTCCAACCTGTTCATTCTCTTCATTTTCAACCCAAAATGTTTTCACTTCGTCCGATTGATATCCGCCTTCTTCAATCGTCTTTTCAATTAATTCCCTAGCTGGATGTGAATTGCCATGATACGGCCATGTATTGGTCGTCATAAAATGGATTAGCTGCTCTTGCTCCTCCATCGTCCACTCGGTTAGCTTCATTTTAATCCCCCTAAACGTACTACTTATACATTTTTAAATTCGCCTTGGCGTATTTGCGTCCAATTTTTTCTTACGCTTAAATATCTGTGTCATTCACTGGGGTTTTCTCCCGGCTGAATGAAGTTAATAGTCGCAAAGAATTCAGTACAACTAATAATGTCGCTCCCATATCTGCAAAGATGGCAATCCATAATGTTAACCATCCAGGAATGATAAGTAACAGCGCGATAATCTTTAACCCTAATGCAAACATAATATTTTCTTTAATTATATGCAATGCTTTTCGACTTAATCGAATCGTATATGGAAGTTTCTCTAAATCATCTCCCATTAATGCTACATCTGCAGTTTCAAGTGCAGCGTCTGTCCCTGCTCCACCCATTGCTATTCCTACTGTAGAAGCGGCAAGTGCAGGTGCATCATTCACTCCGTCTCCTACCATAGCAACTGCACCATATTTTTCTTTTAGCGCTTTTATGGCGGAAAGTTTTTGTTCGGGCATTAGCCCAGCTTCAACATCTGTTATTCCTAGTTTAGCGGCAATTGCATGCGCAGTTCTTGCGTCGTCCCCTGTAAGCATGACGGTATGTTTTATACCTATACTTTTTAGACTTTGTAAAACTCTACTACTAGTTAAACGAATTGGATCCATTACTGCGATAAATCCTCTATAAACCCCTTCTTCTGCTGCAAGTATTACCGTGTTTCCTTCTGTTTGTAAATGTTTGATTTTTTCTATCACTTCATTGGAAACGGAACTAAATGAAGAAATCCATAACAGGCTACCTACCGACCATTTCTTTCCATTTACAATCCCTTCCGCTCCTTTACCTGTGATAGATTTAAATTCATCGATTCCTATAGGTAGGATATGTTCTTTCTCACCATAATTTACGATTGCTTGTGCAAGTGGGTGTTGTGAGAAGGTTTCAATTGACATTACTTTCTGAATGAATTCATTTAAAGAGTCCGACTCCACATGCGTTACTTCAGGATATCCTTTTGTTAATGTTCCTGTTTTGTCAAAAGCAATTGCTTGTAGACGTCCAATTTCTTCTAAGTGAATTCCACCTTTAATGAGTACACCTTGCTTAGCGGCATTTCCAATAGCAGTCACGATTGCTACTGGCGTTGATACAACTAAGGCGCATGGGCATCCTACAACTAATACTGCAAGCCCTTGATAAATCCATAAGTGCCAATCTGCACCGAACAACGGAGGAATGATTGCTACTAAAAATGCTATTGAAATAATTGCAGGCGTATAATATTTTGCAAACTTATCGACGAATTTCTGAGAAGGTGCTTTTTCTGCTTGAGCTTCTTCTACTAAATGAATAATCTTCGCAATCGTTGTGTCTTCTACTCTTTTTGTAACTTTTATCTCTAATGAACCTTCTTCATTTAATGTACCAGCAAAAACCTCGTCACCAATAGTTTTCATGGCTGGCACAGCTTCACCTGTAATCGATGCCTGATTGACAGCAGAGGTACCTCTCAACACAACTCCATCCATCGCAATTTTTTCCCCGGGTTTAACGATTAAAACATCATTGATTTGAATAAATTCCGTATCAACTTCTACTAATTTGTTGTCTCGACGAATTGTGGCAGTTGAAGGTGCTATATCCATTAACTGTCTAATGGACTGACGTGCTTTATTCATAGAATAAGCTTCTAACGCCTCACTAACTGAAAATAAAAAGACGACAACAGCACCTTCTCTCCATTCACCGATGATTGCTGCTCCAATAATCGCTATCGTCATAAGTGTCTTCATATCAAAATAAAAGCGAGATAGATTAATCAGACCACCTTTAAATAGATTATAACCACCAATAACGATTGATATCATAAATAATCCGATTGCAATTGGGTTCTTTTCTTCAAACATATACGAAATGATAATCCCAACTACTAAAAATACGCAGGAAATCATTGTTACCACATTTTCTTTTCGTCTGAAGAAAGGAATTTTCTCTTGCTGATTTTGGTTAAGAGAAGCTACTTTAATGCCATCAAATGCTCCAGCTTTTTCTATTTCCTCTATTGTTGCCTTACCTATGACGGAAACTTTGGAAGCACCAAAATTCACGTTTGCATCAATTACATCAGGTAAATTTTTAATATTGTTTTCAAACTTCATTGCACAGTTGGCACATGTTAGATGCTCAAGCCGATATTCTTTTTTAGCCTCTCTTTCCAATCTTCTCACCTTCTTCCAATGCATGTTCGTATGCTATTTTAACTAATTCATTAACATGATGATCAGCTAATGAATAGTAAACCAGTTTCCCCTTGCGGCGTGATTTTGCGAGAGATAATTCTCGTAAAAATCGTAAATGATGCGATGCCGTTGCTGTTGAAGAACCAATAATTTCACTTACATCACACACACAAAGCTCTTCTTCTATTGTTAGTGCATATGCAATTTTTAATCTAGTTTCATCTGCTAATGCTTTAAAAATTTGAGCTACCCTTGTAACATCTGGCAGTTTCTTTTTTACAGAAAGTACAACATCTTCGTGTACTTTTGTTACTTCACATATATCCTTCGTCTGCACTTGCTCACCTCATTCAAATGGTCGTTTGATTGTTAACCTCATTATATGTTCAAACTATTCAAAATGCAAGGACATTCAAACTAACATTTGAATGTATTTGTTTGCATCATTTTTGACCGGATAAAAAGTTTTCCGACTGGATAATTGGAGGTTCTGACCTCATAGAAAAGTTTCTGACCGGATAATCTGAGTTTCTGACCACATAGAAAAGTTTCTGACCGGATAATCTGAAGTTCTGTCCACATAAAAAAATTTCTGACCGGATAATCTGAAGTTCTGTCCACATAGAAAAGTTTCTGACCGGATAATCTGAAGTTCTGTCCACATAAAAAAATTTCTGACCGGTTAATGGTTTCTGACCGTATAGAAAAATTTCTGACCGGATAATCTGAGTTCTGACCACATAGAAAAAATTCTGACCGGATAATTGGAGGTTCTGACCGGAAAAAAATTTTCTGACCGAATAATCTTTTCTCACCACATAGAAAAGTTTCTGACCGGATAATCTGAGTTCTGACCACATAGAAAAATTTCTGACCGGATAATCTGAATTTCTGTCCACATAGAAAAAATTCTGACCTGATAATGGTTTCTGTCCGTATAGAAAAGTTTTTGACCGGATAATTGGAGTTGTGACCGGATAGAAAAATTTCTGACCGGATAATATGAGTTTCTGACCGGAAACTAAAGTTTCTATCCACTTGGCATTTTCTATGCAAAAAAACGACCACTTCAAGTGGTCGCTCAATTTGAAATCTTATTTCGCTTTCAATATTAATTTATAGCCATCTTCTATTTTTCCATCTATAGCTGTCGTATGATATTTCCCTTTTGCCCAATCCATCACTTGGTCGTTGTACCATTTCGATTTCATATGACCGCTTTGTCCAGGTCCGACAATATGGTAAGTCTGAGATAAATCCGACAGATCCGCAACGAATCTCCAAGAGGCTCCGTGATCTACCCTACCATTTTCTCCGAAACCCGCTGCTTGAACCGTAATATTTGACCCACCAATTGGTACTGGTTTTGGGTTTAGTAAATAGGCTAATATAGGTGAAGCTCCAGACAACGGGTGGTCAAATGTAAGTTGGTGATAATCTCCCCACTTCCACTTCTTCTCATTAGATCCAAATTCATCAGTTATATTTTTGACAGCTTTCACAAATGAGTCATAAACCCATTTATCAACTCCACCATACTCTTCAAGCCAGGTACTTGTTTCATTTTTATAACCTTTTCGAAGAAATTGATCGGATATATTCCCCTTGCCAGGTAACATGTCGTAAACATCTTCCGGCATTTCGTCTTCCAATAAGGTTTTCGGTAACTCTTTTATCCACTTGTGGAATACGAGAGGAGCTGCTTCCTTCTTATCATCTACTTGATTCCATTCTGTTAATAAATCTATGATACTTTTATACTCACCGTTACTATCTAACTTTTCCACGGAACCGAGCATTTCTGTTAAAAATTCTTTTGCATATAAATTCTTTTGATCCATTTGCAAGCTCATCATATCTTCTTTTGTTAAGTTAGACTTGCTGTCTAACACTTCTGCAATTCGCTCATATCGGTAAGACTGAGCCCAAAAATCGGTGATATGATATTTATACGACTCATCTACAACTTGATTATTCGCAGTAGCAATAAACCCTTCTTTTGGATTCACAACAGTTGGCAATTCATCATACGAAACATAGCCTAACCAGCCAAATTGGTCGGAATCTCCTGGAACGGGTAATTGCCCATCACCCGATTTACGAATCGGTATTCGTCCGTTCGCTTTATATGCAATCGTTCCATCCTTTGCGGCAAATACAAAGTTTTGCGCTGGTGCTTGGAAATCTTCCAAAGCAGTTTCGAATTCATCCCAGTTTGATGATTTATTCATCTTCAAAATAGCTTGCAATTCAAGCGTTGGCTCTAGTGCAGTCCACTGCATGGAAAACAAAGCTGAAGCTTTTTCTTCCTTAAATAAAACATCTGAAATAATGGGACCATGGCGAGTGACTACTACTTCGAAAGGAACAGCCTCTTTCCCTTTTACTTTAATCGGCTCTTTTCGAACGATGGCCTCCTCCCATTTCCCCTCATACAAAAACTGTGTCCGGTTATCTGGATTTGGGATTTCGATATATAAATCCTGTACATCGGGACCAACATTCGTTACACCCCACGCCACATCTTCGTTATGTCCTAAAATGATTCCTGGAATCCCAGCAAAAATAACGCCACTTACATTTTGTTCTGGTGATTCCAAATGCATTTGATACCAAATAGAAGGTGTACTCAACCCTAGATGTGGGTCATCTGCCAGGAGCGGAAGCCCGCTTTTTGTCTTTTCTCCACTAACGACCCAGTTATTACTCCCATTAAATTCATTTGGTAAGAGAGAAGCATCAAAATAGCCACTTACATTTACACTATTATTTAAATTAGCTTCGACTATTGCTGGAGCTCCCTCAGGGTATTTGATAAATAATTCTTTTGCTTTATCTTCTCCCAATTCATTTAATGCCCAGTGCCTAAATGCTAATGAAGACCAGTTACCACCTAAATCATACGCCATGTACTTTCCTATTGTTAATGAATCAATGGGTGTCCACTCTTCAGGCTCATATCCTAAAAGTTTAAATTCATAGCTTAATTTGTTATCCCTTTTGGCAAACGAAATAAATTGATTTACCCCTTCTGCATACCATTTCAATACATCTTTTGCCTCCGCATTATAACCATCATAGGATTTTTCAGCTGCATCCCTCAAACTAAATGTTAAGAAGAACTTATCTGTATTCACAGCTGCCTCACCAACAATTTCCGACAATCGTCCACTCGCTTGTCTTCTCGCTAAATCCATTTGGAATAGCCTATCTTGCGCTTGTACAAATCCTTGTGCTCGATATAAATCTGCATCCGATTTTGCTTGAATATGAGGTACCCCCATTGCATCTCGAATAACTTTCACATCTGAATCTAATGCATTTAAAGTAAGATTCCCCTCTATAATTGGCTTTGAATCGGCAAGGTATATATTCAAACCAAACAACGTAATCACAATTAGCGCAAGGATACTCCCCAATACCCATGCGGCGATCTTCCACCTTTTTTTCACCACCATACCCCCTAATAGTACTTACACTATTCGACATTGACGTATTATTACCTTCCATTGAGGATAAAAGAACATAAATAAACCCCTGAATACCAATATATTCAGGGGACCTTCATTATATTATTGTTATTGATTTTCACCGACAATTTTTACTTCTAATTCTAGCTCGATATCGAAGTTTTCTTTTACTGCCTTTTTCACCATTTCAATTGTACTTATATAATCAGTAGCAGTTGCATTATTTTTATTGACAATAAAACCTGCATGCTTCGTCGACACTTCCGCACCACCAAAACCTTTTCCTTGCAAGCCGCTATCTTGGATTAATTTCCCTGCAAAATAACCAGGGGGGCGTTTGAATACACTACCTGCAGATGGGTATTCTAATGGTTGCTTGGATTCGCGTTGAAATGTTAAATCCGCAATTTTTGCATCAATCTCTTCTTGATTGCCTGGTAGCAATTCAAACTCTGCAGAAAGAACATAGTAACCTTTTTTTGTAACAATACTTTTTCTGTAACCAAGTTCTAATTCTTCCTTAGAAAGAATAAGCTTATCTCCACTAGGTGTAAGCACAGTGCATTGAACGATTACATCTTGCACTTCACCACCATACGCACCTGCGTTCATGGCCATTGCTCCACCGATAGAACCTGGGATACCACAAGCAAACTCTAAACCAGTTAAGGACTCCTTTGCGACAGCTCTCGAAACATCAATAATATCTGCTCCGCTTTCTGCAATAACTTTGTTGCCATCTATCGTGATCTTATTTAAGTTTTCTAAGCGAAGTACGATACCACGAACGCCACCATCACGAACGACCATATTAGATCCATTGCCAAGTAGCAATAAAGGAATATTATTCTCAAACGAATATTTCACAATGAAAGCTGCTTGTTCTTCCGTGTCAGGTGTTACGAATATGTCTGCAACTCCACCCATACGTGTCATAGTGTGCAAATTCAGTGCTTCATCTATTTTTACATTGCTAGGATCTACCTGCGTAATTAAATCTTCAAACCATTGATGTTTAGTCAAAAAAAGACAATCCTTTCTTCAATCAAATACTCGTTTATTTAAAGTTAGCTGATAACTACCAACTAACCTACTTCAAGCAGGACATTGTGCTTGCACGGATAAGTGATATTCAATAAAACATGATTCGGATCCCTCTCCCTAATTATAGAAGAGACCCTTACATAGTATGCGTTCTCGCACCTAATTTATCAAGCTAAATTGTTACAACCATTCTTTAGACCAAGATTCAATTCCACCAACTACATCTTTTAGCGCATGTCCCTTGTCTGTCAAATTGTATTCCACTCGCACTGGGACTTCTGAAAAAACGTTTCTATCTACTATACCTTCTTTTTCAAGCTCTTTTAAACGTTCGGAAAGTAATCGACCACTTATAGGTAGAGACGACTCAATTTCATTAAATCGTTTTGCTCCGTCCATTAATTGATAAATAATTAATGCTGTCCATCTTTTTCCGATCAATTCCATTGCCTTTGCTAAACGTGGGCATAATAACATTTCTTTCATTTGTTTCACCTCTATTTCGTTCTATTATATTCCCTTTAAATTGTTTTGTAAAACTAAAGTAATTTAATTACTTGACGTAAGTATAGTATAAATGTACAGTTAGTTACATAAAGTAAGTATAAGTTTTTACTTTATAAAAAAGGGTACTAATAAATGAATAGATTTTTATTTATTTTGAAGTAAAACATCTTGATTTCAAGATTAATATGTTTTATACTTTTAAAAACAAAACTTATTTTAGGAGGAAAATTAAAAATGACAAAATTTAACCTTGACGCTGCTCACTCTAGTATTGATTTTTCTGTAAAACACATGATGGTTTCAAAAGTAAAAGGTTCTTTCACAAACTTTACTGCTGATTTAGATGGTAACGCTGAAGACTTAAACGGGGCAACTATTAGCTTTGATATCGATGTAAAATCACTTAACACAAACAACGAAGATCGCGACAACCACTTACGTTCAGGGGACTTCTTTGATACAGAAAAATTCCCAAGCATTAAATTTGTTGCAACTGACATTAAAAAAACAGACGACGGTGAATACGATGTAACCGGTGATATGACAATTAAAGACGTAACAAAACCTGTAACTTTCGAAGTAGAATACGGCGGTAAAGGTACAAATCCTTGGGGCCAAGAAGTGGTAGCATTCTCTGCTGAAACAAAATTAAATCGTAAAGAATTTGGCTTAGTTTGGAACCAAGCACTTGAAACCGGCGGTGTTCTTGTCGGCGAAGACATCAAAATTTCTGTTGAACTTGAATTAAACCCAGCTCAATAATCTAAAATTCTCGTAAAGCTATCCTGATTTTTTCAGGATAGCTTTTTTACATTTGAAGTACATTTCCAACTAAACCAACGTTTTTTCCAACATCCTTCGATTAATTCCAACTAATCTTTTAAAGATTAGAATAATCCCTCTTTTTGAAACTATTTCTATCTCTTTTCGTATATACTAAAGAAAATAGGCTTGGAGGGATATTAATGGAAGAATTGATTGGACTTGGAATTGGGTTTGTAGCAGTTGTAATGGTTTTTTCAATACCACTTACTGCCATATGGACAACTCATTTAAGAAAGTCCCAAAAAGTGAGAGCGCAAATTGTAAAAGATGAAATCGAGCTAGAAAAACTCAAATATGATAACTTTTTACTAGAAACGGAAAAGATGCGAATTGATTTGCAGCAAAAACAAGCAAATTTATTAGAGACATCTGCGGATCCACTTATTTTAGATTTACAAAAACGTGCATTAAGCGAGACAAATATAATATCATCTTAAAACAAACGTGCAGTGTTTATTCCGCACGTTTGTTTTTTGTATGCAAGATGGTAGGGCGAATTAGAAGTATTAATTGGAGCGGTAATCAACCTGCTCACAGAACAATATTCCAGAACAAAAGCTCCTCATCCACTTTTGGATAAGGAGCCTCATTTATTCCGACAATTCTATTTTCTCTAACGGCTCATACGCAGGGCCTTCCAACACTTCACCAGTAAACGTATACCGAGATCCGTGACATGGGCAGTCCCATGAGGATTCGGCCGCGTTGAATACAACGTCGCAACCTAGATGCGTACATACTGGTTTTACTAAATATACTTTTCCTGTTGCATCTTTAAAAGCTCCAACTTTTTTGCCGTCCAGCTTTACAATATCTCCCTTGCCAAGCTCTAAGTCTTTAAAAAGTACGTCAATTTTTTCAGTTTTTCCTTTGATGAGCTCTTTTGCGACGCTTGCATTTATTTTCGCAAAGCTAGTCAAATCTTCTTTTTTCATTTTTGAACGTATTGGACTATAAAGGTCTGCGAATCGATTTTCTTTTCCTAGGACGTTATCAGCCATGATTTTTGCCGCGACGGTACTATTCGTCATTCCCCATTTTGCATAGCCCGTTGCAACTAATACATCTTGCAACCCAGGTGTCATAGAACCTACGTAAGGTAGCTGATCTAGTGTAACTAAATCCTGTGCTGACCAACGATATTCATATTGCTTTACTTTGAATTGCTCTCGACCAAATGCAGCCAGCGCATCGTAGTTTGTCGTCATATCACCTTGGAATCTACCTGTAATATGCCCTTCCCCACCTATAAGCAAATACCTTTTTCCATCTGTACCTAACGCAGTTCGAATGGATCTTGTCGGCTTTTCCACGTTAATATATATTCCTTTTGGATAATTTCCATCCACAAGGGAAGCAAGGGCATACGATCTCTCGGCATACATTCGAGTAAAGTAAAGCCCGTCTTCATCATTAAAAGGAAAATGGCTACACACGAGTATCTTATTCGCATGTATTTCATTTCCATCCACCATTTCAACAAGATTAGTGGAATGAATCGATTTAGCTCGGGATTGCTCGTAAAACTGGACACCATTTTCCATTGCTTTTTTCACTAATCCCGTTGCATATTTTAAGGGATGAAATTGTCCTTGGTTTTCTAGCTTGAGTGATTCTTTCACTGTATATGGAAGTCCGGTGTCTTTTGTGAGAGTCGCTCCTTCTATTCCAAGTTTTTTGTATGCGTTCATTTCTTTATTAATTATATCCACACCGTCTTCTGTATCCGCATATAAAAAAGCATCTACCCTTTCAAAATCACAATCGATTTCTAATTCCCTGGCAGTTTTTTCAATGAAGTTTTTGGCGGATGTATTTGCTTCATAATATAATCGTGCACTTACTTCTCCGAAAGTAGTTATCAACTGTTGGTAAATGGTACCATGCTGCGCTGTCACTTTTGCAGTTGTGAACCCCGTTGTTCCCTCTAATATTCTACTTCCTTCAACTACAATCACTTTTCGTCCACTAGTGCTTAGCAAATACGCTGCCGTAATTCCGGTAAGGCCCGCACCTATAATGACGACATCTGTATCTATATCTTCACTTAATTTTGGAAACACTGGAAAATCGTTTGATGCACGCCAATAGGATTGGGATTCACTAGGTAATATTTTATCTGTCATCGTATTTCCTCCTTTTTTTACTAGTGTCTATCTATAAACGAAACTTTATTCAATCTTTTGCGTATAAGATAAAAACAGTTTTTTGTAAGGAGGATTTATGTGGATAATTTCGGATTTATCTTTGGAGGTATTCCTATCTTTTTTGGATTATTTTTCATCTTAATAGTTGGACTTATTCTCTTCGCAATTGTAAAGGGATTAACCGAATGGAATAGCAACAATAATTCTCCTAAGCTTTCTGTACCAGCACAAGTCGTAACAAAGCGTTCGAAAACTAGTGGTGGAGCTGGAGATACTGCTGCATCTACTTCCTATTACGTAACATTTCAATTTGAAAGTGGCGATCGCACTGAATTTAAACTTAGTGGACACGAATACGGAATGCTTGCCGAAGATGATCTTGGTGTTTTGACTTTCCAAGGTACTAGATTTCATTCATTTGAAAGAAGAACATAAAAAAAGCCAGTTAGGACTTCTCCTAGCTGGCTTACTATTTTATCAAATATCACATGTATCATCAGTGCAAAGATTAGCTTCTTCTCCAATGATTTGTAGTTTTGGTGAGATTCCTTCCTCATCCGCAATTTTATTCAATGCGCCAACGAATGTTTCGGTAGGTTGTGCACCAGAAATGGCATATTTATCATTTAAAACAAAGAATGGAACTCCACGAACACCAATTTGCCCAGCTCGAGCAATATCTAAACGAACTTCTTCTAAATACGCATTAGAATTCAAAACTTTCTCCGCTTCTTCTCTAGATAAGCCTATTGACTCTATTAAATCTAAAAGGACATCAAGCTTTCCAATTTCTTTTGCTTCTATGAAATAAGAGTGTAACATTAACTCATTTGCCTCTGTTGCTTTTCCTTGCGCAGTTGCCCACTTTACTAGACGATGGGCATCCAACGTATTGGCCGGTTTTATGACATCGAAATTGTACTCTAACCCAACTGTTTTCGCTTGCGCTACTACGTTATCTGTCATTTGTTTAGCTGCTTCCACAGTGGAACCGTATTTTTCTGCGAGCACTTCATACATACTCTTATCGGACATTTTCGGCGTATTTGGATCAAGTTCAAAACTTTTAAATTCAACCTCAGCTTGGCTCGCGAAACCCGTTTGCGCCAAAGCTTCTTCCAATCTTCTTTTTCCTATATAACAAAAAGGACATACAAAATCCGACCACACTTCAATTTTCATCAAAATCACCTCTATTTCATTGTAAAGATTTCCGCTGTGTTCAACAATTTAAATGCTTATTAAAAATATTAATCGTTTTCTGAGATACTCTGAGATTTTCTGAGATACTCTGGGATTATCTGAGATACTTCGGGATTTTCTGAGATACTTCGGGATTTTCTGAGATACTTTGAGATTTTCTGATATACTCTGAGATTTTCTGAGATACTACGGGATTTTCTGAGATACTATGAGATTTTCTGAGATACTCTGGGATTATCTGAGATACTTCGGGATTTTCTGAGATACTCTGAGGTTTTCTGAGATACTCCGAGATTTTCTGAGATACTCCGGGATTTTCTAAAAAAAAAAAGGCTATCTCTAGATAGCTACAAATAATTTGTAACACAAGAGATAGCCTTTTAAATTTTATTAAGCTAATGCTTCGGTTAGTGCTGGGACTACTTGTTTTTTACGAGATACTACGCCTTTTAATAGCGCGGTATTGTTGTCGAATTTCACATTAAATGCAGCTTCTGCTTTTAACGCTACTTTTCCTAGTGCTAGTGCTACTGAGTCATTGTTTAGAATGTCAGTTACGACGAAGAAGAATAGATCTAACTCTTTTTCTTGAATTTCACGATTAATTAGTTCTTCTAGTTCCTCTTGGCGACCCATTACGTCGTTTACATCTACTGCGTTTACTTGTGCGATGACTACTTTGTAATCACCCATTCCAAATTCTTTTGCATCTAGAGATAGAAGGTCTTCTAAGCTTTTATCACTTAGATCAGCTCCTGCTTTTAGCATAGCAAGTCCATATTCTTCCGCGTTTACACCCGCAATTTTTTCAAGCTCACGCGCAGCGGTAATGTCTTCTTCTGTACAGGTTGGAGATTTAAATAATAAAGAATCTGAAACAATTGCAGAAAGCATTAAGCCTGCAATATTTGCGGGGATTTCTACGCCTTTTTCTTTAAATATTTTATTTAAAATAGTAGCTGTGCATCCAACAGGCTCTGCACGATAGTATAAAGGCTCCGCTGTTTCAAAGTTTGCGATTCGGTGATGGTCAATTACTTCGGTTACTTGTACTTCTTCGATACCATCTGCGCTTTGTTGCTTTTCATTGTGATCGACTAAAATTACTTTCTTCGCTTCAGTCGAGACATTTCCAACCAATCTTGGGGCTTCAAATCCGAATTTTTCTAAAGCAAATTTTGTTTCATTATTTAATTCACCTAAACGCACTGCTTCCGCTTCTAAGCCGATTGCATTTTTTAAATACGCATAAACAATTGCTGATGTAATCGTGTCTGTGTCTGGGTTTTTATGACCAAAAACTAATACTTTTTCCATGAATAGTCCTCCTAAAAAAACAATTTCCGAACCTATTTTATCATACTTATCTCTGCTGATTGAAAAGTAAATTTGCTAATTGGGATTTTTGATGTAAAAAGTCTGCAAGCGTATATTCATCTAGTACATTTAAATACGCCTTTAAAGCTAACTGGAGAGCACCCTTTAAGCTACAAGCAGGCGTAATTACACAAGAATTAGTACTGCAATCAAAACATTCTACTAAGTGGAAGTCGTCTTCTGTTTTTCTTACAACTTGACCTATATTAATGGCTGTTGGCTCCATCGCTAAACGTATCCCGCCACCTCTTCCTCGTATCGTCTCAATATATCCGAGTTTCCCTAATTCGTGAGTTACTTTCATCAAATGATTTTTCGAAATACTATATGCTTCTGAAATGGATTGAATCGTTGAAAGCTCGTTTTTTTCTTTTGTCCCGAGGTATATTAACACCCTTAACGAGAAATCCGTATACATAGTCAATCTCATGCTGCCACCGCCATTCTTCATTCTCATTATAACGATTATGACAAAGTCGTGAAAGAAATGTGTCCGATTTATTAAAGGTTTTTAAAGATGTATTTTAAATATTGCTTTAAGAGACATGCAGGAGTATTGTTGTTTTTGAAAGCAACGAGGAAAAGAAAAGGACGTGTAATTAATATGCTATCTCAAAAAACAATCGATATCGTAAAATCAACTGCACCTGTATTAGAAGTTCACGGAGTTGCAATAACTACAGCGTTTTATAAAAATTTATTTAAAGCACACCCAGAGCTTTTAAATATTTTCAATCATGCAAACCAAGCAAAAGGCCGTCAACAAACCGCTTTAGCAAACGCTGTGTATGCAGCTGCGGTGCACATAGATAACTTAGCAGCGATTATTCCAGCTGTAAAACAAATTGCAACTAAACATGTAAGCTTAGGTATTAAACCTGAACATTATCCAATTGTAGGTGAACATCTACTTGGCGCAATCAAAGAAGTATTAGGGGATGCAGCAACAGACGACATTATTAATGCGTGGGCAGAAGCATATGGAGTAATCGCGGATGCGTTTATCGGCATCGAGGAAGAAATGTATGTAGCAACTGAATCGAAAGAAGGCGGTTGGAGATTTTTTAAAGACTTTATTGTAGTAGATAAAGTAAAAGAAAGTGACAATATTACTTCATTCTACTTAAAACCTAAAGATGGAAAAGTATTACCTACTTATGAACCTGGCCAATTCATTACTATCCGTGTAAACATACCTGGTGAAAAGTATTTGATGAACAGACAATATAGCTTATCACAAGCGGCAGATTCTGAAACATTCCGCATTTCCGTGAAAAAAGAAGACGAAAATAATCCAGAAGGAAAAGTTTCCGTTCACTTACACAATAACGTAAACATTGGGGACATAGTTGAATTAACTGCTCCAGCCGGTGAATTCGTTTTAGACTCTGAAAAAACAACATCTGTAACTTTTGTTAGTGGTGGAGTCGGTATTACACCTATGATGAGCATGTTCGAAACAATTGCGAAAAACCAACCAAATCGTCCAGTATCTTTTATCTATAGTGCCCGCAATGAAAACCTTCATCCGTTTGATAAAGATATTAAAGCTTTAATGGAAACAATGGATGATGCCAAGTATGTGGCGCTTTACTCCGATAGTGGTGATGGGTTTATTACAAAAGATTTACTAAAAGAGCATACACGTAAAGATGGCGATGTTTACGTATGTGGACCAGTTGGGTTTATGGAAGCAATGATCAATCATTTACTTGAACTCGGTTTTGCAAATGAACAAATTCATTATGAATTTTTCGGACCTGCTTTAAAATTAGAATTAGTGGAAGCTTAATGTTAATCTCTTTCTTCCTTTGAAGTAATACTTTATAAGTATAGGAATTATTTAACGTAAAAATAAGCTTTTAGTAGTGCAATCTTTTAGTACTTGATGCTATAATTATACTATAATCTTTGTAAATAAAGAAAAGAGTGAAATTATGGCCAAACTTTTTGAGAGCAAATATATACCACTTGCCAACTTTTTCAAACAATCAACAAAAAAAGAAATTACATTAACATATAATGAAATTGAGGCAATCATTGGCCAAATACTGCCGAATGCAGCTTATTTAAGTAGCAGTTGGTGGAAAAAAACAAAGCCACCTGCATTACATTATTTTGCATGGACAGATAATGGATATTCCGTAAAATCTGTAGAAATAGGGAAGTCCGTTCTTTTTCATAGTAACGTTTTAGAGACAGAAGAAAGACTAATGGACGAAAACAACCAACAGGATATCCTTATTATTCGAGAAGCAGAATTAGAAGATGCACGTTCATTCATTCGCTTACAGGAATCCATCTTCTCAGAAACAGACTTTATGTTGTATGGAAAATCAGACATACAAATGACTGTTCAAAGTATGCGTAAAGATATGACCAATTGGAAAAATACGTCTAATTCAATTTTACTTTTCGCCATTATGAATGGTCAGTTTGCTGGCTATGTATTATTTACTGGTGGTCCTGCTCCACGTGCTTTACACCGAGCCTCTGTAGTCATTGGTGTAAAACAAGAGTTCGCTCAAAAAGGGATTGCTTCTTCTCTTATGTTGCAAGGTGAAAAATGGGCAAAAGAAGTAGGAATATCAAAACTTGAGCTTTCTGTCATTAAAGAAAATACTAATGCACAAAAGCTTTATAAAAAGCTTGGTTTCGATATTGAAGGAGACCGAAAAAATGCTCTAATCATTAATGGTCAATTTGTGGATGAGTTTTATATGGGGAAATTAATATAATATAATAGTAACGACCGACCAATATAGTTTGGCCGGTCGTTTTTTTTGTGAATTTCGCTAACTTTACCCATAGCATTATACGCTGTCCTATCTCATTTTTGAGACAAATGGATTGTCCGTTTCCCAAAATCTATACGGGTAGTGCACTGCTTCTCCACTATTTTCTATACCTATTCTAGGTCCTGTAGAAATAAAACCAACTTCTTCTCCTTCTGTTATATACAGAGGCTTTTCCGTCCACTTCTTCCCGTAGTACTCCATCGTAATTCCTAGCGCTTTTGTTAACTTACCTGGTCCGTTTGTCCATTGCTTCATTGGTAAATTGTTACGGAATTCTTTCATTAGGTCTAAGCCTTCCATTGGCTCTACTGCTCGTATTAATATGGCATTAGGAATACCTTCCACTCCTGCCACTACGTTTATAAGTGTATGTGTATGCATTTGATAGGTATAGATAAGTCCAGGTTCTCCAAACATTACTTCGGTTCGTTTCGTTCTTCTGTTTCCGAAGCTATGCGCAGCTCTGTCTTCCGCACCCATATATGCTTCTGTTTCTACAATTTTCCCTATTAGAAGCCCTCTATCATGCTCATGAACGATATATTTCCCTATTAAATTACTTGCTAACTCTAATGTTGGTTGATGAAAAAATGTTGGATCTATTGATTTCATTTAAAAACCTCATTTTCTTCGCTTCAAAGTTTGCCTGCCCATTTTGCGAGAAATACTTATTTAGATGGGGCAGTTTCTAGAAAGGCTTTTACGCCTTTTGGATTACGTAATATACATATATCCACATTATTTGCATCTCTCAATACATTTAAAATACTAGGACGCACATCCCTTGGAAAACGCCAAACCCATTGGGCAAATTCTATGTCTATTTTTTCTTCACACCCTGGAGCCATATCAGGACGAGTTGTTCCCCGATAAATCCACGCTCTTTTTAATACTCGATACGTACATAGAATTCTTGGAAAATCTAAGAAGATGATTAAATCTGCATACTTCGCTCTTAATTCTAAAGTAGAGTCAAAATTACCATCAATAATCCATTCGTCTTCTTCTAATTCCTCTTGAACTTTTTTTCTAAATTCTGGCTTCGGAGTTGGAACCCAACCAGCGTTCCAAAATAGTGCATCTAAATGGACTAGCGGTAATTTCCACTTTTCTGCTAGCTTTGTTGATAATGTTGATTTCCCTGCACCACTCGACCCAATGATTAGAATTCTTTTATGTCTTAATTCCCCCAACTCCCCACTCCCCTTGCGTTACTATTTCTTCATTTTACTATGTTTTAACTTCCAAACAAAATAAAACCCGCTCTAATAGAGAACGGGTTTATAAACTATTCTAATTCAACTTGTTTTGTTTCAGTGCCAAGGAATAGAACGGATAGTACTCCAATTACTATTGCTATACAGAATATACCGAAAATCCAACTGATCTCATATCCGGATGTTACAAGTGAGCCAACTAATAGAGGTCCTAAAATTCCTCCTACACGGCCAATTGAAGCAGCCATTCCAGAGCCTGTTGCACGGATGACTGTTGGATACTGTTCCGGGGAATACGCATATAAAGCTCCCCAAGCCCCCAGGTTAAAGAATGACAGGAACATACCTGAAACAATTAATGCAGCAGTAGTTTCAGCAGAACCAAATACAAACGCACTAGCTGCAGTTCCAAGTAAATAAGTAACCAATACAAACTTGCGGCCCATTTTCTCTATTAACCATGCAGCAGAGAAATAACCAGGCAATTGAGCAAGTGTCATGATTAATACGTATTCAAAACTCTTAATCAGTGTAAATCCTTTCATCACCATCACACTCGGAAGCCACAAAAACATACCATAATAAGAAAACACGACAGTAAACCAAACAATCCAAAGCATTAAAGTCCGTTTCGCATATTTCTTAGACCAAACTTCTTTCATGTTTTGCATAATCGTTCTAGAGTCTGTTTTCTTCTCCCTAAAACGAGGAGAATCTGGTAGCTTAAGACGTAAATAGATAGCGTAGAATGCTGGTAATGCAGTAATTAGTAAAGCAATTCTCCAACCGTAGCCTGGAATAATAAAGTAAGCAATTAGTGCTGATACTAGCCAGCCTGCAGCCCAAAAGCTTTCTAATAATACAACTACTCTGCCTCTTTCTTTTGCTTCGACACTTTCAGATACAAGTGTAGACGCGACAGGTAGCTCCCCACCAAGTCCCATTCCAACGAAGAATCGTAAAATTAAAAATGCTGCCAATGTAGTTGTTAGAGCTGATAATCCTCCTGCAATAGAAAACAGCAATAAGGTCATCATAAAAATCTTTTTACGACCTACTTTATCGGCAAAAACACCAAAAACTAATGCACCTACTGCCATCCCAATAGAGTTAACGCTTCCGATCCATCCCATTTGTCCAGGAGTCAGACCCCATTCTGCAGCCAGTGCTGCAATAACGAAAGATAGGATTCCTACGTCCATTGCATCAAACATCCATGCAAGTCCTGCAATTCCTAATAATTTATTCTTTGATAAAGAGCTCTTTTTACTCATATATTTCTCCTGTCTTTACATCTGTAATGTTATATCTTTACATGATTAGTATACCCATCGAATAGTAAACTATCAATAAGAAACTTAATCTTGTTTTTTATATTTTATTAAGGTAGAATGTCCTTTATAGAAATACATATGTTTATTTAAGAAGAACAGAGAGGCGGAATAACATCATGGCTTGGCAAGGTTTAATTGAAGAATATAAAGAATTTTTACCTGTAACAGATAAAACACCTAAATTATCATTACTCGAGGGAAATACGCCTCTTATTAAACTAGATAACTTGTCAAAAGAACTAGGAATCGAACTTTATGGAAAAGTGGAAGGGGCAAATCCGACAGGCTCATTTAAAGATCGTGGGATGGTATTTGCTGTAGCTAAAGCAATCGAGGAAGGAAGCGAATGTGTTATTTGTGCTTCTACAGGAAACACATCAGCTGCTGCTGCGGCTTACGCTGCTCGAGCAGGCATAAAATCCATCGTAGTAATACCAAAAGGAAAAGTTGCTCTTGGTAAATTAGCACAAGCATGCATGTACGGATCTAAAATCATTGAGATTGATGGAAACTTTGACGATGCTCTGCAAATCGTTCGGAAAATCAGTGAAATAACACCTGTTGCATTAGTTAACTCGGTCAATCCATACCGTTTAGAAGGGCAAAAAACAGCTGCATTTGAAATTGTAGATGCTCTAGGTTCTTCTCCTGATATTTTATGTATTCCAGTCGGTAACGCAGGAAATATTAGTGCTTATTGGAAAGGATTCAAAGAATATAATGAAGTAAAAAAATCAGGTCTACCGAAAATGTTTGGGTTTGAAGCTGAAGGTTCGGCGGCCATCGTACAAGGTACACCGATTGCAAGTCCAGAAACAATTGCAACAGCAATTCGAATTGGAAATCCAGCAAGTTGGTCTCTAGCAGAAGCTGCTCGTGACGAATCTAGTGGAATTATTGACTCTGTTACAGACGAAGAAATATTAAACGCATATCAGCTAATCGCTAGTCGTGAAGGCGTGTTTGTTGAACCTGGTTCCGCAGCATCACTTGCAGGAGTTATTAAATCTGTAAAAAACGGAAAAATTCCTGCAGGAAGCAAAGTAGTAACAATCTTCACTGGCAACGGCTTAAAAGATCCAGATACCGCTATGCAAGTTTCAACTGTAGATTTAATATCTTTAAAAAATGATGAGGAAGAAATTCGTCGATATATCGAGGGATTACTATGAGTAAAAAATGGACAATTTCCATACCAGCAAGTACCGCTAACTTAGGCCCTGGTTTTGACTCAATCGGAATCGCTTTGGATAAATATTTAGATGTCGAAGTGGAGATTGCTACGGAGTGGAAAATCGATAATTTATCAGATAATTTACCTGTAATTCAAAATCCAGAAGAGCATTTAATTGTCCAAGCTGCCCAAAAAACAGCCCAAATTCACGCCCTAGTATTACCCTCTTGCCATTTAAAAGTGAAAAGTGAAATTCCACTCGCTCGCGGAATGGGAAGTAGTGCATCTGCTATTGTTGCAGGAATAGAAGTTGCTAACCAGGTACTTGATCTTCAGCTCACATCACATGATAAATTGAAAGTTGCGACTGTAATGGAGGGACATCCTGACAATGCTGCTGCTTCAATTTTCGGAGGATTTACTATTTCATCTAGTGCAGAAAATGGTGAGATCCACGTATTTCATACTTCTAATATTGACGCAGCTTTTGTATTGTTCATACCAAACTTTGAATTAAAAACAGAAAAAGCTAGAAGCGCTCTACCCGATAGCTATACGCGTAAGATAGCTGCACAGGCAAGCGCTACGGCAAACTTATTAACGGCAGCATTTCTTACTCAATCATTCAAACAAGTGGGAACTTATATGGAGCAGGATTTATTTCATGAACCATATCGTCTAGACCTAATTCCAGAAAGCAGGGAAATCATAAGCGCAGCTAAAAAAGCTGGAGCATTTGGAACTTGCATAAGCGGAGCTGGCCCTACTCTCCTGTCTTTAGTTCAAAAAGGAACGGAAGAAGCATTTATCACTAATCTATTTGGGAATTTCCCAAATTTTGAACTCGTCCCTGTTGGGATGAATATAGCTGGGACTATTATTTCTCAATATAAAGAAGGCAGTGCAGTTAACTAGCTGACTGTCTTTTCTTTATTATTTTGCTTACTGACTATTAATATTGTAACAATACATATCCAACTCGCTAATTACGGCTAGGTGCTTTCCATTCATTTCTCTTCATCCATTCCTCTAGTAAGGGATGTGTTTTATTTCTAGTATTTCATTGAACTGATGTACTTACCAATTTCGCTCCAATCATCCTCTATAAAATCTCTGTTGGAAGGACGATAAAAAACTGCAGCTGGGTGATAGGTCGGAATGATAATATACTTTTCATCCGACCATATATACTCATTACCCTCAAGTGAACTTAAATGTCTTACAGCGTGTTCAAGGACTTGTCCATGCAAATTAGATACTTTCGCTTCTTTGCCAAGTAAACGCTGTAATCCAACATTTCCTAATGTCACAATGACTAGTGGTGCAATATTTTTGATTTCATAATCTAGTAATGGCGCATGTGCAATGATTTCTTGCTGTGTTGGTGGTCGATTATACTTTCTTTCTATAACCTCACCATTTCTCATTTTTTTCTCTTTCCACATGTATGGTCTACTTCTCACAGCACTCGTCATATAAACGTCATCTCTTGTAAGATTAACACTTTTAAGTGATTTTTCTAACTCATCTCCTGCTCTGCCGATGAAAGGTATTCCTTGTATAGCCTCATTTTCTCCCGGAGCTTCTCCTATTAACATAATTGCAGGATTCTTGGGGCCTTTTCCTTTGACGAAACCTTCTACAGGAAACCCTTCTATTCTTCTCATGCCAATTTTCACTAACTGATCTGGTAACTCGAACATTGAGAATATCACCCCTTTAAAAAATCCCCTCCTGAAAAGGAAAGGATTTTACAAATTAATCTTTGGAACGCTCTTTTTACGGTATTCATACCATAATGCAACAATTACGAACCATGTATACCCTACCATCCATCCGGCAAACACATCTGATGCAAAATGGCGGGATTCAGCAATTCGAGATAAACCAATCATCATTGTAAGGAGTATAGCCCCAATCCAAATAAGTATACGGGTTTTTTTATCTGATTGATATTCTGTTAGGAAATACGCAACGGTGAATACATATAATAGTCCGACCATCGCATGTCCAGATGGGAAACTAAAGCTCTCTAATTGATGAGGAACATCTGGTCGAGCTCGGTGTACCCATTTTTTTAATAATTGATTGAGAACATTTCCTACACCAACCGTAAACAAACCAAACAGCATGCCACGGTAGTTTTTCGAGCGGATCCATAAATATGCAAATAATATTAGCATTATAATAATTACAAATGCGGTTTCCCCTAAATAATGAAATGGAATGATAAATCGATTGCCTATTAGTAATTCAGACATTTTATGATCAAATGAAACTACCTCATCCTTAGTAAACGTTAAAAAGAACGCAGTAAAACCTAATAACGTCACAAATCCTAGTGGATAAAACCATTTTTTCATATAATCCCCTCCTTTTCTTACAAAAAGTATAAGCTAGATATGCATTATGTACAATGAAAAAGGATGTCCATCTGATTGATCGATGTTGCTGCTCGATTGATCGATTAAAGCAAAAGATTGATCAATTCCCCCAATAAAGCAAAAATCCACGAGAATTTGCTCCTCCTGGATTTTCATTTCATCATTATTTTAAAGCTTCTAGTACAGCATCAATTTTTGCATTCTCAGATTCAATACCGCCACCTGACAAGTACCAAACTTCTGGATCTAAGTAATAAATTTTGCCGTTTTTAGCAGCGTTTGTTTTACCAACAATATCATTTTCAATTGCTGCTTTTGTAGCCGATTCACCTTCAGTTACTACTGCATCGCGGTCAACTACAAAAAGAATGTCTGGGTTTTTCTCCAAAACGTATTCATATGAAACGCTTTGACCATGTGTAGAAACTTCTAGATTTTCATCAACCGCTTTGACACCGTATGCATCATGGATTACACCGAAACGTGAGCCAGGGCCATAAGCACTTAATTCGCCTTCTGATGCAAGGACAACTAAAGCTTTTTCATCTAAATTAGATGTTTTATCTTTTACTTCCATAAGTTTTGCATCAATTTTTTCTAAAGCGGCAGTTGCTTCTGCTTCTTTACCGAATATTTTACCAGCCAATTCTGTGTTTGTTTTAAATGAATTTACATAGTCAGCAGTGTTTAAACCAACAAAAACAGTTGGAGCAATTTTACTTAATTCTTCATATGCGTCTGCTTGACGTCCAGAAATGAAAATCACATCCGGTTTCATCGCACTGATTGCTTCAAAATCTGGCTCTTTTAGAGCACCAGCGTTTTTGTAAGTAGTTTCATCAGCATATTTACTTAAGTATTTCGGTAGGCTACTTTGTGATACTGAAGCTACGTCCACTCCTAGTGCATCTAATGTATCTAGAAATCCATAGTCAAATACAACAACTGTTTTAGGTTGTGCATCAAGCGTTACTTCTTTATATCCTTCTGGTTGTGCAATAGTTAACGGAAAAATAGATGCTTCTTCTGTTTTAGATTCCTCGTTTGCTTTTGAGTTATCTTCTGTTGCTTCATTTTTTGAACCACATGCAGCTAATAATACTAGCAATGCACTAATTACGGCTAATAATTTCCAGTTTTTCATTGAATAAATTCTCCTTTTTCCTTATGAATTAAAATATACACAAATACGGCAGCTATTCATTTCTTGGATTGGTATATCCATATCATAAATCTCTTTTAACGCATCTGAATTTATGATTTCATGTGTTGGACCATCTTTGATCACCCGTCCGTCTTTCAAGGCAACGATATAATCCGAGTATACAGATGCAAAGTTAATATCATGCAATACAATTACAACTGTTTTACCAAGATCTTTTACAAGCTTGCGAAGAATTTTCATAATTTGAACCGAGTGCTTCATGTCTAAGTTATTTAATGGTTCGTCTAATAAAATAAATTCCGTGTCTTGGGCAATAACCATTGCGATGAAAGCACGTTGACGTTGACCACCAGAAAGCTCATCTAAATAGTTATCTTCTAAATCGGCTAAATTCATATACTCAATTGCTTGGTCAACCATTTTAATATCGTCTGCATTTAATCGTCCTTTGGAATAAGGAAAACGCCCAAACGATACTAACTCACGAATAGTTAAACGTACATTCATATAATTAGATTGTTTCAGGATGGAAACGCGTTTTGAAAAGTCGTTGGAATTCCATCTTCGTACATCTGATTTATCTAGTAAAACCTCACCCGTGTCTGCATCCAATAAACGACTCACCATCGACAATAGTGTAGATTTCCCAGCACCATTTGGTCCTATAAACGAAGTTATTTTTCCGGACTGAATATTTACACTAACATTGTCCACAACTGGCTTTTTAGCAAAATACTTAGTTACCTCTTTTACTTGGATCATGACGTAGCTCGACTCTCCTTTAATAATAAATAGATGAAGTAAATCCCACCGAGAAAGTTAATTATTACGCTCAAAGTTGTATCGAACGTAAATATCCTCTCAACAATCCACTGTCCACCAATTAATGCAACTAAACTCATTAAACTAGCACCGGTGATTAGCACCGAATGCTTGTATGTGTTAAAGAATTGATAAGATAAGTTTGCAACAATTAAACCAAAGAATGTGATTGGCCCAACCAGTGCTGTCGAAGTAGCGATTAAAACTGCTGACAATACAAGCATATTTTTGACTATTTTATCGTAATCCACACCGAGGTTAAGGGCGTTATCTCGTCCTAATGACAGCACATCTAATTCTCGAATGCTGCGCCAGCCATATAGGATGGATAGAACAATAATGACCATCGCAAGCCATACTAAATCCGCATTTACATTGTTAAAGCTTGCAAACATTTTATTTTGTAAACTCGTAAACTCATTTGGATCAATAAGTACTTGAAGAAAAGTTGTAATACTTCCCAAAAATGTACCAATAATAATCCCTACAAGAAGCAAGAAATAAATAGGTCGTTTACCGGCATTAAACAGAAAACGATAAAGCAATAGTGCAAATATAATCATCGCAATAACAGAAATGAAGAAATTATAATTTTTGTTAATGACTAAAATCGACATGGAACCAAAAAAATAATAAATAAATGTTTGTACCAACATATATAGCGAATCGAGTCCCATAACACTTGGCGTCAAAATACGATTATGTGTAATTGTTTGAAAAATCACTGTCGAATAGGCAATCGCTACACCAGTAAGTGACATCGCTAATACTTTTATTGCACGCCGTGGCAATGCATAATCATAACTTCCATTTAGTCCTTGAAATAAATAAAGTGCTATGAAGATTGCTGCCACTACTAGTAATAAAATCATCTTCGTTCTATTTCGCATATGCTTTCCCCCTAAACAGTAAGAATAGGAAGATTGCGCTTCCGATCACACCAACTGTCATGCTAATCGGAATTTCATAAGGAAAAATTATTACCCTACCTAAAATGTCACATATTAGCAAGAAAATGACTCCGAGCAATGCAGTATGTGGAAGTGTTTTTTCTAGATGATCCCCTTTAAATATAGAAACAATATTTGGGATGATTAAACCTAAGAAAGGGATCATTCCCACTGTTAAAACAACAGTAGTCGAGATTAAAGCAACTAATACTAACCCTAAATTTAGCACTCTGTTGTAAGATAAACCGAGGTTTTTCGCAAAATCCTCGCCCATCCCTGCAACAGTAAAACGATTAGCATAAAAGTAGGCAATAATTAGTACAGGTACACTTATGTAAAGAAGTTCATATCTACCTTTTAGGATCAAGGAAAAGTCCCCTTGGAGCCAGACAGTAATATTTTGTATAATGTTTGATTTGTATGCAAAAAACGTTGTAATAGAAGACAATATATTTCCGAACATTAGACCAACAAGTGGAATAAAGATAGCATCTTTAAATTTTATTCGATTAAGTATTTGCATAAATAGCAGTGTACCTGCTAAAGCAAAAATGAAAGCAAAAGTAAGCTTCTGCATATATGTCGCATTTGTAAATACGATCATCGAGATTAAAATTCCCAACCTTGTAGCATCAAGCGTACCTGCTGTGGTTGGAGATACAAATTTATTTCTACTGAGACTCTGCATGATTAAACCTGCAATACTCATCCCTGCTCCTGCAAGTATTATGGCAATTAGTCTCGGTACACGGCTAATCAAAAATATTTGCGTCTTTTGCGAAGTAAAATCTAACAAATCCATTGGTGAAATTCTCGTAACACCAACAAAAAGAGATAAGAAAGAAAGTGCTACTAGTGCAATTACAAGATATCTTTTTTTCATAACTATCCTCATCATTCTATTGGTAAAATAATGATAGTGAAAATCATTATCATTTACTCACAAGTTTTATTATAGCATCTAGGGTACACAAGTCAACGGTTAAATGAAAATGATTTTCAATTGATGATATATATGCTTCTGAAACAAACTACATACATACTCTGACCGAATAGTGAGTATGACTTATTTTAACCAGATCAAGTTATTCTTGACCGGATAACAGCTTTTTTGTCCGGATAAATTTATTTGTGACCGGATAGCAGATTTTCTGTCCGGATAATTTTATTTGAGACCGGATAACAGCTTTTCTGTCCGGATAAACTTATTTGTGACCGGATGGCAGATTTTCTGACCAGATAAATTTATTTGTGACCGGATAGCAGATTTTCTGTCCGGATAATTTTTTTCTGACCGGTCAGCAGTTTTCTGTCTGGATAAACCTCATTTCTGACCGATTAGCATTTTCCAAACAAAAAACTGCTTGCGCTTGTTGGAAACAACAAGTGCAAGCAGTCTTTTTATTTAAATTGCTACTGCACTATCAATAACTTCTTTCGGAATAACAATTTCATTCACTTCATTAAAGTTGGAGAAATCGGATTTAACGTTTTGTTTAATATTTCTTTTTTCTCCATTAATGGTCATATCCATATCAAAAAATACATCCACTTTATTTGTTTGGAATGAATTTTTATCGATGTGAATTAAGTAATTTATTGAGTTAATGGTCATATCCATATTTACTTCTTCGTCGATACTTTTAAGAGCTTCTTCCATTTCTTTTTTTACTAGCTCTGTAAATTTTTCTCCAGAGGCTTGTAATGTAAGAATATAATTATCCTTGTCTTGTTCGAATGTAAAATCATCTAAATAGCTTTTAATTATTTGCAATTGTTTCGTTGGATTAGATTGATCAGTAGTTTTCATCATTTGATCCATCATTTCTTTAGGAAACTTCATCCATTGACCCGATTGGGCTTCATACATGTAGAAAGCATCTTTCGTGATATAGCTTTCTATCTCAATATCTTGGGCTTCCAAGCTTTTGTCATCCGATTGCATGCTGGTAGTTCCTGTTTGGTGAATTTGCATAGGATCCAATCTATAATCCATGTCCATAATTGAACTAACATTAATATTCATATCTTGAGCAGGCAATTGCATCGTTTGATTCATATCTATTTTTGCCTTCACACTCTTTAGTTCTTCCGATGCTTTTAGTGACTTATCGTATACTTCTTTAAGTGTTAACTTACTTGTCTCGGTTACATTTGTATTTTTTACCGGATCAGCAGCCTCATTACAAGCTGCTAAACCTAATGCTAATGTTGCAACAGCTAATAGTGTGTTCCATTTCTTCATCTCGTTTATCATCCCTTCTTATCAGATAATAACTTTACGAGGAAGGTTTGAGAAAAGTTTCATTTATAATCTATTAACGTACTCCACGCATGTATTTTTGGATAAGCGGAGTTAGAAAGTACAATAATAATCCTAGAACAATCGCTATAGCACCGATTACTCCGAAATACACAATCTCATTTTCAGGCGTATATAGTTTTACCACTTGAGCATTAATCGCTTGGGCAGATGCATTCGTTAAGAACCATAAACTCATAGTCTGTGCCGCGAAAGCGCCAGGAGCAAGCTTAGTTGTTGCTGATAAGCCAACTGGTGAAAGAAGTAATTCACCAAGAACAACTAAGAAGAAACTCAACACAAGCCAAAACGGATTAACAAGCGTTTCAGTTCCATTTAAATATGCAGGAATAATCATGACGATAAATGACAAACCTGCAAAGAATAATCCATAAGCAAATTTTCTAGGCGTCGAGGGTTGTCTATTCCCCAGC
Source organism: Psychrobacillus syltrankelensis (assembly GCF_055454035.1). Taxonomy (NCBI): domain Bacteria; kingdom Bacillati; phylum Bacillota; class Bacilli; order Caryophanales; family Bacillaceae; genus Psychrobacillus; species Psychrobacillus syltrankelensis. The sequence goes on along the minus strand of NZ_CM144227.1, from coordinate 3,075,347 downwards.
TTTATCCATAACCATGCAAAGACTGGAGCTAATGCAATAATAAATAAAGGATTCAACGATTGAAACCAAGCAGGTGAAATTTTAAATGAACCAATCATTAAGTTCACTCGTTCATCTGCATATAAAGCTAAAATATTGGATCCTTGCTCTTGAATAGCCCAAAACATCATTGCCGCAACAAACAAAGGGATATAAGCAAGTAATCTTGACTTTTCATCTGCAGAAGTTTTGCCACTTCTATACATGACGATAAAATAGAGCGTTGGAATAACAATACCTAAAATAGAAACCGTCATTGTAAAAACATCAATGTCCATAATACCTTGTTGAACTAAAATGAATCCAACTATTAGTACCAAAATGATTGTTGCACCAATTCGTGTAAGCACTTTTTTTCGTTCTTCTTTCGACATTGGGTTTGGTACATACGATCCTGCTAAACCAAGATACTTTTTCTTCGTTAGTAAGAAGACAATTAATCCAATAGCCATACCAACAGCAGCAATCCCAAATCCTAAATGGAAATTGTACTCGAGACCAATCGTTCCTACGATTAAAGGAGCAATAAAAGCCCCAGCATTAATACCCATATAAAAAATACTAAAACCAGAATCACGACGAACATCGTTTTCCGAATACAAATCTCCAATAATACTTGAAATATTAGGTTTTAACAGTCCAGATCCAATAATGATTAAAGCCATCGAAATAAATAACGGAGTCATCCCACCAGGAAATGACAAAACGATATGTCCAAACATTATTAGGAGACCACCGAAAAATACTGTTTTAGTAGTTCCGAACAATCTATCTGCTATCCAGCCACCAATTATTCCAGACATATAAACAAGTGATCCATATACAGCCATGATTGAATTGGCAGTGGTTTTATCAATACCTAATCCACCTTGTGTCACTTCATAGTACATATAATAAATAAGAATTGCGCGCATTCCATAATAAGAAAAACGCTCCCAAAACTCAGTGAAAAATAGAGACATTAAGCCTTTCGGGTGTCCGAAGAATCCTTTTTGCGGCACCGATTGGACTATTTCTTTTTTTGTAGCCATGATCCTACCTCTTTTCTAAATGTAACATATTATATCTTTCCCTTTTTCCAAAGTCAAAAAACATTCTATTTCGAAATATTCACCAAGGAAAAAAATTTGATATATTTCGACTTTTGAAGTTTTTCGGTATAATAGTCGTTATGACACAGGAAAGGAGTAGATTTTGTGTTAAAAAAGTTTTTTTCATTTTATATTCCACATAAACGATTATTCATCATCGATTTTAGTAGTGCTGTATTCGTTGCTATTTTAGAGCTTGCGTTTCCTGTTGCAGTTCAATGGTTTATCGATAAATTATTACCTACTGGTGATTGGAATATGATTGTAAAGATAAGTATTTTGCTATTGCTAATTTATATGTTAAGTACTTTTCTCAACTATGTTGTAAGTTATTTAGGTCATAAACTAGGCATTAATATCGAAACAGACATGAGGCAGCAATTATTCAATCATGTACAACGACAATCGTTTCGGTTTTTTGATAATACGAAAACCGGTCATATTATGAGTAGAATTACGAATGACTTATTTGATATTGGCGAACTTGCTCACCATGGTCCAGAGGATTTATTCATCGCCATTATGACACTCATCGGTGCTTTTGCTATTATGTTCCATATCAATCCGGAGCTCGCACTTATTGCAATTATAATGGTGCCGTTCTTAGCGTTTGTTGCAACATATGGAAACATTATGATGAATAAAGCATGGAAAAACATGTATGGTAAAATTGCAGACGTTAATGCCCGAGTCGAAGATAGTGTTTCTGGAGTACGCGTTGTGCAATCATTTACAAACGAAAAATTTGAAATTGCTCGCTTTCAAAAAGATAATGGACAATTCCGTATTGCCAAGCTAGTAGCTTATAAGGTAATGGCAGGAACACATTCGAGCATTTATATGATGACTCGCCTTGTGACATTGGTCGTACTTGTAGTGGGAGCATGGTTTACAGTTAAAGGAAAACTATCAACAGGAGAGCTTGTGAGTTTTATTCTCTATGTTAATGTGTTAATAAAGCCGGTTGATAAAATAACAGCACTTCTTGAGTTATATCCTAAAGGGATGGCAGGATTTAAACGATTTTTGGAACTCATGGAGCAGGATCCTGAGATACAAGATAGCCCAAATGCTCTAAATGTATCTCACTTAAATGGAAATATTGAATTCGAGAATGTTAGCTTTAGATATGATAATCACAAGTCTGTCTTAGAGGATATTAACTTATTAGTAAAAGCTGGTGAAACAGTTGCATTTGTAGGTCCATCAGGAGCCGGGAAAACGACTATCTGCTCACTCATCCCTCGTTTTTATGATGTAAATACAGGTGCTATAACGATTGACGGATTAAATATAAGAGATGTGACAATGGAGTCATTACTTTCTCAAATTGGGATAGTGCAGCAAGATGTGTTTTTATTTACAGGTACTGTTCGTGAGAATATTGCATATGGTAAAAAGGATGCTTCCGAAGAAGAAATTCAAGATGCAGCGAAAAAAGCGCACTTAGAAGGTTTTATAGCATCACTTCCAGATGGATACGATACTCAAATTGGTGAACGCGGACTTAAATTATCTGGCGGACAAAAGCAGCGTTTAGCAATCGCTCGCATGTTCTTGAAAAATCCACCGATATTAATTTTGGACGAGGCTACTTCAGCTCTCGATACCGAAACAGAAAAGATCATTCAACAATCCTTAATGGAGCTTGCAGAAAATCGGACAACACTTATTATAGCTCACCGTTTAGCAACTATACGTGATGCAGATCGTGTAATAGTAGTCACAGAAGATGGAATCGCAGAAGACGGAACTTATAATGAATTAGTTGCGCAAGATGGCATTTTCGCTAGATTGCATAATATACAGTTTCAGGAAGTTTAACGAGTAAAAGCTGCTCCGCATATTGTGTGAAGCAGCTTTTACTTTGTTTTAAATTTGTATACTCTCGCTTTAGGGTTACGTGCTCTCGCCCGACTACTTGTTGCTCTCTTTTGACGACATGCTGCTCTCGTATTACGTCTAAACTCTCTCGTTCAGCGACTGTGCTCTCGTATATCGGCTACACGCTCTCGTTCGACTACTGAGTGCTCTCGTATATCAGCTAAACGCTCTCGCTCGATGCTTAGTCTTCATTTAACGATTAAAGCTCCACAATTAATAAAAGACTATCCAAATAGTCGGAAGTACTCATCCTACTGTTTGAATAGCCATTATTAGTTATTGAACAAATATAAATTCTTGAAATCGATCATAATCAGCCTTTTTCAATTCTACTTTAACAAGCGTACCCTCTTCTTCATACGAAGTTGATTTCACTGAAGCGTACTCATTTAAATAGGACACTATATCGCCTCTACCAAAAGGTACGAGCATGGAGCATTGTAAGTAATCGGAAAAAATATGCTTTTTAATGATTTCTAGTAGTTCATCTAGTCCTGTACCTTCTTTCGCAGAAATCCAAATATTTTTTCCTGCAACATGTGGATACTTCATTTCTGCAAGATCTGATTTATTGTATACAAAAACAGTAGGAACATCTTCTACTCCAACAGCGAGTAGTGTTTCATTTGTTATGTCCATCATGTAGCGATGTTCGTCGTTCGATACATCCACAACATGTAGAAGTAAATTTGCATCACGTGCTTCTTCTAAAGTTGAGCGGAAAGCTTTTACTAGATGATGTGGAAGTTTGCTAACGAATCCAACCGTGTCAGTTAATAAAAACTCTTTTTGATCGGATAATTTTATTTGTCTAACAGAAGTTTCAAGTGTTGCGAAAAGCATGTCCTTTTCAAATACTTGCTTCGATTCTAATTGCCCTACTTTATTGAGAAACTGATTCATAATGGTTGACTTACCAGCGTTCGTATATCCGACCAAAGAAACTACCGGAATAGCATTTTTCTTCCGTTGCTTTCGTTGTGTTTCTCGTTGATCTTTTACATGTTCGAGTTCACGTTTTAGTTTTGCAATTTGGTCTTCAATTTTACGTCTATCTAGCTCTAATTTTGTTTCACCAGCACCACGGTTTTTGAATCCTCCACCTGTTCCTCCTCCTTGTCGACCCAGTGAAGCACGAAGACCGACTAATCTAGGCAACATGTATTGAAGTTGTGCTAGCTCTACTTGCATTTGGGCTTCGTTCGATTTAGCTCGTCGTGCGAAAATATCTAAAATTAGCATCGTTCGGTCAATTACCTTGCAATCCAAATCTCTTTCTAAATTTCGAATTTGAGATGGAGATAACTCGTCATTAAATATGATGAGGTTTGCACCTGCTTCCTCATAGAAGTTTTTAATTTCTTCAACTTTCCCAGTTCCCACATAATGGGATGAGGTGACTCTATTTAAATTTTGGGTAACTTCCCCAACAACTTCTACATTTAAAGCTTCTGCTAAATTGTGTAATTCCTCTAATCCATAGTCAAAATGCTCATCATGCTGCAAATTGACCGCTACAACGATTGCCTTTTCTATTAATTCATCCAAAATGCTTCCCCCTCTTAACAAAAACGATAAGTTGCTTGTTCATATATAATAGCTTCTTTAATATCAGATCCACTAATATGAATACTTCCAAGCCGTTCTTTCGTACCGTTTTCTAACTTTTTGAATACTAATTTCGTATTAGATAAAAGTAATGTCTGATTATCCTGTTCATTTAAATCAAAGATATTTTTCCACTTGTCCATTACTTCCCTTGGATTTACTACATGAAACTCACAAGCATTTATGGACAATTTCAGATTACTCTCATCGATAGTACCCTCTTTTTGAAGTAAATTATAGCGCTCTTTATCACTTTCTTCCCACTCTATAAAGAATGGAGTTGGAAGTGCTTCACTTACTACCTCTTTTACAAAAAGCATTTTCCACTTACGCACTAAGCCACTTGTCAATTTTCTTTCAGCATGTAAAATTCCCGATGTTTCTATACCTTTTTCTTCGAGTTTCAAGCATAGTTCGTCAATTGATGAAGTCCTGATACATATTGTCCCAAAACCCGGCCCTGTTTTCAAATCATGTAGGAATAAATCGATTAATGGGTGATTGGATTTGGCTGCAACTTCTTCATGCTCTAATGCCAACCATTCAATATAGCTATTTTTTGTATATAGAAGAGCATTATATGTACCCCAGTGAGTATGCTGACCTCCAACTACTGCGTGGAATCTTTTTTCACACCAATCCCCCGCTACCTCTTTTGGTGTTTTAGTTACATGATGAACAATATGATCTAAATACATGATTTACCTCTTTTCATATTATGTAGGATCTTTCCTGAAACAAAAAGAGGTGACGATGAAGAACTGCCACCTCTTTTTTGACAATTTCCCGGGAAATGTGTCGATTGCATATCATCCTTCTGTTTTTTGTTTCGACACAAACAAGCTCCGCCTTTTGAATGTAGTACATTTCCTTTTATTCTATCACAAAATTCAGATGAAATAGACTTTTCCTCTACCAATTGACAGATCTCTGGTACATGGTAAAATCCTAATTACTTTAGTGCTTCGAAGCGTTGAATTACGAAAGTGAAAGTTTAATAATAACCTAGGAGGATATACTATGTTTCGAATTCGATCGACGATAACTCCTTCATTTATGGAGGCAGTATTGCTAATTATATCGATTATTACCATAATGGCAGTTTGTATTATCAAATTTGATGCTGTTCCACATATGCCTATTTTGCTAGCAATCTTACTACTTATCACGTATGGTCTATGTAAAAAAGTACCTTACAAAAAATTAGAAGAAGGTCTGGTTGAAGGCTCGAGTGCTGGGCTTGGAGCAATTTTCATTTTTTTCTTTATTGGAATTTTAATTAGTAGCTGGATGATGAGTGGAACAATTCCAACGCTTATATACTTAGGGTTCCAGTTTATCTCTCCTCACTTTTTCTATGCTATAGCATTTGTTGTGACATGTATTATTGGTTTATCAATCGGAAGTTCCTTAACAACGGTCGCAACAGTTGGGGTTGCATTTGTTGGCATGGCAAGCGCTATGGATGTTTCTTTAGCTATTACTGCTGGAGCTATTGTTTCAGGTGCTTTTTTCGGCGATAAAATGTCACCATTATCGGATACGACAAACCTTGCATCAGCTATCGTACATGTAGATTTATTTGAACACATTCGTAATATGGGTTGGACTACAATCCCCGCATTCTTCATTTCGCTTGTTGGATACGGTATTTTGTCACCAAATAATGAAATACAAAATATTGACCAAATAAATACCTTTCAAGAAGGACTCCTGAAAACCGGGTTGATCCATTGGTACGCCTTACTACCACTTGCTTTACTTGTCTTACTTTCATTTAAAAAAGTACCCGCTATTATTGCTCTTGCTTTAACTTCAATTGCCGGTATAATCGTTTCTTATTTCCATCACCATTTTTCCTTGGGAGAAGTGTTAAACATATTATTTAGCGGTTATACATCTCATACAGGAATTGAAGTAGTTGATTCGCTGCTTACACGTGGTGGTATGAATAGCATGATGTTCACCATATCACTTGTAATACTTGCTTTAAGCATGGGTGGACTTTTATTCACACTTGGTATCGTGCAAAGTCTTCTGTTGAAAGTGGAGAGCTTGTTAAAAAGTGTAGGGTCTGTCATTACTGCAGCCGCATTTACTGCAATAGGCGTGAACACATTAATAGGCGAACAGTATTTATCGATTTTATTGACTGGGGAAACATTTCAAGCACAATTTCAAAAAGTTGGGTTAACAAACAAAAACTTAGCGCGCGTGATGGAAGATGCTGGTACAGTCGTCAATCCCTTAGTACCATGGAGTGTCTGCGGAATATTTATCACGAAAATACTTGCAGTATCAACGATTGACTATTTGCCATTCGCCTTTTTCTGCTTACTTTGTCCGATACTTACAATATTATTTGGTTGGGCAAGAAAAACATTAACTTATGTTGAGGGGAAATAGACTCCATTTATTGTATTTCCCAACTAAAATTTTGCGTTTTTCCAACTAACCTAGAATCTTGTTGTTGTGATACACTAATCCCATGTATCTTACGAAAAAGAAGGCGAATTTTAATGGAATTTCAAGAAATGAAAGAATATATGATCGAACAAACTTTAAATAAGCAGTTGATTGCTGCAACCATTAGTCAACCACGTGCAAAATCTAATGAAATAAAGCGAGTAAAACTAAAACCGATTGAAATAAAAAATATGTATCATATCCAAATAGAATATCAATACGAACGTATTTTAAAACATGAAAATATCCCAATAGAAAACTTTGCAGAGTCATTGGAAAACCTCTTCGAACAATTCCGTCAAATACATGCAGATTTCATAACAGAAAAAGTACAAGTCCAGCTTTCCAAGAAAAACAAAGTTATGTGGAAATCGGAGAAAACTGCTTCTTCGAAAACAGTGAATTTATCTCATAATCGGAAAAAGAACTATCTTTTAGACGAGGACACACCCTATCCCTTTCTTATTCGTTTAGGTGTACAAACAGCAGAAGGTAAAGTTAAAAAGCAAAAGTATGATAAATTTAAGCAAATCAATCGTTTTGTGGAGTTTATTGACGATGCACTTGCTCACTTACCAAAAGGTAAACCTGTTCGAATCCTCGATTTCGGGTCTGGGAAATCATATTTAACATTTGCACTTTATCATTATTTAAAAATCGAAAAGGGATTCGATATTCGTGTAACCGGCCTTGATTTGAAAAAAGAAGTTATAGAGGAATGTGCGGTGATTGCAAAAGATTTAGGCTATGATAAGCTTGAATTTTTAGTAGGAGATATTAATGATTACAACGAAGAAACAGCGGTGGACATGGTTGTTACGCTTCACGCTTGCGACGTGGCGACAGATATGGCTCTTGCACGCGCCGTCAAATGGGGAGCAAGTGTAATATTAAGCGTTCCTTGCTGTCAGCACGAACTAAATACCCAACTAAACGCACCTGGGCTTGACATCATGTTGAAGCATGGACTTATTAAAGAACGTTTTGCAGCACTTGCAACTGATTCTATTCGAGCTGAAATTCTAAATATGGTCGGTTACGAAGCACAGCTAGTGGAGTTTATCGACATGGAAAATACGCCGAAGAACATTTTGATACGTGCTTACAAGAACGGGAAAAAGGCGAGTGCTGAACAACTGGAAAGCTATAAACAGTTTAAGCAGATGCTAAACGCAAATCCATTTTTGGAGAATGAACTAAAAGAATATTTATGATGACACAAGTGCCTGTTTCTTGCAATATTGTTCATGTGAGAAACAAGCATTTTTTATCAGGTGGGTCTCATCTAAATAACAATGACAGGAGATGAACATATTGAAACAACCAACATTGAAAAAAGTAGCATATGGTGCAGCGATGGCTATCGCTATTATCTTAGTTCATTTTATCAATGCCAGATTATACGCAATGCCTCCGATTTTCGCAATAATTCTAGCAATTTTTATAACCTACTTAGGAATTTCTGTCATAAATAAATACGACAAATTCGATCAAAAAATTTCAAAAACGAAATATAATCTCTTAAACGCAGTAGTCGTATTTGTTCTCTTCATTGCTTACTATACAATTGCAAAATAAAAGGCCGTCTCCAATTGCGGGACGACCTTTGTCTTATAGTTCTTGTCTCAATGCTTGAATGACATCGATTTTCGTTGCTTTTCGTGCTGGTCTCCATCCAGACACCATTGCCACTCCGATACTAATGACAGATGCGATTGCTACAAGCTGCCAAGGTATTAAAGAGAATTTTATAGATAAATCTTGGAACTTGTCCTCACCTAGCGCTGCTCCAACAACCATCGGTAATATCCAGTTCGCTAGTAAACTTACAGCATATGAAATGATAACTGCAAGCACGGTACCAATAATACCGATCCATGCGCTTTCCATTAAGAATAAGCGCTGAATCAGTTTAGGACTAGCCCCTATTGCTTTCATAACACCTATTTCTCTTGTACGTTCAGTTACAGCCATCGTCATTGTATTAAATATACCAATCGATGAAATTAAAACAGCGATTGTTCCTACAAATATTAACCCAATTTTAAATGCCATAAAAAAGACATCTAGTTGCTCTAATTGTTCTGAAACAGAATAGACGCTATAGCCCATATTCTTTAACTCTTCTGTCACTGATTTCACGTGCTCTAAGCTAGACGTATAAATCTTTGTTTGCGTATAAAATAAATCCGTGTTTTCTGCTCCTATATTAGATACATACACATCTTGAAACTGATCTCTCCAAGATTCATCCAATAAAACATTTGTATCGACTATCCAATCCTTTGCCGGTTTTTCAGTTATCCCTACAATTGTAAAATTCCATTTCTCCGGAAACGCTTCTTCTGCATCATATGGCTTAATTGCCATTGTAATTATTTTACCGATTAAGGAATCCTTGAAGCCTCCCTTTGGCACGGATGTTTCTTCCGTACTTTGGCTTTGCTCCATTTCTTTACGCTCAGCATCTGTTAATAAATTCTGCGCAAACTGATACCCTACAACTATTTCATTTGCTTTAGTAGGCATTCTTCCTTCTGATAATTTAAGATTGGACTTTTTTTCTTCCTCAAAATTCGTGAGTTGCATATTTGTTTCTATGGTACGATCTTTTATTTGAGAAATTGCAAGTGCATCCATACGAGTTCTTTGTACGATTGCATGCACATGATCTATTGCTCTAATTTTAGGAATATCGAGTGATTCACCTTCATTTTGATATACTTCTACTTCTGTAATCGCTTGATCCTCTAATATTTCTTTTCGCATTGTATCTTGTATACCAAACCCAATGGACGCAAGTACGATTAAAAATGCGCAACCCATTGTTGCAGCAAGAACCGTCATAAATACACGTAGTCTATTCTTCTTAATATGTTGACGTACAAAGTCGACTTGATCTTTAAATAACATATGTTGTATCCCCCTTCACTAGTTCGCCATCACGCATTCTAAATTTGCGATGTGCAATGCTAGCCACTTCCTCATCGTGGGTAATCATAACAAATGTGACACCTAGTGTTTGATTAAGGTCTTGGATTAGTAATAAAATATCTTGTTCCGTTTCTGAATCTAAGCTCCCAGTGGGTTCATCTGCAAATAAGATTGGAGGATTCGTAATAAGCGCACGAGCAATACTAACTCGCTGTTGTTGTCCACCTGATAGCTCATTCGGATAATGGTCGGATACTTCCTCTAGTCCTACTTTTTTCATTAGTTGCTTTACACTCAATTTTCTTTTTTTAGAAGCCATTCCTTTTAATTTCAATGGTAATTCCACGTTTTCGAATGCAGTTAATCCAGGCATCAATTGGAAGTTTTGAAAGATGAAGCCGAAATTGTTTAATCTAAAATGTGCTCTCTCTGTTTCATTCAAGGTGGCTGTTTCCTGTCCATTAACAGTGATGGAGCCATTTTCCGGGCTCATAAAACCCGCTATTGTATGTAGTAAAGTAGATTTACCAGAGCCACTTTTCCCTACAATCGCAACGATTTCACCTTTCTCTACTTCAAAAGACAAGCCTTTTAATACAGGAACTTTCTTTTCCTTCCCTTTTTTCCCTATTAGAAATGTATGATTGACGTTTTGTACTTGTATCATTTATTTTCTCCTTCCGTATTGCTCTTTACACAGTGTACCGATTGTTTCTTAACATTTAGGAAGGATAATAATGAAGATTTTCTTAAGAAAATTGCAAGGTTCCTTTTAGTGTATCATGGCTTCACTATTTCTAGAGTGCTTTGGACGTAACATTGCCTACACTATTACCGTTTGAATTTTTGTGGATGGAGAAGTAACTGCATCACTTCGCCATCCACTTTTTTCGGTAATCTTGTGGCCGATGTTTGTCCGTCGCCCTCTTGTAATATGTGCGGACATAATGCGTTTCGTTTGGATAATTAGAGAAAAAATACTTTCCTACTCGTTTAAAAGCTTCCGAAGATACTATTTCGGAAGCACTTCACTTTTTTCCCTTTAGATACTATCTATTTTTTCTCTAGTTCCGCTTGCCATATGAATTAGCAAATGAAAGTACCAAACTATGCGACGCGTCTTTCTTATTTGCATGGTGCAAAATCTTGTTTTCGCTACGCTCCAATCAACTAGTATGTATAGGATAATTGCATAATTAAATATATACATTTAATCTATTACCAACTTTTTAAAGAGCAAAAATATCTCTTACTTAGGTAATATTCACATAATGGATTGAAGTGAAAGGTGGCGACTCCAGACGGAGGCCAACAGGATGTTGGTCACGAAGGCGTTGCCACACGATGTGGCGCTCTTAGTCTTCGTTCCTCGAAGACAGATAATCCATCACAACGAACGCGTAGCGGCGGTGATGGAATAACGCTCACCCCACGTAAAACGTCCACCTGAAACGGAAATCCACGGCATTATTTTATTCTTTAAAGTACTATGAACACTGGGTTCATAGGAGGAAAATCCATATACTTTCTTAATCTTTAAGAAAAAAAGTTTTTCAATTTAATCAAACTTTCTGCAACAGTCGCCCGTCTAATGATTGATACGTAATCGCGATACGGAAAAAAGGAGTATAACTATGTCATGACGAAAAAAGAAAAATTTCAACTAGTTGAAAACTATATAGTAGAAAATCAACATGCACATTACCGCTTAGCATTTAGCTATGTAAAGAACAAGGATTCTGCACTAGATATTATTCAGGAAAGTATTATGAAGGCCCTGCGCTCCATTGATTCACTTGAGGAAATTCACTATTTAAAAACATGGTTTTACCGAATTCTAATTAACACGTCGATTGACTTTATTCATAAAAATAAACGAGTAATTGTTGTAGAAGATAATGTTTTGGATTTTCATCTCCCAGCGCATGAAAATGAAATTCCTGATATCGATTTGTATGAAGCAATTGACCAGTTACCTGCAGTTTATAAAACGATTATTATACTTCGTTTTTTTGAAGATATGAAAATTGAGGTCATCGCAACAACCCTTGGTGAAAACACGAATACGATTAAAACAAGACTATACGCTGCACTAAGAAAATTACGATCAAATATGGAAGAGAAGGTGAAATTATGAGTAAGTTAGATGATTCTAAAAAACAATATGATGAAATTCAAATTCCAGAAGAGTTGTCACAAGTAGTACATGACTCCATTAGAAAAGCAAAAAAAATGCAACAGAAGACTAATCCATACAAACAATGGGGAATTGGCTTAGTAGCAGCGGCATCGTTATTTATTACAAGCGTGAACATAAGTCCTGCATTAGCCCAATCCCTTTCCACTGTCCCAGTCCTTGGTTCGATTGTTCAGGTTGTAACTTTACAAGAAATTAAAGTTGCTAAAGACACTTATAATGCAGAGTTAAAAACACCAGGTGTAACTGGACTCGAAAATAAAGAACTAGAAAAAACGTTAAATGAAAAATACATTGCAGAAAACGAAGCTCTGTATGAAAGCTTTCAAAAAGATATGAAAGATTTAGAGGCAGAAGGTGGAGGCCATCTAGGAGTAGCTTCTACGTATGAAATAGTGACAGATACAGATGATATTCTATCAATTAGCCGTTATAATGTGAACACGGTAGGCTCATCTTCAACCACGATGCGTACCGATACGATTGATAAGAAAAATGAAATTCTAATTACGTTACCAAGTTTATTTAAAAATGATCAATATATAGAAGCCATTTCTACCTATATCAAAGGAGAAATGATTAAGCAAATGAAGGCAGATGAAAATATTATCTACTGGGTTGGGAGTGAAGCTGAATTTGAATCATTTGAGGCAATTCGTCCTGATCAAACCTTCTCCATTACAGCCGATCATAAACTAACTATTTCTTTCGATAAATATGAAGTGGCTCCAGGATATATGGGCGTTCTTACGTTTGAAATTCCAACAGATGTTATTCAAGATTTGTTAGTTAGTAATGCATATATAAAATGACCTCGACATTCGAGGTCATTTTTTTGTTATGCTCGGTCAAGCATTCGTTGAAGGGATAAACGAGCTTCTATAGCAGTTTGTTCTTCAACCTTAATAATGTTACCACGCTCACCTTGAACGATCATATCCAATGCCCATAATAGATGTGGTAAGTCGATTCGATTCATGGTCATACACGGGCACATATTCGGATTTACTGAAATAATTTCTTTATCTGGATGCTTAGCAATAATTCGCTTAACTAAATTCATCTCTGTTCCAATTGCCCAAGCAGAGCCGGCTGGAGCATTTTGAATAACATCAATAATATATTTCGTCGATCCACTATCATCCGATGCAGCTACCACTTCACGACTACATTCTGGATGAACAATAATATTCATATGCGGCTTTGTCTCTCGAATTTGACGAACATTTTCTACTGTAAAGCCTTCATGGACTGAACAATGGCCTTTCCATAAAATAACCTTTACTTCTGATAGGTTCCCTTTATATTCTAGTTCATTCTTAATGGGATTCCATACAGCCATTTGCTCTAAAGGAACACCGAGATCATAGGCAGTGTTACGTCCTAAATGTTGGTCAGGTAAAAATAATAATCGTTCCTTTTGTGTAAATGCCCATTTCACCATTTGTTTAGCGTTGGAAGAGGTCACACACGCACCGCCGTAGTGCCCTGTAAAAGCTTTAATTGCAGCTGTGGAATTTACATACGTCAATGGAATAATTGTGTCACCAAAAATCGCTTGAAGTTCAGCCCAAGCTTCTTCGGTTTGATAAATATTTGCCATGTCAGCCATTGAACAACCCGCTCGCATATCTGGTAAATAAACCTTTTGTTCCGTAGTTGTCAGCATATCCGCAGTTTCAGCCATGAAATGCACGCCACAAAAAACGATGTGCTCTGCTTTACGATTAGCAGCTGCAATTTGAGCAAGCTGCAAAGAATCTCCGGTAACATCAGCAAATTGAATAACTTCATCCTTTTGATAATGATGACCAGGAATAAATAGCTTAGAACCTAGACTACGCTTTATATCATATACTCGCTGCTCCATCTCTTCACGCAATAAATGGCGATATTCATCTGGAAGCATCGAATTTGTTTGAAATAAATCAGTTATCATTTCAATCTACTCCTTTCAATTCAACAAGCGCACTAATATCCAACGCTTTTACGGTATGTGTTAATGCCCCAAGTGAAATCCATTGAACTCCCGTTTCCGCATATGCCCGAATATTAGTAAGTGTAATCCCTCCAGATGCTTCCGTTGCAATATGGGAAGGTACGAGAGAAAGCCATTCTTTAATTTCTTCTGGTGTACGGTTATCAAACATAACAATATCTGCTCCAGACTCAATCGCTTCGATTAACTGTTCCTTCGATTCAATTTCTACTTCAATTTTCACAGTATGACCAATCGAAGCACGAGCTTTTGCAACCGCTTCTTTAATGCTACCTGCAAAGGAGATATGATTATCTTTTAACATAATTGCGTCATATAACCCATTTCGATGATTAAAGGCACCGCCAGTTCGAACTGCATATTTTTCAAGCATACGAAGTCCTGGAGTTGTTTTACGTGTATCACAAATGCGTGCAGATGTTCCTAGAGTTTCTTTTACTGCATTAGCTGCTGCCGTAGCAATACCGCTCATGCGTTGTATTAAATTGAGAATAACTCGCTCTCCTGAAAGTAGAGTATGCAAACGTCCTTCTATTTTCGCTAATGATTCTCCTTTTTTTACTATTTCACCGTCTTTTTTCAATAATGTAACATTCGTCTTTTCATCCAATACTTTAAAACCATATTTAATAACGTCCTCACCACAAAAGATGCCTTCTTCTTTTGCGTAAAAGGTAAATGTCCCTTTCTCTTCATGCGGAAATATTCTTTCACTAGAAAGATCTCCATCTCCAATATCTTCTATATAAAATTGCTTAAGCATAGACTCCAGTTTGATGTGGTTCATGTAGCTCGCCCCTTATATATACTTTTCCCCGCTGTATCAATATCCAACGGTTTGCCCATTCCTGCTTTGTTTCTTTAAAATCTGTTCTTATATGTGCTCCTCTAGACTCTGTCCTCATGGATGCAGAACGAGCAATAAGTGAAGCAACAATATGCATAAAGTATAATTCTGTTTCATCTATTGTCATTGAATCTAAGCTTTGATGTAGTGTCTGATCCACAAATGTAAGCTTCTGTGCTAGCAAACTCAAAGTCTCTCCATCTCTTACTATTCCTGCATAAGCCATCATATCTTCTTGCAATTGCTGCTTTTTTGCATAAGGCAATTTATTAGCAAGTAGTTCTGTATTGGTTAATACTTTTGCTGAATACTTTATTGGACCTTGTTCACAAATGTAAGATGCCATGTTTTTACCAAAAGTAATACATTCTAATAATGAATTACTTGCTAGCCTATTTGCTCCGTGGACACCGGTACATGCTACTTCTCCTACTGCATATAGCCCTGGGATAGAAGTTCTTCCGTAACTATCCGCCACGACTCCACCCATTAAAAAGTGACTTCCTGGTGCAATTGGAATATAGCCTTTGTGAAGTGAAATACTATGTTCACGGCATAAAGCTGTTATCGTAGGAAACTTTAACTCAAAATGATCGATTGATGAAATATCAAGGAATACCTGTTTTCCCATCGCTCGTCTTTTATACATTTCGTAAGCTGTTATATGTCGTGGAGCTAAATCTGCTAAAGGATGTAGACCGTGCATAATCGGATGATGTTGTTCATCGACAAATATCCCTCCTTCTCCTCTAACAGCTTCAGAAACTAGCCCTTTCGCTTCCCCGTTAACAAATAATAGACTAGGGTGAAATTGTAAAAATTCCATATCCGCAACTGCAGCTCCTGCACGATATGCAAGTGCTATCCCATCTCCGAAATTGCTCGGTCTGTTGGAGGTAATTGGATACAAAGCACCAGCTCCACCAGAAGCGATAACAATATGTGAAGCAAAATAAGTTTTTATTTGTCCATTTATGCCTTTTGTTTTTACCCCTATACAGCGACCTTCTATGTTGACAATTAAATCATATGCCAGTTCATATTCGTGTATAGTTACTTTTGAAGGAAGCTGTAATAGCAAATGATTCACTAATACCCTCCCACTTGCATCTCCTCCACTATGAACGATTCGATGATTGCTATGGGCACCCTCCATACCAAGTTTAATAGTACCGTCTATGTTTCGATCAATTGGAAGTCCTTCTTTTATCAATGCATGAACGCTTTCCTTGCCATCTTTTACAAGAGAATCAACTACTTCTTGGTAATGATGGTGTACACCAGCATCCAATGTGTCTTGAATATGTGTTTCAATATGATCATTCTCATCCATAACTACCGCGATACCGCCTTGCGCATAATAGGAGCTACTACTTGTAATTTCAGTTTTAGTAAGAATATGAACAGTCATTTGTCTGCCAATAAACTTTGCAGCTTGTAAAGCCGCGACTCCGCTACCAATTATGATAACGTCCGTGGTAACTTTCATCCTTCCGCCTTCTTTACAGTTGTCTTGACACCTATCTTTACACAAAACTATACTTATGACAAGAGATTTATAGTAATAAAACCACTAATGTAAAAAAGTAAAATAAAATGGGGGAACGTGGAATGAAATATTTAGACTATGCCGCTTCTATGCCTATGACAGAAAAAGCTCTTGCTACTTATATAAAGGTCGCTACCGATTTTGCAGCTAATCCTTCTAGTCCACATGACGCAGGAAACAAGGCGGCTTTATTAGTAGAACAATCACGTCAAAAGATTGCCCAATATGTAAATATTAATCCAGATGGCGTGTATTTTACCGGGAGCGGAACTGAAGGCAATATAATTGCTATTATGAGCATCGCAAGAGCATTAGCTAGTCGTGGCAAAGGTAAACATATTATTACAACGATGGCTGAGCATACATCTGTTCATGCTGCAATCAATAGTCTGGAAATAGAAGGATTCAAAGTCACAAAACTACCACTTACCGAAGAAGGAATTGTTTCATTAACAGCACTAAAAGAAGCCATATCAGAGGATACTATTTTATTTTCGATACAGCATGTTAATTCTGAAATTGGGTCCATACAACCGATTGAAGAAATTGCCCAGTTTGCTAAGCAGAAAGGAATCCGTTTACATGTCGACTGCGTCCAATCTTTTGGTAAATTACCTTTAGATACCTTTTCAAACATTGTAGATGCAATGACTTTTTCTGCACATAAAATTGGAGGACCTAAGGGATGTGGGGCCATTTATATAAATCCTCGTTGCCCCGTTCAACCGCTATTTCCTGGTCTGACTCATGAGAAAAGCTTAAGAGGTGGAACTATTGATACACCAGCACTAGCAGCTTTTGCAGTTGCTCTACAACAATCCCAAGGAGAACAAATAACTGATCGTCATTGGACATTTCGTAAACGTATGCAAGAAGCATTTAGAGGAACAAATTGCACATTTGTCGAGGCACCATCGCAACTTCAATTCCCCAGCGTTTGCGGAATGCGTATTTTAGGAATGGAAGGTCAGCTTGTTATGCTGAAGCTAAACGAATTAGGAATTTATATTTCCACCGGGAGCGCTTGTGACGTAAATAGTGCATCTGGTACTAAAGCAATTTTGGCAATGGGATATGATATAGATGAAGCAAGACAGTTCTTCCGTATTTCTTTTGGACCAAGTACAACGGAGGAGGACATCGAGTATTTAATCCAAGCACTTCTACAAATTACAGAGGAATCTAACCATAAGAAAAGCACAAGCGTCCTTTAAACCTATTTTCAATCGTTTCCGGAGGGCTTTGGATAGACTTGAACTATATCATTACCGAAAGCCTATGAAAGAGGCAGGTCGTGACTGATGTCACGACCTGCCTCTCTTTTCGGTAATCTTATGGATTTCGTCTGTCCGTCGCTCTCCTACAACTTTAGGAAGAGGTTTAAAATCTTTTTTGGATAATGAAAGAAAAGATGCTTTCTTACTCATACAAGAAACTCCCGAAGATACAATTTCGGGAGTTATTTCAATTCTTTATTTGATGTAAGCCTCCTATTTTTCACCGGCATATCCATACATAAAAGTTTACCTTTAGTTAATTGAAGCGGAAGGCAGAAATTCCAAGGGGATTAGCAAGCTAATTAATACTCTGGACGGATGGAAGCGGCTTAACACTTGATCCCTGGGAAGCATCCTTTTCTCTATTCTCGGTGTGCTTTGGACTGCATTACTGGGACGTAAAGTTAATTCTTTAAGTAGCGGTAATCTTTCGGAAAATGTTTTTCCTTGCTTTGTAAAAAAAGCTCCTTTTCATTTTAAAATGAAAAGGAACTTTTTTTAATTTTTATGCAGGCATTGGTGTATCAGTTGGATTAGCATAGCCATCACTATAAGCTTCATCGATAGCATTACGAATTTCTATTAATGATTTTCCTTCTTGTATCATTTGAATAGACATTACAGCAGTCTCTAAACATGTAGTGCAGCGAGTTCCGTGATCATCCCAAACAACTTCTCCGCCTTCTTTTATCTCATGCACGAAGCAGTTAAAGTTGCTCACATGACCTGCACTATCTCCACAACCACAGTAGCAAGGCATCCATTTTAACACAACATTTGCTTTTGCCGCTGCTTGGTAAACAATTTTCATATCTTCGGATTGATTGTCTAAAAATGCAGGCAAAACGTCAGCGGATGCAGTTGTTTCTTGTAAATCACCATTAGCTAAATGAGCGCTATGATTTTCGTGGTCTTCTTGTTTTTCTTGAGAACCTTTTTGACCACAAGCAGAAAGCACTAATAAAGCACTAAACAATAGAAATAAAAACTTTTTCATTTTATAAACTTCCTCTTCAGATTAGATCATTTTTTCAGGTCTTACGATTTCATCAAATTTTTCAGCTGTTAGTAAATTAAGTTCTATCGCTGCTTCTTTTAATGTTGAACCATTTTTATGTGCATATTTTGCAATTTTCGCTGCATTTTCATAACCAATATAAGGATTTAATGCGGTTACCAGCATAAGTGAATTGTTCACATGATGTTGAATTGTTTCCAAATTAGGCTCAATTCCAATCGCACAGTTATTGTTAAAGCTAATAATTGCATCACTAATTAATCCGACAGACTGGAGGAAATTATGAATGATTACCGGTTTGAAAACATTCAGTTGGTAATTCCCTTGGCTTGCTGCAAAACTAATGGTAGTGTCATTCCCCATTACTTGTGCAACAACCATTGTCATTGCTTCGCTTTGTGTTGGGTTTACTTTACCAGGCATAATGGAACTTCCTGGTTCATTTTCAGGAATAGAAATTTCACCAATACCTGAACGTGGTCCACTTGCAAGCATGCGAACATCATTTGCGATTTTCATTAAATCTGCCGCAAGCGCCTTCACAGCACCATGCACATATACAACATCATCATAGCTTGTTAAGGAATGGAACTTATTTTTTGCAGAAGTGAATTCTATTCCTAAAGCTTTGGAAATTTCAGCTGCAACTAAATCGCCGAAACCATTTGGGGCGTTTAGACCTGTCCCCACTGCGGTTCCCCCAATAGCTAACTCTTTCATATCTTGCACACTTTGCAAAATCATTTTCGATGACTTTTCTAGCATTCTATGCCATCCACTGAATTCTTGTCCAAGTGAAAGAGGTGTTGCATCTTGTAAGTGTGTACGACCAATTTTCACGATATCCATGAATTGCTCTGATTTCTTCCCAAGCGTTTCTTTCAAAACATCAATTGCGGGTATAAGTTTTTGTTCTACCGCAAGTACTCCTGCTATATGTAACGCTGTTGGGAATGTATCATTCGAGCTTTGTGATTTATTTACATCATCATTCGGATGAAGTCGTTCTTCAATGCCTTTTTCTTCAAGGAGTTGGTTACCACGATGGGCGATAACTTCATTCACATTCATATTCGATTGTGTACCACTACCCGTTTGCCATACAACTAACGGAAAATGTTCATCTAATTTACCAGTTAGAATTTCGTCAGCCGCTGCGGCGATTGCATCTTTTTTTCCTTCGGATAAGTTGCCAAGAGAATGACTTACTATTGCTGCTGATTTTTTTAAAAGGGCCAATCCATAAACTACACCAATCGGCATTTTTTCATTACCGATTTTAAAGTTTTCTTTCGATCTTTGTGTTTGTGCTCCCCAAAGGCTATCCTGCGGAACTTTAATTTCCCCCATAGAATCATGCTCAATACGAAAAGACATTTTTCTCCACTCCTTTTTATTTCCACTCGTTGTTTCTTTCGTTCAACTTTTTCAAAACTACCCTAGCTGGATTAAACAACATACCAACTTTTAATGTATTTCTTCCCCACTAAACCATGTGGATATTCTTTTCTATCATATCGTCCGTGATGTAGTTCTACAATTAAAGCGACTTTATAAAATCTTTCTTATGGTTTGAATTTATTACTGCCTTCATATTTTATGGCTCTTGACGATTTTCCATTCATATTTTGTAAACTCAAGAGAAAATTCCAACGATTATTTCCATTCATTTTGTTTATGCTTTAATATTTCGATAAAAGCATCTACAACGATAGGATTAAACTGAGTACCTTTCCCTAGTTCAATTTCTTTTACAGCTTCTTTTATAGATAATGCCTTCTTATATACTCTATCGGTTGTCATTGCATCAAAAGCGTCCACAACTGAAACGATGGAAGCTTCTAATGTGATTTCATCCCCTTTAAGCCCATAAGGATATCCCTTACCGTCATGCCTTTCATGATGTTGTTCCACAATAAAGGCACTATCTTTCAACCATTTTATAGAATGCTTTCGCATAATATCGGCACCTAACGTCGTATGGGATTTCATGATTTCCCATTCCTCTGTAGTTAACTTCCCGGACTTATTTAATATTTCAATTGGTATGTCCCGCTTTCCTATATCATGAAAATAAGCACCCCATCTAAGTCTACTCAGACTTTCTACTGGTAACTTTAGATAGTTCCAAACTTCTAAGGAATAATCTTTAATACGGTTGCAATGCATATATGTATAGCCATCAATTGCTTCAATTGCATCCGCTTCTTTTTGAAGAAGTTTTGTTTCGAAAAAACCCTGTTCAAACTTTTCAGAGTTCATTTTTATAAGGATATCGGCTTCTGTTTCACCATAAAACGAAATGATATTTTCATATTGGGACGCATCGATTGTTTCACCAATTTCTATTACACGTCTGTTTCCCTCATATTCCATTTCTACTATTCCGTTAAGAAGTGTATAGGCTTCAATCGTTTCATTATTATCTCCCATATCGTATTTCACCCAAAAAGTTCTGTTTTTATACAATGTAAAAAGGGCATTCGACAAACCATCCCATCTCCCAAGCAAAACAACGTCTGCATATCCTAAACGAAGCACAGGATAACCATTTTGATCATAATTACTGTAAGATTGAGATTCTAGTTCACTCATACTATACCTCCATTGGAATATTTTGTAGAAAAATGACGAATTAGCAGTATATTTTATTATAACAAGTAGTCGGAATTTTTACACTAGTACAATACATAGGAAATGGATAATAAATTCTTATAAGAAAAACGCCGCGACCTTTAAGTGCATCTTTTCCTTACTATTTCTAAAGTACTTAACATCAACTACACTTTTACCTTTGGAATTTTTGTGGATCGTGAAAAACAGTCACTTCACGATTCACTTTTTTCAGTAATGTTGTGGCGGATGTTTGTCCGTCTCGCTCTTAAAAATATGTTGAAGGTTTGGATAATGAGAGTATAATGCCTTCCTATTATTTTAAAAACGGTCGAAGATGCAGTATAGTCCGCTTCAGCCTTCTTTAGTAATGGATTCTATCATTTTTTTAGGTTCAGCTTGCGCTGGAGCCGCTTTTTTATATTTGACCATATACTTTCTAATCTTTAATTTAAAAAATAGAGCCGAAACGCATAATGCAGCGTTTCGACTCTATTCTAACCTATTATTATACTTTCACTTCTTCTGCTTTACTGTTATCCAATTGTTCTGTTGGTTGTTTAAGGTTCGCACTCTTTACTTCTTGCGTTAGTTGTTCAATGCTCGGACGAATATTTCCTTTTCCAGCATAGTTCTCCAGCATTTCCTTTACGTCAATTCCGGAAGATGCTTTTAATGTTTCTTGAAGAGTAGACATTAAGTTAGTTGCATAAGAGGTAATCTTGTTTGCTCCTCCACCTTCTCCACTTCCTGTATCTACTACTGTAATTTTGTCGATGTTTGAAAGCGGACTTGCGATTTGCTTCGCATATTCAGGTAGCATGTGAACAATCATGTCTAGCACTGCTGCTTGACCGTACATTTCAAATGCCTCTGCAATTTTACGTTTTGCTTCTGCTTCCGCAAGACCTTTTAAGCGAATAACATCTGCTTCTGATTCCCCTTGTGCTCGTTGGGAATCAGCTTTTGCAAGTCCGTCTAAACGTACTTTTTCAGCATCTGCTTTTGCTTTTGCTTCGATTCGATATTTTTCTGCATCCGCTTCTGCAATTTCACGAGACTTTGCTGCTGCTGCATTTTGTTCAATCGCATACCGATCAGCATCTGCTTTTTTCTTTACTTCGGAATCATATTGTTTTTCACGACGCAATATCTCTTTTTCTTCCAATTCAATTTGTTTCTGACGTTCAATGATTTGAATTTGCATTTCTTGTTCTGTTACTTCTTGTTTCGATCGTGCAGTTTCTAACTCATATGCTTGGTCGGCACGAGCTTTTGCCATATCTTGTTCACGACGATATTCTGCTACTTTTAATTGATTTTCTTTTTCCGCTTCCGCAATTTCTGTAGCTCGTTCTATCTCAGCTCGTTGCGCATCCTTTGAGGCTTCCGCACGTTTAATACGTGTTTCTTTTTCTGCTTCAGCCGTCGCAATGTCTGCGTCTCGTTTCACTTGAGCAATTCTTGGTTTCCCTAAAGAGTCTAAATAGCCATTTTTATCTCGAACATCTTTAATTGTAAAAGAAACGATGATTAGTCCCATTTTTGCTAAGTCTTGTGAAGCAACACGTTGTACTTCTTGAGAAAACTTGTCACGATTTTTATAAATTTCTTCTACTGTCATAGATCCTAATATGGAACGCAAGTGACCTTCTAGTACTTCCTTTGCTTCATTTTCACGATCCGCTTTTGTTTTCCCTAAAAATTGTTCAGCGGCTGTTGCAATTTCAGAAATAGAACCGCCTATTTTAATAATCGCCGTACCATCAGCCATAACTGGAACTCCTTGCTCCGTGTATACTTCTGGCGTTGTAACTTCTAATTTACTAGATAATAAGCTAAGTGGTTGCGCTTGTTGAAATACTGGGTATACAAATGTACCTCCACCACGAATTATTTTAATGCGATTTCCAGAGTCGTCTGTATGTACATTTTTCGACCCTAAATAACTTCCTGTTACAATCAACGCTTCATCTGGTCCAACTGTTCGATACTTTGTAACGTACACTGCAAGCATTATTACTATTACGAACACAACAATTCCAATAACGATTAAAAGACTTAAATTTTCCATCAACCTAATTCCCCCTAATTATTATTTCAATGGTTCATATTCTTTTACAAGAAATGTTCCACCTGCTACATCAATGACTAACACTTTTTTACCATAATCAATTTCTTCATTGTCATATTCAGCAGCTCGTTTTGATATCAACCCGTTCACCGTTTCAATAACAATTTCTCCAAATCCATCTTTAGGAATTGGAACAATAACTTTCCCCACCGAACCTTGCAAAGATTGGTCTGTATATGCAGTTGAAACTTCTGCAGATGACAACGGTAACAAAACAAAAAAGTATAACAAGAACGATAAAATACAAGAAACAATAAATGCAGTGACGATAATAACCGTATTACTCCACTCGGTAAGTTTTAATAATATAAAACCTGTTGCACATACGAATAAAATAAATGATAAAATCACCGTTGGGTTAAAAACGCCTGCATCCATCCCATCAATTGCATCCGCAAATAATACATATAAAATCGTGATAAGTCCTACAATTATTAAACCGTATAAAAAGAATTGTTCGATTTTTACCACTCCTTTCTTGGTTACTATCCATCTAAATAATATATACGATAGCAATTTCAGAAAGTTTCATATTTTTACTTTTTTACTAAAAAATATTTATTACTTCTAAATTGTATTCTTTTATATTCGACAATTATTTTAATAAAAAGAATAATGAGAAATAAAAACGTTTTCATGACATAATTGTAACCTTATTTTAGGGAGTAATGTTACAGGATTGTAAATTTCGCAATCTTTAAGTAAAAAGTGTGTAGATTTTGCAATTTTTTTGTTATGATATTTGAGATTAAACGACTACAAAAAATTCTTAAAGTCCAGGAGGCTTTTATGATTAGTTCAAGAAAACCAGATCCATTTTTTTCCTCGTTATTAAAAATTGCCAAAAATGTACAAGAAGCTGCTCATTATGCAGACGATTTTCGTATTAACACTTTTTCAGACTTAAAGGAAATTAGTGTACATTTAAAAAATTACGAGACAGCGGGAGATACTTTAATTCATGATTTAATTGTTATGCTTAATAAATCCTTTATGACTCCAATTGAACGTGAGGACATTTTGCAATTAGCTATTACAATGGACGATATTTTAGATGGAATTGATAACTTCACTGCCCATTTAGAAATGTTCTCTCTTATTGAAATCGATGATTCTATGCGTACTTTTTTAGGTTACATTGTTAAAAGTACAGATGAAATCGTAAAAGCTATGGAGCTCCTTGCTCATAAAAAATTACTTCAAATGCATGAACATTCTATTCTTATTAAAGATTACGAACGAAAATGTGACGAAGTATTACGCTCATCGATTAAACAATTATTCTTAAAAGAAAAAGATCCTATTCGAATTATCCAATTTAAAGATATATATGAACAATTAGAAGATATCGCAGATTTTTGTCAAAACGTAGCTAATACGCTTGAAACAATTATCATGCGTAATGCGTAGGAGAGCGTTTATATGGATTATGTACTCTTTCTCACCATTCTTGTTGTTATTTGCGCATTAGGTTTTGACTTTATCAATGGATTTCATGATACAGCTAACGCAATTGCAACATCTGTTTCAACGAGAGCTTTAAAGCCAAGAGTAGCTATTCTGATGGCTGCAACGATGAACTTTATTGGAGCCCTTACTTTTACAGGGGTTGCCAAAACGATAACGAAAGATATTGTAGATCCATTTGCTTTACAAAACGGATCACTAGTTATACTTGCTGCGCTTCTTTCAGCTATTATCTGGAACTTAGTTACGTGGTATTACGGAATTCCATCTAGTTCATCTCATGCACTAATTGGCTCTATTGCCGGTGCTGCGATTTCTGCAGCTGGTTTTGCGATACTAAACTACACTGGATTTGTTAAAATTTTAGAAGCGTTAATTGTTTCTCCATTTATTGCGATTGTAGTTGGGTTTCTAATGATGTCTTTATTTAAAGTAATCTTTAAAAACAGGAGCTTATATGGAACCAATAAAGGATTCCGCACGGTCCAAATTGGAACAGCAGCACTACAATCTTTTACACATGGTACAAATGATGCTCAAAAAGCAATGGGAATTATCACTATGGCTTTAATTGCTGCAGAATTACAAACATCTGATGATATTCAGATGTGGGTGCGTCTAGCAGCCGCAACTGCAATGGGGCTAGGAACTTCTATTGGTGGTTATAAAATCATTAAAACTGTTGGTGGAAAAATCATGAAAATTCGTCCAATCAACGGAGCAGCAGCTGATTTATCATCTGCTATGATTATTTTCGGGGCAACTACGATTCATTTACCAGTTTCCACAACACATGTTATCTCTTCTGCTATTATGGGAGTTGGAGCAGCTCAACGTGTGAAAGGTGTAAAATGGGGAGTAGCAAAAAAAATTGTCCTTACTTGGGTCATAACACTACCGATTTCTGCAATGTTGGCAGCTGTCATTTACAGAGTTCTTAGTTTAATTTTTTAAAAGAGATCCCCTTGTCTTTTGGACAAGGGGTTTTATTATTTTACGATTAGTCCTAATGATTTTGCAAACCCAATTGCTTGTTCGGTAGATACTGTACAATCTGTAAGCTTCTCCATGGAAACCGTAAGTTGCTCATATGTATTAGAGCTTAAATCAATATTTTCTAAAGATGTCTCCGTAAAATTAGCTCCATCCAATTCACATTTTTCAAAACTTACTTTATCAAATGACGCTTCAATAAAATCAGCACGATTTAGCGTAGTTCGTTTAAAAGCGACTTTTTTGAGTTTAGAAAAACTAATACTCGTGTAATTTGCAACTGAGTCTTCAATTTTTACCTCAGTAAGTCTACATTGTGAAATATTTGAACCTAATAATTTTGAGTTTCTTATTTCAACCCGGTGGAACACGGCGTCCCCAAAGTCGACATTAGATAAATCACATTTTTCAAATAAACAATCAATAAATTCTACTTGGTGAAATTGAGTGCCTTCCATCGAAATATGTTGAAAGTGAATTTGATCAAAAATAATTTTATCCTCTAGCACTTCGTCTAAATTGAAAGATGTCACAATTCCTCCTGAAATATAATTATCTTCTAGAAGCGCATCACCTATATTTAAATCCGTTAGAGAATTAGGTAATTTCGGTGGAGCAATTTTCATTTTTTATTCCTCCCTTTTATGGATTCTATCATTTTAACATTATATTAGCATGTTCTCCCTTCTTTCCAGTACAATAAGTGATAGATATGTGTTAGGAGGAAATGTATGCTTTTTTTATCTAATATAGTAACACGTTACTATAAAGCAATACTGATTGCTTGGTTAATACTATTTATTATTTTAGATATTTTTGCAATTCGGTTGCCTGGTTTATTACAAGGTGATGGATTTAAAACAGACGGAGAACATCAGCAAGTCATGGAGGAATTGACAGATACGTTTGACCTACCTGCCGAGACAATGTTTGTAGTGTTCGATCACACAACCGATGAAACAATAAAAAAGACTTTAGCAAATATTGAAGGACTACATATTGCAGAATCCATTAAATCCCCCTTGGATGACTCCTCTCTTTACAAGGATCATGTCGCTTATGCTATGCTCCATTTTAATAGCGATACAAATGATTTACCAAGAGTAGTGGATACTTTACGAGAGGCAATCAGTGGCGAAAAAGGAGTTACATTAACAGGCGGAGCTGCGATTAATAAAGATATTAATAGTGCTAG
Source organism: Psychrobacillus syltrankelensis (assembly GCF_055454035.1). Taxonomy (NCBI): domain Bacteria; kingdom Bacillati; phylum Bacillota; class Bacilli; order Caryophanales; family Bacillaceae; genus Psychrobacillus; species Psychrobacillus syltrankelensis. Next base: position 3,048,036 of record NZ_CM144227.1, on the reverse strand, counting down.
CCAAAAAGACTTGGTAAACGCAGAGGCAATCGGTTTACCAATTGCTATCATTGTACTCTTACTCGCATTTGGAAGTGTAGTTGCTGCGTTTATACCGCTTGTAGTTGGTGTTATTACAGTTGTAACCACTTTTGGAATGATGACTTTGTTTAGTGGTACGATGGATTTATCCATATTCGTCATGAATATTATTCCAATGTTAGGGTTAGCACTCAGCATCGATTTTGCCTTATTACTAATCAATCGATACAAAGAGGAGCGAATAAACAATTCGGCGCAAGAGGCGGTACAAACAGCGATTTTGACTGCCGGTCGCTCCATTATTTTCTCAGCGGTTTGTGTATTTATTGGATTAGGTGCGATGCTTGTAATGAAAGTAGAAATATTCCAAAACATTGCACTAGGCGGTATGCTTGTCGTATTGATGGCTGTTTTAGCATCTATCACATTGCTACCAGCGATACTACTTTTACTTAAAGATCGTATTAATAAATGGACATTAATACGTGTGAAACCAGGAGCTTCTTCTAGATGGCGGAGCTTTGCTTCATATGTAATGAAACACCCTGTACCTTTAATACTTGTCGCGCTAATTGTATTGGGGGTTGGTATTATTCCAGTCAAAGATATGAAATTAGCTATTCCAAGCGCCAATTCATTGCCACTATCTTTTGATTCTCGACAAGCTTTTGAATTAATAGATAAGGAGTTTGGTTTAGGTGAGAAGTCAACTATCTATATGATTGCAGAACGTAAAGATGGTTGGGAGAATACAGAAGGTCTGAAAGAAATGAAGAAATTAGAAGAACAACTGCTGGCTGATAAAGATGTAGATTCCATTAATTCCATCTATACTGCAAGTAAAATTCCCACTGTAGAACAATGGGAGCAAAGCATGCAAATTCCAGAAATAAAAGGGAAGTTAACTCCTTTGCTCGATACATTTGTTCAAAAAGATAAATTATTAATCCCAGTAACTCTTAAATTGAACGGCTCTTCTACCGAGGCACAAGATTGGGCTCGCGAATGGTCTGAAAAAGATTTAGGCGTAGATACAATGCTAGGTGGTCGTCCAAAATTTAATCAAGAAATTTTCGATGAAATATTTAATAAAGTAGGAGTACTGCTAGCGATCATTTTAGGATCTACTTTTGTCATTTTAATGGTTGCTTTCCGTTCCATTTTAATCCCTTTAAAGGCGATTATTATGAATGTAATCGGGCTCTCCTCCACTTTTGGAATACTTGTTTACATTTTCCAATACGGACATCTTGGAATAGAGGCAACATCGATTGCACTAATAATTCCGGTAATTGTATTTAGTTTAGTGTTCGGATTAAGTATGGACTACGAAGTGTTTTTAATTTCTCGTATTCAAGAAGAGTATTCGAAAAGTCTTGATAACACAACTGCTACGATTGATGGACTTACATCCACTAGTAAAATTATTACTTCCGCAGCACTCATTATGATTGTTATCACAGGTGCCTTTGCATTTACGGACGTGATGCCAGTTAAGCAAATTGGGGTCGGCATAGCAATTGCTATTGCCATCGATGCATCGATTATTCGTTTATTGTTGGTACCAAGCTTAATGAAGCTTCTTGGTAAATGGAATTGGTGGATGCCCTTTAGAAAAGGCACATATAAAGCGAGTAAATGGCATTAAGAAAGATAACAGCCAAGCAGAAAAGATTTTCTGCTTGGCTGTTATCTTTCATTCGACCGATTATTTGTTTGATTCAACCGATTTTGAGCTATATTCGACCGATTATTTGTCCTATTCGACCGATTCTCCTATTTTTGCGATTAAAATTTAGTTTGGTACCAGTCCTTCGCTGCTTGCACCTCATCTTGCGTTAACTGGTGACCATAGGCATGCCAAAACAACTCTACTTCTGCTCCTGCACCTTGTAGCATGTCACGTAAATCCTCGGATTCCTTAGCCGGGCACATAAAATCGTTTTTTCCCGCTCCTATGAATACAGGAGTTCCTAAAAGCGAAGGTAATTCCACACCACGTCTTGGTACCATTGGATGGTGTAAAATTGCACCTTTTAATACACTTTCATATTCAAACAATAGATTTGCCGCGATATTGGCACCATTTGAATATCCAACAGCCACAACATTATCACGCTCAAACTCATAGTTTTTAGCTGCTTCATCAATGAATTTTTTTAATTCCTCTGTTCGGAACATCAAATCCTCCATATCAAATACACCTTCAGCTAAGCGTTTAAAAAAACGAGGCATTCCATTTTCTAATACATTTCCACGAACACTTAAAATATTTGCCGAGTCGTCTATTTCTTTACCCAAACCTACTAAATCATGCTCATTTCCACCTGTACCGTGTAAAAGCAATAATGTTGGTCGCGTCGAATCTGTCCCTTTATAAAAAACATGCTTCATATTAAAACTCCTTTTATAATTATCTCGAATTTGAGATAATTATAACTTGAATCAATTTCTAGGTCAAATAAAGAGGTTTCCAACTAAAATAACTAATATTCCAACTTACCGAAAAGTGCTTTCAACTTTTCCGACTCATCCACACGAATCGCAAATTCCGTTATACTTTTTAGTTCCATCGGGAGCAATCTTGTTACTAAAAAAACTGCTCCGCAATTAACTCTACGGAACAGCATTTATTAGACTACTAACTTCTTTGTACCCTTCCATAAAATCGATCCAATCATCGTTATAAGTAACACAATCAATCCTAATACAAATGGATAAATAATATGCACATCGTATAATAACCCTGCAAGTAATGGACCCAATACATTTCCAATACTCATATACGCATTATTCATACCCATTGCAAAGCCTTGCTCTTGACCTGCTAACTTCGAGATTAACGTGGTTAGGACTGGACGTAAAATAGAAGTAGAAAGGAAAATAATCATTGTGATTACGAAGAAAAACGCATAACTTGAGGCCACGATGGACAGAAAAAATCCTAAAGCAGTGATACCTAAGAATATTTTCAATACGTTTGCCTCGCCAAAGCGGCGTACGATCTTATCGACAGCAAACAACTGAACAATTACACTGACAATGCCAGTCGCGGTTACCATCCATGCAATGTCTCGAGGAGAAGCACCAAACTCGTTGTCTACAAAAAGTCCAAGAACCGATTCATATGCCATTAAACCAAAACTCATCACAAGTGTTATGACAAGTGGGATAAAATAGGGCTTTTTAAACGATTGAACAATCTCTTTCACCATAGGCTCTGGTTTGTTTTCAGCTGCACCAATTTCAGGTTTGCTTTCCTTCAGAACAAACAAAGAAAATATAACTGCTGCAACACCGACAATTGCTGAGATAAGGAGCGGCATTTTCAAACCGAAATCTGCCAAGAATCCACCAATCCCAGGACCAATTACAATACCGAGTGACATAGAAGCTGAAATGAAGCTATTCCCTTTTGCACGTTGATCCATCGTTGTAATATCCGCAACATATGCAAAAATTGCTGGGATTAATAACGCTGCTCCTACTCCACCGATAACACGTGATACATACAAAATACCGACCGAATCCGACAGATAAAAAACAAACATAGATAATGCTAAACCACTTAAACCTGCAATGATCATAATTCTTCTTCCATATTGATCTGCCCATTTTCCCGCGATTGGAGACATAAAAAGTTGTGCACCTGCAAAAATGGCAATCATAAGTCCGGCAGCAGTTCCACCCTGTCCAATCGATTTTAAATAAGAGGGCAGTATGGGAATGATAATCCCAAAGCTTGCTACTGCAATAAACATATTTATCATTAATACAAATAATTTCTTTCGTTGATCTTTTGTCATTACAAACCTACTTTCATCCAAAAAACTACACACTGCAAAAGAGTAACATGCTTTTCTACTCTTATCAACAGTGCAACAATTAACAAATCTCGTGCACCTTGAATATAAAAAAACCGATGTACGGAGAATATATCCTCGCGTTACATCGGTCATCTTATTATTCATTTAACTTCTCAACTGTTTTGGCAGATCCTTGCGCTGGAAATGATTCATTCAGTGCTTCATACCCAACTTTCACTTTATCATACAACTTTAACTGATTTCGCTGATCCATCGTCAATGAAAACCATGTCGCATCTTTACCAGTATTCGTTGCTTCTTCGACAGTAAGCTTTCTCGCTTCCTCTCCCGATAAATCACTGACAACTAAAATACTGCTGTCATTCATTTCAACAATTATGCCTGTACTATAACCAATCGGTTGAGGTTGGGTCGGGTTGTCTTCAAAAAATTGCATAACTAAATAAAAGGTAGCTCCAATTGCGACGAAAATAATCGCTAGAATGATGAAAACAGTATACTTCCCTTTCATATGAAGACCTCCTTACTTCTTCCCAACTAGGCGGAAGCCTTCTTCTAAAAGATAAGATTTTGCTTCGTCATAAGAACCAAAACTTTCTTCCAAGTTATAGCCATGATAAATATTCCAAAGTGTATCTTCTTGTAATAACGTTAGCTTGGAATCTTCTTTGTTTTTCCATTCTTCTTCTACTTCTTCATCTAATAACTTTTCTTCCTCAGTAGATAAATAAGCAATAGAGTCTTTAATTATTGTTCTTAATTCTTCTGCCGAAGCTTCACGAATATTCAATAGTCCTTTATCATCGGCTGCTTCATATTGTGGAAGATCTCCTACATATACAAACCCATTCCCATTTGGATGAAGATGATAAATGACCGTTGTTTTTTCGTATAAGCTATCTTCATAATGGTAATTTACTCGTTTCATCGATACTTCTCTTCGAGTTAGTTCCGCAAATTCTTGGATAATGGCTTCTTTTTCTTCAAATGTTAACATGTAATTCCTCTTTCTCTTGGTTTTTCATTTGTCTAGTATACCATACTCTTTACCCTCTTCGCGTCAACCACTCTGCAACAAGGATGAAACAAATGACTACTGCAATCGCTACTGCAAAAAACCAGTCGGGCAAACTACTCAATATTATTCCTCCTTGCTAATCTGATTGACAAATCTCCCAAAGTTTTTGGATGTAAATCCTTCTACTTCTTTAGTAGAATAACTTTTTAATAACTGCTTTACTAAATTTTGAGTTTTGGAAGCATCTTCAAGCCCAAAAACAAATTCGCCTATTCCATCGAAGTCTGAACCCAATCCTACCAAATGTTTACCTCCAAGAGAAGCAATATGATCCACATGCTCCACTAAGTCTTGCATTTCTACTGGTTTTTTAGAATTGTTAATAAACTGTGGATAGTATACAACATGAATTGGTGAGTTTCTATTAACTAATGCTTTTAATTGATTATCCGTTAAATTTCTTGCCGAATCACATATTGCTCGAGCATTTGAGTGACTTGCCATGAGCCACTTTGCTTTCGGTAATACATCCCAAAATGATTTTTCACTCAAATGCGATACGTCGATAATAATATTTTGTTCGTTTAATAAAGCTATAACCTCTTCTCCAAAGGAGGTTAATCCTGTTCCCGAATTCTCAAATGCACCATCCGCAACCTCGTTCGCACCATTCCATGTAAGTCCAACTAATTTTACTCCGTGGGACAATAATAACTTTAACTTTTGTATATCTCCGTCAATCATGTCAAGACCTTCTAGGGATAACACTGCTCCAATTTGTCCTTCTTGTAGCAGTTGTAGTTGCTCCCACTTGTAAATTGCAACTACATTATCATTTTTTCCAACAATCTCTGTATGAAAAAATTCAATTTGACGGATTGCCTCCATAAATTGTTTCTCTTTTGGAAACCCTTCTGAAACAAACACCGCAAATACCTGAAGAGCTACTTCACCAGCTTCTAATGCTTTTTTGTTTGCCTGTAGCAAAGGAGAATCTTCAAAAGGAATTGGGTTTTCGGACATTGCTAGTTTATACAGCACATCACAATGCAAATCGTATATCTTCACATTCTTCTCCCCTATACAAAAACCGGTACTCTGATAAAAGAGGCACCGGTTTTATTTTTATAGTAATTCTGCTCTTAGTTGTGCTTCTGATTTAGGTGATAATAAACCTAAAGGAATATCATAAACTGTTTTTGCACCACTTTGACCAGATTGGCCAAGTTTGTAAGCTGCTCTTGCATATGCAACTAATACACTTGAAGTGAAGTTTGGATTGCTATCAAGTTTTAATGAAAATTCCATTAATTGTTGTTCATTCGCACCACTTACTCCACTTCGAATGACAAAACCACCATGAGGCATTCCACTATGGTCTTTTTTCAGTTCATCTTCCGAAATAAAATGCACAGTCGTATCGTAGTCAGCAAAGTAATTAGGCATTGAAACGATTTGTTGTTCTACTTGCTCTTTGTTCGTGCCAGCCTCTAGTACAACATAGCAATCTCTCGTATGCTTTTCTCTCGTAGAAAGGGAAGGCTGTTCGCCGTTACGCACACGGTTTACAGCTTCTTTTACAGGAAGTGTATATTGAACCGCATTTTTTACACCTTCAATTCGGCGTATTGCATCTGAATGTCCTTGGCTTAAGCCGTCTCCCCAAAATGTATAGGTATTCCCTTCCGGAAGAACAACTTCCCCAAGCAATCTATTTAATGAAAATAACCCTGGATCCCATCCAACAGAAATAATACTTACTTTGTCTGAAGCTTTCGCTGATTTGTCTACTTTTTCAAAGAACTCTGGAATTAATGCATGTGTATCAAAGCTGTCTACTGTATGGAAGTCTTGTGCAAGTTGCGGTGTTTGTTCTGGCAAATCTGTTGCAGAACCACCACATAAAATCATAACATCTACTTTATCTTTGAAATCTTTTGCATCTTCTACTAAATACACACCAACCGAAGCATCATTTACTTGAACTGTAGATGGGTCACGTCTTGTGAATACTGCTACTAGCTCCATATCTGGGTTTTGCTTTATTGCAAATTGAACACCACGCCCTAGATTTCCGTATCCTACAATACCAATTCGAATTTTGCTCATTCGTCTTTTCCTCCATCAAAATAACTTTATTAATAAAAATACATACATAATTCTAAATAGTCAATGGATAATTATTCAGGTGCTTCCCCAGAAAAAGCTAACCATTCTTCTTTAGATGGACCATACATACCTGGAACTTCAAGACCCGCTTGGCGCATTAGTATTGTAAGCTGCCCTCTATGATGTGTCTGATGGAATGTTAATACTTGGAGTACTAATGCAATTGGCCACATTTGCCCATACATATCTTTTTCTTCTAGTAGCGTTTCATCTGTCCACTGGTCTTTAATCGCTTGGACCATAGCATCACTAGATTTTTTATATGCTTCTGCAATTTCTTTTGCTGTTTTAGGTAGAGCTGCATCATGCGGTGTTGCAGTGAATTTTAGACCTGTTTTTCCTAGCATTTCATCGATGGTCACAACTATATGCCACGCAATTTGTCCTAGCGTTCTACCTTCTTCATATACTTTTTGGTGCAAAGAGTCGTCTGTTAATGTATTTAAGATCTTTAGTGTAGAATCACTTTCGCTTTTCCAGTTCGTTAAAAAATCTTCTAGCTTTCTAATCAAGAAAATCCCTCCAGTTAAGTTATATAGTATATTTCTATACTTTAGTTGTGGAATCCTGCTTACAATGAATTACTTTGCGAATAGATATTACTATCCGATTATGGTAGACTAAAGGATAGACAATAAGAGGACGTGAGCGAATTGATTAAAATCGAATTACCAAAACCAAACGTAACAATTACCCAGCGCGAACAAGTACTAAAAGAAGGAGAAATTGAAATTCCATCTATTTATGGATTTATCGATTTCCATCAAATTCCTCGTGATAAAGGCGGCATCTTTATGTTTTATAATAAAAATGATGAGCTATTATTCGTAGGGAAAGCACGTAAAATCAGACAACGTATTAAAAAACACTTTGAAGACAATGTTTCTCCAATGATTAAGCATCGTGAAGAAGTGTACAAAATTAGCGTTAGTATCGTAGAAGAAGCAATGGATCGTGAAATTTATGAAACTTATGCAATTAACACTCTTAAAGCAAAATATAATATTGACAAAGCGTTCTTTAAATAAGACTAAATCCCATGCCACTTCATTGTGACATGGGATTTTTTAGTTTTCATTATTCAAAAATACTCGTACTATGGAGTGGTTGCACCCGTGATTTTGGATCAATGAATGTCTTAATATGACTAATCGCAATTGGTACTTCACCAAATCCAACGGCAATGAGCTTAACTTTCCCAGCGTGTGTGCATACATCTCCTGCAGCATATATACCTTCTATATTCGTTTCCATTTTTTCATTGACAACAACAGAATTTTTTTGCATTTCTAGCCCCCAATCTTTTAAAGGCCCGAGCGACGCAACATTTCCATAATTGACGATGACATGATCTACCGGAATTCTTTGTTCCGATTTATCTTTCGCTACGATTACTACTTCATGAACACTTTCTCCGTTTCCAACTAACTCCTTTATACCGAAAGGAGTTTTCACTTGAACATTCGAATTACGAAGTTGCTGGACGGTCATCTCATGTGCTGTAAACTGTTCTTTTCGGTGACAAATAGTGACGTTTTCCGCAACATCTTCTAACATTAAGGACCAATCCAGTGCAGAGTCACCTCCACCAAGGACCAGCACATTAGAATCTTTGAAATGGTTTATGTCCTTTACTTTGTAATGCAAGTTTTTCCCTTCATAATCCGCTGATCCTGGAACGTTTAGTTTGCGGGGTTGAAACGCACCAATTCCTGAAGTAAGTAAAATTGTTTTGGAATAATGAACGCCTTTATCAGTTGTTAATGTAAAATGCTCTGATGATTTTTCAAGTGTATTTGCTGTCTCTTCTAAACAAATTGTCGGATTACTATATGCGGCTTGCTCTTCCAAATTTGCTATCAAATCTCGAGCTAAAATCTTTGGAATGCCTCCAATGTCATATATATATTTATCTGGATATAGCTCCATTAACTGACCACCAAGTTGTGGTAGACTATCTATTATTTTCACTTTTAAGTCACGTAATCCCGCATAAAAAGAGGCAAATAATCCTGTAGGACCACCGCCTATTATTATTACATCGTATAATTCCTTCTCCATACACCTTTCACCTCATTGCTTTCCTTAGAATGAAAATAATTCTCATTCATAAACGTACCACAAATTGCTTCAATCTCACAAAAATCGGTTTCGGATTTCTGGTGATGGAATCATACAACTATCTTTTTTTCCAAACCATCTATAACGATTTTTAGCGAATATTTTATACATTACTTCTCGTATTGACCTTGGTATGATTTTAAAAATGTAAAAAATTTTCCACATTCCTTTTAAATGCTTACAAATAAAAAGCGCAGCATCGGAGGAATCATATACTGTATTGTTTTCAATTACTATAACACCATCCAGTTTTTCATTTATTCGGTGATTTTTTTTGAGTTCTTTCCCAATGTCACTTTGCAGCGCAGCAAAGTGAAAGTACCCTGCTGGATCTCTTGCAATAATAAATTGAACACTTGCATCGCAAAAGTTACATTCCCCGTCAAACAAAACAATAGCAGTCATATGAAGTCCCCCTTTTCCCCAGTGTAACAGTTGCCACTGAAAAAGAATATGCCCCAATACAAACTCTTGTATTGGGGGCATGCAAGTTACTGCTTATCAGAAGGTGTATCGGAAGAACCGACTTCTTCTAAAATTTCAAAACTGTTCTCAAAGTCCCGAATTCTCGGGTCTTCGTTTTCCACTGGTTGATCAGTCGTAGAATTTAACAGTGATTCTTCAACAGGTCGTATATCCTCATTTACCTCTTGTTGTGCGTGCTCGACACAAGTAGTTGTAGAAGGAATAGCTTCTAATCTTTCTAAAGGAATTTCTTTTGAACATTCGGTGCATATACCATATGTTCCTTCCTTCATTGCTAACAGTGCTTCCTTTATATCTTGTATCTCATCTTCGGAGTGCTTTCGTAATGCTAGTCGTGTATGTTTATCCATTAAGTCGGTTGCATTATCTGCAGGATGATTATCGTAATTGGACAACTCTGTTGTTTCAAATTCCTCATCATTCTCCATACTTATTTCTAGTTCATCTAAACGCTTTAGTAATGTATCTTTTAATTTATCATATTTCACCATTTGAATTCCTCCTTGTTATTTTAAGGATTCCCAGAATTCAACGAAATAAAACAATTTGTACGTCTCGATTTAAGAACAATAAATACTGATATAGCTGTGAACGGTGATGTACTAAGTGATTGACGATTTGAACAAACCATTCTGCCTCACTATATTCACTACCCCAATAAGTCTTAAATTGTCGTTCTAATTCTTCTTTAGAAAGGTCATTATAGTATAAGATAAGTTCGTGCATTCCTTCTAAGAAGTGTGCATGGACATTCTCCATCGTGTCCGGCATATGCGTTTGATAGTACTCCGTCATTTGCTCTTTCGAATATTCTTTTTGAATACGCAAATCTGCCCCTGGTATTTGGGAGAGATGAACACAAACCTCCCATACACTCATTTTGTTCGCAATTGGACGTTTATGTAAAAGTTCTTCCTCTACTTGTTGAAACAATTCTATAATTGTATCTGAAACGAATTGTAATTGCTCTAATGCATCATTAATCATTTGTTCGCTCTTTTCCTACTTCTGTATGCGCAAATTTTCTTACCATCTTTTTAATATTTTCTACTCTACGAAAACGCAATGCCGACCAGTCATCATCAATTGCGATATTTCGGACAGGTTCAAATCCTTCATTTGCAAGTATTTTAGCAACCTCGTCTCTGCTGCAATCGGACCCTTTGTATAGTTTTGATGATTTTTTTGGATAGCATAACCACAAAAGACCATCTCCTTCTAAAGTATTTATAACTAATTTAGAAAGCGTTGAAATTTCATAAATCGATGTCCCAAATACTTGAATAAATTTATAGTTTCCCTCTACAATTTCTCTGTCAACTCTTCCTCCGAAAGCAATAGTAATTTCTTCATAAGACTTTGGAGCATTTAATATTAATACGGGTTCTCCTATTTGTTTCCACTGTAATTTCTTTAATATTGAATGTAAGTCCATCACATTTTTTCCTACCTTCATTTTTAATTCATAATACCTTATTTTTTCGCCAACATACAGTAATGCTTTTATTACATTATTTCCTGTAATTAAAGTATTATAAATACAAAGGAGTGTTTGTTAATGGGTATTCATAAGTTTTTTATGAGCATGAACGATTTAGAAAGAATCATACGTTGTCCTGGACGTTTTAAATTCGAGGAGCATAATGTAGCTGCTCATTCTTGGAAGGTTTCGCAATATGCGATGTTTTTTGCTACAATCGAAGAGAGCAATGGTGCAACTGTTGACTGGAAGTCTCTTTACGAAAAAACGATTAACCATGACTTTGCAGAGATATTCATCGGTGACATTAAAACACCAGTGAAACACGCTTCCCCTGAATTGAAACAAATGCTTTCACATGTGGAAGAAAAAATGATGGAAAAGTTTATTTTAGACGAAATTCCAACAGAGTTCCAACCGATCTTTTTTGATCGAATGAAAGAAGGAAAAGATGAAACTATTGAAGGTAGGTTGTTAGAACTTGCCGACAAGTTGGATCAAGTATATGAGGCTTTTGCAGAGCTACAACGAGGAAACACGGATATAGAATTTTTAAAAATGTATGAAAGTGCACTAAAGAAAATTCTTCGTATTCCACTTGAAAAAAGCGTTTCTTATTTTAAAGAAGTCATGCTTCAAGATATAATAGCGGAAGAATCTGTAATAGATATAAGGTCAATTACAACAAAAATTCTTGAAAATTAAAAAATTATACACTAAAAAATACAGTATATTGTATAATAATATTAAACTATTAAGTAATTGAGGGAGGGTATTCATATGCCTATACCAGTGAACCATACAAAACCTGTTCGAACTACCGCAAAACTCCATGCTTTCAATCAGTTACAACAGTGGATAATCGACGGTACACTTCAACCTGAAGAAAAACTCAACGATATAGAACTTGCACAGGCTCTAGGGGTAAGTAGAACACCAATTCGCGAGTCATTGCAACTTCTAGAGTCGCAAGGTTTTGTAACAATGCAACCTGGAAGAGCCACTCAAGTGACAGCTGTAGAAACACAAGATATTAACAATCTACTTCCACCGTTAGCAGTATTGCAAGCGCTTGCAGCGGAGCTATCTATTCAAAATATGGATGACGCCACAATTGAATTGTTGGAAGAAAAAAACAAAGAGTTTGCAGACGCACTATATGCGAAGGAATTTACCACTGCATTAAAGGTGGATGAAGAGTTCCATCAAATTATTGTGGACATTGCAAATAATCCATACATACTTTCTATGGTAGAGATGCTTCAAGCACATGTGCGAAGATTATTCTATTATGAAAAGATTGTTTTAAGAGAATACTCTATTAAGCAGCATGCAGAAATCATTCAACTCTTAAGAGAAAAAGATTCTCAGAAAGTAGCAGAAACAATGCGAGCAAATTGGATTTATACAATTGAAGAGTTTTAATGAAAATAAGCCCTTGACGATTAATCAAGGGCTCAGACTGTTGACAAACGCTCGCATTCTTCGTTGCTCCTGCGCACAGCTCGTCGCAAACAAAAACGCTTGCTTGGCACTTCGTTGTAAGCTCATGAACTTTAGTTCTATTCGCTTCCGCCTCGTGCTGGCGCGCCTCGACTGACAAGCGCTTTCAAGACAGTCTGAAGAGATACCAATCAAAAATGACTTTGTCTACAACCTGAGCCCTTGACGATTAATCAAGGGCTTATTTTTTGTTAAAAAACGCGGAGAGATGCAACAAAGTCGCATCCCTCCGCGTTCACAAATCTCGGTAATGGTGAACAGTAATCGTTTTAGTCCGAAGCAACCCAAAAAACGACTGAGCTCCTAGTATTTTATGGATATTTCTAATTAATCAACACTTGTTTTATCTTTTTTGCATTTTTCCAATAACACCTGTAATTAGAATTACAACTAAGAAAGGAATTAACCATCCAAGACCGACACTGTAAAATGGTAAATAGTTTTCATAAAGAGATACAACGGGATTCATCCATCCAAAATAGTCGATTTTGAGAGAACCACATAAAGCTTTCAAACCATCAATCACACTGATTAAAAATGTGACAAACATTACACTGACATATACAATTCTAGCATGGTTAAATAATGGTGAAAGAAACGTCAGCAAGATTAACACAATCGCTAATGGATAAAGCAGCATTAACATTGGTATAGAATACTTAATAATATTCGATAAACCGAAGTTAGCAATAATACAAGTAAAGATGCTAAAGAAAATGACGAAAGCTTTATAACTAACTTTTGGCATTAACGTATGAAAATACTCTCCACACGCCGTCGTCAAACCAATACTAGTAGTCAAACAAGCTAAGAATATAATAATTGATAAAAGTATAGCTCCGAAAGATCCAAAATAATGCTCAGAAGCACTACTCAGAACAGGGCCTCCATTAGCAAATATCCCAAAAAGTTCTGTACTTGTTGCTCCTAAATAAGCAATACCTGCATAAATAACACCTAAAAAGAAGATGGCAATCCCACCAGACTTCGCAGTTGCGGCAATAATTCCTTTAGTCGAGGTGATTCCCATTGAACGAACCGCAGTGATAACGATTATTCCGAATACTAAAGAGGCTAAAGCATCCATTGTATTGTAGCCTTCTGTAAATCCAGTCATAAATGCATTGTCTACATAACTACCATGAGGTGCTTCAAACCCACCCATTGGTTTAATGAAAACAAATAATAATAAAATGAATAACCCAATAATTATTCCAGGCGATAAATATTTCCCAACATTATCCACAATTTTTGACGGATTAAGTGAAAATAAAAGTGTAACTCCAAAGAATATTATCGTAAAAATAAGTAAACCAATCTTCGCATGATCGGGACTCATAAATGGCAGTATACCCACTTCAAAAGAAACTGCACCTGTCCGTGGTAATGCAAAAAACGGTCCAATTGTTAAGTATAATACAGTAGTAAAAATTACAGCGAATATTGGATGTACTCTACTAGATAACTCTTGTAAATTTTTACTTCCTGAAAAGCCCATTGCTAGTGTACCTAAGAAAGGTAATCCTATTCCAGTTGCCAAAAACCCAATAACTGCTGGCCATACATTTGTCCCTGCGTTTTGCCCTAAGCTTGCCGGAAAAATTAGATTCCCTGCTCCAAAAAACAATGCAAATAACATTACTCCAATAACGAGATAACTGGAGAATGACAATTTTGAATCCATTTATTTTGCCTCCTATAATGATAAACAATCATTTTTAATTTCTGCTATATTTCCTCTTAGATGAATGCTTCAAATGATTTCTGTCATTTATTCAGCATGCAATATATCAGAACTGATGATACTATGTATAGCAGCAGAATGCAATATATCAGACGAAATTTATTGAAAATTGATGTAATTTCATATACTTTGTATTTCAATTTAATATTTACATAATCACCCTAAACATGCTACTATTAGAAAAATTTAGATGCCATGAAGAGAAGAGTAAATACATAAATTCCATTGCAGAGAGCTCCAGTTGGTGAAAAGGAGCATGAATTTTTTATTGAACCAAGCCTCTGAGCATTACATTGGAACCTAGCCTTAGGGGATAGTGTAACGGGAGCTCCCGTTATAGAGCTAAGGTATTCGCATATCTTTTTACACGGAATTAATTGTACAAACATACAATTACGCCGAAGATTAAATTAAGATGCTGTACCGAATGAGATTAATATGGTGACATATTAATAAACTGGGGTGGTACCACGACGACTTTCTAAATCTCGTCCCCAAGACAATAGTCTTGGGGGTGAGATTTTTTTATTTGCACTTTTTTAAAAAGAAAGGAGAACAAAATGAAAAAAATATTATTATCCTGGAAGTATCCATCAATTCTATTATTTGGCATAGGATTTTCCAACTTTGGCGCATGGGTATATTTAATAGCACTCAATTTAATTGTATTAGATATGACCAATTCTCCACTTGCAGTCGCAGGGCTTTATATCGTTAAACCCTTAGCTACATTATTTACGAATACATGGACCGGCAGCGTAATTGATCGCATAAATAAACGTAACCTTATGGTTGGCCTTGACCTTTTTCGGGCGGCTTTTATAGCAGTATTACCATTTGTTTCATCAATTTGGATTATATATGCAATCGTTTTTATAATAAATATGGCGAGATCAATGTTTGAACCTGCTTCCATTGTCTATATAACAAAGTTAATACCAATTCAACAAAGAAAACGTTTTAATTCCTTACGAAGCTTAATAGACTCTGGGGCTTTCCTAATTGGTCCAGCAATAGCGGGTATATTGTTTTTATTAGGTACACCAATCTTAGCAATTTACATTAATGCAATAGCTCTACTATTATCCGGAATAATAACTTTGTTTATGCCAAATCTTGAAAAGGGGAATATCCTCGAATCATCTTTTACCTATATTTCTTGGAATTTAGTCAAAAATGATTGGAGAGTTGTTTTAAACTTTAGTCGTCAACACGTTTATATTATGGTCATTTACGTTTTATTTAGCTGCACAATGGTAATTGCAACAGCTATCGATTCTCAAGAAGCTGCATTTGCTAAAGCAGTGCTTTTTTTATCTGATGGAGAGTATGGATTCCTTGTAAGTATAGCAGGGGCAGGTATTATTGTAGGGGCTCTTGTGAATGCAATGATTGTAAACAAATTAGCAACTTCCCTACTAATTGGGGGTGGCTCGTTATTTGTTTCTATTGGCTATATTATTTACGCCTATTCAACTACATTTTCAATAGCCGCTATAGGATTTTTTATCCTTGCCTTTTCTCTTGCTTTTGCAAATACAGGTTTCCATACGTTCTATCAAAACAATTTTCCAGTTGAGTTGATGGGGAGAATAGGAAGTATATATGGATTATTTGAAGCTTTTTTAATCATTAGTATTACCATAATATTTGGCATATCGGCACAACTTATTTCCATTCAATTTGTTGTCATCATTGGTTCTTTTCTAATGTTGGGTATTACCATTCTTTTGTTCATGTTTTGCGTATTTCCTTCGAAAAGCAAGTATTATGATGATGTTTGCTTAAAATGATTTTCGTAAAGTGCAAAAAAATTGGAATAGAATGATAACGTGTCAGTAAATAAGAAAAACGCAAGCGCCTTTTAAGTGCATGCATCTTGTGATCACTAATTCCTGAGTGCTTTGGACGAAATATTAGCTACACTATTACCGGTGGATTTTGAGGAATTGGAAGTGACTACGTCTCCTCCAACTCCTTATTTTCGGTCATCTTGTGGCGAAGGTTTGTCCGTCGCCCACTTGGAATTTGTGAGGACATGATGCGTTTGGTTTGGTTAATTAGAGAAAAAATACTCCCCTACTCGTATATAAGCTTATTCATCGAAGACCCCGCAGTATCCTAGGAGCCGAATGCGTTCGGTTGGAGCGGAATCCTTGTACAAAGGTCCATGATTACTGTGTTCATGATACCGAATTTATATACTTTCTTAGTTTCTTATCATTAAAAAAAGTTGCTTTCCACATTTATTGTGGAAGGCAACTTAAAATCTAACAAAAGTGAACAGCCACTTTCTTTTATTAATTATTAGCACTAATTTTCCTATCCTTTGGTAATGCAATTGCTACTAGTCCGATAAGTGGCAGCGTAGAAACAACAATCATCGTCGTATAAACTCCAACATGATCCATTAAAATTCCAATTACAACTGCTCCTATCGCTCCCATCCCGAATGCAAGTCCTACCGTTAATCCTGCCATAGTGCCAATTTTACTCGGTACAAGCTCTTGGGCGTAAACAACTGTGACCGAAAAACTGAGCATGAGGAAGAAACCGATCATAACTAGTAATAATACAACCGCCCATATTGGAACATACGGCAATATTAAACATAAAGGAATTGGTACCGCCATGGATAGTAAAATGACATTTCTCCTACCTAAACGATCCGCCATCGGTCCTCCAAAGAAAGTACCTACTGCTCCCAAAGCTAGAAAAATAAAGATTAATAACTGCCCTTCTTTAATTGTTAAATTGTAGTGTTTCATCAAGTGAAAAATATAAAAGTTAGTCATATTCGTTACGTAGAAGGATCTTGCGAAAATAATAATCATTAGAAGTGTTAAGGCAACTCCCACCTGCTTTTTAGAAAGAGGTGGCAAAGAAGAAAACAGTGTTTTTTTCTTTTTTGTAAGCTTTTCTTCTTCCAATTGTTTCTTATACCATATCGAAATTTTAGATAGTATAAATATTGCCGCAGCTGCTACTATTAAAAAAAGTGCTGCACCTTTTTGACCTAATGGAACTAGAATAAATGCACTAATCAGAGGAGCTAGTGCTTGTCCAGAATTCCCACCTACTTGGTAGATAGATTGTGAAAGTCCTCTTTTAGAACCTGCTGCCATATATGAAACACGTGAGCCTTCCGGATGAAATATAGCTGAGCCAAATCCTAAGAATATAACCGACACAAGTATAATCCAATATTGGGGAGCAAACGCGAGTCCTGCCATTCCGACAAAAGAACTGATCATTCCAAGAGGAAGTGCATACGGCATAGGTTTCTTATCACTAATAAATCCAACAACTGGTTGTAAGACTGATGCAACAATATTTAACATAAATGAAATTAATCCTAATTGGGTAAATGTTAATCCAATTTCTTTTTCCAAAACAGGAAACATTGCAGGAATCACCGATTGCAATGAATCATTAAATAAATGGCAGACGCCAATAGCAAACATGATTGGGTAAACAGGATTGCCTATTTTCTGAGAATCATTCAATGTTGACATATTTTTTCTTCACGCTCTTTCAATTGCTGAATTTTGTTAATGGATTCATTATAACGCAAAAGTTAATATAACCCGGAAGTAAAAAAGGATAGTTCGAACTCTTTTGGAAAGACTATATTGAAGAACTTTAATATAAAAAGGAGTTTAGATAAATGAAAGATTTATTTGATATTCACTTTTGGGAAATGATTATTCGAACAACAGTTTCTTTCACAACCCTACTTTTACTTGCTAGGATATTAGGGAAAAAACAACTTAGCCAATTAACTTTTTTCCATTATATTACAGGTATTACGATTGGTTCAATTGCTTCCGAAATTGCAGCCCAAAAGGAAACTCCTTTTATTGACGGTTATATTGCCCTAATCTGGTGGGCAATCCTTACTTTAGCTATGAGTTACATTACTTTGAAATCGCCAAAAGCACGTACTCTTGTCGATGATAATCCTACAATTGTTATTAAGGATGGAGAAATCTCCGTTAAATCCATAAAAAAAGCACGCCTACATATGGATGATGTATTATTGATGCTTAGAGAACAATCTATTTTCTCCATTCAAGACGTTCATTATGCAGTGCTCGAAACGAATGGGAAATTAAGTGTCTTTAAAAAAGTAGCGCAACAAGAAGCAACCAAACAAGACGTAAAAGCAGATGTATCACTTCCAACCTATATGCCTTCTGAAATTATTTCAGATGGGGTAATTGTTTACAAAAACTTGGAAGAACTAGAATTGACTGAAGAGTGGGTGATGAAAAAACTTCGGAAACAAGGCGTTGATTCGGTGGATGAGGTTTATTACGCTCAGATTCAAACGAACGGATCTCTGTATGTTAGCTTACGAAAAAATGGTATTTAAGAAAAGCGTAAGCGTCCTTTAAGCAAAAGCTTCACTAACTTAGGCAATACTCACTTAATGGATTGTAGTGAAAGGTGGACTCTAGCGGGATGAGTGAGACAGATTAGCCATCACAAACGAACGAGTTAGCGTCGGTGATGGCTAATCGCTCACCCCGCGGAACGCGTCCATCTGCAACGGAAATCGGCGGTATTATTTAATTCTTTAAAGTACTATGAATACTGGTTCCCAGGACGATGATGCATATACTTATCTCTTAAGAAAACCGGAAGCGAACTTTAACTGCATCTGTTCTTCACTATTTACAGGGTGCTTTGTACGAAACATGGGGCATCCTATTACTGGATTTGTGTATAATAAATCATCTTAAGTCCATCTACACCTATAGTATACCTAGCAGTCAACTTCATATATGTTCTCTTAAAAAAGGACTTCCATTAAACCTGGAAGTCCTTTTCTTATATTATTTCCCTATAATTTGTTCTATCGAATGGTTTAACCCTTTAATGTCTAGGGCTTGAACACGTTCGTTGTTTAGCTTATATTTTTCTTTCAACATTAGAATCCGGCTTACACTCGTATTTATTCTTTCTTCAGAAATCTCTCCATTATGAACTGCTTGTTTAATCGCATCAATGGCTCTTTTCACTTTTGGATAATCATGCGCCACTAACACAATATCGTTCCCAGCTTTCACTGCATCCACGGCAGCTTGCCCAATTTCATAATGACCTAATATAGCATTCATGGTCATATCGTCTGTCATCACTACCCCATCGAATTGAAGTTGTTCTCTCAATATCCCTGTAATAATGGAATGAGACATAGAAGATGGAAATTTTGGATCAATCTTTGGTAAAAGAATATGAGCAACCATGACAACATCTGCTCCATCCTTAATTGCTTTTTTAAATGGAATCAATTCCAGGGCATTTAAGTCTTTGATACTTTTTTGAATAATTGGAAGTTCTAAATGAGAATCCACGGAAGTATCCCCATGGCCCGGAAAATGCTTCACAACGGAAACAACACTCTCACTTTGAATACCTTTCATCGTCTGAATACCAAGCTTACTTACGATCTCTGCGTTATTACCAAAAGAACGATCTCCAATAACCGGATTTTTTGGATTGCTATTTACATCAAGTACTGGAGCAAAGTCGAGATTAAAACCGAATGCATTCATCTCTTTTCCTAAAAGAGAACCTATACTATATGAAAGAGTTGGATTATTTAGTTTCCCAATTTCTTGGTTTGTAGGTAACTTATTTAATCCAGGTAGTCTTGATATTCTGCCACCTTCTTGATCAACCCCTAAAAATAGTGGATGTTTTTCCTTTTCACTTTCGGTTTTGATTGCGTTTAATAAAGAAACAGTTTGCCTCTCATCTTTTAAGTTATTTTGATAAAAAATGAGCCCACCTACTTTATTCACTGAAATTAATTGCTTCGACTCTTTCGTTAAAGATGTTCCGTCTATTCCAGCAAAAATCATTTGCCCAATCTTTTCTTCTAAACTCATGTCTGAAAGAGTCGGAGTTTCTTCTTCAATATTCATAAAAACCGATATATGATCAACCGTCGGGTTCGGTTCACTTTCTGTTGCTTTCGGTAAAATCCATTTCAGTTGATAAGTGGGAGAAACTTCATAAATCAGAATCGTTTGGTCCACCTTTTCATCTTGATAACTGCGAATCTCATCTGCTTCCCCCTTTATTCTTTCAATATCCTCTAAATGTATTTGCTGGATAGCTGGTGCGGAGGAGCGAATATCAAAAACAGTATTGGATCGATGACCCACAGTCACATTTTTGGATAAATAGTCTTCATAAATAGTTGTGGAAATTACGCTTTTTTCCTCCGGACTTCCCCATTGTTCATGTACTTCTTGAACATCCGTCTCACCTACAATAAATGGAACATCCATTACTTGCCCTATTTTCGAAGACTCAAAAATGAGCGAAACGAGAGATTCTACTTCCGAAGGCTCCTTTAGTGTTGGCGTTAGACTCTTATTTATTTCTTCTTTCTTTTCTTTATTATCTATAAATAGCATAGTAATTGCGATTGCTAAAAATAACATAAGGAATAAAATCACTTTTTTAATCATAAAAGAACCTCCAAATAAATGACGTTGCTTTATTTTTGTATTTCTATTAGTGTAACCATTATCCCTTTAATTTAACTTCATCCATTTTATATATTAAAAGCGACCTTGAGCCAGCCAAGGTCGCTAATTTTATTTTGGCAATTGTTCATACGCCATTTTACGAATAATTTGTTCATGTTGAGGATACTTTTCCAATAACTCACTTTGCGTAAACAGTTCAAAGTCTTCAAAATCAAAACCTGGGGCTACCATACAACCAACAAGTGAAAATAATCCATCTTTAATAACAGATGAACCAAAAATTGAGTTTTTCGGTACCAATACTTGAGGTGTTTCTCCATTCTCCAAATCAAGCCCTAGTTTATGTTCGAAATAATTTCCTTCTTCATCAATAATATGTACTAGTAAAGAGCTTCCGCCGTGAAAATACCACAATTCATCTGATTTTAGTCGATGAAAGTGCGATACATCTCCTGCTCCTAATAGAAAATAAATACTCGTATATAGCTTTCGAGTCGTACCAAGTGCTGCCATTGATTGGTCGGAATTATATGTGCTTTTATAATACCCACCTTCTGGGTGGGCTTCTAAACCTAGATGATGTATGTAATAATTGGAATCTTTCTGCATTATACTTCCCTCGTTTCTAAATGCTTCATACAGTTGAATAAGTGGCATATATTTTTATTGTCTTGTAATTCTATCACTGTCAGTGAAGTATTTCCTATATCAAATACAAACTCACTATTTGGTACAAGGACATTAATGATCCGTCCAATAAAGCCTCCATGACTAACAACTAACACTCGTTTACCGGGATGCGCCTGCTTTACATCTTCTATGAAAGACATGCCGCGAGCAATAATAACCTCTTCCGGCTCAAATCCCAACTCCATTTTTCTCCAAGCAAAACCCCATTTTGCAACTCGCTCTGCCTCTGTAGTACCTTCAATTATACCTCCACCAATTTCCCCAAGGCGCTTGTCTACAACAAAATCAATTTCAGGTTGTTTTTCAGCAATAATCTCTGCAGTTCTCTTTGCACGAATCAAAGGGCTAGTATAAATGATGTCCCATTCTTCCTGTTCAATTCTATCGGCAACCCTTTCTGCCATTTCGATACCTTCCTCATCGAGTGGTACATCTGTTGTCCCTTGCGCTCTTCCTTCTTTATTCCAAGCTGTCACACCATGTCTAACAAAACCAATAGTTGTCATGTTATTCTCCCCTTTACGTATTCTTATCTAATACGGTGGCAATCCATTCTGGAGCGAATGAAGAAGTGAAACTTTTACGTTTTTCCTTGCCTAGTTACTCTAACTGTAGCATGATTTCTTTTACTATTATGGATAAAACTCACTTCTTATTCTTTTATTATAATGAAACAAAACAATTTGAACAAATTCTAATTATTCACTTGACCTTAACGTAGCGTAAAGGTCTAGACTGTAATTATTAGGAGGTGATTTCTTGGAATATACAGTGCAAAAGCTTGGTCAATTGGCGGGAATAAGTACACGGACACTTCGGTATTATGATGAAATTGGATTGCTTAAACCTTTACGCATCAATTCATCTGGCTACCGCATTTATGGTTCTACAGAAGTAGATCGACTGCAGCAAATTCTTTTTTACCGTGAGCTTGGGGTAAATTTGGATAGCATCAAAGAAATAATGACTTCTGAAACGTTCGACGGTGCAACTGCATTAAAGGAACATCGAGAAAAACTCCTTGAAAAGAGAGCACAATTAGATTTGTTGATCGAAAATGTCGATAAATCCATTCAACTAACAGAAAGGAAGATTATAATGTCGGATAAAGAGAAATTTGAAGGATTTAAACAAAAGCTAGTGGATGAAAATGAGAAAAAGTACGGGAAAGAAATTCGAGAAAAATATGGCGAGGAAGTTGTAAATAAATCGAATGCAAAAGTAAAAGGTATGACCGAAGCCCAGCACGAAGAACTTTCGATCCTAGCTGAGAAAATTGCAGAGAATTTGAAAGCCGCAATGGCAATTGGCGATTCAGCTGGAGAACTTGCACAAAAAACAGCAGATTTGCACCGACAATGGTTAAGCTTTTATTGGGAAAAGTATACGAAGGAAGCCCATGCTGGAGTTGCCCAAATGTATGTGGATGATGAACGCTTTACTGCTTACTATGACAAAATCCAAACTGGTGCAGCAGAGTTTTTAAGAGACGCAATTCTTATTTATACAAAAAACTAGAAGGATTAACTCCCTTCTAGTTTTTTAAAACTTGTTCGATTATGTGGATATCTTCTGGATAAGCCAAAGGGAGCTTTGCAATTTCTTCTAACGATTTCCAAGCGATTTCGTGGATAAACTGATCTGGATCTTGGATGGTTATCTCCCCACTCACTATTTCAACTAAAAAGTATTCAACATGATAAGAAATTCCATGTTCACTAATGACTCCACTCTTACTTTGTACTTTTTCAATAATCCGAACCTTGTAGCCAGTTTCTTCCCAAAATTCTCTTACGCAGCATTCTTCAAACGTTTCCCCATCTTCCATTGTCCCTGATGGAACGGTCCATTGCTTATCTTCTCCTGGAGCTGCTTGAAGAACCATTAGCACCTCTTGTTTTTCATTTATACTAATACCTGCTGCACCTTGCCATTTAAACATTTTCTTTTCCTCACTTCATTCATTAGATTATATCTACATCATTAATTTCGGCTACATATCTTGATTTTTTTAAATCCACCAGGCCATTAGAACGAAAACATACACCTTCCGCTTCTAGCATAGCTCTTTGAGAAAAGGCAGATTCTTCATCTGGAATAGCGATCTCTCCTTTAATATTGATGACACGATGCCATGGTAGCTTGTGTTTTGCACTCATTGTATGAAGGATGCGTACTACTTGTCTTGCGCCCCTTGGACTACCTGCAACCTTTGCAATTTGCCCGTATGTCATGACTTTTCCCGAAGGAATGGATTTTATTATTTCAATCGTTTTTTCAGTAAAAGGGTTCATCCGTCGTCATCCTTTCGTTACTTCGATTATAACTTATTTAGAATATTTTATTCAGTACCTTGCATAGAATAATACCGTATGATATATTACTATCAAAGGTACTGGTTATTAAATAGTAGTGGAAGGAGTGAAAGACAATTGAACATTCAATTTAAGAAAGGCGTATTGAATCTTTGCGTACTTGTGTTATTGGATAAACAAGATCGTTATGGTTATGAGCTTGTACAAAAAATATCCGACCAAATATCAATTTCAGAAGGATCTGTTTACCCATTATTGAGACGCTTAACTAAGGAAGGATACTTTACAACCTATTTACAAGAATCATCGGAAGGCCCCCCGCGTAAATATTACAAACTTACCGAACTGGGCAGAACTTATTTACATGAACAGTTAAATGAATGGAAAAAATTCACAAACGGTGTGAATAATCTAATCGAAGAGGGTGTAAAAAATGACTGAACAACAATTTATAAGTGAACTGGAGCTTGCGCTAGCTGGTCTTCCTGCAGATGAACGCAATGATATTCTTTCTGACATAAAAGAGTATTTTACAAATGGTCGTGAGGATGGAAAAGCAGATAGCGATATTGCTGCTTCTCTTGGTTCTCCGAAAGAAATCGCACAAGAGCTTTTGGAAAATCATATTCCTGAGAAAATAATGACAAATAATAAAGTAATTAAAATTCCTAACCCTACTTTTTCCAATGTAGTAATGAACATAGATCACGGCTCACTATACGTTTTCCCATCAGAAACAGATGATACGACTGTGGAATTAATTGGGGATCACGACAAACTAGATTTCACTGCTAATGTTATCAACGATACATTATCGATTCAATTAAAAACAAAGAAATTCCAGTTATTTAATTTCTTGTTCTTTATTAAAGAACTCCGAGTAAATGTATCACTTCCTAAAAAGTTATATGCAACAATCATCATGAAAACCGATAATGGCCGCATTCGTGCAGAAAAAATGCTTGGTAAAGCAATTAAAGCCACTTCCGATAACGGAAGCATCGGCTTAAAGGAATTTGCAGCTACTGTTTTAGAAGTAGAAACAGACAATGGACGCATTGAAATTGATAAGGTGCAAACGGATAAACTTTCCACCCAGACAGATAATGGCAGAATTGAATTGCGTAATGTGGATGCTGAGCAGATTATTACAGAAACGGATAACGGACGTATTATGATGGAAAATGTAAATGGTGATATTATCGGGAAAACCGATAACGGGCGAATTTCGCTTCTAACATCGAGTCTCGACCGCATGATCCAGTTAGAAACGGATAATGGCAGCATTTTAGTAGAGACAGAAAACGATCCAACAGACGTATCCATTCATACTAAAACTGATCATGGCAGAGTAAGTGTATTTGGAGAAAAGAATTCTCGTACCGTGTTTGGTAACGGGTCGAACACTATCCGACTCTCTTCTGACAACGGGAAAATTACTGTTATAAAAAAGGCTTAAATTAAAATAACTCCTCGTAATTATACGTGGAGTTATTTTTGTTTTAGGCGAGTTTCTCATGGAATTCTGAAGTTATGTTAGAATCTTGTAATCTATAAACTATTTTTGTATATGCAGTGAAATCTTAGACTTAGCTTCTACTTTCATCGTTATAGCCACTTCTAAAATGAGCAAAGATAGCTCATGATCACTCAACACATAAGGAACTTCTTCAGGTTCGACCCAAATGCGTGATACTGTTTCATTTTCTCTAAGAAACGGATGACATTCTTCAATGTCCATTCGATAAAATAATTGATAACCTATCAAAGGATACGGGCCGTTTTGAACGAAGTAAGGATTATTACTGTGATTGACTTCAATAGCACCAATATATTTTAGTTTCCCTTTTACATATCCTTCTTCATAAACCTCCCTATGTAATGCCTCTTCTGGAGACTCACCTACCTCAATATGTCCACCTGGAATGTTAAATCCTCTTTCTTTTACTTGAACTAATAAAACCTTATCTTGGTAAAAACAATAACTATGAACAGAGGTTACTATTTCACTTTGGGTTATCTTTTTGAAAGGATGCCAAATGAGACTAACTTTATGTCCTCCCCAATCAACGTAAATTTGAAGATTCAATTGAACACTCCCTCTCCAAGTTTAAATTTGCAGCTACCCACGTTTTCAACATTCAATCTTGATATTCCTCCTTATTCCTTTCTCTCAAAATAAAGAACAGAAAAATCCCTTTGCAAAGAAGTTAAAAAACTGTCTTAACAAAGGGACTTTTTAAGGTTTAATAGTTAATAAGTGCGCACCGGTACAATTAGTTGCAAGATGGCGTCATCAAGAATAGAATTTATTATAAATGGATGCATTGGTCCTGTAAATTGGACGATTACATCATGTCCCTCTAATGCTTTTAATGCATCCATCATATATTTTGCACTAAACGAAATTTTTATCACTTCGCCTTCAACCGAAATTGATTGAATTTCTTCTTCTACTTCCCCAATTTCAGGTGAGCTTGATGAAATCTCTACAATATTACCTTCTAGTGTGGATAGTCGAACAATGTTATTGCGCTCTTCCCGTGCCAATAAAGAAGCTCGGTCAATTGCTTGAAATAAAGCTTTACCATTCATCGTAACAATCGTTTTGAATTCAGTTGGTATTAAACGAGATGTATCTGGGTAATTCCCTTCCAGTAGACGAGAGAATAACAATACACTCCTTGTTTTAAATAACACTTGTTGACTTGTCATCGCGATATGAACAAGCTCGGATGTGTCACCAATGATTTTACTTAACTCGGTAAGGCTCTTTCCAGGTATAACTACATTATATTCTCCTTCTGATAGTTGGTCCAAAGTTACTTTACGGCGTGCAAGGCGGTGACTATCCGTTGCTATACAAACTAGCTCGGTATTTTTCACTTGCCAATGGACACCTGTTAATACTGGACGATTTTCAGAAGGTGAAACTGCAAATACGGTTTCACGAACAATAGATTTTAGTAAATCCGCTGGCATAGTAAACTGACGATCATCCTGAATCTCTGGTAACATTGGATAATCAGAAGGGTCTAGACCAATTATATGAAACTCCGACTTACCAGAATGAATATATGTATGATAATTCTGCTTTACTTCTATCTCTACATCACTTGTTGGTAATTTACGTACAATTTCATTAAACATACGCGCTGGAACTACAATTGACCCTTCTTCAATAACTCGAATCACTTGATCGCCATCTTCTTCAGCCTTAATAAATGATTGAATAGTAATATCTGAATCGCTTCCAGTCAGTCGTAATCCATCTTCCGTAACTTCTAATTTAATTCCTGTCAAAATTGGAATAGTGGTTTTCGAGCTAATCGCTTTCATTACATCATTTAATCCATCTAATAACCGATGACGCATAATTTCAAATTTCATTATATTACCCCACTTTTTTTTTATTCGCCTAACGAAATACTCTGATAGATTTAATGTAACATTATAAAAATTCATTTGCACTACGTTTTTATTAAATTCAAAAAACCTTACCAGCAAACATGCTGGTAAGGCTTCTATTATTTTTTAGAGTAATTTTTTCATTATTTACTTAGAAGCAAGACCTCTACCAATGAGATTTGCTGAGACAGGTCTTTGCCCTATTTCCCTAGCCCATATGGATAATTGTCCAATATGATGGATTTCATGGGCAATCACATGACGCATAATCTCGCCCCATGTGTCTGTTACAATACTTCCATCTGGCATTGTATCTTGAAGTATAAGATTATCCATACTTTCTTCCCAATTATGAACAAATTGCTCTACTTCTATTTTAAATTTAGTGTCCAACGCTCTCACTTTTTCCAAACTGTTGTAATCATTAAAGGTCTCTTGAAAATCTGATTTCCCTTGAAGAAGCCGGATCCAACTCCACTCGACATCCACAATGTGAAATAGAGTATGCAATATCCCGCCTACACCACCTGTTCTATCTAAAAGAAGGTCTTCTTCACTTACTTCTTCACACCATCGATACCAATCTTCCCTAACCATCCAGTTATAACGGAACAACATTTGCAAAAGAGTTCCCCCTATTTATTATTTTATTTTTCAATTTTCAAATGTACGGAATCTATCAGTTTATGATAGCCAATTTCTTGATAGATTTTGTTAGAAGTTGGATTTAGCATATCTGTGTAGAGGACACAAAATTGAAATTCCTTTAAGAGTTCTAAACTACCTGCAGCTACCATTGTGCGGGCATATCCTTTTTTCCGTTGTTCCTTTGGTGTGAATACAAGTGAAACAGTAACACCATTTGCTGATGGTCTTGATTTTTTCATCATGGATACAATTTGTCCTTCGTTTTCCCATAGAAATGCTTCTTTTGCGTCCAGCATCATTTTTACTCTCTTTTTAATTTCAACTGATGCTGTTTTCGGAAGTCCAGTATCCTCTTCAAATAAGCTATACCATTTTTCAATGAGCAATGCGTCTTCTTCCGTTGCGTAACGCCATGATCCAGGGCTCATTTCTAAAGAATCTTCCACTTGATCTAAACGGTATAAACCTTGATCCATTGATATGGAAAAACCTTGCCCTGTTTTCTCCTTCCATTTTTCCGCGAATTTATATGCCCATTCTTTTACACTGATGATAGATTCAATGTTTATAGACTGTTTGATTAACTCAGTAATACACAAATCAATGCTTGCTGCCATTCTCTCTTCATTTACAAAAATAATATTAAGTGGATGAGGCGGAGTCATTTGGAATAGGGCTAACAACTCACCATTTTCTTCGATTGTTGCCATAAGTGGATTTTCGTATTTCCCATCTTTAATAGCTTGAAGTACCCCTAAAAACAAACTAAATTTGTCTTCGTTTTTTTCTAAAAAAGGTCTTGCTACTTGCTCAAAGTCTACTGCATTTACATAACGCTGAAAATTCATATTATTTCACTCCTTTTTATCTTTGTATGTTAATATAACGTAAAACACAGTTGGATGGGAGTAGTTTTATGAAAATTGTTTCTATTCGTGATATTCATATCGGTAAAGACATACCGAAGATCATTGTCCCTATTATGGGGAAAAACATAGAACAACTTCTAATAGAAATTAAAACAATAAAGCAAGTGAGTCCAGATATTGTCGAGTGGCGTGCAGATTTGCTAGAAGAAATTGAAAATATTGAGACAGTCAAAAATACTCTTTCAGTTATTCGTAATGCATTATTTCCAACCCCACTATTGTTTACTTTTAGAAGTCATCGTGAAGGTGGAAATAAAATAATCACGGATGCTTTCTATAAGCAGCTTCTCGAAGAAGTTGTGAAAACAAACGAAATCGACTTAATAGATGTGGAGTTATTTTCTTCAAATGTGAACGAAATTGTAGAAGCAGCATTGGCTAATAACGTGTTTATCATTATGTCTAATCATGATTTCGAAAAAACACCAGTAAAAGAGGAAATTATTTGGAGACTCAGAAGAATGCAGGAACTAGGTGCGCATATACCGAAAATAGCTGTAATGCCTAAATCCCCCATTGATGTGCTCACGTTATTAGATGCAACTTATACAATGAATTCACTGTATGCGGATCGACCAATTATTACGATGTCGATGGCTGCCACCGGGGTAATTAGTAGAGTATCGGGACAAGTTTTTGGCTCTGCTGCAACATTTGGTTCTGGAATCGAAGCATCCGCTCCTGGACAAATTCCAGCTACTGAGCTTAGAAGAATGCTAGAAATATTAAATACAAACTAAAACAGAGCTGCCTAATTTGGCAGCTCATTTATATTGAAAGAATAATCCTCAATAAGATCCCGACGCCTTTAAACGCAACATCGTTTCTATAATTGCTGTGCAAGTCGTATCATATCCACACACTCGATTCCATTTTCCACAATTTTATCTTCATAATGAATGCTGAAAAAATCTTTATCCACACCAATAATACGAAATCCGCATTTTTGATATAGAGCCAACTGTCCTACGCTTGAATTGCCTGTCCCTACTTCGATAATTTTATATCCGTGACGTTTTGCCTGCTCAATTGCATCCAACACGAGGGCCTTTCCAATTCCTTTTGCTTGATACTGCTCTGCAACCGCAATATTTACGAGTTCCACAGTTTCAGGTCTAGTCGGAAGTAGGACATAGACTCCGATTGTTTTATCATCTTTTTCAAAGATATGGCACTCTCCACGTTTTAAATACTCCTTCACAATGTTTTCGGAAGGATCAGCGAGTAATAATAAGTTCATAGGGTATTCTTCGTTTATTTGCCTAGTTATCAATTTATTGTTCTCCTATTTCCAATGTGAGTAGTTTTTCTTTCATTTCTAATCCACCACGGTAACCTGTTAACGAACCGTTTTTTGCTACTACTCGGTGACAGGGGATTGTAATGAGTACTGGATTTGCGCCTATTGCTGCTCCTACCGCTCGAATGGCTGCAGGGTTATTGATGAATTCAGCAATTTGAGAGTAAGATTTCTTTTCACCATAAGGAATTTTAGTTAATGCATCCCAAATGGCTAATTGAAATGCGGTTCCCTTTAATTCTACAGGCAATGTAAATTCACTTCGTTCACCATCTAAATACTCTTTTATTTCAATTGTATAAAGTTCTAAAGCTTTGGGATTTTCTTCTAACTCGTATTTTGGAAAACGCTTCGTCAGCCAAGTTTCCATCTCTTCATACGGTTTATTAGGCGAACCTACATAACAAAGCCCGTTTGCTGTTGCCGCCATATATAATAGCCATTCATTATGAATGAAATGCGTCCAATATATTTTATTCATTCGTTTAAATCTCCTTTTTTCTATATTGGTTTGGTGTATCTCCTGTTATCTTTTTAAAAAGCGTGATGAAATAGGAAGTATTATTTATTCCAACCATAGAACCTATCTCTACAATTGATTTGCTTGTTGTTTCTAGCAATTCTTTCGCTTTTGTTATTCTAATTTTTTGAATGTATTCTACTGGAGAAATACCTGTAATTTTTTTAAATGTTCTTTGCAAGTGGAATGGACTTCCATGACAAATGTCTGCAAGGATATCTAGAGTTAATTGATCCTCGTAATGTTCTTCTATATACTCCGTAATTTGGATGACCCATTCCTCATCAGGTAAGCGCAATCCATTTGGCTTACAACGTTTGCATGGACGAAATCCATTTTCTATAGCTACTTTAGCTTCCATATAAATACGAACATTGTCTTTTTTTGGTGGTCTAGATTTACAAGAAGGTCGACAAAATATTCCAGTTGATGTTACAGCATAATAAAATACATTGTCATAATCTGAGTTATTTTCTATAATTGCTTGCCAATATCCCTCATATATTTTCTCATTTTTCAAGAAATCACCTCCTTTTTTAGTATACTTTTATTTAGATAGAAAAGCTGATTTTCATGACATAATAGCAAGATAACGAAATTCTTTACAATTATAATAGGTTTAGAAAGAGGTGTCTCAGTATGTTATGGGAAGAAAAAGATGAGCAAATCATCCTAAATACATCGTCCGAGTTTAGTTTTAACCAAAACCTTCAATATTTGTCCAGATCCACGAATGAATGTCTTTTTCATATTAAGGAGAATAAAGTTAGAAAAGCGATTCCTCTGGATGAATATACAGCTCTTGTAGAGATTTTCGAGCAAGACGAACAATCGATCTGTATTAAGTTTTTAGGAAATACAAAACCTATAAGTAAACAAGCACGTGGAAAAGTTGTTCAATACATTATCGAATGGTTTGATTTGAAGACAGAGATAAAAGACTTTTATGAGCTGGCCAAAAAAGATGCCATCCTTCATCAAGCAGTATTGAATTTTAAGGGTCTACGAATTATGGGTATTCCAGATTTATTCGAAGCAATGGCTTGGGGTATACTTGGTCAACAAATCAATTTGACGTATGCGTATACGTTGAAGAGACGTTTGGTTGAAACATTTGGCCGATCAATCGAGTATGAGGGTGAGCAGTATTGGGTGTTCCCTACACCAAGTGAAATCGCGAAGCTATCTGTAGAGGATTTAGTAGGCCTAAAAATGACTGTGAAGAAGTGTGAGTACTTAATAGATGTCGCAAATCAAATTGAAATAGGATTACTCACAAAAGAAATGCTGCTTGAAACGAATGATGCAAAAAAAGCAGAAAAAGTGCTCACGAAAATTCGTGGCATTGGTCCTTGGACTGCCAATTATGTGCTAATGCGTTGTTTAAGATTTCCTTCCGCATTTCCGATTGATGACGTAGGACTGCATAATGCTATTAAGTACGTGACTGGTTCTGACAAAAAGCCTTCAAAGGATGAAATACAAAAATTATCCTTACCTTGGTCAGGTTGGGAAGCATATGCAACTTTCTATTTATGGAGGTTTTTATATTAAGAAAAGCGCAAGTGTCATTTAGGTGCCTCAAGATATGCACTTTGGACGAAACATTGATTACATAATTACCGGAGTATTATTTTTCGGTAATCTTATGGCGCTTGTTATTTTATGGATTGGAGCGACAGGCGGCGACTCCGGCGGGATGAGTGAGACAGATGAGACATCACAAAACGACGCGAATGCGGCGGTGATGGCTCATCGCTCACCCCGCGGAAAGCGTCCGCCGATAGCGGGAATCATCTTATTTTACTTTAATGTTTTTCGTGTTTTATGCTCTAACTTTTTTTAAAACGCTATTAATTAACTCTAATCTAAAAAAATCCCTTCGTTCTCTTTTGTGAGAAGGAAGGGATTTTCTCTTATTGTTGATTTAGTAATTCTAAAATGTCTTCTGAAACATAGAGTTTATTGTTCTTTAGTACTGGTTTTTCTTTAAATTGTTGTATGCTTTTATTGTAACTATACGTTTTTTTACCGCGTGTAATTTTGATGGTACTATTTCCTAACGATAGGGTCGTACCAAATCGTTTTGAATTTGTCTTCACTTCGTAACCTAGTTGTTCTGCAACCTTACGAAGTGGAATCATTTTTGTTCCATTCTGCATAAAATGATCCTTTTCAATAATATTTAAAACTTCTTTCATTTCTGGTGAAAGATAGTTCAGTGCTACGATTTTTATTGGTGGCGTTTGTGCTGGAATACTCATAGTCATTATTGTATAAAATACAACTAGCTCTTTTCCATTTAAGTCTTCTTGTTTGATCTTCTCGCCTTTTTCATTTACTAAAAGTGTTTCTTTGCCAATGTTTAGCTTTAGTTCTTTATCTAAACTTAGAAATTCATCATCAAACTTAGATACTTTTACAGAGCCTAACTTTCCTTCCTCTTGTACAACAACCAACTCTGGAGTAATTTGCGCAGGGTAGATTAAAATCATTGGTTTGTTTTTATCATAGTATGCGTCAAGTCGTTGTCCTTTTTTGAAAGAGTCTTTTTTCACCGTTTTTGTCGTCCCGCTATTGAATAGAAGTGTATCGTCAGTAATTGTAAAGATGGTAGTTTGCGGCTCTTTTTCTTCTGTATCTACTGTTAGGATGGCTTTTCCATCTTTTGTTGCAATTTCTTTAATTATCCCTGAAAATTTCATGTAATTTGTTGTGTCTTCTTGTTGCATTTCACTATCAGAATAGTCAATCGCTATAATTTTACTTGGTGTCGTTTGAGCTGGAATACTTCTAGTCGAAAATGTATAAAACACAACGAGCTCTTTGCCAGTTATATCTTTTTGATCCAGTTTCTCTCCTTTTTCATTTACTATAGTAGTTTCTTTTCCGATGTTTAGCTTTAACTCATTATCCAAACTAACTAATTTATTATCGAACTTGCTGACTTTTACGTTACCGAATTTTTCAGGGTCATTTACTATCACTAACTCTGGTGAAATTTGTGGCGGATAAATCATAATCATTGGTTTATTCTTTCCGTAATACGCATCTACTTTTTGTCCTTTTTTAAAGGTTTCTTTCTTTAATGCTTTTGACGTTCCGCTATTGAAAACAAGTGTTTCATCCGTCAGCTTTAAAATGCTGATCTGTGGTTCTTTATCTTCTGACTCCACTGTAAGAGTTACTGTTTCATCTTGCTTTACAATATTAGTTATTATTCCAGAAGTTTTTACAAAATTGGATGTGTCTTTTTCTATCACCATTGTTTCTTCCTCACTTTGCGCTTTTGCAAAAGGCTGATAGAAACCAAATCCTACCATTAGTAATAATGCTACTGTAAATATTCCAATTTTCTTCATTGTTTTCGCTCCTTTTTTTCCCATTCATTGGATTTGACGATTCATTATGGAAAACGTTACAAAAAAAGCTGAAACATTCTGTCTCTAAAAACGTATACAGTAGTTAGAAGATAAAAAAATAAAAGAATGGAGTCTACATATGACGTTATCTATTAATCAAGTAACAAAAAGATATCAAGATTTTGTAGCCGTTGACAATCTCTCTGTCACAATTGAAAAAGGTGAGATTTACGGTTTGATTGGGCAAAATGGTGCAGGTAAAACCACCACGTTTCGTATGATTTTAGATCTTCAAGAAACGACTGCAGGCACAATTACATGGGACGGGAAAAATATTAATTCTATTAATAGAAATATTTTAGGATATTTACCAGAAGAACGTGGTATTTTTCCCTCAATGAAAGTGGAGGATCAACTTTATTTTTTTGGAGAGTTAAGAGGAAAACTTCGTAAGGATCTACATAAAGAAGTAGATTATTGGATTGATCGTTTTGAATTAGAAGATAAGCGAAAATCGAAAGCGGAAACTTTATCCAAAGGTAATCAACAAAAGGTTCAACTTATCGCAAGTTTTATTCACCAGCCGGATTTTCTTATTTTAGATGAACCATTTAGTGGGCTTGATCCTGTAAATATGGATTTATTAAAAAACGCTATTTTGGAGCTAAAGGAAAAGGGAACAACGATTTTATTCTCAAGCCACCAAATGGATAATGTAGAAGAGCTCTGTGACCATCTTTGCCTATTGAAACGCGGTGTATCGTTATTTTCTGGTAGTTTATTAGATTTGAAAAAACAATATGGGAAAACGAAACTTACCATTCGAACTGATGTCCCAAAAGAAACGCTTCAAAATTTAGATGGAGTAAAGGATATTCACGTTGGAAAAGATCAGTATATCCTTACTTTAAAGGATGAATCATATGCTCAATCTATTTTTGACTTTGTTGCAAATGGGAAGTATATCGAGAAGTTTAGTTTAGATTATTTGTCGCTAGATGAAATTTTCAAAGATAAGGTTGGTGGTACGAATGTCTAAGTTTTGGCTTCTCGTCAAACAATTATATAAACAAAAAATCAAGGCAAAGTCATTCATTATATCAATCATTTTATATGTCGGTGTTATTAGTGTTGCAATGTTTTGGACTGAAATTAAAGAAGCATTTTTCCAAGATGAACCATTGAAAATTGCTTTATTAAACGAGACGAACGCAGATATCGAAGCCTTATTTAAATCGAGTAGCGATATAGAGTTTGCCTTCCCTTCTGAAGGGATTGCGGAAGTAGAAAAACAAGTTATCGACGGTGATTTTGATGCAGCTATTTTTGTGAGAGATGAAAATCAATCATTAGCAGCTGATATCGCTACTTATAAGCCATTAACTTTTAATGATCAACAGAATTTATCATCACAGCTTCAGTACGCTGGCAAGCTTTATGAAGTTCAGCAACTTAATTTAACAGCTGAACAAGCGGAGAAGATTCTTCAGTCTCAGACTGTTATTTCCATGAAAAACTTGAATAAGGAATCAGAAAGTGGAAAAAGTGAAGATGAAAAAGCTGCAGGTATTGGTGCTTCCTTCCTAGTCGGATTTTTAATCTATTCGTTTGTTATGACATTCTTATCCATGATTACAACGGATGTTGCATCTGAAAAAGGATCTCGTGTTTTAGAAGTATTACTGGCAAGCGTGAAACCTTCTACACATTTCTTGGCAAAGCTGACAGGTACATTTTTATTAGCATTGACTCAAATTGCGACACTTTTGATTGTTCAAAGTTTACTGTTCATGTCCATAAATAATGGCTCTAAATGGGATGCTGTTTTGGATATTGTCAATGAATTGTCGTATGGATTTATTGGATATGTAGTTTTGTTTTTGTTATTTACCATTATGCTTTACTTAATCATTGGTGCACTACTTGGCTCACTCGTTTCGAAAGTTGAAGAATCCAGCCAAGCAATGATGCCAGCGATGATGCTTGGAATTCTCGGATTTTATGTTTTACTTTCCGGTATGTACAGTCCTGATACAATATTGATCAAAATATTCTCATACATCCCATTCACATCTGGGATGGTAATGCCGCTTCGAATTGGTGCAACAGACATTTCGTCATTCGAACCTATGTTATCGATGTTAATATTAGTTGGAACTGTAGTATTAATGTTCTTAATCAGCCT
The DNA here is from genome assembly GCF_055454035.1 of Psychrobacillus syltrankelensis. Lineage (NCBI taxonomy): Bacteria > Bacillati > Bacillota > Bacilli > Caryophanales > Bacillaceae > Psychrobacillus > Psychrobacillus syltrankelensis. The sequence goes on along the minus strand of NZ_CM144227.1, from coordinate 3,011,804 downwards.
TTCCTTCTATAAACGCAGCGTATTAACATACAGCTCAGGTGGCGTTATTCAAAAAATTAAAACGGTTTTAAAAGTAACGACTTAAATCTAAATTATTCTAAGCTTAGTAGGAGCTACCTTCCAAACAAGGTAGCTCCTTTTTTTATTTACGAGAAAATATATGAAACGGAAAGTTCCTCAGTAAGTCAGGCTTTGTATTAACAAGAAAGTTACAAGTATATTACTGGTGCCAGGAACCAGTAATATACTTGTAACAAAAAGAATAATATATGTTATAATTCAGATAACAATTTTGAAGGGACGATGGGTGGACAATGAAGTTTTAATCTTATTTTTCAGTGAAAGTTTTTCTGCGATCTATTTTCGCAGTAACAAAATAAACTTTACGATACGGAAATAGGATTAGTCTGCCCATTTTTCAATTTAAATATGTTTTATTCCCTACAATTTTATACACTTTGTAGTGGTTTTTTGCGTATTCATTTAATGGTCAGTATTTAATCCTTCCGTTTAATAACGGAGGGATTTTTTATTCCTCCAAAGGGAGAGGATTTTATGACACTACACGGAAAGTTAGTAGATATCTGTATAACTTTTGGTGACAAAGTTATTTTAAAAAATATAAAAGCTGATATAGTTACCGGGGCAGTTATTGGTCTTGTGGGAGGAAATGGTGAAGGTAAGTCTTCCCTCCTTTCTATACTTGCAAATGAGAAAGCCCCCACGATGGGACAAATTGAATGGTTTGCTCAACCGACTATTAGTTACTTTAAACAAGAAGATGAACAATTTCATAAAACTGATTATGCAGACGATGAATGGAAGTACTTTAGTAAATGGTCTGTTCCTCAAGGGCGAGATTATACGCAATTAAGTGGTGGAGAGAAAATGAAGAGGAGATTGTCTTGTGTATTTGCGGAAAAGGCTCAACTTCTATTATTAGATGAACCTACTAACCATTTAGATCAAGATAGCTTGTCTTTCCTAAAAAAACAAATACACTCCTACCAAGGAACAATTATTTTAGTATCCCATGACCGATATTTTTTAGATGAGGTAGCTGAATGGATTTGGGAATTAGAAAACAAAAAGTTAACGGTCTATGCTGGCAATTACACTTCTTACAGACAAAGGAAGGTAGAAAATAGATTAACCCAACAAAGACTCTATGACGGGCAACAATCAAAAATACAACAAGTAGAAAAACAAATATCCGATCTTAAAAACTGGTCATCCAAAGCACATGCAGATTCGACTAAACATGAATTTAATAAAGAGTATTACCGTGTCAAGGCAAAGAAAATGGATGTTCAAATTCGTTCCAAAAAGAAACGATTAGAACTGGAACTTTCTAAAAACACAATAGATAAGCCTGAAGAAGAAAAAGAAGTGATCTTTTCTATAGAAGGAAATAAGAAGAAGGGAAAGCGTGTTTTAGAAGCCAAAAAGATTTCCAAGAGCTTCGAGGACAAACTTTTATTTCAAAACGCTACCTTTACAATACAATCTCAAGAGCGGATTGGCATCATAGGTTCTAACGGAAGTGGTAAATCGACATTTTTCCGCATGTTATTAGGAGAAGAAACTGTACAAGGACAGCTTTGGAAATCGGAAGCCATGAATATTGGCTATCTACGTCAGACGGTATTCGATTTGCCAGAGGAGAAAACCCCATTTGAGTTTTTTGCACCCTCTGATTTTGAAGCACGAGGGCAAATTCAGACACTTATGATGAATCTAGGCTTCTCAAAGGATCACTGGTCTCGTCCTATTCATACAATGAGTATGGGCGAACGAGTAAAATTAAAACTAATGGAGTTTATACTTGATCAAAAGGATGTTCTACTTTTAGATGAGCCAACAAACCATTTGGATCTTACTTCTAGAGAGCAATTAGAGAAAACACTCTCTACCTATCCTGGTACCATCCTGCTAGTCACTCACGACCGTTACTTTTTAGAAAGACTAACAAATAAACTACTCATATTTGAAAACAAAACGATTCGAAAAGTTGAAATGAGCTATAAAGAATGGATGCATAAAAACGATGAATCTTCTCTAGAAAAAAATCTACTGAAATTAGAAACAGAACAACAAGCTGTCTTAGGTTTACTCAGCTACATTCAGAAAAATGACCCTAAATACACTGAATTAGACCAAAAATTTATCTCACTTACTAAACAAATTAACGACTTAAAGAAGAAATAACTCCAAAAGCTATCCTATTTCATTTTAGGATAGCTTCTTTTATTACAAGTATATTACTGGTGCCAGGCACCAGTATCAAACTTGTAATATTCTATCCTTTTTTGTCAATTTCCCGGGAAATATGAGGAGTAAGCTATTTTTCCATTTACAATTTCGGTAAAGAAGCATACAATGTTATTAATCCTATAAGAAAAGTAGGTTTTAAGATGAAAACAATTCCAAAACCTCTAGTCATGGCAAATCAATGGGCCATTGTATTGTCTGTAATTATTGCTTTAAGCACACAGTCGGCGTGGATTTTATTCATTCCACTAATTGCAAATCTTTCAAGCTTATTAACTGGGTTTCATCCCATTTTAATTATAGTAAAACGATTCCTCTCTAAACCTGTAAATCAATATATCCAGGAAGATTACGCTCAGTTAAGATTCAATTAATGGCTAGCTGTCGGCTTTTTATTCATTGCAAGTTTTAGTTTTTTATTAGATTGGCCTCTCCTATTTAATATCACAACAATTATGGTTGGCCTAGCTGCACTTATTGCAATTCTCGGGTTTTGCTTCGGATGCTTTGTGCGCTTCCAATACAAACAGTGGAACTATAGAAGAAAAAAATCAGCGGCACACTAAGACAAGAAGCCTCCTCAGCAAAATGACGAGGCTTCTTGCTATTTATCTATTCAAAGTTGAGCTTACTTTTTAATATGTTAGTATTCTTTTCATCTAGCTTTCCAAGTGAACTCTCATCGTAATTAATTATTGTCGCCGTACCATTTTGTTCAAACCATATATAGTACACTACTCGTTTTGTCATATTTTCTTCAACTTCCATAAACAAAACTGCTTTTATGTCTTCTCTTCTCGCCATTTCTGCTTTTACATTTTGTTCCCAAACAATTTGTTCAAACACCCTGCTTAAGACATCCACCGCTGATTTATCTGAGATAATCACTTCTTCATCATACTTTTCGTCTGCATTTACTTTATAAACATCCACTCTAGTCAAATCGTTCTTGTTCTTATTCTTATTCTCCTGTTCACTACATCCTGTTAATAACAGAATGAAAAGGATGAAAAAAGGCACAGTTTTATTATTAATGATCGAAGTCTTCATTTCCCCACCTTTATAGCAGTTTCGCTTATAATACAACTAAGCTTCAGTCTACTAAACCACTTGTCCGTCTCACTAACTGTTCGGTTCAACCCATTAATTTCTTCTTGATATTCTAAACCTTCAACAGCATTGTAGGTTACTTGTCTTTTTGCTATTCTATATGCAATCATTGCCCATTCAGCATCCGTCATTTCTGCTTTAGAAAACGTGTCAATAACTTCAGCACACACTCTCGAAAATGCACAGGAACCTGCAGTTACATCCACTTCTTTTCCTAGTTCTAATGAAAAAATTTTATTCGTGATTTTTTCCGTTTCAATCCATTCAATAGGGTGAGTATTCATCGCTCTTTCTGTTCGACCAATGATTAAATAATCATGATTTGGTATATCTGCAACTACTTCTTCTAACTCAGTTATATAATTTTTCCCCCAAGTTAATATCCTATCCAAGTCACAGTAATGGTAGTGTTGATTTTTCCCAGTAAGTGCGAATTTTAATGCTTCCCTTCTTGCATATGCTGCTCCATTTTTAGGAATTATTTTATACTTAAATTTACTTTTTCGGACTTCATTTATTAGTTCTTCAGATGATTCTTCACTAATTGTAATAAATAGATCTCCATATATTTCTAAAAAACTTCGTTGCAATTCTTTAAAAAGTTTAATATTCTTCCCCATTGGATCATGTGTAATCGTAACAAGCGCTGTAGTTAATATAGATCCCTTCATTCCAATCTACCAAGTAAATTGTATGGATTTACTTCCCATGTTTCATAAGGTATAAAATTTACTGAATTCATCGCATCTAATGTACGTGATCTCATATGTGGACGTGTGATGAATTGTTCAATATTGGCTTCCGTCATTTTGACAAACTGAGCTTCTTTAATTTCTTCCGGTTGAATATTCAATTCTCCGCTGACGTATTCTGCTTTGAAAACAACAGATAGAATATGTTTCGTTACATTATAATAAACACCGGTAATTCCTAGTGGACGTATGACAATTCCCGTTTCCTCTAGTATTTCCCGGCGCACAGCTTTATCCAAAGGCTCACCAACTTCTACCTGTCCCCCTGGTGCTTCCCATGTATCGGAACGCAAATGTGTTTTAACTAACAATACTTCCCCTTTATCATTCGTGATAAAAGCAGAAACTGCAATAAAATGCTTCGGATACTCGTTTGCCAAATTAATTTCTCCTTTTATTAATGAAGTAAACTCCCAGTATAGCAATCAACATAATCATTAAAATCCACAATATCGTAGTACTGTTTTGAAGAATGTCGTATTTATTACTAGCGTATTCTCCATTCCTTGTTGCTTTAATATATTTACCAGTTTCATCTTTTATTGCAATTGCATCATCTGTATTCACTCCAACTATTGAATAATACTTTGTTCCTTTCGGATAGACATTTGAAAAGTTACCAGAATAAGTCCCCTCCAAATCCGAATACTTAGTCACATGTCCAATTTCTTTTCCTACCTCATTTACAATTTCATCCGTTAAGACATACACATAACCATCCCAAACGACAAATGCATACGCCCATGACGCTAGTGTTTTAACTGGAAATAAAATCGATGCACATAACATAAAAATGATTACATAAGAAATTAAAGACTTATCTTTCATTCCATGCACACCCCTTTATCGAATTGGACGTTCTATATTGGTTTCAGTTCCACTTTTCCCTTATATTGGTTTTGGTAATATAATATTTTTTTCAACTAATCCTCAATTTAAATCACGGACAAATAAAAAAAGGTTGTCTCCCAGTAAAAATTCCTACTGATTAGACAACCTTTTTTCTATTATTCTCCTAAATCTACGTTGTGGTAGACCTGTTGAACATCTTCTAAATCTTCAATCGCATCGATCATTTTTTCGAATTGTGCTTGAGCATCCGCATCTAATGAAATGTCATTTTGAGCAAGCATTGTTAGCTCTGCTACAGTAAATTCTGTAACTCCAGCTGCTCTTAATGCCTCTTGTACTGCATGGAATTGATCTGGTTCTGCGTACACTATAACGGAATCTTCTTCTTCTAAAATGTCGCGAGCATCTACATCCGCTTCCATAAGAATCTCTAACACTTCATCCGCCGTTTTACCTTCTAAACCAATAACAGCAGTCGCATCGAACATATAAGCAACAGAACCACTAACACCCATGTTGCCGCCATTTTTACCAAATGCAGCACGCACGTCAGATGCAGTGCGGTTTACGTTATTTGTTAATGCGTCCACGATTACCATAGAGCCACTTGGACCGAAACCTTCATAACGAAGCTCATCATAGCTTTCTTCCGATCCACCTTTTGCTTTTTCAATTGCTTTATCAATAATATGCTTAGGCACACTGTATGTTTTCGCACGTTCTAATACTACCTTCAAAGCTTGGTTAGAGGTAGGATCCGGTTCACCTTGTCTTGCAGCTACATATATTTCACGTCCAAATTTTGCATATATACGGCTAGTATTTGCATCTTTGGAAGCTTTCTTTTCCTTAATATTATTCCACTTACGACCCATAAAGTCCCACTCTCTTTCAGTTAAAGTTTCTACTTTAATTTATACTGTAGTATTATACATTAATTTCATATTAAGTAGCAAAAGTAAATACATTAACTTCCAAAATGTTTTAATTATCTGGATATAAATTTTGTAAAAACATAATAGATTGTGTAATCATTTCTTTCAAAATATCCACTTCAATATCATCTATTTTATTAATGTATATACATGATTTCCCTGAAGTATACTTCCCAAATCGCTTTAGACTTTCTTGACGTGCTGTATCACCAGGTGCAAAATAAAGACTAATCTTTGCTTTTCTTGGAGAGAAACCGACAAGAGGTGCATCCCCTTCATGCCCGGTCGCATATTTATAATGATACGATCCAAAACCAATGATACTTGGTCCCCACATTTTCGCTTCATAACCTGATGTTTCTTCAAAAATCTCTAAAAGCTTGTAAGCATCTTCTCGTTTCTTAGGACTTTCCACTTTTTCGATAAATTCTACTACATCTTGATTCGTCTCTTTCATCTTTTGCTCATACTTAGCCACTCATTGACCCCCTTATGAATTTTGTTTTTTTATATCCTCTTAATAATCTTCTATAAGTGTCCTGTAATTCCTCTATTTCTCTATGATGGTTGACGATAACTAAAAGGAGCATTCCATTTTCAGGAATGCCCCTTCTTTCATTTATAATTCTTTTTCCAAAACAATCTTATGCGTCCCTTTTGTACTTATGAATGTTTCGATTACATCAAAACCAAATTTAATATTTAATAGGAGCATTTGCCTTCTATTATTTCTAGAAATTGTACGGATTTTCTTATAACCAAATGACTTCACAAGTGCATGCTGTCGTCTCATTAACTCAGAAGCTATTCCTTTTCCGCGAAAATCAGAGTGAACGCCACCAAGCCAGCTATAAAATGTATCATCTGCAAATTCATGACCAATTTTAAAACCTACAACTCGCTCCTCTTCTAATGCTACGAAGATGAGTAATTTCTTCTTTTCATCTAATTCTTCTAAAACTAGTTCTGACCCTTCAAAAACATGCTTATGGATTTCCATAATTCCAGAAAGAATATTAGAATCTGGTCTTCCTGAATAATAAATGAACTGCAAGTAGATGTTCCCCTTTCAACTTCATTTGCCTAGCTCTGCAATTCTTTTTAACTCATTTGCTCTAAAAATGATAAAATTTCTCATATATTTTTCTAAAAACAGTTTATCCGCTATTCGACCTAAAAGAGCAAAAGGAACTTTATATTCAAAGTTATCGATCATCAATGTTCCAGTCCCATATTCAACAAATTCATGTGTATGCGTAAAAGAATGAAAGGATCCCTTTACCATCACATCCACAAACCTAAATGGTATATTCATTTCAGTAATCTTCGCAGTTAATCTTTGTTTAACACCAAAATGAGTTGCTTCCCACGTGATGGTATCATATAAATTTAAAAGACCTGTTACTACACCAGCAACCGCTTTTTCGTTTGTTTTCTCTGAAGTTTTAATATGAATTTCCACATCTCTGGCAAGATTGAAACACTTATTAATTGGTGCCTCCATATAGGTTTTATGTTGTATGACAGGCATATTGCACCCTTTATTTCTCCTCTACCTCTAGGTTTTGAAGTATTTTCTCATATAAGGACAATAATTGATTCAACTCTTCATCGCTTAATACACTAAAGAGTTCAATGTGAAGCTCATCACCTTTTTCTATTGCCTCTTGCAGTAGTGCTTCTCCTTTTGGAGTTATTTTAAGTAACACATTACGGCGATCCTCATCATTGTATATTCGCTCTACATAATTTTCTTTCACAAGCTTAGTTGAAATATTTGTAATAGCACCTGGTGTGTAACCTAATTTAGCTGCTAATACTGTAGATTTTTGAGGGCCTGTTTTCTTAAGTTCAGATAAAGTAAGTATTGGGGACAATCCTATATTTTTATTAAAAGATTTTGTCCATCTTATGATTGCTTCATTTGTAAAAGTTTCTATTGTTCTAATTACTTTAAAAATATCTTGTTTCAATTCAAACTCCTCCAAAAATCAATTAGGCCTCGGCGTAATTGATCCTGATATCGAATTGTGTAATCACAATACAATATCCGTGAAATCCGCCGGGTGAATCATGATAAACATCATTATCGTTATTTTAGCTTATTTACTTAAGATTAGGTCTTTATTTTTTATAATAGGCACGCGACACGATTAATCCTACAATTCCAAGAACAATGAATAACAACGCTTTAATGGCTACTGAAACAAATGGAATGTCGAACAATATTATCTTTGCTAATGTGAAGAATAGAATACCCACTCCCACATATTTACCTTGTTCCAATAATAATCGTCTACTCCCTACCATAAAAAGAATGGCTACAACAACCCATAAAGAACTAGTAAATACACGTTCTAAATTACTTCCTAATTCGCCAGATATAATAATCGCAATCATATGAAGAAAGTATAATAATAAGACTCCTAAATATGGGACGCCAATATTAAAAACAATATATTTTTTTTGTTTACTAATTGCCTTAAGTACATAAATCTCATATGCTGTCGCAGCGATAAACACTATCCAGTGCAACATTTCCCATGAAAACCAACTTGTAATGGAAATTAATAACACATAGTAAAATCCAATAAAATAGGTGAATCCAAAAAGAATTATGTGTAACTTATGAGTGAATTTTTTATATACAAGCAAGTATATTATACTCAATCCAATTATTCCTTCAAATAATAAATCATCTACGAGAAGTTGCATTAGAATTAACAAAGCTAATGATCCGTTCGCTATAAAGATAGGCGCACGTTTCAAATCTTGTCGGTACATATATAGGCATACTCCATATACAATCGCTATAGCTGCCACTAAAACGGATGCTTCGTTTTCCGTTAAAACAATCCGAATCCACATAGCAGTAAAAATCATAACAGAAAAAAGCATATATGCCTGATTTTTTAACATCTGCTTTGTCTTTAAAAAACTAACCAATAATGCTAAATGCTGTACTAATATCGGTAATACAACTAGCCACTTTAATGCTTCAGACACATTTGTAAAAATAGCAAATACTACTATAGCTATTTGCAAGAAAACAACTGAGACATAATATAAAGCTTTGTAACTATATTTAAGTGCAATCAACAAAAAAATAGTGAATAGTAATGCTTCATAAAGTGAAAACAACGGAATATTTGGCGAAGTACTATTAATTAGAAAAGGGACAAATACTCCTCCAACGGTGGAAACAATTCCAATCCCTTGTGATTTGAACTTATATGTTAGAAACAATCCTAATAAAATCCAAACTACGTTTAGAAAAAAAGATATTTCAGGGCCAGCCATAGCATATAGCTGATGCATAGCAAAAGTAGTCAACATAAAAACAGGAATAGCGCCACCTAATAGCATTTGTCCTAAATTTTTTCGACTTTGTTTTATTTGCCATAAACCTAATCCGATTATTGCAAAACCTACCACATATCCAAGTACAACTTTTACTTGAGCATTTAAAATACCGTAATCAGAGGCAGCTTTGAACGCCCAAAGGATACCGACAATAAAAACAATTATAAATAAAGGTGGCAGGATTTTCTGAAAGATGAGCACATCCCATTCAATCGTTGTTTTCTCTTGTTGTTTCGAATGTATAATTGGCTTTTGATTCTGAACTATGGAGTTCTTCTTGGATAATTGCTCTTCTAACAAACGAACGCGTTCTTCCAAGTGCTCTATTCGATTTTCAAGAGTTGCATTCTTTTCCATTTTACCCCCCATTTCAACATCTCTATTTTAATAGTATTAGACAAACGCTGAAAATATCCTTTATTTATCTTCTACTGGAAATTTTTATCACTATACAATAATATCAGAACATACATTTTAATCACTCTTTATAATAAATTTTTGGTATACTTTTACTATTAAAGAAGAAAATATGAGGGGAATTAAACATGAGAAACCGAGGAGCCACTATCATAATTGAAAATGGTCGTGTAGCGCTTATCAAAAGAACCAAGCCACATATGACTTATTATGTATTTCCGGGTGGGGGCATAGAGAGTGGTGAAACTCCGGAACAAGCAGCTATACGAGAAACATACGAAGAACTCGGCGTAATCGTCCGAATTCAGCGTCTGCTTAAAGTATTAAAACAAAATGGTACACAACATTTTTTCTTAGCAGATATTGTAGGAGGAAACTTTGGGACAGGAACTGGAGAAGAATATACACACACTTCAATCGAACGCGGAACATACGAACCAGTATGGATGGATATTGACGATCTTCTTTCTTTTGAAGTTCGCCCTCGGGAAATTGTGGATATAATTCTCTCTTAAACCTTGCGACTAAAAATTGAATCAGTCCATAGTTAGCACAAAATGACAGGATTCATTGTTAGTTACAATTTATGATATTTATTAGGGGTGAGGGCCATGGGATGGGTGGAATCGATTCAGAAGGCAATTAACTATATTGAAGTTCATTTACTTGATGAGTTGAAAATGGAACAAATTGCTAAAGAAGCAAATTCTTCAGTATTTCATTTCCAAAGGACGTTTGCAATTTTAACGAATATATCCGTTGGAGATTATATCCGACAACGACGATTAACTTTAGCTGCACAGGAATTAATGAATACAGACAACAAAATAATCGATCTCTCCTATAAATATGGCTACGATACTCCCGAAGCTTTCACAAAGGCTTTTCGAAAACAACATAGCATTACGCCGAGTGAAGCTCGAAAAAAATTAGGAAAATTAAAATCATACAACCGCCTGGTGATCCAGGTGAGCTTGAGAGGAGCCGAACCGATGAAGTACAAAATTGTAGAAGAGGAAAGTTTTCAAGTTGTTGGAATAAAAAGAACGTACGACTGTAAAAAAGGCGAGAACTTGCAAGGTATCCCTGTATTTTGGGATGAAGTAAATGCAGACGGCACGGATAATTCACTGTTTCAGTTAAACAATGGTGGAGTAAAAGGTGTGCTAGGAGTTTGTGTTGCAGACAAGAATTATCAAAAGAACAGCTTGATTGATTATTGGATTGCAACAGCTCATGATGGTGATGTACCAGAAAACTTTTCAGGAATGGAAATCCCAGCATCGAAATGGGTAGTTTTTGAAGTGCACGGTCCAATGCCGGATGCCATGCAAAACACTTGGAAGCAAATTTTTTCTGAATGGTTTCCATCTAACCCTTACGAGCATGCAGGTACACCAGAGCTAGAAGTGTATTCCGATGGGAACGCGTCTAGTCCAGATTATTATTCAGAAATTTGGATTCCTATTAAATAGTCGAAAAAGTATCACTTAGGAGTATTAAAAATTACTCCTAGGTGATACTTTTTTTATTGGCGTTCTAATCAGCGTTATTCATCATTCGATTTTTCTCGTTCATTATCCGATTTTCAATTAATTAGAAAGATTCAATTGCCATGAGACACCAAACTTATCTTGTACCCAACCAAATTTCTTGCTAAATGGATATTTGTCAATTGGCATTAATGACTGCCCGCCCTCTAATAGCTTTGCATAAGCGTCATCAATTTCTTCTTCCGAATCACATTCTACAAATAAAGATATAGAAGGTGTGAATGTGAACGCATGTTGGACAAAACTGTCAGTACATAAAAACTCTTGTCCATTAATAGAGAATGCCGCTTGTGATACTTTCCCTTCAATTCCAGGGCCGCTAGCTCCATAGCGTGCAATTCGAATAATCTCCGAATGCTTGAAAATCGATGTGTAAAAATTGATTGCTTCTTCAGCTTGTCCTTCGAACATTAGAAATGTATTGATTTTAGGCATAGTATTTTTCTCCCTTACTTTTTATTTAATTTTAGCATAACCTTATTTAGTTTGTAGGAATGAAAATTCCCTGTTTTTATGATACTGTTTTGGTATGAAAAAAATAATTCCTCTTCTAATTTTACTTATAATTGTATTCATATCATCAGGACAAACAGCGGAACAGCAATCTCTTGTAGCAACATTGGAAAAGTGGTTGCCAAATAAGCCGTTTGAATCTTTTCTTTCTTATCTTCAAATACCATATTGGGGCATTCTAGTATCTATTAAAGAGCGTGGTTACTATCTCTTTGTTGAGTTTTTAATTCGAAAAGGTACGCATTTTTTATATTTTGGAGTGATTGCTCTTGCAGTTTATGCTGCTTTACCTAGATTCAAATATCGGATTATAACTGCAGCAATTCTAACAATGCTCTTTGCTATTGCAGATGAATTTCACCAATCCTTAACAAGCGGGCGTACAGCTACCGCTCAAGATGTTATGCTTGATACAGTTGGTGCCATTAGTGCTCTTCTATTATGGAAGTTTGTTAAAACTATAAAACAAAGAAAATTCGCTAAGGATTAATTCTTTAGCGAACTTTCTTCCATAGTAAAACAAGACCAAACGTGAATATAGTAAAAAGAGTTAAAAGGAAATTCAATTGAACAATAGGCTTAAACTTAACCTTTCCAGGCGTAATTTCAAGAACACCAATTGGCTTAACAGAAAAATAACCTCCTGCTCCTTCTCCCTGGGCAGCTGATTCTTTCTCATTGCTCTCAGAATATCCTCCACCACCGCCAACATAATATTTTATTTTAGCTACCGGAATTACTTTTTTATCTTCAAACCCAATTGATTCTCCATAAACCAGCGAAACATCCTTATTACGAGAGAACTTATCGAGTATTGAACGTATGGGTGAATGATAAATTGCGTTTTTGTCATGTGCATGCGAGCCAATAACTGACTTTTTTACTTCCACTATCTTCCTCCCTTTGCATTAAAAAATTAGCACCATGAGATCCTCGTCGTAATAGGTATCTTCCACCTTTAATGCTTTTTCCTCCACACCAAAAACTTTAAATCCTAACTGTGTATAAAGTTTCTTAGCTGGTTCGTTAGTTGATACAACAGTCAGATTAAGTTTCTCAATTCCTTCTATTGTTTCAGCTTTATTAATTGCTTCAGTAATCAATGCTTTGCCAACACCTTTACCTCGCATCTCTGGACTTACGTACATCGCATAAATATTCGCTCTGTGCTTGAATTTTATGGAGCTCTCCTGGATTAAAGTAACCATTCCCATAAGCTTATGTTGGTCAAATGCTCCAAATGTATAGTTTCCTTCTGTTAGAAAATTATTTTTCACTTGTTCAATGGGATTGGTTCTTTGTATTGCTTCCTCGTAACTTGAGCCAAATGCTTCTGGATTTAGCTGTAGTGCTTCTAATCTTAATTCCCAATACGCACTTGCGTCGGCTGGCGTTAATAATTTTATTTCCATAGTTTACTCCTCATTAAAAAGTCTTCTTTATATAATTCATGTGTAAATAATATAAAATCTCTACAATCTTTTGCTCTTTTTATTTTGCTTTTATACAATGATTTCATATTTGTTCCTATTCGAATTCGTGCACCTTCATTTAAGAGGAGATGCCATCTTTCTGGCAGTGTGCCCAAACATAACTTAACTGCTTCATCTTTCGAAAATATATCTTGTCGTTCGAGCGAGCATATGATTCTACTAATCGTACAAGTTGTGAATTCTATCATACTATCGAACAAAAACAGATACATTTTTTTAGTCTTGTGGAACCAGTATTTGTTCACATTATATTCCAACGTTTTCAAGACATCTGCCCAACTTGTTGTGATATTTAGTTCTGCGATTGTCGTTCCTTGCAACCTAATCCCATGCTGTTTTAAAACCCACCATGTAATATGATTCACATCCCAATGCCCCACACTAACTTTTCCATCTGAGCAAAATGGATACATCGGTTGCTCTTCATTTGTTTTACCTATTAGACTTGCTTGAACGTAAACTCCGTCCATTCGATTTCCGAATTCATACTTGTTCATTTGTGAATGGATTCCTTTAATAGCCACCACTTCTTGATCACTGAGTTCACGCTTCAATAGAACAATAAAGTCGATGTCGCTTTTCTGTTCATTAAAAGCCCCTAAAGCAATCGATCCGTAAATATAAATACCTTCTATTATATTTTCAGGTAAATGTTTATTTAGCACTTTTACAAATAATTGTGTAAATGCATGAACACTCTTTGGTAGACGTTCATTCATATTTTTTGTACTCATCTTTCAAAATAGAACAGATCGCAGCGTCACAAAAACGTCCTTTTTCAAAGGAAGATTTCCTCAAAGTACCTTCATAGATAAAACCAGCTTTTTCAAGCGTCTTTTTAGAAGCTGTGTTTTCTGGGTCATAAAGTGCTTCAATTCGGAAGAGACCTATTTCTTCAAAACCATATTGTATTACATGTGGTAGAACCTCGGTCATAACTCCTTGTTGCCAAAACTCTGGTGTTACTTCAAATCCTATTTCTGCTTTGAAGTGCTCCTTATCCCAATTGTGATAACCACAGCTACCGATTATTTTATTTTCATCCTTAGTTGCAATTCCCCAGCGAATTCCTTCATTGTTTGCAAAGCGCTTTTGCCAGTTTTCAATTAATTGAATAGCTTCATCCACATGAGTAAATGTATCCAAATCATAGTATTTTGTTACTTCATCTTTCGAAAAGTAATGGAACACCTCATCGGCATCTTTTACTTCTATTGGACGCAATAGAAAACGTTCTGTCTCTATATGCGGAAAATTATTGAATGTAATCATTCCTAACACTCTCTTTCTTCTTTTCATATACAAGGAGTATAAAAAATTGAGCAATTGCCCAAAAACCAACTATAAAACCAGTGATAAAGGATATCCACACATGATTACCTATATTCCCATTCCCAATAGGTCCCACTTTCGGTTGAAACATATCATATATTCTCCAACTATTAATGGCTAATACAATAACTCCTAAAATCAATAAAAACCATTTCCTCATGAAATCCCTCCTACCAGTATTATTCGTGAAGAATAACGAAAACTCCTTCGTAGGAGAGGGTTCCTTTGTAATTCGTTAAATTCTTTGCTCACCTATTAAATTTCCAATCAACTCATCGATATCCATTTCTCCAATGCTACCTACTTTATGCTTTCTCACAGAGACCATTCCTTGCTCCATTTCTTGGTCCCCAATTATCAACATATACGGATGCTTTTGCAATGCTGCTTCGCGTATTTTCAAACCAATTTTCTCTACTCGGTCATCTATTTCAACCCGGTACCCTTCTTGTTCAAGTCGTCGTTTCACTTCTTCACAATATGAAATATGTGCGTCCGCTATCGGTAAGATCTTCACTTGAACAGGTGCAAGCCAAAGTGGAAAACTTCCTTGGAAATGCTCCAAAAGAATAGCAATAAAACGTTCGATGGATCCATAAATTGCACGGTGAATCATAATTGGTTGACGGGGTTGATTGTCCTCGTCAATGTATTGACAATGGAACTTCTCAGGCATTTGAAAATCAAGCTGAACTGTTCCGCATTGCCAGCTTCGACCAAGAGAATCTAAAATATGAAAATCAATTTTAGGACCATAAAATGCCCCGTCTCCTTCGTTTACTTGATATTCTAATTGTTTTTTCTTTAATAATGATTCAAGTGCTAGCTCTGCTTGGTCCCAAACTTCCACTGCCCCCATAAAATCTTCAGGACGAGTAGATAGCTCTATTTTGTAACTAAAACCAAATTCTGAATAAAATTCATCCACTAGATCCAGCACTTTGTCTATTTCACTTTCTATTTGTTCCTCACGTACAAATAGATGTGCATCATCTTGAGTAAACGCTCGAACCCGTAACAGTCCATTTAATGAACCCGATAATTCATGACGATGAACTAAACCAAGTTCCGCATATCGAACAGGTAACTCTCTGTAACTTCTTCTTTTGCTGTTAAAAATTAATACTGCTCCCGGGCAATTCATCGGCTTAATCGCATATTTTTGTTCATCCACATCTGCAAAATACATATTTTCATGGTAATGATCCCAGTGTCCAGACTTCTCCCAGAGTTCTTGCCTCATCATGATCGGAGTTTTAATTTCCTGATATCCTGCTCGTTGATGCTTAATTCTCCAAAGATTTTCAAGCTCATTTCGTAACACCATACCTTTCGGCAAGTAAAATGGCATTCCTGGCGCTTCTTCCATCGACATAAATAATTCTAATTGCTGACCTAACTTCTGATGACTTACTCTTTCTTCTGCTTTAAGTGACATTGTAATTCCTCCAGTTTATAATTTTGTTAAATACAAAAAGACCACACCCATCCCGGTAAAGGGACGAGTGTGGTCGTGGTTCCACCCTAATTTTACAATACAAAAAGTGTATTGCGCTCATACAAGATAACGGTTTCCCGACTATGGATAATTGCATTTATCGCTTTTCCCATAGTAGCTCCAAGGTGGTAAATCATCTTTTTTTCTTCAGGGCTCTCAGCCATTGACCCTGGTCTCTGATAAGAAAATTAAAAAATGATTCATATCCTTTTCTTCGCTTAAATTATTTAATTTTTAATACAAAAAACCACACTCATCCTGGTAAAGGGACGAGTGTGGTCGTGGTTCCACCCTAATTTTGCAACACAAAAAGTGTGTTGCGCTCATACAAGATAACGGTTCTCCCGACTATGGATAATAGCATGTATCGCCTTCCCCATAATAGCTCCAAGGTGGTAAATCATTCGTTTTTCTTCAGGGCTCCCAGCCAATGACCCTGTTCTCTGACAAGAAATTGAAAATGATTCATATCCTTTTCTTCGCTTAAACTATATTATTTTAAATACAAAAGACCACACCCATCCCGGTAAAGGGACGAGTGTGGTCGTGGTTCCACCCTAATTTTGCAATACTAAAAATGTATTGCGCTCATACAAGATAACGGTTTCCCGACTATGGATAATTACATTCAACGCTTTCCCCATAGTAGCTCCAAGGTGGTAAACCATCTCTTTTTCTTCAGGGCTCTCAGCCATTGACCCTGTTCTCTGACAAGAAAATTATAAAATGATTCATATCCTTTTCTTCGCTTACTGATTTTTGATTAGTATATGCAACAAAAAGAAAATCGTCAAGCTATTTGTTCGATTATTTTCTTCCCATTCGTTTTGCCAATTGCTGTAAAGGATCCCAAACTCCATTGTATGGTGGTGAATAGGCAAGATCTAAATCTAAGAGATCAGTTACGGTCATTTGATGAAAAAGTGCCGTAGCTAACACATCTATTCGTTTATCCACTCCGTTCCCTCCAATGATTTGTCCTCCTAACAGCAATTGATTATCTCTTCGATAGAGTAATTTTATATGCATCAATTCCTTATCAGGGAAATAACCCGCAATATCGGTTGCCTGTTGTATATGTGTTTCGTACTGAATACCTAACTGATTTAGTTCTTTTTCAGAAAGTCCGGTTTTTCCAAGGGTTAAATTAAAAAATTTCATAATAGAAGTCCCAACAATCCCTTTGAATTCTTCCTCAATGCCCATCATATTGAATCCAGCCAATCGTCCTTGCTTATTAGCCGTAGTACCAAGTGGAATGTAATCATCTTTTTGTTTGATTCGATGAAAGTGTGTCGCACAATCTCCTGCTGCATAAACATCCTTCACATTGGTTTCTAAATGAGTGTTAACAATAATTGCGCCATTTGGAAGTGTACTAATTCCTGTGTCTTTTAAAAATTCTGTCGTTGGTTTCACACCTACTGCAATTAGCACTAAATCCGTTTGATAGCTCCCTTTGTTCGTTAGAACTTCTTCTACTCTATCCTCACCTGAAAACGATGTTACCTCTTCATTCAAAATTACTTCTATATGATGGTTGGTAGCTTCTTTGTAGATTAAAGTCGCCATGTCTTTATCAAAAATACCTGCTAATTGATCTCCACGCTGAATAATTCGTACTTTTTTTCCAAGGATTGCAAAGTTCTCGGCCATTTCTAAACCTATATAGCCTCCACCAATGATCGTTATCTGATGTGTATGCTCTAAGTCAGCTATAATCGCTTCTGTATTAGGTATAGTTTTGATTGTATGAATTCCAGTTAGCCTACTTCCATCCCAGTCAGGAATAACTGGACTAGCTCCCGTAGCTATGAGCAGTCGATTATACTGTAATTCAAATGTATCTCCTTCTTGCAAAATGTTTCCCGAAACTGTTTTATTTATTACATCAATATTTGTTACCTCATATCCGGTCTTTGCATTAATTCCATATTTACTCCGAAACATTTCAACACTTCTTGCAATAACATCAGTTGATGACGGCACGTGCTTTCCCACCACATACGGTAACCCACATTGACCGTAAGAATATATATACCCTTTTTCTAATGTAGTAATTTTTGCAGTCGAATCCTTTCGAATAATTTCCATTGCTGCACTCATTCCTGCTGCATCCCCACCAATAATTACGTACTCCATAGATCTCCCTCCCTATAAGTCCCTACATTACCATTACTATACCCATCATTTTTAATTTGAACTTAAAAATTCTTCAAGCTTACAAAAGATCTCTTAATTATTATTCACTTGACTCTCTAAATAAGTAAGTTCCTCGACAATCATTTTTGTATCCAACCGCTCAAATAACGGGGTGACAAACGTCAATGTGTAGCTTTTCTTTTTGATTACTTTCCAACTAAATTCATCTAGATTTAACATTTCTTTTACTGTTGCACTTGAGAATGGAAGAACCGGTTCTAATATTTGGGAGACATTTGCAATGATGAATACACATGTAAGAAGAGTACTATCACATGAATCTTTGTCTTCGTTAATTTGTTTCCATGGTTGCTCCGCATCAAAGTATTTATTTGCAGATCGTATAAAATCAAAGACCTGATCTATCGCTTGTTTAAAGTGTCCTGATTCAATTAGTCCTCCAACCACGTCATATAGACTTTCCACTTTTCCTTCTATTTCATTGTTTATCACTCCATTCGAAATAATTCCACCATAATACTTTTCAATAAACTTTAACGTACGATTAATGAAATTCCCATATGCTCCAAGTAACTCTGAATTATGACTTAAAATAAATTCCCTCCAAGAAAAATCCGCATCCCGGTTTTCCGGTGCATTCGTCGTCAAAAAATATCTAATTGAGTCTGGTTGATACTTCTCTAAAATGTACGGCACCCACACTGCCCAATTTTTACTCGTAGAAAATTTCTTTTTCTCCAATGTTAAATACTCATTAGAAACAATATGTGTAGGCAACGATAGATTTTTAATCCCTAGTAAAATTGCTGGCCAAATAATTGTATGGAATGGAATATTATCTTTTCCATGCACATAATAAGAAGTCGTATTTTCATTCCAAAACTCTTCTTCACTTTCATTGTGAATTGTTGCCCATTCCTTACTTGCAGAATAATAGCCTGAAACTGCTTCTATCCAAACATAAACCTTTTTGTTTTCATACCCTTTTACAGGAATATTAACGCCATTTGGCAAATCCCTTGATGCCGCACGGTCAATGAGACCTTCACGAAGATACCTCTCAGACAAATTCAGTGCATTTTCTCTCCAGTTTTGATCAACTTTCGCTTTATTAACATAAGATTCGAGTTCCTTTTGAAATTCGCTTAGGGCAAAGTAAAAATGCTCGGTTTTTTTCACTATTGGCTCATTTCCACATATTTTGCATTTCGGTTCAATTAAGTCTAATGGATCTAGAATAGTTGAACAGTTATCACACTGATCTCCTCTTGAAGGATGATGACAATTCGGACATGTCCCCTCTACGTATCGATCCGGAAGAAATTGATTGTCATACTCGCAATACATTTGATCAATTTCCTTTTTATAAATATGACCATTCTCCAGCAAGGTTAGGAATATTTTTTGTACAGTATGATGATGAAATTCTCCATCAGTTCGAGTGTATAAATTAAAAGTGAAACCAAGTCTTGTAAAACAATCTTTAAATTCCTCATGGTAACGATTTGCGATTTCTCGAATTGTGACTCCTTCTTGGTTTGCTCTAATAGATATAGGCGTTCCGTTGCAATCACTTCCAGATACGTATAGCACTTTTTCTCCTTTTAAACGATAATATTGAGCCAATATATCACCGGGCAATAAAGCAGCAATATGCCCTAAATGTAACGATCCATTCGCATACGGCCAAGCCCCTCCAATAAAAATACTCATTTTTAGCATCCCCTTTTGTCTATGGTTTTTTTCTTCAAAGATTGGTTAATTCCTTGTTAAAAAACAAAAAACCCCGTCCTAAAAAAGGACGAGGTTAAACTCGCGGTACCACCTAAATTTATAAACAACTCTCGCTGTTTACCTTAGTGAGTATCAAAACATAATACTCCGGCGTTTATAACAAGTGCCGATACTTGTCGTAGTTTACTAGAGATCATCTACCCAAATTCGGATGCCACCACTTATCGTAATAGGCGACTTGGTTTTGGTCAAATAATTCGTTCAATACGAAGCTCAGAGGCCATTTTTAAACTAGTGTTTTTTGCTTCTTTTCAGCAAACGAAGCTCTCTTTTAAAAAAACAACTTATTTTACTTCCCTCTTCATAGCCTATAAAATATCCATTTATCAGAATATAGCAAATACCAAAGAATTAGTAAAGTGTATTTATATGAATAAAACTTTTTGAAATCATTTCAGTTTATATAACACGATCCCAGAAGCGGTGTTTAGCAATTAATTTAATAAAACTATCAATAAAGCTGTTTACTGGTTCCTCCGTTAAAACACCAATTTTCTCAGTTAGACCGAGTTCACCTATTAATTGGTCGCCGCTAAATGAAGAGGCAATTGGTTTATAGTGAGCAAATGCTTCTTTAATAAAGTAGGATGCTTCTTTTTGGTACATGGGTGTATTACCCTGAGCACTTGCAATGTATACTGCATCAAATAAAACTGAGTCTGCAGTTAAGAATGTATGATCCACCGGCAACTTAGATCCATCCTCACCTTCGATAACTCCTTGATGATCACTTACAATTTCTGGCTGAGTACCTTTCGCTTTTAAATCATCTAAAATGGCTGTAAGTTCACCGTCAAAACCATCAGCAACCAACACTGCAATTTTACGTGTATTATGCATCATGTTTGTATTAAGCTGACTAAGTGCTGGAGAGGATTTAGTATTCGTTGTTTGGTTACTCCCCTGAACTACGAGACCTAAGTTTTCTGCTACTCTGCTTGCTAATTCTAAGTCAACATTCGCAAACATTTCTAATACTTGTTGGCGGACAGATATTTCTTTGCACTTTCCTAATTCGAAACTGAACGCATTCACAATATGCTCTTTTTCGGGGTCGCTCATACTATTCCAAAATAATGTTGCTTGAGAAAAATGATCTTTAAAACTTTCACTGCGAGCACGAATTTTGCGTCCTTCTATTTTTTCTTGGTAGCTTGCATAACCACCTTCAGCCTCACTTACTGGTGTTGGAGTATTACCAGCAAGAGAGTTTTTATGATAGCTTACTTGTCCTACATTAATCGTTTGTCTACCATACCCATCTCTTTGATTGTTATGGAAAGGACAAACAGGTCTATTTATAGGTAGTTCATGAAAATTGGGTCCTCCTAATCTGATTAATTGTGTGTCTGTATAGGAGAACAGTCTACCTTGGAGTAGAGGATCATTTGTAAAGTCGATTCCAGGTACAACATGCCCTGGATGGAAAGCAACTTGTTCCGTTTCCGCAAATACATTATCTACATTACGGTTCAATGTCATTTTTCCGATAATTTTTACCGGCACTACTTCCTCTGGCCATAACTTCGTTGGATCTAAAATGTCAAAATCAAATTGAAACTCATCTTTCTCCTCGATTAGTTGAACACCTAATTCAAACTCTGGATAATCCCCATTTTCAATGGCTTCATAAAGGTCTTGTCTATGGAAGTCAGGATTCTTTCCGTTTAATTTTTGCGCTTCATCCCAAACGACCGAATGCACTCCCAAGACCGGCTTCCAATGAAATTTTACAAAATGAGATTTTCCTTCTTCATTAATAAATCGGAATGTATGCACTCCGAATCCTTCCATCATTCGAAAGCTTCGAGGGATTGCTCGGTCGGACATAGCCCACATTATCATATGTGCGCTTTCTTGATTGTTTGCGATGAAATCCCAAAAAGTATCATGTGCTGTTGCAGCTTGAGGTATTTCATTATGTGGTTCAGGTTTCAAGGCATGCACTAAATCGGGAAACTTTATAGCATCTTGAATGAAAAAAACGGGAATATTATTTCCTACTAAATCGTAATTTCCTTCTTCTGTATAGAACTTAGTCGCAAAACCTCTAGCATCCCTAGCTAATTCTCCAGATCCTCGAGAACCAGCTACTGTTGAAAACCTTACAAATACAGGAGTTTTCGACCCCACTGTTTGTAAGAACTTAGCTTTAGTATAGGCTTGCATTGATTCATATAATTCAAAAACACCATGCGCCCCATACCCTCTTGCATGTACAATTCGCTCTGGAATTCGTTCATGGTCAAAATGAGTCATTTTTTCACGAAAATGAAAGTCCTCTAATAAAGTAGGACCACGTTCACCGGCCTTTAAGGAAAATTCATCTTCTGAAACCTTTAGCCCTTGGTTTGTTGTCATTGCTTTATCTTTGTCATCTACTCGAAACTGTTCCAATTGTTTATTTTTACTGTTTTCATTCACCTTATTATCCAAACTTACTCCTCCTCTAAATTCGTAACTTATACTCACTAATACCCTTTGACTCTAGGAAAAAACATTTTTTTAAAAGCCCTATTCACCGAAATTTTATTATCTATAAAATCCGTACGCCTTCCGGATGTTTCTAAAAAAGTTGTCAATTTAGCTGAGTCTTTTGAAATGAAAATAAAGCATTTCTGACTATAGAAAAAACCGGATGAAGATTCACTCTCTTCATCCGGTTTATTTATTTATTTATTTATTTACTTATAAGAATCAATTTCATAATTCAAATTTAGAGCATAATAACGAACAATATTGAAGTCAAAAGTATGAATATGTATAATATACTCTTCATAAATCAGCATGATTTCCGCTATAGGCGGACGCTTTCCGCGGGGTGAGCGATGAGCCATTACCGCCGCATCCGCGTCGTTTGTAATGGCTCATCTGTCTCACTCATCCCGCTGGAGTCGCCGCCTGTCGCTCCAATCAATAAATTGAGTATTGTTCGTGTTTTAATAATTAAATGCTATTTATGAAATTAACTCATTTATTTATTTACTTTTATGCACAAATGACAACCCTTTTTCTGCAAGAGCAATATGAAGCCGATTCATGCCGTTTTTTCCAATACCGTGGAGCTCCATAATCTGTGCTTCCGTAAACTTTGACAATTGTTCCAAGTTCCCAATCCCTACCGCTGCAAGTGCGCGTTGTCCCGGCTTGGCAAGTATTTTTTGAAAATCATTATTAGTTGTCATAACGCACTCTCCTCATTTTGAGGTTAACCCATAATATTATATCCAGAATCCACGTATACGATTTCCCCTGTTACGCCTCTAGATAAATTACTTAGTAGTGCAACCGTCATATCTCCAACTTCTTCTGCTGTAACATTGCGTTTTAAAGGAGATGTTTCTTCAATCTTATGCAAAATAGTGTTAAAAGAAGAGATTCCTTTTGCCGCTAATGTACGAACAGCTCCAGCAGAAACAGCATTTACACGAATATTATTTTTCCCAAGGTCTAACGCTAAGTACTTAACAGAAGCCTCTAATGATGCTTTTGCAATACCCATTACGTTGTATCCTTCCAACACGCGCTCCGCTCCTAAATAACTCATTGTAACAATAGAGCCACCTTCAGTCATAAATGGTGCTGCTTCTCTTGCTGCAGCAATAAGTGAGTACGCACTGGTATCTTGAGCAAATGCATAGCCTTCTCTAGAAGTATTAATAAAATCGTTCTTTAAGTCTTCTGCATTTGCAAAGGCAACTGAGTGAACCACTCCGTGAATCGCCCCTACTTCTTTTCCAATAGTTTCAAATGCAGATTTGATACTATCATCACTATTAACGTCGCATTCAACTACTAATCTTGCCTCTAAGTTATTATCAGTTAAAGCTTTTTCAATTTTACTTAAAGAACGTTCTTTACGATAAGTGAAAATGACGTTTGCTCCCACTTCAAACAGTGATTTAGCCACTCCCCATGCAAGGCTACGTTCATTTGCAACACCCATTACGACAATATTTTTATCTTTTAATTGAATTAAATCTTTCATATGAACCTCCAATTTATTCTCGAGATATACTATACCTATTATTAGTACCAGTTACTAATTTAATCATACCATATTTACTTCCTTTTGCACTATCCTCTCTCTTATTTTCGTTTTATTTCCCCTTTTAATTATAGTGTTTTTTTGCTAAATAATTGATTAGACTTTATTCCATTTGCAAAATTAATTGACAAAGGAAACAGTCTACAATATTCTAAGTACTAATTAGAGAAAACGTTTTCGTAAAACGTTTTCCTAACTAAAGGAATAGGTGATACATATATGGGGAAAATAACGATTAAGGATATAGCGAGAGAAGCTGATGTTTCAATTACTACTGTTTCAAGGGTATTCAATAACAAAGCAGAAGGGATGTCAAAAGAAACACGTAAAAAAGTGTTAAAGGTAATGGAAGAGTTAAATTACCAGCCCAATAAATTAGCACGTGGTCTAGTAACAAAGCGTTCCAATATGCTTGGGTTAATCGTCCCTAATATCTCCAATCCTTTTTTCCCAGAGCTTTGCAGAGGTGCTGAAGATGAGGCAAATCAAAGGAACTATAGCCTCATCATTTGTAATTCAGATGATCAATCAAAAAAAGAAGAAAACTATTTACGATTGTTGCAAGAACAACAAGTTGATGGGATTTTACTTTCAAGTATGAACCAGCTATCTCATACTAGCAAAGATCAATTGGACAGCGGAAAGATACCCTATGTATTATTTGACCGTGGTGAGGAAGCAAGTAACAATTCCGGTGTTTTTTTAGACAACGAAAAAGGAGGGTATATTGCTGGAAAGCATTTGACTGACTTAGGCCACACTAAAATTGCATGTATGACGGGACCATTAGATATTTTAAATGCACAACAACGTCTTTCTGGATTTCAACGGGCCTTAACAGAAGCTTCTATAGAACTTCCTAAGTCATATATCTTAGTTGGTGACTTTCAAATGGAGGAAGCTTACCTAATAGCAAAGAAATTTCTACAGCATAACTCCGTGACTGCAATATTTGCCAGCAATGATCTAATGGCATGTGGTATTTATCAGGCTGCTCATGAACTAGGAATCCAAATTCCTGAACAACTGTCCATCGTCGGTTTTGATGATATTCCTTTAGTAACTGCTTTAATCCCAAAGCTAACTACTGTTAGACAAGATACATATGAAATGGGAAGAAAAGCAATCGATATACTCCTAAATGAAATCGAAAACAATTCATCTGAAGGAGTAGTTTTTGAACCTGCTTTAATCGTTAGAGAAAGTACGAAAAAAATAAAATGAGGTGTAATGAAATGACTATCCCTGTAATTATTGATTGTGATCCTGGTATTGATGACGTAATGGCACTAACTCTTGCTTTTGCACATCCAGAGTTAGATATTAAGTTAATCACAACAGAACCAGGAAACCAAACGCAAGAAAAAACGATTTACAATGCGCTCGCTTTTACTAGTTATATGAAAAAAAATATCGAAGTTGCTAGAGGTTTAGATAAGCCATTTTTCCGCAAACTCGAAATTGCAGATGAAGTACACGGTGAGAATGGACTTGGTAATGTTCGCTTTCCTGAGCCTACTCTCCATTTAAGTAATCGAACTGCAGTTGAAGCGATGAAAGAAACACTATTATCTAGTGATGAGCAAATAATTCTCATTGCAACCGGTCCACTTACAAACGTAGGTGCACTTCTATTAGCGCATCCAGAAGTAAAATCGAAAATTAAGTACATTTCCTATATGGGCGGCGCCGCTGTTGGTGGAAATATGACACCAACAGCAGAGTTTAATGTATACGTTGATCCTCATGCAGCAGATGTTGTCTTTCGTTCCGGAATTCCTATAGTAATGAGTGGACTTGATGTCACTCATAAAGCTTACGTTACGATAGAAGAATTAGATGAAATTGAAGCAATAGGATCGGAATTTGCACATAAGGTTGCAACAATGCTACGTTTTTACATCCATACAGCAAAGCAAACAGCTTTCCATACCCCTAACTTTGAAGGTCAGATTCGTTTACATGATTTATGCGCAGTATCTTACGTTTTGACACCTGAGCTATTTGAAGGGGATGACTGCTATGTGGCAGTAGAACTAGAAGGAAGACTTACAGCTGGAACAACTGTCGTGGATTATTCTCAACGTACTGGGCTTCCTCAAAATGTGAAAGTATTACATACGGTTCACAGAGAGAAGTTCCTCGAGCAATTTCTGAACGCCGTTAAAATAATGAGCAAGCAAATCGGGTAAAAAAGTATGGTTAGTCCTCTTTTAATAGCTCAAATGGCAAAATTACTTGATTTCCCGTCTCGTATTTTATCAAAAGGGCAATTAATCCAAGCTTTTTTAACAAGAGGTAATGGAAAGGAGTAAAACAATTCATGATTATAGCAGTCGTAGGAAGCATCAATATGGATCTTGTGTATCGAGTTCCCCATATTGTAAAAGCAGGGGAAACATTACACAGTATAAATCATGAGGTGTTTTTCGGGGGCAAAGGAGCAAATCAAGCAATAACTGCAGGGCAATTAGGTGCAGAGGTTAACTTTATAGGGAATGTAGGAGTAGATGCTTTCGGCGAACAAGTTTTGCAAAACCTACAAAGTAAAGGAGTTAATACTGTTGCTATCAAGAAAGTTGGATTAACTGGACAAGCGATAATTCAAGTAGCAGATTCAGGGGAAAATTCGATTGTACTATTTGCAGGAGCAAATTTTCTTGTGACAACCGAACAGATTCAAGCAGAGAGAGGTAAAATAGAAGCGAGTAATGCTTTACTTTTACAACTGGAGATTCCTATGCCAGCCGTAGAGCTTGCAGCTAATATTGCCTCACAAAAAGGTATACCAATTATATTAAATCCTGCTCCTGCACAAGAAATTAGCGATTCTTTATTAAATAAAGTTTCCATATTAACACCAAATGAAACAGAATTAGAAGTATTAACCAGTCTGAAAACCGAAACCGATGCAGATCTTTACCAAGCATGCTCCTTATTACTACAAAAAGGGGTTGGAGCAGTAGTTGTTACTTTAGGTGAAAAAGGTGCGTATTATATGAATAGGCATGAACATGGCCGTATACAACCAAATCGAGTGGATGTAAAAGATACTACTGGGGCTGGCGATGCATTTAACGGGGCGTTAGCTGTAGGAGTATGTAAGGGACATTCCTTGGAGGAGAGTATCCTATATGCATCCGAAGTAGCTGCATTTGTTGTTACTCAAATGGGTGCACAACCTGCCTTGCCATTAACCTTTTAATATAAGAATCCCTTAGCAAGTTTCTATATTGCTAAGGGATTCCACTTTTATCGTTGCTATTTTATTTATTTTCTTTATCTTCTGCTTTAAATTCTTCCGTTACACCTTCCACAATATCCTTAGTTGACTTTTTAAATTCTCTTAAAGTTTCACCGGCAGCTTTACCTAACTGAGGTAGTTTCGCAGGACCAAAGACAATTAAAGCGATAACTAAAATAACTACTAAACCTGGCACTCCGATGTTTGACAGGATAATTCCTCCATATACCTATTTTTATTATAATCCGATGGCAATATGCAATAGTTGAGTTGATAGCATTTGTAATATTATTGTCTTCCTTCATTACAAATTATACATATTCATTGCAATTTTTAACCAAATCTCATTGATTTTTCAATAAAAACGAAATGGGCTGAAAAATTATGCTCACAGTTCTGTAGTTTTTTTATTTTCTATTTTCATTTAATATTTCTTAATTGAATTGGCCACATGGATTGCTTCTAAACTTTTACCTTTTAAGTATTTAAGTGAACCAGCACCACCAATATAAAAATCTATCTCGCTGTTTTCCGACGCAAACTGGTCCAACCTTATTAATAAATTTGGGTCCGCTTCAAAAGGTAAAGTGGTAGAAGCTGACAATAATACAATTTTAGGTTGCATCTTTTTCACCAAAGCTTCAATGGAACCAGGAGCAGGAGAAGCTCCTACTAGAATTCCTTTCCATCCCCTCATCATAAACTGTAGTAATAAAATATGGATAGGTATTTCATGATGTTCACCTGGGAGACAGGCTCCCATAATTAAATGTGCCTCTTCCCTATATTGATAATTACGACGAATTTGCACTAAAAAATCCCTTACTACTTGACTAGAGACAGATTCTTGGTACTCGTCCCATTCTCCTTTTTCCCATCGTTTTCCTACCTCATGTAAAAATGGTATTACCACTGCTGATAAAAACTTATCCAACCCAAAATGATGATACCCTTGTTGTAAAATAAGATTCAGTTCTATTTCCTCACAATAGGCGCCTTTTTCAAGCAACTGGAATACAAAGTCATTGAACTCTTCAAATGGTTCATGTGAAACTGCTTTATCCTGATTTTCTAATGTTTCTTTTTCTTCTTTCACGAGAGCAACTGCTTGTTTAAACGAGTATCCCCGTTCAGATAATGCTTTAATTGGCCCCTCTGGTTCAGGTAAAAGTACTTTTCTAACTATCGCAGGAGGACTGCAAAACCCATCCAACGGAGAAATTATTATTAATGCACAAAACCTATCCGAATTAAATGAGAAAAAACGCTCTAAAATTAGATTGAAAGAAATTGGCTTCATATTGCAAGCTTCCAACTTAATCCCATTTCTAACTGTAGATAAACATATGAGGTTATTAGACAATGTCAAAAAAGATAATATGAATAAAAAAGAATTAGAAAGGTTGTACGGAGACCTAGGAATAAGTGACTTACGCAATAAATATCCTGCGGATCTTTCAGGTGGGGAACGTCAACGTGTAGCAATTGCAAAAGCTTTGTATAGTAAGCCATCCATTATCCTTGCAGATGAACCGACTGCATCCTTAGACTCAGAGCGTGCATATGAAGTAATGGAACTTCTAAAAAAAGAAACGAAAAATAATAATACAACTACCATTGTAGTAACGCACGATATACGTCTAATCGATTATTGTGACAATGTGTATAAAATGACCGATGGTGTCCTAAGATTAGAAGACATTCAAAATACGAAAGAGATGAAGTCATTTTAATATGAAAAAAATTATCGTTTGGTTTAGAAAGGACCTTCGTTTACATGATCACCCTGCACTATGGGAAGCTTCACAACAAGGAATTATTATCCCTGTCTTCATTTGGTCAAAAGAAGAAGAAAAAGAATATCAAGCGAGTGATTCCTCTTTATGGTGGCTCCATCACTCGCTAATTTCCTTTCAAAAGCGGTTTCCTCTCATAATTCGTGTAGGAAATACTTTAGATATAATACAAAGTCTAATATATGAAACCATGGCAGATGCTGTTTTTTTTAATGAACGATATGAGCCTTCTGTAGTGAGAAGAGATCAAGAAATTGTAACTAAATTGAAAGACCAAAATATTCATGTCCGCACATTTAACGGACATCTACTATACTCTCCTAAGGAAATGCTCAATCAAAATCAGGAACCATATAAAGTATTCACATCCTTTTGGAAAAAAAGTTTGCAAGTAAGTGCTCATCTACCCGCTCCCACTCCTTATGATTTTGAAATTTATAATCATTCCTTAAAAACAGTAAAAGTAGAAGAACTAAGTCTGCTTAATACTATGCCTCGATATAATAAATTGACATCATATTGGAAACCAGGCGAACTGACAGCTATTAAAATGTGGGAGCAATTTATTAGCGGAGATATATCTAACTACGATCAAATGAAAGACTTTCCTATTAAAATGGTTACCTCTACAATGTCCCCCTATTTAGCGTGTGGGGATATTAGTATTCGTTCTATCTTTCATGCATTAGAGAATTACGATATTCCAGGCATTCACACTTTTAGAAAACAGCTCATATGGCGAGAGTTCTCCTATCATCAACTCATACATTTTACATCATTTGCTAACAAACCTCTCCGTTCTATTTTTGAACGATTTCCTTGGCAAAATGATTGCGAATCTTTTGAACGGTGGACAAAAGGGCTTACTGGTTATCCTCTTGTAGACGCTGGGATGAGAGAACTTTGGGAAACTGGTTATATGCATAACCGAGTTCGTATGGTGGCAGCCTCTTTTCTGTGCAAACATTTGTTAATTGACTGGAGAAAAGGATATGAGTGGTTTCAAAAAGCACTCGTTGATTTTGATGTAGCGAATAATGCGATGGGGTGGCAGTGGGTATCGGGCTCTGGAATTGATTCTGCTCCATACTTTCGTATATTTAATCCTATTACTCAAAGTGAAAAATTTGACTCCAATGGAGGATATATTCGACATTGGGTTCCTGAACTGTCTAATTTTCCAGCACCTTATATTCATCGACCGTGGGAAGCACCTGATAGCCTGTTAGAGAAATTGGATATACGTTTAGGGATAAAGTACCCACTACCAATAGTTGAACACGCGCGGGCTAGACTTCGTGCATTGGAAGCATACGATACGATCAAAGGAAACAAATAAGAAAAATAGTAAACAATCTTTAATCCTTCACATTTCCTAAGTGTTTCGTACTAAACCTCCACTACACTATTATCGCCTTATTTTGAGGAGTTGGGAGTGATTGAATCACTTGCAACTCCTCTTTCTTTCGATTATCTTGAGGCATATGTTTGTCCGTCGCTCTCTGAGAAGGAGTATGGCATGAGAATCGAACAATATGATACCTTGTTTTTATAATGATATAAGGAGAATATAAAGTGATTGCAAACATAAAAGCACATGCAAAAAAGATAAAACAAGACGTTTTTGTATTAGTTGAGGCATATAAACATCCAATGTTACCTCTTTATATAAAACTACTTTCTATATTAGTTGTTGCATATGCATTCAGTCCAATTGACTTAATTCCTGATTTCATTCCTGTTCTTGGTTATTTAGATGATGTTATTCTTATTCCTCTAGCTATTACAATTATTTTAAAACTGATACCTGACCATATACTGTTAGAGTGTCGTTTATTAGCGGAAGAATCGGAGAAATTGAAAAAGAATAATTGGATAGCCGGCACTATTATTATTTCCATCTGGATTATATGCATTTATTGGGGTTATATACTATTCACAAAATAGTCATAATATCTAATATATTGCATCTGTTATTTTTCACAATATTAGTTTAACTTGTGATAGAATAAATGATAAATTTATTTTGCTAGCGAGGAGTGCTTTTAATTGATTATCGAACCATCTAGAAAAATGTCTATATTTGAACCTGCTATTTTCGGTGATTTAAAAGCAGCTGCCGCAGCTAAAAAAGCAGCCGGTTTTGAACTATATGATTTAAGCTTAGGTAGCCCTGACCTACCACCCGATGAAAAAGCAAGAAAAGTTTTATCGGAACAAAGCTACTCAGCAACAACATATGGCTATACACTAAGCGGCACGAAACGTTTTTACGAAGCAGTGGCAGATTATTATAAACGACGTACTAACGTTATCCTTGATCCTCAAACCGAGATTTTACAGACCATGGGATCCCAAGAAGGTCTTGTCCATCTACCTATTGCATTTTGTAATGAAGGAGATTACGTGTTAACGACCAATCCAGGATATGTTGCATATGATGCTGGTATTAAGCTAGCTGGAGCAGTTCCATATTATATGAATCTATTAGAAGAAAATAACTTTTTACCTGATTTAGATTCGATACCCGCTGAAGTAGCTTATAAATCGAAACTAATGATATTAAACTTACCTGGAAACCCTGTTCCAGCAATGCCAGACTCCGCTTTTTTTGAAAAGGTGGTTGCATTCGCAAATAAATATAATGTCATTATTCTACATGATGCAGCTTATTCCGAATTCTACTTTTCTGGCAATGCTCCTTGTACCTTCCTATCTACACCTGGAGCCATGGAGGTTGGAATGGAGATTAACTCTTTATCAAAAAGTTTTAGTCTTGCAGGTACTCGCATTGCATATATAGTTGGAAATGCAAAAATGATTGATATTATGAAGCAACTAAAATCAAATTTGGATTTTGGTATTTTCGGACCTATCCAAGAAGCAGGGATAACTGCACTAAATAATGCGGAAGAAATCACAGAGCGTTTACGTAAAATATTTGCAGAGCGCCATAAAGTATTATCCGAAGGTTTGGAAAGTATTGGTTGGACAGTAACTCCTTCTAACGGTGGTATGTTTGTTTGGGCAAAGTACCCATATGACATGACAGATAAAGATTTTGTCTTTGAAGCAATTGATCAAACAGGTGTCGTCATGGTCCCTGGAACAGTGTTCGGTTCGGCAGGTGCTGGCTTTGTTCGTGTAGCCCTTGTACAAGACGTGGAGATATTGAAAAAAGCTATTGAGCAGTTGAAAAAACTAAAGATTGAAGTTCCATCCCACATCTAATTTGGATGCTTATAAACATAATACAAAAGAAAAAGATCAAGGAAAGCTGTATCGTTTATAACGACCGGCTTTCACTTGATCTTTTCTCATTTCCCTGAGGATGTACGAGGGCAAACCTCTCCCACCTACGACTTTTCCATCTGAAATACATGATTATAGCACGGGTCCATTCGTCGGTGGCAATTGCCAGCCAAATACCAGGTAGTCCTAAGTCCAATTTAAAAACCAGAAAATAACCTAAAGGTAGACTCATCATAACCATCGACAAAGCACCTATCACTACGGGGAAGCTAGCATCTCCTGCAGCACGCAATGAATTAATAATAACAATATTCATAGTCCTTCCCGTTTCAAGAAGTATACTTAAGACTAATACAGATGCTCCAATTTTTATAATTTGTTCATTATCTGTAAACAAACTCATTAACCCATTTCGGAACATCATAACTATCGTTACCATCAACAACGTGAAGAGAAGTGCCCATTTCAAACTGAACCAAACAGATTTATATGCCTCATCTTTCTCACCGGCCCCTACAAACCTGCCAACAATGATTGCAGTGCCCATTCCTATCGCTATTGCAAATAAATACGTGAACATTGAGATATTTACTGCATATTGCCTTGCAGCCAATGACTCTGCTCCTAGATAAGTTACATAGTATAGGAATACAATTTGACAGCCTTGATACAAAATTTGTTCAAATGCAGATGGCAATCCAATTTTTAAGATCTTTCGAATGTACTCATTTGACACCCTGAAATAATAATGTACTTTTACACGATACTCCATCACTTGATAAAGCAACCAGAAGAAAATGACGAGTGCGACAGCTCTGCTAACAACTGAAGAAATCGCAGCTCCTTGAACCCCTAATTCTGGGAAACCAAATTTTCCAAAAATCAACACGTAATTTCCGAAAACATGAATAATATTCATGCCTAACGAAACAAACATCGTCTGCTTTGTATAGCCATGAACACGAATAATAGCCGCTAAAGCGTTAATGACGGCTTGCAGGAAAATCGCTCCGCCTACAATCGACAAGTATTTATAAGCATAGACTAATACATCGGCCTGTAAATTCATAGCGGTCATCATACTTTTAGAAAATAATATAAAGCCAATACTTAGTACAATTCCAACTCCTAAATTTAACGTCACTGCTAACCCGGAAATTTTTGAAGCTTCTACATATCGCTTTGAACCTAAATACTGCGAAACGACAATCGCAGCTCCATTTCCGACTACTTCTAATATTAATATTGCTATATGAATGTATTGGTTTGCTGCCCCCACACCTGATACTGCATCATCAGACAATGCACTGAGCATAAACGTATCTGCTATCCCCATTAACATAAACAAAAATACTTCTAGAAAAATTGGCCAGGTTAAGTGAAATAAACTAAGCTTCCCACCTAAATCCTTCTTCTTTTTAATCGCCATCTATATTCCCTCTTCGCCAATTGGATTTCAATAAAATGAATCTTACCATATAAAAACAGCGTGAACAAACTCGCTCACACTGCCATATTTGATAATATACTTTAAATTAGTAATAACCCAAAACGTATTTACTAAGAGAAAATATTTTGTCTAATAATATTTTATGCATTCTTAATCTCTAGTCTTCGGGCAATTAATGACAAAGCATAATTGACGATGAAATACATTAAAGCGATTAATAAGAAAATCGGAATTACATATTTTGTTTCCTGCGCTTGAATAATTTTTGCATTATGGAGCAGTTCAGGAAGGGCTATCACAACCGCTAAAGAAGTATCTTTAAGCAGTGAAATAAATTGACTAACAAGATTTGGCACCATTCTTCGAAGCGCTTGCGGTAAAATGATAAACCTTAACGCCTGAACGTAGGAAAGACCAGAAGAACGAGCTGCTTCCATTTGTCCTTTTTCAATGGAATTTAATCCACCACGAACAATTTCTGCAAGCATAGCTGATTCAAAAACAGTTAGTGCCACAATAGCGGAAATAGTAATACTTAGGTTAATACCTATCTCTGGAAGCGCAAAATAAGTAAACAATATAATTAGCAAAAGTGGCAAGTTACGTATTGTTTCGACAATAGCAGCCAGTATTTTTGATAGAATAGGAATTTTTGCAAATCGTAAAGTTCCAACTAATCCACCTAGGATAAAGCTAAGGATAATTGAAATCAGTGCAACTTTTAGTGTGATATAAAAACCTTCCAAAAGAAACATTAAATTATGTGGTGAATATGCACCTAAAAAGTCCATTATGACACCTCCTTAGTGACTATTTGCAAGACGTTTCTCAAGGTATCCAACACCCAAACTCAATGGAACAGTGAGCACTAAATAGAATAATGCAACAAATATGTAAACATCAAATACAACATATGTTTTAGCAGAAATGAGATCTGCTTGATACATAAGATCAGTACCAGCTATAAGCGCTAGAATAGAAGAATTTTTAACTAAATTAATAAATTGGTTGCCAATTGGAGGGATTACAATTTTAATTGCTTGGGGCAATATGATTAATCTCATTGTTTGAATATACGTTAAACCCGAAGACCTTGCAGCTTCCATTTGTCCTTTTGACACAGATAAAATACCTGAGCGTATTGCTTCTGCAATGAAAGCTGAAGTATAGATGGAAAGCGCTATCGCACCTGCTTCAAGTCCAGAAAATTTTATACCGAGAGCCGGAGTTCCAATATAGAAGAAAAAAGCTATGATAACTAGTGGAATGTTACGGAAAAATTCTACATATACAGTTCCAAACCAGCGCAAAGGTGCAATTGTTGTAATTCTCATAACAGCAACAACTGCTCCAATAATAAAACTTGCAATTAATGCAATTAGACTTGCAATAATCGTAATTTTCAAGCCTGCCCAATACATGTCGAAATGATTAACTAAAATAGAAAAATCCAACATTTGTTTCACCCCACTTAACTTAATCAGGATGGGCAATCACTGCCCACCCTGAATTAAGAAAATTTAAAGCAAGTTTATTTTATTTATCAAACCATTTGTTGTAAATCTTATCAAATTCTCCATTTGATTTTAATGTCTCAAGAGCTTTGTTAAGTGCATCTAAAAATTCTGTATTTCCTTTTTTAACTGCAATTCCGTAAGGTTCATCTGTAAATGTTCCGCCAACTAATTCAAAAGAGTCATCCTCTGAAGCCATCCCTAAAAGAATGGAGTTGTCTGTTGTTAATGTATCTCCCTTTCCAGCTTTGAGAGCTGTGAAGGCTTCTGCGTAGTTTTCAAACTCTAATACTTGTGCATCTGGTGCTGCTTTGCGGATATTATCCGTAGAAGTGGAACCT
This sequence comes from Psychrobacillus syltrankelensis, assembly GCF_055454035.1. Classification (NCBI taxonomy): domain Bacteria; kingdom Bacillati; phylum Bacillota; class Bacilli; order Caryophanales; family Bacillaceae; genus Psychrobacillus; species Psychrobacillus syltrankelensis. The sequence goes on along the minus strand of NZ_CM144227.1, from coordinate 2,976,113 downwards.
TTCACAGCAAGCACGGTTGTATCCTTCGTTAAATCATCAATACTTTTAATCGCGCTTCCTTTTTTCACTAGTAAAGATTGACCTGCTTCAAAATAAACGTCTGTGAAATCTACTTCTTTTCTACGTTCTTCTGTAATGGTCATTGTCGCAATTATGGCGTCAATATCACCTTTGTTCAAAAGTGGAATTCTTGTTTTTGATGTAACTTCTACAAATTCAATTTTATTTTCATCACCAAGAATTTCTTTTGCTAATTGTTTTGCAATGTCAATATCAAATCCTTCTACTTCACCCGTAGATGGGTTCTTCAAACCAAATAACTTAGTATCGAATTTTACTCCAAAAGTAATCTTGCCCTTATCTTTAATTGCTGCTAAACCGCTATCTTCTGTTGACTTCTCAGAACCTTTTCCTTCATCATTTGAATTACAAGCCACTAAAAACAAAATCGACATTAGTGATAATACTACTAAACTAAAAAAAATTTTTGCCTTAAACATTTATACATCCCCTTTTTATTTAATGATTTAAAATACGGCTGAGAAACACTTTCGCCCGTTCTTCTTTTGGGTTTCCGAAAAACTCTACCGGCATTTCTTCTTCTAAAATTTTTCCTTGATCCATAAATACAATTCGATCTCCAACTTCTTTTGCAAATCCCATTTCGTGTGTAACGACAACCATTGTCATTCCCTCTTTTGCGAGCGCTTTCATTACATCCAATACTTCCCCTACCATTTCCGGATCAAGTGCAGAAGTAGGTTCATCAAAAAGCATAATATCGGGTTTCATAGCAAGCCCTCTTGCAATGGCAACACGTTGTTGTTGTCCACCAGATAGTTGAGAAGGAAAAGAGGATGCTTTGTCAGGTATGCCTACCTTTTCTAAGTAATACATTGCCGTCTTTTTTGCTTCCTCTGCTGACTGCTTTAACACATTTATTGGTGCAAGAGTAATATTTTCAAGAACCGTTTTATGAGGATATAAGTTGAAATGTTGAAATACCATCCCAATATTACGTCGCAGTTTATTAATATCTGTTTTCTTGTCATTGACTGGTGTATTATTCACAGCAAGAGTACCATTCGAAATTGTTTCAAGTCCGTTGATACATCTGAGCAATGTACTTTTTCCTGATCCAGATGGACCAATTACAACTACAACCTCACCATTTTGTATCGTGAGATTAATATCTTTTAAAACTTGAAACTCTCCGTAATATTTATTTACTTGTTCAAAAAAAATCATGCAATTCTCCTTTCTACCTAAGTAAAACCCTAAAACCACAAATTCTCGTTTTTCAATTTTTCTGAATACTTATATAAATAAAATTATATATATGTTTTCCAGGAAAGTCCACCCTTTATTGTTAGTCGACCAATTATTTTGTAAAAAAATGATAGAATAGTATTATAACTTACTATCTGTTCTAATTTTTCTCGGCATCACGGCAAAAAACCTTAGTGTAAACACTAAAGTTAAGCTTTTATCCGGGTAGTACCATTCCCTCGGGGGATTTATCGAATACTTTTTAATACGATATTTAGGGATTTAAACATGACTTTAATACCTTTTCTTCCATACCCAAAGTGATTTAAAGCTCCAATAAAGTAAATATCCATTTCAGGATGGTAAAACATAAATGTACCAGTTGAACCGAAATTACCAAAAACACGATACTTTTTGGGCATAATAAGGGGAATAATTTTAAAAGAAGCGAGTCCATATCCGTAGTCAATCCCTAAAAAATTGAGAGAAGAGAATTTTGACCAATTTTTCATTCTTTCAAAACTTTCATTTTTTACTAAATCTCCATGCATAAACTTGCGCATAAATATTAATAAGTCTTCTAAAGTAGAAACTATACCGCCACCTGCATAAGATGCGATTGTTAAACTAGCAAAGTCAGTCACATTCTGATGTCTTCCGAACAAGTGAGCGATGGGCAATTCATTTTTCTCTGCCTCTGGAAAACGAAACAAATAGGAGTGATTCATTTGAAGAGGCTCAAAAATATAATGTTGAAAAGCTTCATGTAGTGGCATAGAAGTAATTTTTTCTATTATTAACCCAAGTAAATGATAGCCTGTATCCGAATAATGAAACCTTTTTCCTGGAGGAAAATGAGAGTGTAGGTTTTCTTTTGACCACAATATAACTTCTCTAGGTGTCCAAACTCGAGTCGGATTATCAAATAGTTCATCTAGTAATGACTTTCCCGCTTTAGGTTTGTCTTCGAAATGGTCCTGTAAACCCGAAGTATGATTAAGGAGTTGTTTAATTTTAATTTCTTGAGTATAGTCTTTACCTTTATATAAATGTAAATTCGATAAAAGATCGTCCTCTATATATTCACTAATTAAATCATCATAAGCGACTTTACTATCTTCTACCAAAAGGGCAATAAGAGTAGATGTAAATAACTTACTAATACTTGCAATAAAAAAAGGCTGTTGGACTTGAGCAGACATCATACCAGTCTCACCTTCTGCAATTTTTAGATGAATTTTGTGAATGTCAGAATGGACAAGCAAGTATGCATTATGTATATTTTGGTCTTTTTTAATAGTACGCCTAAACATCTCGACTATCTTAGTTTCCTCCAAATTCTCACTCATAGTATCCTCCTTTTAAATCATTTACGCTATATTCAACTACTATATCGATAAGTCCTCCTTTATATGCTTAAAAAGTATAAGAATTATAGATAAGTATTTCGGATTTCAAGAAAAAAAACGTTTAATACCAATTCGGTAATCAAACGCCATCTTCTTTTTATAGTTTTTCAGTCAATCCCCAAATGCTCATGGATATATTTTTTTAAACTTTCGTTGGAAAATAACATCTCATTAATTAAAAGACTATCCTTCACATACGATAATTTATTTCTTTCCGTCGCTTCAGACTGGATATGCAAAGTGTTATCCATGTATATTATACCTTCATTTGTAATTCTTTCTTTTCCATCTTCTTGCGAGTTATTAACTAGACCTTCTTTCTCCAGTTCTTCTACATTTTTTGAATAATCATCCTTTAAACTGTTTTTTAGGGCTTCTTCTAATTCCTGCAGGGATGCTGCTGTTTCCTCTAAAAAGTTATAAATATAATAGGCAAGTAATACTTGTTCTTTTAAAGTCAACTTTTCCATTTGTTATCCTCCTCTGTATACCCATTTTTTTTATTATTCCTTTTCTTGCTTACACTTAAACCTAGTATTAAATAGTATAAAAATGGCTCGAATCTATTTTTGATTCGAACCATTTAGCTAATGGGCTTTTATTTTATAATGACTTTTTAAACCAAAAATCGAAGGCATTTTCTAATGGGTATTTTACTCCTAGGTTTTAGCAAGGCTTTTTCAAGGCTCTTCAGAAACAATTAATTTTGTATTAGGTCTTACCAAGGTGTAAACAATTCCACCGAAAATAAGCAAAATACCTACAGATTGTAAAATAGAAGGGCGAAAATCTAAAATCAATGTATCAAGTAAAATAGCAACTACTGGATCAACAAAAACTAAAGCAGATATAACAACTGTTGATAATTTCCGAAGACTATCGAAAAATAAATAATAAACAAACCCTGTATGTATCAAGCCAGTTCCTAATATGTAAAGCCAATTAGACATGCTTAATCCATGAAACACTTCAAAGTTCATAAATGGAAAGAGCATTAAAATACCAATTGTTGTCTGCACAAATGTCATGGCATAAGCACTTAGTCCATTAATCCCTTTACCGAGTAGCATTGTCATGGCATAACACAAAGCTGACAACAAAGCCCATACAAAACCTGAGCCGAAAAATTCTGTGAGTGAGGTGAAGTTTTGAATTCCGATAATAAATATACTTCCTAGAAAGCACACTACAATTGCAAGTAATGATTTCACAGTCATTTTATCTTTTAAAAACAAACTTCCTAATATTAATACAAAAATAGGTGCTAAATTATAAATAGAAATGGCTACTGTTATCGACATTTCTTCAAAAGCTTTAAATAAAAACACCCAATTTAACACTAAAAAAACTCCACATATCATCGTTTGTATAACTTCTCGTTTTCGCCAAACCTCTACTTTATGTTGCCCCGAGATCAACCAACAAAAGCCCAAAAAAAGCGTAGCACAAATACAACGTACAAAAACTAACTCTACAGCTGGAATTCCTGTCTTTCCTGTAAAAAAACCAATAGAACCGAAAATAGCCATCGATAAAGTCATTTTTAGCATGGCTGTACTATTCATACTATTAAACCTCTTTTCTTTGACAAAAAATTCTTAACACCTAAATTTAACCATATCACTCTAGTTTATATATTTGCAATACTTTCAAATTATCCACCAACAAACAACGCACATTGACTAATCGCAACAAAAAATGCTGCATTTTGAATCGGTGAGTCTTCTTCTATTTCTAACTGGACTGAAAATTTCTCATTTAATTCTGCTTTCCAGCGCGCAATTTCTTTGTTGTCACATGTAAATCGTGACCACCCCTCCATTTCCTTATGTAGTTTTATTTCCAAACTGCCATCTGTAATGATTAGATCCGGAATTAGTTCTTTCCATTTATCATAAGCAACAATGTATGTTTGGTGTTGGACAAGATTTTTTGCTTCATAGTAGACTCTCCCTTTTCGCGAAACTTTCTTACATGTGAAAATGAGCTCATTATTTGTGTTATAAACGTGATAGTTTAAAAAATATCGATAATCCATTAGCTTGTCTGCAAATTTAGTTAATTTACTGGCGTAAAACCTTTGAAATGTTAAGTAAACTACTCCTTCGTTATAGACAGAAGTCATTGGTGTTGACTCTATTGATAGAGGTTGTGTGTATGTATATGTGTGCATGGTTAGTTCTCCTTTGATTAAATAGCATTAAATATTAATTTTAATAATTGATAATAAATAGTTCCTAATGACTATTTATTATGTTTTTTTGACGAATTTAAACGAATATTGTTGTATTTTTCTAAAAAAACTCTTGTTAGTACATGTAAAACTAATTATACTGAAATAGGCCAATTATAATATCATTTAAAAAGATGAAGTAGTTAATATCTATCACTTTTTCATCGTTCTAGTCTATCTGATTTAATATCCCGTAATATCTATCAAATTAATGATATTTTTTAATTTCACTACTTTACAGAAGTTTGAATGAACAAAAAAATCAAAAAAATTGGAGTGTTCGTATTGAAATGGACAATTAACAAAAAACTGCTGGGTGGCTTTTCAGCAGTATTATTATTATTAATCATAACAATTGTTGTTAGTTACACACAAATTGCAGAAGTAAACGATTCGTATAGTGACATAGTAAACGATAAAGCTATGAAAGCAATTGAAATAAAGGAATTACAAGTAGCTGCAAAGACAGAGATGATTGCTATGAGAGGTTATTTATTACTAGGCGATGAAAAAGCTTTTCAAGATTTTTCGAATTCAGTTTCAGAGTTTAACAAGAGTTATGAGTCTTTACTACCGAAATTTAAATTACCTGAAGCTATTAATATGTTAGAAGAAATCAATCATGTTGAGATAGAATATACAAAGTTTGCAGATAAAATTATCAAGTTAAAAAAAGAAAATAAAAGAAATGAATACGAAGTTCTGCTCTCTACAGAAGGACGGGAAATCATAAACAGACTTGATGAAAAGGTAGATAATCTATCTAATTTCCAAAATAGTTTATTAGTTGACGGAAGTGCTAATAATACAAAAATGGTTGAAAAGACAATTAGCTTTGTTTTAATCCTCGGCATCATTGCCGTGTTAGTCGGAATTACTATTGCACTTTTCATGGGACGAATTATTTCCAAGCCTATCATTTCTTTAGCTAGTTCGGCTAAAAAAATTGCAGAAGGAGATCTCTCTGTCGATGTAGTATCCGTGAAAAACAAAGATGAAATTGGTGAATTAGTCAGTTCTTTTAACCTCATGACAAAGAATCTTAGAATGCTAATAGAACAAGTCAGTACAAACTCTATTCATGTAGCCTCTGCTGCAGAAGAATTAACAGCAAGTGCTGAACAGACAACTCAGGCAACCGATCAGATTGCACTTTCTATTCAAGAAATTGCAAGTGGTTCCGATACACAAGTTCAAAGTGCAAATGAATGCTCAACTGCCATGAAAGAAATGACTATCGGCATTCAACAAGTTGCGGAAACTTCCTCTTCTGTTTCAGAATCTGCAATTGAAACAAACAAGGAAGCCAACTTAGGCAACGAATCGCTTCAAAAAGTAATTCATCAAATGAACACTATTAATACTTCAGTAGAAGATTCAGCTTCTGTTATAAGAAGGTTGGGGAATCTATCCAATGAAATTGGAAACATTATTGGAGTCATTACAGGTATAGCAGATCAAACGAATCTATTAGCACTTAATGCAGCAATCGAAGCAGCCCGTGCAGGCGAACATGGCAAAGGGTTTGCGGTTGTAGCAGATGAAGTTAGAAAGCTTGCAGAACAGTCCAAAGAATCTGCTGACCAAATAGCTGAGTTAATTAACAAAATACAAGTAGATACAAACCAAGCAGTGAATGTTATGGAAGTTGGTACTCAAGAGGTTGCTACTGGAATGCAAATAGTTAAGGAAACTGGAGAAGGATTTGAGAAAATTTTAAGATCAATTGAGCAAGTTACTGCTCAAATTCAAGAAGTTTCTGCCATCTCCGAGGAAATGTCTGCTAGTGCAGAAGAAGTAAATGCTTCTCTTGAAGAAATGGCTCATATCGCTCAACATTCTTCTTCAAATACACAAAATGTAGCCTCCGCCTCAGAAGAACAGTTAGCCTCAATGGAGGAGATTACTTCTTCTGCTTCTTCCTTATCTAACATGGCAGAGGATTTACAAGCTCTAGTTAGTAAGTTTAAAATTTAACAAAATAAGGAAAATCGCAAGCGTTCACTAACCTTATTTCCAATCGTTTCCGGAATGCTTTGGATAGACTTGGGCTATATCATTACCGAAAGATATGAAAGAGGCAGTTCGTGACTTACGTCACGAACCAGCCTCTTTTTTCGGTAATCATATGGCTGTCGTCTGTCCGTCGCTCTCCTACAACTTTAGGAATAAGTTTAAACCCTTTTTGGATAATGAATGAAAAGATGCTTTCTTATACATTCAGGAAACTCCCGAAGATACAATTTCGGGATTTTTTTCAATTCTTTATTTGATGTAAGCCTCCTATTTTTCACCGGCTTATCTATACATAAAAGTTTAACTTTAGTTGATTGGAGCTTGAAGGCTGCAACCTCTAGGGGATTAGAGCAAATCAAGACCCTGGAATGAACCAAGCGAAATTAACTTTTGCGACGAGCTTGCGCAGGAGCTTGGGAAGTGGCTTGATGCTTGCACGACTTTCAAGCGTCCACCCGCTGCGAAAATCAACCTGTTCACGGCAAAAATTAATATTTTTTCGTGTCTTTTAAAGAAGAAATCTCCTTTGGGAAATTCTAAAGAAGGTTTTCCCGTTGATAAATCAAAATATCTTCCAGTGATTTTTCAAACGATATTAGAGGGGACCATCCAGCCTTTATAAGCTTTTCAGGTGGAGTAACCTCTATTTTTTCAAGATTATTCCTCAAGGTTTGGATCTTAAAGTCAACCTTTGATAATTTTTGTAAACCGTCTGTTATTTCCTTTAGGCATCTTGGCTGGCCAGATGTAATATCATAAACCACTCCTGTTTTACCTATTTCAAATAGTTTTTCATATGCACGTATAGCATCCCTCACATCAATGAAGTCTCTTTGAACAAATAAGTTATTTACCGTGAGTACTCTCTCTGAACGTTGCGATTCCATCTCTGCAATTTTCTTTGCAAGTATGGAGCATACTCCTGTAGAATCTCCAGGTCCTATTAAATTGGAAGGTTTTGCAATAATTATATCCATTCCATAAAGAGATTCCCATGATTGCGCCACTAAAACTTGAATTGTTTTACTTAAACTATATGGATCTTGGAATGAAGAAGACTTGCTTAAATCTAATTGAAGAGCAGAACCGACAATTATTATTTTACAAGGTAAATTTTCGTGTCTTATTGAGTCGATTATATAAGCAGTGGACATTACATTTGCTTCGATTGATGTAATTGGTTCATTCCAAGAATCGTGCACATTATTTTGCCCAGCAAGATGTAGTATTTGGTCCGGTATAACCTTCCTTATCAAATTACTGACTTGATGTTTGTCGGTTAAATCACATTGTTCTAAATGAATTCTTTCGTCTAAAATGTTTGAAGGTGATACTCTCGATACAGCAATAACATCATATCCTGCCTTTTTGAAATATTGGCAAGCATGTAAACCTGTGAAACCATTGGCGCCGGATATCATTATTCGCGGTTTTCTTTTCATTTATTTATCCACTCGATTTCTAGGTTTGGACTTATCATCCTCGTGTATATTACTCTCTGAATTTACATGGAAAGCATAAGTTTCCTTTAATCCATCTTCAATGTTGTAAATGGGACTCCATTTTAAATAATATTGTGCTTTTTTATTGCAAAGACAGCTGTGTTTAATATCTCCTTCTCTGGAAGCAGTGAAATCTCTCCCTACTTTAACCCCATGAATGTCCGTTACGAGGGATAATATTTCATTGATAGATGTTTTTTTCGAAGTGCTAATTTGTATAGTTTCTTGATTGCCATAAGTAAGTGCAGCAATATTAGCTGAAATAATATCCTTCACGTAGATGAAATCTCTCGTTTGTTTTCCATCTCCATGAACATTAATATTTCCACCCTTTTTAATTCGATCAAAAAAGACAGATACTACACCTCCCTCTCCTTTTGGCATTTGCCTTGGTCCATATACATTTGCATACCTTAAAATAGTATAAGGTTGTCGATAAAGCTCATAAAAAAGCCTTATGTAGGACTCTGCTGTCAATTTGGACAAACCATAATAGGAAGTCGGAATGGTTACCTCTTCTTCTGAAAGAATCTCTTTGTTTAAATTACCGTATACTGCCGATGTGCTAGCAAAAATGAATTTCTTTACTTTCGCTTTATGACAAGCTTCAAGAATATTGATCGTGCCAATAATATTTATATCTGCATCCTGTTTAGGATATTGGACTGATTTCCCAACATCTGCTTGTGCAGCCAAATGGAAAACCACATCTGGGCGAACGTCCATAATAATTTTTCTCGCCTCTTCGCTACATATATCTACAACATACATATGAGCGTTAGGATTGACATATTCTATCTGTCCCGTTACTAGATTATCTAGAATATGAACCTCTATTCCTTTGGAGATAAGTTCATCAACAAGGTGAGAACCAATAAATCCAGCTCCACCTGAAACAATTACATTCATAATAAATCCCCTTCTCACTTTTCCATAATATATGCAAGATAAAAGGAGGCTTATGGGACATGTGCCGTTGAAACATTATTCAATAAAAAAATCGATGAACGAAATAGAACATTCATCGATCAAATAGAAACTAACTTTAAGTGAATTTACATCAATTAATGTTTAGATAGTAATTGCATCGTACTATTCACCTGTGGTTTATTTACAAATTGCAAAGTAGGATTCGGTATAGTGTAATGATCAGGAAGGTTTTTAACAATCCTTTCCCAAATAGCATGATCGAAGGAGATATCTTTCGGTCCGAAAGACTCCGAATAGTCGGTTTCCTTGTTATCATTTTTTATAGGTTCCACTATTTTATCGAAGAGCGGTATAGGTAATAAATAATTTTCTGGAAGATTATTAACCAACTTACTCCAGACATTACTATCTACCAACATACTTGGATTAGAACTGGGATATTTGAATAACCGGTTATAGAAATCAGCTTTCATAGCTTCCAAAAGAATGGCTGTATGGGGGTTTGGAATGACAAATTTATCAGGTACAGAAAGCTTGATTTGATCCCATGTTCCCTTTGGTACAAAAATATCCTCGTTTGTTTGTTCTACCGGAAAGATAGAATCATATCTACTTGCAAAAGTATGCAATTCTACTTCTTCCTGAATAGCTTTTGAGTCCTTGGAGAACCATGCCTTATTCCATAGGATCTTCCCTTTAGTAATCAAAGCGATAAATAGAGACTTAGAATAATCAATCAAGCGAGCCATTTTTTTCACCATTCTTCCTAATTACGATGGCTTCTTTATAGACTTCCATTAAATTTTTTATCCCTTGATCAATAGACCAATGTGTCATTCCCCATTTCTTTGCATTGGATCCTATTTTTTTACGAAAAAATTCATTATTCAATAACAAAGCCAAATTTCTATACAACAAATTGGCATTTGCAGGAGGCGTTAGCATGCCTGTTACTTTATGCTCTACCATTTCAGGAAGGCCACCTACATCACTAACTATACATGCCTTACCTGCAATTTGTGCTTCAATAAGGGATATCGGTTGGTTTTCTAGCAACGTTGGCAATACAAATATATCTGCTTTTTCTAATAGCGAAGGTACATCATCACGTTTACCCAAGAAATGAATGTAATCATCTAATCCTAAATCTTTACTAATAATGCGTAGTTTTTCTTCTTCTTCTCCGGATCCAACAATCCAACAGACCCAGTCTTGTCGTATTATTTTTAGCTTACTAAGCGCTTCTAAGAGATAACGCACCCCTTTTAACTCGGTGAGTCTACCCGAATATATAATGACTTTTTTATTTTTAGGAGGTATGATAAGTGATTTTATCATCATATTTTTTAGAAAACTTTCTGTATCAAATCCATAATGAAGTATTTTTATTTGATCATTAGGTACATTAAAGTCTTGTATTAAAATTTCTTTCAACCAGTTATTGGCTACTATTGTAACCTCCGCTGTCATTGCTCCATTTCTTTCAAGTTCTGCAAAATAAGCTTTTGCCATATAAGAAGTTTCCGTTTTATGGATAGTATTTAATTGGTGTTGTATCTCTTGTGCAATGGACCCATGTAAAGTAGCTACTAATGGTACATTCTTCGGACGTACCCGATTAATACTAGAGGTTGAAATAACATCTTGTGTATGGATGATGTCATATTTATCTAACCCAAAGTATGCTACTCCTAATTCAAAAACATATCGTTGAAACTCCGTATACTCGATAAGTTTGTTCTCATAAATTTCAGGATAATTCTCCCTATTTAATTTTGCCTGCAGTAAAGGCAGCAATTTTTCTCGCTCAATTTTCTTGTTCTCATTGACCATATGCACATTCAGGTTGTCCTCATCATAACCAAGCACATCCACTTCATGTCCAAGCATCTCTAACTTGTTCTTTAACTGACTCATATAACTCCATACCCCACCTAAATGTGGAATAGACCAATATGTGGCTAACAATATTTTCAATAGTTACATCTCCCCGTTTTAATCGCATACTATATGTTTATTTAAAGGTTAGAAATTTGACTAGGCGTTTCTTTAAGTTTTTATTAGTAGTGTAATTATAGATCCTTAATTAGATAGATGAAGAAGTAGGATGAAGATTATTAAATATAATACCGAATTATTATTTTCATAAATTAGGATAGAGCCCTTATATTCTTCTAGAAAGTGCATTAACTATAAAACAGGTATGTAGCTATGATCATGGAGGAATCTACATTCTACACCTGTAAAAGAGATTATAAAGGGGGTGAAGAAATGGAGTTAACTGCACTTAAAGGAGAATATGATGCAATATTCAGTTTAGGAAATCTTTGTTTAACATCTATTCAACTTAAAAAACATAATTTGAGACCTTATTCGGGCGTATTTGATTGGGTGGCAAGTCCATTCTTGTCGAATGTCAATCAACTTTTAAAAAATCGCTTTGAAGGTTTCTTAGATTATAAAAATTTAAGAATCATTGGTTATGCGGATAAATGTATTTGTGTATCAGACGATGCAAATAACATTGTCTCCAATCACGATTTTAGTGTCGATAAGAATACCCTTGAACACTTAGGATCCTATACGGAAGTAATGGAAAAATACAATCGAAGAATTAAAAGATTTCTTAAAGAGTCGAAAAAAGCTAATAGAATATTGTTTGTTCGGACGGAAGGTACGCTTGAAGATGCTGCAGTGTTACAAGACGTATTGTCAAACCTCGTTGAGCATGATTTCAGTATCCTATTAATTAATCACACATCTGTCCAAGGATTAGTAGAAAAAAACTGGCCATTAGAAAAAGTATGTTCAGTTGAATTTCCTAATTTAGATATTTGGGAAGGCAATCACTCTTTATGGGAAGAAGTGTTAAGTGGAATTAGGTACAAAAAAAGAAAATTTTCTTTATTAAATCTTATTAAGAAATAATCTGGGAGGGAAAAAAGTGTTTACAAATTCTACGATACTAGTAACCGGGGGGACAGGCTCATGGGGGAATGAGTTAATCAAACAACTGCTATCTATGCACCCAAAGAAAATTACCATATTTTCCAGAAACGAAAATAGACAAGTCGTCATGCGAAGAATCTTTCCAGATACAAGGATACAGTTCTGTATCGGCGATATACGAGACAGAGAGGCTATCAGTACAGCTTGCTCTGGAGTAGACTATGTATTTCATTTGGCAGCATTAAAACATGTGCCGGTATGTGAAGAAAATCCTATCGAAGCTTTCAAGACAAATGTATTAGGGACATATAATGTCATCGAAGCTTCAATAGAAAACAATGTAAAAAAAGTAATCTATGTATCTACTGATAAAGCCGCTGATCCAGCGAACACATACGGGATGACAAAAGCGCTTGGTGAGAAACTAATCCTGCATGCAAACAAAAAAAACGCCACAACTAAGCTTTTGTGTATTCGAGGCGGAAACGTATTGGGAAGTAGCGGAAGTGTCCTACCTTTGTTTATGAAGCAGTTAGAAGAGCAAAACCAAATTATTATCACAGATAAAAGAATGACCCGTTACTTCGTTACTCCTCAACATGCGATAAATACTCTTCTTCAAGCCGCTGAATTAGGAACTGGAGGAGAGATTTTTGTCATGCATATGAACGCATGTAAAATTCTAGATTTGGCTGAAGTCCTCATTGACTTTTTCCAAAAAAAAGATGTGGACATTATTGAAATCGGAGCAAGAAATGGCGAGAAAATTCACGAGGTGTTAATAGCTCAAAACGAAGAGCCTCTAGCAACCGTCTTTAACAATGATTTAATCCTCATTTCTCCAACTAATTCTAGCGAAGGAAAAACTACTGTTCCGACAGTACTATTAGATACAAAGCAAAGGTTAATGACTAAAAAAGAAATTAAACAGTTATTAACTGACGGAGGATTTTTAAAGTAATAAATTCGATAAGACAAGGCGTGGCCCCAAAATTCAGTTTTAACTGAACTCTGGGGCCACGCTCAACTGTTGAAACAACGAGGAAAAGTAGAACGTACTGACACTCTTCCTTATAAATACTTGATAAAGGATTTATAGTATAATCACCGAAAAGATTGACAGAAGCCTAAGAATTGATGAAATGAAAATTCTCTTTGGCCTTCTTCTAACAGGAACTTTTTATAAGCCAAAATATATTTAACCGATATATTCTCCCAAAGAATAGATTTAAATAACTTTGGTTCTTTGTTCTCCATTTTTCTTTATTGTCCTGTAAATTTTCCAACCTTAAGTTGAACTTAAGCAATCAAGTTCTTTACTATCACCCGTTTCTATCAATGGTTTTGTTGCTCTATTAATCTATTTTCTTGGAGCGGCTTATTTGCTGCATTAAAAAAAAGAAAACCCCTAGCAAAACAAGAATGCCACCTACAATTTGCCAACCAACAAGTCTTTCTCCTAGAAAGATAGCAGCTAAAATGGTAGCACCTACTGGTTCCCCTAGAATACTCATGGAAATAGTCGTTGCGTTCACATAATTCATTAACCAATTATTAATGAGATGTGAAATTGTTGGTACAACTGCAAGCAAAACAAAGATACCCCATTCTTTTGAATCGTATCCACCTAAGTTAACTTGCGTTGCCACATTATAGACAATTAATGCTATCGCTGCAAATCCAAATACACAAAAACTATAAATCCAGTGGGATACCTTCTTAACTACAGTTTGTCCAATTAGTAAATATCCTACAACGACAATCACACTTAGAAAGGAAAGAATATCACCAATTATAGCGCTTTTACTTAACCCAAAATCACCCCATCCAACCATGACCGCTCCGAAGACAGCTATTCCCATTGTCATTAAGGCTGCTTTAGTAGTTCGCTCTTTAAATAAGATAGCCCCTCCTATTAACGAGATGATCGGCTGCAGTGCTAGAATAATTGTTGAACTTGCTACAGTCGTTAATTTTAACGAACCAAACCAAAGAGCAAAATGCAGAGCTAAAAATAAACCAGATAAGAACAATAAAAACCATTCTCTTCTAGTTAGTTTATGAAACTCTTTTCTTTTAAACCAGACGATTGGCACTAATAGCAAACATGCCAATATCATACGATACATACTTAAAATAGTTGCTGGCGCGTTGGACCATTTTACAAATATCGCCGCAAAAGATATAGCAACAATAGATATGATTAATGGCAACACAATAGATTTTGATGTATTTCCTCTACTCACTTTTTTACCCCATTTTGATATATCTTATTTATATTCTCTTTTAATAATATAATGGATAAACTAGAGAATGTGAAATAGAAAAAAGTTTCCACATACAAATAAGACATACCCCTTAAAGGAAAGCCTTCCCCACCTAACAAATAAAAGTTAATTTAAAACAAGTATTGAATATCGTTTTTTTAGTTTTTTTTGGCACTTTATTTAAAATCCCTTATCTGTAAAAATATTATTGCAATCTACGTCTATTCCACTTTCTGTACTTCTCCCAAACTAGTTTTCCACCTGTTGATGCAAGTAATATACCAGACAATGCAATGCCTGTTAATGCTGTAATAAGGGAAATCCACTCGAAAAAGGAATAATGCGATACTTTAGACCAATCGGTTTTACCTTTCCAGTCATCTATCGCTAAATTCATACCATAAATTCCCGATATCACAGTATAAACAGTTAACATAAATAACAACATATTTTGTCTTTTGTAGGTTTGCTTTTCTTGTGCACGAAATAAATCATCCACGGTTCTTTTTACTTCTTCAAATAGATAATTGATATTAAATGTCTCACGTAATATATGTGTAAACTCTTTTCCTTCTGTCCGAGATGATACTTCATTAAAATAGTATCCTGAATCAAACTTGGAAATTAGTTCTATAAGTTCTTCTACAAATATTTTATCCTTTGCCCAATCTACATCACTATGTTCAAAAGATAACTTAAAAAACATAATTTTGTAATAATAATGGAGTAATAAATTATAATAGTGCGTACTCATAAATTGCGATATTTCCCTATTCAATAGTTCCCTGTTTTTTATTGATACAGTCGTTTGTGTATGCTGAGAAGTAATGGTATATGTACACGGCGCCCACCTATCATGAATTCGATTTTCTAGGTATCGTTCAATATATGCCCTATTTGTACTTGACATAAATTCTTGACCATCAGAATCCTTTCCATCTAATTGGCCTATCCTAAATAACTGATCTTTCGTAATTATTTGGTTCCCAGCGGCTATTAAAAAAGAAGATGTTAACATACGCTCATCTTCGAAAAATGGAAGACTTCCGTAGTAACCTTCCATTTTTTTGTTCTGTATAATAAAAGGCTTTAATGGTTTACACAAATAGTCTAAAACAAGTTCACTGGTCGTATGAAAAAATCTCTCCCCTTGAATAGTTCTTCCGCCTTTTTCCTCATCCAATTTAGGTTGTAACACCCGAAAATGACTTATAAAATCTAATACGTTTGTTAAAGTTTGTTTTGTTTCATCCATCTCTGTGCGAATGGTTACAATTCCTACTCCAAAAGGACATAATGTAATATCGACGCTATTTATCAAAAAATTTATTTGGTTATCATTTACCTCATATTGAAAGTGTTCTTTCATTTCCTTAGAGAAACGTAAAAAACCCCGCTCTTTAGTTGAGACAGGAAAAAGTTTATCTTCAATAAATGCCAAAAAGAACTGATCCAACTCTTTATGATTTATTTTAATACCTTCTCCATAATATAAATCTTGGAGTTCGCTTTTTTCTAGGTTAAAAAAGTTAAAACTATTTTCTTCGAGTTGCATTATAAGTTTCGAGTACTCTCTAACACGAAAAGAAAAAGGAAACAAATACGTTATATAACCCTTGGTAATATCAAGGGGTTGTATTTCTAACTTTTCCACATTGACTACCTCCATTTACTTAGGTTTATTAGTTATACCTCCATGATTAAATATCTAAACAAAAACGCAGTTCTTCCTAATAAAATCAGAGAAAGAACTGCGCTTGTCACATGCTATTTTAAATTATTTTGGTTATTGTTTTGGTTATTACGATTGGCATTTCGATTATTTTGGTTATTGTTTTTATTTTGGTCATTGCGCTTTTGATTATTTGCATTCTCAACGTTAAAGTCCTCACCGATCTCAGCTTGATTATAGTTATTACGTTTATCATTATTACGTTTATTATTGTTCCCCATAATTGCTCACCTCCTCGACCGTATTAGATTGGTCTTGAAAGAAAGAATTATACTGCTTAATTACTCTGATGAGTTTCCTTCTTTTGAAATCTTGTCTAAATCTACTTCTTCCGCAAACTCAGTTTGTAAATTAGTTTGTTGATAATAGCCTCGTTTGTGCTTAGGATTAGTAACTTGAGGTTCAAAAATATGTCCTTCCATAAATCGATGAAGAAACAATTCCCCTATCATAAGAACTAGAGCAGAAATAAAAGAAGCTGTTCCTATAGCAATTGGTATTTCTAAATTATTACCCGTCACCCAGATTACCACTGTCGCAAGTAAGAAATCACCCATCGCCGCTAAAGTATTACCAACTCTAGGCAAGATAAATACATCGCCAATATAACCAATAACGGTTAAAACTACGCTTATGATTAATACATCTCTAGAGTTAACTGCATAAAACAATCCTAAAATAATCGCTAGCACTGCTGTAGTCATTATTAATTTTATAAGAAATGATTTTATATACATTATCTCTTCTCACCTTCCGTTATTTGTCACTTCCCTGATTAACTGAATGAATGTTTTTTAAACTTTTACTATTATTTTTCGTTTGCTTAGCAAACCATTCATTTAGTTCGTTATAAGTCATACCAGAGTTCGCATTTTGTCTTTTTACTTCATCTATATTTGTACCAACAATTGTGAATTTATCTTGGTTATTTTCCAATGAAGTTATCTCCTTTTTGTTGATTAGGTTAACCAAATTAATGCTGGTCATACCTTTTAAATTTTTTAATAAAATGAAAAAAACACAAATAAAAGCAACCGAAAATACCATTTCGATTGCTCTTCACATCTTTATCGATTATTTTATTGAAAACTAAAAGTTAAAAACTGTCATAGGGCAACCAATAGCAAGGTGAAAGCAACATATTATATGCTGACAGCAACCAAGTTCTTGATGAAAGCTATCATTTTTATCTTAAAAACAACCATTTCTCAGTGTAATGAGTTTACTTTAGGTGAGACTGGAGCAAATGGGCGATAATAAAAAAACAGAGCAACTAAAATATAAAATTAAAAGCGAATAGAAATATTTTCTACTCGCTTTTTTGCATATTATGCTAAACTTCCTGTGAACTTTAAGTCTTTTACAGATAGATCATCTGTTTTGCCTTCTAAAATAGACTCAATATCCATTAACGTTTGAGACATAGGCACCGCTTTTCCTTTTAATCCTGTAAATGCTTCTGCAACAAAAAATGGTTGCGTAAAATAAGCTTCTAAACGTTCTCCTCGTTCATATGTTTCTAACTCAGCATTTGGAATTTTATTCATACCATGAACAACTACTATAGACCGCAATTCTCTATAGCGGCGAAGCAATTTCTGCGCACGCTGCCTTAAATTGAAATGACGTTGATCCAAATCCACACCTTCAATAATGGATGATGTAGAGTAAATTGGATGAATAGCTGGGTATAAATGACGCGTAGATAGGTCGGCATCTAACTGCCAAATCGTTTCTAGAGGACCATAAGGCATATCTTCATCCACTACTTCTCCTGAAAGATCTAATAGTATAGTCGTGATATTATCCATTCTTTCAGAAACTAATTTTTCTTGAAGATCTAACAGCTCACCAGACACGATATAACTCTTATCCGTGATAAAAATAATATCCCCAGATAGCTCCGAAAATTTTGCAAACGTTTCGTTAACCGACTTAGTCACATAGTCCGCTAATTCTATCGTGCCATCTAACTCGCTATATTCAGTTGTTGGTAATAAAAAGACAGTCGTGTAATCTGTTTCTTTAAATCGATGCATAAGTTCAGCAAGAATAACAAGTTGCCCCATACCTGGACGTGCAACTAATCCAGTTGTACCTCCTTTTACTAGCGGTGCAAAGAAATCCAAAGTTTTAATTTGCGTTTCAATCATGTTTAACTTCTCCCCTCGTATGATTAATTCATCCACTGTACAGTTTGCGAGCGTTGCAAGACCAACTAGGGTCTTTACTTCTGCTTTTCCTAAATCAATTTTTCCCGTGCATAAATTTGATACTGTCGCAGGGCGAATCCCAATCGATTTAGCTGCAGTTGTTAAATTCGGTACCTTTCTTCTAAGTAAAGCTACGTTCAGTCTAATTTCATCCATATCCTTTCCCCTCCTTACTTTAAACAGTAATTTATTTTACTCTTAAATGCAACAATTATTTCTTTAAAACGTAAATTTTGTTACTCTAAAAAGTATTTCAAACAAATAAAAGCACCAAGTTCCTGCACAATCAATGATTGCTGAGGAAGTCGATGCTCCATATTCCAATTATTTTTTTATTGTACTGAGTGATTTATTCAGTAAATACATTACTTTTTCATTGAATTGTCCTGGTGCTACTCGAGTCATTTCTTCAATTGTTTTATATTGGATTTGAGGGAATTGAGGATGATTTTCTATACCTACTAAAATACTGTTTAATATTTCCCTCGCTCTTTGATTCATCAATATATCAGAAAAAGTGCTGTCTACAGAAAATACATCACCAGTTATAGATAGTTCCTCTACCGTTACGTTTGTTAAGTTAGGCATTTTAAACCAATTAGAAACAGTGTAAATGTCTACTTCAACTGGTTCTGGAGGGCTCGCAACTGCTAGTTCTGATTTAGGATCTGTCGATTTCTCTTGCCCAGGAATTACTTCGGTCTTTGGAGCATGGTCTACGCTTTCTTCACTTCCAGATGCAGGAGTGACTTCCGGATTTGGTAAAACTGGTTCTTGAGTTGTTGGCAGCTCTGGAATAGGTATCGGAATTAGTTTCAATTCCTCAGCTTGACCATCCATTTGTGCTTTCGCTTGATTAATAATAGCATCCAAGTTTGCTAAAATCGCAGCTTGTTGTTCACTGTTATCTATTTTCATCCCAGCTTTTAAGTTGCTTGCGTATTGTTGTAATGCATCAATCCGGTTTTTCTTCTGCTCAGCTGTAAAAGTAGCCAGCTGTTCTTGTGCGACTTGCATTTCGGTTTGGAGTTGATCTTTCAATTGGGTCATAAGTATTTCTCTTTCAGTACCTATTGCCTCATCTATTTCTCTTAAAGATGCTTCTTGTTTTTTTGAAAACCAATTAGCCATCAATTGTTGTACGTCTATATCTGCTAAGGCAGTTTTCACTCCTCCGCCAAGACCAATACACAAACAAAGAGCCCCGATTATAATCGTTGCTTTTTTAAACGGTTTTCTTTTATATTTTTCTAATCTACTTAACATGTATATTCCTCCAATTAGAAGAATAAGGACCTCGAGTATGAGGCCCTTATTGAGTATTAATAGAGATTATTAGATGCCATCTACTAGACCTTGCATATCATCTTTAGCAACTTGCTCTAGTCTTTTTGCTTCATCAACAATTAGTTTCTGTTGTGCATCAACTAATGAATTTCTTAAATCAACAATATATTTTCTTACTTGAACAGCTTTAGCATCAATTGCCGCAATAATTTCAGCTTTAGTTGCAGCACTTTCAGAATTCAACTGCGTTTGAAGTGAACCTTTCGCAGCAGCAATTGCAGCGGTTAGATCAGTCACAGCTTGTTCGGTTGTCATTTTTAGTTCTGTATTTAAAACTGAAATTGCATTATCGCCTAATGTTTTAGTGTCTTTTGGTAAATTAACATCAGCATATTCTAATGCTTCACTCCCAGCTTGGTTAATCGATGCATTTGCCTCATTGAAAAGTTTAACAAATTCGCTAGCCATATAACCTGAAATTTCCTCTTTCTTATCGCCAACATCTTTAATATGTTTATTAGCTTGAGTTTCTATAGAATCTTTCTTTGCTGCCATTTCAACATCTCTAGTTGTAGCAATGCGAGATGTTGCTACTGCTATTCTATCACCATATGAAGTAGTTAGAGTTCCTTTTAGATCGTTTACTTTTTGTGCAGTATTAATTTCAGATACTTTAAGTCCGAATTGGTTATCATACCATGTCTTTAATTTTGTACCCGCGTCTGTATAACCAAATGCAACTCCTGAACCTGCAAATAATGTTACTGCTACTGTTCCTGCTACTACTTTACCTTTAATTGTTTTAATCATTTTAATATCTCCCTTTGATTTTATAATTTTGAATGGATGAGTCCTTAATTACCAAATACTTCTTTTAATACTTCTTCGATGTCTTGATCGATTTCATCTTCAATTTTTTCTTTGTCAACATAATCATCAAGATTCACTTTTTTTAGTTCTTTAACTGATTGGTCTAACTGACTTTTAGTGTCCTGTTTATAACTCTTAATACCAGCCCTTGCTTCTTTTATCTGATTATCAAAAATAGCTACAATTGTAGATTCAAAACTTTCCAATGACTCTAATAGGAAATTATTTACCTCTTCAAAAGTTTTCTCGATATCAGATGGAACAAGTTTACTTTGATTTCCACTCTCCTTCTGAAATGATTGTCCATACCATTTAGAAAGGGAGTTTTGTGGAAGACCACTCGCATAAATGGTGCTGGCGCTGAGCAATACAGTTACTAGTACAATAGTTCCAATAATTTTTTTAATTTTCAGCACCCCTTTCTAGTTGCTCTAAAACATTCTATCCATCGAACTACTTTTTTATAACCAAACTTGTCCAAATTTTTTAGGATTCCCTAAATTCTTTTTGTTATGTATGGAAAAACAAAAAAACATATACCAATTTGTGGTATACGATACTGTTATTTTTATGAAATTTTGTTTAATCTATTACCCCATCGAACAATACCTTCTATCTATAAAAACTAAACTTATATAATGTAGATTACAAACAGTCATGTAGAAGATTCGTAAATAATCCTTTTTTAGTTCTAAAAAATTTTTATTGTCAATCTAACTTATTAATTCTCATGATGAGAGTGGAGCACACCAACCGCGCTGGTGCATATCGCTGAGACTAGTACGAAGTCTGCGGAAAGCGAGTGTCTTTTTCTGGACTCAATATCTCTTATTTTTTATAAGAAAAAAGACTGTAGGCAAACTCGGTTTATATCGAGTTTGTCCACAGTCTGATACAGCATTTAATCACGCTGCGTTTTTTAATAGTGCTGCTCTAAAATTAACTTCAATTATTTTCTAAATCCCTTTTAGTTTCCAAACTTTCAAACCACCGATACACTGCCAGCCTGCCTCTACCGCTGCTATAAGTGTTTCATCAGACTCATAGCCAACTATATGCTTACCATTATGGTTTTGATTTATTACTTCAATAATATCTGTCCAAATTAAATCACTATTATCGTCTGTAGAAAACACATTAGAAACGCCAATCGTATCACCACTGCAATTTACTATAAAACCATCAGTTACTATCTCTCCTTCATTTGCATATATGGAGACATCCGGATGAGATAAAATGTCTGGTAGTAAAATTCCTTCTAAACCAGAAGCTATATTCCAACTCAAAAGTTCCTCTTTGGAATGTAGCTTTCTATAGGAAACACTAGCTGAACTTAATTTTCCATCCAATTCATGATAAATCCAATTAGCTTCAATTAGAACTTCGAAATCCTCTAATTGAAGGGATGCATAGCTGTCTTTAATATATTCTACTTGTGTGTCTCCTATAAAATTCAAAAGTTCGTTTGTAAGAACTACATTGCTTAATGTAATAACATCAGGATAATATATTGGAGCCTTTTTATTTAATCCCCAAAGATTATTTTCTACTCGACTTTCACAACCATGTAGTCTACTCATTATTTCACACCACGCAACGTTATTCTTCACTGCTAATGCTTGTTTTGCTTTCATGGTTTCACTGCTTTCTTCTAAGATTTAATGTTTCTTCTGTTTTATTTGAATAAAATCCTCTTTTTCATGGAAAAACCCTCCATCGAAGTTAGATGGAGAGATTGTTCTTTAAATAATTTGATCAATTATACCATAGTTCTTTGCTTCTTCTGCTGTCATGAAATAATCACGATCGGAGTCTTGTGCAATTTTATCGATAGACTGACCTGTACGTTCTGAAAAAATTCGGTTAATTCGTTCTTTCATCAATAAGATACGTCTTGCACTTATTTCAATATCACTCGCTTGCCCTTGAGCCCCTCCGAGAGGCTGATGTATCATTATTTCACTGTTTGGCAAAGCAAAGCGTTTACCTTTTGTTCCAGCGACAAGTATCGTTGCTCCAAACGATGCCGCCAGTCCTGTACAGATTGTACGTACATCAGGCTTTATGATCTGCATAGTATCATATATAGCAAATCCTGCACTTACCGATCCTCCAGGACTATTAATGTATAAAGAGATATCCTTTTCTGGATTATCTGCTTCTAAAAACAACATCTGTGCTACAATATTGTTCGCAACCACATCATTAATTTCTGAACCAAGAAAAATAATTCGGTCTTTTAATAGCCTCGAATAAATATCATAGGAACGTTCTCCACGACTTGATTGCTCCACCACATACGGAATAAGATTAGACATTTAATATCCCCTTTCTATGCTACAGCTGAAAATTCCTTTTGCTTAAACCATGCTATCTGCGAAAACAATGCAGATAACTCTAATTGATAAAATGGTACGAAAAGGACTCCACCATTTTTCTTTGGAATTGAGATAAGCACATAAGGAGTACTGCCAGCCCCAACAGACTGAACCATTGAAGTTGAAGAAGATAAAGATACATTATTTCCAGCCTGCATAAATGGCTCTTGTATTTCCTTTTGATAAAGTCGTAGGACAGCTTCTGGATTTTCATTGCTTAAAGCGGTTATATAAGGAATTAATTTATCATCGTCCAATTCTAGAGAAATACTATCAAAATTTATTCGTTTTAAATTTTTGCGTGCTCTATTAAGTGCTCCTTTGACAGAACCTTCGCTAACAGAAAGTAAACCTGCCGTCTCCTTTGCTGTGTAGCCAAATCCCCACATAAACAATACTACAGCTCGTTGTTTGCAGGACAACTCATTCAACACAACACTAATTATCTGAAAAGCCGCTTCCGTCATAGGTGTTTCCTCTTGTTTATAATTCGTTAAATCTTGATTCATATCTTCCTCTATTTTTCGTTTACGATGTTTATCTATCCAGGTATTCGAAGCAATCCGATATAAGAATGCCTTTGCTATCTGCTTCGGCATTTTCATCCAACTTTCATATGCTTTTATTAACGTATCCTGCATTAAATCTTCTCCGTCCCAATTAGTATTCGTTAGGGACAGACAATACTTTCTTAAATCATGCATAAAAGGCTTAATAGCCATCTCAAATTCTTCATTCATTTCAATGGGAGTTTTTTCAACAAGCGGCCGCATGTTTTTCCCTCCTCCAAATTAGTCTTTCATCTATATAAACGAAAAAATGGGTTGAAAAGGTACGGGTCAAGATGCTCTTATATTTATTATATTTCCGATCGTCTAGTTTGGATTATTTATTTTTTTCATTTGGGGCAAATGGCTTTTTACAATAAGCTCTTTATTACAATATCCGAGTTTTCTAGAGGATTTTCTTCTTTAAAATAATAATCCTCCGCTAGCCAGTATCTTCGCTCATATTTATTCAATCTTTCTTTCATATCCCCTATATAAGTATCTCTTTGTAAAACCCTTTGATAACGTGCCTCCCGTGGGCAATCTAAGTAAATCATATAATCAAAAAAGTCTCTCCATTCTTTTCTTTGAAGAAAGATTCCTTCTAATAATATCAAGGTGCTGTGCTTGAGGTCGATGATTTTTGAAAAGCATTGATCTTTTTCCATATCGTAAAACTTTAAATTAATATGATTTTCCTTTTGGTGAACTGCTTCAAATAGACCTTCTTTTATATATTGCACATCCCATTGCAACCTGTAATATTCAAACCACTCTGGATGACCTGTGTTATATCTTTTCACTCTTTCTTCAATTAGATCATCAATATGGATAACTACAATCGTATACCCTTCGCTCATCAACTCTTTTTTTACTTTTTCAGTTATCGTCGTTTTACCTGCACCACTTAATCCATCCATACCAACTATATAAGGTCTATCAACCTTTTCTAATTGTTTAATTCCTTCTATTATATTTGGGAGAAATGTCATAAGCTAAATTCCACTACTTTCTTTTATCAATCTAGTAATACAATCAATTACTATTTTCGGATCTTCTAGATGGATTGAATGCCCCGAATCAGTTTGAATATGTACGGTTTTGGTCGTTAGTTTTGACAAAAGTGCCTGTTGTTTTTTCCATTGTTCCGAAGGATTTTCTGCACTTATCACAATAACTGATAAGTCATTAGGTAGCGGTTTTGATTTAAGCAATTGTTTTGCAGATTTAGAGCTGTCTGTATATTCTCTGTAAATTGTCTTAAATGCTCCTAATGTGTATCCAACATACTTAAGATGTCTATCATAATCTTTTATTAAAAATTTTCTACCAACTCGTTTTTTTAATATTCTTGGTAGCCCCATTAATGATGTTACATAGCCAAATGTGACCAGTGACTTAAATTGTTTACTTTGATTGTTTGAAAGATACTGGTTTTCATGAACTGCATCTTCTAGTATTAAGCCCGTTACATCTTCAGGATACATACTTGCAAACAATCTCATTGAAAGTCCTCCAAATGAATGACCTACTAATATATAGGGAGGTTTAATGTTTAACTTCTCCAATACTTCTTTTAATTCTTCCACACTATCAAGTGAAGTAAGTGACTTTCTCTTTGTTCGACTCCATCCATAGTTCCCTCTGTCATATGAAACCACTTTTGCAATTTTTGAAATCTCAGGTTGGACGTAACACCAGTCAATCGAAATAGAACCTAATCCAGCTTCTAAAATAACTGTAACTTCCCCCTTACCTGTTACAATAGCGTGCACTTCCGAATGCTTTGTTTGTATTATTTTACCCGGGGGAGCAACTTTATTTTTTTTATTCATTATTAAATTCCACGCCGTTAATGGAAATACAATAAGTCCTAATATATTTTTTATAATTGTCGATTTCATTTGTTTCTCCCTCGGTTTAATTAATACTTTTTAGTGGAGATGTTATTTCCTCGTTTTTAGCTTCTACAAAGAATGTATTTTGTACAAACTCTTTTCCACTTCACCCGTAATCTTCGTAACTATCATATTTTCATATTGAAAAAATCTCGACATTATCAGCCTTCATTTAACATCCATCTTTCAACTAATAGGGAACCATTTATTAATTGATTTGATAAATTGATATCATTGAATAATTCATTAAACGTAGCAACGAATTCTTTTATTACGATTATGTTTTCCTTCTAAACATACACATTTACCTTCCTTCAAATAAAATCTATTCCAAGTGCATGCTTAACATAATTAATTGCTTTTTGCGTAGAATCAATCAATGGTTGATCACCTTTTACTAACCTTATTTTCAGCGCTTTTTGAAAGTAAACTAATGCTGAACTAACCTGACCTAGTTCTAAAAGGCATTTCCCTTTATGTTGATATGCAAAATCTAATAGGTTAGAACCATTACTAGGAGTACATAATTCAATTGCTTCATCAAATTTCTTTAGAGCTTGTTCATGTTGGCCATCGTACTTCAATGCCTCTCCTAGACGAATTAAGTTACTAATTTGTTTATTTTCATCATTTAATTCGAGGGCTATTTTAAGGTTCTTGATAGCTAAATGTATCCCCTTGTATTCTATATAAGTTACCTAAGTTCCCATATAGAAAGATCATATCATCGAATTTATCATTCGTTCGTGAATCAATCTTTGCTTCAAACTTTTCAATCACTTCTTTTAACAAGTTCTCAGCTGAACATTTTTCACGAAGGTAGTTATTATCATCAAAATAAAGGAATTCCTTCAGTTTCATCAAATTGAATTTTAATTCTTCTTTATTCATCTATTTTCCACCCTTCATTTGGGTCAGAAAGCTTCTACGATCAGAAAAATTTTTATACGGTCTCAAAAAGATTTATACGGTCAGAAAATAATCTATACGGTCACATTTTTTTCTATACGGTCACAAAATAATCTATAGGGTCATATCAGTCCCTCGTCCATGCCATTAGTGAATAATTATTTTCTAAGCTTCTCACCATTTGAAATCCGCATTTTTTATAACATCTGATAGCTCTCACATTTGTGTTTTTCACGTCTAACAACACTCCTTGGATGCCTTCCTTTAAGTTGATACAATCTAAGAGCAGCCCTATCATTGTCGTACCAATGCCTTTACCCCAAAAACTTGTATCACCAATAAACTGGTCGATGCCAAATACCTTTTCATTTTCTTCTGAATAGCCATACAGTTTTAATTGAGCTGTTGTTATTGGGTAATACTGCATATATCCTATTGGCGTATTTTTATATTCAACTATGTAAGGTTTAACTGAATGATTGCCTTCAATTCTTGGACCATATTTTGTAATTACTTGTTCCAAAGTTAGCCTCGGACCGTAATGTTCTAACACCTTTTCATCACTTAACCATTTCGCCATTAAAGCATAATCACCTTCATTCATTGGTCTAATTAAAATATCATTTTTAAAGATCATATTTATTCCCCCAACTTTTATTTCCCTAAATACAAATTCGTCACCACTTGTTTATTTCCTTTTAATGTTCCAAACAAAAAAGGTAACTCGAATGTTTTCGAGTTACCTTTTTTAAAGTTTATTACCATACAAATAAACCAACTATCATTGCACTTAACAACGAAACAGCAATACCACTTACGAGAAGCTTCCATACGTTTTTACCAATAATCGCCGACTTGCCTTCCGATAAAACTGAATTATACGTTCCGTAAATCATGCCAACTGTACTAAAGTTCGCAAATGACGTTAAGAAGGTCGTTGCAACAGCAATAGTATGTGGAGGCAAAGTGTCTAAGTTATTTTTCAAGTCCATCATAGCTACAAATTCGTTCGTTGCCAATTTAATTCCCATCAACTGTGCTACATACAAAGCATCATGTCCTGTCAAACCAAGTAAAAACGCAAACGGACTAAAGATGAAAGAAAAGATTTTTTGAATCGTAAGACCATGTACAATTACACCCAAAATCCCGTTGAGTCCAGCAGTAAGAGCTACATAACCAATAACCATAGCTAAAATAACAATAACCATATTCATACCGACTAACATACTATTTGAAATCGTAGAGAAGAAATCTTTTTTCTCCGATTTCGGGGGAGTATAAATAATATCTTCTTCCTTTGGCACGTGGATCGGATTTAAAATACTAACTAAAATTAGAGCATTTAAACAGTTTAGTGGAATCGCACTAAATACATATTCTGCTGGAACCATTGATAAATATGCACCAAGTATCGAACCACTAATGCTACTCATACTCATAATTCCAAAAGTAAGTAATCGATTGTCCTTTAATACAGATAATTGATCACGAATGACTGCTAAAGCTTCCGTATTGCCCAGGAACATCATTTGAATGGAGAAAAAACTTTCCAGTTTGGGCAGGCGCGAAACTTTTGAAATAACCCACCCTCCCTTATCAATAATCCAAGTTAAAACACCAAAATAAGATAAAATATCGAAAAATGTCACGATAAAAATAATTGGAAGCAATGCACTGAAGAAAAAGTCTACCGTTTCATTTGCCATAACAGTTGGAAAAACAAATCCTATTCCTTCATTTGCACATGCAATTAACCATGTAAAGAATGATGCAATTTTAGTGATTACCCAACTACCAATTGTTGTGCCTAACATAAACCATGTTATGAGTAATTCAACAATGATAAGAGAAAAAATTGGTCTCCATTTCACTGCTTTCTTATTCGGTGAACATAAAAATACGATGCCCATGACAACAAAAACGCCTAAAAGATTTAGCAAAAAGTACATAAAAGCAACTCCTAAATAAGAATCAAAAAAACCCCTCATTTTACATAATTTCCATAGAAATAGAAAGAATGAAAAATAAGGGATTTAGAAAAAGGGAAGTTTACACCGCCCTCGTCTTCATACAAAATTTTAATCAAACTTTCCTGTAGTCTAGTTATTTAAGGTTACTAGGTAGAAACAATCAGGCCATATTACTGATCATATACAAGAAAAACTTATAATACTCTTTACCTTATTAATAATCAATACGTTAACCCATATTCCAAATAATAAAATTTCCGTAAAGATTCAAAAACATCAATTTGTTTACAACTTAGTTTCACCAATGTTCTTTTTTTCATACTATTTTGAGACGCTCCACCTCAAAAACAATTATCTCCACTTTATTTTCAAGCCAGGTTCACCATCATCTTTATGCTTTAAAATATTGAAAACCATTTTACTAAAGTATGTATTTATCTCCTTTTCACTTGAAGGGAATGATTAAAGTAAGTTAAAATACCTATTATTTTTAAACTCACATATAATCATATGTATATACTTGAGAGGAGTGTTATAAATGAAAAACTTATTAATGGTGATTGAAAAGTAAAAGGCAAAGGCAAACGCTGTCTCTTTTCGATCCAATAATCAAACTTTTTTATACTTTAGGATGAAAAGAGGAATTTGATGTTTTATCAGGATCAGGAGTTAATAATTCGACCAATTCAAAACGAGGATTTACCTAAACTATGGGAATTAGCTTTTAAGGACGAAGCCCCTGAATGGAAAAAGTGGGATGCACCTTACTATGAACATAAAGCGATTTCATATGAAGCATTTATTAAAAAGGCGGATTCATACGTTGCAAGAGATAACTTTTGGGCAATCGAGGTTGCTGGTGTAGTTTGCGGAATAGTTTCGTATTATTGGGAACACGAACCTTCCAAATGGCTTGAAATGGGTATAGTTTTTCACGAAGCTCCAAGCTGGGGAAAGGGTTTAGGAACACGTACTTTAAAACTATGGATGGAACATTTGTTTACTACTATGCCGCTCGTTCGCGTTGGCTATACAACATGGTCAGGTAATAAACGAATGATTCGAGTTGGGGAAAAGCTAGGGATGAAGATGGAAGCAAGAATTCGAAAAGTTCGTTTTTATGATGGTCAATATTATGATTCTATTCGAATGGGTATTTTACGTGAGGAATGGGAATATAATAAAAACATGCTTTAACTAACTAGTTGAGTCAATTTCACAATTCAAATTTAGAGCATTAAACACGGACAATATTAAAGTGAAATTTAAAAACATGTATAATATTTTCTTAATAAATCAGCAAGGTTTCCGCTATCGGCGGACGCTTTCCGCGGGGTGAGCGATGAGCCATCACCGCCGCATTCGCGTCGTTTGTGATGTCTCATCTGTCTCACTCATCCCGCTGGAGTCGCCGCCTGTCGCTTCAATCAATAAAATATCTATTGTTCGTCTTTTAATAATTAAATGCTATTTATGCAATTTTCTTAACTACTACAACTTAGTTAGAAATAATTTAAGCAGGTTTTTCACTTTTCTACTGTAGTGTTTTTCAATAATTCAAAAAAACGCTTGACTATTTTTAGAATTGAGTGTAAATTCACTATTATAAATAAAAGCGATGAAGAGAAAAAGTAAAATGGTAGAATTTCTTAAAGAGAGCTTCGGTAGCTGAAAAGAAGCAGAAAAATCTTCGTTTGAACAATGGCCTCTGAGCTCTACATTGAACGCGCAGAAATTGCACCTGAGATGTAAGCGGGATTTGGTACCCGTTATCAATACCACAGTTTAGAATTCATTTGTATAGAATTCTGTACTTGCTGAGGTTACTTATGTGAGTAAGTAGCGAATAAAGGTGGTAACACGAGAGTATATCTCGTCCTTTTCAATCTAATGATTGAGGAGGGCGGGATTTTTTTGTTCCAGCTCTCCTCTAGAACCAAAAATAATTTTAGTAGGAGAGTGTTTTACATGACAGAAGGTTTATTAGTTTTACAATCAGATTTTGGTATTAGCGACGGAGCAGTGAGTGCTATGCATGGGGTTGCAAATTCCGTTCAACGCGGCTTGCCTATTTTCGATTTAACACACCAAATTCCACAATATAATATTTGGGAGGCTTCTTATCGATTATTACAAACGATTAATTACTGGCCAGAGCAAACAGTATTTGTATCAATTGTAGATCCAGGTGTTGGTTCTGACCGAAAAAGTGTTGTAGTTAAGACCGTGAAGAACCAATATATCGTAACACCAGACAACGGAACATTAACTCATGTGAATAAATTCATCGGTATTAAAGAAGTTCGCGAGATTGATGAAGCAATAAATAGACTTCCAAACTCTGGTGAGTCACATACCTTCCACGGTCGCGATATTTATGCTTATACGGGTGCCCGCCTTGCTTCTGGTTCTATTCAATTCGAGGAAGTTGGACCATCTCTCCCGTTGTCATCCATTATCGAATTTCCGTTAAAGGATTCTAAGTTCGAAAACGAAGGATTTACTGGTATTGTCGATATTATTGATCGTCCGTTTGGAAATTTATGGACAAATATTAGCCGAGTACAGTTCAAACAATTGGATGCGGATTACGGAGAATCATTCCAAGTCTCTATATCCACGAATGGTCGCGCGATTTATGAAAACATATTGACATTCGGACGCTCGTTTGCAGCTACCGATGTCGGAGAGCCTCTTTTATATGTAAATTCTCTAGACAATATTGCTATCGCCATTAACCAGCGTTCCTTTGCAGAAACTTATGGTATAGGCACTGGTATGAACTGGGAAGTAAAAGTTCGTAAAGTACCTCAAGTTGTATATAACTAATTAGTGATAACTGGTAAAATAAATATAAAAAGTATGGGAGAATGATGAATGAAAAAGTCTATCTTTTCAACAAAGACAATCGTTGCCATCGGTATTGGCGCAGCTGTGTTTCTTATTTTAGCAAAATTTGTAGCGATTCCTACGGGGATCCCAAATACGACAATTCAAACTGCTTATGCGTTTTTAGCACTTATTGCTGTTCTATTTGGCCCAATTGCAGGTTTATTTGTCGGGTTAATCGGTCATGCATTGAATGATTTGACTTCATACGGTTCTATTTGGTGGAGTTGGGTAATCACTTCGGCATTTGTTGGACTTGGTATCGGTATATTTTATAAGCATTTCTCAGTTGAAGATGGAGAATTTGGTGTTAAAAAAATTATAAAGTTTAACGTCGTTCAAGTAATTGTCCAAATGATTGCTTGGTTCTTAGTTGCACCGGGACTTGATATCTTAATTTATGCAGAACCTGCAAATAAAGTTTTCACACAAGGAATCGTAGCAGGTATTTGGAATATTGGTACTGCTGCAGTACTCGGAACAATTTTGTTAACTGCTTATGCGAAAACAAGAACGAAAAAAGGAAGTCTAAGCTACGAGGATTAAGTATACAAGGAGATTTGCATGAAAAAGCCAGTTATCGAGTTTAAAGATTATAGCTTTCAATATAATAGTCAAGTAAAACCAACGCTCCACAATATAAATTTAACTATTTATGAAGGGGAAAAAATTTGCATTGTCGGCCCTTCTGGTTCTGGAAAGAGCACGCTCGTTCATTGTTTGAACGGGCTTGTTCCTTTTGCATACAAAGGTGAAGTTTCTGGTAGCCTCAAAATTAGTGGAAAAGAGACAAGTGAACTCGACCTCTTTTCTATTTCACAAACAGTCGGTACTGTTCTACAAGATACAGATGGGCAGTTTATTGGGTTAACCGTTGCTGAAGATATTGCATTCGCATTGGAAAATAATAATATTGCTCTAGGTGAGATGAAAAAGCAAGTTCAAAAAGCAGCTGATCTTGTCCATATATCTACACATTTAAATGCGCGGATTCATGAATTATCAGGAGGGCAAAAGCAAAGAGTAGCGTTAGCTGGTGTTCTTGTAAATAATATAGAGGTTCTATTATTCGATGAACCACTTGCAAATCTTGACCCCGCTTCTGGAAAAAAGACAATGGCATTAATAGACAAACTTCAAAAAGAGTCGAATAAAACGATTATTATTGTGGAACACCGATTTGAAGATGTTTTATCACAGCCATTGGATCGAATTATTTTAATGAATCACGGGCGAATTATTGCAGACGTGACGCCGAATGAAGTTCTTGCAGGATCACTATTGGCCGAAAATTGGATTCGAGAACCACTCTACATTAAAGCATTAAAGTACGCAGGATGTGAGTTAACGCAAGAGATGGCATTAACCAACGTTGGTGAGTTAGTAAAAAAGTCGTTCCATGAAAAATTAGTAAATTGGTATAACAAGGGATACTCTTTAACCTCAAAAGTAAAAGAGGAAGAAATCGTATTATCCCTAGAGAATATCAGTTTCCACTACCCACATAAAGCAAATACTATAAAAAACGTTTCATTTAAATTACATAAAGGTGAAATGATTAGCCTTGTCGGTGCAAATGGTGCAGGTAAATCGACTCTTTCGTCACTTATTTGTGGGTTTGAAAAACCAAATGATGGAGTCATTTATTTTGGAAATATCGACGCAAAAAAGGACTCTATAAAAGAACGTGCAGAGCGAGTTGGATTTGTACTACAAAATCCAAATCATATGTTTTCAAAACAAATTGTATCTGAAGAAGTTGCATTTGGCCTAGCTCAAAAAAATGTTTCAGAGACTGAACTTAAATCGCGAGTAGAAAATACACTAAAGATTTGCGGGTTATATCCATTTAGAAATTGGCCTATTACAGCCCTTAGCTATGGTCAGAAAAAACGATTGTCTATAGCGACAATCTTAGTCATGGAGCCCTCTATAATGTTGCTAGATGAACCAACTGCAGGTCAAGATTATAAGCATACAACAGAATTAATGACGTTTTTAGAGGAACTTACTAAGAATGGAATAGCTATTATTCTCATTACTCATGATATGCATTTAATGACGGAGTACACAAATCGATCAATTGTATTATCTAGTGGGGAAATAATAGCGGATGCTTCCCCGGCTCACATTTTATCAAACCCCGAGCTTATTAAAGAAGCAAATTTAAAAGAATCTTCATTATATGGATTAGCGAAGCACTTGAACATCTCGGAACCTTCACATTTTGTTGAGCATTTTATTCAATATGATCGGGAGGTGCGCGCTAGTGAACAACGAACTACTGAGCTATATTGAACGAGATTCAATTCTTCACCGTCTAACAGGAGCAACAAAACTAATTTGTTTTCTTCTTTGGTCTTCTGCTGTGATGTTTACATACGATACTCGATTTTTATTATTCATATTGATTGCAAGCTTTGTTCTATTTTTTGCATCTAAAATTAAAATGAAAGAAATTAGTTTTGTACTAGGATTCATTTTATTTTTCTTATTGCTTAACAATATTGCAATTTATTTGTTTGCACCTCAGCATGGAACAGTAATCTACGGGACTTCACACCCGATCACCGGTTCAATTGGACGTTATTCAATTACTTTAGAGCAGCTATTTTATCAACTAAATATTACACTGAAATATTTTGCGGTCATCCCTCCTGCTTTACTTTTCCTAGTGACGACACACCCGAGTGAATTTGCAGCATCATTAAATCGTGTAGGCGTAAGTTATCGCCTTGCCTATTCGGTATCAATCGCCTTAAGGTATATTCCGGATATTCAACGCGATTTCAAAACGATTGCACGATCAAAACAAGCGCGTGGTGTGGATATGTCTCGGAATGAACAATTGGGGAAAAGGATAAAGAACGCTAGCTCTATAATTTTACCGCTTATTTTTTCAAGTTTGGATCGCATTGAAATAGTTAGTAATACAATGGATTTACGTGGCTTCGGAAAGTTGAAAAAGCGAACATGGTACAGCTATAAAGAATTTAAATTGAGAGATTTTATCGCTATCTTCATTACTTTTCTATTTTTCATATTAATGATTATATTCATGTTCATAAATGAGGGACGTTTTTATAATCCATTTGTTTAAACTCATATTTGATCGAATGATGTCCACTTTGACACTTATCAGTAGATTGATTACTTACAATAAAAAGCACATAATCGGCATAATTTGTCGAATATGTGCTTTTTAATTTTATAAACAAGGAAAAAGTTTACAACCTACCGTTTGAGGGTAACTAAACTATAAGATTAAACAGTCGGGAGTGATATAAAATGGATGAGGAAAAACGCGTAGAAGTACGTCGGGAAGAAAAAACAGATTCTGGCTTAGTAGGTGCGACATTCATTAAATATGCTGCCTATTTAATTATCTTTTTTGGGGTACTTTGGTTTTTAATTTCGTATGTTTTCCCTAGGTTTTAAACGAAGGAAAATCCATTAAAAATCCCTCTCTATTTTTATGACAAAGAGGGATTCCTTATTTTATATTATGCTTTAACAGGTTCAACGGATAATGATTTTGCAATAGCAGTTACTTTTTCAAGACCTTCAGCAATAATTTGTTCCGCTTTATCTGGCATTGCATTGTGACCTTCAATAATTACTTCTTCTACTGACATTCCGAATACGCCTCCAAAAACATTGCGCATATAAGTTGCAGCCATTTCCATAGGTGCTGTTTCTGGAGTAGAATAAATTCCACCACGTGCATTTAAGATAATCGCTTTTTTCTCGGGCATTAAGCTAATTAATTGACCTTCTGGACTATATTTAAATGCATAACCTGCTTGATACGTATAATCTACAAATGTTTGCAATGCTGCTGGAATTGTTAAGTTCCATAGAGGAAACGCGAAAACAACTACATCTGCAGCTGTTAAAGCATCCATTGCTTTTTGTTTAGCAGCTAAAATACGTTGCTCTACATCTGATAATTCCTCTGCGTTTTGCATTTTTCCAAATGCATTGAATAAGTCTTGACCGAAGTATGGCATATCTTCTGCAAACACGTCGAAAGTTGTTACGTTAAGACCTTGCGCCCCTTTTACTTCTTCCATAAATGTTTCATACATTTTGCTTGATATTGCTTCCGAAGCTGGACGGTTATTTGCTTTCACTACTAATATATTCATTATTTGTTTCCTCCAAATTGTTTAGTTTATATGATTAATATAAGAACGTTGCAACAATTAGATATTCTATCATAATAATAAATTCGATTACTAATTATTTGTCTCGAAGTCGAAACATTAACGAGAACTTAGTTAGCTAGCAATTTTACAAAAGTGTATGAAAAAAGCTGTTCAACTAGAATTTTTCCTTAGTTAAACAGCTTTTTTTGAAAAAGTGGTTATGAAATCGGATAATAATTCATATTTGCTAAAACGTGCTCATACTGTAAATACTCTGTTAAATCTTTTAATTCCTCCGTGCTTTTTAGCGTAGATAAGGCACTCTCTATCAAAAAGTTTCTTGGTTCTTTATTATTCATAATCTCTTCTTGAATAAAATATAACAAATTTATATAAGTTGCCGTTTTTTGTTCTTCCAAAATAAAGATTTTTTCAATTACCTTTTTTAAATTCACAGTGGCAATTGAAAATTCATTGTTAAAAAAATCATTATAATCAGATTGAGGCAATAATGTATTTAACTTTTGGGATTCAAATAAGTGAATATCTTTTGTGCTTACGTCTTCCAAAATCGTAATTACTCGGTCCATCGAATAATTAACCATTTCATCCATCTTAAAAGTTGTTTTTAAAGCATGGCTCGTATAGAGAATATTTTGCATAACACCAGTGAAAATAACTGCACAATCCATCAAATATATTTCTTTATCCCGAGGAAAAATATCTAAAAAGCGTTCATATACCCAATGTAAAAATAAAAGTTTGAACTGTTTTATGAATTTTATTAGGTCTGGATCGCTTGATACAAGCACATCATCAATCAATTGATTTAATTTGTTTTTTTTATTTAGTTTCATTATAAAACTGATTTGCTCTTTGAAAACATTGATGTCACTAACGCTTTCTCCGATGAGTAGCTTGTCTCTCTCCATTTGCATATTTTCCAGGATAAGATTAAACACAGCTTTAAACAGTTCACTTTTGGAAGGAAAATAATTATAAAAAGACCCTTTTGAAATACCGCTATGATTTAAAATATCTTGAATGGACGTAGCGTGATAGCCTTGTTCAATAAATAATTCATGCGCTTTATCTATGACATTCCTTTTTTTCTTATTCATCGCTTGTACTCCTTTAGAGATTAATCATTCTAATCTTAATCATTATAGCATAATAAAATTATACTGTTAGTACATTATTGTACTTGTTGTATATTTTTCTTGCTAATTAATTTTCAAAGGTGTATTATAAATTTTGTAAAACTAAGGGTTCATAAATGAACTATTAGTACAAAAGAATAAAAGGAGAATACCTATATGTCTGAAAAACAAACAAAACCGTCGTATGGTTTGTTAGCAATATTAATGACCGGAGCATTCGTAGCTCTTTTAAGTAATACTCTATTAAATGTCGCTTTACCTGCCATTATGAAAGAATTTGATGTCAGTCCTTCAACGGTACAATGGTTGTCGACTGGTTACATGTTAGTGAATGGAATTGTCATACCTACTACTGCATTCTTAATTAAAAAAAATACAGCAAGACGTTTGTTCTTGACTGCCATGGGGTTATTCATAGTTGGTACATTAATCGGTGGATTTGCTCCAAATTTCCCAGTTTTACTAGCTGCCCGTATGATTCAAGGGTCAGGAGCAGCATTGATTATGCCGCTTTTAATGACTGTATTATTTACTACATTTCCAGCTGAAAAACGTGGTTCTGCTATGGGAATGTTTGGGATTGTAATGATTTTCGCTCCTGCTATTGGACCAACATTATCTGGTTGGATCATTCAACACTATGATTGGACAGTGTTATTCTTGATGATGGTCCCAGTTATGGTTTTAGTGTGGATTTTAGGGTTCTTGAAATTAAAAGATAAGAAAGAGAAAAGCTATGATAAAATCGATGTACTATCCGTTGTATTATCTGCTTTAGGTTTCGGTGGCATTTTATATGGCTTTAGTACTGCCGGTAATCATGGTTGGTCTACCCCAAGCGTTTACTTAACTATTATAGTAGGGGTACTCTCATTAGTTACCTTGATCCTTAGACAATTCAAACTAAGCGAGCCGATGCTAGACTTCAGAGTTTATAAGTATCCAATGTTTGCTCTATCTTCTGCCATTTCGGTTACACTAAGTATTGCCATGTTTTCTGCCATGCTGTTAATGCCAATTTACCTTCAAAATATTCGTGGAATTTCTGCAATGGATTCTGGTTTATTGATGTTACCCGGTGCTTTAATAATGGGGATAATGATGCCAATTACAGGTAAAATTTTCGATAAATTCGGTCCCAAAGTTTTGGCATATATAGGTTTAGCAATTGTTATTGTCACAACATACTTATTTAGCCATTTAACGGATTCAACAGGATATACTCATTTAATCGTGCTTTATTCGGTTCGTATGTTCGGTATTTCAATGGTAATGATGCCAGTTATGACAAACGGTTTAAATCAAGTACCAGCTAGTCTAACACCACATGGTACTGCTATGAATAGTACAATTCAACAAGTATCTGGTGCTATTGGTGGTAGTTTACTCGTAACAATTATGTCTAACCGTACGACGACACATGTGAAAGAAATGATATCGGAAGCTATGGCTAATTCTTCGGCTACACCTACGGGAGAAGCTTTACAACAAATGCAGCAACATGTGACGATGGAAGCAACAATTTCAGGAATAAACGATGCATTTTTAGTTTCTACCGGTATTGCGGTTGCTGCATTTATTCTATCCTTGTTCCTTAAGCGAACAACTGGTGGAAAATCTGCAGTGAAAGTGGTAAAAAAAGAAACCTCTAGTGAGCAAGTATTAAATTAACTATATACAAAAAAAGGTTGTCTCCTCAGTATTTTCGTTACTTAGAGACAACCTTTTTTAAATAGTTAGAAGAACACTTTATCTATTCTTCAAATAGTTGTTGTTGATCTATCAAAGACTTTTTACGATGATATACTTTCATAGTTGGAATCAAAATGAGACAAGCAACTATTACACCAACTATTCCTGTTGACAAATTTACTACACCTTTATAAGGTGCAGATTTCGAAACAACCAAGTTGAATATACCCATAATTAGATTACAAAGAAAAAGCAGAGTAAAAAGGTTAAGTATTCGATTATAGTAAGAAATTTTGGACGTAGTATCTGTATAAATCTCGAAAGGTCCTTCTGCCGCTTTCTTCCGAAAGTATGCCCATCCCCCAAATTTATTTACGACCTCAATTCCGCTTTCCTTTAAAAATTCTAGATAATTATTTTTATCTTTTAAAGTAAGCCCTGCGAGCAACTCATTTCTATAAATATAAGCACCAGGTTCACCTTTCGCAAATGTATACCGAAAGACCATAAATCTTTCTAAATACCAGCCATTCTTCGACATCTCATTTATCCACTGTTCTTCTTTTTCATAATCAACATAAAAACGGTATTTCACTTTTTTCATTATGGCTTCGCTCCCTTCATTATTTGTAACCCATTTTCATACAATTCATATAATCTTTTTATTTCCGACTCCACAACTGTTTTCCCTAGATCTGTAATGATATATTCTTTTTTACGTCCATCTTCATCTAATGCATTAATCCATTTTCGGTCAGCTAATGTTTTTAACGCACCGTAGATTGTTCCCGCACCAAGTTGTACGCGTCCATTGCTTAGTTCCTCCGTGAGTTGCATGATGCCGTAACCGTGGCGCGGTTCATAAAGCGATAACAAAATATAGTAAACACCCTCTGTTAGCGGTGGATTGTTCTGTATCATCATTTCCCTCCTATCGTTCGATGATATATCAAGTGCCGATATAAAAACTATATCAACACTCGATATAGTTGTCAATGAAGAAATACGATTAGCCTCGATTATTTTTATTTATTTAGTATTTGATAGAATTAGCTACTCGCTTTTGAGATTTTATTGCAAGTCCCGTATAATTGGTCTCGAGTTTGCTATATGAACATTTTAGGAAAAGGATAACCTTCACCATTTAACGAATTAGATTAGAAAGGGAGGAATTCGATGACTAATCTTATAACCGATCATCTTGGGAGACAAATGAATATTTCAGCTTCACCAAAACGTATTATTTCAATTTGTCCGGCAATTACAGAAACACTCTTTGCACTCGGTCTTGAGAAGGAAATAGTAGGACGAACAAAATATTGTATTTTCCCTAAAATAATTGTAGAGAACGTTCCAATTGTGGGAGGAACAAAGGAAGTAGATATAGAAAAAATACGTAATTTGAAGCCAGATCTCGTTTTAGCTGAAAAAGAAGAAAATACAGAGGATATCGTGCTAGCACTTGAAAAGATTTCTCCTGTTTTTGTTATGGAGGTCAAGAAAATAGTGGATGCTTACCGACTTATACAAACACTTGGGGAATTAACGGATAAGAGAATTGCGGCAGACAATCTCATTGCCTCATGTAAAGAATCTTTCAATTCACTTGCGCGTAAGCAAAATGGAAAGGCTGCCTATGTTATTTGGCGAAAACCCTATATGGTCGTCGGAGGAACAACTTATATTAATGATATACTACATAGACTAGGCTTCCATAATCCCTTTGAAAAAAATGACTCAAGATATCCCGCCGTAACAAAAGAAGACCTAGCCGCTGCAAACCTTGATGTCCTTTTGCTCGCTTCCGAACCATTTCCTTTTCAGGAGAAACATGTCCCAGAATTTCAATCTTTTCTTCCGAATACTAAAATTTTACTAGTAGACGGGGAAATGTTTTGGTACGGTGCTAAAATGATAGATGCTGGAGCTTACCTAGAAAAATTAATGAGCATGGATTTCAGCGACTTTTTTTCTAAATGATGGTAAAATGAAAGATAGAAAAAATAATTCTAAATAGAGGAGAAATGTATGAATATTTCAGTCAATTATTCAGGAGATTATACACAACTTCTTACACCTGAATTGGAACATAAAATACAGGCAATTCACCATGGGATTCATACTAAATCTTCAGAAGGCGCTGAATATTTAGGATGGGCTGATTGGCCAAGCAATATGAATCAAGAATTTCTTCTAAATATTAAGGAAACGGCAAACCATATTCAAGCTACTTCAGATGTGTTAGTTGTTATTGGTATAGGCGGCTCCTACTTAGGTTCAAAAGCAGTCATTGAGGCACTAACTACTCCATTCAAAAAACCAACCGGCTTAGAAGTTATTTTTGCTGGCCATTTAGTAAGCGGGGAATATTTAAAGCAACTGATTACATATTTAGATAATAAAGAAGTCACATTAAATATTATTTCAAAATCAGGCACAACTACAGAGCCTGCCATTGCGTTCCGCTTTTTACAACAATATATGGAGAAACGGTACGGTGAACAAGCTACATCTCGTATACTCGTTACAACGGATGAAAAAAAAGGAGCATTACGATCACTTGCTACTGAAAAAGGCTATCGTCGCTTTGTCGTTCCCGATAATATTGGAGGGCGGTACTCTGTTTTCACTGCAGTCGGTCTATTACCCATAGCTGCAGCAGGTTATGATATCGAAAAGCTAATTAATGGGGCAAAAATAGCGGAGCAAGAATTCGGGGAGTATGATACAACATCAAATAGCGCTATTCAATATGCAGTTATTCGCAAACATCTTTATGATGCAGGATACCCACTTGAAATCATGGCAACTTTTAATGAAAAGTTGACTTATGTACAAGAATGGTGGAAGCAATTATTTGGAGAAAGTGAAGGAAAAGAAGGGAAAGGAATTTTCCCAGCATCTGTCCTTTATTCAACCGATCTTCATTCCTTAGGGCAATATATCCAAGATGGAAAAAGAATGTTATTTGAATCTTTTCTAATGGTGAAAAGTGTCCCAGATGATTTAACCGTTTTCGAAGCAGAAAATAACGGCGACGAGCTTAATTATTTAAGTGGGTTAACTCTTCATGAATTTAACATGGCATGTCATGAAGCAACAGCAACTGCTCATTTGAATGGAGGCGTCCCTCAAATCACTATTACTATGGATAAACTAGATGAACAACATATTGGTCACCTTTTATATTTCTATATGATGGCCTGTGCGTATAGTGCTTATCTCCTTGACATCAATCCATTTAATCAACCTGGTGTGGAAGACTATAAGACCAATATCTTTAAGATTCTTAAGAAACCTGGATATTAACATTTGTAGAGTGAACTAGAAGTTTATGGTTTGCTCTATTTTTTTGGGTTGCCCACCAGATATACTGGTGGGCAACCCAATTACTGAATACCTCTAAATTAAGAAATTTATTATTTGCATAGCTGGTTGAAGCGGAAGGTGGCGCTGCTTGGGATTAGCGAAGCAAATCAGGCCCCTGGACTGAGCGCGGGGAAGGGAACGGCTTGATGCTTGCTGACTTGTGAATCGTCCGCCTGCAGCGGAAATCACCTATATTCCTGGCATCAATTCATATACATTTTTTTAAGAAAAACGCAAGCGTCCTTAAGTGCATCTTGTCTTCATTATTTCTAGAGTGCTTTGGACGAAACATTGGCTACACTATTATCGGTTAAATTTTTGTGGATTGAGAAGTGACTGCGTCACTTCTCAATCCACTTTTTTCGATAATCTTGTGGTGGATGTTTATCCGTCGCCCTCTTGGAATTTGTGAGGTCATGATGCGTTTGGTTTGGATAATTAGAGAGAAAATACTTTCCTACTCATTCAATAGCGGACGAAAATACAATTTCGTCCGCTTAAGCCTTCTTTATCAATGGATACTATCTATTTTTCTGGAGTACCCCTACTCAAATCAAGCACCAACTGATTCAAGTCGATGTACTGTAAATGGAAAAACTATCAAAATCTAACCTTTAAAAGGTACTATGAAGCCTTACGATTACAGGATGGCATGATCACTACGTTTCTTAAATTAATTCTCCTCTTAGCGATAGCTGGGCTAAATCTTCTTGTTAGGTACTACTCACTTAATGGATTGTAGTGAAAGGTGGCGACTCTAGACGGAGGCCAACAGGATGTTGGTCACGAAGGCGTTGCCACACGATGTGGCGCCTTAGCCTTCGTTCCTCGAAGACAGATGAACCATCACAACGAACGCGTAAGCGGCGCCCCCGCGGAAAGCGTCCACCTGAAACGGAAATCCGCGGGATTATTTAATTCTTTAAGTACTATGAACATTCGTTTCGTAGGACAATGATGCATATACATTCTCTTAAAAATACGTTTTGTCCGAAGACAAAACGTCTTTTATATTTTATATACTCTTGCCTCATACGGTGCAAGTTGAAGTATTGCTAACTCTTCATGTTCATTAACCTCTAAGTTCGAAAGCAACAAATTCGTTTTCTTATAAATGACGTCTTGCACTTCCTCTACTTTAATTGATTGATCCGATAGATTACACAATACGATTACTTTTTTGTGCCCAAGCGTACGAGTATAAGCGTAAAGCGAAGGGTGGTCCTCTAATAACAAGTCATATACCCCATAGGTAAAAATATTTTCTATTTTACGCAAATGAATCATATTTTTATAAAAGTTTAATATTGAATTCGGATCTGTTTCTTGGTCCTCTACATTAATCTTTTTATAGTTCGGATTTACACCTAACCAAGGTTTTCCTTTTGTAAAACCTGCATTTTCATCGGCAGACCATTGCATTGGGGTTCGTGAATTATCGCGACTCGTTGACCAAATAAGCTCCATTACTTGTTCGTGTGAATCTCCTTGATCTAGTCGATATTTGTATAAGTTTTTCGTTGCAATGTCATTGTAATCTTCAATCGATTGGTATTGAACATTCGTCATACCCAATTCTTG
Source organism: Psychrobacillus syltrankelensis (assembly GCF_055454035.1). NCBI lineage: Bacteria > Bacillati > Bacillota > Bacilli > Caryophanales > Bacillaceae > Psychrobacillus > Psychrobacillus syltrankelensis. The sequence goes on along the minus strand of NZ_CM144227.1, from coordinate 2,932,891 downwards.
ACCTTGATAAATAAAGGGGGTTCCTTGCATAAAAAAGTACATTGTAGCTAATGAGGTAGCACTTTCTCTCCAATAGGCTTGATCATTACCCCAAGTGGAAACGCTGCGCGCCTTATCATGGTTTTCTATAAATAGGGCATTCCATCCACTTCCTTCTAAAGCTTTTTGCCAACGAGTCAAAACTTTTTTAAGGCCAATTATATCGAGCTTCTTCTTTTCTGCATCCCATAGGCTCAAATGCTCGAACTGAAAAATCATATTGAATTTACCTTTTTTTTCGTCTACCCATCCACTGATTTCATCAATTCCAACACCATTTGCTTCACCTACTGTCATAATGTCGTACTTTGAGAATGTTTCTTGTTTTAATTCTTCTAAGAAGGACATAATTCCTGGAACGTTCATATATTTTTCCCATGCAGGAACATAGGAGAGATTTTGTTCATTCGGTACGTCTTTATACGAGGTATCTTTTTTTATGTGACTAATTGCATCAACACGAAACCCATCTATACCTTTATCTAGCCACCAATTAACAGTTTTATACAATGCATTTCGGACTTCTTCATTTTCCCAGTTTAAGTCAGGCTGTTTCTTAGAAAATAAATGTAAATAGTACTGCTGTGTTTCCTTATCAAGCTCCCAAGCTGATCCATTGAAAATACTTCCCCAATTATTCGGTTCTTTTCCATTCACACCATCTCGCCAAATATACCAATCACGCTTTTCATTGTTTTTTGAAGTGCGTGATTCAATAAACCAGGAGTGCTCGTCACTTGTATGATTAATGACTAAATCAATGATAAGTTTCATACCTCGTCTATGCACTTCTTGAAGTAACTCATCAAAATCTTCCATCGTTCCGAATTCTTCCATGATAGATTGATAGTCACTAATATCATATCCATTATCATCATTTGGTGACTTATACATCGGACAAATCCAAATAACATCAATCCCTAAGTCTTGTATGTAATCTAATCTAGAAAGCAGTCCTTGTAAGTCACCAATCCCATCATCATTAGAATCTTGAAAACTACGAGGATAAACTTGGTAAGCAACTGCTTCTTTCCACCATATTCTCTTCATTTTTTCCCTCTTTTTTCTTTTTGGTATTTATTCAACAATTGTTTAATACTTCCACATGAATCACGCTCTATTAAATTTGTTGGCACAAAATGATGTTTGACTGTCGATTTTGGATCAATCATCTTCTCTAAAAGAAAATTAGTAGCTTCTAAACCTAACTCAAATATCGAAATATCTACAGAAGTTAACGGAGGCTTTACATATGCTGATAAGGAGTGATTATTAAAACTGACAATCGAAACATCCTTTGGTACTTGTATGGAAAGCTCTTCTAAATGCCGAATGATTTCATAAGCAATTAAATCGTCATGAGCCACTATAGCTGTAGGAGGTACTTCAAGATTCATCAACTCGAAGATACTTCTATCTCCATTTTCCTTAAAAGCATCATCATGGATAAAATAAGAATCTGTATATAAAAGTCCTGCCTTTATTAGCGCCTGCCGATATCCTTCCAAACGGTCCTTTGAAACCACAAAGTCAAGATTTCCACCAATAAATGCTATTTGTCGATGCCCTAAGCCATATAGATAATCCACAACATCATGAGCTATTTTCTGATTATCATTGTCAATATACGTAACCTCATTCTCAAATTTATAAGGACGACCTACCATCGTAAATGGGAACTGCGCATCCTTTAAAAAAGTCATTGTACGGTCATTCACACGAGAATAAAGAAGGATAATCCCATCCACCTTTCTTCCTTGTACCATTGACACTACCTCTTGATAAATGTCTTCCTCATTACCACCTGTTGATAGGTAGATGCCATATTTACTATTGTGTGCACTTGTACAAATTCCACGTATGACTTCTGGAAAGAATGGATTTTGAAAAGCCAGTGAAGTAGAGTTTGACATAATAACACCAATAGTTTTGGTACTCTTCGCAGCTAAATTTCTTGCCTGAAAATTAGGGTAATACTCTAATCGTTCCATGACTTCCCTTACTTTACGCTTCGTTTGTTCACTAATTCTCGGATTATCTGCAATAACACGGGAGACCGTAGATGGAGAAACATTTGCTTCTTTTGCAACATCAATAATTGTAACAACCAATAGGATTCCCTCCTTTCCAATTTTTACTTCACTGCTCCATCTGAAACACCTTTAATAATTTCTCGTTGTGCAAAGAAATATGCAATTATGACCGGAATTATCGCCAAAGTTAGTCCAGCCAAGGCAAGATGCCATTGTTTTGTATATTCTCCAAAGAAAAAGAACATCTTTAACGGAATTGTCTCCATTCCTTTTTGATTTATGACTAGAGAAGGTAGCAAGTAATCATTCCAAATCCAAATGGTATTTAATATCGCCACGGTAACCGTAATAGGCTTAAGCATAGGAAAAATGATAAACCAAAAAACTTGAAATCTATTTGCTCCATCAATTGTAGCAGCTTCGTCTAAAGTACGTGGAATTGAGTTTAAAGCACCGTGATATAAAAAAATTGATAAACTTGCACCAAAGCCTAAATACATAAATATTAGTCCAGAACGGTTTAACATTTCGATCTTCCCGAAAATTGTAACAAGAGGAATCATAACTGATTGAAATGGGATTAGCATCGCCGCTACAAAACCAAAGAAAATAATAGTGCTTAGATTTCCCTTTGCACGCGATAGTGCATAAGCTGCCATTGCTGAAAAAATAATAATAAGAATTACACTAATTGTGGTAATAATCAAAGAATTCATGAAAGTTCTTAGAAAATCTAATTCTGTAAATGCTTGCACATAGTTATCAAATGTCACTGAACTCGGTGGTTTTAATGTATCCTCAAAAATTGCTCGTTTTGTTTTTAAAGAGTTCACAATCATCAAATAAAATGGTGCTAGCCAAATAAGGGCTAAAAATACTCCTAATATCTCCAGTGGAATTAAATACTTTTTACGCATTACATTTCCACCTCACGTTTCTTATTGAGATATACCTGAACTAAAGCAATCACCGCAACTATTAAGAAAAATATTACTGCTTTTGCTTGTGCATATGCCATGTCATAACGGCCAAATGCTGTATTGAAAATCTCCATTGCTACCATTTGTGTTGAATTATATGGACCTCCTCCCGTTAAGGAAAGGTTTTGATCATATAACTTAAATGTATTTGAAAGTGTTAAAAACATACTAACAGTAAAGGCCGGTGCTACTAGTGGGAACACCACATGGCGAAATCTTTGAAAGGCGTTTGCACCATCAATCTCAGCTGCTTCTATCAACTCTTTTGAAACACCCTCTAAGTAAGCAATGTATATAACCATGATATATCCAGACATTTGCCAGCTCATTAAGATGACAAGTCCCCAAAAACCAGTATTAGGAGTAGACAACCATCCTTGTAGACTCTCTATCCCTAAAATTAAACCAACGCCCGCAAATGCTTTTGTAAAGATAAATTGCCAAATAAACCCTAAAATTAGTCCACCAATTAAGTTTGGCATAAAGAAAATAGTACGCATTGCTTTTTTTGTTTTTAATTTTGCTGTTACAAGTAGTGCCAGTGATAATCCTATAAGGTTGATTAGAATGACAGATACGACGGAAAACTTCGTTGTGAACCATAAGGAGTGAAGAAAACGTTCGTCTTGAAATAATGCTATGTAATTATCAAAGCCAACAAAGCCTTTCGTCTGAATTCCATTCCAATCTGTAAAAGAGTAATAGATACCAAGTAGTAAAGGAGCTATTACAACTAATGTCAATGCAGCCAAAACCGGCATTAGAAATACCCAATACGATAAATCTCTTGTTCGCATTTGCTCACCTCCAAAAATGACAGATATACACCTTTACCTATAAGGCGAAAGAGCATGTTTTCTTTTCTTTTTACAAAACAAAGTAGCACGATGGCTACTTTGTTTTAAAATAGTGTGCTTTATTATTTACGTGCAGACTCCCAAGCTTTCTTCGTTGCATCTACAACTTCTTCCCAGCTTGCTTTATCACTTAAATACTTCTGAATTTGAACTCCTAATTCATCCATACCCCATCCAGTAGGATAGCCCATGAATGTCCAGCCAATTGTTTTGCCCTTCGCTGCATATTCATAAACATCTTTTGAAAGTGGATCAGAGATCTTAGATGAGTCATATCCTTTGTATGCTGGGATGAATTTAAAGTCGTTTAACACTGTTTCTTTTCCTGCATCCGAAGTGTATAACCAGTCTAAGAATTTCTTTGATTCCTCAATTACTGCTTTATCTGCCTTACTATTAACTCCCCAATACATTGGAATTCCTACTGGAATATTATCGCCTTTGTAGCCTTCTACAGGAATTGGCAAAATTCCAATGCCGTTGTTTGCAAAGTCTTCATCGATGCCTGCAATTGAACCATATACCCAGTTACCTTGTTGAATAATTGCAACTTTTTGTAAGGAGAATAGCTCCTCAACTTGTTTTGAATAATCAAGACTTACAGTTGGTTGTACAGAGTAAGCATTTTGAAGATCCAGAACTTTTTTAAATGCATCGCCATATTTAAATGCTACGGTTTTAGAGTCAAATGCCGTTAAGACATTGTTATCAAATTCTGGAGCTAAGAAAGCATTTGATAAGTGCAAACCGGTTACCCATGTTTCTTTTCCTGGTAAAGCAAATACTGCTTGAAGACCTAATTCCGCTTTTTTGCTGTCCAATAGTTTTACTGCAGCTTCTAAGGAAGCAAAGTCCTTAATAGAAGCTGGATCAATTCCTGCTTTTTCAAATACATTTTTGTTATAAATTAATCCATAGCCCTCTTGGTTATACGGAAGACCTAATACTTTTCCATCAACCGAAACTCCATCTAGGGAGCCATCTAATGCCGCTTTTGCTGCTGCAGAACCTGATAGATCAGCTAGTTTATCTAACCAATCTGCAACATCTTGAGGACCACCAATATTATAAATCGCTGGCTCATTGCCTGATGCAAATTTGGAACGAAGTGCTGCACCGTAGTCTTCCCCACCACCAACAGTTGTGATATTGATTTTTACGTTTTTATTTTCTTTTTCATACGTTTTAGCAACTTCTTCAAACTGATCTTTAAATTCTACTTTGAATTGAAAAATGTCTAACGTTACTTTCTCTTCTGTTGACTTGTTCGATGAGCTTTCCCCATCAGAACTACAACCCGTTAAAATTGCTGCTAAACTGAGTGAAGCTGCTAATAATCCTGCGCGCCATTTGCTTTTCATATTTCTCCCCCACACTTTGGAATTTTAATTCATGCGAAAACGTTTGCACAAATGCCTAAAAAGAATAGCAAAGCCTATGAAAGCGTTTGCACGAAATTAACTAAATTTATCCTACCATACCATTTATATGATAACAACCCTTTATTTATTAATAATTCTGATATTTGTTTAACAAATGCGCATGTCCAGTTCTTAGCGCATTTGTTTTTGTCACCTGTTCACACTCTTGGTGTTATTCCAAGTAATTTATTGATCAATAACGAGCATCGCTGCCCCGAGCATCCCTGCTTCATTCCCAAAATCTGCCCGCTTCAATTTTAGTGGCTTAAGTTTCAGTAGTTCTACTTTTTCTAGAAGGTTATCCCACCAATCATCAGCGGATTCTGAAACTCCACCGCCAACCACAACACAATCCATGTCCAAGACAGCTTGGAGGGTAGAAATTACAACTGCAAAATCTGAGAGAAAACGTTCGCGAACTACTATTGCACTTGTGTGTCCATAGGTTGCAAGTCGAAATAGATTAGGCGGTAATGTTAGCCCCCCTGTAGCTGGGTCAACGACGTTTTCCTCTTGAATCATTCTTTTCAATGCACTTCCAGATACATATTGTTCACTGCAACCTGGTCTTCCACAACTACAAACAAGTCCATTTGGATACAAAATCAAATGACCCACTTCACCTGCACCACCGTGGACTCCATTCATTACCTCTCCATCAAAAACAAACCCTCCTCCTAGGCCTGTTCCCACCGTTAAGCAAACTACCTTTTGAAAACCTGTTGCTGCACCTATTCGAAATTCGGCAAGTGCAGCACAGTTTGCATCGTTATTAATCTCCACTCGAAGACCTGTGGCTGCTTCTAATTTCGCCTTAACAGGAGTCCCTTGCCAACCTTCTATCTCTTTTTCAAATGTTATGACTCCTGTTATCGCATCTACCATTCCTCTCGTACCGATACCGATACCTGTTAGATCAGGAAACTCTGTGATTACTTTAAGTATTTGTTCTTCTAAATAGGGGTATAACGGTATTAGGGTGGGAATTGTTTTGTCCACCAAAACCTGTCCATTTTCGTTCACGACACCCATACGTATTTTAGTTCCTCCAATATCAACTCCAAGTACTTTTTTCATCCTGCTATCTCCTTTCAAAAGCGAGCACAAAAGCCTCATATGGGCGTACTTCTATAAAGTCGTCATTAATATGAGGAGTTTTATAGTTAGATATTATGACTTTTGCTTTTATATTTTGTACATCACATACATTCCAATCGATTTTTACCGTATCCTTGGAGAAATTAGTTACGATTAACCATTCTTCTACACTCTTTTGTCGTTTATATACAAAGAGACTTGGATGATCAGGTAATAGCAAATGAAAACTGCCTAGTGTGATAATGTCGTATTCTTTTCTTAACTGAATAAGCTTTTGATACGTATAAAAAATCGATGAAGGATCCGCTAATGCTTGTTCGACATTAATCTTAGATGTATTTGTATTCATCCTAATCCAGGGTGTTCCAGTTGAGAATCCTCCATCTGATGTCCACTGCATTGGAGTTCGTGCATTATCTCGTCCCTTTGCATATATAGATGACATTATCTTGTCATTCGCAATTCCTTGACAGCTTTTTTCTTTATACATATTCAGTGTTTCAATATCTCGATAATCATTAATACTATCAAACTTTATATTAGTCATTCCTATTTCTTCGCCCTGATATATATAAGGCGTTCCTTGGAGCATATGCAAACAAATCGCCAGCATTTTAGCAGACATTTCCCGATGGACACCTTCATCTCCAAAACGCGACACAATGCGCGGTTGATCGTGGTTATTCCAATAAAGACTATTCCATCCTACTTGATGAAGTGCTAGTTGCCACTTTTCTAAGTTACGTTTGAGGTCTACCAAATCTAAAGGTTTAATATCCCATTTCTCATGAGGTCCACTATCTAGATTCATATGCTCAAATGTAAAGACCATATTTACTTCTTGATTGTTGGGATTTGTATATACCCGTGCATCCTCAGGTGTAGCTCCTGGCATTTCCCCTACAGTTAACACATCGTATTGACGCAAAACCTTTTCATTTATCTCACGTAAATAGGAATGAATTTTCGGTCCATTCATAAAATATGTACTTCCATCTCCAAACAACCTCCCAGGAGGAATTGCTCCATCAGGTAGCTGTATATCTTTTGAAATAAAATTGATGACATCCATCCGAAAACCACCAATACCTTTATCCAACCAATAAGTCATAATATCAAAAATTTCGTTTCGAAGAGGTTCATGTTCCCAATTCAGATCAGGCTGCTTTTTAGAGAACAAATGCAAATAAAACGAATTTGTTGCATCTTCTTTTTCCCAAGCAGACCCCGAAAATACAGATCCCCAATTATTTGGAGGTTGATCATTTTTACCTTCACGCCATATGTAGTAATCGCGGTACTTGGAGTCTTTAGAAGATTGGGATTCCACAAACCAGGCATGCTCATCGGACGTGTGATTGACCACAAGATCCATCACAATTCGGATTCCTTTTTGTTTCGCTTCATCAATCAATCGTTCAAAATCATCCATCGTACCAAACTCTTGCATTATCGCTCGGTAATTTCGAATATCATAGCCATTATCGTCATTTGGAGAATCATAGACTGGACTAAGCCAAATGACATCCACACCTAATTTTTCTAAATACCCTAACTTAGAAATTATTCCATTCAAATCCCCGATGCCATCTCCATCGGAATCCATAAAGCTTCGTGGATAGATTTGATAGACAACACTACGCTTCCACCATGGTTCCAATAATTGATCCATCTTCATTACCACCCCATGCACTTTAGATAGAATTGTTTTAATCTTCCCACAATTATAATGCAATCGCTTGCACAAGTATAGTAAACATTTAAAAACAGGGGAAATTAACAATAGGTTTATAAATAGAGAAGGTTTTTGCTATCCCTCATTATTTAGATTTTAAGCTAAATAGAATAAGTAATATTCCGCTAAAGAGGCAGATCATTCTAGTTAATGAAATCTTTTCAGCTAACCCAAATAATGCTATAGCTGTAGTAATGATTAATACACAAGGACCTACTAAGGCTAGTAGCGTGTTAATATAAAAGGCTTTTTCTAAATCATTATATTTATACATAAACATTGCAGCAGTAATATCTATACTTCCTGAAAAAATTCTCAATATTATCATAAAAAGAAGTGCCCTTTCGATCAATAAGAACTCCACCTTCACCTAGACTTTCTAAAGTGTATGAATATATTACTGAATTTATCAATTGAAATATCTTTCAAATAAGAAAAGTGAAAGCGCTTTTTAGTGCATCTTGTCTTCACTAATTCCTGAGTGCTTTGGACGAAACATTGGCTACACTATTACAGCGGAAATTTTGGATCGTGAAGTGACTGTGTCACTTCACGATCCATTTTCTCGGTAATCTTGTGGCGGATGTTTGTCCGTCGCCCTCTTGGAATTTGTGAGGACATGATGCTTTTGGTTTGGATAATTAGAGAAAAAATACTTTCCTACTCTTTTAAAAGCGAACGAAGATACAATTTCGTCCGCTCAGCGCTTCTTTATCAATGGATACTATCTATTTTTTCTCGAGTACCACCTACTCTAATCATGCACCAACTGATTCATGTATACTATGTACGGTAAAAGGAAAAACAATCAAGATCAAGCCCTTAAAAGTATACTATGAAGCCTTACTATTACTGGATTCCTAGCATCCAATATTCATATACTTTTTCTTTTAATAAATATAGTTTGAATAAGGGAGTAATCGTTGAAATTTCCTTAATGTAAAGCGATTTCTTCAATTAATATTGTACAATACGTATAAAAATGAATTTTGATTAATAGAGTAGACAATGCTATACTTTTTCTATGTCTTTTATTATTAAGATTAGTGTGGTGAAGGAAATGAAGTATTTTATTGAAAAATATACAAATATAATTTTTTATGATAATCAACCCTTGACCAAAATGGTCAAGGGTTTTTGTTTCCTTTGTGCAATAAAACTAGTTGGGGGAATAAGTGATGAGTTTAGAAAACAAACAATCCTCTTTCGCAATTTGGATTAGTTTAATAAGCAATGTATTTCTGACGGTATTAAAAATAGTTGTTGGCTTGTTATTTAACAGTCAGGTACTTCTTGCTGATGGCGTACACAATGCTGGAGATGTTATTGCATCTGTCGCTGCGCTAAGTGCGATGCGGGTATCCAAACGTCCTCCAGACGAAGACCACCCATACGGACACGGTAAAGCAGAAGTCGTTGGGGCTGGAATTGTTGCTATCATCTTAGCTATCGCAGCATTATATATAGGTTATCATTCTGTTTTAGCATTATTTGAAACGCCTCACAAAGCAACTTTTACTGTGTTAATAGCAGCGGCAATTTCTCTTATTTGGAAGCAAGTTCTTTATGTTTATACCATCAATATAGGTAAAAAAGAAAATAGCAAAGGTTTAATCGCAACAGCTTACGATCATCTTGCGGATGTCTATGCCTCACTAGCTGCCGTAATTGGTATTGGACTTTCTATGATTGGAGATCATTTTAATATTGCAGTATTAGCTTATGGTGATCCTGTTGCAGGTATTATCGTTGCATTTCTTGTATTAAAGTTAGCCATTGGAATGGGAAGAGAGTCTGTTGATGTGCTAATGGAAAAAAATATTGATTCTGAAACTATGGAAATAATCTTCGAGTTAGTTCAATCCGTTTCTGAAGTAAAACGAATTGACCGCATCCGAGCAAGAGAACATGGTCACTACATCATTGTCGATGTTCGAGTAAGTATATCCGCTTCACTAAGCATTCAAGAGGGTCACGATGTTTCAAAAGAAATTAAAAGAACGATAATAAAGCAATATTCTAATGTGGAGGAAGTTCTTGTTCATCTGAATCCATGGTACGAATAATAAGGCAGCAAGGTAGCTGCCTTAAAGTACTTCATTTGGACATGCCACACGATTCATAATTTTTCATTTAAAATAAAACCAACCCCCTACTTATCTTTTAGGGGGCTGTAATTTATTCTACTAATTTAATTTTCTTTTACTGGAAATATTTTTATTAGAATCTCTTATCTAATTTAGTAACAATCATAAATGTGTTAATAATAAATAAACCGAAACTTATTAATAGAACAGTTCCACCAACAATGTAGAATACTAAAGAGAAGGTTTCATTCACATTATATGGTTTTAATGTATTTAACCACATTCCCACTGTCAAACCTACCGATCCAATTACCGCAGTCCATCCATGAACTGCTACCAATTTGGAAGATTTAATTTTGTATACTCGGTAGAAAACACCCCACGCAAAGATTGTTAACCAACCTACGACTAATATGTGCGCGTGAATTGGACGGAATTGATAGCTACCTGATCCCGCCATATGTGAACCTAATATAGCTCCTAACAATCCAAAAATTGCAGCTAAACGAATTAATCTTAAACTCCATTTTGTTTCCATTATGTTAACCTCCATAGTATTATTTGTTACTATGGTGTTTATAATACTTCGTCAACATGAACAACATATGAATTCCACATTACAATTTTACAATTCCATAACGTATTCCAGAAAAATTCTCTTGAATACGATTTTATACAATTCTTCTATCTTAATACGAACTTCATTGATTTTGACGTTGTATAAATGTTCTGCTTTTCTTTTTCAATAAATATGTTATAAATTCTATAAAAGCAATTACTATTAGGGATAAACCAAAGAGAGGCATTATTAATCCAAGTACTGCCAGTAGAACAATGAATCCAGCAAAACTTTTTCCCATTGGTGTTTTTGGAGGAGCTGATAATTGGCCTTTCATTTTTCTATCTAACCACATTTTGTATCCAAAAATAATGACTGTTAGGAATGCTAAACAAACGATTAGATTGATTATTTTATTTGGCCAACCAAATAAATGACCCTCATGTAAAGGAATTCCCCACGTGAACCATTTTCCTAATATGCCATATTCATCGTAACTTACTTTTGAGATAAAGTCCCCACTGTATTGATCAAAATATGCAGTTATTTCATCGGAAGGGCTAACATCTAACCCTGTAATCCCTGTATTGCTTCCTTTCGCTACTGTATAAACGTCATTTGCTGCACTTGGAAGAATAATGGAATAAGGTTTGCCGATTCCTTGATTTTCTACTATCGTCATCAGATCACTTACAGTCAATGATGTTATATCGGCGTTAGAAGTAGGTGCTTCTTTTTTTCTAGTTGCCCAAGGAATTTCGTTCATCTTAGATGTTGGTGGAACTTCGTTTAATTCTGTAAAACCAAGTGACGGATGTGCTTGTGCCGCTGAGTATATAAAGTTCCCCATAAGGGCTGACCAAGGTAACCCAGTAAAAATAATAATTACCATTGGAATAGTAATAATAACTCCTGTGATTGCATGAAGTTTTTTATGTTTCTGTCTCTTATTTTTGGTTCCTTTCTGTCGTTTAAATACCTTGCCTTTAAATGACATATAGACTCCTGAAACAAGTAAAAATATAGCCCAACATGCTGCTAATTCAACCATATAGTTTACAACTGTTCCACCTACAAATAAAGAACTATGTAGACTCCTCATAAAATTCGAATAAGTAGTTGCAGCATTTTGACTACCTAATATCTGATTATGATCATCAATGAAGACATATTTTTGATCACCCATTATATTAGTCATCGTAAATCTTGTATTATAACTATCTTTCAAAACAATTACTTTTTTTACATGATAACCATCATATTGATTTTCAGCATTCTCTATCGCTTCGTTTATGCTAACCGATTCACTTTTACTGCTTTCACCAAAAAACAAATCACTATACATTTGATTTTCAACGTTTGTATAAAATAAATATCCAATCCCACTAATTGTTAGAGTAATCAACAATGGTGCAATAAATAAAGCAGCATAAAAGTGCCAACGCCAAAAAATATTATAAAAGTGCTTTTTCTTATTCAATCTCTATCCCCCGTGATTTTAATGACATTTTTGACTTTCCTGATTGCTAGTTGACTCATTTCCACAACCAGCAAGTGTAGAACTAAATATAATTATGGATAATAAAGCAATTACAATTTTTTTGATATAAATTCCCTCCTAATTTTCTAATACAAAACCGATTATATAAGTAAAATGTGAAATACAAATGAAATATACAGATTAAATGAAAAAATGAGTTTTCGAATTTTTGTAGGGAGGAAATTGGGAAGATTAAAAATAGCGCTAATGAAAAACCAGCTAGAAAAATGGTAAAATCACCATTTTTCTAGCTGGTTTTGTTGTATTTTCAATTCGTTCTCAAACGACAATTTTTGGTTTTCTTTGTTCCAAAAATGGTTCTTCACTTTTTATCTCTTCACCCGTTTCAATATCAATGAAGGTACTTGTTTCATTGAACCATTTATCTGGTGCTTTATGTCCCCAGAACGTTTGACGAAGCGGATCATTTAAATCCCAACGTTTCGGCTTTAAATCTGGGTCGCTTGTTAAATAATCACCTGTGTAAAGCTCTATGCGATGACCATCTGGATCTCTCAAATAGAGGAAAAAGGCGTTGGATAGGCCATGGCGTCCAGGTCCTCGTTCGATCGAATCCGCATATCCCAAGCTCGCTAAAACATCACAACAATCGAGCACGCTGAGTCGATCAGTTAGTGTGTAAGCAAAATGATGTAGCTTCGGTCCTGGACCACTCATGAATGCTTGGTCATGAACGGTTGGTTTCCGATAAAGCCAAGCTGCCCACAATTCTCCGTCTTCTGTATCCGTGTATTCTGAACACGAGAACCCTAGGTCTTTCACGTAAAAATCATATGCTTTTTGAACATGCGGTACTGCACAATTCACATGGTCAATTCGCTGTATTTTCGCTCCTGAATAAAGGTCATAGCGCTGCAGCATCCGATCGACAGTCGTCATTTCCGCAAAAAATTCTAATGGAATACCCGATATATCATGGACACGAAGAGTTCTTCCAATTGCATGTTGTTCGCCTTTCGCCATCCATTTTGTTTTTAGTCCTCTTGCAATAAAAAGCTTTTCTATTTCGTCGAGATTCTGTTCTTTTTCTACTTTATAACTAAGTACTTCCACAACAGCTTTGTCTGCTTTTTTTAATAACAAACTATGATGGGAATGTTCCTCTAAACCTCTTAAGTATATATGATTTTCATCACTTTCTGTTTCAATCATGCCTAATCCATCCACATAGAATTTACGGGACGCCTGTAAATCCAATACATGAAGCACCGTTCTTGCGATTCGAATGATTGAAAAATCCATCGCGTTCACCATACCCTCCGCTAATTTTTCCCGAACTGCTGAATATGATGCTCAGCAATCGAAACATGAATTATTTTCTGCTCCGTATAAAACCCAAAGCCATAATGCCCGCCTTCACGTCCAATTCCAGAGGACTTGGAACCTCCAAAAGGTGTTCTTAAATCACGGACGTTCTGTGCATTCACCCAAAGCATTCCAGCTTCTACTTTATGTGCAACACGATGACCTCGTTTAATATCATTCGTCCATACATAACCCGCAAGTCCATAATCTATATCGTTTGCAAGATTTATTACTTCTTCTTCATCTTTAAATGTCAAAACAGTTAGGATAGGGCCGAAGATCTCTTCTTGCGAAACACGCATATGATTTTCAGCATTTAGGATAATTGTTGGTGCTACAAAGTTCCCTCTTGCGAATTCCAGAGGGATTTCCCCAGTGATCACTTCGGTTCCTTCTTCTTTTGCTATATCCAAGTAGCTCTTCACCTTGCTATAATGACCTTTATCAATGAGCGGTCCCACTTCCGTATTTCCGTCTAATGGGTCACCGACTTTAATATTCGCAACTCGCCTCTTTAAAGCATCTATAAATTTATCTTTAATCCCTTCTTGCAAAAATAATCGAGAATTGGCAGTACATCGTTCGCCGTTAAATGAGTAAATCCCCCAAACACAAGCATCTAAAGCACGATCAAAGTCTGCGTCATCAAAAACGATTATCGGTGATTTACCACCAAGCTCCATCGAGCAACTTTTCAGCGTATACGCACTATTTTTTATAATCGTTGACCCCGTCTTTGTTTCCCCTGTAAATGAAATTAGTTGGACATCCGGATGTTTTACAAGCGCATCCCCTGCTACTTCACCGTAGCCATGAACAACGTTGAAAACGCCTTTTGGCAGACCCGCTTTATGAATTACTTCCGCTAAAACATTAGCAGATAGGGGAGAAAGTTCGGCTGGCTTTAAAATAACTGTGTTTCCTGTCGCAAGTGCTGGTGCCACTTTCCATGTCTCTAACATGAATGGGGCATTCCAAGGAGTTATTAATCCTGCAACCCCAACAGGTGCATGAATTGTATAGTTTATAAATTCATCATCTACTTGATAGGCATCTCCAACTAGTCGGCTTTCTACCATCCGAGCATAAAATCGAAAGTTTTCAGAAGCTCGGCTTACCATTTTTCTCGTTTGGCTAATCGGAAGACCCGTATCAAGTGATTCTAAGTAAGCTATTTTTTCTATTTCTTCATCAATCAAATCTGCAATACGATAAATATATTCCATTCGTTTACTTTGTTTCATAGTTTTCCAGGGACCGTTATCAAAGGCTTCCCGCGCGGCAGCGACTGCTTTATTAATATCTTCTGACTGCCCTTCTGCAACTTCATTAATTTGTTCATTCGTAAATGGGTTCATGTTTTTGAACGTCTTTCCACCTACAGAGGAAGTGAATTCTCCATTTATATAGAGGGATATATTTTTTTGTGATTCATGTTTATAAGAGACTAACTCCTGAGAAGATAACATTTCTATCACCTATTTTCTTATTTGTAATTACTTTAAAGCTGCTTCCTTAGGCAAAATAGCGAGTTCAATAAGTGATTCTCGAACTTCTTCTTGTATCGCTGCTGAAGGTAATCCTAATGGCAAGCGCAGTTGCGGTGTTATTTTCCCCATCAAGCCAAGCGCTACTTTAACTGGGGAAGGATTTGTATCTTTAAAAAGTACATCATTTAATGGCATTAATTCGAAGTGAAGATTTTGTGCTCTAGCGACATCTCCAGCTTCCCAAGCATTATATAACTCTGCTACTTTTGCAGGTTCTACATTTGCTGTGGCACTAATAAATCCAGCTCCTCCAATTGCAAGCATTGGGTAGCAAAGTAATTCAATCCCCGAGAACAAAAGAAAATCTCTTCCACAGTTTAGAAGCACACGATTAACATGTTCAAAGTCTTTATTGGCTTCTTTTACACCGATAATATTTGGACAATCTTCCACTAAGCGTTTCATCGTGCTAACTTCCATATTGACAGCAGATCGACCTGGTATATTGTAAATAATGATTGGGATTTTAACTGAATCTGCTACTATTTTAAAGTGCTGATAAAGTGCTTCTTGGTTTGGCTTATTGTAGTAAGGCACGATAACCATGGCCGCATCCGCACCAATTTCTTCTGCATATTTCGTTAGTTCCATTGTCTCATCATGGTTTGTAGACCCTGTACCAGGCGCAAAAAACACGCGTCCATCTATTGTCTCTTTCGCTAGATTCATAACCCTTTTTCTTTCAGCAATTGTTAAAGAACTTGGTTCGCCACTTGTTCCTGTAACAGAAATACCATGACTTCCGCTTTCAATTTGCCAATTGATCAACTCGATGAATGCTTTTTCGTCAATTGCACCACTTTCCTTGAAGGGTGTAACGACAGGACAAATGGAACCTCTTAACTTCTTTTTAGCTTCTTCATATGCCATTAGACTCTACTCCTTCTAAGTAGTTGTTTCTGATTCTTGTAGATCTTTTAATTCTCGATACTTTCCTTGACTAAATAATAAAGGATCTTTTTGCTCAAGCTGAATTCCAGTAACATGACCGATAAAAATCGTATGGTCTCCCACAACATACTCGCTACTCAAATCACATGTAATCACTGCTAAAGTATCTTCAAGTATTGGCAGTCCTTTAAAGTAGGTAAACGTAACTTCAGATTCTGATTTAAGCTGACCTGCAAATTGTTTCGACTTCTTTTGTTGGTTAGACGATAATATGTTAATCGCAAATTTCTTAGAATCCTTTATATGCTGAAGCATTCTTGCATTTTCTCCAATGCTAATTGCGATAAGCTTAGGATTGAGAGAAACCGACATAAAAGCATTTGCAGTCATGCCATGCACTACTTTCTCTACTTCTGTTGTTATAACGGTTACACCTGTGGCAAAACTACCCATCACATTTCGATATAAGCGATCATCAATTTCGTGATCTACCTCGTGCATCATTTATTCACCTCGCTATTTTCAATAGATGTTAACTGGAATTTACGATAATATTCCTGCTTCTTTTTTTGCTTTATTTAAAAAGTTCGTAACCATGTCTTTATAAGGTTGCTTATTAAACCCATCATAATAAGCATTTGACATTCTCACTGGATCACCAAAGAAATAATATTCATAAAGTGCTTGTCGGTTCCCAAATGCACTAATGGAAATATCCCACGCTAGGCGGAAGAGCTGTACTTTTTCCTCGCCGTTTATATTTGCACCTTGTGTATAGCGATGAACTAACGAACCGACGTCCGTATTGCTAAAGTCTGCTTCTGTTGGAAGAGCCATTAATCCAGAAGCTCCTAGAATTTTAATAATTTCATTCATACGCTGATACATTTTTGGGAACCAGTTGCGTGCTGCATTTAACGGTTCGAAGTCTGGTGTCATATTGCCATATTGATCAATTTTTGCATTATGTTCGGATTTAAATAAATGTGAACGCATCACTTCTAAAATAACCATGATTTCACTCGCTTTTTCTTTCACATGCATAAATTGATCAATACCAATTGCTTCCATCATACTAATGACAACACCTAGTATGAACTCAGTTTTTACGACGTTTTTGCAAATAACTTGATGTGTCATATGTATTACCGCATTCGTCTCAGCGTAAGTGCGATTACATATATTTGTACTTTCACATACAAAAACTCTCTCCCACGGAACTAGCACATCTTCGAAGGAAATGATTGCATCACTCTCATCAAACCTAGCGCCGAGTGGGTGATCCCATTTACTCTTACCATAATCGAAAGATTCTCTAGATAGGAATTTTAATCCCTTAGTATTATTTGGAATGGCAAACGCAAATGCAAATGGGTCATCTGTAGTTCCTGGAGTTCTATTTATTGTCGAAGGGAATACGACAAGCTCATCTGTAATACCGCCTAAAGTTGCCAAGAGACGACAACCATTCACAATAATTCCATCCTCCGTCTTTTTCGTAATCCTTGCTGAGAGAAATGGATCTTTTTGCTCTGATTGCGTGAGCATGGATCTGTTTACCTGTGGGTGAATTAATGTATGGGTTAAACTAATATCGTTCTCACGTGCATATTCATAGTAATTTGCTGCATTTTTAGCAAATTGATCACTTCCGCCACCTTCTTGCGCAAAAAATTCACTCGCTGTACCGAAGGCCATAATACTTGTATTTAAATAGTCTGGGGAACGACCCATCATGCCACCGGAGAATGCAGCCCATTCGCTATGCATTTCTCGTCTTTTGAATAAATCTTCTTTCGTTTTAGGTGCAATAAAAGATAGGCCAACTTTTTGCCCTGATGTCGGAGAAGTATATAACATTTTTTCCGATTTCTCGTGTTGTAAGTCGTAAAGACCGGCAACGCTTTCTACGACATTTTTAAATGCTGGATGTTTCGTAACATCTTCTACTTTTTCCCCATGAATCCAGACTTCTGTTTGTCGTTTTTTAATACCATCAATGTATTCTTTACCTGTTCGTGCGCCCATTCTATTCCCTCCTCATTAATTCCACTTACTATAATCAGAATTTTCCGAACGAAATGTATATTAATAAATTAATTGGGTAATCTACACTACTTTTTAAATCTAGCGTGAATATTATTTTGTTTATAAGTGCCAACTTCACTTAATTCAATAAGTTCCATGGACAAGGCTAAATATCGCTTAGCCATTAATGACGAGAAATGTTCTTTCATTACTTCAAAGAGCGCTGTACAAACTTCTTTCTTTATTTCATCTGAACGCCCATCACCAATTTTTAATACGGCATGGACGAATGCATCATTCCCTGTACCATCTGCCACTCGGTACTCTTTTAGTTCAATCGCCCTTGAACGGATTCCACCTATAGGAAATATAGTGTCTCGTTCAATAAAAACTTTATGAATTTCCTCGAATAATTTTGGAAGATTCGCCTCTTCTTTAATATTATCCGTGTACTCCACTATGAAATGCGGCAAATAATCCCCTCCTTTTCACACTATCCATTTGTAAAGGAATCGTCTCCGATAATGGTATTTACTAAGCGACCAATTCCTTCGACTTCCGTGACTACAACATCTCCGACTACTGTATCGACAGACCCTTTTGGCGTACCTGTAAGAATGACATCATTTTCGCTCAACGTCATAAAGCTACTTAAATACTCAATAATCGAGGGAATATCAAATATCATATCTGCAGTCGTTCCTTCTTGAACGAGTTGGTTGTTGACATGTGTTGTCAATTTTAGATTCATTGGGTCTGCAATATCTTTCATATCGACAATCCATGGACCAAATGGTGTACATGTATCACGATTTTTCACTCGCAAGTTTGGCCGATAATAGTTTTCTAAATAATCTCTGATAGCGTAATCGTTGGCGACACTGTACCCTTTAACATATTTGTAAGCATCTTCTCTTTTTACACTTCTAGCTGTTTTACCGATTATGACGGCCAATTCACACTCATAGTGCATATAAGTAACATTTGCCGGACGACGGGTATAAGCTTGGTGCCCAATAAACGTATTCGGGCCTTTTAAAAAGACAAGTGGTTCAGAAGGAGCTGAAAAAGCAAGTTCCGCTGCATGATCTGCATAGTTAAGTCCTAACGCAAAAACCGTACGCGGCTCTATCGGAGTAAGCCAGGATACATTGTGCTCCTCAACTATTCGACCATCTTCTAATTTAAGAAACCCTTCCCATTCAATTGCTTCATGGATAGCCCCTCCATATGCAATTCTTGCTCTTCTCATATCGTCCCCCTCCGATTGTTCTCTGTTTCTTCTAAAATAACATTCTCTAAACTACCAATACCTGTAATTTCTATTCGGATTTTATCTCCTACTTGAGCTTGTGGCGCCTCTTCAGGAATTCCTACTAGTAACACGTCGCCTTTACTTAACGTCATAAACTCAGTTACATCCACGAGTAAGCGGGGGACTGTACGAATTAAATTGGATGTTGAACTTTCTTGGCGAAGCTTATCATTAATGAATACTCGAATAATTAAATCATCGGGATTATCCACTTCATGACGATCAATTATCCATGGGCCAATTGGACAAAATCCATCACGTGCATGATGTTGAACTGCTGGACGGAATACACTTTCATGTGGCACGCTTACATCGTTCACAATCGTGTACCCTGCAATATAAGTTAGCGCAGTTTCTTCATCCACTGCGACAGCCTTCTTTCCTATTACTAATCCTAGTGCCGCTCCTATTTCCAGTTTAGTTATCCCTATTGGCATGGGGATTGCTGCTCCATATCGGTTAAAGGTATTTGCCGGTTTAATATAAAGGACAGGGGCGATTGGAGGAGAATTATATGGTTCATTATTGACAGCATCCCCAAGTCTTTCAAGAGCCCCCTTGTAGTTCAGAAGTGTGCCAAAAACTGTCCCCGTAATTGGTGTATCGAATTGTATTTCATTTGCATTAAATTTGTTGTCCTTTATCTTGACTGTATTAGTTTTGGTATTTACTTCTCCGAATACTAATTCACGTTTCCCTAACACTTTCATCTTTGCACTACTCATACGTTTCACCCCTTTAGTTAAGATGAAAATGAAAAAGTTGAATTCTAATAAATTGGCTAATAAAAGCTTGAACATTTCTATCTTCTACTTTTGAATTCTTGAAAATCGTTGAAAAAGGCGACACTCTCGCGGAAAGGGAGCCGTTTCAACGATTTTCTTGCTTATTGGACAACCCCATCTAGCAAAGTCGAATTATATGGAGCTTTTCGTTACCTTCCTAGTTAGTAAGCTATTTTTCCATAATGTAAACAAATATATTTCCCGAGAAATATGATGCGCAAATTATACCGATAATAATGCCTTATCACTAGTTAACTTCTCTCCACGAATGCGTTGGAATTCATCCATTAGTTTAGGAATGGTTAACTTTTTCTTTTCATCAGCTTCTATTTCTAAAATTATCTGACCTTTATCCATCATAATAAGCCTGTTCCCTAAATCTAAAGCTTGTTGCATATTATGCGTGATCATCAACGTTGTAAGCTGATCTTTTTCTACAAGTTTCTTTGTTAAATTTGTAATTAGTTCTGCTCGCGAAGGATCCAGCGCAGCGGTATGCTCATCAAGAAGCAAAATAGATGGTTGGGTAAAAGTTGCCATCAAGAGTGATAGTGCTTGCCTCTCTCCACCAGAAAGCATTCCTACTTTTGCATTCAATCGATTTTCAAGGTTTAAATGAAGCGTCTCAAGCGATGCACGAAAAAACTCACGACGTTTCTTGTCTACACCCTTTTTTAATGACCGTTTTTTGTTTCGTGAATAAGCCATCGCCAGGTTTTCTTCAATCGTCATTGTAGGAGCTGTGCCTGCCATTGGATCTTGAAATACCCTTCCAATCATTTGGGAACGCTGAAATTCCGGTACTCTTGTAACGTCTTTATTCGCAATTTCAATTACACCAAAATCAGGAGAAAGAGCGCCGGAAATCATATTCAGCATAGTCGATTTTCCAGCTCCGTTGCTTCCAATCACAGTCATAAAATCTCCAGGATTTAACTGAAGATTAATTTGATCTAAAGCAATTTTTTCATCAGGAGTCGCTTCATTAAATAATTTATTGACCTGACTGAGCTTTAACAACGGGATTTCCCTCCTTCATTAGCAAATGCTTTTGTTCTACTAACCGTTCCGCATGGCGTTTTGCTTTTCTACTTTTCTCGCGTTTCTTTTCAATAAATTGCGGCAAAATCAATGCTCCAATTACAATAACTGCCGTTATTAATTTCATATCTCCCGTATCGAGAAAATTTACTCGAAGTGCAAGACCAAGTACGATTCGATAAATAATGGCTCCTGCTATTACAGCAAATGTTGTTCGCAGAATTGTTTTCGTTCCAAAAATTGCCTCACCAATAATAACGGAAGCGAGTCCAATAATAATCATCCCAATTCCCATTCCGATGTCAGCAAATTTTGCATACTGAGCGATCAATGCCCCAGAAAATGCTACTAGTGCGTTGGAAAAGCCAAGACCAACAATAATGAGTGTGTCAGTATTAGCAGATAAACTACGAATCATTTTCTTATTGTCGCCAGTAGCTCTTATCGCAAGACCTACTTCGGTTTTCAAAAACCAATCTACGATAAACTTAATGATTAAAACAATAATGATCATGATAATCACTGTACCCCAGGTTGAAGGCAAGTACTGAATTCCTTGATCACCTAAAAAGTTATTAATGGAAGTATCGATGCCTAAAGAACCCCAAAATGATTGGAATTTACTATACATTGTTTCAGCATTTAATAAAGGAATATTAGGACGACCAATGGAATTTGGAGACGTCAGACCCATTATGCGTAAATTTATGGAGTACAGGGCAATCATCATTAAGATTCCAGATAGCAGCGCATTAATTTTTCCTTTTGTATGTAGAAGCCCGGTTACACATCCAGCAATAAAACCGATAACTATAGCTACTGCTGTAGCTATCACTGGGTGATATCCAGTGATAATCATCGTTGCAGCAACCCCAGCTCCTGTTACAAAACTACCGTCCACTGTTAAATCTGGAAAATCTAGCACTCGGAATGAAATATACACCCCAAGTGCCATAATTGCATAGATGATTCCTTGCTCCACAGAGCCAAATACAGCTGCAAACATACAGAATCACCTCCTATTTATTCAACAAGCTCAGCTTTCCATTCATCTTTAATGTCGATTCCTAAAATAGCAGCTGTTTTTTTATTCAAAACCAATTTTAACTTTTGTGGGATTTGAACAGGTAAGTCAGCTGGCTTGCTTTCACCTTTTAATATTTTGACAGCCATTTGCCCTGCTTCGTAGCCAATGTCATAATACTCAAATCCATAAGCTGCTAACCCACCTCGTTTAACAGAGTCAAATTCCCCTACCATCATTGGAATTTTGTTGTCGTTTGCTACTGAAATTACGGATTCAAGAGCGGAAACAACCGTGTTATCTGTAATGATGTACATAGAATCTACTTTTCCAATTAATGACTCAGCGGCTTGTTTCACATCTGCAGATGTAGCAACAGATGCTTCCACAACAGTCATATCCATACCTTTTAACATTTCTTTTACCGCATCTACTTGTGCACGAGAGTTTTGCTCTCCAGAGTTAAACACCATTCCAACTTTTTTTGCTCCTAATTGTTCTTTAAGGAACTTCATCGTATCAGAAATTGCATCAGGATGAGCATCAATTGTACCTGTTACATTACCACCCGGTTTTTCCATTGATTTAACGAGTTCTGCTCCAACTGCATCTGTTACGGATGTGAAAACAATTGGAATATCAGATGTAGCACTTGCAGCAGCTTGAGCACTTGGTGTTGAGTTTGCAAATATTAAATCCACCTTTGCACTGACAAGATTCGTCGCTATCGTTGTGTTAGCACTATTATCCCCTTGAGCGATTTGTGGATCATATTCTGCATCAATTCCTGCATCTTCTAGAGCCTTTTTAAAGCCATCATAAGCAGCATTTAGGGATGGATGTTCTACAATTTGAGTGACGCCTATTTTATATTTCTTTGAGGATGTCGCCTTTTCTCCTCCATCACCACATGCAGCAAGTATTAATGTAGTACTAAAAATAACAGCCATCATTTTTTTCCAAGTGTTCTTCATTTACCTTTCCCCCTCTTAACGTTGTTTTATTTTGTATTTATGTGAATCCAAATTAAAAACAAATTTTAATATTCTGTCTATTTATGATACAGGCGTACGTATTACTTATTCTTTAGTTAAATATTTTACTAGCCTTTCTTTTTAACCGGCGCAGCATGAATTGCTTGTCCGATAAGCCCTTCTACCACTTCCTGTAGTCCTTCGTTGAATCCTGGATGTGCATAGTGTGGAAACTTTATATCTTCTTCTTTCGCAGCCATTTCAAGCAACTGTACAAAGGAGCCTGACATTTCAACTGCTCCCTCTCCAATCATATGAATACCTTGAATGATTTCAGTAGTTGAATCGGAAATAACTTTAATAAACCCATCCTTTTTGCCAGTAATTGTTGCATAACCGTTCCCACCAAGAGCAAATTGACTGACACGAATAGACATCTCAAAGTCACGTGCATTTTGTTCCGTCAGCCCTACCGAGGCAACTGGTGGAATTGTATGCGCGACAACCGGCATAAATGTAAGGTCAACTTCCGTTTGTTCTCCTACGATGGAAGACACAGTAGCTTTTCCTTGCTTAATTGCTTTTACTGCGAGCATTGGACCTTCTGTAACATCTCCAATCGCATATATAGAAGGGATTGATGATTGCATATTTCCATCTATCTTTATGAATCCCTCAACTGTTTGTTCAATCTGGAATCGACTAATTCCTAGAGAATCCAAGTTTGGTTTCCTTGTTCCGGAAACGAATAGATGAGATCCACGAATTGTCTCTTCTTCATTTTTATCCGTTAAAAACGTTATTGATATCTCGTCATCCTTCTCATTAGTTGAAATGAATTCCATCTCTTTATGAACGGTAATTTTACGTTTTTTAAAAACACGATGTAATTCTTTATTAATGGATTCATCGAAAGGAAATCCTTTTTTATCATCTATCACTAAACTAACCTTTGCTCCTAATGCATCAAAACTAGAAGCAGCTTCGAGTGCAATGTAATCTTGACCCCTTACAATAAGATGCTTCGGTATCTCTTCCAATTTAAATAGCTCATGAGGAAAGAGAGTTCTTTTCCCTTTTTCTTTCATAGTAGTTGGTAGAATCGGGGAACTACCTGTTGCGATAATTACTTGTTCAAATTCAAAAATATCGAATTGATGTCCTTTTTCTACCCCGATTTTGTCCACAGCTAGGAAGGTAGCTTTACCTTGTATTAATTCAATTTTGTTTACCTTACATAAACTTTCTACACCAGACCTAAGTTGGTGGATAACTTTCTCTTTATAGGCACTTAGCTTTTGGAAATCCAAAAGGTTATTCGAACTTCCGATACCAAGTTCTTGCAAATGTGCGGCTTCTGAGCGTTTAGCTGCTGCGTGTGTATATACTTTAGAAGGAATGCATCCTTCATTTAAACAAACACCACCCATTTCAGCCTGTTCAATTAGTGTTACGGAAAGACCAAGCTGTGCAGCCCTAATGGCAGCAGTGTATCCGCCTGGTCCTCCTCCAATAATTATGAGTTTTCGTTCCTGACTGATTTCCCCAACAACCATTTTATATCATCTCCATCATTAGTTTGTGGGGTTGTTCAATTAGGCTTGCAAAGCGATTCGTAAACTTAACAGCAGTCGCACCATCCGCAACACGATGGTCAAATGCCATGGACAGCGTCATGATACGACCGATAACAATTTCATCATATTCATTGACGATAGGTTGTTTTTTCGTTTTGTGAAAAGCAATTAGGGCCGTTTCAGGATAATTAATAATTGGGGTTGCACCAGTACTACCTAGTGGTCCAACATTACTCACTGTAAAAGTACTATTTTGCATTTCAAATGGTTGTATCTTCCCTTCGATCGCTCTTTTCGTTAAATCTTTTACTTCACTATTAATCTCTTTAATTGATTTCTTATCAACATCATGGATAACAGGGACGATTAATCCGCTATCCGTGTTTGTTGCGATACCAATATGGTAGTTTTTCTTGAGTAATATCCTACTATTCTCTTCATCTAGTTCTGCGTTGAATATCGGAAAGTCCTTCAATGAAATAACAAGTGCTTTAATAAGAAATGCGGATATGCTCACTGACTCACCAGATGTTTTTAATAGCTCCTTCATTTCAAACAGTTTAGTCATATTTACTTCATCAAAATGAGTGACATGCGGGATTGTAAAAAGTGATTTCGTCATCTTTTCAGCAATCTTTTTTCGAATGCCTCTAAAAGGAATTTCATTAGGAGCTTCTTGAACAATAACCACCTGCTTCACGTCATTTACTTGCTCCTTCTCGGTTTGGAGTCCTTTTAAGAACCGAAAAACATCTTCTTCAGTTATTCTTCCTGAAGGGTCAGCAGCATGAACGTCTTCCAGATTTATATTGTTGTCACGTGCGATTTTTCGTGTATAAGGTGCAGCAAGTACTCGTTTAAAAGAAGTAGGTGCTGCTGCTTTTTCAAGCGGAGGAATCGCCTTTTTCTCTTTAACTTGTTTCATTTCTAACGATGATTTTAGTTCTGGCTGACCACCCCCATCTACTTCAATGTAGAGTAGACTTGTTCCTACTTGGACGATTTCACCAACTTCAATAGGAATTTTTTTCACGATACCTGAGCAGGGCGATGTGAGTTCAGCAACCATTTTATCTGTTTGTACTTCGACAAGAGGCTGATCCGTCATTACTGAATCTCCAACTTTGACTAAGTAATGGATTACTTCCCCTTCCGTCATTCCTTCCCCGACATCATGTAGCTTTACTTCGAGCATCCCATTTCCTCCTTAAAAATTTACCACTTTTTCTATTCCTTCCATGACGCGTGCTTGTGTTGGTAAATAATGTTCTTCTAATGCAAAGAATGGAACCGGAACGTCAAATCCTGTTACACGTTCAATCGGAGCTCGAAGATAGAGGAAAGCGGTATCATTGATAATTGACACGATATCGTTCCCAAGGCCACCAGTATTATGCGCTTCATGGATAATGACTGCTCTAGTTGTCTTCTGCACGGACCCCGCAATAATATCGCGATCTATTGGATACAATGTTCGCAAATCGATAATTTCACAACTAATACCTTTTTTCTCGGCCTGTTCAGCTGCTTTTTCCGCTATTCCAATCATAGCCCCCCAAGCAATTAGAGTTACATCCGTACCATCCCTTACTATTTTTCCTTTACCAATTTCCACCGCATATTTACCAATAGGGACTGCTTCTCTCTTTGCTCGATAGTTTTTCATAGGCTCCAAAACTATCACAGGATCAGGATCTTCCATTGCTGCAATCAACAAACCTTTTGCATCGTATGGATTAGATGGGCAAACAACTTTGATGCCAGGCATATGCGTGAACAAGATTTCTGTACTGTCGGAATGTATTTCTGGAGCACGAATTCCAGCTCCGTATGGTGCTCGTATAACCATAGGCACTGTAAAACGGGACATTGTTCGCATTCGAATTCGTGAGACATGTGTCATAATTTGTTCGTATGCAGGATAAATAAAACCGAGGAACTGAATCTCAGCAACCGGTCTAAAACCATTAACTGCGAGGCCAATTGAAGTACCGATAATCCCTGCTTCTGAAAGCGGTGTATCGACTACTCGATCATCACCAAACACTTCCTGTAGTCCTTCCGTTGCACGAAACACTCCTCCGTTTTTTCCGATATCTTCACCAAGAATGATCGTTCGATCATCCTCTTCTAGCATCAAACGCATACCATCATTAATCGCTTGAATTAACGTCAGCTGCTTTGTCGTCTCGGTTTTTTGATCCGACTCTTTCAATTGTGCCATTCATTAATGCCTCCCTAAATGTGATAGGTACGCTTCTTTTTGTTCAGCGAGATGAGCTGGCATTTCAGCGTATACATGATTGAAAACGTCCTCTACGTTCGGCGGCGGAAATTTCTCCATTTCTTCAACAGCCGCTTCCACTTCACTACTCGTTTTTTCTTTAGTCGCCTCAATCCACTCATCATTCCAGTAACCGTAATTTTTCATAAATAACTCTAATCGTGAAAGAGGATCAACAAAACCCTCCCCTTGTTTTTCAGAACGATACTTCGAAGGATCATCAGCAGTCGTGTGTGCACCTTTTCTCCAAGTAATTGCTTCTATTAAAGTCGGGCCATTTCCATTTCGTGCATAGTCAAATGCTTTCTTCGTTTCAAAATAAACTACAAAGCAATCGTTTCCGTCAATTCTTACCCCTGGCATGCCATAAGCAACTGATTTTTGTGCTATAGTTGCCGAATTCATCTGTTTTTCAATTGGAACGGATATTGCATACCCGTTATTTTGGTTAAAAAAGATGACCGGTACCTTGAATACACTCGCAAAATTCAAGCCTTCATGAAAATCGCCTTCCGAAGTTGCACCATCTCCGAAATAAGCAATTGCTGCATTTTGTGTTCCTCTTCTTTTTTCAGCCCAGGCAGCTCCAACTGCATGGGGAATTTGAGTCGCAATAGGAACAGCTGGTGGGAAAATATTTCTATTAGGCGGAGCTACACACCCCTCCACTCTGCCATTCCAATATAAAAACGTTTGAACCATACTTTTTCCAAACGTTATTGTCGCACCATGATCTCGATAAGTCGGGAATACCCAATCGTCAGCATTTAACGCAAGTGAGCTCCCAACTTGAGCTGCTTCCTGCCCTTCAAAAGGCGCATAAGTTCCAAGCCGTCCTTGTCTTTGCAAGTTAATCGCTTTTCTATCAAAAGTACGGACCCGTAACATGTGATAGTAAAGGTCTTTAACTAATTGCTCATCTATCTGTTTTTCATAGCTCGCATCCACAAGAAAGCCCTTATCATCTATTATTCTTTTAATAGGATAGTTATGTTCCACTTAACTGCCTCCAATCAGGATAGTTTATTAAACGACCATTTTGGTTTTTTCGGTGCTGAATAAAAACTATTCCGTTTTCTTCGACTTTCTATTCGTTTCTCACACATAGCATTCGCCGATTCCTCAGTTGTTTTTCCACTACTCGCAGCATCCTTATACACTTCCAGAATTGCATCATATATATGTTTAGTTTTTGCTAATACACGTTCCTGATTAATACCATACAATTCATCTGCTACCTGAATGAGCCCCCCAGAATTTACGATGTAGTCCGGTGCATATAAAATCCCTTTATCACGTAACAGCTTGCCGTGTCTATCATCTAATAATTGATTATTAGCGGATCCTACAATCGCTTTAACTTTAAACTTAGGGATTGTAGTATCGTTAATAATCCCACCAAATGCACAAGGAACGAATATATCTGCTTCTTGTGAATAAATGTCATCATTTGCAACAATTTGTACTTTTCCCGGTGTTTTTGCTGCTACCTCCTCAATTGCCTTCAGACTTTCTTCGTTAATATCTGTCACGTAGATGTGAGCACCAGCTTCAAGCAATCCACTTGCTACTTTGAATCCAACCTTTCCTAGGCCTTGAATCGCATAAGTATGTTGCCCCAATTCGTCACTTCCATATAGCAACTGATTAGTTGCTTTTATACCGTACAAAACACCTGCTGCTGTTGGTATAGAAGAATCACCACCTCCTCCATATACCTCTGGAAGACCGTTGACGAAATTCGTTTCTTTCATTGCATGAATGAAATCGTCCATCGTCGTACCCATATCCGTTCCTGTATAAAAGCGGCCACCTAGTGAGTTTACAAATTGACCAAACGCGCGAAATAATTCCGGAGATTTATCTGTTTTAGGATCACCGATAATAACTGCTTTTCCACCACCGAAATCTACGTCTGCTGCTGCACATTTGTACGTCATTCCTTTTGAAAGACGCAAAGCATCTTCCAACGCCTCTTCCACGCTGTTATAAGGTTGCATACGACATCCACCAAGTGCCGGTCCAAGCGTTGTGTCGTGGATTGCAATTATTGCACGCAAGCCAGTGGATGGATCATTACAAAAAACCACCTGTTCATGCTTAGCCATCTTATCGAATAGATCAAATTCTTTTGTCATTGAAAATTTATCTGCCATTATCATCTCTTAAGCCCCCTCGGCGATTAGTTCTTAACTAAATTAATTTCTTTTTCTTAGGAAATAAAGAAGCATTTTTCAGTTTTTCAGCGATCATTTTTTTCGGTAAAATTACTTGCTTTACTTCACCTTTTCCGATGATACCGTTGTGATTTGATGCAGTCACTTTGGTCAGTACTACATTGTCAAACAGTCCCTCTAAGGTTGCAGTTAGTGTAACTATGGAACCGAGCGGGGAGGGCGCTAGATGGTTTAGTTTAACCGATGCTCCCATTCCCTCTTCATCGTCTTCCAAAAATGGTAGAATGATTTTTCTAGAAACCCACTCCATATGATATGTCATAGCTACTGTTGAATAGACAGGATGCACAACTTCTCCTTCAAATGAAGCAAACATATCCTTGGTTACAATTATTTCTATTGTCTCTTCTCTACCTAATTCCATCCCCCGCCTCATCATTTCACCTCTATTTACTATATGGTAGATTGTTAATAAAACAGAATGGTGTTTCGGCAATTTAATACACACAAAAAGTTGTAAACGCTTACATAATTAGCGACAAGTCTACTTCGCATAACAGTATTATAACGTAATAGTATCAATCCGTAATACGATAGTCAATACAATAATCAGAAAAATCTATGTATTTCGAATTAGATATTTGTAAGTTTAACTAAAAACAGAGTAAAAATTCTTTTGAAGAGTCATTCGATGAAACAGTGGATACACTATATTTCAATTCATATCCACTTACTGTAATGTTGGGCGGATGTTTATCCCACTCTCTCTACAAGTGTTTAAAGGCATGATACATATGGTTTTGATGAGCGATAAACCCTTCCCTACTAATTAAAAAGCATCCGAAGATACAATTTCGGATGCTCTGTGCTTTTCTAATATAAATAAAGACCGGTGTATGCTATTTGACTAGTAACCTCTTTAATTCTTCCGAGGATTTATTCATTCGGTTTTCTGCTTCCTTCATCATTTCATCGATTAATTCTTTTACTGTTGGAATGTCTTCAATAAGGCCTGCGATTTGACCACTATTAATAAAACCATTCTCCATATCGCCGTCAATCGCACCTTTAATATGTTGTTTTTCCGATGTCATTTCACTATATTGCTCTATTGTCATTCCCATTTTATCTAACTCATCCAGCTTCATCGCATATGGAGTCTTTAATATTCTTCTTAAGCGTCCTACACTTCTTCCAATAATCAAAGTTTCTGTATCACTTGCTGCCACTAGGTTTTGCTTGTACACATTGTGAAAAGGTGCTTCCTTTGTTGCAATTAAACGAGTACCAATTTGTACACCACTAGCACCTAGCATAAGTGCAGCAGCCAATCCATTACCGTCACCAATTCCTCCCGCTGCTATTACAGGAATTTTTACATGCTTCACTATTTGTGGTATGAGCGTGAATGTCGTTAACTCTAGGTTTGAGTTGATGCCCGCTGCTTCAAACCCTTCTGCAACAAGTATATCAGCACCAGCTTGTTCCGCTTTTTGTGCATGCTTTACAGAGGCTACTAATGCTATAACTGTTACACCATGTTCATGCAGTAGAGGAATATAAGGAACTGGATTTCCCGCTGATAATGAAACAATCGGTATTTTATACTTGATAACAAGATTAATCAGTTCATTTACAAAAGGCGAAACACTAATTGCAATGTTTATGGCAAAGTTCTTATTTGTTCGCTGCTTCGTTTCGAGTATTATTTTCTCTACTTCCATTGGTGACATGGTCCCACAACCTATTGTTCCAAGACCTCCAGCTTCTGATACAGCTGCTGTGAGTTGCGCATTGCTAATATTGCCCATTCCACCTTGAATAATTGGATAGTTAATTTTTAGCTTTTCACATACATATATCATTTTTTTACCACCTCTCAACAAATATGTTATATTAAAATTAATAGAATAACAATTCCGATAATTTTAAAAGCGAGGAGAAAATTTATGATTATTTCGTATAGAGGGAAAAAACCGAAGTTAGATCCGACTGTTTTTGTTGCACCAGGGGCCAAAATTATTGGAGAAATTGAAATTGGAGAAGAGTCTACAATTTGGTTTAATGCGGTTCTACGAGGTGATGAAGGATTAATTTCAATAGGTAAAAGATGTAGCATTCAGGACAATTCAACCATACATTTATATGAGGACGCGCCAGTTGTAGTACAAGATGAAGTTACTGTTGGACACAATGTCATCCTACATGGTTGCAAGGTTGGAAAACGCTCAATTATTGGAATGGGTTCTACCATTCTGGATCATGCGGAAATTGGGGAAGAGTGCATAATAGGTGCCAATACATTAATACCACCAGGAAAGAAAATTCCTCCCCGATCACTAGTCGTCGGTTCACCAGGAAAAGTGGTTAGAGGATTGAACGAAAAGGATTTCGAGATTATCCAACTATCGATTAATACTTATGTTCAAAAAGGGTATGACTATAGAGAAATTTTTCAAAACGGTGAAAACAATAAAGAATAAACACTTGCTATAGTATAGCAGCAGCCAAGAATCAAATCTTGGCTGCATTTTCTATTTGCCCGGTAATATAAAGGGTAAAACTGGAAAAGGGCAACCATTGGCATGATGAAAGCAACCACTACTACACGAAGAGCAACAGATTCATTTATGAAAGCAACCAGTCTCTTCATGGAAGCAACCACTTAGCAAATAATAAGAGATAACTTGTGAGACTTGACAGCTTTTAAACATGTCGTTGAAAGGTGTTAATCCATAAGAAGTGGATGATCATCTGCATCATATCCTTTGTCTTTCCGACGCATATCATTATCTTCTTGGAATACTTCTTCAAAAAATTTGCTTGCAGACTGTGCCAACAATTTATAATATTGTTCAAATAATAGAGCTGCATGGTTGCCACTCCAAATTTCTGGGAGTAATTCTTTCGGAAGCCCAGGATCAGTAAAGAGAAATTTTCGGTATTCGTGAACGAGATTAGTCCGTTCCACAAAACACTCTGCATCTGTCATCCGTCCATCGTTTATCATACTTTGATGGACAATATATTGTTCACTATAGGTCGAAATAAATTCTTTATACTTCCCATCGATTTCTTGAAGTGGCCAGCTTTTTTCAACAAGCTCTCTGTTTGCTTGCGGTCCTTTGTATTCCGATACGAAGAAATCTACATAAGTTTGTATATCATATTTTTTTATAAGAAATTGTACTTCTTTTTCAAGATTATTCGGAGAAATCCAGCACCCATTGGAAAAGCTACCAAATCCGCTCCATAAAAGCTCTTTGCGCAGTTCATCTCGGATTTGTCTTTTTTCTTCCGGAATAGTATACATAAGCATACGCCACTTACCATCCCAATCGTTTGGCATCAGTTTAAAAATCCGAATAGCAGCTTCTTCCATCCGTGCTTCTCCGCGTTCAGTCAGAAAGTAATAACTCTTATTTCCTTTTTTCTCGGATTCGAGCCACCCTTGTTTCATCATTCTTGATACAGCTACCCGCACCGACTGTTCATTATGGCCAAATTCCTTCAATAATCGGATTAAGCTCCCAATCCATATTTTGTTGCCGTAATGGCGGATATAATCTCCGTATATTGTAAATATCATTGATTGTGTGTTTGACATATAGACTCACTCTTTCTTTTTTCCTACCTAACAATATATCACGCTTCTTTTCGTCTTTCATTATTTTGTTATAAGAAATTAAACACCCCTACATTTAGTATAATTCGATTTTGTAAGTTGTGGTTGTCCAATAAATAAGAAAATCGTTGAAACGGCTCCCTTTCCGCGGGCGTTGCCTTTATCAACGATTTTCTAGAATGAATAAAATAGTAGTGAAAATATTAGGAAATTCACCTCTACTTTTTTGCTTTTATGAAAACCACATAACAAGCTTTTCGAGAGACTAAATAATGGTAGTGGCAAAATTTCCAACCAAGAAACCCTTAACTTAATACCCGGCGCTTTTTATCTGTTTAAAAACAACTCTTGAGTACAGTACACTGATTACTTCCCAATAAAGATTGGTTTTCTTTTCTCACTGAATGCGTGTAATGCTTCCATTCGATCTTCTGTTGGAATTGTTAATTCGTATGCCTTAGATTCAATTGCGAGTCCCGTTTGCAAATCGGTATTCATACCTTGCGTAATTGCATATTTTGCTTGCTTAATCGCCACAGGACCATTTCCCATCATTTCATAGGCAAGTTGTTCACAAACCGCAAGAAGGTTTTCTTTCTTCGCAGTTTTCAAAACTACCCCAAGGTGAACTCCTTCTTCTGCTGTGAATTTCCTTGAAGTGAAGATTAGTTCTTTCGCTTTCATTTCCCCAACTAGCCTTGGAAGTCGTTGCGTCCCGCCCGCACCTGGAATGATAGCCCAACTCGTTTCCGTTAGACCCATTATCACTCCTTCAATTGCAATGGAAAAGTCACATGCAATCATTAATTCAAAACCACCACCGAATGCATATCCATTTACAGCAGCAATCGTCGGCTGTGGGAGACTTGCAATACTGTTGAATACATCCCGAATCGCTTTCACATTTCTTCGTACTTCAGTTTCCTTTAATGTTTTTCGCTCTTTTAAATCCGCGCCTGCACTAAATGATTTGTCACCTGCTCCAGTAAAAATGACTACCCTTACTTCCGCATCAAGTGAAATCGCATCTACCACTTTTTGAAGCTCATGCAATGTTTCATAATTAAAACAGTTCAATGCTTCTTCACGATTAATAGTGACATACGCAATATTGTTTTCTTTTTTAAGTAAAATAGTTGTCATTGTGTCCTCTCCTTTTCAGTAAGAAAAACGGAAGTGTCCTTTATGTGCATCTTGTCTTTACGTTTCCATGGTACTTTGGACGAAACATTGGCTACACTATTTATTTACGTTAGGTTTAATGGAAGGTGAAGAGACAAGATGCATTAGGTTTGGTTTATCAGAGATAAGATGCTTTCCTACTCTTTTAAAAGCGGACGAAGATAACAATTTCGTCCGCTCAGCACTTCTTTATCGATAGATGCTATCTATTTTTCAGTTTCCACTAACGCTAATTATCTGCTTTACTGTTTCGTGTAAACAGTAATCGGTAAAACTAAAAACATATAGGAAATAGTTCGTAAGTAGTCACCATTTAAAAGCGCTTCAAGTCGTTATAAATACTAGATTCCTAGTATATCAACTTCATATTGAAGAGATTCAACTTCTTATTCAGGTATATGTTCAAAAATCGTTGCAATTCCCTGTCCGACACCGATGCACATCGTGGCTAATCCGAATTGAACGCCTTTTTTCTTCATTTCATATAAAAGTGTTGTAACAATGCGAGCACCACTTGCACCTAAAGGGTGTCCAAATGCGATTGCTCCTCCATTGACATTTACTTTTTCAGTATCTAAGTCTAACTGGCGTATGCACTCCAATGATTGGGAAGCAAATGCTTCATTCAATTCAACGAGTCCGATGTCTTTAGTTGACAACCCAGCACGATCCAAAGCTTTTCTAGAAGCAAAAATTGGGCCTAGTCCCATAACAGAAGGTTCAAGTCCTGCAGTCGCTCCCGTAACATATTTTGCTAATGGTTTTAAATTCAATTCTTCCGCTTTTTCGGCACTCATCAGTAGTAAAGCAGCTGCACCGTCATTTACGCCCGAAGCGTTGCCTGCCGTAACTGTGCCTCCTTCAAATAATGGTTTTAGTTTACCAAGCTTTTCAAGCGTAGTATCAGGGCGTGGATGTTCATCTTTATCTACAATGATTTCATTGCCTTTTCGGTCTTTATAGATAACAGGAACAATTTCTTCAGCAAATTGATTTTCTTCTATTGCTTTTTTAGCACGTTGCTGACTTTCGTAAGCAAATAAATCCTGATCTTGCCGGGTTATCTGATACCTCTGTGCAACATTTTCTGCTGTTTGCGGCATCGTGTCTACGCCGTACATTTCTTTTAGTTTTTTATTTGTAAAACGCCAGCCAATCGTCGTATCTTGCAGTTCTATATTGCCACGTGGAAATTCTTTATCTGGCTTTGCCATAACAAGTGGGGCACGAGTCATACTTTCAGTGCCACCTGCAATGTAAATATCCCCTTCGCCGACTGCAATTGCTCTAGCTGCGTACATGATAGCGTCAAGTCCCGACCCGCACAGGCGGTTAATAGTCGTACCTGCGACTTCGACTGGTAAGCCAGCTAACAATCCAGACATTCGTGCAACGTTCCGATTATCTTCACCCGCTTGATTTGCATTTCCAAAAACAACTTCTTCAATTTTTTTGGGGGAAATCTTAGGATTTCGATCAACAAGTGCTTTAATAACAACAGCTCCCAAATCATCTGGTCGGACATCTTTTAATACACCATTATATCTTCCGATAGGCGTGCGGACAGCATCTACTATGACAACTTCTCTCATTTCGTCACCAACTCTTCACCAGTTGTATAGTCGTATACACCTTTACCAGTCTTTCTTCCAAGCCGCCCCGCTTTGACATATTGCTCTAGAAGAGGTGCTGGACGATACTTCTCCCCTAGCTTTTCGTGTAAATATTTCAAGTTATTCAACCGAGTATCCAGTCCGACTAGATCTACGAGTTCGAATGGGCCCATTGGATAATTTAGTCCTAGCTTAATCGCTTTATCAATTTCTTCCGGTGTGCCTAGCCCTTCTTGAAGCATATAGAATGCTTCATTACCAACTAGTGCACTTATCCGGCTCGTTACGAACCCAGGAAATTCATTTATGACGACAGTTTCTTTACCCATCTTTACCGCTACTTCTCTAATGACTTCTGCCGTTTCATTACTCGTTTCTAATCCCCGAACAATTTCGACAAGAGGCATTTTATGTACAGGGTTAAAAAAGTGCATTGCTATTGTTTTTTCAGGGCGTTTACCAAATGAAGCAATTTCTGTTGGACTCATAGTTGAAGTATTCGTAGCAAAATAACAATGAGCTGGAGCATATTCTTCTATTATTTCAAACACTTGTTTTTTAATTTCCGTCTTTTCAGGAACTGCTTCAATAATTAAGTCAGCAATACTAGACGCTTTTCCAAGGTCGCTTTCATAACTCAAATTTTTACGTGATTGTTCCGCTTGTTTAGAGGAAATTTTTCCAAGCTTAACACCTTTTTCAAAAATACTATCTATTTCTTGTTTCGCATTTTGTAATGCAGAATCATTATTATCTACGAGGGTCACAGCATATCCACCAACTGCTCCTACATAAGCAATTCCTCTCCCCATCACACCTGAACCTATGATCACAATATGGTTAATCATCGTTATCCTCCTTTGATATGAAAGAAGACGGACAGGGTTTTTAACAATCCCTGTCCGTAATCCTACTCTATTTTTACAGTCCGAACGGATTTAGTGGACGACTGCCATAGTATGCTAAAATACTCTTCGTTTCAGAGTAGAGATCTAGTGTCTCGATACATAACTCGCGTCCGAATCCAGATTGCTTGTAGCCACCAAATGGCGTCCCAGGGAATGCTGAAAATGGACAGTTTACCATAACAATTCCTGCCTGGATTTGATTTGCGACACGTGTTGCACGTGCACCATCTTTGGACCATATGGCTGAACCTAACCCAAACTCAGTATCGTTCGCTAGTCGTATAGCTTCTTTTTCATCTTTAAATTTCATCACAACGACAACAGGACCGAAAATTTCTTCTTTAACAACCGTCATATTGTGATCTACGTTGCCAATAATCGTCGGCTCATACCAGAATCCATTTTCGTATCCTTCTGGCTTTGCAACATTACCGCCAACAAGAATTTCTGCTCCTTCTTTTCTAGCAGATTGGACGTAACCATCTATTGTATCCAGTTGACCTTGATCTATAATTGCGCCGACATGAGTACCTTTATCAAATGGATTTCCTAGCTGTAGCTTTTTCGTTTTTTCAACAAACTTGCTCATAAATTCATCGTAAATGTCTTCGTGAACATATAAACGAGAACGGGCTTCACATGATTGACCCGAGTTGTAGAAAATACCAAATAAAGAGCCATCTACTGCAGCTTCAATATCAGCATCTTCAAATACGAGGTTCGGTGATTTTCCACCAAGCTCAAGTGTAACCCGTTTTAGCGTTTGAGATGCCTTACCCATAATATCTTTCCCAATAGGAGTTGAACCAGTGAATGCAACCTTATCAACTTGTGGATGCTCCACTAAAAAATTCCCAATGTCAGATCCCGAGCCTGGAAGGACATTTACTACGCCTGCAGGGACACCTGCTTCAAGGCAAATTTCCCCAAGAATAATAGCAGTAAGTGGAGTAAGTGATGCCGGTTTTACAATTACAGAACAACCAACTGCAATCGCAGGAGCTACTTTCCATGCTGCCATCATGAGTGGGTAATTCCATGGTATGATTTGCGCGCAAACACCAACAGGCTCCTTCTCCGTGTAGTTGTGGAATTGTCCTGGGACATTGTTAACTGTTCCTCGGTGGCCAACAATTGCACCAGCATAAAACTCAAAATCCTCAATTGCTTGTGAAACTTGACCTTGCGCTGCGTGAAGAGATTTACCAGTATCAAGAATTTCCAATTCAACAAGTTCATTGAAACGAGCACGCATTATTGCTGCAATTTTATTCAATACTTGCGCACGTCGACCAATTGTAGACTTTTTCCACTTGCCATTATCAAACGCATCACGAGCAGCTGCAACAGCTTTTTCAGCATCTTCTTTTGAAGCTTTTGCAACTTCCGCTACGAGTTCACCTGTTGCCGGATTAAATGTCTTTATCGTTTCACCTGTGCTGCTTTTTACTTTTTCTCCGTTAATAATCAAATGATAAAATTCTCGTTTCATCGCTTCTTGCTCCATTTTACTTTCACCAATTGTTGTCATGTGCTCAGCTCTCCTTATTTTCCTGAAAAAACAGGTTTTCTTTTTTCCATAAATGCACGGACACCTTCTCGGTGATCATTTGTCAGACCAGCAATTCGCTGCCCTTGTGCTTCTTGCTCCAAGTAGTCTTCAAAAGAAAGTTCCGTAACCGCTTTCAGGGACCGTTTGATTAATCCGATTGCTTTTGTTGGTTGAGAAGCGAGGCTTGCTGCAAATGCGGAAACGCCTTCTTGCCAAGTCTCCAATGAAATTAGTCGATTCGCTAGACCAATTGCTACTGCATCAGCAGCTGTCACTTTTTCTCCCAAGATAGATAGTTCCGCAGCTTTAGACTGGCCAACTAACTGTGTTAAATAATAAAGATTACCCGAATCTGGAATGAGGCCAACATGTATAAAAGCGTTCAAAAAGCTGGCACGTTCCGAAACAAGTCGGAAGTCACAAGCGAGCGCTAGGCTGAATCCTGCTCCGGCAGCTACCCCATTTACCGCTGCGACAATTGGCTTTTCACATTGTCTAATTTGCTTTATCATCGGTCCGTAGTAGTCTCTTAACACTTGACCGTGATCCATATTCTCATCGACTTCTGCTAAATCCTGACCAGAACAAAATGCACGTCCTTCGCCTGAAATGACAATACAACGAACTTGTTCATCAAACGTAGCGGCTTTGATTGCGTCTTTCACTTCCCGATTCATTTGTGCGATAAATGCATTCAATTTGTCCGGTCTATTTAAATAAAGCCATGCAATACCGTCTTTAACGTCATAACGGATCGTTTCAAACACATGCAACAACCTCCTTACTTCCCTTTATAATTCGGTTTTCTTTTTTCTACAAATGCATTCATACCTTCTTTTTGGTCTTGTGTACCGAAAAGTAGGTAGAAGTTTTTTCGTTCATATTGCATTCCTTCATATAAAGAATAATCCACTGCTTTGTTGACCGAATCTTTAATGAGGCGCAATGAGAGAGGCGGCTGTTTAGAAAGTCGATCCGCGAATTTCATCGTTTCTTCCATTAATAGTTCAGGAGCAACAATTTTATTGATGACTGCGTGTTTAAGAGCCGTTTCCGCAGAAATACGCTCTCCAGTCCAAAGCCACTCTAGCGCTTTTGTACGTCCAGCAAGTTTCGTCAGCCGTTGCGTTCCTCCTGCCCCGGGCATCACCCCAAGGCCAACTTCTGGAAATGAAAATTCTGTACCGCTTGCAGCGATTAATAAATCACAGCAAAGTGCAAGCTCAAATCCACCCCCGAAAACGAACCCTTTAACCGCACCTATAATTGGTTTTTTTATGAGTGCAAAACGATCCCAATCAGCAAACTGATTTAATTGTTCCAGGCTAATAGGATTATCATCCATCATTTCATCTATATCTGCTCCCGCTGAAAAAGCACGCCCTTTGCCGGTAAGTACGATAACACGAGCTTTTTCATCTTGGTCAAACCCTTCCATTGCAACGACAATTTCATTTACCATTTTCCGATTCAATGAGTTTAACTGGCGGGGACGATTTAGTTCAATAACCCCTACGTTTCCCGTTAAGGAGGTTTCAATGAATTCGAAACTGTTCATTACGCTTCCTCACCGATCATTAAAGTAACAAGATCGCCTGCAAATCCCATCAAGTCCTTGCCAGATGCTCTTCCTTCAGGTGAACGTAGGCCTTCTTGCAATGCATCCAAACTATCGTAATGCATCTCACATGTGAGATAGTACTTTCCTTCTCCCCCCATCGGAGATCCTGTCACTTTCGTCACTTTCATCTCTCGAAGACCAGGAATTTTTGCTGTAAGTGGTGCATGCACGTTGAAATAATGATCATCAAAAGCCTCTTTGTTTTCAGGATGTTTGTATAACGCGATTAATTTAGCCATTTTTCTTCTCCTCACTTCACATTAAAGTAGAAACAGGTTTCATTGCTTCGAAAACATTTTTACAGCTTTTACAGTACAAAATACTTCTGCATGCTGTAGGTCCAAAAATATTTTCCATCGTTACATAAGTAGATCCACAATACGCACAATCAACATGCCAGGAGCCGTCCTCTTCCAAGTGACGGGGTGGAGGAGCAATTCCAAACTTCCTTAAATTCACATGTCCTTGTTCCGTTATTCGGTCAGACGTCCACGGCGGATGAAAGACGAATTCCACTTCGACTTCGTTCACTTCTGGAAGTTTTTTTAAAGCATTTATCGTATTCTTTTTTATAATTTCGAGTGCAGGACACCCTAAAAAAGTCGGAAGTAGAACTACTTTTATGTTATTTCCTTCTGTAGTGACTTCTCCCACCATACCAAGATCTACTATGCTGATTGAGTCAATTTCCGGGTCATTTACATTTTTAAGTATTTCTAATACGCGCCCGACAGAAATTTCTACAGATGCAGTCATTCAGTTCACCTCTTTCCATTTTCGGATTACCAGACTGCTACTGAGTCAAGTTTGTAAACCTCAGAAAGCGTAAGTAATGCTTCATCCAAGTCTTTTGTATGTTCGCCGTTCCGTCCGTTTCTAGTAGCCCGATCTGGAATCGTCGGTACTTTCATTTGAAGAAAACTAAATACTGGTTCAATATTCGCTCTCCATTTTTCTTTCAACATTTCTTCACTTGCTATTAATCTACTAGTTTCAATTACTTGTTTTTGGTTTCCATAAGAAAATACATCTCCAAAATCACCCATAACGAGCTCTATTGCATCGTTCATTTTCTTTTTTGCTACATCCGTAGAGCTTAGTAATTGTTTAAACCATGTTTCCCAATGTAATCTATGATAATAAAGTTCCATTTTCACTTTTACTGCCGCTTCTGCAATTGGGCTATAAGAACTTTCACTTAACGAATCAATTTTCACTTTTTTAGCTTGCGTGTAAAAGTAACTTCTTACCACTTGATAGGCCCAGTCATATTGAGGTGTTTCCATATAATAGCCTTCCCCGTTCACTCGTTCTGTTAAAATGCTGTTCCTTCTTTCATGTGCCTGACGCAAATGGGCAAGGTCATCGGCATTACCCACTCCTAAATCTTCTAGGAGTTTATAGTACATTGCTGCATGCCCCATACTGTCTTGGCTAATGGACGAAGATGCTACGTCTTCCTCAATATGAGGAGCAAGTCCGAGCCATTCTGATCCTCGGTAAGCATACAAAAAATCATCATCGGCCAGTTGGAATAGTAGGTTCGTTATCGCTTCTTTATATTCAGGGCTCATGATAGAATCGTTTTCGATCATTTACGTTCTCCTCCCCATGACAGAATCTCTTTTTCATCCAGTATTTGCTGCTCATATTGACGCCATTTTTTCTTTAAGTAGCCGTAACCTTTTGTCGTACGATAATCTTTATTATCCAACCTGCCTAGAGTCTTTTTTTCTTCTACATCCATCTTTCGGATATTCTTACGATTCACAATCCAAATGTCAGCAACCGGTTCGCGGCGCATGAAATTTTCCTGTGCCAAAATAAATGCCATATCTTCATTTGGTGCTAGTAAGCTAAATTGGTGCTGGAATGCAGAGCTTGGCGTTCGCTTACTAAAAACTTCATATTCTTGATAAAATGTTTTATCATCCGCCATTTATCCTGACCCCTTTCTCTAATTGATCGCTTTACTTAGTGCCTCGCGTACCCATGCATTATTTTCGTACGAAGATCGGCGTAAGTTCAGGCGTGCTTGTGAACGCGGTCCTCCGTTTTTAATGATTTTTTTAAATTCATTCCAATCAGGTTGCTTATAAGACCATAGTTTACTTCCTTCATCGAAATGAAGAGTGGAATCCGGAATTGTCAGTCCAAGTGATAAAATACGTGGAATGTATTTGTCAAAAAATATTTGTCTGAAGTCTTCGTTTGTTTTAGTTCGGATTTTATATTTAATCGTTAAATCTTGTTTCGAAGAACCCGTCGTTTCTTTACTTGCTGGTCCAAA
This sequence comes from Psychrobacillus syltrankelensis, assembly GCF_055454035.1. Classification (NCBI taxonomy): domain Bacteria; kingdom Bacillati; phylum Bacillota; class Bacilli; order Caryophanales; family Bacillaceae; genus Psychrobacillus; species Psychrobacillus syltrankelensis. Next base: position 2,890,779 of record NZ_CM144227.1, on the reverse strand, counting down.
GAACATGAGAAGGGCCTCCCACCAACGATTCAGAGATTCTTGAATCATCGCTTTTTGCTCATCTGTTCCTTCTGCAAGCGCCATGATGATCGATTCGCCATGTTGTGCATGAAAAACTTCCTCCGCACAAATGCGTTGCAATGCTCTCGCATATGGTCCGTATGAAGCACCAAGCATATTGGTTTGTGTAATAATAGCTGCTCCGTCAACGAGCCAGCCAATAATGCCTGCATCCGCCCATGTTTTCGTTTCCATATGGAAAACATTATGGAATTTCAAATCACCTTTGAATAAGTCTTGCATTAAATCCCCACGGTTTTTCCCATACGGTGCCAATAAGTCTTCTGTTACACGTAGAAGCAACTGACCGTGACCCATTTCATCTTGCACCTTTGCCATAATGCCAAGCTTCCTAGAAAGAGAAGGAGCTTTAGGAACCCATTCTTTCTCAGGTAGAGCACCCATTATTTCACTTATCCCGTGCATAGAAATCAATCTAATCAAAGTCAATCTGTATTCTTCCGGCATCCAATCATCCGCTTCAATCTTGTCTCCATCTTCTATTCGCTGCATGAAATGAGCCAGCTGTGATTCTTCCTTAGAACTTTGTACACTCGACATGTAAAATCACCCCTCTATTTAAGTTATGCATTGTTGTTATCCGGTATAACACTTTAATAACGTCATTATATTATGACGTTATATAAGTTGCAAGTTAATTCTGATAATTTAGCAGGAATTACTTTATACCGTTTCTTTTATTATTGGCTTGTTTGCCATTTTAATAGATTCAGTTGGGCAGCCTTCTAAAGCATCTTCCAAATCATCATGTAAATCTTCCGGTACTTCAGCCGTCCCAAAATTATTATCAAGAATTACATACGCAAGTCCTTCATCATCATAATCAAAGATGTTCGGTGCACTGGCCCCACAAGCTCCACATGCAATGCATGTTTCCTGATCTACAATCGTAAACTTAGGCATAATGTACTTCCTTCCTTCTTCTTTTTAGTAGACTTTTTTCGATTTTATCTCAGGTTTATCCATCACAGTTGTGCTATGGATTGGCTGAACTTTTGATGTTGGGTCGATATATACTTTTGCATTACTAATCGCTGTTGGCGCCTCGCCAAATCCACTTGCGATCAACTTTACTTTTCCTTCATATGTGCAAATATCACCCGCGGCATATATTCCCGGAATATTCGTTTCCATTTTTGAATTGACAACAATGCTGTTTTTCTCCAAATTAAATCCCCAATTTTTAATCGGACCAAGAGAAGATACGAAACCATAATTGACAATAACATCGTCCACTGCAATGACCTTCGTTTCTGCACCTTTCACTTCGTTTAAAACGACATGCGTTATTTTTTCTTCTCCAATAAACTCCGCGGGAACAAAAGGAGTCAGGACATCGACAGAAGAAGCCATTAACATTTCCACTGTATGTTCATGAGCGCGGAATTTATCACGGCGATGTGCCAAAGTTACTTTTTCCGCAACCGACTCCAGCATAAGAGCCCAATCCACTGCAGAATCTCCACCACCAAATAGTTGAACTTTTTTCCCGGTAAATTGTTGTAAATCATTGATGAAATAATGTAGATTACTTTCTTCGAATCTAGTAGCATTTGATAGATCTAGCTTCTTCGGTTGGAATGCACCATTTCCAGCAGTAATAATGATTGTTTTAGTAAAATGGGACTCTTTATTCGTCGTAAGTTTAAAAGAATTATCTTGCTGTCTTTCTATCTCTTCCACCGCTTCATTTAAACAAACTGTTTGTTCAAATTGAGTCATTTGTTCCTTTAATCTATCGACGAGTTGTTGTGCTGTTATTTTTGGGAACCCCGCAACATCGTAAATATACTTTTCCGGATATAGTGCTGATAGTTGCCCTCCAAGCTGCGGGAGGCTTTCAATTATTTTGCAGGACATATTTCGAAGGCCAGCATAAAAAGCAGTGAATAAGCCAACCGGTCCTCCTCCGATTATAGTTACATCAAAAATATCCTTATTATGAGACAAATTTAATTCCTCCTACTAAATGTATTTAAACTCCAATTACCTTGTTATCTCTTTTATCTACAACGCGAATCGCTTTTCCTTCTGATCTCGGTATCGTTTTAGGGCGATTGAATACGATATCTATCGAAACTAAACAGGTCGATTTCATTAAACTCTGTACTTTTCCTTTCAATTGAATTACTCGCGAATCATTCAAATCACCAGCAATCATTTCATATAAAGTACTATCAATTTCTACATGGAGCTCTGCACAGTCCAACGCGTCTTTTCTTATTAAATGAATTTGATAATGCGGCACTAAATTTTCTACCTGTAAAAGAACCCGTTCAATTTCTGACGGGAAGACATTCACTCCGCGAATAATCATCATGTCATCTGTTCGACCTTTCACGCGCGACATTCTCGTTGTAGTTCTTCCACATTTGCACTTCTCACGCGTGATGGATGAGATATCACCTGTGCGATATCGAATAATTGGGAGGGCTTCCTTTGTTAAACTTGTAAAAACTAGTTCCCCTTCTTCCCCTTCAGCAACCGGTTTTAGCGTTTCAGGATTAATAACTTCAATGTAAAAATGGTCTTCCTGCACATGTAAGCCATTTTGTGCTTCATGACATTCAACGGAGACACCTGGTCCTATAATTTCACTCAATCCATATATATCAATTGCTTTCAAATGGAACGTTTGCTCAAGCTTTTTTCGCATTTCTTCCGACCAAGGCTCAGCACCGAAAATTCCATAATCCATGGAAGACTGCCTTGGATCAATCCCTCTGTCCTTCATCTTCTCAGCTATATTCAACATATATGAAGGCGTTCCGCATATGCCCCTAGGCTTAAAATCTTCAATCAGCGTAATTTGTCTTTCCGTGTTTCCGCCTGACATTGGTACAACGGCTGCACCAAGAACTTCCGCGCCGTAATGGAGCCCAATTCCTCCTGTAAACAAACCGTAGCCATACGCATTATGGAAAATATCTGATTTTTTACCACCAGCAGCGACAATCGAACGTGCTACAACCTCCGCCCACATTTCTATATCTTTTGCTGTATATCCAACAACTGTCGGTTTCCCGCTCGTTCCAGAAGAACCGTGTATTCGAACAATCTCTTCTTTTGGTACTGCGAATAAACCAAATGGATATTGATCTCGTAAGTCCTGTTTTTTAGTAAATGGTAATTTGGATAAATCCTCTAAACTTTGAATATCGTCCGGAGTAATCCCCAGCTCCTCAAATTTTTTACGATAAAATGCTACTTGTTCATAAACATTTCTAACAGTATCTCGTAGACGTTTAAGTTGAAGAAATTCCATCTCATTGCGCACCATTGTTTCCATTTGTGGATTATACAAACATCATTCCTCCTCGGATTATGTAATATAAATCTGCGTATAACACTTTATAAACGATGGATACATAATTAGTAATATGATATTAGATTAATAGCTAAAATTCCATTAGTCAACAAAAAAATTCAGAAAATTCGAAGTTTAACTTTCTTGCATTAAACATAAATCGCTGTTCAATGTATAAAGTATTTCTAAAAAAATTCAAACACCTCTCCAATTAACAGCGGAGAGGTGTTTGAATTTTTCTATACAGTTGTAGTGAGTAAACTGAATTATTTTTTACGATGGGTCAGTTTATTTCCCCATTCATCTTTTTGTTTTTATGCAATGTATGCGCTGTTCCCCATTCATGCATCGCTACTAAAATTGGTTCTAGACTCTTTCCGTATTCCGTAATAGAATATTCTACTTTTGGGGGTACCTGAGGATATATTTTGCGTGAAATAATATCCTCTGCTTCTAACTCACGCAATTGGTTTGTTAGCATTTTCTGTGTAATACCTGGCACTTTCCGTTTTAGTTCACTAAATCTTTGCGTACCTTCCTGCAAAAGGGTTAATAAAATTATTGGTTTCCATTTCCCTACTAAAATCCCTAAGGCATCTTCTACTCGACATAGTTCGGGTTGCATTTCCACGTTTTATTCTCTCCTCAGTATCATTTTGTATACTATACCACTTTGAAGTGCGTACTTATATAAAATGATGTTTCAAGTCATAATAGCATTGTAAACAAAAAAGAAAAGTATCCAATATAAAACTAGAAGGGTTGAGAAGTAAATGGAAAAATATCGTATTGATCAAAGTAAGGGTCTAGAATTCGGACTTTATACATTAGGAGACCATATCCCAAACCCTCATACAGGAGAGCGCATTTCTGCAGAGCAGCGTATTCATGAAATTATTGAATTAGCTCAGATAGCGGAGCAAGCAGGTATTGATTTTTTTAGTGTAGGCGAAAGTCATCAGGAGTATTTTGCAACACAAGCACATTCTGTAGTGTTAGCAGCAATCGCTCAAGCTACAAGTAAAATTAAAATCGCGAGCTCCTCTACGATTATCAGTACGTCTGATCCTGTTCGTGTCTATGAGGATTTTGCGACGATTGATTTGATTTCTAAAGGTCGTACAGAAATTATTGCTGGTCGTGCTTCGCGAATAGGTCTCTTTGAACTATTGGGCTATAATGTTCGCGACTATGAGGAGTTATTTGAGGAAAAGTTTGAGCTGTTATTGAAGATTAATAAAGAGGAAATTGTCAATTGGAGTGGGCAATTCCGCGCTCCATTAAACAATGCAAGGGTCATTCCGCGTCCACAAAACGGCTCGTTGCCCATTTGGCGTGCAGTTGGTGGACCCCCTGCTAGCGCTATTAAAGCTGGCTATGCTGGAGTTCCGATGATGCTTGCTACATTAGGTGGTCCTGCTACTAGCTTTAAGACATCGATCGACGCATATCGTGAGGCTTCCAAACAAAGCGGTTTTGATTCAGCTACTCTACCAGTTGCAACAGCGGGATTTTTCTATGCTGCCGAAACTACACAACAGGCACAGAGCGAGGCATTTCCTCATGTTAACCAAGGGATGCAGCTAATTAACGGTAGGGGCTATCCAAAACAACATTTTGTACAAGGTGCAGATACACGCGATGTAATGAATATTGGTAGTCCGCAGCAAATAATCGAAAAGATTCTCTATCAGCATGAGTTATTCGGTCATCAGCGTTATATAGCGCAAATGGACTTTGGTGGTGTGCCATTTGAAAAATTAATCAAAAATATCGAGCTTATAGGCACAGAAATTTTACCAGCTATTAAAAAATATACAGCAAAGAAATAGGAGGCGTCTAACATGAAAATTGTTGGATTATCTGGTTCAAGAGTTGGCTCAAAAACACGCACCGCCATGAACTACACATTAAAATCAATTATAGAGAATTATCCAGACACAGAAGTGAAATTAATAGATTTAGCTGAGTATGACGTACAATTTAGCGATGGACGCAATTACTTGGACTATGAAGGCGATACAGGGTATATAGCTACAACGATAATGGAAGCAGATGCTATTATTATCGGAACACCGATTTTCCAGGCATCTATTCCTGCAACATTAAAGAACATTTTTGATTTACTTCCAGTAAATGCTTTTCGCGATAAAATCGTTAGCATGCTTGTAACAGCCGGCTCTCCAAAGCACTACTTAATTGCTGAGCAACAACTAAAACCGGTTTTAGCTTATATGAAAGCACAAATTGTTCAAACGTATGTATTCATCGAGGAAAAAGACTTCCATCGTAAAGAAATTGTGAATGATGACGTGCTCTTCCGAATTGAACGCTTAGTGGAAAATACGATTGTATTAACCGAAACTTATACAAGAATTCGTGAAGAAAAAGAAGCAGAGTATAGTTTTTAAAGTTTAAATGTAAGGTGCCAGGTTCTAAGTTTGGTTAGAACCGGCATCTAAAATTATTGCATTTCTTTTGTTGGTCCCAAAACTCCAGGAACTGTGAGACCTGCTTGACGTAGTAAAACTGTCATCTGACCACGGTGATGTGTTTGATGGTCAATTAAGCCACGTAAAAATTTTCCACGAGCTATTGGCCCAACAAATCCAGAGATTTCTTCCAACAACATTTCATCTGTCAGCTTAGCCGCCTCTGTTTTATATGCACCCACAGCCTTTTCATAAGCCTTTACAATTTCTGATACATCTGTTGGCATCGCCTCATCTCGCCCAGGACCTGGAATTTCTAAGCCTGCAAAATGACCAAACGCTCCTGCAGCACCAACTAAATGCCACGCTAACCAACCAAGTGTATTATGTCCTTCAACAATCGCTTGGTCTAACTTATCATTTGTCATCGCTTTGAAAACATTCAATGTTCCTTCTGCTGAGGTTGTCCAATCTTCTATAAAATCCTCTACTTTACGATACAAACATATCACTCCTATTTAAATAGATTTCCATTTCTATCATAGTTAACAGGTATATTGGGCGCAACATTCAGACACTTTTTACATTTAAATAAAGATGTTTTAGTTTGAGCATGCTAGAATAGTTAATAACGACAAATTATTGGAGGAAAAATGATGTTACCTAACTTTAAAGAGAACTTACAAAAATATGCAAAACTACTAGTTGCAAAAGGAATCAATGTACAACCCGGTGATTGGGTTAAAATGACCATCACTGTCGATCAAGCTCCATTAGCTCAATTAATCACCAAAGAGGCTTATAATTTAGGCGCTGAAAAGGTCATTATCAAATGGTCCGATGATGAAATTAGCAAACTACATTATTTACACCAACCTATAGAAGTGTTAACCGACATTCCTGATTACGAAATTCAAGAATCCGAAGACCATGTTTTGAATCATCGCGTAAGCCGTCTTTCTATAGTTTCAAGTGATCCTGGTCTTCTAAATGAAGTTGATCCGGCTAAAATTGCAGCCTACCAAAACGTAGCTGGAAAGGCATTCCAAGCACAACGCAAGGCAACTCAAAATGACGACTTGAAATGGACTGTGGCTGCTGCCGCTGGAGCTGGTTGGGCTGCTCAAGTATTCCCTAACTTGGCAACTTCCGAAGAACAAGTTGATGCATTATGGGACCAAATCTTCAAATCTAGTCGCGTGTATGCAGAAGATCCAATTGCTGCCTGGGATGAACATAAGAAAATATTGAATGAAAAAGCAGCGAAATTGAATGAAGCACAATTTGATGCTTTACACTACACTGCACCAGGTACTGATTTAACTTTAGGTTTACCAAAAAACCATATTTGGGCTTGCGCTGAAAGTTATAATCCTAAAGGCGAAGAGTTTATTGCTAACATGCCTACGGAAGAGGTTTTCACTGCTCCTGATACACATCGTATGGAAGGTGTGGTACGAAGCACGAAACCGCTAAGCTATGCTGGTACACTAATTGAAGGTATTGAAGTGCACTTTAAAGATGGCAAAATCGTAGAAATTTCTGCTGAAAAAGGCGATGAAACAATTAAAAAATTAGTTTTTGACAACGAAGGTGGTACAGGACTAGGTGAAGTAGCACTCGTTCCAGACCCATCTCCAATTTCTCAATCGGGGGTTACTTTCTTTAATACACTATTTGATGAAAATGCATCCAATCACTTAGCAATCGGCGCAGCTTACCCTACAACGATTGAAGGCGGTACAAAAATGAGCCAAGAAGAATTATTAAAGAATGGCATGAACACTTCCATTGTTCATGTTGACTTCATGATTGGATCTGACAAGATGGATATTGATGGCATCAAACAAGATGGCACTATCGTTCCAATCTTCCGTAATGGAGACTGGGCATTTTAGACTTTCTTTATATAAAGTAATTGCAAAAGTCCAAGGGATACAGCTTCATTTTTTGAAGCTAGCTCCTTGGGCTTTTTCTAATACATAATTGAATCAATTTCATAATTCAAATTTAGAGTATAACAAGAACAATATTAAAGTGAAATGTATAATATATTCTTCATAAATCAGCATGATTTCCGCTATAGGCAGACGCTTTCCGCGGGGTGAGCGATGAGCCATCACCGCCGCATTCGCGTCGTTTGTAATGTCTCATCTGTCTCACTCATCCCGCTGGAGTCGCTGCCTGTCGCTCCAATAAATAAATTAAGGATTGTTCGCGTTTTAAAAATTACATGCTATTTATGAAATTAACTCAATTACTAATTTAATGGACTTATAATTTCAACGTAGAGTTCTTCAACTGGCCGGGGCTGTCTAGCTTTAATACAGGACTTTTGAATAATTCCATTTGATAGGATTGTTCTACATAAATTCCAGCCAAAATCGAACCGAACAGACGAATTCACGTTTTCCTTTTCATTTCTTCATGTATTGACATTTAACTATCTCATGCTCGAATTGCTTAAAAGAAATGGGGTGAATATATTCGATCTGACAATCCCGTCCCGGCAGCATTGCTAGGGAAAATGGGATACAGTGAGAAAGAAAAAGTACAAGTGATAAAAGAAAATTCTAAATTGACTCGCTCAAATATTGTAATTGATTTATGTAAACAAGCAAAAGAGTTAATTTTAAAGGAAGACGATACACCGTTACATATTACCTATTTACTCCAAATTGAAGTATATAAATCCCTTCATGAGAACCTTAACTTTGAAAATTCTTGCTTGAACGCTATCAATTATTTCGAAAAAGTTTCCGATTTTAAAAATATATATAAGTATTACCTTTTAATTGCTGTAAATTATATGAAAATGTCAAAGTATAAACTAGCAGCAATAAGTTTTCAAAAATCTAATGAGGCATACAAAAATTTAAAAGGGATAAAACACTGGGAGGACTTACAATGAAAATAAAAAGTTTTTTTAGGACTATCAATAATATTTGCTATATCTACCCTCGGTTTATCTAAGGGTTATCAATATTCAGAAGATGAATTACCTAGAATCGTTTCAAACGCGCCGTTAATATAGAGGTAGAGTGGAGGGGGAAATGTATTGCAGTTTTTTGTCGCGATTATTAGTTTATTTATTTTATTACCACTTGCAGTTCTATTTCACGAAATAGGTCATGCAATTGGAATTTTAACTTCAACTAAAAATGCTATAGCAGAAATCTTTTTAGGATCAAGAAGTAAGGAGAAAAAGTTAAATATATATTTCAAAAGAATTCATTTTCATTTAACAATAGCTAATTCAGGATTTTTTTTTATTTCTAATCCGGAAGATATACCTCCATTAACAAATAAACAAAGACTGATAATTGATAGTGCAGGTCCTTTATTCTCTTTATTATGTTGTATACTATCTTATTCTTTTTCTTTTATTTTTGGGGCATTTAACTCTACATTAATTCTATTTTCCCTCATAAATCTAATAGTATTTATATCAACAGCACTACCTTATAAATATCCATCATACGAAAAACACTTGGCTGGCTATGATACAGATGGGTTAAGATTTATTAATACAGTTAAAAAAATGCGGCAGTATAATACAAATCATAAATAACTTCACAATGAATCATTTTTCTTAAAAGGATAATATAAAGTGGGGTACCAGGTTCTCATTGAATTCTGAATTGGTTTGGAACTTGGCACCCTAATTGACTCACCATCTTCAGCATAGCTTTACAATATCATTGCTTTTTGATTTCTCCACATCTAGTTGGATCTATCTTCACCGCTTCCCACATCCCTTGTTTCCTTTTTATTAATTGAGAGATTAGCACATCGGTATCGTTCGTTAATTGAACGAAGATGAATCGATAGTCATTCCCATCCGTCCCGATTACATCAATGGTTTTTACATAACCATCCATTTTAGTTGGCAATCTTTTTTTAATTAGCTTGCACCAATTACCATATTCCACATCTACTACATCTTCACCGTGTTGCCTCCAACCATGGTATGCAGCACACAGAAAATCTTCACCGATCAATGTGATGTTATCTATTTTGTAATTACTCTCTTCCTTTAGAATTGAAACAGTGCCGTAATGATATTGGAATGCGGAAATGCCCTTCAGTGTCCCGTTAATCGTTTCAAGTTCGATGAAGAATTGAATCTGTTGGTCGTTATTTTGAGTTGGAAGTTTATATAATTTTATTAGATTCGTATGCCCGATTCCTTCGAAAGACGAAAGATAAGTTGAATAGGAGACTTTTTGTTTATAATCTTTAGTGAAGAAATTGTATGCGATCGGAAATGGAATCTTCGCCTCTCCTACTGTACCGCAACCTGAAATAAGTTTGCTTGTTAGATTTTCAGCTTCCCTTAAAATGCTGAAATAATTGAGAAGCATATTTTCCGGAGTATCCATCAAGAACGGTGAAAGACTGATTTTATCATAGGTTTTATCATAATAGTTCCCGAAAAATTGATAGCCGAATAATCGGTCATTCAAGATGACACGACAGGATGGTCGAAAATATTTTTCAACATCTACTTTATGATAAATTTCTTTTTCGTTTTTGTTTTCACTTTGGACTAGCTGTTGTTTTTGACTTACCGCCCCCATAAAATAAATGGATGTATCGCGCTTTTTAAATCCAAAACGCTTTATAAACATCACTTTGCAACTCCCCTTTTCTTATATTATCTATAACATATGCTCTATACAAAAAAGAGTTTTTTCAGGAAGTTCTTTTAAAGAAGGTGGGTTCTGGCCTAAAACCGGTAATCAGGGATTATGTTTTTAAGAAATTTTCTTCATCTTGTTTAACTATTTCCTTGTATATGACTTTTCATATACATGTGTAAGAATATTATGTATAATTTGTTAATATTATATTTCACAAATAGAGTGGGGAAAAATATGGCTTCAACACGAGTTACCAAACTTAAATCTACGAAAAAAAGAAAAATTTTATTTACTATACTTATTGTTTCCATGCTACTAGTATCTAGTGTAATCGTTTTTGCAATTAAACTGTCTCTTGAAACAAAGAATGCAGCATCCAAAATGTTTGTGCCTTTGCCGGGGGATACTGAAGATAATGGTGAGTTGAATCCAAGAGCAGAGGGTTCTGCATTTACAATATTATTAGCAGGTATAGAACATGAAGAGGAAGAAAAATATGGCCGCTCAGATATGCTCCTTGTAGTAACGGTTAACCCTAAAACACAAAAAATATCGATGGTTAATATTCCTCGTGACACAATGGTTTACATAGAAGAGTTGGGCTATGAAGATAAAATAAATCATGCGTATTCTATTGGAGGAATAAATTACACAATTAATACGTTGCAAAAACTATTAGATATTCCATTCGATTATTATGTTTCCACAGACTTTAAAGGATTTGAAGATATTGTTAATACTGTAGGCGGAGTCGATGTAGATGTTCCATTTACATTTAAAGCTCAACTGACGGAAAGTTTGAAATGGAAAACTTATACGAAAGGTCCTATGTTTTTAAATGGTAATGAGGCACTAGCTTATGTACGTATGCGTAAAAAAGATCCAGAAGGCGATAAAGGACGAAATTCACGTCAAAAACAAGTAATTCAAGATGTTATAAATAAAGCCACGAGCCTAAGTAATATTACAAAAATAGATGACATGATAAGAGACGTTGGCAATAACGTAAAAACAAATATCCCAACCTCAGAATATTTAGGATTAATAAAAATGTATCAAAAGATAAAAACATCGCCAGTCGAACAATTACATCTCGAGGGGATAGATAAAAAACTATATGATAAGAGAGAAAAGAAGGATATATGGTACTTCTTTCCTGACGATGATTCCTTAAACGAATTAAAAGAAATTTTGAAACTTAACCTAGATGACTCTGGACAAAATGCACAAAATGATATAAATACAAACAAAGAAGTGAACGATTTATCAAAAGGAAAATAAAACGAGTCGGTCGTTAAGACTGATTCGTTTTTCTTTGTGCTGAGTAAAGAAGATACCTTATGAATCTATTATGACTCCCCTTTCATCATAGTCTGGGTAAATTGCATGAAATACAGGAATTCCCGGTTCTTCCTCGTCATCATTTCCCCAAAATTTTGTTAACCATTCTTCAAAGTTGCTTAATACTTTAACCACTTTATTTGATCTCTGACTAATAAACCCGACTCTATAGTCATTGTTTGTGATACCATCTTCACATAAGAATACCCAATGATTGTTAGAAGCATCGCCACCATTAAACATTGTAAATGAGACAAGTCGAGTGGATTCAATCATTTCGTTGGTTTCTACTATTAATACCTCATTTAGAATGTCAGGGATTATCCTACTCACTTTACGAATGTCACTACAAGGCGATTTTTTACAAACACCTCCTATTGGTTCACAATCCAATAAGAGTATCCCATTAGAAAATCTCTTCAGAAATTCAATAAAGGAAATAGGCAGTTGATATCCAAGCATTTTTTCGTATACTGCTATCATTTCATCCGTTGCGCCCTCAAACCTATCAACATCAGGCTATTTTTTATTGAACTGTTCAATAAACTTATTAATATTCATACTATCCCTCTCTCCAGTTAACCATTTTCTTGGTTAACCTTCATGTATGGCTATCAGATAACTTTTTGCAAGTCGATGCCTCAACGAAAGCTCCCAATATAAACATTAAGCAATGAATTTTGTAAACCAAGTGATGTAATTTGCCCCTGGTATAAATAAGATTTGCGCTAATAAAGTTCCTAGAAAACGTGAACTCATCATCATAACAGAAGCTCTTTTTAGATTTAGATGGCTTCCTCTTTGATTAATGACATCGTCTGCAAGTATTGAAATTTTAGGGTCAATAAAAATAATGAGTAAGATCGTCGCAACACCGTTTATCAAACCTGAGGCCATAATCGCTGTTGTCGCTCTTTCTGGTACCAATAAAGCGGCATATAAAGCGGAAAGCACACCAATCGTATAGATCGCAGTAATAAATACATTGATAACAAATAATTTAAGAGGAATATCTCTCCAGCTAATTCCTTTCAAATATGAAATACGCGGCATACGGAGATGTTTAATTCCTCGCTTTAGGTACTCAATACTAAAGCCTTTTTTTAATAAAGCAGGTATTGAGCCTCTTTCCTGCGACAAATGAATAATTGCACGTGAAAAGATGGCAACAAAAGTTGGTAATAAAAGAATTCCTAGCAGCGTCCCTAATGAAGCTGAACCGATAATTATACGATATTGGTTTTCTACAAACTCTAGCGTATGTTCCTTTGGTGCAGTATCAATCAAACTTCCTGTAAAGGGCTGCTGCATCATGTTCGCTAATCTCGATATCATCACCATTAAATTAAAAAGAGACAGTGCTGAAGCTAGTAATTTTACACGTGCACCCGCTAACCGTACTGCATAAGCCAATGTCTCAATGGAATGGATGATTAGGATAAAAAAAGAAATCATTAATAGTTTTTCTGTAATTAAGTCCATTTTTTTAACCTACTTTTCGATTTCGTCTTCCTTATAATGTATTAAAAGAATTTCTTTTTATTATACATAAATTAGGAAATAAAACCAGCTCGCTGATTATCTATAATCAGCAAGCTGGTTGAAAGGCGTTCTCTGTTCCACATACAACTTATAAACGATTTTGTTTACCCCAAGAAACCTTACTATGCCCGGCGCATATATGCACGTACCGTGATTGGTGCAAAGATAAACACTACAACAGCAGCTCCAAGGAGAGAGGCGAACAGATCCCAACCTATGGTACCAGAGTTTGCAAGATCTCTGACGGCAGTTACAAGATGCGAAATTGGGTTAATTTTTACAAACAACTGAAGAAAGTGGGGTAATGTCTCTGCTGGTACAAAAGCATTGGAAAGAAAGGTCAGTGGAAACAGCACAATCATTGAGATTCCCTGAACGCTTGAAGCGGTACGCGCAATGACTCCAAAGAAGGCAAAAATCCAACTGATAGCCCAAGCACACATAATGACAAGAAGCCCAGCGATAACGACGTGACCTATTCCTCCGTCAGGTCGGTAGCCCATGATATATCCCATGGTGAAAGTTAGCACGGTTGCAATTGTATACCGAATAGTGTCTGCCAATAGGGCTCCCGCTAACGGAGCAATACGAGCGATTGGCAGTGACTTGAACCGGTCGAACACACCTTTATCCATATCCTCTCGCAGCTGGACACCAGTGACAATTGAGGTGGTGATTACGGTTTGTACTAGGATTCCTGGTATAATAACCGGCAAATAGTTTTGCACATTTCCAGAGATAGCCCCCCCGAAAATATAAGTAAACATTAGGGTGAAAATGATAGGCTGAAGCGTGACATCAAACAATTGCTCAGGAGTGCGGCGAATCTTCAACAATCCTCGATAGGCCATTGTAAGCGAGTTGCGTATAGACTGACTAAAACTTGTTTTGTTGCGTAGTTGGCGGCCGGCAACTTGCTTAATAGAAGTACTTTTCATGCTCTTACCTCCCCTGTTCTGTCGGTTTCATTGAATACGTTATTTGCACTTTCTTCAACACCATGGCCTGTGATAGTCAGAAAGACCTCGTCAAGAGTCGGTTTCTGCACACTCAACTCGGCTAGCTGAATTCCTGCCTCACGTAGCGCAATAAGCAGGTCTGTAACCCGGTCTGCATCCGCCATCGGAGCTGTAATTTTCCCGATTTCCTTCGAAACAGCTGACGGTACTTTGAGTACTCGTTCAACAGTCTGACGGGCGTTCTGGATGTCCTTTGGATTTTGTATGGACAATTGCAGTGATGAAGTACCAACTGATGCTTTTAGTTCATTCACAGTACCCTCCGCAACAACTCGACCATGATCGATAACAGCTATCCGATCAGCTAGTTCATCCGCTTCTTGAAGATATTGTGTTGTTAACAGTACAGTCGAACCCGTCTTTACTAAACGACGAATAGTATCCCACATTTGATTGCGCGTTCGGGGATCTAGCCCGGTAGTAGGTTCATCCAAGAAGATCAGCGGTGGCTGTGCAATTAGACTTGCTGCCAAATCCAATCGGCGACGCATACCCCCGGAGAAATTTTTCAATGGACGCTTCGCAGCTTCTGTTAAACCAAATTCCTCCAATAACTCCTCTGCCTTATTTCGTGCCTCCGCACGTCCTAATCCAAGAAGTCGGGAGAAGATGATCAAATTCTCAGTAGCACTAAGGGATTCATCGACTGAAGCATACTGCCCAGTAACCCCAATTAATTGGCGTACGATATGAGCCTCCTTCACTACATCGTGCCCAAAAATCCGTGTTGAACCTGCGTCTGCTCGCAGTAAAGTAGCCAACATTCGAATTGTGGTAGTCTTACCTGCTCCATTTGGACCAAGCACACCGTATATAGTACCGGTACGCACGTTCAGATCTACACCGTCAACTGCACGATTGTCACCAAAGCTTTTGACAAGCCCTCGCGCTTCAATGGCCCAATCACCATTGTTCGGCTCTTTTTTATTCACATTACTCATTGTAATTCCTCCCTTTTTTCATCATTTTAATTAGCAAAAGTAGTTTTTTGTATGACCCCTAGTCTGGAGAATCCCCTCCGCCTTAGGACGGATTTTTACATGCCATTCCTTCTCACACCACGGCGTTACTCCTCATATTTCTTCATTTAATTGTTCATACAAGGATAATAAACTATATTTATGAACTGAATATGAACTGATATGAACACGATGGTTGTTGCATTTGCGAACTTAAAAGGATGAAAATTTTTTAAGCATAAAAAAAAACGGAGTATGAATCTCCATGCGATTTATACCCCGAATATCTAAGTTATTCAATATTTTACGTTAGCTCTCATAAAACTTCATAGTTTAACTTCAACATGAGAAGGGTGACAAAAACATTCCAATGTATGGTCATTCACCATCCCTACAGCCTGCATATAGGAATAGCAAATGGTACCACCGACAAATTTAAATCCATCTTTTTTCAACCGTTTGCTCATGTTATCACTTATTTCGTTTGTAATAGGTACTTCTTTTATCGTCTTCCAATAGTTAACGATAGGTCTGTTATCTACAAAACTCCATATATAATTAGAAAATGAACCATACTCTTTTTGTATTCTCAAAAATGCCTTTGAATTTGTTACGACGCTTTGAATTTTCAACTTATTCCGTACGATCCCAGTATCTTCTCTTAGTAATTGCAACTTTTCATCTGAATAATGAACAATTTTTTCTGCTTCAAAATTATCAAAAGCATTTCGATAGTTTTCTCTTTTTTGCAAAATCGTCCACCAACTTAGACCCGCTTGGGCTCCTTCCAGGCATAGCATTTCAAATAACAGCCTATCATCATATACAGGAACACCCCATTCTTTATCATGATACTCCACATATAAGGGCTCTTTGGCTGTTGCCCACGTGCATCGTTCAGTCATTTGTAAATCCACCCCATTTTCTTCTAAGTTTTCAGATTACGATAGAAATTAGTTTCTCTATTAAAAAAATAGTTAAACAAATACTCGAAGTCTTATCAAAGCACATAAATAGAACGGCTTGATGGTTGTGAATCAACCAGTTCAAAAATATATTAAAATCATATCACACATACGTTCTATTAAAATACCAAAATAGATTCCCACAAATATAGCATATCAAATAACATTTCGTTATTTAAAACAACTATATTAGGGGAATTATACTTTTTCACCCTGAAAGACTCTTTAAGTTATTAAATTCAAGCCCCAATTAAAAGTGCTTTATTCCATTGTTGATTAAAATGGTTAATATGTTCAAAACGATCTAATGGACCGATTTCTTATTTAAGGTATTAGAAACCTAAACTAATGTGACGATTCATGATACCTTATACGTAAGGAAATTATCTAATTCTCTATCAATCTTCTACTTTTTAAATTTCCTCATACTTCTTGATAATACATGGAATACAAGTCATTTAACGTTACTTTCCCAAAACTAAACTCAGTTATTTGATTTTCTTTAAGAAATTCTACAACATTTCCTAATTTACTTGAATCATACCCGCGGACATCTATTAGAGTAGCGCCATTTGGCAATAATTGTACGTTTGTGTCTGGAAACTCTTTTGAAAGCTTTTCATTTACCTTATCTGTCACTTCCGCTACTCGAACAGTTGTAATTTCCTTTTCATCAAACCCTGGAGATAGGTCATTAACAAGTAGTAACTCTCCATTTTTCATAAAGAAAATGCGATCTGCATATTTCTCTAAGTTTTCTAATAAGTGTGAAGCCACAATAACCGTTTTTCCTTCGGATTTCTTTTTAACTAGTATTCGAGATATAAGTTCGACATGAGTAGGATCTAATCCATTCATCACTTCGTCCATTAACATGACTTGGGTATCTGATACTATTTGCATCGCAAAACAAAGTCTTTGGCGCATACCCAAGGAATATGTTCCTGTATGCTTATTTATATAGGACGCCATTCCTAGTTCTCTTATTGTGCTATCGATCAGTTTTGGATTACTATTCCACATGGAAGAATAAATTTTTAAATGCTCTTTTCCGGAAATCTGATTGTATAAATCACTTTGATCGGGCATCATGGATACTAGTTGATGGATTTTTACTTCATTCTTTTTATTTGTATATTCTAACGCATTATTTAAAATAACTTTCCCACTATTTGGATTAACATAATTCATAATGACATTCATTAGCGTTGACTTTCCCGTCCCATTTGGAGCCACCAAACCAATAATTTCCCCTGGATTGAACAACACAGAAACATCTTTTAAAATGTCTCTACCTGAAAACTGGACACCAATACTTTTTAATTCAATCATACCTTCCCTCCATCCCATTGAAACTAAAATAGCTTAAACTTTCTTCGATTACTGATTAAGAAAGTGAAGAATAGAAAAATACATGTACACAACCCCATTACGGAGAGTCCACTCCCAAATGTAAGTCCTTCTGAACCATAGAGATAGTTCCGGTATCCCGAAATAATCTGACCTACCTGAGCATAGCTCGTTGGATACCAATGAACATCCCTAAAAACTCCAATCCCTCTACCATAGTAGAAAAATTCAGCAATAACAAACACGCAACCTACCAATAGATTTGCAAACTCGTTTTTTAACGTCACACTAACAAGAAGTAGCAATGAAATGACAAATAAAAACCAAAATACAATAAATAACATGTTTTGAAGTAGATATTGCCCCATTGTTATATTGGAAAATAATTTTTCATTATAATGATAAATTGGAACTGGCAAACTAAAACTACCAAACCCATTTCGTCCACCAATTATAAATAGTCCTACAGAAAGTGGGATGATTGTTACAATACTACCTAGGAAGGAAACTCCTCCTTTAACAATCAACTTTCTCCAATCTGAAAGTGGTAACCCTTGTAATAGTGTTGGGTTCCGCCTATCCTTTAACACGATATCTACTGTAAGGAGTATACAGCTAACAATGAAAATTAGGGGCAGAAAAGTGTGTAACAGACGTTGCAATGTTTGTAACGCTGTCCTTTCCTCGAAAACATTGACAGATAAATCCGATTTCCCTTCTGCATATCCTTTATAACGAATTTCAGAATATAAATAAGCATAGTGTCCATCCATTCTTGCAAAACTATTTCCATACGTGTAATATCCCGGATTGTAGAATAGGATATCACCTCCCCAGTTAAAAATCACGTTATCAGAGTACCCATACCACTTAAATGTAGCCTCCGCATACTTTTTCAGATTGTGCTGTTTGATAGTGTCTATTCTTTCTTTATCATATTGATTCCACTCTGGGAATATCTCTGCAGCAAATCTCGTCAAATAATGGGTCCCATCATCAATCACAACATTATTTAGAAATTCTTCTCTTGTTAAATACCGTGCTTCGATTTCACTTACATCTACTTTTTCAATAGGGTCATAAGTTGGAGCAATTTTTAGTGCATAATAACATGAGAAGAAAAGTAGAAGGACATAAATAGCAATATTCTTCTTATTGCTCATAAATTGAATAAATTCAAACTTAAAATAAGCCTGCATTATCTCACTCCCCTAAACCTTTCTTAGTTTCCCCGTAGTCATGAATAACTTTACAGCGACTACCATTAGGACAATACTTATTCCAATATAAATCAGTCCATATGTGCTATTTAAGATGACTGGATTTGCAAGATTGAGCGTTTGTCCGCTCAGTATTTTAGTAAAATTCAAATAGTTAAATGGATTAAAAGGAACGAGATTCATCAAACTTGGAAATAAAATAGGGAAAATATATAATAACAATTCCAAAAACAGCGTCAAATACATATTCTTCAATAAAACATTTAAAATTACTGATAGGAGTATAGTAAAAATAGATATACAAATCATATACAGTATTGAGACACCTATGTATTTGTAAATTGGATAAATCCCAACAATACCATCAAATATTGCAATAGGATAAGAAGGGTTTCCTAATCCCTTAAAATAAACTAATGGCAGGCTGCAAATAAATAACTCTAGTAGAAATACACCTACAATGAGCAAAGACACGATACATTTAGCTATAACGTATTTATCAAACATAATAGGATAACCCTTAATTAATGACGTATGTTGGAATTCTTCTATCATAATCCCACATGTATAAATACTCATGAAAATAAACCAAACGGAACCGATTACACCAAATAGATAAGCGAGAAATGGAAAGAAAGATAAGGAATTTGTGGATAATGATATTCCCGTTTTCTTTACATATTGATAGAATGCACTTTCCAATTGATTTTCTATTTTTGAAGGTAGATAACTCGCAACATTATCATATCCCTCCATATCAAATGCTTTAGCTCTTAAATCCGTAAGGTCTAGCGCTGTATCCAAAAACAATTCCGGTTTATCCATTCTTATTGCCATACGTTTCTTCGCTACAGTTTGTTGCTGGAGAACTAAATTCTTGTATATGTCGCTGCCATTCCCATTATCAGTAGCGTCGACATTTTGAAATTTTATCAATGCCGAAGAAAGCGATTGATATTCAATTGATTGCTCTTTTATTGAGTTTCCTAAATCCTCCGTTTCCACAAATAAAACCATACCAAAAACAAATATAGCCACGATAATACAACTAAAAATATTTTTTTTATTTGATTTTTCTAGAATAAAAAAATTCTTTAAAATCTTCCACATAGCCATCCCCCAAATAATTCTTTAAAAAGCTATTCTAATCACTAGTTTAAATTCTTCTCCTTAAACAAGGAGGTCACTGAAAAAAGGATAATTTAAAAATATGTGCCCTCAAAAAAGAAGTGAAATTATTAGTAAACACAACACTTAAAGAAACGTTCTATTAATTTATTTATTAATCACAAGATTCCGAGTTCCTTTTTCCATTCTACACTTGTTATAGAAAATCCTTCTAGTTACACACAAAAAAGACCACACGAATTTAATAGAGTGGCTTTGTAAACTGTGAAATCATCCTCTGCTATAAAGAGGATGATTATTTTATAAAAGACTCAACAGGATATGTTAGAATATTATAAATATATTTAGAGGGGGAAAATGATGAAAAAAAATAATAGGGATATACAAACGAATGATAATGTAATTAGCTATACACATATTGAAACGGGGTCCAAAACAATTTGCTTTATGTTTTCAGGTTCAAATTACAATTATGATAAACCCTTATTCTATTATGCAACTATGAAAATGCTTCAAAACAAAATTGATATTGTTCATATCCAATACTCCTATGGAACATGTATTGAAGACAACTCTTGAAGAAATATCCAAAATAATGGTGGATGATATTACCCCGGTCATTTTGGATGTTCTTAAGAATGGTCAATATAATGAAACCGTTTTTTTAGGTAAATCAATTGGTACAATTCCAATTGCTAATCACTTTATGAAAAGAAATGAATTTTCAAAGTCGAAAATGATTTTAATCACTCCATTGTTAAAGTTCGATGCTATTTTTGATTCAATATTAAATAGCGAACATCAAGGGCTTTTGGTCATCGGAGACAAAGACCATCACTTCGATTCAAATCAAATTGAACAATTAAGTAATTCAACATTAAAGATAGAGGTTGTCCAAAATGCAAATCATTCTTTGTATATCGTCGATTCTGATACAACAAATTCAATATTAGCTTTATCAAGGGTAATGGAAAAGCTTCAGGAAACATTAAAGGCAATTTAGTAAGATAAGAGGATGGGATTATATTGATGGAGTTAAGACATTCTTATTGTTTAAGCACCCTGCTCTTTTAGAAAAGTAGCGACTTCTTCATTTCCATATTCGTTTGCAAATGAGAGAGCAGTATTTCCATCGTCGGTTTTTGCATTAATATTCGAACTTCTTTGTACGAGCAACTTCACGGTATCTATCTGGTTGTAACAACTAGCAATTATTAAAGGGGTAGTATCGTCATTAGACTTAATTTCAATATTAGCACCATTGTCTAGAAGATATTCAACGATTTGTATATTACCATCTGCAGCTGCTTGATATAGAGGGGAAAATCCATCTATGTCTTTTGTATTTATATTGGCACCTACAGAGAGAAGTAGTTTAATAATATCTAGTTCACTTTCCTGGGTAGCCCAGTGAAGAGCAGTATAACCTCTGTCATCTGTTTCGTTGACGTCTATTCCAAAACGAAGTATCCTCTTTACCTTTTCTAATTGACCATTATAAATAGCCCACACCTTTTCCCTTCAATACCTCTTTGCTATTTTCATTTTGATTCTTTTTTTCATTGTTATCTTCTCCTATATTCCTTAGGTTTTATTAATTATTATGGTAACTGACAATTTACGCAAAAAAAAGCGTTACTTTTGTAACGCTCAAAATTCAACGAAATTGATGTCAACTGCAGGATCCTAGATTCTCAGTGATTTCAATATTATGCGAGAAGCAGTCCTCCTATATACTACGATTAGCCTTCACTTCTTAATCTCTTTTCCATCACTTTGGCCATCTGTTGGGAGTTAATATCTCCTTCCGCATGCAGTTCTTCTACGATATTAAGATAATCCTTCTCATTACGATTTTGACTCAATTTAAAGGCCGCTTGAATTTCTTTCACTTTAATTTTAAATCCAACAATTCCTTTTAATTCTTTTTCTAAAACTTGAGGAGATAATTTTTCCCATAAAACTGGATTATTACGATGACTTTCATATTTTTGAAGCATGATTGTTAGCTCTTGTTTTAACTCTTCTTCATTCAAAATGTTAGCAGTTCCATATATATGGACTGCCTGATAATTCCATGTCGGCACATTTTCATGCTCATACCAAGAAGAAGAAATGTAAGCATGCGGCCCTTGAAACATAATGAGTACATCCTCCCCAGTATCGAATGTTTTCCACTGTGGGTTCCCATAAGCCATATGCCCAGTTATAAAATAATCATCACCAATTTTATTAAATCCTAAAGGTAAATGAGTCGCGATTGGTTTACCTTGTTTTGTTGTAACAATTGTTCCAAATGAATTATCTTTTACAAAGCCCTTAATTTCATCAAAATCTGTTACTTTATAGTATTTAGGTACGTACATGATTGGCTCCTCCTTGATTTCACTATTGCGATATGTCACTTATTCTGAGTTAATATTAATATATAAACTGACACATAAAAAGATACAGTTATAAATAAATAAACATGTCAAAGGAAATCACAAATGAAAAATACCATTTTCGCGTTTAATTCTGACTCTCCCAAATACAAACAAATCTACGAGCAGTTTAAATTATTTATAGGAAACATTATTCAAATAGTCATTTTTATCTCTTTTATTTGTTCTATGTGTCGTTGTTCATGTAAATAGATCTGTTCAATCCATTGATCCAGAGGTAATTCACCTAAAGCAGGATGCTTCATGGATTTTTCCGCCAATATGGATTTAACTTCTATAGTATCAAGAAAAGTTAGTAATTTTTTTCTTGAATCATTTAACAAATCAATTATTTTCTGTACTTCAAATGGTTCAACATGTGGTTCAACGATTGTTGGAGCTTTAAACTTCTTCTTTCTATCTAATAATATTAGTTGGATTGGTTTATGTTCTTTTTTAGTACTATCTTTTAATCCCCATGCAATAGCCTTTATAGATGCCTCTTCTACTAAAACTAAGTGGTGACACACTTGTGCTATACTCCACGTATTCATTTCAGGCTTACTATTAAATTGAGCATCGCTTAATGAACTAAGCTCCTTAACGAGGTTATTTCTTGTTTCATACAAATTGTCGGTAATTATTTTATCCATGTGATTTCTCCCCTCACTATTCTACTTTCATCCCTATTATATGTTAAGTAGCTTATTAATCTTCATTAATTAGAATTTATCTGTCCTCAATTTGAGATAGAATTAAAGTACTTCCAACAATTCACTCTATTTCTTAGTCTCTTATCTATTAACGGCAAGTATTCTGACAAATACAAGTAATGACTATGCAATGTTGTATTTTTAAGTAATGTGTTACATTGGATACTTTTTTAACTAGAAAAAGGTTGCAATTAATATATAAGTGAAATACTATATAATTAAATCATTATATGCTAATTTTGAAATTTCGAGGAGGTCCTTTTGTGGAAACATCAACGATTGAAGTAGAAAAGGCATCAACAATTTTAAAACTGTTAGGTGATAAAACTAGACTAACAATGCTTAAAATGCTTGATTCGCATGATTATTGCGTTTGTGAATTTGTGGAAATTTTCAAAGTAAGTCAGCCTGCAATTAGTCAACACGTACGGAAGTTAAAAGATGCTGGGTTGATACGGGAGACAAGAAGAGGTCAGTGGATTATCTATTCATTGAACAAGGAATGTGAAGTTTTTCCATTAGTTCAGACCTTAATGAATCATCTTCCAAGTCAAGACTTTAAGCTACAAGAATTAGAAGACCAGGGATTACGTATCTCGTGTGAATAATGGAGGTTAGTATTTTGTCACCAGTTATTTTAGCAGCATTGATTTTCATAGTTACGCTTATTTTTGTCATATGGCAACCAAGAGGTTTGAACATAGGCTGGTCCGCCTGTGGAGGAGCCATCATTGCATTATTAGTAGGGGTCGTCGATATTAGTGATGTAATAGAAGTAGTAGACATTACTTGGAATGCAACATTGTCCTTTATCGCAATCATTCTCATCTCCTTGATTTTAGATGAGATTGGATTATTTGAATGGGCTGCCTTACATATGGCAAGGGTCGCTAAAAGCAATGGTATTAAGATGTTCGTATATGTAAGTGTGTTAGGAGCCATTGTCGCTGCTTTTTTTGCAAATGATGGAGCTGCGTTAATATTAACACCAATCGTTTTAGCAATGGTTCGAAACTTGGATTTCAAAGAAAAAATGATCTTTCCGTTCATTATGGCTAGTGGATTTATAGCAGATACAACTTCACTCCCATTTGTGGTTAGTAACCTAGTTAACATTGTATCTGCTGATTTCTTTGATATTGGTTTTGTGGAATATGCTTCAAGAATGATTATTCCCAACATTTTCTCGCTAATAGCTACCGTTAGCGTTTTATTATTTTATTTTAGAAAAAGTATTCCAAGGACATATGATTTATCAAAACTTAGAGAACCAAAAGAGGTTATCAAAGATATAAAAATGTTTCACCTTTCATGGTATGTACTTGCCATATTAGTTATCGGTTATTTTAGCAGCGAATTTATCCATGTTCCCGTTTCAATAGTTGCTGGAATAATAGCAATCTTCTTCATCGTAATGGCAAGAAAAAGTAACGCCGTTGACACCAAAGCAGTTATTAAAGGAGCTCCATGGAATATTGTATTTTTCTCCATTGGTATGTATGTAGTTGTTTACGGGCTTGGAAATGCAGGGCTTACGCTAGTATTAGCAGGCGTTATTGAAGTTGCCGCAGAACAAGGGTTATTCATAGCTACGATGTCGATGGGCTTCATAGCAGCCTTCCTTTCATCTCTAATGAATAACATGCCAACCGTGATGATTGATGCATTAGCGATTGCAGAAACGAGTACTTCCAGTACAATTCGTGAATCACTTATTTATGCCAATGTCATTGGATCTGATTTAGGACCAAAAATCACACCAATTGGCTCACTTGCAACTTTAGTATGGCTTCATGTTTTATCTCAAAAAGGTGTGAAGATATCTTGGGGGACATATTTTAAAACAGGTATTATGTTAACAGTCCCTATTTTGTTTATTACGTTATTAGGCCTATATATTTCGTTATCGTTTTTCTAAATAAACTATTATTTTATATAAAGTTGAAACCAAAGGGGATTACTGATTATGTCTAAAAAAATAATTTACTTTTTATGTACCGGAAATTCTTGTAGAAGCCAAATGGCAGAAGGTTGGGGAAAAAAGTATTTAGGCGAAAAGTGGAAAGTACTAAGTGCGGGTATTGAAGCACACGGCCTAAACCCGAATGCTGTTAAAGCTATGAAAGAAGCCAACATCGATATTTCACAACAAACTTCAGATATTATTGATATGGAAACATTGAATAATGCAGATTTTGTAGTCACTCTTTGTGGAGATGCAGCGGATAAGTGTCCAATGACACCATCTCATGTTAGACGTGATCATTGGGGCTTTGAGGATCCTGCAAAGGCAGAAGGAACTGATGTTGAGAAATGGGCAACATTCCAACGAGTTCGCGATGAAATTAGAGACAGAATCAAACATTTTTCTGAAACTGGCGAATAATATATAAATCTTCAAGAATAAATTCTCTTGGTTCGATTTTTAGACATTTGAGACCACTTTAAATGAGTGGTCTTTCTTTTGGTTAAATAAAACCTGTAAATTACAATTAAATAAAGTATAACTATATTGTGATGGAATACGACTGTAAATATTCGTGAGTTGAACAATATACTTTGTTATTGGTTGTAATGGAAGGGGTATATTAGCATATAAAAAAACCAAGCTAATTATACTTTAGAAATCGTTTGATATTAGCTTGGTTTAAATTTTAACTTTGTTACCTATTTTCCGCTCCCTCTAAGTAGCGATAAAGCGTTGATTTACTGATGCCCGTTTCATTTTTAATATCAAGCAATGTGAATTTACCAGAGTGATACATGGTAATTGCCTTTTTAATGTTCTCATCAGATTTCTTAGGGCGCCCAATGGATTTGCCTTGTTCCTTTGCTTGTGCAATTCCAAGTGTTGTAGATTGTTTTACGATATCGGATTGAAATTGAAGGATATGTAGCATCATATCCTGCAGAGAGAATGTTAAAACTTCATTGCTTTGAATCTCTTCCTTTAAGAAATGAATAGTAACTCCGTCTTTTTCAGCTAGTTTTAAAAGTTCAACGAAATGTCTTGTCGTATCAGCTAGCACAAACATTCTCTCCACCACGATTGTATCGCCATCTTGTAAAGCCATGAGCATGGCTTCTAGTTGTTCCCTTTTCTTCGGTGAACCATGTGATTCACAATAGATTTTTCTACATGGAGTTTGCAAACTGCTGAGTTGATTTTCGCAATGTTCATCATCATATAAAGGCCTTACATAGCCATAAATCATTCTATTCACTCCTAACCTATTCCCGAAAACGTTCATTTTTGGGAATAAAGATGTTATGATAATCAAAGAATTTTAATAATAAAGGAGATTATCATGCAAAGTATAAAACAACAATGGTTTGGAAATGTGCGTGGCGATATATTATCGGGTATTGTCGTTGCACTTGCACTTATTCCTGAAGCCATAGCCTTTTCCATTATCGCAGGGGTTGACCCAATGGTTGGTCTATATGCGTCATTTTGTATAGCTGTCATTATCGCATTTGTCGGTGGCAGACCAGGTATGATTTCAGCAGCAACGGGTGCTATGGCACTGCTTATGGCTCCATTAGTAAAAGATTATGGTCTAGATTATTTATTAGCCGCTACGATTCTGACTGGTATTATTCAACTACTATTTGGAGTTTTTAAAGTAGCGAAGTTAATGAAGTTTATTCCAAATGCCGTTATGATCGGCTTCGTTAACTCATTAGCCATTCTAATATTCCTAGCACAAGTACCACATTTCATCGGTATTTCTACGATGACATATGTATTTGTGGCTGTGACGCTTTTGCTTGTCTATACATTACCACGTTTTATAAAGGTGTTTCCAGCGCCACTTATTGCGATTGTCGGTTTAACGGCTGTTGCACTCTTTAGTGGAGTGAATTTAAAAACAATTGGGGATTTAGGAAACATTTCGCAAACCCTCCCTTCTTTTTTGATTCCTAATGTGCCTTTTACTTTTGAAACACTTCTAATCATTTTTCCTTATTCGATTGCTTTAGCAATCGTTGGTTTACTTGAATCATTATTAACGGCGCAAATTGTTGATGATATGACAGTAACAGAAAGTGATAAAAACAAGGAGGCAAGAGGACAAGGAATAGCTAATTTCATTAATGGATTCTTTGGTGGAATGGCTGGATGTGCAATGATCGGCCAATCTATGATTAATGTTAAGTCTGGAGGACGTGGGCGTTTATCGACACTTGTAGCTGGCTTATTTTTGATTTTTTTAATTATCGTATTAGGTGACTTAGTTGTGAAAGTTCCAATGCCAGTACTTGTGGGAATTATGATTATGGTAAGTATAGGTACGTTTGATTGGAATTCATTTAAGTATTTAATAAAAGCGCCACGTACAGATGCACTTGTGATGCTTACGACCGTCGTAATCGTTGTTTATACACACGATTTATCAAAAGGGGTCATTGCGGGGGTAATTTTAAGTGCGATCTTCTTCGTCGTAAAAATATCGACATTGAAAATTACAAAACAAGATTATCGTTATATTGTAAATGGCCAGCTTTTCTTTGCCTCAACGGATGCTTTTATTGACTACTTTAAAAAAGCAGATATGCAGGAGAATAATATTCAAATTGATTTCTCAAATAGTCGCATTTGGGATGATTCAGGCGTAGGAGCATTATTGAAAGTAAAAGAGATGTTGAGTGCAAATGGGATTAAGGTGGAAGTAGTGGGATTAGATTCTTCAAGTCAAAAGGTAATCACACAATTAGCTGGAATGACATCATCTCATTAAAAGGGTATATAAAGCATGTATAAACATATTTTATTGGCTGCTGATGAATCAGAAAATGCTATTCGTGTGGCGAAAGAAGCAATCAAAATCGCTTCGTGTAATACAGGTTCACTGGTCGAAATCGTGTATATAGCTAATATTGATAAAGCAAAGTCGGAAGTGTTGCATACAAAATCGAATGAGGCATTAAATCTTGAACGGCGAAAAAAAATTCAAAATGTCGAGCAACTACTTTGAGATGCCAGCATTTCTTACAACGTGAGGATTTTACATGGAGTACCAGGACCAGAAATCGTAAAGTATGCGAACGAACAAGTTGTCGATCTTGTTATTATAGGTAGTCGAGGACTAAACGGTCTTCAAGAAATGGTATTAGGTAGCGTCAGTCATAAAGTGATGAAACTTGTAAATTGTCCAGCATTGATTGTGAAATAGATTTATTGTTTCAAGTATTGTATCTGATCAAATGTAGATTTTAACAAGAAAAAGACCGAAATTCAGTTTTTCGGTCTTTTCTTTATACGAGCAATGTAAATAACACTTAATATGTGTTTATATAATTTGTATTTTAAACTGAACTAACCCCTATATTTTATAGAAGATAAGATAGATTTTAAAAAAGTACATTTGCAAAAAACTTTTATTTAGGTCTAACGACAATTATAATAAATAAATTATTGCTTTGCATTCTCTATTTTCCTGTGGTATGTTTCGTCCCCCACTCATGCATTGCATCCAAAATAGGCTTCAATGTCATTCCATACTCAGTTATTGAATACTCAACTTTTGGTGGAATCTGAGGATATACTTTTCGACTTATGAGCCCTTCTTCTTCTAATTCTCGTAATTGATTTGTTAGCATTTTGGGTGTAATACTTACTAGTTCTTTTTTTAATTCCCCGTATCTCATTGTACCCTCCGACATTAGAAACAATAAGATAGTCGGCTTCCATTTTCCAGCTAGGATGGAAAGAGCACCTTGTGTTTTACAGTGTTTAGGTTGCATTTTCATATTAACCTCCTTTAGTATCCTTTGGTATACTATATCACTTTAAAGTGCATACTTACATAATTAATTTTAATGGTATATTATAATTCTAATAGTTAAAAAAGGGGATGAGAATATGAAACTTCGTGAAATAAAAAAAATATGGACGGTAAATGAACAAGAAATTAGTCCTATCCATACCGCTGGACCAGTTCTTGCTCCTGGAAATTGGGTGGATTATGACCCGTTTTTATTATTAATGGAAGATAAATTTGAAAAAGGTGCATTTGATGTGCATCCACATCGTGGTATAGAGACCCTAACATATATCATCGATGGAAGAATTCAACATTATGACAACGCTACTGGTGCGGGAGGAATTCTAGAAAAGGGAGACTTGCAATTTATGACTGCTGGTAGTGGGGTTCTTCATAACGAATCACCACTTGATGGTGAAAAAGTTCATCTCCTTCAACTTTGGGTTAACTTACCTCGTAAATACAAAATGGTAAAGCCCCGTTATCAAAATATGCATGCAAAAGACATGCCTGTTCGTGAGGAGAATGGTGCTTTAATTAGGGTATATTCAGGTTCGTCAGGAGACATTGTATCGAATACACTGAATTACGCACCCGTTACATTTGTAGAAATAGTTTTAGAAAAAGGATCATCCACTATTCAAGATCTTCCAGGTACTTATAATGGCTATATTTATGTATTAGAAGGTAATGGCACATTCGGAGATAATAAAATCGAAGCGAAAAAAGGGCAAGCGATGTGGTTAGGTTCTGCGGATGATGAGTTTAGGAGTGGTATCCATGTTTCTGCAAACGAAAACTTACGACTTATTCTGTTTGCAGGTGAGCCCATCAAAGAACCTGTAGTAGCATATGGACCTTTTGTAATGAATACAGATGAAGAAATACGACAGGCTTATCAGGATTATCGTGAGGGTAAATTCGAAGCTTTAGAAGATTAAGGATTTTGTCTTTTTTTATTCTATTATCTAATAAAATAGGTTGGAGCATAAACAGAATTTCTTCTGCTATATGCCCCAACCTATTTCTTTACCCTCAGCCAGTGAACATTAATCTTTTTTCTAAAGAACTGAAGTTATCTCACGTTCTTTATTTCTTAATCAAATTAACAAACGTGTCTACAAAAGATTGTAAGAATTGAATAGTTCCTTCATTCTTAATTTTGCCGTCTTCATCCAATAATTCTGCTGAATTGGAAATATAGACTTCGGGCTGTTGTACTACCGGCATATTTACTGCCGTTAGTGTTTGGCGTAAATGATGATTGGCACCAAATCCGCCCAAATTCCCTGGAGATTGACTGATAATGGCTGCTGGTTTGCCGTTCCATACATTATCCATTTTGGGACGGGAACCAACATCCAATGCATTACTTATTACAGCAGGTACAGTTCGGTTATATTCAGGCGTTACAAATAAAACAGCGTCAATATCCTTTATTATGTTACGGAAAGCAGTGTATTCTGCCCGAACATTGTTTTCATTATCATAATCTTGATTATAGAAAGGTAAATTACCGATTTCGATAAATTCACTTTCATATCCTTCAGGGAATAAAGTCGCAACATTTTCTGCAATTTTTTTAGAAAAAGATTCTTTCCGCAGACTCCCAACTAAAACACCTATCTTTGTCATTTTATACCAGCCTCTCTTTTCAAAACGTATTCTCCTTTTACCTTGCAAAAAGTCATATACGTTTATACGATCGTTTTATTTTTAACCAACAATATTATTATTACATATATATGTAATAATAAATAGTACGCACTTTAAAGTGATATAGTATATAAAAAGATAGTATATATGGTACTAGAAATGGAAAGTGTTCTTAACTTATTGGTTATCTCTTTAATTTTTTTATCCCTCCATCTTTTTATCGTGACTTCTTGAGTGGATAATACATCCATCCGTCACCGTGCTCGGCAAACCATTTCGTATCCTGTTGAGCATATCCGGTAATAAAGGTTGGGATTTGCTTAGTTGGTTAGGAACTAGATTCGCTCCCATAATGGTTCCATTTGAAGAACGAATTAGTTTCATCATTGCAACTTAGAATATCCGATTTGACCCTTAAATTCCTCCTTTATCTGATTTTTCTCTCAAAAGAAGAACTCCACAAAGTAAGAAGAACAGCTCCAAGAACCATTACACCACCAATCCAAGGTGTATGAATTAATCCGATGGAATCTACGATAAGTCCCCCAATAAATGCACCTATTGCTATTCCGACGTTAAATGCAGCGATATTTAAAGCTGACGCAACGTCCACTGCGGAAGGTACATATCTTTCAGCTAATTGAACAACATAAATTTGTAATCCTGGTACGTTCATAAAGGCTAATAATCCCAAAAAGAAGATGCTGATAATAGCTACCACTTTGAATGGCGCTGTGAAAGTTAATATAACTAAGATGATGGCTTGAAATAAGAACATCCATAATAAGGATTTTAAGGGATTTTTATTGGCAGCTTTTCCACCAATTGTATTTCCAATTGCTACAGCAACACCATATACAAGCAAGATGACACTGACAGCACTTGGTGCAAATCCTGTGATATCTTCTAACAATGGTGCAAGGTAGGTAAACGCTACAAAAGTACCACCATATCCTAAAGCTGTAATCGAAAATGCCAGAAGTAATCGACCGTTAGTTAATATTTTGAAGTTATCACTAAATTTTGATGGTGGTGCTTGTTTAAGATTTTTAGGAACCAGAATGGCACTTGCAATAATAGCAATTACACCTAGGATCGCTACAGCCCAGAACGTTGATCTCCATCCAAAGGCTTGACCAATAAATGTACCCAGTGGTACACCTGTTACTGTTGCAACTGTTAAACCTGTGAACATAAAAGCGATGGCACTGGCCCGTTTGTGTTCAGGAACTAGATCTGCCGCAATCGTTGAACCAATTGAGAAGAATACGCCGTGAGAAAATGCGGTAATAAATCGTGCCACTAATAATAATTCAAAACTTGTCGACAAAGCAGCAACTGAGTTACCAGCAATAAAGACAACCATCAATAGCATTAATAAAGTTTTTCTACTCATTTTGTTGGATAAAGCAGTAAGGATTGGTGCACCAATAGCAACGCCCATTGCATAACCAGATATTAATAAACCAGCTAAAGTAATGGAAATATTTAAATCATCTGCTAATGATGAAAGTAATCCTACCGGTACAAATTCAGTTGTACCAATTCCAAAGGCACTGATGGCCAAAGCCATTAACGCGGCGGTGCCGCCTTTTTTTTCTTGAGTATTTATAGCTGTTGAATTCATAAAAAGAATCCTCCTTTTAATTTTTTAATGGACAGTGTAACTTGGCGCCATTTTAATTCACTGCCTATGAACGCTATTATGGAACATACAAAGCAGAAATAATAGTATGCACTTTAAAGTAACGTAGGAACTTTAAAGTTCCTATGGTTAGTTTCGAGCTGTTATTTCTTGCTTGTGCATGTTATTATCAACTTAATAGATTAAAATGAAAAGTACGCACTTTAAAGTAATGTAGGAACTTTAAAGTACCTATCATAAATTAAAAAGGAGGAACTAGAATGGCTTATAATATTCCTGTAGAAGCAACACTTGACGTCATCGGTGGAAAGTGGAAAGTCGTCATTATGTGTCACTTGATTAAAGGAGAAAAACGAACGAGTGAATTGAAAAAGCTGATGCCCGGCATCACGCAAAAAATGCTTACCCAGCAGCTACGCGAACTAGAAGCGGACGGCGTTGTTAACCGCATGGTATTTGACCAGGTTCCACCGAAGGTCATTTACTCTTTAACAGAGTATGGATGGTCTCTTCGTCCCATATTGGATGCAATGTGCAGTTGGGGAGAAGGGCACATTGAATTAACAGATCAGCTGACATATCAGGAAGTTGAGAATTAAATATCAATAAAAAAGGATTCGAATTGCTAAAAAGCAGCGAGTCCTTTTTTATTGGTTCTATAATATTTGTTGGGGTATCCACACAATTTCAAAAAAATGCACGTAATCACCCAATCTTTTATACTTGAATTGATGCAGATATGGTTTATTTATGAAGCTAGTTATTCACGATAAATTTTGGCAATGGATCTTTAAATGCGCTCCAGTCTTGTTGCATTTCTTGATCTGTTAGCAAACATTGATCTAGTTGTTGCTCGATTTCTGTTCGATTTAGTTCTATACCAATTATCACAATCTCCGTCTGCTTATCTCCAAATTTTTTATCCCATCTATCTTTTAAAGTAGGATCTTCACGAAATGCGTCTTCTTGTATTTCTATTGGTAAGTCTGCAATCCATTCGCCTGCGCCTTGGAATTGAATCGAGGATCCAGCTTGTGATAATATACCTGGCATATTGCGCGTCGCTAGCCAGAAGAAACCTTTCGTACGAACAATTTCGTCAGGAAACTTCTCTAACCATTCGTACCAACGTTCCGGGTGAAACGGAGTTCTTCGTCTATAAACAAAAGAGGAAATACCGTATTCTTCGGTTTCTGGTACATGTTCTTCATTTAATTCTTTTATCCACCCTGCACCTTGACTAGCTTCGTCAAAGTCAAATAAGTTGCGACCTAGTAAAATATTAGGTTTAATAATTCCATTTTTCACAATATGTTGTTCCGCACTTGGATTTAATTTTAATAAAAATGCCTTAAATGTTTCTAAATACTCTGGTGTAACTAAGTCTGCTTTTGTGATACAAAGAATATTTGCAAACTCTATTTGATCAATTAATAAATCAGATACATCTCGCTGATCATAGATATCTTCCGTTTGTTTACGCTCAAATAGTGTTTCTCCACTTTCATAATCATGCCAAAAACGATTTGCATCAATCACTGTTACCATAGCATCCAAATAACAATGTGGAGTTAAATCAATACCTGTTTCTTCATCAATATAGGAAAATGTTTGGGCAACTGGAATAGGTTCACTAATCCCTGTTGATTCAATGACAATCGAGTCAATATCACCAGCAGCGACTAGTTTTTCAACCTCAATCATTAAGTCTTCGCGTAACGTGCAGCAAATACATCCATTCGATAGTTCCACTAATTTTTCTGTTGTTCGTGAAAAACCCTGTTCTTGAATTAATTTAGCATCAATGTTAATTTCACTCATATCATTAACAATTACAGCTATTTTTCTACCATTTCGATTTGTTAATAAATGATTCAATATAGTAGTTTTCCCTGCACCTAAATAACCACTCAAAACTGTAACTGGTATTTTATTCACATAATCTCTTCCTTTCTGTTATTTATTTTGTTTCCCGATGTAAAGTTACACGCTTTAATCGTGATGAATATTTTTTTAATTCTAAACGTTCAGGATTATTCCGTTTATTTTTCGTCGTAATATAATTTTTATCTCCTGTTTCAGTGCAAGCTAAAGTTATTTGGACTCTCATTGTTGTGCCCTCCATCTTTTAAATAGTAATGATTACGATTTAAAGGATATTATTTTTTCTTAATACTGTCAATACTTATTTACTTATTTGGTCATAAAGTTCTCTGAACTAATCTATTAATCTATAGATATAAATTCATTTTGTGTTTGACGAAAAAGTATATAAGAAGTAAAATCCTAAATAGTAACGATTACTATTGAAGAGGTTAATTAAGTAGTTTATAGTCCTACTATGTGGTACCCATTCATATAATTATAATAATGGATTTAAACGGATAATCCTCTAGTGATAAAACATATTCTCTTATACATGATAAACAACACTTTTTCCAGGTTTTATTATAAAAACAAAGAGTTAGGAGAGATTTAATGAATATAGCTACCAAAATCCCTGTTTTTATCTTAAGTGGTTTTCTTGGAAGCGGGAAGACTACTGTCCTCTTGAACATGCTTCAATCTTGTAAGGAAAAAGATCAACATCCAGGAATTATTTTAAATGAATTAGGTCAAGTAAACGTTGAAGGTCATTTATTTGAAGATAAAAAAGTAGTTGAGTTACTAGATGGTTGTATTTGTTGCACGATTCAAGATGACTTAAAGGATACCATGGATAAATTGATTGCAGAAATGGATAGCAATCCTTTGGATGTTTTATTTATAGAAGGAACAGGGGTGGCAAACCCATTAGAAATACAAGAAGCATTATTGAGTAAACCTTATATTGATCAGTTTGAAATAATGTCTATAATTACGGTTCTTGATGCTAGTCATTATTTAGAATATCAAAGTGTCTTCTCTAGTTCAGCTGAAGTTCGGAAGCTAATGAAGGAACAAATGATTTGCGGAAGCATATTACTGCTAAATAAGACAGATCTTATCACATCAGAACAGCTTGACAAAGTGATACATAAAATCATGAAAATATCTGGAAATGAAAAGGAAATAGTGAAGTGTACACATGGTCAAGTAGATACCGACATGCTTTTCGAAAAGCGTTATCAATCAATTCTTATTAGTAAACAACATTCGGATACTGATCACCATCATCATTCCACTGTACAAGCAATAAAGTTAGAGGATTTTTCTTACTTACCACAAAAAGCATTTGAAAAATGGCTTAATCAGCTTCCAAACAACGTTTTGCGAGGAAA
This sequence comes from Psychrobacillus syltrankelensis, assembly GCF_055454035.1. Lineage (NCBI taxonomy): Bacteria > Bacillati > Bacillota > Bacilli > Caryophanales > Bacillaceae > Psychrobacillus > Psychrobacillus syltrankelensis. The sequence goes on along the minus strand of NZ_CM144227.1, from coordinate 2,855,327 downwards.
AGGGTTTGTTGAAATTAAAGGCTCTGATCAACTTTATAGTTTTCAATATGCTTCCAAGAAGACAACATTCACACCGGTTTCATCCTCTTTAAATAAAAAGCCTATCGTAATTTTGATAGGTGTAGGTTTAGACAATGAGCAAATGAATAATCATTGTAAGCAATTATTAGAGGGAACACTAAAATAGGTAAATCTTTTTTTGTAAAGAATGAATATAATTTTTCAGGATATTGGAGGACTCTATGAGAGATCAAGGAATTTCATTATGGAAACAAACAATTGGTCTACTAGTCTTTGGTGCTATTGCTTTTTCCTTTCTTGCTGCAGAATACATACAAATTCCATTTGAAATTCCTAAATCATGGCTAAATGTATGTACTATATTTTTAAGCATAATATTAGAGGCGTTACCTTTTGTATTTCTTGGTGTATTTGCCTCAGCCTTAATTCAAACTTTTGTTTCAGAAAAAGCTATTCAGAAACTTATCCCTAAAAATCCTCTTATTGCTATTATCCCAGTCGCTTTATTGAGTGCAGTTTTCCCAGTATGTGAATGTGCTATTATCCCAGTGGTGAGAAGGTTAATCAAAAAAGGGATGCCATTGCACTTAGGAGTTATTTTTATAGTAGGATCTCCTATATTAAACCCAATTGTTTTTGCCTCTACCTATTATGCATTCCAATCTACACCAGGTATTGCTTATGCTCGAATGGGTCTTGCCTTTATATTAGCCATTTTAATAGGTATCCTGGTTTACGTCTGCTATCGAAATAGTAATCAGTTAAAATGGACAACAAATGAGTTTTTGGATAGTTCTGTACTGGTGAGCGAAAGGAATACTTCTAAACTAAAATTGTTAATGTTTAATGCAAGTGACGAATTCTTCGACATGGGAAAATACCTTATCATCGGCACAATTTTAGCAAGTTTGTTTCAGACTTTTTTCAACAGAGAAATATTAGTTAGTCTTGGTACTAGCGATATAGTCTCCCCTATCGTGATGATGGGTCTTGGCTTTATCTTATCTCTTTGCTCGGAAGCAGATGCTTTTGTTGCATCTTCGTTTGCGCACACATTTTCTACCGGATCACTCCTAGCATTTTTATTATATGGACCTATGTTAGATTTAAAAAGTTCATTAATGCTGTTTGCATATTTCCGTGCTAAGTTTGTCATTGGCTATATGATTATTATTACAATATCTGTGTACGGGATAATTTTAATATTTCAACATTTAATCTTATGAGGTGGGATAATGCAAAAAGAACGGGATTATAGTTTTCATATATTACTACGAGGAATTATATTGATTGGCTTCTTTCTATTAGTCTTTAAGTTAATGTTGACTGGTAATATTCAAAACTTTATTGCACCTAAAATGATACCGTTTTCCTATTTTTCTATCATTGTATTATTGGTATTAGGAGTTATTCAAGTTTGGAGAAGTAGCTCCAAAAATAAGGTGGAGTTATATTGTAATTGTGGTTTTGATCATAACAACAACGGATCATTCTTTCAAAGTTGTTTTATTTATTCATTATTCATATTACCTATACTTATTGGATTATGGTTTCCAGATATAGTTTTGGATAGTTCAATTGTAGCGAAAAGAGGAGTCAATTACGGGTCGAATTTGTCTACGCAAGTATCAGAATTGAATGGAGAAGCTTCTTTCCCTTCTGACGATGTTGTAATAAATAATGTGAATGCCTTAGGTGAAAATAATGATGCTTCTATAACATACTTATATGATAGCAATGAAGCCCCAGTAGTTTATAAAAATAGAGAAGAATTGAAAAATGACCTTTTAAGCAGTTATAAAATCGTTGTTAAAGATGAATATTTTTTAGATGTATTAGATATAATTTCCAATGATTTAAACTCCTTTATAGGCAAAGAGATGGATATTGTTGGTTTTGTTTATAAAGAGCCTGATTTTAAAGCGGATCAATTTGTAATTGCCAGATTCGCAATCTCTTGTTGTGTTGCTGATTCTTCTGTCTATGGTATTGTAGCGACAACTGATATCTCTCACCCTGTAGTAATGGATGAATGGATTAGAGTAACTGGAATAATATCAAAAACCAATGTAAACGATTGGGATTTACCAAACTTGCAAATAACCGATATAAAAAGAATTGAGCAACCTGAGGATCCTTATGTATATGAAAATTATATGCCTTAATGTGATTTATACAGACACAAGATCAAGAAATACCTAATAAAATCCAAGTAGGGCCCAAAGGCATCTACTTGGTCTATTTATGGAAAACTAGTTTTTGTGGAAGAACGCATTTATTAAGCAAGGAATTTTATTTTTACGGTGACAGACATATATGTATGGAATCATGAGGATGATAGTCGAAAATGGATTGCTTCATCATTAGCAGATTTTATAAAAGGTTGGATTACTTCCGAAATTTCGATATAAGTATAAGTTTCCGTTATTCAACTATCGTGTGCTTTACTTCAAGAAAGGTAAAGCATTTTTTCTTATACTATTTATATTCTTTAATATCAATATCCAAATAAAAAAAACTGGTTAGAATATCTAACCAGTTTTCTTACGTCACGACTGAGTTATTTGAAAACAAATGTTTGACCAGTTACATTATAGTTGGTAACTCTAAAATTCAATAACAGTAACGAAATACGGTTTTTTCGTAATATTTTAATTTACATTATAGTTGGTAACCCAATTATGGTTTTAACTTTTAAATACGCCGTAATAATATTAATTATTTCGGATAGCGAATATTTGACTAAAGTACCCGTTAGCTGAAGTTCGTTGCCGACATTTTTGCAAGATAGCACCGTTACTATTTTATTGAAAACAAGTAGGATGTTTCTTTTAACATTCCTATGCTATTGGTGTTCCATTTTTAACAGATTCATCTGGCTTTAAAAGTACCACGTCACCTTCCTCTGGTACACCTCCAATTACCAATACCTCCGATTTAAAACCTGCAATAGGTCTTGGAGGGAAATTTACTACTGCAACCACCTGATTTCCAATAAGTTGTTCTGGTGTATATCTTTGTGTAATTTGTGCCGAAGAATGTTTAATACCAATTTCTCCAAAATCAATTTCTAATTTTATTGCAGGTTTTCGTGCTTCTGGAAAGGGTTCTGCGTTAATAACAGTACCAATACGGATGTCCAATTTTAAAAAGTCCTCAATTGTTACCACAAATTTAGCCTCCAGTCATTTACAATTAGTACCATCTTAACATATCGAATCAATAATTTGAATAATCAAATAATTCAGCTCGATTTTTGAACACAGTTAATCATCGCTGTTCTACTAGTCGAGTAGAAGGGAACCTCTCTACCTTGCGGTAGATTGTGTTCCTCCCCCCTCACAGAACCGTGCTTGCGCTATTTACGCACACGGCTCCTCCTAGTCATCGTTCACAAAATATAGCTAATCTCTTTTCTTAGGTCGTATATATTCACCTTAATTCGTGTGTGAAGGTAACGGATATTTATGAAGAAAGAGATTGAATTTGTCCCAAGTAAAGGATTTTCTTTGACTTCTTCTGTTGAGCAATTTAAACAGTAAATATTGGATTTTGTATTTAAAGCGGTGAACACTTGGAGTGTTATCCGTGATGCAATAGTAGTTGTAATAACCTACAAGCGAGCGTTTAAATCTATCCATAATCATATGAATATCATTATTTCGGTTCTTCTTTATCCATTCCTTCGATTCCTTTACTCCTTCTTAAACTAAGCACCCGGTAGTGAAAAATAATTATATTTTCACCATACAAATTTAGATGATATGACCATTAACTTCAGTTGTTCCTGTACAGACACCCATTCGCAAATTGTTATAAATCGTCCAACGAAGAAAATGTTCTTTCGTTCATTTATTTTGCCTCAAAGGTCTAGGGGCTTACTCACCTACCATACCGTCATTATCATTATCGCGCATATAGGGGTATAACCAATGTTATATTTAGGTTAGGAGTCAAAAGGGTTGATAATAAAAGGACCCACACATTTTAGATATGTCTAATATGTATGGTCCTTTATTTATTTTATTATTCAACTAGCGCACCCGTTCGTATTATAAGGTTTACCACAAACCAATATGAATAATTAATGTAAATAATTATTCAGAAGACTATTGATTGATTTATTTATTTCATTTATGTTGGGATTTTCTACTTTCGTATCGTTAATGCTATATTTCCTTTTTAGTTGAATTATTCTTTCTATACTTTCATTTAATTTTTGTTCGGAAATTTCCCCATTTTGAACAGCAGCTTTTAAAGAGGAGATAATCTTTACAACATTATTATAGTCATGTCCTACTAAAATAATATCGCTTCCTGCTTTAACTGATTCTACCGCTGCTTTACCAATATCAAAATGTTCTGTTATGGCTCCCATTGTCATATCGTCCGTTATGATTACTCCTGTAAAACCTAGTTGTTTTCTAAGAAGATCCGTCATGACAGCTTTTGACATGGTCCCTGGATTCGTTTTATCTAATTGAGGCAATAAGATATGAGCCACCATCACAACATCTGCTCCTTGATTAATCGCACGTTCAAACGGGATTAACTCTAGTTCTTTAAGTTGATTTAGGCTTTTATTTACAATTGGAAGGTCCAGATGAGAATCAACTGATGTATCTCCGTGACCAGGAAAATGCTTAATTGTCGTGATGACGTTTTGAGACTGTATCCCTTTCATCGTTTGAATCCCAAGTTTACTTACGATTTCTGGATTGTTCCCAAATGATCGATCCCCGATTACTGGGTTATTTGGATTGCTGTTAATATCAAGAACAGGTGCAAAATCGAGATTTAGACCAAATTCTTTTAATTCGCGGCCTACGAGTGTTCCGACTTTATAAGAAAAATTAGGATTGTTTACTTGTCCAATCTGTTTATTTGGTGGAAAGTTTACAAGTCCACCTGGCAATCTTGTCACACGTCCACCCTCTTGGTCAACGCCTAAAAAAAGCGGAAGACTCGAACTATTTTTAGCTTTCAGCTGATTCACAAGTTGAACGGTTTGTGCAGGGGTGTCAAAATTATATTTGTAGAGAATAATTCCCCCGACATGGAGTTGGCCTATTAATTTTTTTGCATTTGCGTCCATTGTAGTCCCGGAAACCCCAGCAAGAATCATCTGACCAATTTTATCTTCTAAGCTCATTTTAGATATTACTTCTGAAATGGGTTGATTTCCTTGTTGGTTTGATTTGCCAACTTGGGCCGGTTGATTTTGTGGTTGATTTTGTGTTTTTTTAATTTCTGTATAGAGTGAGATATGGTCAACTTTAGGATTTGGCTCCTGCTCTGTTTGTACTGGTAAAACCCACAATAAATCAGTAGAAGTTGTTGCATGATACACAAGTATCATTTGGTCAACAGTTGAATCTTTATAGTAACGAATGGCATCGGGCTCTCCACCAGTTTTCTTAATTTCGTTCAAAGAAATATTTTGTAGTTCAGAATCATAAGAACGTATATCATTTACGGTCTGATCGGTATAGCCGATTGTAGAATGATGACTTTTGTATTCCTCATACCTGCCTTTAGCAGTTTCCGAAATATGGTCTGATTTTCCCCACTCTTTGTTTACTTCCTTCCATTCTGTTTTACCGGAAGCAAAGGGAATATTCGGAACCTTGCCTTCCTTCGATAAGGAAAAAGTTTCTTCTACCAATTTCTCAAGATTTGAATTCAGATCATTCTTTGAATCCACTGTATTTTTACCGGTAGGGTGAGTTTCGGTAGGTTGAGTAATAATTGGACTTTCTTTATCTTGCGTCGTCTGTTCGCTACTATTTTCTTTGATTGCATAATAATAAACGCCAATAATTAAGGCTAAAATTAAAAGTGGAATCGTAAAAATACGTAGTTTATTTCGTGATTTTCTTTGTTGTCTTTTCATATCCAATTTTCCTTTCTAACTTTTCGCCTTTAACTATTATGACCTTTTTTACATTTTTCGAATTCAGTTTCTGATGTTTATTTCTATTGCGTTAAATCGGCTCAATAAAGCCTGTAATTTACAGAGGATGAAATCATCCATTCATCCTCTATTTAAGTTGTTAATTATAATGTTTACGCTGTAAAAGAAGCTCGTTACGTGTGGTTACTTTTTCGCTTCACATTTTATTACCATTGTCTTCCCGGATCATTCGACATATTATTAACTGTCCCCTTAGGGTAAAACACGGAGTAGTGGTCCATTACCGGGTCTGGATTACTGTTTGAAGGCTTAGGAAATACTAACAAAATCTTGAAATCAGAGCTTGCAACATACCCTATAATTTCATCACCATTACTTTTTACATCATAATCTGGAGTTCCAAATTCTTTCTTCACCATAGAAAGTGATAATTCATTTAATTTCTTATCAAACGATCTCGCCTCAAAAATCCGTGATCCTTTGTTGAAACCAAATACCACATTGTATTTTGAAAATACAGCATAATTTCCTTTCGCATTAGGTACCCAATCAACCTTTTCCGCTTTTCCTAGTTTTTTCTCTACGTCTTCTATAACGGTTGTTTTAACAGGAAACTCTGAGTTGATGATTTTACCCTGCTTTGCCAATTGCATGATACTTGAAAGAAGTTTCCGCTGAGTATCCCCATTAGATGATAAAGCAGAGGTATTGTTTTTCGATGCTTCCCCTTGGTTTGTATTGTTATTTTGTTTTGCACTGTTTTGTGACGCTTGGCTTGTATTATTTTGAGATGTATTGCTTCGTATAGCTTGGCTTGTATTGTCTTGGGATGTATCGTTTTGAGTTGCTTGATTTGCATTATCTTGAGTTGCATTGCTTTGTGGTGCTTCATCTTGTAAGGTTATTTCTTCTGATGGAGTAGAACTATTTGTGCCACTATCTTCATTTGGGATATCCTCTGAGCTGCCTGGTTTAATGGTGCTTGAGCAGCCTACCATAATTGTAAGAGATACAGCTAAAACTGCACATATTGCCGAACTTTTTTTAAATTGTGTAATCATGACGATTCTCCTTTTACTGTATTTATTTGCATATCCTAATGTACCAGTAGTATTCCTTTTTTCTGAGAATAATCTAAGCATATTGATTATTGTCTCACCGTATTTTTTGACTTCTTCTGTCTTTAAAGTACTGATGACAGACGCATCACAAGCCACTTCACAGTCTTGTTTTACCTGATTAAGTGAATACCAGATTAAGGGGTTGAACCAATAGATTGCTTTAACAATCATAAGTAAGGTGTTTACCACTAAATCCTTGTTTTTAATATGAGTTAATTCATGGCTTAATACAAACCTAAACTCTTCCGAAGTTAATTTGTTTATAAGCTCGTCTGGAATAATAATTTTAGGACGGATCATCCCATAAACTGCTGGCGATTTCGAATAATTACTATAAATAATTTTTATCTTTGAATTAATTTTAAGCTTTGATTTTTCTGCTTCTAAAATTTCAATTAAGTCTTTTCTTTCACAGAATGAACATTTTTTTAATTTAGCCATCATCAAGATATTTACGCTTAAAATATAGAGTAAAAGTGATGAAACCCCTATTATCCACAGCACCGCTGCAGTATCAAAACTAAAAATAGCGCCTATAATACCCGGATCAGCTAATGCGTTACTATCTTCTATAGAAGGTGGATTTTCGGTTGTGATAGTATTGTTTGATTTTATGTTAGGAACATATTGTTCTGCTATAAAATGAGGATCAAGTTCCTTTTGTTCAATGGGAATAAAATTCATAAAGCTTATATGATTTTGAATGTCTATTGGCACTATTAGCCTAAGTACAAGCAAAATCCAAATATAATAATGAAGCTTTGCACTAAGTCTTTGTCTAAAAATAGCCTTAATAATAAGTATCCCTAATGCTAAAATACTACCCATAAGCGAAAGTAATAAGACTTCTTTAAATATTGCAGATAAAACCATACATCATTACCTGCCTTTTACTTGTTATTTTTTTTATTAAGCAATCGTTCCAGTTCTTCTATTTCCTTCTCAGAAATCTTCTCTTCCTTTATAAAATTGGCGAGCATAAGGTGGATCGAACCATCGTATACCTTTTGAATAAACGATCTTGTTTCATCCAACATACAGTCTCTTTTATCTACTAAAGGATAATACTCATAAAGAGGCTTCTCCTTATTCACACCTAAAGCACCTTTTTTAACCAGTCTACTTATTAATGAATGAATTGTTTTCGGACTCCAATTCTTATTAGAACTTACTGCCTCTACTATCATCGCAGAAGTTAATGGAGCTTCTTCCCATAACACCTTCATTACTATCCACTCTGCATCCGATATTTTACAATCTACATTCTTCATCTTGTTCCTCCATCCTACAAGTGTAATACGATTACAGATTCCAGATTACACTCGTAGGATGGAGGTGTCAACGTCCTTTTTTTCCCAAATTAAATAGCCAACAATGTTTGAGCTACAAAATTAAAAATGAAAATCTAATGCAATTTATTCATTTAATGATGGAAGGAAAAATGATTAATATAGTACATTTTCAAAACAAAAAGAAGGCATGGGCTCCAATTACTTTACCTATGCCTTCCTTCTCATTTAACATTTGCAGTAACCGTTCATGAAATGTCTTTTTTTATTAAGGCAGTGCACTGTAAGTAATTCAAAGAAACCCCAGTTACTTAAAATGGAATATTTTAAATCCGTCTCAAATGCATTATGCCACCGCGCTATTATAAGGTACACCTTTATGACTTAAAGAACGTTCGATTGTATATTCACTTAATATCTCATCGATTCCAATGTTTTTAAATTCAGAGCCACGATCTGTGTGAAATATTTTCACATTTCCTAAAGGATATTTAACATACTTAAAAGCACGCTGAACTAAGGCTGCGTTTTTTTTGTTCTCCGACGCTATACTTAACAATTTCACGATTATAAATCAACAAATATAATTGGTCACATTAGTACTTATACGGTTCAAATATAATCTCAAAATAGAACAATGAAGGTACGTAATTTAGTACCTTCATTGATTACTTTAAGAATAGTAGTTATAGAGAAACAGATTCAGTAGTTTTCAAGAATTGAACGAGTTCTGCGTTGAACTCTTCTGCATGTGTGACATTGAAACCATGAGGACCACCTTTAATTACCACAAGCTGACTGTTCGGAATGCGTTCATGCGCCTTTTGCCCGCTGACTTCCAATGGAACGACGGCATCTGAATCACCGTGAATAACTAGTGTTGGTACGTTGAACTTATCTAAATCACCGCGGAAGTCTGTTTTACTAAACGCTGCGATACAGTCAAGTGTGCCCTTTGGTGAAGCAAATGCTGCAATGTCACGATTATATAATCGGAATTCTTCGCTCACTAAATCCGTTCTGTCCCCAGATGCAAAGAAATTTGTTGTAAAATTATCGAGGAATGCAATTCGATCTGCCTTTACTCCATCTTGTAATCCCTTGATTATTGCATCGTCAAATCCGCCGTCCGGATTATCCTCAGTTTTGTAAAGATACGGAGGTACTGTCCCTGCTAGTACAACTCTTGATACACGCTCTGTTCCGTAAGTACCGATGTAACGAGAAACTTCGCCTCCACCCATCGAGAAGCCAACCAATGTTACGTCACGAAGATCAAGATGTTCCAGTATTTTGTGTAGGTCTACCGCAAACGTATCATATTCATACCCATTCCATGGCTGTGAAGACCGCCCGAATCCACGACGATCATACGTAATTACTCGGTAACCATGTCTATATATGCCTCCCATGAAATTAATGCATCCTCCTGGATCTTAAAGCGTTAAAGATTCAACGTCATCACGCATTCGTTATATGACTTCCCCATTCGCCCTTCGGTTGCAACCAGCTGACGCTTCTATCCACAATTAAATCGCTCAGTGTTCCTTCGTAATTCTTGCGGTATGGTTTAATAAATTCTTCCGCAAGCCAGCTATCTCTCGTGCCTTGCCATGTTTCATAAATGATCAAGTCATCCGGCTGATCCAGATCGTCCGATACAATGGCGCTAATGAATGCCTTCTCGGATGACATCTCCTCAATAAGGGAAGATAGCTCCTTGCGGAATTCTTCTTTTTTCCCTGGTTTAGCTTTGAATCGAATATTCAGTTGAACTTGTTGATTGGACATGTTGACTCCTCCTATAAGTTTCATATTTTACAGTGATTCCGTTACGGCATTTATCATAACGCTAGATGAATAATTCGACAGTAATTTAGATTACGTCGAAAGCATACAGTCGAAAGGAAATTCATACGGGCCATGAAATCAACCCAGTTCTTTCATCGCTTTTTCGATATGAATCATGACCATTCTACGGCTGGTCACGAGAATACCTTCATTGGATAGTTCCTGTAAGGTAAGCGATACCGCTTCTCTTGTGGCACCGATCATATTGGCCAATTCTTGATGAGTCAGGGGAATATCGATTTTTCGGTATCCATTTTCTTCAATGCCGAACTTTTTAGATAGTCGGTTGAGAAAGTAAAGCACTTTACCACGTAGATCCCTAAAAACCAATTTTTCCACCAATTCATCCTGATCTCGCAGGCGTTTGCTTATTTCCGATAAAAAACGTAAAGACAATTCAGAATACTTGCCTAAAAGCGGTTCGAATTGTTCAGTCGGAATCGAAAAAACAATCGAGTCTTCCATCGTCTCCACATAAGTCCCTCTTGTGCCCAATGAAAACGTTTCAACTTCGCCAAACATGCCGCCTTCGCTTAGGATGCAGACCGTATGTTGTTTGCCGGCCGAATTGGTTTTGTATAAGCGAAGTTTACCGGCGATTACGAAAAACAAGCCATTCCTTTCATTACCGGGCGTCTGAAGAATAGAGTTTTTTGAAAGCTTATACGTATTTGATCTTGTTACCAATTGTTCAATTTCACGGATAATTTCTGCCGGAAGCGATTCAAATATCTTTATTTGTGGCAAAAATGATATTATGTTTTCCATCGCCTCATAATGTAACATTTTACCCCTCCTTTCAATGTTGCGAACGACAACCGCTCCACTCTCCGCGATAATCGTTCCTCGTGTAACATAACCTTTAGCGGAGTGTTACATTCATTATAAACCACTATAATTTCCTCTTCAGTAATCCAGATTACAAAGCTTTTTGCTTAGAATCCAAAGACGAATAAGAACCTATATCCCTACAAATACTTACGAAAACTTGATGTTAGTTTGCTTGCGCACACCGAAACGATGTTAGATCCGAGTGACAACTGTTCCTTTTTGACTTACTTAATGGTCGTATCCATTTCCACTTACAGCTACGGTACCGACATTCTCGACTCCAATATAATAAGTGCCAGGATGTACTAAATTCCATGTTATTGTTTTACTCGTAGTGTCGTAGGTACCAAATACCTCAATATCATCATTTTCACTAGTTCTCAAACTGTATAGTATGTCTGCAGCTCCAGGCACAACTGCTCCTTTTTTTTGATTTAATTTTAATTTGAGGAGGTATCATCCCTTAAGAAAATACCGTAATCAAGAAAAAGTTGCTTCGTATCATCTCCAATTTGACTTTTATTTCGTGCTATCTCAGATTCATTGAAAATGGTTTGCTTTTCTACCCGGACATAATCACCGTGGTTTGTATAAATTTTACCAACGCTGCGGAGTCTTAGAATTTCCGGACTTATGTCCGGAGTCATTTTTGATTCTTCTGGGGCACTTAATTCTGGAACTAAGCTATCAGTATCAGTATTGTTCGCTAATGAGTCTCCTGGAGCACTTAATTTTGGACTCGATGGAATATCACTACTACTAGGCTCCGCTAATAAATTTGCAGTTAGAGCTGCTCCTGAAATTAACGCTATTGACAAGGTTGTAAAAACTAGTTTATTAAACATTCTCACCTCCACCTTTTAATAATAATCATTTCCAATTTTTAGTCTTCGTATTCAAACATCACGACTGTTCCCATAGCTAGTGGGTTCACGCCCAGAGTACCACCAATAGCTCCTCTAATTCTTAGACACATGCCGGCTATTAGAGCCAGTATGTAATATATCAACTTCCTGTTTTTCCTTCTTAACGTTGATAGCATGTGTTTTAAAACAAACATGCTAGTGCCATTTTGAATTCCTAATTCCTGATCGCAACGGAGACAAAACTTACTAATCGATGTTTTTTCTCCTTCACTTTGAATGATTCGTTGCAAAAGAGTAGGATTGATCAGATTTACGAGTTCTTCATCTACTCCAGGTCTAGTATCTAAATATCTTCCGTCATGCACCCACTCGATGTTTGAAATTAAACAATCTGGCAGATTATTTCCCAAAATGATTCCCCAATTAATTCCTTGTTCAGCAAAAAATCTTATTTCTATTTCAAACAACTCTAAAGTTCTTTTAGTTAATTTATTTGCTGGTTTTATTGTTCTTACAATATCAATTAGTCCATTTGGAGTTTTTAAGGTAATCACAAAATCGGTAGTCATTACAACTGGAACCCCTTCTAAAAGTGCATGTGGTCGGATCATAAATCTGCATGGTTTTGCGGTCTTTCAGAAGATTCGCAACAATCTCCGATTTCAAAATGGAGACTTCATGCGGTGTAAAGAACTCGCCACTCTTCTTTCCAGCCCCCGCTGCGAATTGAACAATTAAATATTCATAAATATAACCAAGTGTATCGTACTCTTTGTTATCTGTTGGTACATCATTCACAAGACTAATTAGCTGACGATAATTTTTTTTGCGCCAATTAGGTCCATAAAGTATATATATCTAACAAAATTTCAATAATCTCCATTTTATCGGGTGATATCCAAAGAATTCTTAATAAAGAGTCTGGTTTTAATTCAATATCCAAAAGCTCTATAACATTATTTTCAAAAAGTAATATATTCAACTTCCCCATCCTATCCAATGTCCTTAATTATAAATCGTTGCGGATCTTCTAAATTAGTAATGTGTAATGGTTTCGATTCTTTTATTTTAACTTTCATATCAGTTTCCCATTTTTTTATTGCAAGCATATGCTTCAAAATAAACATACTCGTTCCCGAGTCAATTCCAAAGTTATCATCACAGCGTAGACAAATTTTGCTAATAGATGTTGAACAGTTATCCGCAGTAATTTGTAGAAATAAGGAGTTTCCAACCAGGTCTACAAGCTCTTCATCTACTCCTAATCTCGTATCTAAATATCTTCCCTCGTGCAACCACTCTATGTTTGAAATTAAAACCTTTGGCAAATTGTTACCTAGAATAATTCCCCAACTAACACCTTGTTCCATAAAAAATCTTCGTTCTATTTCAAATAACTCTAAGGTTCTTTTGGTAAGCTTTGAGGAGGGCTTTACAGTTCTTACTATATCAATCATGCCTTTTGGAGTTGTCACTGTAATAACAAAATCTGTGGTCATAACGACAGGTATCCCATCAACGTTGGCATGCTTGATTCCTAGTTGTTTTGAAATCTCTTGGGTCCATTTCTATAGGGAGTAAGGGGAACTGTTCTCTTATATCTACAACTCCATCCACCCATTCGAGGAAATAAAGGTACATTCTTTCATAATTAGAAAGCGTGTGATGAATTCTATTAGTTTTCCAACCTAAATGACGGGTCAGCCACCCATTTGAAGCAACTTTATTATCATGCGCCTGAATAAATGGTTTATAATCTTTACCTGTTCCTTGCCCCCTTCCATTCTTTATTTGATTTTCTTGTAATTTTTTTATCCTCTTACCTCTTGACATTTCACATCTACCTTTCTGATTATTCTAAATATAAAAATAAACAAAAAAATACCAATCAACTTAAAGCTTAAAAAAGGTGAATTAAATAAACATTAGTATCTCACTAATGTTTATTTAATTTATAACACCCTTTCCCAAAGCTTTTTGTTAATTGGTATTTCAAATATAAACTATCTGTCGTAACAATGTTGGTTTACCCGGAAAAGTAAAACAACATTCATTTAATTATTTTCCAAAAAAACAATTCTTTATACTTTAATAGTTACCAACTATATTGTATGGTTACCAACATTTTTGTTTAGTTACCAACATTAATGTTAAGTTACTAACATTAATGTTGGTGGACATGTTTGTTACTTCAAAAAAAAGATTGTTACTAGGCATCTTTGAAAATCTACTGATATAAGTATAATTATATACAATTAATTAAGCAAAAGATTGTTACTACTTGTAAATCTCTTAGCATTAGTCCAATAACTCATCAAAAAAAAGATTGTTACTAAAAATCACTTTTTAGAATTAGAGGTTTTCTAAAAGGTATATTACTTGGGGTTAAATTGAGAACTAGGAAAAATCTAATCTTACGGATTTTCTGCCATGTGTAAAACATATAAATTAGCATACCATGACAAAGCGTTTCCTTCTATATAAGCAATATAGATAGGCATATTGGAAAGGTCCGGGAAAATATGTGGATTTTGATGGTAGTGTATAATAATCTTAAAAAGAAAGGAATGTGGAGATGGATATATTAAACAAGATAATAGATGCGTTTTTCGAAGCCTTTGAAGCTAGTCCAACTGAGGTGATGGTTATTTTAATATTTGTTGGAATATTACTTTGGCTTAGCAAAGAACTACGTATTCATTTAGCAAGTGATAGAGAACAACGTAATAAAAGCCTGGAAAAATCTTTATCCGTATTAAGTAATATTCTAATTGAATGGAAAAATTTTAAAAAAAGCTCCAATGTTGAACCATTTTATAATGCCATTTATGCAGCTATTCCATTTATAGACTATAATCTTTCAAAAGATTTAATATTATTAATTGATAAAAAAAATATTTCTGATGAAGAGAAAACTAAAAAAGCAGTAGAAAAAGTAAAGAAAGAAATTCTGGAACTTTCATACAATAATAAAAATCTTTTCAAAACTTCTTTGTTGTTCGACGGTTTAGAGAAATTTTGTTTTAAGATATGGAGAGTTTTCGAACCAATAGTTCTTGCGGCTAGTATTGTGTATGTTGCTTTAATTCTTTTATTAATAGGTACACCATGGCAAAATGATTTTTGGAAAGTTGTTAAACCTGCATCTTTTATCCTTGCAGTTTTACTTTTAATTCTCACTATAGATTTAATCAGAGAAAAGAAGTTAACTAAAATTGGCTACCTGGTGATTATTACTATTATAATCTTACTTATTGCTATAGTAGCAACTCCTGAAATATATTCTATTTACTTCTTGATTGCCTTTATTTTAGCTTTTATTATTTTATTGTACGTTGGGTTTAAAAAAAGAATTTGACTAGTGACAATTGTAGGTTCACGGTCTATGACAAAATACCGGACAAAAAAGTTAAGTCTGCCTCAAAAACCGTATTCTTTACATTAAAAAAGTGTTGCTTTGTGGAGCAACACTGTTACTGATATCCTAATTGCTCAAATGATATAAGTTCATTCATTGCAATAATGACATCTTTTTCAATAGGGGCTTTTAAACCAGCCAGTCGTAATACTTTCCAGTCATTGATTTCCTCGTTGTGTTTGTTTAGTTCACCAAGTACATACTTTATCCTTCTAACCTGAAAAGTTTTCTTATCTTCAACACAACTGCTCAAAAACACCTTAGTCTTTGGAAGTTTGTTCAGATGTTTTTCAAGAAGGTCTCGTTTACCTATCTCTAATCCAATTCGTGAAATAGTCAAGCGTATAGGAGGTTCTTTATTCATAATTTTCACTGTTGCTTTTTCTATTTCAGCTTTTATAGATTGATCCCTCTCGACCCAGTTAACCCTATTATTTGTACGCTTTCTTTTTCCTTTTGGAGAGTGACCCTTCAGCCATTCTCTTTCTTTTCGATATAGAATTGAGTAAAGTGCACCATTAATACTTCTTAAATTAGTAATACTTAGACCAGGATTCTCTTCTATCAAAATTAACCATTCGTTCTTTTTATCCAAACAAGTATTGTCGATATTTCGATTCATACTAACTTTTGAAGGCAGTTTCTTTGAATATTTAATAATTGTAGAAGTATCTGCACCTAATTCTCTTGCTGCTGCTCTGAAACTATATTTTTTATTGTGGATTAAATCCAATACCTTATTTCTCCAAACTTCACCATATTCCTTTACCCTACTAATGTTATATTCATCTCTTAGCTCTATTTCTGATGCCCTTCTTGAATAATGAAATCCACACTTGCATTTAAAAGAACCAATCATCAATTTAGTTTTAGAACAAAAAGTAATACTCATTTGAGGAATTACTCTTTCTCCATAATGGTGAGCTGCTTTATTTAAACATAAGTATGGTCCTTTGCCAAAAGGATTATTATTTTCGACATTTACTCTTTTGATCGTTCCCACATTTTCACCAAGAAAGTGTATGAGTAGTATATGCCGAATTGGATGGAACACTTTTCTATGTCTCCTAGTGATTGCTTTTAGCCAACAAGAATCGTTGTCGTAATCAACATTCGATTGCAGAATACTTAATAGGTCTTTCCCATAAAATTTCTCAAATTCAGTGGCTAATGATTCTTGAAAAACCATTCCTTTTATACTAAGCAAACCTTTTCTCTTAAGCAACACCCTATAGATTTTCTGTAGTTCAAATAAATCAAAATGATAATCCTTTAAAGCCAGACTCGTACTTTCCTTAGCAATATTAAGCAAAAACTGCAAAATATTATCGTCGTGCCTGTCTATTGATTTTTGAAGTGTTATTTCTGAATCAACTAATGGTAGTTGCAAATCTTTTCTTTTTAGTCGATATAAACATGAACTTTCACTTAAAACTATTTGATGTATAGTACAAACATAAACTCCGGGAAGCTGATGAGTTAATCGCCAGTACGTCTCTCCAAGCTGTCTTGTATCTTCTTCAGCACATTTGGAACAAAATAATAGAAACTTTTTTTCCTTTATGTTACTTGCCATGATTCCCGTTATCATATGAACAGCGCCTTTTTTCCCACCTGTTATCATAGCTTCTTTAACTAAATTCTTTTTGTCCTCTGAAACAAAGTTTGTAAAATAATTATACATAGTGTGTTTATGCATCAATTGAAGAGCGCCTATTTTTAAAAATATATTAATATTATTGGATAGTTCCAATAAATCTAACGGCAAATCAGGAACTACAAAGTATTCCTTTCTCCCAAACAGTTCTTCAAGTGTATATCTTGGGCTCTTATTGAAAGAATGTGAATCGTACCTTGCAATAAAGCTGTATAATAATTCGTTAGGATATAGTTTAGGAATAAAACCAATCATTTTATTCACTTAAACAATTAACTCATTAAGTGGTGATTTGATGAAGCCATACTCTAATAAAACGTCATATGCAGATTTTTTTTCTTTCTTTCCTCTAGTAATCGTTTTTGCCAATAGGTTGGTTTCAACCTTTGTACTCCTTTTTTGAACTACTTTATTTTCCTGCTTACTTTTTAGATATGTCAATGCCTGAATCGTAATATCTGCGGTACTGTCATATTTTGCATCGTTAATAACTCTTTTCACTACATTCTCGGCTTGCTTTGCATCGATCCCTAATGTAATTAAAGAGTGAATTGCTTTTTCCAAATGTGAAGTCTCAAACTCTCTTTTGCGATTTTCCTGCTCTTCTTTTTTCCTTTGAATAGATCCTCGCAAATCTATTTTACTTTGCCTTTGTTGAAGGAACTCACTTAGATCAATTGGAGTTATGTCTTCATACTTGGCAATTTCCGATTCAAGTCCATTTCTTAAAGCTTTTAACATTGGTTGAACTAGTCTTAAATCTTCATTTCCTACCTTTATAATAGCTTCGGATGTAATATACTCATTACCCGTTTCTATTGCTCTGCTTTGAACTATCGAAAAAAGTTTAACCGCAATATCAACAATTCCTTGGCTTTCATTGTATAAAGTTCTCTTTAATTCGTCAGATAGAGGGGTAAATGATTTAGTCCACTGATAATTCCACATTTCTTCAATTAACATGTCCCAATCATCCTCGGGCTTCATTTGCTCCCAAACCATATCTCCTTGACCACTCCCCCTCCGAGCTTGCCTAAAGTCTTGTTGCAACACTGCTTTTGCCCTCATTGTTCCAATTAATACTACCGGAATACCAATATCGTTTATTAGATTCACAAAAAAATTCATCATCTTCTCTGAACCACTATCTCGTGTTGTTAGTAAATGTTGTACTTCATCAATAATAAGTGCACCTATGCAATGAATTCTTGCGACTCTTTGCATTTGTAAGACCAGCGAACTTATTGAGTTTCGTGAACTCCCAAACTTTTTAAAGTAATTTGTTCCTAAAAGTTCATCCAATTTTAAGAAAAAGTCCATACACAAGGTTTTTAATGAACCATCATGTGGACAATTTAGTTTTAACCAAACTACTTGCAATCTGTTTATGGGACTTTCGTGTAATATCACTTGCGGATAAAGAGAAAGAACAGTTTCAATCGCAGTTGTCTTTCCAATTCCTGAAAACCCCATGAGAGTAAAGCTTGAAGCAGATGTTGAATTTTTATGCCCTGTACCATTGAGAAAGCGTACCTCATTAATGTCAAGTGGATTTCTTGAGATGTACCCAGATCGTATTAATCTGGAAAAACGTCTTTCTAAATCAAGATGTTGCGATACAGGCTGGAAAAAATTCTGTAGACGAAATAGCATCTGGAATCTAAGTTCTTCAGACAACTCTCTTTCTTTTACACTGTAAAGTGGCTTCAATTGCATCTTCTCATAAGCTTCCTCAATCGATAATATCCGAGGTAATGCTTCAATTAAAGGATTATTTCTGTATTCTTCAATCTCTTGTGTCGAGTAGGCTGCTTTCTTAAATAAAATATTTTCATTTGCTCCGATCGTATGATCCATAATAATCTTCCTTATAATTTATTTTTATTTAGGATTTCTTTGATGGATTTCTTATTAAAATTAGACTCGGCAAACTCATTCTTCTTTTCTTTCTTCTCATTCTCTTGAGTAGAATTTATCTCGAATTTTTCCTTTTCTCTTAACTGCATTTTTTCATTATCCCGGTGAGTAGAAATAGAACTAACCCTTGCCTTGTTACTCAAATTATGATTTTGCAATTCATCTGCTTTTTTAACTGAAGAAGCAACTATAGACTCTATCTGGCTTATCAAATTTATCTCTTCTTTTATTTGTTTATGCTCATAACTTTTACTTTCAAATTTTTCAGACTCTAGAAGATAGGTAATATTATCATAAGACATGTTCATATACCTTTTCTCATGCTCCAATAAATTACACACTTCAAACGGATCATTTTTATTTAATAAGTATATTTTAGACATATCTCTCGGATCATAAGCAATTTTCACTTTCCAAGTTCCCTTTATTCTTGCAGTTGAGAACCAGGACTCTTTCATTGCCCTTTTCGAATTATAATGCATCTTTTTAAACCTTATGCCTCTTTCAGTGACCGTTGCAACTTCTTGAGGTAATAGATGTAATATGACCTCATCAGAGGTATGGTAGGTTAATTTGCCTGACCGGTTTTTTATTCCCCAATTCCACAATTCAATAGGAATGGGACTTATTTTATCTTCAATCATCTCTTTGTCTCGAGGATAATTTTGTAAATAATGATAATTGTTGTGATAGATGACTTCAGCTATCATTATTTTGGTAAAATCTTTAATAGTTAATTTAGCATCCAATCGATAATCTCTTACTCCTCGTTCTTGAAAATCTTTTTCGACATACCCAGGTAGAAAAGGCTTTACTCTTGCTTGAAAAACATTAAAGTATTTTTCAACTATTCCTTTCGAGTCAGGTCTGTAGGGAGCTGCATTTTCCACTTGCATATTAAATGCATTAGTCAACCTTTCAACATTATAGCCCTCGAATTCACCCCTATCAGCTAATAAAACTTGAGGGAGATATTCACTTGGCCAATCCTCTTTAGAGATTTCAATTTCATACTCTTTGCAAAAGGATTCTTTATCAGCAACTGTATTTGCAAGGGCCATCATTGCCCCCATCCATGAAGGACCCTCTAAACCTACATAAAGTCCTACAATCATTCGACTAAAAACATCCACAACGAAATAGATAATTGGCCTTCCTACAATCCAATCTGAATTATACTCTGATATTACGTATACATCTGCAACTGTAGCATCTATTTGGTATCTCGATCCAGGTCCAAAGGATTCGAACGTGGATGAACCTAAAAGTTCACGAAAATTTTGTTCATATTTAATTTTACTTATCCTTGGGATAACTTTTTGTTTCTCTGTATATTCTGTGTTTAAGAAATATCTAAGCTGGTTTAAAGTGGGTATTTCACTTTTATCTTTTAAAATGTATTTTTCAATACCATTTTCGTAATAAGAATCTTGCATGAAGAAGTTACGAATCATCATCTTATACGCATGTGGTAGGCTATTTTTCTTTTGATTAAAATAGTATTTCTGTAAAGAAACACGAAATATTTTCTTTATTTCTTCATTAACAACTACATTCGATTCTAATTCTTTAAATTTAGGTGGCCTTCCATTCTTTATTAAACCTTGTTTCGGCTTTCCTTTACCTCCAGAATTCTTATAGTCTGGAAGAAGCGAATTAGGAGATTTCCCTCGTTGCCAATAACGTCTTAAATGCCGATAAATTTTAGGCTTATTTGTATTATGCTTAACAATAATCTCTTGAACTAATTTACCTCTTTTTCTTGATATGAAGATATCTGGTTCTAAATTCACAACCTCTTTAATGATGTTCCAAGCTTCATCTCTAATCTTTAATGACCCTTGACTATCCTCTCCACTAGTTACCACTGCCAAACTATCTTTTACCTTATAAACACTCTCTTCAATAATTGCTTCTACAATTTCATTTATACTTTTCAAATATGGAAGTGCTTTATTATCATCCAAATCAATGATATATGCCCATTGGTTATTTTGATTAATCCATAAAATTCGATACCTCTCCTTAGTCTGAGAATTAACTATTACTTCATTTAAATATACTTTCATGAAAAGATATCCTCTTTATTTAATACACCTGTAAAACTTAAATTGTTCATTTGGAGTCTAAGATTAATTTCTGATAGCATATTAATTTTTATGTTTTTTCGAGCTATTAAGTGTTTAAAAAGCTTCAAACCTGAACCGTTTGCTAAATTGTATTTCTTATCAAACGTTTCTACGATCCCGATAATCGTTCCATCTTTTGATTTTAGGTCGTCACACAATCTGCTTAATAAAGTAGAATCCTCATTTGCTATGTGATATGAATCATGTATCAATTCTACATTCTTCCACAAATCAAGGGGAATATCTCTCTCTGTTACAATTCCCCAATCTACTCCTTTATCTTTCCAATATTGTCTTTCAATTTCTAACTTTTGAATTACTCGATTATCATTTAATTCCTCAAAAGGCTTGATAGTTCTTGCTGCATAAGTAATTGTATTTTCTTCTCGAATAGTAAGTAAAAAATCTGTAGTCATAAAAATAGGAGTATTCGTTTCTTTATCAGATGAATGAGAAATTCGTTTTTTATCTGCGATTTTTAAAGTTATCTCTCTTTCAAGCGGAAACTGTTCTCTAATATCTACAACATTTTCTGCCCAATCTAACAGATAACAATAGTTTCTTTCCAAATCCGAAAATAGCTGCATCATACGATTTGTCTTCCAACTCTTAAGTCTGTGTGTTCGTCCTTGAGAAGCAAAGTCTTGGTTTGTTAACCAAGGTTTATAATGTTCTAACTCACCACTTCCTCTGCCCTCTTTCAAATAATTACTTATTTTTTGTTCGGTCCATATTGTTTTTCGCTTTGCCATAAATCATTCCTCCCTTTTCTATTATTTTCATAATCCTCAATCTATAAACATAGTTTTAGTAAAACTTATTGTTATGTTCCTTTATTATTTCTTCAATATAATTTTCTACATTAGGTTGTATTTTTGCTCTGATACCTGTAAGAGCGATCAATTCATATCTTTTCACCTCTGCATTCTCATAATACCTCTCAATACATTGATTTATTAATCTAATCTGATAGTCCGAAACTGACTCTTGTACCGATCTAATATAACTATCTGTTAGTGGATATTTGTCTTTATATCGCATATCAGTTCTTAATCTCATATAGAATGTATTTCTTGTCATTTTTATTATTTTTCCCGCTTGTTTCTCATATGTAGACCAATTGTTAAATATATTTCTAGCTTCTTCAAGGTACATTAAATCTTTTTTTTGATTAATTTCATCGCTACATCTTATTGTCCCTCTTTTTGAATCTGTGCAGTTTTTTTCGAACCACTCTCTATCTCTCGCTCTCAACCTTTGATAAAGTTTACTATGCTTATGCCTCAATTCTGTCCGTGAATAATTAGGATATTTTTTTAAAATTTCAATCCAATTCTCTCTATCCACTTTTCCTTGTTTCTTTCTTTCCTCATTTATTTGTTTCTGTCTTTCTCTCTTTTCAATCTCAAGAAATCCATGTCCTTTTTTAATAATATTGCGTACTGTATTTTTACTTTGTTTTGTTTTTTGAGCTAATTCTTTAGTGGTTATTCCTTTACTTACTAACGTATCAAATTCTCTTTCCCAAACCTCCCCTTTCTTTTTAACCCTACTAGAGAACATATTTATACTGAGAGGATCATTTTCGCCAGTATTTAATGTATAAGTGAATCCACAACTACAAATAAAGTCGGCTTTAAACTTTCCAGTAAAATTATTAAAAGTAACGTCAATTTCTGAAATAACTTCCTTTAAATAGTGTTTGGACAACGGATTCATGCAAATCCATGGGCCACTTCCAAACGGTCGGTATTGCGGTTCAGTATTAATAAATTTCTCAACAGATTGACCTAAAGACATCATAAGTAATACGTGTCTAATAGGATGAATATGCCTTATCCTTTCTATACTTAAATATGATAACCATTTGTTTTTTCGTGGATTAGAGTTAAGAATATCCAAAGTTTCTTCACTAAACTTTGAATTTATTAACTCCCCTAGTTTCTTTTTAAAACCTGATATTGGAGTTGCAATTCCCGCTATCTTGATAAACTCAAAATATTTCTCATATAGTTGTTTGTAATTAAATTGTTTCACTTCGTTATAAAAGAAATATTCAACATTCGATGCTATATCTATTAGTTGCTCAGAAGTTTTATCTCCAAAATAACTTTTATCTGATTTTTCGCCCAGAGTAGGCATAATAAATTTATTTAAAGGATTTTTTACAATATTCACCGGTGATTCATTCAACATAATACCGTGTTTACTACAAACCAATATCCCTGGTAATTGAAAAATTCTATTCCAGTAGCATTCTCCATATCTATCTATACTTTCCCTCAAACACTCGCTACAGTAATGTAAATTTTCTTTTAAAGGAACATCCCATTTATACTTTTTTTTACTTTTCATATAATTTTCTAAAGCATCAGAACTACTGTGAAATGTATTGTTGATGAAAGGTGCATAAAATGGCGAGGGCGTGTGTTTATTTAAAAAGTATTGCAAAGTATACTCATCTGAAAAATGATTGATTTTTGATACAAGAAGTTCTATTTTAGTAATATATTCTTCATTTAACATAGGCTTTTCGATACCAAACAAGTCCATTAATACAGAGTTTTTGGACAATATCCCGACATGGTTGGCATATCTTGCAATGATGCTATACATAGTTTCATTTTTATATGGGCGAGGAAAATAGCCTATCATATACAAAACTCCTTATAATTATTAGTAATTAATCAATAAAGTCTAAAATTTTATAGTATTCAGATATTTTTGTGCATACTTCTATTTTTCTCTAAACAACTTTGCGTTTTTGAATAACAATCCACATTGATGGTTTGTTTGTATTAAATAGGAGAATGGATTAAGTAAGACTCCCTCCATCAGCAATAAAAGGGCTTGATTAACCTTAAACACACTAAGAGGAAATAAAGTTCGATTGTTTAAAATAAAGCTTGATAATTTGTAAAAAAGCTTAATCGAAAAACCTGTGTTGATATGCAAGCCCTTCTCTTTCAGCAATCGTGTAGAACAACTTCTTTAAGAAGATTGGATATCTATGTTAAAATTTAGAAGAGATTTTGAAGATTGTACTCAAACTAACGACGCAGAATTGTTTAACAAGTAAAAGAAACCTTGTATATCAATTATTACAGCATCAACGTACATATTTGCCAAAAGGTAGGTTGTAATCTGATATTCCTTTTTGGTAATTTCAAGTTAATATATTTACTATATATAGTATCACACAAAATTCTTTAACACCATATACAGTGTATAGATGAAGCGCGAATTATTCGATGGTTAAGTAAAGACATTATAGATATATACAAAGAAGTTATAGGGAGTAAACAGGTAGACGCTAAATCTAGAAAATATGAGATCCATTTATATACTCTAGCTTCACATGATTATCGATTAATACCCGGTAAAAGTTATGAAACATTGAGCATTGAAGAGATTTTAGAATATGCTATGGTAATCGGATATTTAAATAATGAAGGCTTTCAAGAATTATTAACTAAAGTAGATGACGGGGAGTATTACAGAGTGATATTGCATGAAAGAACTGCAAGCTTGGTGGGCGCAGTGTTGGATGGAGAAAATGAAGAAGTACTCGAAGACCTCAAGAAAGCGTTAGAATTTTTTTACTTAAAGTTTGGTTGTTTGGGAAAATGACCAGATATTAAATTTGTACTTTTTATTCGTGCAGTATTTTTAGCCTAGAGACATAAACAAACGTTTCTCCTCTTGATGAAATAGGAAAGTCTAAACAAATAGTAATTTCTAAACAAATAGTAATACAAGTAAAAAAACGGAACGTCTTTCTTTCTAACGATAGGTGGTTTATAACCTGTGAATGGATCTATACAACTCATTCCATTACTTAGCATAGCAATCAAATTCATCTTATTACTCATCTTAAACTTGGGCATCGGAGCAATTGGCTTTATTCCAAGTTTCTTTGTTACCGCTATCAATCTCAATTCCCTTGGTTTGATACTTGGTTCCATTCTCACATTTATCGGAGAAGTTTTTGGTGCACTCATCGGTTTTCACTTGTATCGTTGGGGCTTCTCTAAAGTTAATTCTGCATGGATAAATCGTTCTATTTTCAAGGTTATAAAAAATAGCTCTCATATTCATGTGTTTACACTGATTATATTATTTCGAATCCTTCCATTTGTGCCATCCGGTTTAGTTACCTCAGGTGCTTCTATGACTTCAATTAGTGGAAGGCGTTTTATGATTGCAAGTTCAATTGGTAAGATTCCCGCAGTTATCCTTGAAGTCGCCGTTGTATTTGGTCTTCTCCAAAAAGTATCAATGAACTACCTTTATGGATTTATGATCTTGTTATTTGTTACGATCACTCCTTTTTGGCTTAAAGAGAAAATGAAAGCCACTGGTCGTTGATAGAGTTTATAGAAATAATTCACTTGTCTTCAAAAATAATTAAAGGCCGCCGCCAAAGTCATGTTAGCTTGACTTTGGCAGTAGCCTTTTTGAAATTCAAAATTCATTTCATCAAATTTCTTACATGCTCATTTTACGACATGCTTCCGCACACAGTTTGCATATTTCTTTTACGAACGTGCTGTTTGAAGTCATTGCTTTTACCGCAAAGGCACAAACATCAACACCTGCACAATCCAATCGGATGCAGTCGACCAGTATCTTTAGATGTTCTTCATCAAAGCACGTGTTACAAGCCTCTAGACATTCCATACAGGATTTCACACAATCTTCATATTTCGTATTCATAAGAAACACCTTCTCCGTATAGTTACCCTGAAGAACTAAGTGGTGCAAACCGAAAAATAAAAACTCCTAAAAAACCTTAATTGTGCTAATTTCTTTCTTTTAATAGTTTGTTATTTAATACATATCACACATACCTTACTCTACCTTCACTTGCCCCATCATTCCATTATCTTCGTGTTCAAGGATATGACAATGAAACATATAGACGCCTTTGTTATCAAATTTAACAGCTAATTTTATTTTTCCTCCAGGTTGTACAGCTACAGTATCTTTCCATCCTCGTTCATTTTCTGGAGGTTCAACCCCATCGATTGAAACAATTTTAAACTGTGTTCCATGAATATGAACTGGATGAGACATTCCCCCCATCATATCTGGTTTATTGTAAATTTCCCATATTTCTGTGACACCTTGTTTTTGCGTGAAATCAATTCTCTCCATATCGAATTTTTTACCATTGATCGTCACATCAGTTCCCATTCCTGCAAATTCTAGCTTTTTAGATACAGGCAATTTTCTTTCTTCTTCACTTACAGCAAAATCATTCAAGTTTTCTGGTAAATTGCTTGAATCACCAAGCTGATCATTAATTTTAAATGGCAATAGAATCGTATCATCCTCATTAATTAAAGCAACGTCGCTAGATGAATCATAGTTTGAAAAATCCACAATGATTTCTGCACGTTCAGAAGGTGTTAAAGTAATTTCATTTAATGCTATAGGTTTATTTAAAAAACCACCATCCGTGGCTACTTGTACGAAGGAATCTCCTGTATTCAATTTGAAAGTGAAATTACGTGCATTGGATCCGTTTAAAATACGTAGACGTACCTTTTCCTTATTCACGGTAAGCTTCGGATTTAGTGTTCCATTTATTAATATTGTATCTCCAATTGTTCCATCTTCGTTTTTTGCTTCTTGGTAGTTTAATTGTTTCATCTCATCAAATTTTTTATCTTGTATAATCAATGGTATATCATTTATACCATAATCATTTGGTAAGCCTAGGTTTTTAGAGTTTTCATCCTCAATATAGATTAATCCTGCTAGCCCTTTATAAACTTGTTCAGATGTTTTTCCTTCAGGATGAGGATGAAACCATAATGTTGATGCTTCTTGGTTAACTTTAAACTCTACAATTTTTGAGTCGCCAGGCTTTAAAGTTTGATGAGGTCCTCCATCTCCTTCTCCAGGTAATTCTAATCCATGCCAATGAAATGTTGTTTCTTCTGATAACTCATTAGTAGTCCTAATCTTTATTGTTTCTCCTTGGTTCACTCGAATTACCGGGCCTAAGAATGAACCGTTGTATCCAAACGTCTCTGTTTGGTACCCATCAAAAACTTCAGTATTTCCTTTCTGTGCTGTTAAATAGTAAACAAGTCCTTCGTCATTGTCATTTTCATGTTCTAGTACCGGAGGAATCCTAAGATCGTTTTCTCCAGTGGAATCATTTAATGTTAAAGGATTATTATGACTCATATGAACGTTTTCCATATCACTTCCCGTTCCATCTTCCATTCCATCATACGTCATATTTGAGTGATCCATATTTCCACCTGTATTAGTATTTTTCGCACTACAGCCTCCGATGAGTACAATACTCAACGAAAGATAAATTATCCATATTTTTAATTTCATTGTATTTTCTCCTTGAAATTTATTTAATACAAATGTAGTGTAACAATTAAATATGAAAAATTTATGGATTTAATTCAGTTCTATTTTTTACCCCCCCAACGTATTGTTAGTTGAGGTGTTTTAATATGCAAAATCAAGGACGAATTATTTTCGGATTAATTTTACTATTATTTATATCACCAATGATCGTAGAGATTTTTAGTAAACCTCAACAAGTAGGGATTGCCGAGAAAGCTGAAGAGAAACAAGCCGTCGTATATGCAGCGGCTGAAAATCAAAACATTGATAATCTAGAACAAATTGAACCGAAGAAAGCTTTGTTGCTATTTACACATTCACAGGAAGCATTTGTACCAATCGTAAAAAGTGAAAATGGTCAAACGGCGGTATATCATCCAACCTCCAACATTATGGCATTTGAAGATATTATTAAAAGTTACTTTAGCTTTAATTCCATAGATACAGACTTTTTAGCTGTCGACACAATGGAGGAAATGAAGAGAACAAAACGTAAATTTTCGGAAGCCTATAATGTCGTACGCCCTTTTCTTGCAGCTCAAATTAAAGAAAATAAGTATGATTTGATCGTTGATTTACACAGGGACTCTGCAACTAGGGAGAAAACAACGCTTACTTACAATAATGAGACTTTTGGTAAAATCTATTTTGTAGTAGGGGAAGATCATCCGAACTATGTTTTGAATAAATCCTATGCCCAGCACATCTCCTCCCATTTGAATGAATTGATTCCTGGAATATCACGTGGGGTTATTGGGAAAAAAGGAGACAATGTGGACGGTATCTACAATCAAGACCTTGCTAAAAATATGGTTTTAATTGAGCTTGGCGGAATCGAGAATACTCAAGAAGAAATTAATCGTACGATTTCTGTTCTTGCAAAAGCAATTTCAATCGTTTTACAAGATCAATCTTCCCAAAACATTGCTTTAACAGATAGTGGGGCTTAAATAAGCTTGATTTTTATCAAATAGGGTTTTAGATACAAAATTATAAAAATGCACCTTGAAGTTTCTGCTTCAAGGTGCATTTACTGTTAAACATTAAATTTTAACTTAAAAGAATATTAAAAGGACATAGGGATGACAGATCATTGCTATTTGTTGCTTTTTATTCCTACGTGAAAGGTCATATTAACGTAAATCATATGGAATAATATTTTAAAATCGAATGGATTAAATTACTTTTTCCCATGCCAGTAATAATCACTTAAAACATCTGCAAAAGCTTCGGTAGAACGATGAAGTTCTTCTACCGTATTATCTACTCCCCCAATTTCCACAATAATTGAGTTAGGAGAAATATCTTGATTATAGACTCCATTTCCTTGGCTACTACCCTTTTGAATGATTCCTTTTGATAGTCCCGGATATTGAGTATCAAGAATTGTTTGTAGCCCTTCTGCAAACATAAGATTCTTTTCAAAATCTTCATGCCCGGTACCAACAACAAATATTAAACGGGCATAATTTGATCCATTCATTTCAATAGTAGTAGAATCCTTTCGCAATGAATCTCGATGAACATCTATAAAAAATTCTAATTCATTATTTTCTTTACTTGCAGAGCGTACCTGCTCTCCCGAGATAATATAAGAACTGTTGAAGTTTAAATCTTTAGATTCTAGTACTTGAACGATGTCTGTTGAATCCACTTTCGTTCCTACTCCTCTTCTCTCCAATGCTCTTCCAAGCATCTTGCCTACTAAGGTAATATTTGCTTTCGAGTGGTATGCTTCTTCTGGATTATCTGTATTTTTTAAATATGGAAAAAAAGATTCTCTGTTATGAGTATGATAAATATAGATGACTTTTTTTCCAAAAGTTGAATGAAAAGCTGAAATTTCTTTTGGCGATTTCATGTTTTCAAAAATAGCATCTATATTCTTTATAGTAAGTTCCCTCTCCTTAAAGAGATTATCCATTGTAGGCTGGAATTCATCTCTTTCTTGTGGTTCCAAACTAATTTTCAAATCGGTATCTACACTGGACGTATCAAAAGTAGGATCATTTAATTCATCAAATATTTTAGGATCATCACTTTTCATTGACTCCAAATCAAAATTCAATAAAGAATAAATTCTATCCAAAAGGGTATATTCTTTATCCTTTTCAGGCTCATAAAATAATGTCATCCATAAGACAGTAATTAGCCAGACTAAAAATAGTAAAATCGACAAGTACAGAAATAAAATCCTTTTCTTTGTTCTATTCTTTTCATTTTTCTTGAACCGTGGAGACATTCCGCCCCTCCTATATTTTTACTAATATATTTTATATTTTTTTGAAAATATACAAGTAATTAGAGTATCCTTTTCGATTAACGCTATAGTAGCGTAACAAATATATATGAAAAAAATATGGACAAGAAAATAGAGTTTACAAATTAAAGAAAGAAAGAAATAAATAGCACAATTATCTATATGTTAGACCGTTTCGCTCTAAAAGAAATGAAATTTTCTATTGATGAACATACTTCAAATAAATAAAAATTGACCCACCTAGGTGGGTCTTCTCTCAGAATTTACTTCTCAAGTTTTACTCTTTGTAGACGTAATGCATTTAATACAACCGACACGGAGCTAAATGCCATAGCTGCACCTGCTACCCATGGTGCAAGTAAACCTATTGCAGCTATTGGAATACCTAACGTGTTATAAGCGAAGGCCCAGAATAAATTTTGCTTAATATTTCTCATTGTTTTATGACTCATAATAATTGCATCCGCAATACTATTTAAATCTCCTCGAATCAAGGTAA
The DNA here is from genome assembly GCF_055454035.1 of Psychrobacillus syltrankelensis. Classification (NCBI taxonomy): domain Bacteria; kingdom Bacillati; phylum Bacillota; class Bacilli; order Caryophanales; family Bacillaceae; genus Psychrobacillus; species Psychrobacillus syltrankelensis. The sequence continues at coordinate 2,825,179 of NZ_CM144227.1, read as the reverse complement.
TATCTGCCGCTTCCATCGCAACGTCTGTTCCTGTTCCGATTGCCATGCCGATATCTGCAACTGCCAGCGCAGGGGCATCATTAATTCCGTCACCAACCATTGCGACCCTCTTACCAGTTTTCTGAAGCTTTTTCACTTCCTCCGCTTTTCCTTCCGGAAGTACTTCTGCAATAACACTGTCAATTCCAACCTCTTTGCCGATTGCTGTAGCCGTACGTCGGTTATCACCTGTTATCATAATGACTTCAATATTCATCTCTTGTAAACGTTTAATAGCTTTTTTAGAAGTTTCTTTAATTGTGTCTGCTACTGCTATTAACCCAGCATAATGGCCATCAATACTAGCCAACATGGCCGTTTTCCCATTAGCCTCTAATTCTTCCATCTCAGTTAATACATTGGAAATATCAATATTATACTGGCTCATAAGCTTTCGAGTTCCTACCAATATTTCTTTTTGATCAACGATTGTTTTAACCCCATAACCTGGGATTGCTTCGAATTCTTGAATGGAATTGAGTTGTATACCTCGTTCTTGAATACCTTGAACAATTGCTTCAGCAAGTGGATGCTCCGATTGTTTTTCAGCGGCACCTATTAAAGATAAAAATTCCGCTTCATCTACTCCATCTTCTACAATAACATCTGTCAATTCTGGCTTACCGTTTGTCACAGTTCCTGTTTTATCTACAATGACTGTATCAATATGGTGGGTAGTTTCAAGATGTTCGCCACCTTTAAACAAAATCCCAAACTCTGCTGCGCGTCCAGACCCAGCCATAATCGATGTAGGAGTCGCAAGTCCAAGTGCACAAGGACAAGCAATAACAAGAACAGCAATCAAGGCTTCTAGTGCTGGGGTAATCTCCCCTGGATTGACCCAAATAATCCACACTAAAAAGGTGATAACAGCAATGCCAATCACAATCGGTACAAACACGCCAGAGATTTTGTCGGCAAGTCTTTGAATAGGTGCTTTAGAGCCTTGTGCGTCTTCCACCACTTTAATAATTTGGGCAAGAGCAGTGTCTCTTCCGATTTTTGTTGCTTTCATTTTAAGAAATCCATTTTTATTAATTGTTGAACCAAATAATAAATCTCCAATGGTTTTATCTACTGGAATACTTTCCCCTGTAAGCATTGACTCGTCAACAGCAGTATTTCCTTCCATCACATCACCATCAACTGGAATCTTTTCACCAGGCTTCACTAAGATAATATCTCCCGTCACGACTTCTTCGAGAGGTATTTCTATTTCCGTTTCATTTCGGATAACTAATGCTGTTTTTGCCTGTAGTCCCATAAGCTTCTTGATGGCTTCAGATGAGCGCCCTTTCGCTTTCGCTTCAAAAAGTTTTCCTAATATAATGAGCGTAATCAGAACTGAGCTCGTTTCAAAGTACAGTTGGGCTGTATGATGCTCACCAATAGTTATAATGGCTTGATACACACTATAAAAATAGGCAGCGGATGTTCCCATTACGACGAGCACATCCATATTGGCACTTTTATTTCGCAACGCTTTATACGCACTTACATAAAACTGTTTCCCAATGATAAATTGGACAGGTGTTGCGAGCGCCATTTGCACCCATGGATTCATTAGAAATTCCGGCATATAAATAAACGAAGTAAACGAAAAATGTCCGACCATGGACCACAACAAAGGGAGCGACAAAATAGTCGAGATGAAAAATTTTCTTTTTTGTTTCTGTATTGCCTGCTCACGGTAATCTACCGCGTCCTTCTCGTTCTCCTTGTTATGTGCCCCGTAGCCTAACTTCTCTACCCGTCCTATAATATCTGCAACGGAAACTTGAGAAGGGTTATATTCTACTGTTGCATTTTCGAGTGCCAAGTTGACATTCGCCAAGGAAACTCCTTCTAACTTGTTGAGGCCTTTTTCTATTCTCGTTGCACAGGCAGCGCATGTCATTCCAGTAATGTTAAACTCTTTTTTCTCCTTTGCAACGCCGTATCCAAGATCTTGAATTTTCTTTTCAAAGTCTTTATCACTCAGCTTTTCAGGATTATATTTTATTAAAGATTTTTCAAGAGCCAAGTTGACGTTGGCTTCTTCCACACCATCCATTTTATTTAACCCTTTTTCAATTCTTGTTGCACAGGCTGCACACGTCATTCCAGTAATTTGTAGACTTGTTTCTTTTATTTTGCTACTCATTTCATTTTCACCTCTTCTTCTAATACTACTAGGGGGTATAAATTAACGAAAGAAATAGAGTGCTTATATAGCACTCTTACTTACCTACTCACTTACTTATTCTACTTCATATCCCTGGTCGTCAATTGTTTCTTTAATTTTACTTAACGTTATTTTTTCTTGATCAAAGGCTACGTCGACTTTACCAGATTCTAAATGAACTTTCACTTGTTCAACGCCGTCTAACTTACCCACACTACCTTCAACTGAACTCACACAATGGCCACATGACATTCCTTGCACTTGTAAAGTAACTTGATCTACCATTTTACATTCCTCCTATTATTTTCTCATTAGTTTTTGAATCGTAACTAATAATTCATCAAGAACCTCATCGTCACCTTCAGCTAATCTGTCCACTACACAGCCTTTTAAATGTCCTTGTAAAAGGACTTTCGCTACACTATTTAAAGCTGACTGAGTTGCAGAAAGTTGTGTGATAATATCGTCACAATAGACATCTTTATCTACCATTCCTTTTATTCCCCGAATCTGCCCTTCAATGCGGTTTAATCGATTCGTTAAATCCTTTTTTACACTTTCGGTATGATGACTCTTTCTACAAGACACGTCAGATGTGATTGTACCCTCTTCCATTACATTGTCCAACTAAGCAACCTCCTGTCCTTATTTCTATAATACAGTACCCGCCAGGGGTATGTAAAGAATTATGTTTTAATGTAGATATACAACATCCTTATTTATATTCCTAAAACCTCTAATTCACAATAACCTGACCAACCATCCCAGATTCTTTATGTCCAGGTACTGTACAAATAAATTCATAAACTCCTGAATCGATAGGGGTAAACGTTAATAGCTCCTTACTTTTTCCTTTGGCATGAAGATGTATCAAATTATCTTCTGTCCCATGATTATGTTTGGATTCGTTATTACTATTAAGAGTTGGTATTTTCATTTCAATATCATGCTCGATTTTATCCTGATTTTCAAGAACCAGGGTGATTGGTTGATATTTTTCTAAAACAATTTCTCTTAATGAGTACTTCATATTTTCAGCTTGAATTGTAATAACTTGTGACTCATTTTCTATCCTATTCTCCACGTTATTAGAATGGTTATTATGATATTGTGAAGATGCCTTAGATATTAAACTCATTTGTTTTTCGGCTGATGTAATACCTCCTACAAAATAAAAAATAATACAAGTTGCTAGGATGACTGGCTTTAATAGCCATATTTTATTTTTTATCTTTTGATTTTTATTGTGTGGTAATAAGGTAAATAAAAAGATTGTAGAGATAGACATCAATAAAAATATTCTTATTAAACTAATTGATTGTTCCTCGTTTATCATTTCTCCTAACATCGCACCCATCATGCCGCCCATCAAACCAGCCATTAGACCTTCTAAAACAGCTAATATTCCAAAATAGCCCCCACATAATGAACCAGCCAACATTCCAATAGCCATTGACAGAATTGTTGAGAGAAATAAGTTTCCTTGAAATGTTACACCTAAAAGAACACCTGCAGTCAACCCAATATCCATACCAAAGAACATAGAAGTGATCATCCCTTGCATGGGATTAAATATTTTTTTCGATATTCTTGCTAATATAACGATTATAATAGTTAATACCACAAGCGACGCTAATATAAACAATTGATAGTACCCCATCTATCCATCCTTTTTGCAAATTTGAAAATCCTATTTTCCAATACTCTAAATTATATTTCATACCCCTTTACGGTATGCATGCCATCCAAGATTAATTTAAAAAACTTTACTTTAAAACGAAATATCGTAATTTCCCCATAATTCATACATATTCATTGTTTACACTAATTACAGAACCTTAACTAAATTGACAACCACTCACATCATGCAAACAAATCAGATCATCAAAAGCATGACACTAATCATATCCAGGATGCGAAACAAACTCTTGTTGATATTATGTTACTTGGCCAAATGAAACTTACTATCACTAAGAACGTTCTAATATCAGCACTTCCCTTGTTAAAATAAAGTTGTAGGATTGTTTAACAAGTACCTTTGTAAATTAACAGAGTCTTAATTAATAAGTAATAAACCTCCTGGAAGAATTGCTTCTTTCAGGAGGTTTATTTTTATTATAATGCTGTAAAACCATCGAAAGAGAGCAGCACTCCAATCGAGACCATTATGTAGTCACCGACTTTTTTAATGGTGCGATTATTTTTTTGAATCGCAAAAACCTGGTACTTTCATTTTATTTCCACATTTTTCATATACAATTTCCTTTTTTCATTTGTATCTCCACATCAATAGGAATTTCATTAGAGATTATTAATTAAATATTCATCAATATCATTTTTCTGATATTTACTAAATCTATATAAATAAATAAGTTTATCTACTTTAAAAATATATTCTATGTTATCATTTTTTGCTTTATATTCTTGTATGTTTATATCCCCGAGTTTTTTAGTACCTACAAATTCATTATTTGTATTTTTCAACTCAATAGCTTGATATATATATACATTTATATCATTTGATAAAAGTACTTCAACCCATGGAGAAGTAAAACCGTCATCATTTAAGTAGACATTTTTCACATCATAATTAGACGGAATTAGTATGTGTTGGTTATTTACTTTAATTTTAGCACCAATCTCATTTATATTTATAAGCTCCTTAGAATCAGTACTTAATTTTACAACATAAACCATACTGATTGATATTATAATAAGTACTATAAATACTAAAATGTATAAGTTTTTAACTTTTCTCACAACCCTATTTAGATAATTAATAAAAAGTATTTATGTTCATTTATTCAAAAAGGGGGAAACTAAAATTAGGTATTTTATTCTTGCTATTTAAATATTGTTCATCAATATCAAGTAGATTAATCTAATTTAAAAAACTGATCCAAATGATAATAAAAGATTCAAATCCGAAAGCATATATATTTTAACTCTTTTTTAGCCATTAACACACAATAAAATTGGCATCTAAATACTTGTTTCTAACCAATATAGGATTATTCGTTTAAAACTTTTAACCCCAATAAGTAATTGTGTCAAAAACCCCTATAATTACAAGAATAACTCCTGCAATTTTTTGGACAACGCTCCCTATCTTACTGCTTTTTTTCATTATTAATCGCTTTGCATCAAAAAGCCATATTAATACAAAGAGAAGTATAAGTGGAATTGATGTTGCAATCCCAAAAACTACAGGTAATATAAAGCCATATGAAGTTGTTAACACAGTTGGCATAAGCCATACAAAAAAGAGAACAAACATGGTTGGGCAGAAGGCGAGGGAAAAACTTGCCCCCAGCATAAAAGATCCGAACTTTCCTTCTTTTAATACCATTGGGATATGCATTGTTAAACGGTTTAGAAATCCAAGTTTTATAACTCCTATAAGTACAAGTCCCGTAATAATCATTAGAGGGCCAATTAATTGACGAAATATGGGAAAATACTCTGTCATCTTTGTTTCGAATGATTGGCCAAATATCCAAGCCAAAAATCCAATTAAACTAAACACAACAACCTTCCCTGCAATAAATGCAACTATCTCTCCCCAATTACTCTTCATTTGAACAGTACGATTTCCGTAAAAAGTAATTGCACTCATATTTCCTGTAAGCTGACAGGGTGCAACAGCCCCAATCAAACCAAGTAAAAGTGCAATTACAATTGGGGAATGTTCAAAGGAGTTTAAGAATACAGTAACTGGTTCACTTATTGTTTGGCTGATCTTCGACATTAAACTATACATCTAAGAAACACCTTCATTTGCTTATTTTGTTAGCTCCCCATTTGAAGCAAGTTTATCCCAAGAAAGTCCTTCGTCTTTAGTTAAATAAATATTATTATTATTTGTAACAAAGACAATCTCTTTTTGATTATCAGGATTTACTGCGATAAAGGTGATTGGATCCATCTTCAGATCTATTGGAAGTTGGATGTCTATTTCTTCATTACTGTCATACAAGAATGACTTAAGGTATACCGTATTTTCATCAAAATTTGTATAATAACCTGCTGTTTCATTCAATGTTACATAAGTGATCATTTTTGCATCATTTATTGATTTAAAATTTTGTCCATAATCATCCGAAACAAATATTCCATCCTTACTACCGATTGCAATTAATTCTTTACGCGTTGGATGTGCAGACAAGTTAGAAATATTATTTGAATTAAATCCATTCATAGTAGCCTCTGTCCAAGAAGCTCCTTCATCAGTAGAATAATGTAGCCCCCTATTCATCTTTTCAATTGGCTTTTCATTTAATACGTAAATTGTATTTGAATCATAGCCTGCCGCAAGGTAATGAAAATCAATCTCTCCATAAAACGCTAATTGCTCAAAACTTGCGCCTTTATCTATACTTTTAATAAGACCGAGAGGATTTTTATATTCTGAGCCTGGTTCTGGATGACCACTTGAAAAAAATCCTTCTCTTACAGCCTGAAAGCCCATGTAGTCATGTTTTTGGCTATTTGCTTCTTTCCAGCCATCTTCCCCATATCCATATAGTCCCGAATGTGTTGAAATGACGAAATCGCTTCCTCCATTTATATATCCCAAACCGTGTATATGATCAATTTTATTATTTTTAACTTTTCCATACGAAAATGCTTCGTTTTCTTTTGAGTTACAAGCAGACAGGATTAAAATAACTACTAACAAACCGATAAAAACTTTGAATTTTCTCATCAAATAACTTCTCCTTTAGCTCCATTTATATCCGATTCCCCATACAGTTTTAAGAAATTCATCGATAGGAAACCCCTTGTTTTTTAATTTTTCTCTTAAATTCCGAATATGTGAGTCTACTGTTCTTATATCCGTATACGTGTTATATTCCCATGCAGCATCCAATAGCTCTTCACGTGTATACGTCTTTTTAGGGCGGGTAATTAATGTTTGAATAATATAGAACTCTTTTAATGTGAGTTGTACTATTATATCACTATATCGTAACGAGTACGTCTCTCTATCTAGCTTAAAACCCTCGTAAATAATCGTAGCTTCTTCTGATTCATTTTCAGCTAAACGACGTAAAATGGCATTTACTCTTGCTACCAATTCTCTTTCATCAAAAGGTTTCGTAATATAGTCGTCAGCACCTGTATTTAACCCTTTAACTAAATCCAACTTATCGGATCTTGCCGTAAGCATAATAACCGGTACATTAGAAAATTCACGTATTTTCTCACATACTTCCCATCCGTTGATCTCCGGCATCATGATGTCTAATAGGACAAGATTAATTTTCTCATTCTTAAGTATCTCTATCGCATTCTTTCCATTTGTTTCCTTGATACATCTGAATCCAAGCGGTGTGAGAAATAATTCAATTAGATTTAGCATCCTCTTTTCATCGTCAACAATTAAAATTGTCCGCATATATTCTAAAAGCCTCCTCTTATATTTCTAATTTAAATGTACTCCCTTTACCCAAGATACTTTCGACTTCAATGTTACCTCCATGTGCTTCAACCAATTCCTTAACGACGGCAAGTCCTATACCCGAACCGCCGAATGAACGTGACCGTGATTTTTCTACACGGTATAACTTTTCAAAAATGAATTCAATTTCTTCAGAAGGAATCCCAATTCCCAAATCTATTACTGAAATGATAGTTTTATTATCTTTTTTTAAAACCTTCAATGTAACAGTTGTATTTTCTTTAGAATACTTCAAAGCATTGTCGAGTAAATTCAATACAATTTGCTCTAATCGCAAAGGATCAGCATGGACTTGAAAGTTTTCTTCACTTACAAGATTAAGTTTAAGATTCTTCAGTGCAAAAGAAGGTCCAACGAGTTTGACAACATTCTCAAAAAACGGCCGTACCTCAAAGTATTCCTTTGAAACGGTAAAAGTATTCTCATCCACTTTTGCTAAATCTAATAGATTTTTAACAAGTTCTTTCATTCGATCTGACTCTTCTGCGATTATTGTAAGATAATGTTCTCGTTCCTTCTCACTCACTCCTTCTCTCATGGCTACTTTCGAATACCCGATTAAATATGTCAGAGGCGTGCTCAATTCATGAGAAATTGACGCTAGAAACTCATTCCTCTCTGCTTTTAACCTTTCTAAATCATTGGCTAGCTTTTGAATGGAACCTGATAACTCTCCAAGTTCATCTTTACCGATAAATGGTAGACTCACATCAAAATCGCCTTTACTTAACTTCTCAGTTGCTTCTTTCATGTGAATTAATGGCCTTGTGAGAAATCTAGATAAGGCCGCATAAACGATAAATAATACAATAACACTCGTCCCACCCGCCATCCCAAAATGCAAGTTCAACTTACCCACCAATTGTTCAATAGACCCTGTGCTTTGAAACATAACAACATAACCAGATTGGCCAGTTTTTACTTTATAAGGGTGTGCACTAATAATATAAGGAGACTCTTTCCAATCTGAAATCAATATCTTATCAGCTTTCAGATCAAGATTTTTTATAAGAGGAAGAAATGCTTTTTGTGACGTAATGTTTTCAACCGAGCTATGTAGGATATTACCTTTGTTATCCGTAATAACAACTTCTCTACCTCCGCCTTTTTCCATCAATACGATATGTTTCATCGTTGTATCGGAATAGTATTCTACAAGTACATCCCTGTGATTCGATCCACTTTCCAGCAATCGGTTAAATTCTTCCTGAATTCTTGTATGAATAATACTTTTATGGAGATAAAAAATAAGAAATGTCTCCATTATTAGTACAACAATGAAAAAGGAAGCTGTTAACTTTGTTGAGATTCTGTTCATACGATCATTCGCCCCTTCTCCTCTGAAAATATTATAGAGAATAAATATGAAGAAAATATGCAGATACTTAATACAAGTGGTTATAAAACAGTTTTTAATTATTTTTATAAACACCTTTGTTTCTATACATTTTTTTTGACATCTATCCCTTTTAATATTGTTCTAAGATAACTTACTCATGATGTGAACTGGTTAGGTATGCTAATCAGTTTTATTTATTCTCCAAAATAATTATGAACTGTCTACTCTATTTAGCAAAATTATTTGAACTAAGAATAAGTAGCTAAGTAATAGACAATAATTATTGCATATTGGAGGTTAAGAGAAATTATGACAATAAAAAGTGAAGACAAAATAATTTATTGCTACAACTGCCGTAAAAGGTCCTTATTTACACGTAGAGATATGTACAATAATAGTGGTGTAGACAGTCATTGTAGCGAATGTTCAATTGTTTGGTTTGAGTGGCAAAATCGAGCAGTAGAGCGAGAAAGAGAAAAGTGGGTTGAATATAACGAATTAACATTCTAATTGTAAATAACATGAAAAAACGCTTAGAGAATATTTATCTGAGCGCACAAGGAACACTAGAAATAATCAAACTTTTTTATAAAAATCTTAACCAAAACATAACGAAAGAAGCCATTTTGATCAATGTATTTTTAAAAAATGGATTCTTTTATTTACGCTAATATGAGGATTTTGAAGAGGAACTTTTAATCAAACTTTATTTCAATGCTACATGATTAAAATCGTCTTAAAGCGCATATTTTGTTGCAAGAAAAAAGAAGCCATTTTGAACAAAAACTAATCAGAATGACTTCTTCAATTTATTGTATTAAGAACAGGTTTTATAAAAAAGATTGATCATTGTCCTTATTATTTCATAAATCAAATCTTTCAAATGGCCCCCTTACTTACTCTTTTTTAATTCTAGTTTCAATGTAGCATGTACCGTCGCTAAATAATAATGGAACATCCACTCGTACCATATTGGTTTGTCATAATCTGTCTTTTCGGTAATCTTGTTATGTCGTATACCGTAATTGTTTACAATTGCGAAAATCATTGCATCATGCTTTTGCGTAGTTACTTTTTCTAATTCTTTTCTATACGGCTCCAGAATATCAGCTAGAATATTAATAGCTTTCATCTTTTCAGCCTCATTTGAATCGTATTTGAAGAACATTTTAATAGCCGTTTCAACCTTTTCCGTTGTTGAGTCATCGGTAGTCTCTGGTAAATCTTGCGTTATGAGATGTCCCACTCCATCCTCTGGCAAGTCAATTATGTAGCCATTCTCTGTCAACAAATAGCCGTCTTCTAAACAAATAAGATACTTATTGATAAGTTCTCTAAACTCTCGTTGTGGCTCGTCATAATAATAAATATCGAATCCATCTATCTTTCGAATGTACTTATGTAAAACTTCTATCAATGTAAAGGTAGTCTCTTTATTTTGTCTATAATCATGATCAATAGGAAATATATTCTTTAAACCTACATGATTAAACATGTACGCTTCAGGACTAGGAGCCATTAATCTAGGAGTACTGTGGTTGCCAAAAAAAGCTAACTTAAAATAACCTTTCTCTTCAAAATACAAATAAGTATCAATAAAAAACTCGCTAAACTTCTTGAAGGATATTTTAATTTCTTCAATATTAATATGACCATTTCTAACTGCATAGTATTCTGTCACATAACTCACCTTCCTAATTGTTATATAGAAATATTTATTGTTCTTCTAACTCCTCTAAAATTAATTTGTAAAAAGAACTCGGAAAACGAAATAGCTGCATTCTTATAAATTTCCATGGGTTTTGTCATTGATCCTCCTTTCATCTGCCCTTTCCTTGATTAGTTTCTCACTTTAAATTCTACATGAAGTGGTAAATAAAAACAGACTACGATTCAGTTTATTAGTAACTGTTTTTATTCAACCTTATTTTAAACAGTTCGACTTTATTTCAAAGCTACCTAACGATCTTTTTTGGAAATTACATTAGAAATAAAAAACAGCTTGTGATTTATTAATCATCAAGCTGTTTTTATCAAACTTATATATAATTCTACAACAGTAACCAACTATAATGTAAAGTTACTTACTTTAATGTCAACGGACAGTCTTATTATTAATTCACTTAAGTAACGAACTTTTTTTTCAAGTAACAATCTTTTTTTTCAAGTAACAATCTTTTTTTCGATACAACAATGTTCATAAATCCCAAATTCTAATTTATTCCACCGTTACCGACTTAGCCAAGTTTCTTGGTTTATCCACGTCACAACCTCTATGCAATGCTGCGTAATAACTGATCAGTTGAAGAGGAATTACTGCTACCAGTGGAGCGAATAGCTCCTGTACTTTTGGAAGTACGAAGCGGTCTCCTTCTTCTTCATGACCCTCCATAGCAATAATGCATGGGTTTGCGCCACGTGCAACTACTTCTTTTACGTTTCCACGTATGTTTAGGCTCACTGCTTGTTGAGTTGCTAGGGCGAAAATCGGTGTTCCGTCTTCGATTAGAGCGATTGTACCGTGTTTTAGTTCTCCGCCTGCAAAGCCTTCTGCTTGAATATATGAAATTTCTTTTAGTTTTAGTGCACCCTCTAAACTTACATAGAAGTCGATGTTTCGTCCGATGAAGAATGCATTTCTAGTTGTTGCTAAAAATTCTGTAGCGATTTGTTCCATTTCTTCTTTAGAATCTACTATTGCTTGCACTGCATTTGCAGCAATTCCTAGCTCTTTTACAACATCAAAGTCTAGTGTTTTCCCTTGAGATTGAGCGTATACAGAAGCTGTCACCATTAATACTGCGACTTGAGCAACGTAAGCCTTTGTAGATGCAACTGCAATTTCAGGACCAGCATGAAGTAGTAATGTATGGTCTGCTTCGCGAGAAAGTGTTGACCCTGGTACGTTTGTCATTGTAATCGTTGGGTAACCTTTTTCTTTTATTTTCACAAGTACTTGTCTGCTATCTGCAGTTTCACCAGATTGTGTAAGGAACATAAACAATGGTTTCTCTGATAGAAGTGGCATGTTGTACCCGAATTCGCTAGAAATATGCACTTCTACTGGAATACCAGCAATTTTTTCAAAATATTCTTTACCGATCAATCCACCATGATAGCTTGTTCCCGCTGCGATAATGTATAAGCGGTCTGCATCATGAAATGCATTTAAAATAGCTTGATCTATTGTTAGCTCGCCTTGTTCATTTTGGTAAGCTTGAATTATTTTACGGATTACAGCAGGCTGTTCATCCATTTCTTTAAGCATATAGTGAGGATATGTTCCTTTTTCAATATCACTCATATCAAGTTCTGCTTTGTACGGTGCACGTTTTACTTTTGTTCCGTCTAGTTTTTGAATTTCAACAGAATCTTTTTGTACGATTACAATTTCTTGGTCGTGAAGCTCTACATAATGCTCCGTAACTTGTAGCATTGCCATAGCGTCAGATGCTACAACATTAAATCCATCACCAATTCCTACTAATAGTGGTGATTTATTTTTTGCTACATAGATCGTATTTTTGTCTTCTTTATCCAATAGGGCAAGTGCATACGATCCGTGAATAAGATGCAATGTTTTTCTAAGTGCATCTACTGTAGAAAGTCCGTCTTGTGAGAATTTCTCAATAAGCTGAACAATTACTTCTGTATCCGTGTCAGATGCCATTTCTACATTAGATAAATACGCTTTTTTCATTAAATGATAGTTTTCAATAACACCATTATGCACAAGCGTGAAACGTTCTGTTGTACTTTGATGTGGATGTGCATTTAGTTGGTTTGGGACACCGTGAGTTGCCCAACGTGTATGACCAATTCCAAGCTTCGCATCTACATCTTCATCTACTACATCACGTAAATCAGCAATACGTCCTTTTTCTTTGAAAACGACTACGCCGTCTTTATTTAACACAGCAATCCCCGCAGAATCATATCCACGGTACTCTAATTTTTCTAAACCATTTAACAAAATTTCCTTTACATCTGCTTCTCCAATATATCCTACAATTCCACACATAATCATATTTCCTCCATATACATTCATGTCTAAATAAGCATGCTTCAGACTGTTGAAAAACGCTCACATTCTACGTTAAAATAGCGCAGGCCCACACGATGTGGGACATGCAACCGTTGCGACATGGATGTCGCGAATTTAGGTTACCTCGACTGACAAGCGTTTTCAATCAGTCTGAAGCTCTATCTCCGAATAAAGAGTTTGTTTTTCCTAAGTACCTACACAATGCTCATTAAGCTAAGAATGCCTTCTTTTCCCCTCTGTCATACAATCACTCGTATGGTTTATGAAAAAGAATAACAACCGGGCAAATACGGTCGGGAGGCATCCGCCGAAAGTTCGATAACCTCCACCTCGTCTGCTGAAGATACATTTCCGTCCAATTTCTTCAGCTCTGGCGCTATAATTGTTTTCCTATTTTTTACGCGTTTCTTGTCCCTCCATTTCTACGCGGTTACTGTAATGTATGTTCATACAAGAGGTATGACAACTTAAAATCAGCATCTCTATCATACTTAAATTAAATACGATAGTCAATTAAGTACTCTTTCTATAAATGCTATAACAATATACTTTTTGCTACACAAAAAGAGCCACGTATTCGCGGCTCTTTCAGGTTGAAGACCAATAGATTCGTGAATGCTAAAATCCGAAACCTTTTAAAATAACATTTATTTGTCTTGCTATTCTATAGATTTATTGACTTCATCACAGAACAGACCTTGATAAACCGATAAAGGAAAAAGATGCGGGACTTCTGCGGAAGAACGGACCAACTAGACCACGCACGAAGCGTGAAATAAGGAAGTAAGGCTAATGGCCATCCTGCTCCTTCATGACCAACATCGTGTTGGCCCAGGAGGAACGATGGTTCGTCCGCGGAAAGCGAGTATCTTTTTCCGGACTGAGTTTTATTTAGTCTGTCTGAAAGAGCCACATTTATGTAGTTTTTTGGTTAACCGGTAATCGCACCATATATTAAAGCTAATAGAATAACAAATGCGGGATGAACTTTGAATTTTACTAATAATAACCCGCTTGCAGCTAATAGTATGATTGAACTCCACATCCCCAGTCCTACTACAGACTCTTGAGCAAATTGTATAGTCATAAATCCAAGTAAAACGGCGATAATTGGTCGAATAAATTTCGTTAAGTTTTTTACTTCCGGAGCATCTTTATACTTTAATAAAATGGCCATCATACCAATCATTAATATTAAAGTTGGTGCTATAGTGGCAAACATCGCGATGAAGGAACCTAATATTCCACCTTCTGTATAACCAATATAACCTGCCATTTTCGTGGCAATTGGACCAGGCAAAGAGTTTCCAATAGCGACTACTTCACTGAATTCCTGTGTTGTCATCCAGCCATATTTCCCTACTACTTCATGTTCCACTAATGGTATAGAGGCTGGGCCTCCTCCATAGCCTAATATACCTGGAATAAAAAACGCTAAAAATATACGCCAATAAATCATATTTTCTTCCTCCTTTTAAGCAAGGGAGCGAACACAAGGACTATGCACGCTAAAATGACAATGGCAGGATGAATATGTAACACTTCTATTAATACAGATGAAAAAGCTATTAACAAAAGCGCCTTTAACCAACCAAGAGATTCTCCTGATTTCTTTATAAAGTCCCATGTTAATTGACCAAGCAATACAGCTACTATCGGTATTACCGCTGTAGACATATTTTGCACCTTCGGAATATCCTTATATTTTTGTATTAATCCCAATAATAAAATCATCATCAAAACAGTCGGAATTACGGTTACAATAATTGCATTTAAACAACCCCATATACCCGCTATTCGATAGCCGATATACCCTGCCATTTTTGTGTTAATTGGACCAGGCAACGTATTCGCAAGCGCAAGGGTGTCTCCAAATTCATCTTCATCCATCCAGCCATATTTCTTCACAACCTCTTGATGAACGAGTGGTATAGAAGATGGACCCCCTCCGAATCCAAGAATTCCTGAACGGAAAAAGGCAATACTAATATCCCTCTGAAGAACGCGATCTGGACGCTCGGATTTGTTCTTCGTTGCATTACGTTTTACCAAACCGCTATAGCTCCATCCGTTCGGGACTCAGTTCCACCTTGAAGAACACCTGTCTCTGCATTTCTCCAAATAATTTGTCCACGCCCAAAACTTCCAGTATCCGCTGCAACATGAATATCATGACCTTTTCTCGCTAAGCTTTGGACAAGATAGTTCGGAAACTCAGGTTCCACATGTACTGTTTTCCCTTTTATCCATTGCCATCTTGGCATATCAAGAGTTGCTTGTGGGTTCAATAAATAATCGACTGTATTTGTGACAATTTGAAAATGACCTTGTGGCTGCATATAACCCCCCATTACTCCAAAGGGTCCAACTGCTTTTCCATCCTTTGTTAGAAATCCTGGAATAATTGTGTTGTACGACCGTTTCCCTGGCTTCAGTAGGTTTGGATGAGACTCATCTAAAGAAAAATCATGTCCTCGATTTTGTAAAGCTACCCCTGTGCCAGGTACTACGATTCCTGAGCCAAACCCCATATAATTACTTTGAATGTAAGAAACCATATTCCCTTCTTCATCAGCTGTAGCTAAATAAACGGTTCCAGCTTTAGGCAATTCATATGGTGCTGGATCAATCGCCTCTTCATGAATAGTGTTTGCTCGTTCTTTTGCGTATTCTTCTGATAGTAAATGATCCACACTTATCGGCATTGCTTCTAATTCGGTAATAAATGCTTTTCCATCCGTAAACGCTAATTTCATCGCTTCAATTTGTTGATGAACTACATTCGCACTTTGCCATTCTGGTTTCGCCAATTGCTTAAATACATTTAAAGCCATAAGCGCAACCATTCCTTGTCCATTTGGCGGTATCTCCCAAACATCATATCCACGATAATTAGCAGAGATTGGTTCAACCCATTCAGGTTTATACGAAGCCAAATCCTCCTTTGACAAGTAACCATCATGCTTCTTCATGAAAGCATCAATTTTAGTTGCAATTTCACCTTCGTAAAAATCACGACCATTCGTTTCACCGATCGCACGTAACGTTTTCGCATGATCTGGTGAAGACCAAATTTCTCCTATTTCCGGAGCCCTTCCGTTTGGTGCAAACGTCTTAAACCACGATGAAAATTCTTCTGAAGAGAAGGTGTCTTTAAATTTTTCATATGCGTTTTTCCAGTACTTCCCTAGAATCGGAGTTAAAGGATATCCCTCTTCTGCATATCTAATCGCAGGGATTAAGACTTCTTTAAGTGGAAGTTTCCCAAATTTTTCTGATAACTCTGCCCACGCAGATGGAACACCAGGTACCGTTACTGGAATAACTCCATATACCGGCATTTTTTCATGGCCTTTTTCTCTGATTTTTTGAGCAGTAATCGACAAAGGTGATGGACCTGATGCATTTAACCCATGAAGCTTATCTTTAGTCCAAACTAACGCAAATGCATCTCCACCAATTCCGTTTGAAGTTGGTTCTACTACTGTAAGAGCTGCTGCAGTCGCGATTGCTGCATCAATGGCATTTCCGCCTTTTTGGAGGATTTCAATTCCTGCTTGAGCTGCTAATGGCTGCGATGTTGCAACCATTCCTTTTTTAGCGAAAACGGTATGTCGTTTTGCTGCAAATGGGTGATGTAAGTAATCCATGTTGTTCCTCCTCTAAATCTTTTCATATACCGTTTAATATTTTTGTTCCAGCAAAATGACACGCGGCAAAATGGCCTTCTTCCACTTGTTCCCAGGTAGGTTTTTTACTATTACATATCTCTTGAGCAATAGGACATCTTGTATGAAATGGACACCCAGAAGGTGGATTTGCTGGATTTGGTAGATCTCCCTGTAATCTAATTCGATTTTTATTCGCATTTACAGATGGACGAGGAATTGCGGATAATAAGGCTTGAGTATATGGATGAATTGGATTGGTAAATAAATTCTCCACAGTAGCAAGCTCGACCGTATTACCCAAATACATAACCAAAACACGATCACAAAAATATCGTACAACACCTAAATCATGTGATATAAATAAATATGATAATTGATACTTCTCTTGTAAAGATTTTAACAACTTCAAAACTTGCGCTTGGACTGAGACGTCTAATGCAGATACTGCCTCATCACAAATGACAAATGAAGGATTTAAAGCAATAGCTCTTGCAATACCGATACGTTGTCTTTGTCCACCACTAAATTCATGTGGATATCGTTCATAATGTTCTTCCTTCAAACCAACTTCGTTTAACAAATCAATTACAGCAGATCGTTTCTCTTTTTGCGTCATATTAGTATGCATTGTAAACACTTCTTCTAATGCATGACCAATTCGTTGTCTAGGATTCAGTGATGCAAATGGATCTTGAAAAATCATTTGCATTTCTTTTACGAATTTTAGCTTTTCTTTTCTTTTTAATCCTTGTATTTCTTCATCTCGAAAAATAACTTTACCTTCTGTTAACTCTTCCAGACCTAAAATTGCACGACCTAAAGTTGATTTTCCACAACCTGATTCCCCAACTATCCCAAGACTCTCCCCTTCATACAGATTAAGAGAGACTTCTTCAACTGCCTTCACATGACCTTGTACACGCTTTAATACTCCACCTTTAATAGGAAAATACTTCTTTACTCCTTCTAATCGTAAGAGGATTTTTTGATCAGCTTTGGAGGACAAATTGACCATCTTTAACTTCCTCCTCTTCATATAACCAACAACTAACAATATGTCCTTGGTCTGCGCTAAATTCTGGTGGTGCTATTTCATGACATTTATCTGTAGCAAATTTGCATCTCGGATGAAATCTGCATCCAACAATCTTTTCTTGAAGGCTAGGAAGAGAGCCAGGTATAGGCTCTAATTCAAAGTCCGGATCATCTACGTTAGGTACTGAATTTAATAAACCAATTGTATAAGGGTGCTTTGGATTATCAAATATATCTGCTACTCGCCCTTCTTCTACTTTTTTACCAGCGTACATAACCATTACTTTATCTGCTACTTCCGCAACAACGCCCATATCATGCGTAATCAGCATAACACCCATGTTAAGCTTTTCTTTTAATTCATTTATCAATTCTAAAATTTGAGCCTGAATAGTTACATCCAACGCGGTTGTTGGTTCGTCCGCAATTAGTAATCCAGGATGACAAGCAAGTGCAATTGCAATCATTACACGTTGTCTCATACCACCACTAAGTTCATGTGGGTATTGATTCATACGTTTTTGAGGGTAAGGGATGCCGACTTGTTCTAATAATTCTATCCCTTGTTTTGTTGCTTCTCTTTTACTTATCTTATGATGTAGCATTAATGGTTCCCGTAGTTGATATCCTACTGTCAAAACTGGATTTAGTGCAGTCATAGGTTCCTGAAAAATCATCGATATCTTGGTACCACGCATTTTTCTCATTTCTTCGTAAGGTAGGTTATGTATTTCCTTGCCTTCGTATTTAATCTCACCTGCCGCAATCTTCCCGTTACTTGGAAGCAGACCGATAACCGATAAAGATGTAATACTTTTCCCACAACCAGACTCCCCAACAATACACAATGTCTCTCCTTTTGCAATAGAGAAGGAGACATCTCGCACAGCTTGTACATCTCCTTCTGCTGTGCGAAATTCAGTTACTAAATGATTTACTTCCAGTAATGTCTCCCGCATTATCTAACCTACTTCCCAGTTATATTTTTTAAGTACCACTTACCGTTTGGATCTAATTCCAGGCCTTTGTATGTTTTGTCTAGTGCTGCTGTGACAATTCCGTGATACATTACTACAACTGCATTTTCTTCAATCATCATTTTATTTGCTTTGTCTAATAATGCTTTTCTTTCATCTTGGTCAATTGTTGTACGGGATTTTTCAACTAGTTGATCAAATGCTGGATTACTATACTGAGCACGGTTTGAAGATCCTACATTATCGCTATGGAAGTTTGGATACAACAACTCAGATCCATCTCCTGTTACATTGGACCAACTTAAGAATGTAAGATCATAATCTCCTGCACGAGCCGTATCTAAAAATGTAGCCCATTCCATTGACTCAATTTCTACATTAAATCCCGCTTCTGTTAATTGAGCTTGAACTATTTCAGCCATCAATATAAAATTAGCACGATTTGCAGTTAATAATTTTATTGGTTTATTTCCGTATCCGTTTTTCGCAACCAGAGTTTTTGAAACTTCTAAATCATAAGGAGTTCCTGCTTTATCTGCTGACGCATCATATCCAAAAACTTTAGGTCCGATGACACTATCACTTCGAACCCCTAGTCCATTTAATTTAGAAACAAAAGCATCACGATCAATCGCTGCCGCCACTGCTTCACGGAATTCGGGATCTTGATTTATTTCTCTTAAATGATTAAAAGCTAAATAATAAACCGGTGATCCATCTATTTTATCGATAGTTACATTATCCAAAGATTCTAAGCGTTTAATTTGTTCCGTTGGTAAGTTATCAATAAATTGAACTTCCCCTGTTTGTAGCATAGATATTGCTGTTGATATTTCAGGTACTACTTTATAAATTACTTTCTTTAACTCCGGAGCACCATCCCAATATTCTTCGTTTGCTTCTAATACAATTTGGTCTCCTGGAGTCCAACTCACAAATTTAAATGGTCCAGTACCAATTGGTTCTTTCATTAAATCTTGTTTTTGATCTGCTGTTGGACTAACAATAGCCGCATTGGTATGTGAAAGAGATGCTAAAAATGCACCATACGGATATTTAGTTTTTATTTCCACTGTATATTCATCTAAAACATTAATTGTATCTACTGGTTCTAATAATGATGCACGAGGTGCTGCCGTTGCAGGATCACGTAATTTATCAAATGTATATTTCACAGCCTCAGCATTGAAAGGTGTTCCATCATGGAACTTAATTCCTTCTTTTAGTTTAATAACCCAAGTGTTTTCATCTGGGGTTTCATAAGACTCTGCTAATTTAGGTTCAAATTCCATTGTATCCACATTTCGTTGGAATAATTGTTCATATACTTGCTCCGTTATATTAGCCGATGGTGAATCATTCATCAAAATAGGAGATAATCCTACTGCATCCGAAGTTGAAGCATAAGTAAAGGTTTTATTATTTGCCGGCTTTTCACTACTCGTACCCTCAGTATTTTTTGGTGCAGATGCGGATTCGCCGCTTGAACATGCTGCTAAAACGATTGACAAAATAAACAAAACAACTAATAACATATTCTTTTTCATTTCTATTCCCCCAGTTATTATTTTTATTGGATGTCCATGTTTGGATCTAATGCATCTCTTAATCCGTCTCCTACTACATTAAAAGCAAAAACCGTTAGCATAATTGCTATTCCCGGAACAATAGTTAAATGTGGAGATGTCCACATATAATTTTGGCCTTGAGAAATCATTGCACCCCATTCCGGTGAAGGTGGTTGAGCACCTAAACCTAAATAACTAAGTGAGGCTGTAGAAAGTATTGCAGTCCCCATTCGCATTGTTGCAAAAACAATTATTGGAGCAAAAGCATTTGGCAATATGTGACGAACCATAATACGTAAATCAGAAGCTCCTAAAGACCTCAATGCCATGATGTATTCCTTTTGTTTAATAGAGAGAACTGACCCCCTTACAATACGTGCACAGCTTGGAATTGACCATATACTTATCGCTATCGCAACATTTACAAGACTAGTACCTAAGATCGCAATAATTAACATAGCCAATAGAATACCTGGGAATGAGAATAGTAAATCCACAATCCTCATAACAACTCCATCTAATTTTTTGTAATAACCACCAAGTAAACCAAGAATAATCCCACCAAGTAACCCTAAAGAAACTGCTGTAAAGCCGACGATTAATGAAATTCTGGATCCATATACGATACGTGACCATACATCTCTTCCGTAGTTATCTGTTCCTAACCAATGTCCATTAGAAAACATCGGTAGTTCACTATCTACAAGACTCTGTTTTACAGGGTTATATGTAGCTAATAAAGGTGCAAACAATGCCATAAAGATTAAACCTAAAATAATGACAATACCGATTACTGATAGTTTATTTTTTAATAGTCTTTTGATTGTTGTGATGTACACTTTCTCTCTTTTCTTATTCACGGATGTTTGTACACCTGTTGTTATAATCGCATTCGTCATAGGAAGCCTCCCCTCGTTATTCATAGGTAATTCTTGGATCAATAAACGTATATACAATATCTACAACTAAGTTAACGACAACGAACAACGTTGCTACTAATAATACGGAAGCCTGTACCATCGGGAAATCTCTCATTGCTATTGCATCTACCATAAGTCTTCCAACACCATTAATAGCGAAAACTTTTTCAGTAATAATTGTTCCACCCAGTAAAGCACCAAAATTGACTCCGATCACAGTTACTACTGGTATCATCGCATTTTTTAAAGTATGTACCCAGATAACTTTTCGCTCCTTAACTCCTTTAGCCCGAGCAGTTCTTACATAATCAGCTTTTACAACTTCAAGAATAGAGGACCTTGTCATCCTTGCAATCATAGCTGCTGAACTTGTCCCTAAAGTAATTGCCGGAAGAATCATCTGTTTAAATCCTTCTGTTGTATAAAAAGGTGCTGAGAGTCCTCCTACAGGAAGCCACTGTAAATTAACCGCAAATACTAATATTAGTAAAGCACCTAACCAAAAATTTGGAATTGATATTCCAGCTAAAGCAAAAGTGGTAGATGTTACATCTAGCCAAGAATTATGTTTTAAAGCGGATATTAAACCAGCAATAATCCCAATTATGATTGCTACTACCATACTAGCTACCGCGAGTTTTAGAGTATTTGGGAACCGTATGGAAATCGCTTCTGATACTGATTGTTTCGATTGATAAGAATAGCCGAAGTCACCTTGTACTGCATTTTTTAAATATCGACCATATTGTACAAGGAACGGATCATTCAAACCTAAGTTGTCTCGGATTGCTTCTAAATCTGTTGCCGTAGCTGTTGGCCCTCCTACCATAGTAGCTGGATCACCCGGAGCAATGTACATGGATGAAAATACCAAAAAAGAAATACCCAACAATAAAAAAATAAGTTGTACACCTCTTCTTACAATTAAAGCAATCATATATCCCCCTCACTCTCTTACAAATGTTAATTGAATATGCATTTTTAATTAACAAATGTTTAGTATTTGTTATTTGTGATTATAATACAATAAAGAATAAAAATCTATACGAATATTCAAATAAATTTATTTTTTTAGAAATATTAATACATTATGAATAATCTAGATAAAATTTAATTACGTTTTGAATAATCTATAGTGATTTATCTATCTTTTTGTATTTGCATTCCACACTTATTTCCTCAAATGATTCAATCATTTCGATAATAAAAATAATAAGCAATGTGCAGGCACCTATATCAAATCTGACCTGTATTTACTTCTCCGACGAATTTTGCGTATGAACACAGGTGTTGGAGTCTAGACAGTTACTAAGTAAAAAAAGGATATGCGTTTTTATCTATTAAAAAAGACATCCCTATACGGAATGTCCTTTTTATGAATTTATAATTTTAATCCACTACGACTTTTAAATCTTCTAAGTAAAATATGACTTTCCACTCGTGTAATACCCTCTAATGCATATAACTCTTTATTAATAAACTTTTCAAGACTTGAAAAGTCATCTACCAATACATGCATATGTAAGGTTGATGGTCCCGTCATTTGATAACAGCTAGCTACACTTGGATTATCAGCAAGATTTTGAGCAACCTTTACGAGGGAGGAAGGTTCACAATCCACTTCAAAGAAACCTGAGACATTTTTACCTACTTTCTCTGAATTAATAACAACGGTGAATCTCTCTATCACGCCTTCATTTTGTAATTGGTGCACTCGTTCTCGAACAGCAACTCTTGATAAGTTAAGTTCTTTACCAATATCAACGTAAGACAAACGGCCATTTTCCGTCAATAATTCTAATATACGCTTGTCAATAGCATCCAAATTCATACAACACCCACTTTCTACCATGTATAGATATTATACGAAATATACTTTACTTTGGGAAGTGAAAATGCACTTTGAAAGACAGAATGTAAGTCTTACGGTTGAAATATTTCCAATTAGTTAAAAAACCTTTAATATTCATATTCGTATATATAAAACTTACTATAATTTAATAGTTTAAAAATTCTCCCTGGATGTAATAGTTTCCATTTTTTAATTCATTATAAATAAAAGATTGCCCACTTATGAATAAAATGGGCAACCTTTTCTATTACTTCTCCAATAACTTTAAGATTTCTCTATTGAAAGCAGGCAAATCATCTGGCGTACGACTTGTTACAAGTTGTTTACCACAAACGAAAACTTCTTCATCATGAAATTTGGCTCCGGCATTTTCTAAATCGACTTTTATCGACTTGTAACCTGTAGCATCTCTTCCATTCAATGTTTTTGCTGTAATGAGGAGCTGTGGTCCGTGACAAATTGCAAAGACAGGTTTCTTAGCATCCATGAATGCTTTTGCAAATTCAACAAATCGATCGTCCGCACGTAAAATGTCCGGTGAAAATCCACCAGGAATGAATAATGCATCAAAGTCTTCTGGCTTTACCTCATCAATACTATAATCTACTTTTAAATTAGCTTCGCCTTGCTTACCTGTTACTTCATTTCCTGCTTCCTTTTCAATTATAAATACCTCGTGTCCTGCGTCATTTAATGCTTGTGCGGGACTTGTGTATTCTACATCCTCAAACATATTTGTGATTAATGTTGCTACTTTAGCCATTTACTCACTCCCTATTTGTTTGTTCACTCTTATTATTCCACCAAATAAACGGAGTAAACATTTAACAGAGAGAATTATTCCTTTTCTCTATTTCTTCAAGTAACTGCTAAGGAATTAACAGGATTTTACCCATGCTTTTGCGACTTTCCAAAAAGCTATGAGCTTTTGCACCATCTTGTAATGAAAAAGTAGTAGGCTCCTTCGGTATTATTTTACCTTCTAAAATCCAATCAAATAATTGTTTTGATCTTCGTTTTCTTTCCTCTAAGGAGGTTAGTACATTCCAAAGATCTCCACCAGTTAAGGTTTTAGATGTGTCCATCAGCATACGTGGATCAACGAGTGCCGGATCCCCACCTGACATTCCATAAAACACTACAGTACCACCTATTCTTGTGACTCCAAAACTTTCTGCTAAAGTGGAACCTACAGACTCATAAACAACATCTACTCCAACACCGTTCGTTACTTCCTTTACTTCATTACTCCAATTATCTTTGTATAAAAAAACATGATCTGCTCCAATTGAATAGGCAACTTCAGATTTTTCTAATGAAGATGTAAGTCCAATCACTTTTGCTCCAAGTAATTTCCCAATTTGAATAAGATTTTGCCCAACTCCACCAGCTGCTGCATGGACTAGAATTGTATCTCCAGCATTCACTTTATAACTGTCGCTAGTTAAATATTGAGCAGTTAATCCTTGTAACAAAATAGAAGTAGCTATTTCAAATGATAGTTCATTTGGTAAAGGAATTGCCTTTTCCATCGGAACTGCGACGAATTCAGCGTTTGCAAATGGAACATCTGCAAATGCAATACGATCTCCGACTTTCAGAGTTTTAATACCAACACCTATTTGTTCTATTATACCCGAGCCCTCATATCCCAAAATAAAAGGTGGATTACCAGCTAAATGATAGTTTCCTTTTCTTCTATAAATATCAGCAAAATTCAATCCAATAGCCTTCGTCTTAACCAATACCTCATTTTCCTTAATAGCCGGTCTAGCAACTTCCTTATATTGAAGTACTTCAGGTCCACCAAACGTCTCAAAAATAAGTGCTTTCACTTTACTACTCCTCTTCTACTGAAATATATGAACTATCGTATACAATCTTTGTTTAAAGCACAAAGAATTAGCCTTTGAAAAACAGTACAAAAAGACACCTGGCACTTTTAAGTAGTGTATCCGTAGTAATATCATTTCTTAGTAAGATAGATGACATGTAGATCCTCCGTACATTAGTTAGAACTAAATCAAAATTATAAAAAGCAATAGCTAGGCTAAATCTTCTTGATAGGTACTACTCACTTAATGGATTGTAGGGAAAGCGTCCACCTGAAACGGAAATCCGCTGTATTATTTAATTCTTTAAAGTACTATGGACACTGGTTTTGCAGGACGATAATCCAAATACTTTCTTTAAGAAAACACAAGCGGCCTTTAAGTGCATCTAGCCTACACCATCCTCATGCTTTTTATTTTCTCAAATAAAAAATCCAGCATAAGGCTGGATTTTCATCTATTCTTTATTCAGCTAAACCCATCTCTGTTATTACAACTTCGACGATTCGGTTTACATAGTTTTCACATTCTTCTTCAGTTGCTGCTTCTACCATGACACGTACAAGCGGTTCTGTTCCAGATGGTCTTACAAGAACTCGGCCGTTACCAGCCATTTCAGCTTCCACTTCACTAATAATTGCCGCTACTTTTTCATTTTGTGTTACTGCGTGCTTATCAGTTACGCGAACATTTATTAGTTTTTGAGGGTAGATGGTCATTTCTGAAGCAAGATCAGAAAGTTTTTTTCCTGTTATTTTCATAATATTCACCAGCTGTAAACCAGTCAGTAAGCCGTCACCAGTTGTATTATAATCTAAGAACACGATATGTCCAGACTGCTCTCCGCCTAGATTATAGCCATTCTTTTTCATTTCTTCTACTACATAACGATCTCCTACTGCTGTTTTAACACTTGTCATTTCATGTGTTTCTAAAGCTTTATAGAAGCCCATATTACTCATCACAGTAGATACTACCGTGCTCTTATTTAATCGGCCTTGTGCGTTTAAATACTTGGCACAAATATACATAATTTGGTCACCATCTACGATATTGCCTTTTTCATCTACAGCGATTAGTCGGTCACCGTCACCATCAAAAGCGAGTCCTACATGTGCACCTTTTTCTAAAACAAATTTTGCTAACTCTTCGGGATGTGTCGAACCTACACCATCATTAATGTTCAAGCCATTCGGAGATGCTCCCATTGTAGATAAGTCAGCATCTAAATCCGCAAAAACATGTGTGGCAAGGGAAGATGTAGCACCATTTGCACAATCTAACGCAACATGTATTCCAACGAATTCTTCATCTAATGTTTGTTTTAAATACTGAATATACTTTTGTCCACCTTCAAAATAATCGGATACAGATCCTACTCCCGCACCTGTTGGACGTGGTAATTCGTCTAGTTCTGCATCTAGTAATTGCTCGATTTCTTCTTCCTGTTCATCCGAAAGTTTAAATCCATCAGAACCAAAGAATTTGATACCGTTATCTGCCACTGGATTATGAGATGCTGATATCATTACTCCCGCATCTGCACTCATTACTCTAGTTAAGTAAGCAACACCTGGTGTACTAATCACACCTAGACGCATTACCTCTACTCCTACAGAAAGAAGCCCTGCTACAAGCGCACCTTCTAACATATGACCAGATATACGCGTGTCACGACCAATTAAAACTTTTGCGCGACTCTCTGCTCCCTTTGTTAAAATGTATCCGCCTACTCGACCTAATTTAAAAGCAATTTCCGGTGTTAATTCTGAGTTTGCTACTCCTCTTACACCATCAGTACCAAAGTATTTTCCCATTTAAACTTCTCTCCTTAAAAACCTGTTGTCCTGCTTATTAATTACGCCTCGACTAAGTACGCCCAGATCTTTTTAAGTCTGCTAGATAGACATATCTAAATCTTGGCATGCGTCGTAAGATTTAACTATATTCAACCGAGGCTACCCTTCATTGAATTGTAGTGATCTCGTAACTCGTTCTTATATCTATAAATGTCAGGGACTTCTATATCTGACACCTCGTTTTTCATGTGCTTTTGCTGTTTCTCGGCAAAGGTAATCCTACTGAGAAAGTTAAGCTTCTTTAACTGTTAATTTTACCTCGGACGCAGTCATTTCCCATTCAACATTAGAAGGTGCATCCATTTTTATCGGAAACGAATTTTCTCCTATTTCAGCATTTTGTGCTTCTACATAAAGCGCAATACTGCTCTTTGTTATTTTATCTAATGCTTCAGGAGTTCCTTTAGCTGTCACGGAAACTAATCCGTCTGTAGGTGTTTGAAAAACACTTTCTAATTGATCTGGAAGTCCCCTCACTTCCACTGCCACTTGATCAAAAGACTTTTCGCTCACACTCGAAATAGTCTCTTCATCTACTGGCGGTTCTGTTATTGGAGCAGGTGTCACATCGCCTACAACTTTAATCTTGTCTAGGGACATTTTCGTCACCCCATCTGGGACCGTCAACTTCACATCAAATTCACCAGCGTCTTCTATTTTACTTACATCAACATCCACAAATAACTTCTCAATTTTGTCCAATACTGATCGAGGACCAAATAATTTTATATTTTGAACATTAGTGGTTAGTTTATTAATCGTCACACCTTGTTTTGGTGTACCTTTCTCCATCAATGCTAAAGGTACTTCTTTACTGTACTCTTCAACTCTCACTCTTACCTGTACCGTTTTTGGCTCGACTGTTACATCTAATTTGTTCAAGTCTTTGTCTAAGACGCGTACACTTGCCTCTTGTTCAAAAGATTTATTAATCCCTTGTTCTCCCGCGATCGTAGCTTTTACATAGCCTATGCTATTTATCAAACTTTTTGCACCTGTAATTGTAACCATTTTAGGCTCAACATCATAGGACTTAACAACGTGATTTTCTGCCAACAGACTTTCATTCATATCTGGGTCTACACGGAATTGTTTAGAGATTCGTTCTTCAATAACCACGTTTACATAAACTGGATCAGTCCGAACTTTTAATTTATCCGAGAAATTTTCAGTTGAAATGGCCACTCTATGCTCCCCGATTGCTAACTTTCTTAAGTCTACAAATACTTTGTAGTCCTTCATCACCTTTGCTGAAAGCACAAGTTGACTTGGGCCTTCTATGTTTACGGAAACGGTTTTTGGCACGCCAGATACAACTAAACTGTCGTCATCATAATATACTTCTACTGGTACCTCTGGGAGCACACCTACTGACTTTCCACTCGCGTTCATATTCGTATTTTCGATATCGGATTTCACAGAAACGAATAACAAAATTGCTAAAACTAATGCAATTATTCGTAAGAACCATGGATTATCCATCATTTTATCCATTTTGTTTCCCCCTCCACAACCATTTAGAAGAAGTTACTTGTTCCTCCGTTGGTCCAAACCAAAGACGTTTCAAGTGTGATTCAAATTCTTCCATGGATAAATTTCTATGGAGATCTCCGTTCGATGTTAAACTTACTGCTCCCGTTTCTTCCGATACAACTATTGTTATAGCATCAGTTACTTCACTTAAACCAATTGCTGCGCGATGCCTCGTTCCAAGCTCTTTAGAGATGAAAGGACTTTCGGACAACGGCAAATAACATGCTGCAGAAGCTACTTTATTTTTTTGTACGATCACTGCACCATCGTGAAGTGGTGTATTTGGAATGAAAATATTAATCATTAGTTCGGATGAGATATTCGCATTTAAAGGAATTCCTGTTTCAATATAATCCGTTAAACCAGTTTCTCTTTCAATCGATATTAATGCTCCAATACGGCGTTTCGCCATATAGCTCACAGATTTGGTCATTGCCCCTAGTAAACGGCTCTGTTCCTCCTCTTCTTGCATAGAACTTCTCGAAAAGAGTGTTCCTCTACCTATTTGTTCAAGTGCTCTTCTAATTTCTGGCTGAAATATAATAATAATCGCTAAAAATCCAAAATTAATAACCTGTTCTAGCATCCATCCAAGTGTATCCAAACCTAAAAAGTCTGTGACGACACGGGCTACAACAATGACAAAAATCCCTTTTAATAATTGGACCGCTTTCGTTCCTTTTACAAGGGTAATTATTTTATATATTACAAACCAAACGAATAAAACATCTAAAATGTTTACAATTACGTTTACTGGCATTAAATTCGTAAATTGCTCCATAAACGACATGTGGCATCCCCCACTTTTCATCACAAATCCATACAATGTAAGTATAGCATAGTTAAGTAATTTTCCGCTTTCTTGAATCAACAAAGTCTACCCATTTTTTGGATAGACTTTTCGTTATTTTACGCTTTCTTCTTTTTCAAAAAATAAAACAACCTGTTTGGCTCCATCTTTTATATGAAACCATAGCCAGTCAAATACTTCATTGATTTCTTCTGTTTTACCTGTAATAACTGCTGTGGAAGCCATATATTTAGAACCGTTGATAACGGTTAGATTCCCATCCAATTCACCATCAATTCGAACATCCCCATTTTTTACAACAAGGTCACCTTTTACGACCTGTCCTTTAGGAACAATGACTGTTTCTCCTTCTACAATAACGTTTTCTTGTTTTGTAAAAGAAAATTGTTGCTCTTCATTAAAATTAGAAAATAATGCACTACTCATTAACAAAAAGAATAACGCTGCTGCAGTAAGAATTGGATGGCGTCGCAACCATCTACTGACACCAGCATGAGATCTTTCTTTTGGAAGTCTATCCATAACCGATTTTTTAAAATTAGATGGAGCCTTTACATGAGCTGCTCCTTTTATGAAGGCAACTACATCACTAAGCTCATGCATATGCTTCTGACAATCGACGCATGACTGCAAATGAGTTTTAAGCTCAAGCTCATGTTCACGGCTTATTTCACCATCTAAATATTCATGCATATAGTGAACAATTCGCTCTGGACACGCATTCATCGTGATTACCTCCTATAAAAAGTTGGGCTGTTTACTTAACTGTTTTCTAAGTGCTTCTCGGCCTCTATGAATTCTAGTTTTAACTGTTCCAAGTGGCAATTCCAATATCTCACTTATATCTTGCAAAGATAATTCTTCCATATATTTCAACACAATTGCCGAACGATACTTGTCTGGTAATCGGCTTATTTCATATTGAATGCGATCTTGTAGTTCGAGTTTCATCAACTCTTCTTCCGGAAGCTCTTCTGCCGCAGCAATCTGAGAGTACATATTAAGTCCTTCTGTACCCGCAACTTCCGCATCTAAATAATAATCTGGCTTCTTTTTTCTTATACGATCAATACATAAATTTGTCGCAATTCGGTACAGCCAAGTGGAAAATTTTCTTTTTTGATCAAATGTATGAATATTAATAAAAGCTCGCACAAATGCTTCTTGGGCTATGTCTTCTGCCTCGTGACGATTTCCTAACATGCGGAAGCATACTTGAAAAAGTCTTTGCTGATACAGGTCCACAATCTCCGCGAATGCGTCTTTGTCCCCTTTTAACACTTGTTTTATTCGTTTGTTCACTAACGCATCCATGGTGATTCCCCTCCGCTCTTTGCGGCTGTCTTACCTATACGAGTAAAGGTTCCAACAGGTTTCATTTTTTTTATATTAATTTAATTTTACCAAATTTTTTCCTCTTTGTGTTATTAAATAAAAAGAAAAAGCAGACTTAAGTGTCTGCTTTCGTCTTAGAAATATTCATAATACGGCATCTTATACTGATTTAAAAACACTTATCAGGCGAAACAGCCTAAGTTTGCTGCGAGCTTGCGCAGGGCAAGTGTATTTATTAGTGATTGCCTTTTAAACGAGGCTTTCCCCAAACAGAGAGCCCATAAGTGCAACAGCAACGTCTGCTGTTTTATTTTTTTCATCTAAAATTGGATTTACTTCCACAAATTCTGCTGAAGTGATTAAGTTGGACGAATAAAGCATTTCCATCGCTAAATGGCTTTCACGATAGCTAATTCCCCCTGGAACTGGTGTCCCAACACCTGGAGTATAAAGCGGATCAATACCATCAAGATCTAGAGACAAATGTACCCCATCTACTTCGCGCTCACGGAAATATTCAATCGTTTGGTTCATCACTTCTGTCATTCCAAGCTTATCAATTTCATGCATAGAAAAAACTTTAATACCTTTTTCCTTGATTAGTTCACGTTCACCGGGATCTACCGATCGTGCGCCGATAATAACGACGTTTTCTGGTACTATCTTCGGAGTTGTTGTGCGAATTTTCACGAGGTCAGTATGTCCTAATCCAAGACTTACTGCTAATGGCATACCGTGTATATTCCCTGACGGTGAAGTTTCTTCCGTATTTAAATCTGCGTGTGCATCGTACCAAATTACTCCAAGATTTTTATATTTATCTGCCAAACCAGCTAACGTACCAATGGCGATACTATGATCTCCACCAAGAACTAAAGGGTAATCCCCTTCTGCTAAAATTTCCATCACTTCGTTTGCCAGTTTTGTATTGCCCTCTACAACCTCTTCCAGATTTCGTAACTTTTTGTTATTCGAAATCTCTTTTCTTCCTATTACTATGTCACCTTTGTCTTTTACATTATGTCCTAGTGACTTTAATCGTTCAATCGCTCCTGCGTATCGAATAGCACTTGGTC
This sequence comes from Psychrobacillus syltrankelensis, assembly GCF_055454035.1. Taxonomy (NCBI): domain Bacteria; kingdom Bacillati; phylum Bacillota; class Bacilli; order Caryophanales; family Bacillaceae; genus Psychrobacillus; species Psychrobacillus syltrankelensis. The sequence goes on along the minus strand of NZ_CM144227.1, from coordinate 2,793,662 downwards.
CCATATCGACTCCTCGTCTATTTTGACCAAGATCCATTGGTACACCAATAATAGTTATATTTAATTTATTCATAATTTTATACTCCCCTCCGGTTATACACCTATTGTAATACCTGAAGGGCACTTGGCTCAACCCAACAAAATCATGAATATTTATTCATGAGTTGAACGAGGTTATTTTTCACTTCTTTCCATTCACTATCAATAATTGAATAAACTACTGCATTTCTAACAGTTCCATTTGAACGTATGCGCTCATTTCGCAAAACGCCTTCTTTTATTCCACCTATACGTTCAATTGCTCGTTGTGAATTTACGTTTAATTCGTCTGTTCTAAATTGGACACGTATCATACCAAGGTTTTCAAAGGAGTGTTTTAATAGTAAATATTTACATGTAGTATTAACATGTGTTCGCTGAAATTTTTTCCCATAGAATGTGGATCCGATTTCACACGCATAATTTAACGTATCAATGCCATAAATTCTTGTTGTCCCTATAATTTCTTTTGTTTCTGTATGCTCGATTACGAAAGTGAGAGCGGTTTTGGCGATATTCATTTGTTCAATTCCAGCTCGAAGCCATTGGTCAAACTGTTCATAGTTCTCTATTTTATTTAGCATAAATTCAAAAATCTTTGGATCGTAAAGCTCCCACAACCGTTGAATATCAGATTCTTCTAATGGGCGTAGCGTTAAATCGCCAAATACAATTTTTTCTACCAAATTCCAACACCTCACTTTTTTCTATATCATAATAGAAAGATATAGGTGTTGAAAAGCATTATTTTCTTTTAATCTCACCTACGTATACTGACTGTGGACGGAATAGAGCCTGATCATCCACTTGCTCTATCACATGTGCACTCCATCCTACGATACGTGCCACACTAAACGTTGGTGTAAATAAAACTGTTGGCATATCTATTGAACGCATAATTGCTGCAGCGTAAAACTCCACATTCGTATATAGTTTTCTACCAGGTTTGTACTTTTCTAAAAGCCCTGTGATTTCTTTTTCAGCCTTGGTTGCCAAATCTAACCATGGATCTGAGCCTTGTAAACGTAAACACGCTTCTCTTAATAAAATCGATCTAGGATCCTCCGTTTTGTATATACGATGACCGAATCCCATCACCTTTTCTCCATTTTTAATTTTTTCTTCTATGACTGGTCGAATCCTGGATTCATCTTTTATTTCTTCTAGCAAATTTAACACTCCGGATGGCGCGCCTCCATGTAAGGGTCCTTTCATCGTACCAATTGCAGAAGTGATCGCTGCTGGTAAGTCCGACTCGGTGGATACGGTAACTCTCGCTGCAAACGTAGAAGCATTTAACCCATGTTCCATTGTCAGTTTTAAATACGTTTCCAATGCCTCCACTTGTGTTGAAGTCGGTTTCACGCCATTTAACAACCACAAATAATTCTTCGTGTGCGAGAAGTCATCGTTTGTTTCTATTATTGCTAAGCCCAGTTTCTTTCTATAGTGCCTTGCTACAACGACTGGAAGAGCACCTGTTAGAACAATTGCCTGCTCCATCATATTCATTTGCAAAAATTCAGTAGTAGCAAAAGCTGAGATTGCTGTTCTCATTACATCCATAATAGAGACTGTCATCGGAAGTGCATCTATTATATTTTGAACATGTAAAGGGAGTACTCTTCCTTCTTTTAGCTTTTTATTAAACTGAAGAAGCTCTTCTTCTGTTGGTAGCTTGTCGTAGAACAAAAAATATGCTACTTGTTCGAATGAATAAACTGGTATTAACTCCTTTACGTCGGTACCCCGATATCTTAGTACTCCATTTTCTCCGTCTACTAAACTAATTTTTGTTTGCACCGCAACAATGCCTTTTAATCCTTTTTGAAACATATTAATTCCCCTTCCTTTTCCTTATTATATGAAAGATATATAATTATTAAAATTAAATAAAGTCTATTATGTTGATTAATATTATTAATTAATAAAGGAGAATCTTAATGGAATATCAATGGTTGAAAACCTTTATAGCGGCTGCCGAAACTAATAATTTTAGAAAAGCATCTGAAATACTGTTAATGTCACAGCCAAGTGTTACTGTCCATATAAAATTATTGGAAGAATATCTTGGAGTTTCTCTCTTTGAACGAACTAATAAACGAGTGCACTTAACCGAAGCTGGTAAAATGTTTTATATAGAAGCTAAACAACTTACTAAAGGTTTTGAGGTAAGTGTGAATCGTCTCCATGCTTTTACAGAAGGATATACTCACAAATGGAATATTGCTATATCTCCTTTAATGGCCGAAACCATTTTACCTTATATTTTGCGTTCCTTCATGAACAATCATCCATATCTTGAAGTGTCCATACGAGTAGCAGAATCTAGTTCCATCGAAGATTTAGTGTGTAGTGGAGAAGTTAACATTGGCATTTCAGCTATAGATGCTACAAGAAAAAGTATTCAATCTATCGAACTTTATAAAGATCCACTTATATTTATTGTTCCTACTGATGCTTATGATGATGAATCAGGACCATTTTTAGATGCAGAGGACTACTTAAAAGACAATTACTTATTTACTCATCATCATCCAGTCGTTTGGGATCCCCTTCTTCTACAAATCCGCAAGAAAGTGTTGAATTTGAAAACGATGAAGGTAACGCAAGCCTATATAGTAAAACGTTTCATTCAAGAAGGTCTCGGTACATCATTTCTGCCAAAGTCCATTGTGAAAAGGGAACTTTTAGAAGGGCGTGTAATGAGTATACCTTTTGATTTGTTTCCACTTCCCGAAGTAAAGACTTTTCTTTTACTAGAATCATTGGGGGAACTAGAAAAAGAATTTATAAAAAAGATTTCCCAATATTATTTTGGCTAATAATATTTTTAGTAAAGGTGGAAAAGAGATGAAGAAACAAATATATCTAATTAGACATTGCCAAGCGGAAGGACAAGAATCCAATGCATCCCTTACTAAGAAAGGATATATCCAAGCTATTCTGCTTAATGAATTCTTAAGAAACATGAAAGTTGACCGTATTATATCTAGTCCTTTTTTACGTGCCCTAGAAACTATTGAACCTTTTGCAAAGAGCAAAAGTATAGACGTTCAAATCGATGATCGACTAGCAGAACGTGTACTAAGCTCCTTGTCGATGCCAGATTGGCTCGATAAATTGAATGAGACATTTAACAATATGGAGTTAAAACTAATAGGAGGAGAATCAAGTGTTGAAGCACAAGAACGTATATTAGAAGTAATAAATGATATCTTAACTACTGAATTGGAAAATACTATAATCGTGACACACGGAAATATCATGTCTTTACTATTGAATTATTACGATAGTAATTTTGGATTTGAGCAATGGAAATCGTTAAGAAACCCCGATGTGTTTTTATTGCAGTTCACCAATAACATTTGTTCAATCGAGCGTGTATGGGAAAAGTAAGTTCCAACGAAAAAAGGGTATTCCAATCGAATTGGAATACCCTCTTATTCATTATATATTTTATGGAGCCTAGCGGGATCGAACCGCTGACCTCCTGCGTGCAAGGCAGGCGCTCTCCCAGCTGAGCTAAGGCCCCTTAATAAGTTTTATATTTATGTACGATATGGCTGGGGTACCTGGATTCGAACCAGGGCATGACGGAATCAAAATCCGTTGCCTTACCGCTTGGCTATACCCCAATAAAATGGTGGAGGGGGGCGGATTCGAACCGCCGAACCCTAAGGAACGGATTTACAGTCCGTCGTGTTTAGCCACTTCACTACCCCTCCAAAGCTAAGTATGAAAATAAATGGTGGAGGATGACGGGCTCGAACCGCCGACCCTCTGCTTGTAAGGCAGATGCTCTCCCAGCTGAGCTAATCCTCCTGGGTTATAACAATAAGCGGCGCATTTCTGCGTCAACTTCTTTCGCTTTCTTCTCCTGTAAAACCGGACAAATATAATAATAACATATTTACCATACTAAGACAAGTAGTTCTTTTTTGATTGCCCCTACTTAATATGTAAGCTTCCAACCGGATTTGAACCGGTGACCTCTTCCTTACCATGGAAGCACTCTACCTGCTGAGCTATGGAAGCGAAGACAAAAAAATGGCTCCGAAGGTAGGACTCGAACCTACGACCAATCGGTTAACAGCCGATTGCTCTACCACTGAGCTACTTCGGAACGATATGTTTAATTAAAGTACAAATATAATTATAACAACTCTTTTTTTTATTTCAAGTTTATTTTAACAATTTCTCTAAAATTTTATAGAAGATTTTCGAACTTTAACTACAGAGATATAAAACTGGTAGCTTTAAATCATTTCCTAGGCAATAAACGATGTTAGATCATTGGCATGAAACAGCGAGAATTTAGATAGAGTAGTTCCAATACGGAAAATCCTTTACCCCTAAGCAGTTAGAAAGCGGCAGAATGAGACCAATCAAACTCTCAATAAAAAAGCTGTTATGCAGAAAAAATTAGTCGTTATATAATATCCGATTTAAAAACAAGATAATTGCATGCATCAAAAAAAGCCGTTACCGATTACTCGGTAACGACTTTTTATAGTGCCTAGCGACGTCCTACTCTCACAGGGGGAAACCCCCAACTACCATCGGCGCTGAAGAGCTTAACTTCCGTGTTCGGTATGGGAACGGGTGTGACCTCTTCGCCATCATCACTAGACTGTACGGCTTTCAATACACATCGTACTTCTTCGTCAACTTCATTCGTTCGGTCAGTCACGTACTTGAGTACGCTCCTTTCCTCTCTCAATCGTTTCCTCGAATTACTCGTGTCTTGAAACCCTCTTACTAGAGCGCTTGTTCACTCAAAACTGGATAAAAGACATTGATGAATTCAAATTCATATTTGGTTAAGTCCTCGATCGATTAGTATTCGTCAGCTGCACGTGTCGCCACGCTTCCACCCCGAACCTATCTACCTCATCGTCTTTGAGGGATCTTACTTACTTGCGTAATGGGAAATCTCATCTTGAGGGGGGCTTCGTGCTTAGATGCTTTCAGCACTTATCCCGTCCACACATAGCTACCCAGCGATGCTCTTGGCAGAACAACTGGTACACCAGCGGTGTGTCCATCCCGGTCCTCTCGTACTAAGGACAGCTCCTCTCAAATTTCCTACGCCCACGACGGATAGGGACCGAACTGTCTCACGACGTTCTGAACCCAGCTCGCGTACCGCTTTAATGGGCGAACAGCCCAACCCTTGGGACCGACTACAGCCCCAGGATGCGATGAGCCGACATCGAGGTGCCAAACCTCCCCGTCGATGTGGACTCTTGGGGGAGATAAGCCTGTTATCCCCGGGGTAGCTTTTATCCGTTGAGCGATGGCCCTTCCATGCGGAACCACCGGATCACTAAGCCCGTCTTTCGACCCTGCTCGACTTGTAGGTCTCGCAGTCAAGCTCCCTTCTGCCTTTACACTCTTCGAATGATTTCCAACCATTCTGAGGGAACCTTTGGGCGCCTCCGTTACACTTTAGGAGGCGACCGCCCCAGTCAAACTACCCGCCTGACACTGTCTCCTACCCGGGTTACGGGTATGGGTTAGAATTTCAATACAACCAGGGCAGTATCCCACCGACGCCTCCTCCGAAGCTGGCGCTCCGGGCTCTAAGGCTCCTGCCTATCCTGTACAAGTTGCACCAAAATTCAATATCAAGCTATAGTAAAGCTCCACGGGGTCTTTCCGTCCTGTCGCGGGTAACCTGCATCTTCACAGGTACTATAATTTCACCGAGTCTCTCGTTGAGACAGTGCCCAGATCGTTACGCCTTTCGTGCGGGTCGGAACTTACCCGACAAGGAATTTCGCTACCTTAGGACCGTTATAGTTACGGCCGCCGTTTACTGGGGCTTCAATTCGCACCTTCGCTTGCGCTAAGCACTCCTCTTAACCTTCCAGCACCGGGCAGGCGTCAGCCCCTATACTTCACCTTACGGTTTTGCAGAGACCTGTGTTTTTGCTAAACAGTCGCCTGGGCCTATTCACTGCGGCTCTTCTAGGCTATACACCCAAAAGAGCACCCCTTCTCCCGAAGTTACGGGGTCATTTTGCCGAGTTCCTTAACGAGAGTTCTCTCGCTCACCTTAGGATTCTCTCCTCGACTACCTGTGTCGGTTTGCGGTACGGGCACCTATCACCTCGCTAGAGGCTTTTCTTGGCAGTGTGAAATCAGGAACTTCGGACTAAGTCCTCGCCATCACAGCTCAATGTTACAGAGTGCGGATTTGCCTACACTCACACCTTACTGCTTGGACGTGCATAACCAACAGCACGCTTACCCTATCCTTCTGCGTCCCCCCATTACTCAAACGGTGGTTTGGTGGTACAGGAATATCAACCTGTTGTCCATCGTCTACGCCTATCGGCCTCGACTTAGGTCCCGACTAACCCTGAGCGGACGAGCCTTCCTCAGGAAACCTTAGTCATACGGTGGATGGGATTCTCACCCATCTTTCGCTACTCATACCGGCATTCTCACTTCTAAGCGCTCCACCAGTCCTTCCGGTCTGACTTCAACGCCCTTAGAACGCTCTCCTACCACTGATACCATAGGTATCAATCCACAGCTTCGGTGATTTGTTTAGCCCCGATACATTTTCGGCGCAGCGTCACTCGACCAGTGAGCTATTACGCACTCTTTAAATGATGGCTGCTTCTAAGCCAACATCCTGGTTGTCTAAGCAACGCCACATCCTTTTCCACTTAACAAATACTTTGGGACCTTAGCTGGTGGTCTGGGCTGTTTCCCTCTTGACTACGGATCTTATCACTCGCAGTCTGACTCCCAAACATAAATCATTGGCATTCGGAGTTTGTCTGAATTCGGTAACCCGGGATGGGCCCCTAGTCCAAACAGTGCTCTACCTCCAAGATTCTAACGTTTGAGGCTAGCCCTAAAGCTATTTCGGAGAGAACCAGCTATCTCCAGGTTCGATTGGAATTTCTCCGCTACCCACACCTCATCCCCGCACTTTTCAACGTGCGTGGGTTCGGACCTCCAGTAAGTGTTACCTTACCTTCATCCTGGACATGGGTAGATCACCTGGTTTCGGGTCTACGACCACATACTCATTCGCCCTATTCAGACTCGCTTTCGCTGCGGCTCCGTCTTCTCAACTTAACCTTGCATGTAATCGTAACTCGCCGGTTCATTCTACAAAAGGCACGCCATCACCCATTAACGGGCTCTGACTACTTGTAGGCACACGGTTTCAGGATCTATTTCACTCCCCTTCCGGGGTGCTTTTCACCTTTCCCTCACGGTACTGGTTCACTATCGGTCACTAGGTAGTATTTAGCCTTGGGAGATGGTCCTCCCAGATTCCGACGGAATTTCACGTGTTCCGCCGTACTCAGGATACACTCAAGAGAGAATGAACTTTTGACTACGGGGCTTTTACCCTATCCTGCGGACCTTTCCAGATCGCTTCGTCTAGCTCATTCCTTTGTAACTCTATATAGAGTGTCCTACAACCCCAAGAGGCAAGCCTCTTGGTTTGGGCTCTTCCCGTTTCGCTCGCCGCTACTCAGGGAATCGATTTTTCTTTCTCTTCCTCCAGGTACTTAGATGTTTCAGTTCCCTGGGTTTGCCACAGATGCGCTATGTATTCACGCAAATGTACTGCTCCATTACGAACAGTGGGTTTCCCCATTCGGAAATCTCCGGATCAAAGCTCACTTACAGCTCCCCGAAGCATATCGGTGTTAGTGCCGTCCTTCTTCGGCTCCTAGTGCCAAGGCATTCACCGTGCGCCCTTATTAACTTAACCATTCGGCTTCCAATTCACTGCTTGTGTCTTGAAATCCTCAAAAATAGTAGTTAAAAGTACTACACAAAAAATAATCACAAATGTGATTACAAATTGAATTTCTTGAATTTGTTTCTTTCAATGTCGTTTTATCCAGTTTTCAAAGAACAAGAGTTGAATCTTCATATAAAATGAACATTCAAAACTGAACTGCAAAACGTTAAGATACAGATAAAAATCTGTATTCCGATATTATCCTTAGAAAGGAGGTGATCCAGCCGCACCTTCCGATACGGCTACCTTGTTACGACTTCACCCCAATCATCTGTCCCACCTTCGGCGGCTGGCTCCCGTAAGGGTTACCCCACCGACTTCGGGTGTTACAAACTCTCGTGGTGTGACGGGCGGTGTGTACAAGGCCCGGGAACGTATTCACCGTGGCATGCTGATCCACGATTACTAGCGATTCCGGCTTCATGTAGGCGAGTTGCAGCCTACAATCCGAACTGAGAACGGTTTTATGGGATTAGCTCACCCTCGCGGGGTTGCGACCCTCTGTACCGTCCATTGTAGCACGTGTGTAGCCCAGGTCATAAGGGGCATGATGATTTGACGTCATCCCCACCTTCCTCCGGTTTATCACCGGCAGTCACCTTAGAGTGCCCAACTAAATGCTGGCAACTAAGATCAAGGGTTGCGCTCGTTGCGGGACTTAACCCAACATCTCACGACACGAGCTGACGACAACCATGCACCACCTGTCACCGCTGTCCCCGAAGGGAAAGATCTATCTCTAGAACGGTCAGCGGGATGTCAAGACCTGGTAAGGTTCTTCGCGTTGCTTCGAATTAAACCACATGCTCCACCGCTTGTGCGGGCCCCCGTCAATTCCTTTGAGTTTCAGTCTTGCGACCGTACTCCCCAGGCGGAGTGCTTAATGCGTTAGCTGCAGCACTAAGGGGCGGAAACCCCCTAACACTTAGCACTCATCGTTTACGGCGTGGACTACCAGGGTATCTAATCCTGTTTGCTCCCCACGCTTTCGCGCCTCAGCGTCAGTTACAGACCAGAAAGCCGCCTTCGCCACTGGTGTTCCTCCAAATCTCTACGCATTTCACCGCTACACTTGGAATTCCGCTTTCCTCTTCTGTACTCAAGTCCCCCAGTTTCCAATGACCTTCCACGGTTGAGCCGTGGGATTTCACATCAGACTTAAAGGACCGCCTGCGCGCGCTTTACGCCCAATAATTCCGGACAACGCTTGCCACCTACGTATTACCGCGGCTGCTGGCACGTAGTTAGCCGTGGCTTTCTAATGAGGTACCGTCAAGGTACGAGCAGTTACTCTCGTACTTGTTCTTCCCTCACAACAGAGTTTTACGATCCGAAAACCTTCTTCACTCACGCGGCATTGCTCCATCAGACTTTCGTCCATTGTGGAAGATTCCCTACTGCTGCCTCCCGTAGGAGTCTGGGCCGTGTCTCAGTCCCAGTGTGGCCGATCACCCTCTCAGGTCGGCTACGCATCGTCGCCTTGGTGAGCCGTTACCTCACCAACTAGCTAATGCGCCGCGGGCCCATCCTGTAGTGACAGCGAGATGCCGTCTTTTAACATTTCCACATGTGAGGAAATGGATTATTCGGTATTAGCCCCGGTTTCCCGGAGTTATCCCAATCTACAGGGCAGGTTGCCCACGTGTTACTCACCCGTCCGCCGCTAAATCAGAAGAAGCAAGCTTCTTCGTCATTCGCTCGACTTGCATGTATTAGGCATGCCGCCAGCGTTCGTCCTGAGCCAGGATCAAACTCTCCATAATAGAGAACTTAAAAAGCTCATTTTGTTTTGCTGGCATCATCATTAAATGATGTCAAAATTGTTTTGCTATCAAACTAACAGAGTTAGTCTTTCAAGCTGTATGTCTTAACGTTTTGCATGTTCAGTTTTCAATGTTCATGTTGTTTAATTTGTCGTCTTGTTTCAGCGACCTTTGTATCTTAACATCTTTTAAACATGAATGTCAACACTAAATCATAAAATTTATTAGAATGACTGGGAAAGGTGCGAGTTTACAATGAGATTAAAGCTTTTATTTATCGGAACAATGCTAGTTCTTGTGAGTCTTTTTTTTATTATCCCAAATAAGTACTCTTCTATGCTTCCTGTTTTTCAGCTAGTTGAAAAACCTACTGTCGTTTCCAAAGGATCACATGGGAAAACGATAACCATCGATTTATCTTTCGGTAAAGAGGACATGGAAACTTTCTTAAAAAACCTGGAAGCACCATATCCGCATTTTTTTATTAGTAATGATTGGATAGATCGGTCTCCTACTCTTATTCAAATAATGAAAGAGAAGAGTATTCCAATTAGCTTATTAGGGCAAGAAGGTAATAAATATATCGAAGATCCTTCTTTATTCAAAAAGGAAATTGATCAATTTGAAAAAACAGTTGGAGAAGTTCCACTATGGTTTCGAACAAAGGACTATGAATTTCCTATGGAATTACAAAAGACTGCATGGAAATATGAGGTGAATTTGTTGAGTTCAACTAAATACTGGGTGGAAGGAAATCAAAAAATCAAGCTAGAAAAAGGGGATATTCTTAGCGTTCCGCTCCACCAAAAGGAAAGAATCGATATAAAACAATTGGATCAATTACTTAAATCTGATTCTTTTCTTTCTATAGAACAAAATATTTTTGGTTTAACAACTAAAAGTAAAACAATACCCGAATAACGAAAACTTTCTACTTGCTCCTGGATGCTTTGACATCAATTTTATTTAATAAAAAAGACTATAGGCAAACTCAATTTTACCCGAGTTTGTCCACAGTCTGAGCTGCTCCGACATTTAGTCAGAGCTTTTTTTCGTTATTTCGTTTTTAAAGCTGCAGCTTCTTTTCTTGCTTTTCTACGCGCTTCTAATTTTTTTCTATCTTCGTCGGATTTTGCATTATATTTTGGCAAAGCCAATAATTGGTATGCATTAACTGCTAGAAGTGGTACCAAAACAATTAATAACCATACGTCCGCATCGCTTGATTGAACTTTAAGTGCTGCTACCCATTCTAGTGTCGTAATAGCAATCATAAAGAAAAGGGCTGAAATCAATATTTGTTTCTTTGTTTTATTTGCCTTAATTATTGCTACTATTACCGAAGCACCTATTAATAGAACAAGTGCCACTATATGTAACCAGATTTGGCTTGTCGTTCCTTCAGAAGGCTTAAATCGGAAGACAATTAAGTCAAAGATGACCAATGCTATGATAAGTAGTTGCACCCAATTCCATAGTGTAAGGCTTTTGAAAATGTTTACGCCCATCTGATGTATTGTCAAATAAGCAAAGAAACCCATTTGTGCTATAACACTTATGATAAGTCCAAAACCAACTAAGACAATAAATGCAGCGATCACCGCTCCCCATTGTCCCGCTTCATAGTATGATGCAAAGTTTTTTTCCCATAATATAATTGAACCTAACACACCTGTGATTAGTCCACCTATCCACATTGCATTTAGAAAAAATTTAAACCAATTTCGAATTGTCACTGTAAAAAGTCCTCCATATTCTACTAAGTCCTTTATAGATTGTAACAACCATTAGCAAAAAAATCTATTTGTTGATTACTTCTATACATATTTTCTAAAAAAATGTGAATAATAATTGAAAGGATGGTGACTAATTTGAAGTATTTTGCTCTCATTTTATTAACTATTGGCTTACTTGCTGGATGTAGCAGTTCTAACTCATCTTCTCCTTCTTATGAAGAGATGAAGAAAATAGTAATTGATGCTCTTCAAACGGAAGAAGGAAAAAAATCCATTCGAAAGCTTTTAGATGACCCCGAATTTCAAAGTTTGTTAGTAATTGATAATGATCAAGTAAAGAAATCAGTAGAACAAACCATGTTATCCAAAGATGCAGAAAATTTTTGGAAAGAAGTTTATCAAGATCCTAAATTCTCGGAGAAGATGGCAAAAAGTATGGTGAAACAGCAAGAAGAACTAATGAAAGCCTTAATGAAAGACCCCGATTACTTAAAGGATTTAGAAAGCTTTTTTGCTTCAGCTGATATGAAGAAAGAGCTAGGGAAAATTCTACAGTCTGCAGATTTACGCAAAGAAATGGAAAAGGTCGTTGAAGAAACGATTCAAAGTCCATCATTGCAAACAAAGTGGCAAAAGCTCGTGCAAGAAGCTGGTTCTCAGAAAAAAGGTGGCGGCGGCTCTTCTTCGGGAGGTTCAGGCTCATCAAAAGGCGGGGAAAAAGAATCAAAAAAATAAGGCCGATCCTGTTAAGGAACGGCCTTTTCTTATGCTTTTTCGATTACTTCGCGCGCGATATCTAAATAAATTTTACCGGTAGGATGTGTTTCCCCATACACGGATGGAGCAAAATCAATATCGTTCCAATCCGGTTGACCTAGTGGAATTTGACCAAGTAATTCTGTACGAAGTTCTTCCGCAAGTTTAGGTCCTCCACCTTTACCAAATACAAATTCACGTTCACCAGTAGATTTAGATTCATACCATGACATATTTTCAATAACACCTAATATTTCATGATCTGTTTGCAGTGCCATTGCACCAGCTCTAGCAGCAACGAATGCAGCTGTTGGATGTGGTGTTGTAACAACGATTTCTTTAGATGCAGGTAGCATTTGATGAATATCTAAAGCAACATCGCCTGTTCCTGGTGGTAAATCCAATAGTAAAAAGTCTAGTTCTCCCCATTCTACATCTTTAAAGAATTGATCTAATACTTTTCCGAGCATTGGTCCTCGCCATACAACTGGAGTATTGTTTTCCACAAAGAATCCCATGGAAATTACTTTTACCCCCTTTCTTTCTACAGGAATAATACGATCTGTTTTAATTTGTGGTACATCTTTTACACCCATCATATCGGGTACACTAAATCCATAAATATCAGCGTCAACTAGACCAACTTTTTTTCCTAATCTTGCAAGGGCTACCGCTAAATTCACGGATACAGTAGATTTACCAACTCCACCTTTACCTGATGCAATGGAAATAATTTTAACTTTACTATTTGGAGAAAGAATACTTTCACTATTGCTTCCTTTTGCTTGACCACGGAATTGTTCTAACACTTCCTTTGGAAGTTCCTCAAAACGAATACCAACTGTCGCCGCTCCTGCATTTTTTAATACTTCTACCACTTTTCCTTGCAATTGCATTTGCTCGCTGGAATTGATTTTCGCTATAGCAAGTTTCACACTTACATGGTTTTTCTCTTCTTTTATGGATACTTCCGAAATTCCGTTTGTTTCTTCAAGAGTTCTATGTAAAAATGGATCGTTTAATTCCCCAAGTAACGCTCGAACTTGTTGCTCATTAATCATTTGTAGACACTCTCCTTAAAGTTAACTATTCGCATTATAGTATACCATATACGAGTGTCTACAATCCCTTACATACACTTACTTAGTAAATATTATTATCTACGAATCGACGTACACCTTTTGTAATTGCATCAACCATTTGCTTTTGATACTTCTCTGATTTTAATAATTCCCGTTCTTCATTATTACTTAAAAATCCAGTTTCAACTAATACAGCTGGAGCTTTTGCCTTTTTCAAAATATATACTTGTTTTATCGCAAGTGCTTCTCTTTCTGTATTTCCTATATTTTCTCGAATAGCCGCCTGAATGGATTTTGCTAATAGTTCTCCACCCTCGTGGCCTTCTGCATGATAAAATACTTGTGCCCCTCTCCATCTCTCCTCTGGAACTGCATTCACATGTAGGCTTAATACAATATCGGCTTCAGAATTATTCATAATTTCTTCCCGTAGAAGCAAGTCTGCTCGCTTTCGTGCACGTGTTGTTGGATAATCTCCATTTGGTGCATGCTCAGCAATCGCATCTCCTTCTTTTCGCCGTGTCATAATAACTGTTGCTCCTTTAGCTTTTAACTCTTTCTCTAGCTTCAAGGACATGGAAAGAGTAATATCTCTCTCTATTGTTTCTCCATGACTTGCTCCTCCGTCCAAACCTCCATGACCAGGATCAATTACAATTTTCACTCCACTTAATGGTTCTGGCATGAAGAAACTTGAATCACTTGCTTTCGTTCCATAAAACACAGCAAGAATAGATATCAAAAACAATACTAAGATTATCAGCCATTTTTTCAGATCCATCGCTCCTTTTTCACTCATTATACGTATGAGGGACAAAGAGTATGTTAGCTTTATGGAACAACTTATATCAAATTTTCCACAGGAAGTTTTCAATCATAATTGTTGCTCCTGCGCAAAGCTCGTCGCAGAAAAACATGTTGCTCCTGCGCAAAGCTCGTCGCAGCAAAACATATTGCTCCTGCGCACAGCTCGTCGCAGATGCGCTTGGTATGTCATGCAAATCCTTGTAAAATCTATAACATCCCAAGAGGTTTAACCCCTAGCAAATTAAGTTATCTTTTGTCTATCCGATATATTCCTTTTTTATTTCTTAATTTACAACCATTTTTCTCGAAAATTTTAATCATATGTCCATTACTTTCATCTGTACTTCCTACATAATAATTAGCATTTAATTTCTTCATTAGTTCTAATGTGATTTTATGAATCTCCGCACCTAAGCCTTTACCTCTCCAATTGGGTACAATTCCAAAGTAGAACATTCTACCTTCATCTATCGTTCCCATCTCGATATGTGGAATACTTATTCCTATAAATTCATTATCCTTTAAGAAATAAAAGCAGTTGTTTCTCCAGTCGTCTCCTAATTCTTTGCTTATAGACGTCATCACTTGCTCTATCGACTGCGGAATATTTTTATTAGCAGTTCCCGACCGACATAATTCGTATAATTGAGCAAACTCTGAATCCTCCATTCTTCGTTCCGCTAGAGAGTGAAACGATAGATTGCTTTCGTGGTATTCTTCTTCACCTAATCCTTTTATATATTCATGAATAACCGAGATTTTTCGGAATCCATTATCTAATAGCCAAGTCTCAAATCTTTCTTCCATTAGTAAGGATAAATAATTAATATTTTCCTTTTCGTATTCACTTAATAGTTTTGCAAACTCTGCTTTATAATCCTCTTCCGACTTACCTTCAATTTTTACTTGATCTACCAACCAATATTCTTTTTCATTTTTTATCACATTGAACAAACGTATGCTACCCCCTTGCTCTCATTTTATTACTTAAATAAAAGGACGGTATCGACAACATAGTTATAACACTGATGATCATAAATACCATTGCTCCACCATTTAAACTATCTAGTAGAAACCCGCCCATACTTGGGCCGGCAATTTTCCCAATTGATTTCACTCCCGACAGAGCAAAATAAGTTCCTTTTTCATGGTCGTCACACATGCCATCAATATGAATATCCACCATTGTGAAAACTAATACTTCACCTGCCGTAAAAATAATCATTGCAATAATTAACATAAGAATATGTTCACTTTGGCCAAAGAAAAATAAGCCAGCTGATAATAAAATACTGCCTATTATCAACGAAGTAGTTGTACTAATAATTTCTCCTAACCTATAAACAAAATATTGAATGACTATTACCGTAATGGCATTTGTTGTAATTAGCCAAGCAAAATATTGTATCGCTTTTTCGTGATTAAACGTTATTCCTAAGTATTGGCTAAAGGTAGAATCAAATTGACTGTATCCAAAAGTGATAAAAATTAAAGCAAGTATAAAAACGAGAAATGTATAATCCTTTTTGAACACGTAGAACGATTGAAAAATAGATGCCTTCTTCAAATTTACCTCTACTTTTTTCATTGGAAACTTCTTAAAAATAATTGCAAATGTAATGATATTGATTAAGAAAATAAAACCAACTATAAAAAATAATTTATCCATACCAAATTGTTGAAAATACACAGATGTAAGTGGAGCGATAGCCGCAGAGATATTAATCAAAAAATATCGAATGTTAAATATGAACCGCCTGTTCTCTGATTCGGTATAAAGACTTAATAATACTCGGTATGTCGGTTCTACAATTGCTTGGCTCAATCCTAAAACCGCAGCAAATAAAATGAACCCTGCATATTGATTGATAAAAGGAAAATATAGATAACAAGCTAAATAACCGATTAACCCCGTTATGATAACTTGATTCTTGGGAAACTTATCAATATAAGGTCCGACAAAGAAACTCATAATCAAATTAGATAAAGCTAATGTAGAAATAATTGTACCTATTTGAATACCTGTGTAATGAAATTCATCCAGTAAAAACAGTGTAAGATATGGCAACACCAAAAATGTTCCAAATCGCGCAATAAATATACTAGCAAGAATCGTTGATGTCACAACATTAAATTTACTTTTCATAAAATACCTCTTCTTTTCAAAAATCTCTATCCTTACATACATAAGAATAAATGCATACATCTTTTCCTTTTAATAAAACCTGTTCTTCTAGTTTCATGCCATTTTTAAAAGCTATTTTTCTAGAAGCTTGATTTTCAGGCTGAATGAGTGAAATGAACCGATTAATACCTAACTGATTTTCACCCCGATCTATAAAAGCCTTCGCTGCTTCGAAAGCATATCCATTTCCCCAAAACTTTCTAGCAATCCAATATCCTATTTCAAGTTCGTTTTTACCATTTATATTTTGTGGAACGATCCCAGCATGCCCTACTTTAACATTATCTTCTTTACGAACAATTACCTTTAACCCATATTCCATATTCATTTGATAATGACTGCATATGCAATCTAAAAATGTTTTTGCCTCTTGCTCATCACGAATATTCCCACTACCAATATAACGAACCATTTCAGGATCAGATAGCATAGACAACAAAAATTCGAAGTCCACTTGTGTATACGAACGATATAACAATCTTTCTGATGGAAACTCCACCTAGCTAACTCCTATCAAATTTTTTATCTATAACAAATATTTAATTAATATACACTTCCCAAAACATAGAAACAATCCTTTTTTCAAAACAATATTACAGAAGTGTTACTGGTGCCTGGCACCAGTAACACTTCTGTAATATTCAAGATTATAAAAATATCAGTCATTTGAACGGTTATAATTACCAAAACGGATTATAGCTAGGTATATTAGGAAAACGAGTTACCCCCTATAATATTATTCTAAAAAAATGATTGACTTTATGTTTTCAAGAAATTAACATATAAATTGCAGAAATTTAAATGATCAAATTCGGTTAGATTGTCTCTATCCAAACGTGGTGTTGATCGAGTTATATGGACCACTCTGCATTTAGAATTCTCTCAAAATTTGAAAATTTATTTATTCTACAAAATTATTTTTTTAAAAGAAAAGAAAGCGCTTCATTTATACAAAATGAAAGGATCGATGATGAATGGTACCAAAAAAAGACAATAACCTCTCACAGCACACCCCTCACCAAGAAGAACATATATTAAAACGGGGATTGAAAGCTCGTCATTTAGCGATGATCTCTATTGGAGGGTCTATTGGTACAGGACTGTTTCTAAGCAGTGGTGCAGCTATTCACACGGCTGGTCCAGGTGGTGCATTACTTGCATATGCTTTGGTTGGCGCAATGGTATATTTTGTTATGACAAGCTTAGGGGAAATGGCAGCTTTCATGCCAACAAGTGGTTCATTTAGTACGTATGGTACTAAATTTGTAGACCCGGCATTTGGCTTTGCTCTTGGCTGGACCTACTGGTTTAACTGGGCAATGACTATTGCGGCTGAGTTGTCCGCCTCCACGATGATTATGAAATTCTGGTTTCCGAATAGTTCATCATGGATATGGAGTGCCTCATTCTTAACACTTATTTTCCTCTTGAATTATTTATCCGTTAAAGGATATGGAGAAGGAGAATATTGGCTATCTTTTATTAAAGTAAGTGCGATTATCGTCTTTATCGTAGTTGGAGTACTCATGATTTTTGGTATCATGGGTGGAGAAGCAGTAGGCTTTAAAAACTTTACTGTCGATGATGCTCCTTTCTCAGGTGGTCTTTTAGGGGTTTTTATTGTATTTATTGCAGCAGGGTTCTCTTTTCAAGGTACAGAAATTGTTGGGGTGGCTGCTGGTGAAAGTGAAGATCCAGCAAAAAATATACCCATCGCTATTAAAAGTGTTTTCTGGAGAATCCTTCTATTTTATATATTTGCGATTTTTGTAATAGCGCTTCTTGTTCCTTACACTCATCCAAGTTTACAAAGTGAAAATGTCATGGTCAGTCCTTTTACTCTTATATTTCAAAAGGCCGGGATTGCATTTGCAGCTTCTCTTATGAACGCGGTTATTTTAACTGCTGTATTATCAGCAGGAAATTCTAGTCTATATGCGTCAACTCGTATGTTATTTTCCATGGCTAAAGAAGGACAAGCACCTCAAATTTTTGCAAAACTTAATAAACGTGGTGTACCCGTTGCTGGTATGATTTTAACATGTGCGGTCGGTACGCTTGCATTTTTGGCTTCTTTCTTCGGTGATGGTAAAGTATATATTTGGTTAATGAACGCTATAGGAATTACAGGATTTATCTTCTGGCTTGGTATTTCTATCAGTCATTATCGTTTCCGCAAAGCATTTATGGCTCAAGGTCATTCATTGGATAAGTTACCGTATAAAGCTAAATGGTTTCCAATTGGAACAATTTTTGCTATTGCCTGTGGATTAATCGTAATTTTAGCTCAAAATTTTCAAGCTTTCCTTGCAGATAAAGTGGATTGGGGCAGTGTAATAGCTGCATACTTAGGTGTACCGCTTTTCCTCTGCTTATGGCTTGGATTTAAAATTGCGAAGAAAACGAAATTTGTTAAACCAGAAGATGTAGAATTTGAATTTGATTATGAGAAAATACTTAAATAAACTATCGACAGATCGGACAACATCCTATACATGTTGTCCGACTTTTTATGTCCTTTTCTTAGCTGCACTGTTGAGTTGGAGCTGAAGGTGGTGACTCATAGGGGATTAGCAAGCAAATCAAGACCCTGGCCTCGCACTCAACAAAATTAATTTTTGTGGCGAGCTTGCGCAGGAGCAACTCTTTTCTGCGACGAGTAACCGCAAAAGCTATGGAAGCGGCTAAATGTTTTCCCCCCGGAAAGCGTGCGTCTGCAGAGGAAATCAACCTGTTCTTTTGAGAGTTCTTTTTATTACAGATACCTGGTATTACAGGTGCCTGGTACCAGTAATAATTCCGTAATAATTCTGTAATACAAATAGGAGGACCCCATCAATTTCTGGGTCCTCCTTTTTTATATTAGTATGCATTTCGAAATTTAATACGGATCATTGTTTTGACTCTCGCTACTTTAAGCTGGTTGGTTGACATGAGGTCTTTGCAGGCATGATTTAGAAGCCAAGAAGTCAGCATCAAGGAATATTGGCTCACACTCGTAATGGCTTCATGCTCATCACTTCACGTAAAACCTTCTAAACTTACTTCTGTTTCCACGCTAAAAATAAATACCGGTCACTTTTAATTCGATTGTTTCAGTTTATTTAATATTGACTATAGCCATCTTTAATTCCTCAGAGCTATTAAGCTTTTTTGCGGAATAAGCCTATCAATGCCAATAATATTGCAACAGATGATAGCGTAATTGGTAACCAGCTAACGCTTCCAGAAGTAATACTTTCACTAGATTCTTCATGAGCATTTTCAGTTGCTCCTACTGCTCCAGCCACAACAACTTTCGTTACAGAAGCAGGTTCATCCGTACCAAGAGCTCCAATCCACTCTACAACGGAGCCATCTTCGTAAGTTTGTAAAGCTTCCCAACTAAATTCTCCAGGCTCGCTAGGATTCGAAGCGATAAAATAAAATTCCATAAACTCATTTGGTTTAATACCGCCACCGTTTGTAGTCCATGTGACAGAAGTAATGATATCATTTGCGTCTTTTTCAAATTTGTAATCCCAATTTTCTACTGGCATAACGGATACAAGATTTATACCTTTAGGAACTCTCAATTCGATCTTTGTCGTGTTAATATCCTTCTCAACTGGAACACGTACCGAATATTTTTCCCAAGCATTTGTCGAACTTTCACCCGGACGAACTGTAACGTGTGCCTCTGCTATTGGTGCGATTAAAAATATAAATAGTAATGCTATTATTGGTGCCATCCATTTTTTGTTTTTCATTCTAATTCCTCCATTTTTGTTTTCATATTTTATTTCCCGTCATTAGCGATAAAAATCTCATCTTCCCATTTTTTCCTCTCGCCACCTGGGTATTTTCCGCTAACCTCTAATAACCAACTGCCAGACATTGAAAACGGCAAGTCTACAATATATTCCCCTCTATCATTTTGCTTGGCTTTAAATGTTGTCGAACCCATATCGTGCTGTAGCATTGTAATTTTCACCGAAACTTCTTCAGGCTCTTTCCCATCTAGTACTGAGAGTTTTGCGGTCATTTTCTGATAGCCCGTTTCTAATTTCCCAATATTTATTTGTGCTTCTATTTGATCAGTGACCAAGGTTTTATCGTATGATTGGACAGCGATTGGATAAGCAATCTGACTCGCCCATACTCCAAATACAATGACAATCAGACCGACAATCCATTCACTCTGAATCCAACGCCCAGTTACAAAATTTCCAGTTCTCCTCCATTTTACTGTCTGAAATAAGGCTAAACCTAACATAGTAATCGTTAAAATGACTTTGATAATGACTACGGTGCTCCAAGCCATCCAATGAGTAAAGACGGCTGTTATACCTGTCTGAAGAAAGACCATGATTACACCAGATACAAACACTAATCCTGAGGCAATCAACATTTTTTGAACAAAAAATGTTCTAAATTCCATCCATGAAATTAATGTATTTTGTTTCTTTTGCCAAATAAGCAATAAAATAACGTAAACTAGAGCACCAAGCCAAAATGCGATTGTTAGTTGATGAATCATTCGGAATATCAATGCGACGACCGGATGTTCCATTCCCCATACGTGCCCTCCGAAAGCTGGAGTTACAGCCAAAACTAGCCAAAGTGCCAAATACCAGCCCTGCACCATTCCTGGCATAAATAATAAGATTAAGAAAAATAATTGCGCACCTAACATAAGGATAAAAGGAAATTGTAGTAATAGTTCCCATTCTCCTTTAAAAATCACTTGAATAATTCCTGGTGGAAGAGAAAAGCCATACGTTATCAATTCAACGATCGTGCCAAGAACAAGAACAATAGCTCCAATACTTCTGCCCATTTTCCATAAGGAATTGAGACTAGGAAACTTTCTTCTTTGAGCTAACGAGGTAAACCAAAAAAGGCCAGCACCTAAAAGAAGTAAACCTTCTACAATAACTCGAGCTGCTATTAATCCCCCTTCAGAACTAGCATCATTTGCAACCGATTTGACCCCGCCTTCTGTTGACTTACCGACTGAAAACGCGTAAGAGCCACTAACTGGGTGTCCGTCCACTGAGACGACATTCCACTTCACCGTATAAGTTCCTTGCTTTAGTTCCGGGAGAGAAAATTCAAGAAGTGGAGACCGTTTAATATTTCCATCTGGATTACCCGTAAAGACCGGTTTTGCATTCCAATCATAAATCGTGGCGATAGCTAAATCATGATCGATTGGTTCATTAAAGCGTAATTTTAACACAGACGGAGGTTTTTCGATAAGGACCCTTTCAGCTGGTTCCATTTCAAGTAGTGTGGAATGAGCATATACCGTCTGTGTTTGGAATAATGCAAAATATAATACAATAATAAACGGAGTCATTTTGAGTAAATGAGAAAGCCTCTTGCACAGCCTCCTGATATTAAGTCCAGTTGTAACCCCCATCCTATCCACCCCCAATCGTGATCGATTTTTTCATTACGGTATTCACACCTCGTGCTATTGTATGAGCATCCATTTTGTAAGCCCCAACTTGGTCGAAAGATACTTGCATAGTGACAAGCCCTATCTTCATTAGTTTTCTACCAGGGACAATGCTATCCTCTCTGTTTCCCTGTTCCCAATACTCACCCCCTTAACCAATTGCCAGATGTAACGGTCACTTTCAATTGTTCATCAAGTGTAACCTCTCCATCTATATCATCTTTTCATACTTGATTTATTCTCCTTCTATCTATTGTTTATATGCATGGCTTAGTTTACATAAAAGAAGTGAAAAAACGATGAAGTACCTATGGCGATATTTTGAAATTTTTTATTCCGCATTAACGCGGAGTGTACACTATTCAATAAAATCAAAGCTCGAGCATTTATATTCGCCGATTTTAGTATTCTTTCTATTTTTTTCCCTACTTTTGTCTTCGAATACGCACTTTCTAAATCCCACACTACACAAACTACTAAGTTGAATAACACGACAAATATAGGTTACCCAACAATTCCCCTATTGTTTGTGTAGCTGCATTATGACTTAAGCTAGTAACATTGCCACATTTTTTGAAGCAGATTTCACAGATATATTGAGTTATGTAATGTGGTGATAAGCTATTTTCATACATAAAAAAGACCCACAACCAAAATTGGTTGAGAGTCTTTGAAATTTTGAAATTAACGTTTTGAGAACTGAGGTGCACGACGAGCGCCTTTAAGTCCTGGTTTTTTACGTTCTTTCATACGTGGGTCACGTGTTAAGAATCCTGCTGATTTCAATGCTGGACGGAAATCAGGGTCTACTGTAAGTAGTGCACGTGCAATACCATGACGGATTGCTCCTGCTTGACCTGTGAATCCACCACCATTAACGTTTACGTGTACATCGTAGCTACCTAGAGTTTGAGTAGTTACTAATGGTTGTTTAATAATTTCACGTAAAGTTTCGAATGGTACATAATCTTCTACGTCACGTTTGTTAATAACAATTTTGCCTTCGCCTGGTACTAAACGTACGCGTGCTACTGAACTTTTACGGCGACCAGTGCCGATATATTGAACTTGTGCCAAGTGTATGTCCTCCTCTTAATAATTATCCGCGAAGCTCATATGCTTCTGGTTTTTGTGCTGCATGTGGATGTTCTGCTCCAGCGTAAACGTTTAGTTTTGTAAACATTTGACGTCCTAAAGAGTTTTTAGGAAGCATCCCTTTGATAGCTAATTCAAGCATTTTAGTTGGGTACTTAGTACGCATTTCTAAAGCCGTACGTTGTTTAAGTCCACCAGAGAATTGAGTGTGACGGTAGTAAATTTTATCATTTAACTTGTTCCCAGTTAAATGAATTTTTTCTGCGTTGATGATGATCACGTGATCACCTGTGTCAACGTTTGGTGTAAATGTTGGTTTGTTTTTACCACGTAAAATAGCTGCAACTTCAGAAGCAAGACGACCAAGAGTTTGGCCTTCAGCGTCTACTACTAACCATTTACGTTCTACTTCGTGACCTTTAGCCATGAATGTTGTACGCATGTATTTTGTCCTCCTAATTCAATCATAATCGATCTAAAATTTTCTATATCCTCATACCAATAAGTTTCGGGGCTTATATTGTGGGGTTAATGAAAATACCATACATCATCATACCCCGGATATGCTATTTAGTCAAGCGTTTTCCGAAAAACACCTGGAGAGGTTGCTTCAATGAGAATACTCTACATTTTCCAGGTATAAACCGTGCGCTGGTGCGGTTTTCCCTGCCTGAGAACGATCACAAGACTCCACAATTCCTCGCAACTCGCCAACACTTTTTTTTCCGATTGCAATTTCCCACATAGTACCTGCAATAATACGAACCATATTATATAAAAAGCCATTTCCGTTAATCACCATGTGCAATTGGTTTGTTTCTTTTTTCAATTCCAATTCAATCGAATGAACAGTTCGTACAAAATCTTTCACACTTGTTTTAGAAGCACAGAAACTGGAGAAATCATGTGTTCCAAGTAGATAAACAGTCGATTCTTTCATTAATTCGATATTTGGCTTGTATCGATCTGCATGGACGGTATAATTCCTTTCAAAAGGACTATGAACTTGATCTAATGACCAAATATATCGATATGTTTTGCCCGTAGCATCATACCGTGCATGAAAATCATCTCTTACTTGCTCTACCGATAATATGCGTATGTCTCCTGGTAGCTGTACATTTAAAGCTGTTCTCCAATTTTCCATTGGTATTGTAAGAGGACTGTCAAAATGAATAACTTGTCCCGTTGCATGGACACCGGCATCCGTTCTTCCACTAGCAACTACTTTTACAATTTCTCCTTTGTGCATGGAACATAAAACATTTTCCAGCTCCAATTGTACAGTTCGTTTTCCTGGTTGAATTTGATACCCTGAAAAACTACTCCCATCATAACTAACGATTGCTTTTATTCTCATTACTGCACCTCGTTTTATTGCCTAAAATATACAAGAATTCCGGCTAGCACTACGAGAGAAAATATTATTATTGTATCTCGTGTTGCCCATTCTAATTTACGATATCGTGTTCTACCTTCTCCACCCTTATAGCCTCGTACTTCCATTGCTGTTGCTAAATCTTCCGCACGCTTAAAAGCACTTACAAATAAAGGAATGAGTAGGGGGACAATGGCATTCATTCTCTCTTTCAAATTACCTGTTGTCATATCAGATCCTCTTGCCATTTGAGCTTTCATAATTTTATCGGTTTCATCCATTAACGTAGGGATGAATCTTAACGATATAGACATCATTAGAGCTAATTCATGCACTGGAAGCCTCCATTTCTTCAATGGGTTTAATAATGACTCCAAAGCATCTGTAATCGAGATAGGGGTCGTAGTGAGCGTTAAAATCGATGTTAAAATAACTAGTACAAAAAAGCGGATGGAAATAAATATCCCCTGTCTCAATCCTTCTTCATAAATCGTTATAAACTTCCAATGAAAAACGATGTCGCCTTCTCGAGTAAATATTAAATGCAAGAAAAATGTAAAGATGATTAATATAACAACGGGCTTCAATCCGTTTATTAAAAAGTATAGTCTAATTTTTGACATGCGAATTATTAAAAAAGTAAATATCAGTAGAATAGCGTATGTAATCCAGTTGTTCGCTATAAAAACAATTGCTATAAATAAAAATACAAAAACCATTTTAGCTCGTGCATCTAGTCGGTGAATGAAAGAATCTCCAGGTATATACCTACCAAATATCATTTTTTCAAGCATTACGATTCACGCTCCTTATTAATAAGTTGCGCAAGCTCTGCTGCTAATGACTCTTCCGTTAAGCAAATAGTAGGTAGCTTCTTTCCAATCAATTGCTCTATCTTTTTTTGAAACTTAACGCTTTGTGGTAACTCTAATCGATAATCCTTTAGACGTTCTTCATTTTCGAAAATCGCTTGAGGAACTCCTTCTAAAACACATTTACCATTATGCATAATGGCAATACGGTCGGCGTATCTCGCAGCATCCTCCATACTATGTGTTACTAATACGGTTGTTAAGCCCTTCTCTTTATGAAGCTGATAAAATAAATCCATTATTTCTTTTCGTCCTCTTGGATCAAGTCCAGCAGTAGGTTCATCTAACACTAACACTTCGGGATTCATCGCAAGTACACCTGCTATAGCAACTCGTCGCATTTGCCCTCCCGATAAGTCGAACGGTGATTTCTCCATTACTTCCTCGGGAAGTCCAAGTAATTTTACTAAATTTATTGCACGGAGTCTTGCTTCCTCTTTTGGAACACCAAAGTTCATTGGACCAAACATAATATCTTTCAAAACCGTTTCCTCAAATAGTTGGTGCTCGGGAAATTGAAAAACAATTCCTACCTTTTGTCTTACTTTACGTAAATGACTATTCTTTTTATCAGCTTTAACTTCTACATCACCAATTTGGATGGAACCTTCCGAGGGTTTTAATAATGCATTTAAATGTTGTAAAATGGTGGATTTTCCCGAACCGGTATGTCCGATAATTGCTTGATAGCTTCCGGATGGGATATATAAATCAACATTATATAATGCTCGTTTTTCAAATGGTGTATTTTTTGCATAAGCATAACTTACTTGTTGAAGTGTGATGTCCATAAATCATTCACCAACTCTTCTTCTGACATATGATCTGCAACTAACGATACTCCCTGTAAACGCAATAAACGAGAAATATTCATTGCAAATGGCAAATCGAGTCCCAAGTCTACTAACTCTTGCCCTTTTTGAAATATTTCTTCTGGGGTACCTTCAGCATATTTTTTTCCATTATTCATCATAATTACTCGGTCTGCAAGCAATGCTTCTTCTAAATCATGAGTAATGGATATTACCGTTAAATCAGTCTCTTCTTTTAACTGTCGAACTGTAGCAAGTACTTCTTCTCTTCCTTGAGGATCTAGCATAGATGTGGCTTCATCCAATAATAATACTTTCGGTTTTAAGGCAATAGCCCCTGCTATTGCTACACGTTGCTTTTGCCCACCAGATAAATGATGTGGCTCACTATTCATAAAATCGATCATTTTTACTTTTACTAAAGACGCTTCTACTCGTTCCACCATTTCCTCAAAAGGGATCCCGTTATTTTCTAATGCGAACGCAACGTCATCTTGAACTGTTGCTCCTACAAATTGATTGTCTGGATTTTGAAACACCATACCCATTTGAGAACGTGTTTCCCATAAGTTAAGCTCATTTAACGATTCCCCAAAAACACGCACTTGTCCCGTCTGAGGAAATAGAAGACCATTCATTAATCGTGCAAGTGTCGATTTTCCAGATCCATTGTGCCCAACAATTGCTACCCATTCTCCCGCGTATATTGTATATGACACATCATCTATGGCTGGACGTACATTTTTATCATCTGTTTCTTTTGCATATGTAAAAGTTACTTCTTGTAAAGAAATAATTTCGCTTTTCATCCTTTACCTCCTCTGACTCATCTCAGCTGTTCTAAACTCTTGTTACCATTTTACGATAAAATAAAAAAGCGCGCACCTCATTTTGAGAAATGCGCTCTTCTATAACGTTTTCAAGATTGGCTGCTCAAGACCAATCAGAAAAATGAGGTGCGTAGAGCTAGACGAGACGCTACTTATTAATTACGCCTTGACGTAATTAAGTATCCAGATTTTGAATTATGTAGGCACAATTCAATCAGGTAAAAGTCCGCTCATCATAACACTCAGCTTTTATATTGTCGTATAAATCTAATAAATATGTTTGAAAAAAGAAGAGGGTGGTAGAAACACCAATCCCTCTCTTCAACTTTAAATATAAATCAAATTCGCTTTGCGTATTTTGTAAATACGCCAGCTAAATAAAATTATACTAACTCGATTACTACTACTGGTGCTCCGTCTCCACGACGAGGTCCAACTTTCATAATACGAGTATAACCGCCTTGACGTTCAGCATAGCGTGGTGCTACATCATCAAACAATTTTTGTAAAGCAAAAATTGTCGATTCATTACCTTCTTCATCAGTAGAAGTTACTACTTCACGACGAATGTAAGCAGCTGCTTGACGACGTGCGTGTAAATCTCCGCGTTTACCTAAAGTGATCATTTTTTCAACAACAGAACGTAATTCTTTTGCACGTGCTTCAGTAGTTTGAAGACGCTCATGAATGATTAAGTCAGTTGTTAAGTCACGTAACATCGCTTTACGTTGAGAACTTGTACGTCCAAGTTTTCTGTAACCCATGGATGTTTCCCTCCTTCGGTGAATAGTTCAAATCTAGCTATATCAAAATTCGCTTAGTCTTCTTTACGTAATCCTAAGCCAAGCTCATCTAACTTTGCTCTTACTTCTTCTAAAGATTTACGTCCAAGGTTTCTTACCTTCATCATATCGTCTTCTGATTTGCTAGCAAGCTCAAGTACTGTATTAATACCCGCACGTTTTAAGCAATTATAAGAACGAACAGAAAGATCAAGTTCTTCGATAGTCATCTCTAATACTTTTTCTTTTTGATCTTCTTCTTTTTCGACCATGATTTCAGCAGTTTTTGCCTCATCCGTCATCCCTACAAAAATATTTAAGTGCTCTGTTAGTATTTTTGCTCCAAGCGAAATCGCCTCTTTTGGACCGGTGCTGCCATCTGTCCACACATCAAGAGTTAATTTATCGTAGTTCGCCGATTGGCCAACACGAGTATTTTCCACTTGAAAATTAACGCGTGAAACTGGAGTATAAATAGAGTCGATCGGGATTACGCCGATAGGAAGATCCTCACGTTTGTTTTGATCAGCAGGAGTGTAGCCACGGCCTCGACCTGCGTACATACGCATACGGAAATGACCATTTTTGCCGATTGTTGCAATATAGAGTTCTGGGTTTAAAACCTCAACATCACTGTCATGAGTAATGTCAGCAGCTGTAACCGTTCCCTCTCCTTTTACATCAATCTCAATGACTTTTTCTTCATCAGAGTAGATTTTTAAAGCTAGTTTCTTCACATTCATAATTATTGATGCAACATCTTCCACTACGCCTTCAATAGTTGAAAACTCGTGTAAAACGCCATCAATTTGAATAGAAGTAACTGCAGCTCCTGGCAAAGAAGACAGAAGGATACGACGTAAAGAATTACCCAAAGTATTTCCATAGCCACGTTCCAGCGGTTCTACAACAAACTTACCAAACTTGGTATTTTCGTTGATTTCTACACTTTCAATCTTTGGTTTTTCAATTTCGATCATTCCAATTTACCCTCCCTCAAAACATCGAATGTATAGGTTCTTTCCATCATGAATTCGATCGTTTAACTGTTTGCTGTTTGCACAACCTCAGTCTGTACAATAAATGATGTTCTCAAACAATTATTTGAGTTTCACCTATTACACGCGACGACGTTTTGGTGGACGGCAACCATTATGTGGTACTGGTGTTACATCTTTAATAGCTGTAACTTCTAGACCTGCAGCTTGAAGTGCGCGGATAGCCGCTTCACGACCTGCACCAGGACCTTTAACTGTTACTTCTAATGTTTTTATGCCATGTTCCATGGAAGTTTTTGCAGCTGTTTCAGCAGCCATTTGTGCAGCGAATGGAGTAGATTTACGAGAACCTCTGAATCCAAGAGCTCCAGCACTTGACCAAGAAAGTGCATTACCTTGCATGTCCGTGATAGTCACAATTGTATTATTAAATGTTGAGCGGATGTGAGCAATACCGGATTCGATATTCTTTTTCACACGACGCTTACGTGTTTGTTGTTTACGTGCCATGTTAAGAAGAAACCTCCTTTACCGATTATTTTTTCTTGTTCGCAACTGTTTTACGAGGACCTTTACGAGTACGAGCATTGTTCTTCGTATTTTGTCCACGTACTGGTAAGCCGCGACGATGACGGATACCTCGGAATGAACCGATTTCCATCAAACGTTTGATGTTAAGTGATACTTCACGACGAAGGTCACCCTCTACTTTGTATACACCGATTTGTTCACGGATTTTGTTTAACTCGTCTTCTGTAAGATCGCGTACGCGAGTCTCTTCAGAAATACCAGCTTCTGCTAATACTTTTTGTGCAGTAGTTTTACCAATTCCGAAAATGTATGTTAATGAAATAACAACGCGTTTATCGCGTGGAATGTCAACACCAGCAATACGTGCCATATGTGTCGTGCACCTCCTTCTAATTAGCCTTGTCTTTGTTTGTGTTTAGGATTTTCACAGATTACCATAACTTTACCGCGTCGGCGAATAACCTTACATTTTTCGCAGATCGGTTTCACAGATGGTCTCACTTTCATCTAACCTAACCTCCTTAGTAGTCCGGAGTGCAAAAGATTATTTAAAACGGTACGTGATACGACCGCGTGTTAAATCGTAAGGAGATAGTTCAATTGTGACTTTATCTCCAGGTAAAATGCGTATAAAGTGCATGCGAATTTTACCCGATACATGCGCAAGTATTGTATGACCGTTTTCTAATTCTACCTTAAACATCGCGTTTGGCAAAGTCTCAACAACTGTTCCTTCGACTTCAATTACATCATCTTTCGCCATCAACCCTGTCTCCCTTCTATATACAAATCAGGTTCTCATCAAAATACAAACGTAATTTGCTGTTAGTATAGCCTCTAATGGAACGAAACTATTCGTTTCAAGCATATGTTTGGAAATCATGAGAGATGTTCGAAAGACACTCGTAAGGTTTCGCTTTTAGCAATCCACGGAGTAGACTGACTGGTAGAAACCTGTCTCCCTCATGTCAACATAATCGTACGAAAGTGTTGGATGAGTTCCATAGTACCCGTTCGTTACATAGATGCTTCCACGAAACCCATTATACCCCTTCAGAATCAGAAATGCACGTGGACTAGGGGGTCCTCGCTTTGATACATTTCTTTTCTTCCGTTCGTATACCGGGCGCAATATGCTTTTGCAGCTCTCGAAAAAAACATTTTCGTTCTTTGCATACTGCCCGGCAATTAGTCGTCTGCGACAGGCACCGGGCTAGATGCGGTTGCCCTGTAACAGAGCATCAAGATCAGCAAAAACTTTTGTAATTTCTTGCTGTCCATCTATATTTGATAAAATACCTTTGTTCTCATAAAAATCAAGCAAAGGTTGAGTTTGCTTCATATTTACTTCCAGACGGTTAGTCACCGTTTCGGGATTATCATCCGCTCTTTGATAAAGTTCTCCACCATCTTTATCACATACCCCATCTTTAGCAGGTGGGTTAAAGACTAAATGATAAGCAGTGCCACATTCTTTACAAATACGACGACCAGTTAGACGTTTAATCAATTCTTCTTGTTCAACTTGAATGTTCAACACATGCTCAATCGATTTCCCTAGATCCGCAAGTAGAGCATCTAGTGCTTCTGCTTGAGGAACTGTTCGTGGAAAACCATCAAGTAAGAATCCTTTTTCACAATCTGGTTTACTTAATCTTTCACGGACAATACCAATCGTTACTTCATCAGGTACTAATGCACCTTGATCCATAAACGATTTTGCTTTTAAACCAAGTTCCGTGCCATCTTTAATAGCTGCACGAAACATATCGCCTGTAGAAATATGAGGGATTGCGTACTTCTCAACAATTTTGTCAGCTTGAGTACCTTTTCCGGCACCTGGCAGACCCATTAAAACGATATTCATACGGAAATGCCCCCCCAGGACTATTTTGTAGATTTTTAGGAACTATTCTGTTCCTAAAAACCAACATTATTTCATAAAGCCTTTATAATGACGTTTAACTAATTGTGATTCCAGCTGTTTCATCGTTTCGAGTGCAACACCCACCACGATAAGTAAGCTTGTTCCGCCAATTTGTGCCGTTTGTGGAAGTCCCGCAAATTTGACAAACAATAAAGGCATAATCGCTATAAGCGCTAGGAATATTGAACCAACAAATGTTAACCGATATAATACGCTAGTTAAATAATTTTGTGTGTTAATTCCTGGACGAATCCCTGGAATATACGCACCTTGCTTTTTCAAATTGTCTGCCACATTCTCTGGATTCACTTGAATGAATGCATAGAAGTAAGTAAACGCAATGATTAGAGCAATATACAAAGTCATACCAATAGGTTGTGTGTAATTTAATGCATGCGTTATAAAATCAGTTACCTTATTTTGACCAAAAAATAAAACAATAGATTGTGGTGCCATAAGGAACGCAGATGCAAAAATTACTGGGATAACTCCCGCAGCATTTACTTTTAAAGGTAAGTGTGTTTGTTGGGCGCCTGTTTGAGCAGTACCAGCAACACGTTTCGCGTATTGAATCGGTATTTTACGCAACGCTTGTTGAACATAAATTACACCAACTGTTACAGCGATAATTGCCGCTAAAAGTAACACTAACACAATTATATTGATAAACAGTGCATCTCCAGCATCCTGAATTTGTGATGCATACATTTGGTTTACTGCATTTGGAATAGCAGCGGCAATACCGGCGAAGATAATAATAGAAATACCATTACCAACACCTTTTGCCGTAATTTGCTCACCTAACCACATTAGAAATGCGGTACCAGCAGTTAACACAATTGCAATTACAAGATAAGTCATGACGCCTTCGTTTTTTATTAAAGAACCGCTGAACATACGGTTAAATCCATATGACATTGCGATTGCTTGAATAAAAGCTAAGATGATGGTGAAGTAACGAGTGAATTGTGCAAGTTTACGTCTACCGACTTCCCCTTGTTTCGACCACTCTGTAAACTTCGGAACAACATCCATTTGTAATAACTGAACAATAATTGATGCAGTGATGTATGGCATAATTCCCATTGCTAGAATGGAGAATTTTTTTAATGCCCCACCACCGAATGTATTTAAAAATCCAATCACACCTAAGTGATCTGCTTGTTTTAATACAGTTGCATCAACATTCGGTACTGGTATATATGTACCAATACGGAAGACAATTAACATCAATAAAGTAAAAATGATTTTATTTCGAATATCTCGCACACGCATAAAGTTAGAGATTGTCTGAAACATTAAACCACCTCAGTTTGTCCGCCAGCGTTCTCAATTGCTTCTTTAGCTGACGCAGAGAATTTGTGAGCTTTTACAGTTAACTTCTTGTCAAGAGTTCCATTACCTAGAATCTTAATACCAGATTTTTCACTACTCACAACACCTGTTTCGATTAATAGAGCAGGTGTTATTTCTGTGCCTTCTTCGAAACGATTTAATGTGTCAAGGTTCACAATTGCAAACTCTTTACGGTTAATGTTCGTAAATCCACGTTTTGGTAAACGACGGAATAATGGGTTTTGACCGCCTTCAAATCCTGGACGAACCCCTCCGCCTGAACGAGCGTTTTGACCTTTATGACCTTTACCTGATGTTTTACCAGTACCAGAACCGATACCGCGTCCTATACGCTTACGTGAAGAACGTGATCCTTCTGATGGTTTTAACTCATGTAGTTTCATATGGTGGCACCTCCTTATTCTTAAATTAAACCTTAAATTTCTTTTATAGTTACCAAGTGAGCTACTTTGCCAACCATCCCGCGGATAGCAGCATTGTCTTGATGCTCAACTGATTGGTGTAATTTACGTAATCCAAGAGCTTCTGCAGTTTTGCGTTGATTTGGTTTAGTACCAATCAAGCTTTTAGTAAGGGTAATTTCTAATTTAGTTGCCATTGTAATTTCCCCCCTTATCCTAACAGTTCTTCTACTGATTTACCACGTAATTTAGCAACGTCCTCAGCACGTTTTAGTTGAGTTAGTCCTTGTACTGTAGCACGAACCATGTTGATAGGTGTGTTAGATCCAAGTGATTTAGATAGAATATCAGTGATACCAGCTAATTCTAGTACCGCACGAACCGGTCCACCAGCGATAACTCCTGTACCTGGTGCTGCAGGTTTAACTAGAATAGAACCAGCTCCGAAGCGTCCAATGACTTGGTGAGGAGTAGTTCCGCCAACTCTTGGTACTTCGATCAAGTTTTTCTTCGCATCTTCAACAGCTTTACGGATTGCATCTGGAACCTCTTGAGCTTTACCAGTACCAAATCCTACATGTCCGTTTTTGTCACCGACAACTACTAATGCAGTAAAACGGAAACGACGTCCACCTTTTACAACTTTAGCAACACGGTTAATCGTAACTACGCGTTCTTCAAGTTCAAGTTTGTTTGGGTCAATACCACGCATGAAATATGTCCCTCCTTCTTCTTAAAATTCTAAGCCGTTTTCACGTGCGGCTTCAGCTAATGCTTTAACACGTCCATGATATAAGTAACCGCCACGGTCGAATACAACAGATTTGATGTTTTTTTCAACAGCGCGTTTTGCGATTGTTTCACCAATTGATTTTGCAGCTTCAACATTTCCAGCTGTTCCATCAAAGTCTTTATCCATAGTAGACGCACTAACGATTGTTAGACCTTTTGAGTCATCGATAAGTTGCGCGTAAATATGTTTATTAGAACGGAATACATTTAAACGAGGACGTTCAGTAGTACCCGTGATTTTTGTACGAACACGTGCATGACGTTTTTTACGAACTTGATTTTTGTCTTGTTTCGTAATCACAGTGGTCACTCCTTTCTAATGCGAAATGCATTATTTACCTGTTTTACCTTCTTTGCGGCGTACAACTTCGCCTTCATAACGAATACCTTTACCTTTGTAAGGCTCTGGTGGACGAACTTGACGAATGTTAGATGCTAATGCACCAACGCGTTCTTTGTTAATACCGCGAACGATAATTTTTGTATTCGAAGGAACTTCAACTTCAATTCCATCTTCAGGAGTGAACTCAACTGGATGTGAGTACCCTACATTAAGTACAAGTTTAGTACCTTGTAGTTGTGCACGGTAACCTACCCCAACTAATTCAAGTCCACGTTCAAATCCTTGAGAAACACCAGTGATCATATTAGCTAATAGAGCACGTGTAGTTCCATGAATTGTGCGGTGGTCTTTTGACTCTGAAGGACGTACTAAAGTAATTACAGTACCTTCTTGCTCAATTTTAATATCTTGGTTAAAAGATCTTGTTAATTCACCTTTTGGTCCTTTAACTACTACTGTATTGTCTTCGTTAACAGTCACAGTAACGTTTGCAGGAACCTCAATTGGTTTTTTACCTACTCGAGACATTTTGTTGCACCTCCATTCGTTTGTTGATTATTACCAAACGTAAGCTACGATTTCTCCGCCAACTTGTTTAGCGCGAGCTTCTTTATCTGTTAATAAACCATTTGAAGTAGAAACTAAAGCAATTCCTAAACCATTTAATACTCTAGGCACTTCGTTTGTTTTTGCGTAAACGCGTAGACCAGGTTTTGAAATACGTTTCAAACCAGTAATAACGCGTTCGTCGTTTTGACCATATTTTAAGAAGATACGGATAATTCCTTGTTTGCTATCTTCTACATATTCAACGTCACGTACGAAACCTTCGCGTTTTAAAATTTCAGCGATTTCCTTTTTCAAGTTTGAAGCAGGAACTTCTAATTTCTCGTGACGAACCATGTTAGCATTACGAATGCGTGTAAGCATATCTGCAATTGGATCTGACATTGTCATTACATTTACCTCCTTCCCAGTTTAGGGGATTACCAGCTTGCTTTTTTAACGCCAGGAATTTGTCCCTTGTATGCAAGTTCACGGAAACAAATACGGCAAAGCTTAAATTTACGATATACAGAGTGCGGACGTCCACAGCGCTCACAGCGTGTGTATTCTTGCACTTGGAACTTTGGCGTACGTTGTTGTTTAACGATCATTGATTTTTTAGCCACGTTTTCGCCTCCCTTATTTTACTTTTGGAACGGCATACCGAATTGTGTTAATAACTCACGAGCTTCTTCGTCAGAGTTCGCAGTTGTTACAATTACGATGTCCATACCGCGTACTTTAGAAACTTTATCATAATCGATTTCAGGGAAGATTAATTGCTCTTTTACTCCAAGAGTGTAGTTACCACGTCCGTCAAATGCTTTTTTAGAAACACCGCGGAAGTCGCGTACACGTGGTAGTGAGATAGCAATTAATTTATCCAAGAAGTCATACATACGTTCTCCACGTAGTGTAACCTTTGCACCGATTGGCATTCCTTCACGAAGACGGAAACCAGCGATTGATTTTTTAGCTTTAGTAACTACAGGCTTTTGACCAGCGATGATTTGTAACTCTTCAACAGCAGCGTCAAGTGCTTTTGTATTTGATACAGCTTCACCCACACCCATGTTGATAACAATTTTATCAACTTTAGGTACTTGCATTACTGATTTATATTCAAACTTGCTCATTAGAGCAGGAGAAACTTCCTTAAGAAATTTTTCTTTTAGGCGGTTCATGTGTGTACCTCCCTTCTTTTTACTTATTTAATAATTTCACCAGATTTTTTAGCAACACGAACTCTTTTGCCATCTTCTACTTTAGAACCTACGCGAGTCGGCTCGCCAGTTTTTGGGTCGATTAACATAACGTTCGAAACGTGAATTGCAGCCTCTTGGCTCACAATTCCGCCTTGCTGATTAGCTTGGTTTGGCTTCATATGTTTTTTGACGATGTTTACACCTTCAACTAACACGCGGTCTTTCTTAGGAAAAGCAGAAAGGATAACACCTGTTTTCCCTTTGTCTTTACCTGAGATTACCTTAACTTTGTCGCCTTTTTTAACATGCATTCTGTCGCACCTCCTTGATTGGCACTTTCATGTAAATTAAAGAACTTCTGGAGCTAAAGATACGATTTTCATAAAGTTGCTATCGCGTAATTCACGAGCAACTGGTCCGAAAATACGAGTTCCACGCGGTCCTTTATCATCTTTGATAATAACGCATGCGTTCTCATCAAATTTGATATAAGTTCCGTCTTTACGGCGCACGCCGCTTTTAGTGCGAACGATTACAGCTTTAACGACGTCACCTTTCTTGACAACGCCACCTGGTGTTGCTTTCTTAACTGTACATACGACGATATCGCCGATATTAGCAGTTTTACGACCAGTACCACCAAGTACTTTAATTGTTAAAACTTCACGTGCACCTGAGTTGTCAGCAACTTTCATACGAGTTTCTTGTTGGATCACTTAGGTAACCTCCCTTCGGAATTATTGAGTTCCGAATTTTATTATTAGATAATAACCGCTTTTTCTACAACTTCTACTAGACGGAAACGTTTTGTAGCTGATAGCGGACGAGTTTCCATGATGCGAACGATATCGCCGATTTGCGCTTCGTTTTGCTCATCATGTGCCTTAAATTTCTTAGAATATTTAACACGTTTACCGTATAATTTATGTTTTTTATGCGTTTCAACTAAAACAGTGATTGTTTTATCCATTTTGTCAGAAACTACACGGCCAGTGTATACTTTGCGTTGATTACGCTCAGTCATGCCTGAAAACCTCCTTTATCAGTTGTTTGCACTGATTTCTCTTTCGCGAACCACAGTTTTCATACGCGCAATCGCTTTACGTACTTCACGAATGCGAGCTGTGTTTTCTAATTGACCAGTCGCCAATTGGAAGCGAAGGTTGAAAAGCTCTTCTTTCAGTGATTTTACCTTTTGTTCTATTTCTGCAGTAGTAAGTTCACGGATGTCATTAGCTTTCATTAGATTCACCACCAATTTCTTGACGTTTAACTATTTTACATTTAATAGGAAGCTTATGTGATGCTAAGCGTAACGCTTCACGAGCGATCTCTTCAGATACACCAGCAATTTCAAACATAATTTTTCCTGGTTTAACAACAGCTACCCAACCTTCAGGAGCACCTTTACCGGAACCCATACGAACCTCTAGAGGCTTTTTCGTGTAAGGTTTATGTGGGAATATTTTAATCCATACTTTACCGCCACGTTTCATGTAACGTGTCATTGCAATACGAGCTGATTCGATTTGACGGCTTGTGATCCAGCTAGCTTCTGTAGCTTGTAGACCAAATTCACCAAATGCTATTTCTTTCCCGCCTTTAGCTTCACCACGCATCTTTCCACGGTGTTCACGACGGTATTTAACGCGTTTAGGCATTAACATATTATTTGCCTCCTTCCTCAGAGTTCTTCTTCACTGGAAGGACTTCACCACGATAAATCCATACTTTAACGCCTAGCTTACCATAAGTTGTGTCAGCTTCAGCATGTGCATAATCAATGTCAGCACGTAATGTATGAAGTGGTACAGTACCTTCACTATAGTGTTCAGCACGAGCAATGTCAGCGCCGCCAAGACGTCCAGATACTTGAGTTTTAATACCTTTAGCGCCTGCACGCATTGTGCGTTGAATTGCTTGTTTTTGAGCACGACGGAAAGATACGCGGCCTTCTAATTGGCGTGCGATACTTTCTGCTACTAATTTAGCATCTAAGTCTGCTCTTTTAATTTCTACGATGTTGATGTGTACACGCTTGCCAGTAGTATCGTTCAAGTGTTTACGAAGTGCTTCAACTTCTGTACCACCTTTACCAATTACCATACCTGGTTTCGCAGTGTGAATTGTAATGTTTACACGTTTCGCTGCACGTTCAATTTCTACTGTAGAAACTGAAGCGTCTTTTAAACGAGTTTCAATGTGCTTACGAATTTTTAAGTCTTCGTGAAGTAGAGTTGCATAGTCTTTACCAGCGTACCATTTTGACTCCCAGTCACGAATAATACCTACTCGTAATCCTATTGGATGTACTTTTTGACCCACGGATTATCCCTCCTTCTTCTCAGATACCACTACTGTAATGTGGCTAGTACGTTTGTTTATAGCACTTGCACGCCCCATTGCACGTGGACGGAATCGTTTTAATGTTGGACCTTCATCAACAAAGACTTCGGAAACAACAAGATTGTTAATATCTAAATCATAATTGTGCTCAGCGTTTGCAATAGCAGATTTTAATACTTTCTCAACAACAGGTGATGCTGCTTTAGGAGTTAGTTGTAAAATTGCAACTGCTTCACCGACTTGCTTACCTCTGATTAAATCTACGACTAATCTTACTTTACGAGGAGCAATGCGCACTGTTTTAGCAATAGCTTTTGCTTGTGACATTTGAATGACCTCCTCTCAAATTAGCGTCTTGTTTTCTTATCATCTGCACCATGACTTTTATAAGCGCGTGTTGGTGCAAACTCGCCTAGTTTATGACCTACCATATCTTCAGTCACGTATACAGGAACATGTTTGCGTCCGTCATATACCGCGATAGTTAATCCGATAAAAGTAGGGAAAATAGTAGAACGGCGAGACCAAGTCTTAATCACTTGTTTTTTCTCAGAGTCCTTTTGAGCATCGACCTTTTTTAATAAATGATCGTCTGCAAAAGGTCCTTTTTTCAAGCTACGACCCATGCTGGAACCTCCCTCCGTGATTGCACCACGGTTCGTTCTTTGAACCGTAGTAAAACCACTTTATTTTTTACGACGACGAATGATAAGTTTGTCGGATTTGTTTTTCTTACTACGAGTTTTGTATCCAAGAGTTGGTTTACCCCATGGAGACATAGGTGACTTACGACCGATTGGCGTACGTCCTTCACCACCACCGTGTGGGTGATCGTTAGGGTTCATTACAGATCCACGTACAGTTGGGCGTTTACCTAACCAACGATTACGACCAGCTTTACCAATGTTTACAAGTTCGTGTTGTTCATTTCCTACTTCGCCAACAGTTGCGCGGCAAACACCTAGGATTAAACGAACTTCACCAGATTGTAAACGTACGATTACGTATTTACCTTCTTTACCAAGTAATTGAGCAGATGTACCAGCAGAACGTACTAACTGACCACCTTTACCAGGTTTCATTTCGATGTTATGGATAGTAGTACCCATTGGGATGTTTTGTAATGGAAGTGCGTTTCCAACTTTAATATCAGCTTCTGGACCTGACACGATTGTCATTCCAACTTCTAAGCCTTTAGGAGCTAGGATATAACGTTTTTCCCCATCAGCATAATTGATCAATGCGATATTCGCAGAGCGGTTTGGATCATATTCAATAGTAGCAACACGTCCTGGTATACCATCTTTGTTTCGTTTGAAATCAATGATACGGTATTGACGTTTGTGTCCACCACCATGATGACGAACAGTAATTTTACCTTGATTGTTACGGCCGCCTTTACGTTTCACAGGAGCAAGTAATGATTTCTCAGGCTTGTCAGTTGTGATTTCAGCGTAATCTAATGAAGTCATATTACGACGTCCGTTTGTCGTTGGTTTATACTTTCTAATCGCCATTTTATTCCCTCCTTCTTGAGTATTAATTCCTTATTGTAAGGATTAGATTTCGAATAACTCGATTTCTTTACTGTCAGTAGTCAATGTAACAATCGCTTTACGACGTTTGTTTGTATATCCACCGAATTTACCTACACGTTTGAATTTACCTTTGTAGTTCATGATGTTTACTTTTTCAACATCTACTCCAAAGATTTCTTCAACTGCATATTTAACTTGTGTTTTATTAGCGCGAGTGTCCACTTCAAAAGTGTACTTCTTATCTGCCATAACTTCAGAAGAACGCTCGGTAATGACCGGACGTTTAATAATATCACGTGCTTCCATTATCCAAGCACCTCCTCTACTTTTTCTACTGCAGCTTTAGTCATCACTAATTTATCGTGACCAACTAAATCTAATACATTAATGCCTGTTGCAGACACAACTGTGATTCCAGGGATGTTACGAGCAGCTAGTGCAACGTTCTCATCTAAATCAGCAGTTACAAATAATGCTTTTTTATTGATTGAAAGTCCAGTTAATACTTTCACGAAATCTTTTGTTTTTGGTGCATCAAAAGCTAATCCTTCAAGTACTACGATGCTTTCTTCATGAACTTTAGATGAAAGAGCTGAAAGAAGAGCTAAGCGACGTACTTTCTTTGGTAACTTATAGCTGTAGCTACGTGGAGTCGGACCAAATACAATACCACCACCACGCCATTGTGGAGAGCGAATTGAACCTTGACGAGCACGACCAGTTCCTTTTTGTTTCCAAGGTTTACGGCCACCACCAGCTACTTCAGAACGGTTTTTCACTTTGTGATTACCTTGACGAAGTGATGCGCGTTGAGCAATGATAGCTTCAAATAAAACAGATTCGTTTGGCTCAATTCCGAAAACTTTGTCGTTTAACTCGATTTCGCCAACAGAAGCTCCTGTTTGATTGAATAAAGATACTTTTGCCATTCCTGTTTCCTCCTTTCTTCAGAGATTATTTCGATTTAATAGCAGTTTTTACAACTACTAATGATTTACGAGAACCAGGAACATTACCTTTAATAAGTAGTAAGTTACGTTCAGCATCCACTCTTACGATTTCTAAGTTTTGGATTGTAACTACGTGCCCACCCATTTGACCAGGTAATTTCTTTTGTTTAAATACGCGGTTCGGAGCAACTGGCCCCATTGAACCCGGACGACGGTGATAACGAGATCCATGGGCCATTGGTCCACGAGATTGTCCGTGGCGTTTAATAACACCTTGGAAACCTTTACCTTTAGTAACACCTGTTACATCAATTACATCGCCTTCTGCGAAACTTTCAACGTTGACTTCTTGACCAACTTCGTAATTAGCTGTATCCAAGCCGCGGAATTCGCGGATGAAGCGCTTAGGAGCAGTGCTTGCTTTAGCTACGTGCCCTTTTGCTGGTTTGTTAGAAAGCTTTTCACGCTTATCTTCAAAACCTAACTGAATTGCTTCGTAACCGTCTGTTTCAACTGTTTTCTTTTGAAGCACTACGTTTGGAGAAGCTTCAACTACAGTTACAGGGATTAAGTCACCGTTCTCAGCAAATACTTGCGTCATACCGATTTTTCTACCTAAGATTCCTTTGGTCATCCGTCACACCTCCTATAATAATTTGTTATTTTTTATTTTTACCATTAAAGTTTGATTTCAATATCAACGCCAGATGGTAAGTCAAGCTTCATTAACGCATCAACAGTTTGTGGTGTTGGGTTAACGATATCGATAAGACGTTTATGCGTACGCATTTCGAATTGCTCACGAGAATCTTTATACTTATGAACAGCACGAAGAATCGTATAAACAGATCTTTCAGTCGGAAGTGGAATCGGACCCGATACACTTGCACCTGAACGTTTAGCAGTTTCCACAATTTTCTCAGCAGATTGATCAAGGATTCTATGATCATACGCTTTCAAACGAATACGAATTTTTTGTTTTGCCATTATTTTCCCTCCTTTTCGCCTATTTTCTAGACATTCTCCACGAAAATTTTCCGTACACTCGCCATGGCAAAGCGGCCGGGTGTGTCGGTAACCTCTCGCTTCATCGCAGTCAAAGACCAACATTCAACATTATATACAATAAAAAAAGTTTTCGCAAGTGTTTTTATGAAATTCTTTTTAAATGTTGATATATTATATCTCTTAACTAATGAACAAGCTTCTTTAAGCCGTTTATCAGTAAACAAAACTTTCGTTATTATTTCAAATGAAAAGCTAAATTAAGTTGTTAGCCTTACTTCTATATAAGAAAAGCGCAAGCGTCCTATAAGAACACTGGGGTCTCCACTCAGTTGTTTTCCGAAGCGTCCGCTCGCTTTCCGCGGGCGAAGTATCGAGCCTCCTCGTCGCTCTGCTCCTGTGGGGTCTCGATTACTCCGCTTTCCCGCAGGAGTCGAGCGGACGCTTCTCCAAATAACTAATATATGCGCGAACGCTTGGTACACCAATTACATGTTAACCTTAGGAAAAAAATTATGGGCAACATTCTTGCCGTTCCCCTTATCCTTATAGACATATTCGCAAGATAGAGAATACCAATTGCAAAGTCAGCAACGAGAATCGCAAAATAGCTTTTATCTTGGAGTGTGCAAACTAATGCTTTAGTTCTATAGAATTCCATCACTATCTCTTTACTACTCTTAAGGAGATAGCGCGGCGGTATGAGACTCCTGCGGGATCAGCGAGACAGACGAGACCCCGCACGAAGCGTTTAATAGGAAGGAAGGCTTAAGACGCCTCATCCTGAGGCAACGCCTTCATGACCAACATCGTGTTGGCCCGAGGCTCGTCGCTCGCCCCGCGGAAAGCGAATACCAGAGCGCTAAATCCGGGAAGACATTATCTATATGGGAGATCCTTCATAAGAGAGTCACTATTTGAAAGCATTCAAGTCGTTGTGAATACTAGATTCCTAGTATACCAATTTCATATAATTTCTTGTCTTTTAAAAAAGACGCTCAATTAAATGAGCGTCCATTCTTTTCCTAACTATAGTACATATGTAACCGCGATCCATCCAAAGAGAATTAACGGTATGTTGTAACAAATAAATGTAGGTACGCATGTATCCCAAATATGATTATGTTGTCCATCTGCGTTTAACCCAGCAGTTGGACCGAGAGTTGAATCCGATGCCGGTGAACCAGCATCTCCAAGTGCACCAGCTGTTCCAATTAACGCAATGATTGCTAATGGGCTTAAGCCAAGTTCCAACGCCAGTGGAACGAAAATAGCGGCAATGATTGGAATAGTTGCAAAGGATGATCCAATTCCAAGAGTTACAAATAAGCCTACGAATAACATAATTAAAACCGCTAAACTCACATTTCCTTTTAATAAACTTGCTGAAGCATTTACTAGATTCTCTACATCTCCAGTTGCGTTAATAACTGCAGCAAAACCATTTGCAGTAATCATGACAAATCCTACAAAAGCCATCATACGCATTCCCTCTGTTAATAGTTGGTCTGCTTCTCGCCATTTTAAGGCACCTGTTACATACAGAACTGTAATACCCGCAAGAGCTCCTGCAATCATTGTATCCGTTTCTATTTGAACAAATAGCGCAGCGATTAAGGCAAGCACTGTAAATATTACACTGCTTGTTTTTACATTAACTTCAGCAACATCTACTTCCGATCTGACTTGATTATATTTACGAGGTTTTCTAAATAATATAAAAGCCATCATTAAACCAAATACCATTCCTAAAGCCGGTATAGCCATCGCCTTTGGTATATCTGATAATTTTACTTCAAGGCCCGATAATCCTATTTGTGTAGCTAAAATTTGCTGATAGATTGCTCCAAACCCATATTGAAGAAACATATACGGAGTAATTAAGCCAAACGCTATAATACAAGCTATCAAACGTCGATCCACTTGTAACATATTTAATATTTTTAGAATTGGCGGCACTAACAAAGGTATAAAGGCGATATGGATTGGAATTAGATTTTGGGAAAAAACAGCCATCAGTAACAGCAGTAAGAAAACTAATACTTTCGCTAACCCCTTGTTTTGGGAATCGTCTCCTCTTTTCACGAGCTTTAGAATAGCAACGACTAATAAATCAGGTATTCCTGTTCTTGAAATCGCAATTGCAAAGCCTCCTAATAGCCCATAACTTAATGCTATTGTCGCTCCTGCACCTAACCCCCCTGTA
This sequence comes from Psychrobacillus syltrankelensis, assembly GCF_055454035.1. Classification (NCBI taxonomy): domain Bacteria; kingdom Bacillati; phylum Bacillota; class Bacilli; order Caryophanales; family Bacillaceae; genus Psychrobacillus; species Psychrobacillus syltrankelensis. The sequence continues at coordinate 2,750,158 of NZ_CM144227.1, read as the reverse complement.
AATGCATCTATCGTCTCTGCAATCGATAAGCCGGCCGTCAGACCACCTACAAGAGCACCTATAATCAATGAGAATACAACGTTTATACGTAATAAACTCAATACTAACATTATAACAACTGCCACAATAACAGCATTCATAAAAACATCTCACTTTCACACACTAGATTACTAACGTAAGAAAGTTTAATAGTTTTTTGCCAATCTGTCAATATAAAAAGCCCCTTTGCTTAAACAAAAAGGGCTTAGTTAAATATATCTGCAAAATCTTCTATAGTGATTGGCTTACTATTTTTCTATAATATCCAACAGCTAAGAATGCAAATATTGAATATAGAATAACGTAAATACTCATAGTGATTAACAATGGCGCAGTCAGTTCCGTTCCAAATAACATCCAGCCTGATTTTACAGCAAAATAACTATGTGCTAAACCAATAATTAATGGTACTCCGAAGTTAAAAAGTTGCTTTATATAGATGCCTTTCATTAACTCGTTCGTTGTAAAACCTATTTTTCGAAGAACTGTATATGAAGTCCTCTCCTCGTCAGCTTCGCTCATTTGTTTAAAATATAAAATACTTCCTGTTGTTATTAAGAAGGCTAAACCAAGGAATCCTGTAACAAATATAACTAATCCCATCATTTCTAATGTAGATAATCTATATGCCTCTTGGGAATCTAAGTTCACTAGTCTTCTTTCACCATTATCATTTATCCCTTCAAAATGACCAGCATTAGTTGCTTCTTCATATATTAATTGAACTTCTTTTAGTTGCGAGCGATCTTCTAAATCAATCCCCACTTGTTTATTCCAAAAAGTCTTTTGTTTTATCATACTATCTGCTGAAAGCTTATTAAATAGTTCGTCAGTAACTACAATGGCCATGCCACCGCCAGTAAGATAGTATACAAGTAAAGAGTCTGCTGTAATTTCCTTTATTTTAAGTACTACTTCTCCATTGGAGGTTGCTAGTTGCACCGGCTTATTTTTTTCTAGTTTCACTATTTCTGACATCATATTACTATAACCAGTCACATAGCCTTCTCCTTCTTCTAATGAAAGCTCAGGCATCATCTTTTGCGTATCACTCAGCTTCACAATTGGAAGGGGGCCATTTGTCATCATACTAATTCCAGCAGGTATATCGTTAGTAAATAAATCATTGATGTTAACATCTACATCCAATAAATCAATATTTGTTTGCGAATAACTAATTTCCTGCTTATTTAATTCATTTAAAAATGCTTGTCCCTGGTCATTCATCAAAATAAAGTCAAACGGAACATTCTGCTTTGCCATTGAACCTGCAGAATAATAGGAGATATACGACAAACAAAGAATACCAAGCGCGGTGGCAGATATTACTGTAATAATGGTAAGAGACATGGCATTTGACTTCATACGATGCATAATTGGCGATAGGGACAGCACATCTTTAATAGACAAATGTCCTCTTTTTTGTTTTCTTATTAAATTCATTATGAAAGAAACAGAAAATCGAAACACAAAATACGTTCCACCAATTGTTGTCCCTAAAATAGCTAGCATTTTGTACAAAAGCATACTGGCATTATTTGTATCTAATTCAAACAACGTCGTTGATAAATAATATCCATAGCCAATCATTACTAATCCAATGAACCCGAGAAGCATTTGAAATCCACTAAATTTTTTTACTCTAGTGTCTGCTATTGCTGTTGCATTAAATAGCGTTAGTAATGAAACTCGTCGAATGCTTACCATTGTTTGAATTAATACAATGACAAGTAATGCCAGAAATACTACTAACGTCATTTGCAGTGCCTCAATTGAAAAGATTAGGTCAACTAAAACCTCTTTTTCTAAAATACGAAGTAAAATCATCGCGAAAACGCGAGATGTTAAAAATCCTAGGACTACTCCTACACTAATCGCACCAAACCATAAAATCGTATTTTCAAGTGCTAACAGTCTTGTAACAAGACCTTTTGACATACCTATCAGCTGATATAACCCAATCTCCTTGCTTCTTCTTTTCATGAAAAGATGATTTGCATATAAAACAAAAAACACCACAACAAACAACAATAAATATGAAGCTGCTTTTAAACCTGCAGTTATTTTCACACCCTGCGAAACCTCTATAACACTTGGGTTATATTGTAGAGTAACAAAAGAGAAGTAAAGTGTTACACTAAAAATTAGTGCAAAAAAGTATAAATAATAATGTTTAATGTTTTTCTTCATACTACGGAAAACTAGGTGACTAAGCGTCATAACCATCACCACCAAGTACACCTTGTATGTTCATTATCTCATGGAAAAATTGTGTACGATCTTTCTCTCCTTTATACAACTCTGTATACAGTTGACCATCTTTTAAAAACAACACACGTGAACAAAAACTTGCTGCTACAGCATCATGTGTCACCATCATAATAGTCACTTTTTTATGATAATTAATTTTCTCTAAATTGCTTAGAAGGGCAGTAGCGGCTTTTGAATCTAGCGCTCCTGTTGGCTCATCTGCAAAAACAATAGAAGGATTACTAATCAATGCTCGTGCCGCCGACGTTCTTTGCTTTTGTCCTCCTGAAATTTCATTTGGATATTTATTTGTGATATCTTCAATTCCCAAGGTTATTGTCAATTCCTTGAATCGCTCTTCTGCTTCTTTTCTTGGGACTTTACTAATAGAAAGCGGTAATAGTATATTTTCTTTTACCGTTAAAGTGTCCAGTAAATTATAATCTTGAAAAATGAACCCTAGTTGCTCTCTACGAAAATTTGATAACTCTCGTTCTTTCATCTTACTTAAACTATTTCCACTTATTTCAATAATACCTTCTGTTACTTTGTCTATAGAGGCAAGTACGTTTAATAATGTAGTTTTTCCTGATCCCGATGGTCCCATTATTCCTACGAACTCTCCTTCTTGCACTTCCATATTGATTCCTTTTAGTACTTCTTGCGCTGTTGACTTTTTACCATATACTTTTTTTATTTTACGACCGCTTAAAATAATCATGTATCTTCCTCCTACATATTATTAACTTCATTGTACGGCTTTTTAGTCTGTTAATCGTTTGATTTACATGACAAAAAAATAAAGTAGATGACGATTTTGTCACCTACCAGCTATTTTCGTCATTTCATTTTTTAAGGGAAATCTAAGTGAAAAAATAGAACCACTATTAATATTAGAATCTACCGCAATTTCAATTCCTAGTTTTTCTGCAGCATTCCTAGCTAAATATAGGCCCATACCAGTAGAGGCGGTCGTTCCTCTCCCTGTTTTTCCAGTAAAGGACTTATCAAATATACGCGGCAAGTCAGCTAGTGTGATCCCATTTCCATAGTCTTGTATATAAAGTAAAGTATGATCTGAATTATCTTTTCGTGTATAAATATTAATTTCACTGCCTTTATCACTATACTTCACTGCATTCGTTAAAATCTGACGAATAATGAATGATAACCACTTTTGATCTGTTAACACTTCTTCATCTGAAAGCTCAATCTCGAAACCAATTCCATTTTGCATACACCACGCCTGTAACTCCTTTATTTCCGAATGAATGACTTTTTGTATGCCAATCGATTCGATGATATAATCTTTTTCTAGAGAAGGCAACCTTGTATGGTGGAGCTGCTGATCTAATAGTAAGTAAATTCTTAACCACTCAATTTCAAGCCTTTTTCTCATCTCGGAATCATTTATTGTACCAATCATGAGCTGCATACTCGTTAGTGGTGTCTTAACTTCATGAATCCATGATAATGTGTGATCGTTTTCTTCTAGATGCTCTACCTTAATTTGATTCATTTTCTCATCAGCTACTAGTATCAGTTCATCAATAACAGTTGTTATCTTTTTCTCAAAACTAGATTGTCCTTCTGGGAAAGCAGTACGTAAACTATCTAGTGTAATTTCATTATACAAATTTTCTTCTAACGCCTTTACATACGTTGTTTCTTTCCTATATCTCCAAACAAAAAATATTAAAAAGGCTAAAATGTTTATAACATTAATGTAGATGATAGATACATTTAGAAAAGCAATATCTAAAGTTAATATAATATTCATCCAAATCTGTACACTTAAGAAAAATAGTAGCCACGCTTTTCTTTCTTTGATATATGCTAAGAACAAATGATTCTACTCCTTTGTAATCGCCATATAACCCAATCCCTTTTTGGTGACAATTAAATTATTTAAGCCTATCTCTTCTAATTTTAACCGAAGTCTATTTACATTTACGGATAATGTATTATCATTTACAAATCGTTCATCGTCCCAAAGTTTTCTCATTAATTCATCACGAGAAACGATAGTATTTACAGATTGGATGAGAATTCGCAATATAAAAAGCTCATTTTTTGTCAGCTCATTTGTTTTTTCCAAGAAGGTTATTTCACCTTTAGCAAAATCAATTACCGCACCATTCCAGTTACTAATATCCAAATTCTCGCTATGATAATCATATGATCGACGCAGTATTGCTTGAACTTTTGCAATCAATACATCTAAATGAAACGGTTTTTGAACAAAATCATCTGCACCCATTTGCATTGCCATAATCATATCCATAGGATGATCTCGTGAAGACAAGAAAATAATAGGGACTCTTGAGAGATGGCGAATCTCTCTACACCAATGAAAACCATCAAATGCAGGTAATTGTATATCTATAATAACTAATTGTGGTTTCTCCTCTATAAATGTAGCTATTATGTTTTGAAAGTCTACTGGTCTGATTACATCGAATGACCATTGAACAAACCTCTCTTGTAACATATCAAAAATTGATTGATCGTCTTCGATCAGTAAAATTTTCGCATTCATTAGGCTCACCTCTCACCACTAGTTTACACTAATTTCACGCAAAAAAAATCCATCTCGTCGTCACGAGATGGATTTTAACTTGTAATTTATAAATTATTTAGTAATTGTAGCTACTACACCAGCGCCTACAGTACGTCCACCCTCACGGATAGAGAATTTAGTACCTTCTTCAAGAGCGATTGGAGAGATTAGAGAAACAGTCATTTCGATGTTGTCTCCAGGCATAACCATTTCTACGCCTTCTGGTAAGTTACAAACACCTGTTACGTCAGTTGTACGGAAGTAGAACTGAGGACGGTAGTTTGAGAAGAATGGAGTATGACGTCCACCCTCTTCTTTTGAAAGAACATAAACTTCTGCTTTAAAATCTGTGTGTGGAGTGATTGTGCCTGGTTTAGCCAATACTTGTCCACGTTGGATTTCTTCACGAGATACTCCACGAAGAAGAGCACCAATGTTGTCACCAGCTTCTGCATAATCAAGAAGTTTACGGAACATTTCAACACCTGTAACAGTAGTTGATTTTGGTTCTTCAACGATACCGATGATGTCTACAACATCTCCGATTTTAACTTGTCCACGTTCAACGCGTCCAGTAGCAACCGTACCACGACCAGTGATTGAGAATACATCCTCAACTGGCATCATGAATGGTTTGTCAGTTTGACGTTCTGGAGTTGGGATATAGCTATCTACAGCGTCCATTAATTCAACAACTTTTTCTTCCCATTCTGGCTCTCCTTCAAGAGCTTTAAGAGCAGAACCTTTAATTACTGGAATATCGTCGCCTGGGAAATTGTATTCAGTAAGAAGGTCACGAATTTCCATTTCAACTAATTCAAGAAGTTCTTCGTCATCAACCATATCACATTTGTTCATGAATACAACTAGGTATGGAACACCTACTTGACGAGAAAGAAGGATATGTTCACGAGTTTGTGGCATTGGACCATCAGCAGCAGATACTACTAAGATACCGCCGTCCATTTGTGCTGCACCAGTGATCATGTTTTTAACATAGTCAGCATGTCCAGGGCAGTCTACGTGAGCGTAGTGACGAGTTTCAGTTTCATACTCAACGTGTGAAGTATTGATTGTGATACCGCGTTCTTTTTCTTCAGGTGCGTTGTCGATGTCAGCATATGATTTAGCTACCCCACCCATTTTTTTAGAAAGAACTGTTGCGATAGCAGCAGTTAAAGTTGTTTTACCATGGTCAACGTGTCCGATTGTACCAATGTTAGCATGTGTTTTTGAACGGTCAAATTTTTCTTTAGCCATTAGAGATTGCCTCCTCAGTAATTGTTTGTTTTTTTATGATAAAAGGTAGAGGGCGTACGTCCCTCTAACTTTTATACGCTATAGATTAGTTATACTTTAATATTGGTGAAAATTCAATTATTCACCTTTATTTTTTTTAATAATTTCTTCAGAAATTGATTTTGGAACATCTTCATAGTGATCAAATACCATAGAGAATACTCCGCGTCCTTGCGTATTAGAACGTAAAGACGTTGCATATCCGAACATTTCAGCAAGTGGTACCATTGCACGAACTACTTGTGCGTTACCACGAGCTTCCATACCTTCAACGCGTCCACGGCGAGACGTAATGTCTCCCATGATGTCTCCTAAATATTCTTCAGGAATAACAACTTCTACTTTCATAAGTGGCTCAAGAATTACTGGATTTACTTTAGATACAGCATTTTTAAGTGCCATTGATGCAGCAATCTTAAACGCCATTTCATTCGAGTCAACATCATGATAAGATCCGTCATATAGTTTAGCTTTAATATCGATTAGTGGATATCCAGCAAGTACACCATTGTTAAGTGAGTCACGAAGACCTGCCTCAACAGCTGGAACGTATTCACGTGGAACTACCCCACCGACAACAGCATTTTCAAATTCAAAGCCTTTTCCTTCTTCGTTTGGAGAGAATTCAATCCAAACGTGTCCGAATTGACCACGTCCACCAGACTGACGTACAAATTTACCTTCTACTTTTGCAGAGCTACGGAAAGTTTCACGGTAAGATACTTGTGGAGCACCTACGTTAGCTTCTACTTTGAACTCGCGACGCATACGGTCAACTAAAATATCAAGGTGAAGTTCACCCATACCTGCGATGATTACTTGACCAGTTTCTTGGTCAGTATGAACGCGGAATGTTGGATCTTCTTCTGAAAGTTTTTGTAAAGCTTGGCCCATTTTATCTTGGTCCGCTTTTGTTTTCGGTTCAACAGATAGTGAAATAACTGGTTCTGGGAATTCCATAGACTCTAGAATTACTAAAGCCTTTTCATCACACAGTGTATCACCAGTAGTTGTATCTTTTAAACCTACAGCTGCAGCGATATCCCCAGCATGTACTTCTGAAATCTCTTCACGAGAGTTAGCATGCATTTGTAGGATACGTCCTACGCGCTCACGCTTACCTTTAGTAGAGTTTTGTACGTACGATCCTGCTTGTAACGTACCAGAGTATACGCGGAAGAATGTTAACTTACCAACATATGGGTCAGTCATTACTTTAAATGCTAATGCAGAGAATGGCTCTGAGTCATCTGAATGACGTTCAATTTCTTCTTCAGAATCAGGGTCGATTCCTTTCATAGCAGGAATATCAAGTGGTGATGGAAGGTATGCAACAACAGCGTCAAGTACTTTCTGAACACCTTTGTTTTTAAATGCAGTACCACATACTACTGGATAGAATTCTACGTTTAGAGTACCTTTACGGATACCATCAACTAATTCCTCGTTCGTAATCTCTTCTCCACCAAGATATTTTTCCATTAGATTTTCATCAAGTTCTGCTACCGCTTCAACTAGTTTTTCACGGTATTCAGCAGCTTGTGCTTTAAATTCTTCTGGAATTTCCACTTCTTCCATATCAGTTCCTAGGTCATTCGCATACATAGTAGCAGTCATAGTTACTAAGTCGATAATTCCGCGGAAATCTTCTTCAGCACCGATTGGTAACTGAATTGGATGAGCATTAGCTTGTAAACGATCATGTAGTGTTCCTACAGAATATAAGAAGTCTGCTCCTGTTTTATCCATTTTGTTAATGAAAACAATACGTGGTACGCCATAAGTTGTAGCTTGACGCCATACTGTTTCAGTTTGTGGTTCAACACCAGATTGTGCATCTAGTACTGTAACCGCACCATCAAGTACACGAAGTGAACGTTCAACTTCAACTGTGAAGTCTACGTGACCTGGTGTATCGATGATATTTACACGGTGACCATCCCAAGCAGCAGTTGTTGCAGCAGAAGTGATTGTAATACCACGTTCTTGCTCTTGCTCCATCCAGTCCATTTGTGACGCACCTTCATGAGTTTCTCCAATTTTATGGATTTTCCCAGTGTAATAAAGAATACGCTCCGTAGTAGTCGTTTTACCAGCATCTATGTGAGCCATGATCCCGATATTACGTGTTTTTGCTAAGGAGAACTCTCTAGCCATATTGTATTTCTCCTTTCAATTTCGGATTAGAGTATGATTTTAAGATAAATCCTACCAACGATAGTGTGCGAACGCTTTGTTAGCTTCCGCCATTTTGTGCATATCTTCACGTTTCTTAACTGAAGCACCTGTGTTGTTAGATGCATCAAGAATTTCGTTAGCTAAACGTTCTTCCATCGTTTTCTCTCCACGAAGACGTGAATAGTTTACTAGGTAACGAAGACCTAGAGTTGAGCGACGATCTGGACGTACTTCTACCGGTACTTGATAGTTTGCACCACCAACACGACGAGCACGTACTTCAAGAACTGGCATTACGTTGTTTAATGCAGCTTCAAATACTTCTAAAGCATCTTTACCAGAACGTTCTTTTACAAGTTCGAACGCTCCGTATAGAATTTTTTGAGAAGTACCTCTTTTACCATCTACCATCATTTTATTGACTAAACGAGTTACTAGTTTCGAATTATAAATTGGATCTGGTAACACGTCACGTTTGGAAACAGGACCTTTACGAGGCATGTGTTTTCCTCCTTTCGACGAATGTCTGATTGTTATTTATTTAGTAATTATTTTTTTACTTTCGGGCGTTTTGCACCGTATAGAGAACGGCTTTGCATACGACCAGTAACACCAGCTGTATCAAGAGCACCACGTACGATATGGTAACGTACCCCTGGTAAGTCTTTTACTTTTCCTCCGCGGATAAGTACAACACTATGTTCTTGTAGGTTGTGACCTTCTCCTGGAATATAAGCAGTAACCTCTAACGTATTTGTTAAACGTACACGCGCATATTTACGAAGTGCTGAGTTAGGTTTCTTCGGCGTCATAGTACCAACACGAGTACAAACCCCACGCTTTTGTGGCGAGTTAAGATTTGTAGCTGATTTTTTAAAGCTGTTATAGCCTTTTCCTAATGCTGGAGACTTTGAGTTCGTGATTTTGGATTGACGAGGCTTACGGACCAATTGGTTAATTGTAGGCATCGATTATTCCTCCCTTCATTTGTTCTTTTTAATACCACACATCCAGGTGGTTCATTTTTTGGGTAAAAACAAAGTTTTTGTGTTTTACACAAAAACTGTTACACAGTAAGAGCTACTACTGAAGCACCTAAGCGCATTCCACAAGCTTTACCAAGATCTATTTTAGACTCTACGTAGTAAATAAGAACATTGTTTTCTTGTGCTGTTGATCGCGCTAGTTCAATAATTCTTTCCTCTACATCAAGTGCAATATAAACTTCTTTGACAAGCCCTTTTTTCATTGCTTTTACTGCTTGCTTTGTACCTATGATTGTTTTTTTTGCTTGTTTCACTTTTTCATAAGACATTTTCATATCCTCCAAAGCTACAAGTCAGATAACTATCAACCTTAAATATATTATCACTCTTAGAAAAGACTGTCAACACTAATAATAAAAATATTAGGGAGAACTTCAATAAGATTTCTCCCTAATATTTATTTTTTATTCAGCGCTTACCGCTTCTTTTCCTTTATCTGCTTTATTACTAGTAATTTGAATTTGACGATAACGTTGCATACCCGTTCCTGCTGGAACTAGTTTACCAATAATTACGTTCTCTTTTAATCCTAGTAATTCATCACGTTTTCCTTTAATCGCTGCATCCGTTAGAACACGAGTCGTTTCTTGGAATGACGCTGCCGATAAGAATGATTCTGTTTCAAGTGAAGCTTTCGTAATACCAAGAATTACTGGGCGACAAGTTGCAGGTATTTTACCTTGCAATACTGCGTCTTTATTCGCTTCAGCAAATTGATGAATATCGAGCAGTGAACCTGGAAGTAATTCCGTTTCACCAGCTTCAATAACACGAATTTTACGAAGCATTTGACGAACCATTACTTCGATGTGTTTATCACCGATTTCTACCCCTTGCATACGATAAACTTTTTGTACTTCTTTTAATAAATACTCTTGAACAGTAGAAACATCTTTTACTTTTAATAATTCTTTTGGATCGATAGAACCTTCCGTTAATACCTGTCCACGATGAATCGTATCGTTCACTTGAACTTTTATACGTGCATTATATGGAGCTAAGTATTTACGAGTTTCTACGTTACCTTGAATCGTAATCTCTTTTTGACCCTCTCTAATTTCATCAATTTCAGTAACTATACCTGTAATTTCTGAAATAACAGCTTGCCCTTTTGGATTACGAGCCTCGAATATCTCTTGGATACGTGGAAGACCTTGTGTAATATCGTCTCCAGCAACTCCACCTGTATGGAATGTACGCATCGTTAACTGTGTACCTGGTTCTCCGATTGATTGTGCTGCAATAATACCAACAGCTTCCCCAACCTCAACAGTATCTCCAGTTGCAAGATTTAGACCGTAACATTTTTTACATACACCATGTTTTGTATTACATGTAAACGCTGAACGGATTGTTAATTCATTAATGCCAGCTTCTTCAATGATTCGAGCTACATCTTGAGTTATTAACCCATCTTTTGCAAGAATTAATTCATTAGTAGTTGGATGGAAGATTGTTTTCTTCGTATGACGACCGACAATACGTTCACCAAACTCTTCAATAACTTCTGTACCTTCCATTAATGAACCGATTAGTAGTCCTCGATCTGTTCCGCAATCATCTTCTCTAACAATAACATCTTGAGCAACATCAACAAGACGACGCGTTAGGTAACCTGAATCGGCAGTTTTAAGTGCAGTATCCGCAAGTCCTTTACGAGCACCATGAGTTGAGATGAAGTATTCAAGAACTGTTAAACCTTCACGGAATGATGATTTAATCGGAAGTTCGATAATTCGTCCAGCCGGGTTGGCCATCAGCCCACGCATACCTGCAAGTTGAGTAAAGTTAGATGCATTACCACGGGCACCTGAATCACTCATCATGAAAATAGGGTTTGAATTATCAAGAGATTTCATCAGTTTATCTTGAATAACTTCTTTTGCTCTAGTCCAATGTCCGATTACACTCGCATAACGCTCTTCTTCCGTGATTAAACCACGGCGGAATTGTTTTATAACTTTATCTACTTTTCCTTGTGTTTCTTCTAAAATTTCACCTTTGTCTGGAAGTACGACGATATCAGAAATACCAATTGTAATACCAGCTTTAGTAGAATATTTAAATCCAAGTGCTTTCATGCGGTCAAGCATTTTCGAAGTTTCTGTAATATGGAAACGTTTAAATACTTCTGCAATAATATTTCCAAGGATTTTTTTCTTAAATGGTTGAACAAGATCCATAGCTTCAATATGTTTCTTAATATCTGTAGTTGTAGAAACAAAATAATTTGAAGGAGTCTCAATTTGTAAATTGAAGTCCGTTGGCTCGTTAATATAAGGGAACGTCTCTGGAAGTATTTCATTGAAAATTACTTTACCAACAGTCGTTGTTAATAACATCTTGTTTTGTTCTTCTGTAAATGTTTGGTTCTTAAGTGATGATGCAGCAATTGCAATACGTGAATGCAAATGTACATGACCCGTGTTGTAAGCAATTAGTACCTCTTCTGGACCGTAGAAAGTAGAACCTTCTCCTGTTGCACCTTTACGCTCAAGTGTTAAGTAATAGTTTCCTAAAACCATATCTTGAGATGGTGTAACAACTGGTTTTCCGTCTTTCGGGTTCAAAATGTTTTGTGCCGCAAGCATTAGTAAACGAGCTTCCGCTTGCGCTTCGGCTGATAAAGGAACGTGAACAGCCATTTGGTCACCATCAAAGTCAGCGTTATAAGCTGTACATACAAGAGGGTGAAGACGAATTGCACGACCTTCTACTAATGTTGGTTCGAAAGCTTGAATACCAAGACGGTGAAGAGTAGGTGCGCGGTTTAATAAAACCGGATGCTCCTTAATGACATCTTCTAATACATCCCATACTTCAGCATGCATACGTTCGATTTTACGTTTCGCACTCTTAATATTGTGAGCTAACCCACGTTCAACTAATTCTTTCATTACAAATGGTTTGAATAATTCAATAGCCATCTCTTTTGGAAGACCACATTGATACATTTTTAAGTTTGGACCTACTACGATAACGGAACGACCAGAATAGTCTACACGTTTACCAAGTAAGTTTTGACGGAAACGACCTTGTTTTCCTTTTAGCATATGAGAAAGTGATTTCAATGGACGGTTACCAGGACCTGTAACAGGGCGACCACGACGACCATTATCTATCAAAGCATCTACCGCTTCTTGCAACATACGCTTTTCATTTTGTACGATAATACTTGGTGCACCTAAATCTAGTAAACGTTTAAGACGATTATTACGGTTTATAACACGACGATATAAATCGTTTAAGTCAGATGTAGCAAATCGTCCACCATCTAATTGAACCATTGGTCGCAGTTCTGGAGGAATTACCGGAAGAACATCTAAGATCATCCAATCTGGTTTGTTTCCTGAATTACGGAAAGATTCTACTACTTCTAATCGTTTAATAGCACGTGTACGACGTTGACCTTGTGCAGTTTTTAACTCTTCTTTCAAACTTTCTGTTTCACTCTCTAAATCAAGTTCTTGAAGTAGACGTTTAATCGCTTCGGCACCCATAGCAGCTTGGAACTTTGTACCAAACTTATCACGGTATGCACGATATTCTTTTTCAGAAAGTAATTGTTTCTTTTCAAGTGGTGTATCAGCTGGTTCAATTACTACATAAGAAGCAAAATAAATTACTTCTTCAAGAGATCTTGGAGACATATCCAAAATTAGACCCATACGACTTGGAATACCTTTAAAATACCAAATATGTGAAACTGGTGCTGCTAATTCGATATGGCCCATACGTTCACGACGTACTTTTGCACGTGTTACTTCAACTCCACATCGATCACATACTACACCTTTGTAACGAACTCGTTTGTATTTACCACAGTGACATTCCCAGTCTTTTGTTGGACCAAAAATACGTTCACAGAATAAACCATCTTTTTCAGGCTTTAGTGTTCGGTAGTTAATTGTTTCAGGTTTTTTGACTTCCCCGTAAGACCAAGAACGGATTTTATCAGGTGAAGCTAAACCAATTTTCATATACTCAAAATTATTAACATCTATCAAGGAGCCTACCTCCCTTTAGTCTTGTGTCTTTTAAAAGACTTTCCAAGTAGCTCTGCATCATGCAATTTTATACGGAAATACGGACAGGGATCACCTGTCCGATTTCTCTTTACTTCTTATTCCACTATTCCTACTGGTTCCTCTTCATTCGCTTGTGGCAAAATTCCAAGTGCATCAGCTGCTGGAATATCATCATCTTCATCTAGATCACGAAGTTCAATTTCTTCTTCGTCAATTGTAAGCATTTTAACATCCATACCTAGACTTTGTAATTCTTTGATCAATACTTTGAATGATTCAGGAACACCTGGTTCTGGTACACTTTCACCCTTAACGATTGCTTCGTACGTTTTTACACGACCCACAACATCATCGGATTTAACTGTTAAAATTTCTTGTAATGTATAAGCAGCACCATATGCTTCAAGTGCCCATACTTCCATCTCTCCGAAACGTTGTCCACCAAATTGCGCTTTCCCTCCAAGAGGCTGTTGCGTAACAAGTGAATAAGGTCCAGTAGAACGAGCATGTAACTTATCATCAACCATGTGGGCAAGTTTAATCATATACATAACCCCAACTGAAACGCGGTTATCAAACGGTTCACCCGAACGACCGTCATAAAGAATCGTTTTACCATCACGGTTAAGTCCTGCTTCTTCCATTGTATTCCAAACATCTTCTTCGTTTGCACCATCGAATACCGGTGATGCCATATGAACACCTAGAAGTCTAGAAGCCATACCTAAGTGAAGCTCTAGTACTTGCCCAATATTCATACGAGAAGGTACACCAAGTGGATTTAACATGATATCAACTGGTGTGCCGTCTGGAAGGAATGGCATATCTTCTTCCGGAAGGATACGTGAGATAACCCCTTTGTTACCATGACGTCCGGCCATTTTATCTCCTACAGAGATTTTTCGTTTTTGAACGATATAAGCACGGACTAATTGGTTAACGCCTGGAGATAACTCGTCGCCATCTTCACGATTAAATACTTTTACATCTAATACAATCCCACCTGCACCATGAGGTACACGTAAAGACGTATCACGAACTTCACGAGCTTTTTCACCGAAAATAGCGTGAAGCAAACGTTCTTCAGCAGTTAGTTCTGTAACCCCTTTTGGTGTTACTTTCCCAACTAGGATATCTCCATCACGAACTTCTGCACCGACACGGATAATTCCACGGTCGTCTAAGTTACGTAATGCATCTTCCCCAACGTTCGGAATATCTCTTGTAATTTCCTCTGGTCCAAGTTTTGTGTCACGTGACTCTGATTCATACTCTTCAATATGCACAGAAGTGTATACATCATCCTTCACTAAACGCTCACTCATAATTACAGCATCCTCGTAGTTGTACCCATCCCATGTCATAAAGGCAACTAGTACGTTACGACCTAGTGCTAATTCACCTTGTTCCATAGAAGGACCATCCGCAAGAATATCAAGAGGTTTTACACGATCTCCAACTTTCACAATTGGACGTTGATTAATAGATGTACCATGATTAGAACGTTCAAACTTGTGTACTTTGTAAGAAGTTAAATCGCCTTTTACTTCATTTCCATCGACTACTTCAATGCGACGAACTCTAATTTCTTTTGCTTCAACATGTTCTACGATTCCGTGATACTTCGCAATTACAGCAGCACCAGAATCACGTGCATTCACATGTTCCATACCTGTTCCAACAAATGGAGCTTCTGGATTTAATAAAGGAACTGCTTGACGTTGCATGTTTGCTCCCATTAGGGCACGGTTCGAGTCATCGTTTTCTAGGAAAGGAATACATGCCGTTGCAGCAGAAACTACTTGTTTTGGAGAAACGTCCATGTAATCAATTTGTTCTTTTCTAAATACGGTGTTATCTCCACGGAAACGACCTACCACTTCTTCTTTTAAGAATGCACCTTCATCTGATAATGGAGAGTTTGCTTGTGCTACTACATAGTTATCCTCTTCATCAGCAGTTAAATAATCGATGCGTGAAGTGACTAAACCTGTTTCAGGATCAACACGTCGGTATGGAGTTTCAATAAATCCAAATTTATTTACTTTTGCAAAGCTTGAAAGTGAGTTAATAAGCCCAATATTCGGTCCCTCAGGCGTTTCAATCGGACACATACGACCATAGTGTGAGTAATGAACGTCACGTACTTCGAAACCAGCACGTTCTCGTGTTAAACCACCAGGTCCTAAAGCTGACAAACGACGTTTGTGCGTAAGTTCTGCAAGAGGGTTTGTTTGGTCCATGAACTGAGATAATTGTGAACTACCAAAGAATTCTTTAATAGATGCAATAACCGGACGAATATTGATCAATTGTTGTGGAACAATTGATTGTGTATCGTTAATAGACATTCTTTCACGAACTACACGTTCCATACGAGAAAGACCAATACGGAATTGGTTTTGTAATAACTCTCCTACTGAACGTAAACGACGGTTTCCTAGATGGTCTATATCATCTGTGTTTCCGACGTTATATAAAAGGTTGAAGAAATATCCAACAGAAGAAACAATATCAGCAGGCGTAATGTTTTTAACTTCTGTTTCCACATACGCATTGCTAATTACATTAATTTCTTTTTGCTCTTCTTCATTAGGTGCATAAATTTTAATGGACTGAATGGTAATATCATCTTCTAATACACCACCAACTTGTGACAATGTTTTAAAACCTATTCCATTCTCTAAATGAGGAATTAGTCGATCTAATACTCGTCGATCGATAAGAGTACCTGCTTCAACTAAAATCTCACCTGTTTCAGGATCCACTAGCGTTTCTGCTATCGTTTGGTTAAATAAACGATTCTTTATATGCAATTTTTTGTTCATTTTGTAGCGACCTACATTAGCTAAATCATAGCGTTTTGGGTCAAAAAAGCGCGAATATAGTAAGCTCTTTGCACTTTCAACTGTCGGTGGTTCACCTGGACGTAGACGCTCATAGATTTCAAGTAACGCTTTTTCAGACGTTTCAGTGTTATCTTTTTCAAGCGTATTACGTAAGTATTCATTATCACCAATTAGATCAATGATTTCTTGATCTGATCCAAAGCCTAATGCGCGAAGTAAAACAGTAACCGGTAATTTACGAGTACGATCGATTCGAACGTATACGACATCTTTAGCGTCTATTTCATATTCTAGCCACGCACCACGGTTTGGAATAACTGTAGCTCCAAAGCCTTTTTTACCATTTTTGTCTGTTTTGTCATGGAAGTAAACACTTGGTGAACGGACTAACTGAGATACGATAACGCGCTCAGCACCATTGATTACGAAAGTACCTGTTTCTGTCATCAGTGGGAAATCACCCATGAATACATCTTGTTCTTTCACTTCGTCCGTTTCTTTGTTGTGGAGACGTACTTTTACGCGTAATGGTGCAGCGTATGTTGCGTCACGTTCTTTTGATTCGTCGACGGAATATTTCGGTTCATTTAAACTATAGTCGACAAATTCAAGTGATAGATTGCCTGTAAAGTCCTCGATTGGTGAAATATCTTTAAACATTTCACGTAAACCTTCTTCAAGGAACCATTCGTAAGATGCCGTTTGAATTTCGATTAGATTCGGAAGTTCAAGCACCTCACTAATACGCGCAAAACTTCTGCGTTGGCGGTGTTGTCCGTACTGAACTAGTTGACCTGTCAACTCATTCACCCCTCAATAAAGCGATAATAGGTCTTTCCCATATCAACAAATTAGTGTATGATATCGAAAAGACAAAAAGAAAACGAGTTCTAAATAAGAGCTCATTTTTAAATAACGAAACTTTTCTTTCGGCCAGTATACCCTTATTTATTACCTTTATTCAAAAAGGCATACGTCCTCAAAATAATATTTTTGCATTTTATTATAATATCATAGCGATTTTGTCAAGTCAATCTTTTGTAGCTTTTAAAATCCAGTAACCTTTTACTTTTTCTACTATTTCCACTTGACCAAAAATCTCTTCTAAATAGCCAAAAGTAGATGGTGCCCCTTGTTTCTTTTGAATCACAACCCACAATTCTCCCTTTGAAACCAAATTTTCATGAGATTCCTTGTAAAAACGAAAAATAGTTTCTTTTCCAGCGCGAATCGGTGGATTAGTTAATATAGCCGCAAAGTTTGCAGTCTGAACCGCTGACAACCCATCACTTTCATAGATTCGTACATTTTGTATCCCGTTAGCAGCAGCATTTTTTTCTGCAAGTTGGATAGCACGTGTGTTAACATCTACTAAATGAACTGTTCTTCCTTCATTTGCTTTCGCAATAGACAGACCAATCGGACCGTATCCACAACCTATATCTAAAAAATCTCCTTCTAGTTCAGGTGTTTCAAAAGCATCGATTAATACACGGGAGCCAAAATCTACTTCGCTCTTACTAAAGACACCAGCATCTGTTTCAAATCGAAAGTCATTTCCAAGCAAAGTAAAATTCCAGTGACGTGGCTTACTTTCCGTTTGAGGTTTTCTAGAGTAATAGTGATCAGACACCGAATAACCCTCCATAATACATACGAAGAAAAGCCCGTCGTTAACTGACGAGCTTTTTTCTTCGAACTGTACAAAAATTACTTAACTTCTACGTTAGCGCCAACTTCTTCAAGTTGAGCTTTAATAGCTTCAGCGTCTTCTTTAGATACGCCTTCTTTAAGTGCTTTTGGTGCGTTATCTACTACTTCTTTAGCTTCTTTTAAGCCAAGTCCAGTGATTTCACGAACAACTTTGATTACTTTAATTTTTTGATCTCCTGCAGAAGCAAGGATTACATCAAATTCAGTTTGCTCTTCAGCTGCAGCAGCACCGCCACCTGCAACCATTGCTACTGGAGCAGCAGCAGTTACACCAAATTCTTCTTCGATTGCTTTTACTAAGTCGTTTAATTCAAGAACTGTCATTTCTTTGATAGCTTCTAAGATTGCGTCTTTATTCATTTTATTTTCCTCCTATAATGGATATTTTAGGCTATTTGCCCTTTTTTAATTGTTAGGTCGCGTAATAAATTATGCGCCTTGTTCTTCTTTTTGTTCTGCAACAGCTTTTGTTGCAAGCGCGAAGTTGCGCATTGGAGCTTGAAGTACTGATAGAAGCATAGATAGAAGACCTTCGCGTGATGGAAGTTCTGCTAATGCTTTCACGTCTTCAGCAGATGCTACAGTACCTTCGATGATACCAGCTTTAATTTCAAGTTGTTCGTTCTTTTTAGCAAAATCATTAATGATTTTTGCAGGAGCAACTACATCTTCGTTTGAAAATGCTACTGCGTTTGGTCCAACAAGGTGTTCGTTGATTCCATCCACACCAACAATTTCAGTAGCACGGCGTGTAAGAGAGTTTTTGTAAACTTTGAATTCCACACCAGCTTCACGAAGTTGTTTACGTAGTTCAGTTACTTGCGCAACATTTAAACCACGATAGTCAACTACTACTACTGAAGCAGCAGCTTTAAACTTTTCTGCAATGTCTTGAACTTGCACTTTTTTTGTTTCGATCGCTTTGTTCATTTTGGCACCTCCTATAAGAATTGGCCATTTATACCGACAAAAGAAAAGCCTCTGATATCTACGGATAGACACAGAGGCAGAAAGTCATCATCTTAAGAAGAATCTGAATTTGCTTGTCCTCGGTAGGATATTAAGTGACATGTCACTCCTACTGTCTTCGGTACAAATGTATATTTCACAACAAAAGTCATCTTAACAGATAGACTTTTAGTTGTCAATTATTATTTTACTGATTGAACATCAACTTTTACAGCTGGTCCCATAGTAGTTGTTACATTAACAGACTTCATGTAAATACCTTTTGAAGCAGCAGGTTTTGCTTTTTGAACTACTTCAAATACTGCCATGAAGTTTTCTACTAATTTGTCGTCTTCGAAAGAAACTTTACCGATAGGAGCGTGAATGATACCAGCTTTTTCAGCACGGTATTCTACTTTACCAGCTTTAATTTCTTCGATCGCTTTAGTTACATCAAATGTAACTGTACCTGTTTTTGGGTTTGGCATTAAGCCTTTTGGTCCAAGTACACGACCGATTTTACCAACTTCACCCATCATATCTGGAGTCGCTACGATAACATCGAAATCGAACCATCCTTGTTGGATTTTATTGATATACTCAACATCACCTGCATAGTCTGCACCTGCAGCTTCTGCTTCTTTTAATTTTTCACCTTTAGCGAATACTAATACGCGTTGAGTTTTACCAGTTCCGTTTGGAAGCACAACTGCCCCACGGATTTGTTGGTCATTTTTACGAGTATCAATTCCTAAACGGAAAGCAACTTCTACAGTTGCATCGAAATTAACTGTGCTAGTTTTTTTAGCAAGTTCGATCGCTTCTTTAACTGAGTATAACGCGTTACGGTCAACTAATTTTGAAGCCTCTTGAATTTTTTTACCTTTGTTAGTCATTTAAAATGTCCTCCTTGATAGTGGTTTTAGCGGAATAAACCTCCCACGTGTAAAGGTTGTAGTTATTCTAAGGAACAACTACAACCTTCCAAAAAACAAATGCATTATATTAAAATGCACATTAAATATTAGTCTTCGATTGTAATACCCATGCTACGTGCAGTACCTTCAACCATCAACATAGCTGCTTCAACAGACGCTGCATTTAAATCTGGCATTTTTTGTTCTGCGATTTCGCGAACTTTATCACGTTTCACCATTGCCACTTTTACGCGGTTTGGTTCACCTGATCCAGATTGAATACCAGCTGCTACTTTAAGTAACACTGCTGCCGGCGGAGTTTTTGTAATGAAAGTAAATGAACGATCTTCAAATACAGAAATTTCAACCGGAATGATTAGACCTGCTTGATCTGCAGTACGTGCGTTGAACTCCTTACAGAATCCCATGATATTAACACCCGCTTGTCCTAATGCAGGACCAACCGGTGGCGCTGGGTTTGCTTTACCAGCAGGAATTTGTAATTTAACAACTTTAATCACTTTTTTAGCCACGAGACACACCTCCTTAAGTCCGTGATGTGGTAATTGGGTTGCCCCTCCCACTCAAATATCTGTCTCTCAACAAATTGTTGAAAACATTATAAAATTTCATGCAGACTGATTTTCAGTCTGACCTTTGAAATGATACCACTTTTTTCAACCTTTAGCAAGTAACTTATAAAATTATATTTTCGTTACTTGATCAAAGTCTAATTCCATATTTGTTTCTCGACCAAACATATCGACGGAAACAGTTACTTTTCCTTTAGCAGAGTCAATTACTTCTACTTTTCCTTGGAAGTGAGCAAACGGTCCTTCTAATACTTCAACCAATTCACCTACTGCAAAGTCAACTTCTACTCTTGCTTCATTGCTACCCATTTGTTTCAACATAGATTGTACTTCCTCTGGAGCTAAAGGTGTTGGTTTTGTTCCTCCACCTGAAGAGCCAAGAAAGCCAGTTACACCTGGTGTATTTCTTACAACATACCAAGCGTCATCTGTCATAATCAGTTCAACGAATACGTAACCAGGGAAAGTTTTTCTCGAAACGACACGTTTTTTTCCATCTTTAAAATCTGTTTCTTCCTGTTCAGGGATATATACTCGAAAAATTTTATCTGACATTCCCATTGTTTCTACGCGCTTTTCTAAATTTGCTTTTACTTTATTTTCATACCCAGAGTAAGTATGAACGACATACCAATTTTTTTCCATAGTGCAGGACTAAAACGTCCTTCCCTCCTTTTCTAAGACAAATGAAAAAACCCGTTCGTTTTGTAAGACGGGCTATTTTCAAAAAAATATTTACATGATGCTTTTTATAAATCTAAATACCAACGGAAAAGTTGTGAAATTCCTAAATCCACCAAACCAAAGAATACAGCCATAACTATCACAGTTGCAAGCACAACCACTGTATATCTTGTAAGCTCTTTCTTTCTAGGCCAACTTACTTTTCTCATTTCGGACATTACGTTTTTAAAGAATCCCCCAACATTAGCCATTAGCTAAACCTCCACACGGAAAATCTATCTTACTTACATACTCACAATGTTTGTTTGTGAAGTGTATGTGCGTTACAATGCGTACAATATTTTTTTCTTTCTATACGAATAGATGCGCTCTCTTTTGATGTATTAACCGTATAATTTCGGTGACCACATTGTGCACAACTCAAGACAATTTTCTTTGTCATTTTCTCACCTTTTTGGCGTCTAAGTCTTTTTCAAGATTATCATTTTACATAAACGGTGTCAACAAAATCCCAGGGTTTATACATAATTACTACCAATCTCCATATATCGCTCTAATTTTCTTTTCACTCTTTGAAGCGCATTATCAATTGATTTCACATGTCTATTCAACTCTTCTGAAATCTCTTGGTATGACTGACCATCTAGATAAAGCACAAGCACTTGTTGCTCTAGTTCACTTAAAATCTCGGACATTTTGCCTTCCATATAATCATAATCTTCTCGATTAATAATTAACTCTTCTGGATCGTCTATTACTGAACCAGCAATCATATCCATCAAAGTTCGATCAGATTCTTCATCATAAATCGGTTTATCTAACGAAACATATGAATTTAGAGGAATATGTTTTTGTCGAGTTGCAGTTTTAATAGCTGTGATAATTTGTCGAGTAATACATAGCTCAGCAAATGCTCGGAAAGAGGATAGTTTTTCTTCCTTAAAATCACGGATTGCTTTATATAATCCAATCATGCCTTCTTGATGAATATCTTCTCGGTCGGCTCCAATTAAAAAATAGGACCTTCCTTTCATTCGAACGAATGAACGATACTTCGTTATTAAATAATCTAGTGCTTCAGTGTTCCCTTGATGAACCATCTCTACAAGTTCCTCATCTTGTAAACTATCCATTTGTTGTAGATTATGTTCGATCTTTTCCATGAAGTCACCTCTGCAAGTTTACGATAGTTAATATCAAGTATACAGGATGAAAATTTATCCAGTCAATCCATCATTTTATTCCTCTTCTCCATTTTTCGAAAATTTCCGCAACTTCATCCGTTAAATGTAATTTTGAAATTGGCTTGTTTTCTTGGATATTCCTCACCTTTTTCGTAATATTCGATGAAATAGAAGCCATTTCAATTTCAAATTCTCTGGCAGATTTTCGTAATGCACCTTGTCCAAAAACAACTCTTTGCTCTGTCATGTCTGAGGTTGCTACGTGAATTTGAACTCTTCTCCCATTTAACTCTTGCGTGAGCTTTTCAATACGTTCATCCGCAGTCTCATTTTCACGAGTAAATATTATCTCTACATCATTTTGCTTCTGTTTATTCTCTATTCCTGGTACTAGATGTGCATCAAACACCACAATCACTCGAGTACCCGTAAATGCTTTATATTCTGCCATTAGTTCAATCAATCGGTCTCTAGCGTCTAATAATTTTTCTTTTTTTAATAACCTTAATTCATTCCATGCGCCAATGATATTATAACCATCGACAAGTAGAATCTGCATTTTTTTATCCTTTAAGCGGACGTCTAACACGCAATACTTCGTATAAAAGTATAGCTGTAGCAACAGACGCATTTAAACTAGTCACATGACCGACCATTGGCAAATGGTATAAGAAGTCACACTTATCTTTTAATAAACGCCCCATTCCTTTTCCTTCACTACCAATGATAAGTGCTAGCGGAAGTGTTGCATCCATATTACGATAGTCAGTTGATTCGGATGCATCTGTTCCTGCAATCCAAACTCCCCGTGCTTTTAACTCATCAACTGTTTGCGCTAAATTGCCTGCTCGATACACAGGTACATGCTCTATGGCACCTGTAGAAGCTTTTGCTACCACTGCAGTTAGCCCCACTGCCCGTCTTTTTGGAATAATAATACCGTGCGCCCCAACTGCGTCTGCAGTCCGCATAATAGAACCAAGATTATGCGGATCTTCAATTTCATCTAAAATAATAAAAAGTGGATCCTCTTTTTTACTAGCTGCGAGTTCAAATAAATCATCTAGTTCTGCATAACGATAAGCAGCTACTGAAGCTACAATCCCTTGATGATTTGCATCAGTTAAGTTATCCAACTTCTTCTTCGGAACAAATTGAACGATAATTCCAGCTTCTTTTGCTAATTGAATAATTTCATTGACACCACTCTTTTGTACACCTTCTGCAATCCACACCTTGTTCATATCTCTACCTGAACGTAAAGCTTCTACTACTGGGTTTTTTCCAGCAATTATTTCACCTGTTTGTTCTGTTTGTTCTGTCATTATTTTTTCTCCCCTTTCTGTCCGTCAATAAATTTAATAGAGAATTGAAGCAATTCCTGTAATCGTTCCTTTTGTTCACTTAAATATAGACTTCCCACTACCGCTTCAAACGCTGTACTATAATGGTACGTTTGAACATCTGTATTTTTTGGTACAGTACCAGACTTTGCATTTCGTCCTCTTCTTAATACCGCCTCTTCCTCTTCAGTTAGAAAATTTGTGTTTAACAATTCTCTAACAATTGTGGCCTGTGCTTTTGCAGATACGTAGTTTGTAGCTTCTCTATGCAAAATATTAGGTTTTACACGACCTGAACGAATGAGATGCTCTCGAACAACTTGTTCGAATACAGCATCTCCCATATACGCTAACGCTAAAGAGTTTAATTGCTTAACATCAGATAGTTTAAATTCACCCACAAGTTTATCCTCTTTTCCATCGGATACCTTGTGCAGTATCTTCTAAAATAATATTCATTTCTTTTAATAGGTCTCTAATTTCATCTGCGCGAGCAAAGTTACGATCCTTTCTCGCTTGGTTACGCTCTTCAATCAAAGCATCGATTTCTTCATCCAATACTTCTTTTTCTTGTCTGAGCGTAAGCCCTAATACAGACGTTAACTCATCAAATACAGAAAGGAACTGCTTTAACACTTTTTCGGAAGTTTGTTTTTCAAGCAAATACGTATTTGCAAGCTTGGATAGTTCAAATACTGCTGCAATTCCGTTAGCTGTATTGAAATCATCATCCATAGCAACAATAAATTGCTCTTTCACTTCTCCTATTTTGTATAGCCAAGTATCATGATGGTCTCCTAGATCAGCAGTTGCATCTAAGCGATGTAACACATTTGCATAGGAAGTGCGAATTCTTTCAAGACCCGCTTCTGCTTGTTCTACTAGATCCCCAGAGTAGTTAATCGGGTGACGGTAGTGGACACTCAGCATGAACAATCTTAATGTTTGCGGATCAATTTGTTTACGAATATCGTTTACTAATACAAAATTGCCAAGTGATTTTGACATCTTTTCATTATCAATATTAATATAGCCATTATGCATCCAATATCTCGCAAAAGTTTTTCCAGTTCTCGCTTCTGATTGAGCAATTTCATTTTCATGGTGAGGGAAAGTTAAGTCTTGACCTCCTGCATGTATATCAATAGTATCTCCAAGTATTTCACGAGCCATTACCGAACATTCAATATGCCAACCCGGACGTCCTTGACCCCATGGACTCTCCCAGAAAATCTCCCCCGGCTTTGCTGCTTTCCACAATGCAAAATCTAGCGCGTCTTCTTTCTTTTCGCCAGTTTCAATACGGGCGCCAACTTTTAAATCATCCACTGATTGATGTGAAAGCTTACCATAACCTTCGAACTTTCTCGTTCGGTAATATACATCTCCTTGAGATTCATAAGCGTATCCTTTTTCTTCTAAAACCTTTATAAAATCAATAATTTCTTTCATATGATCAGTTACACGAGGATGTGAATCTGCTCTGTTGCAACCTAGTGCTTCCACATCTGCAAAGTAAGCGTTGATAAAACGTTCTGTTAAATCAGAAACATCCTCACCAAGCTCATTTGCAGCTTTAATAATTTTATCGTCTACATCTGTAAAGTTGGATACATACGTCACATCATATCCACGGTACTGTAAATACTTTCTTACTGTGTCGTATACGATCACAGGACGAGCATTACCAATATGGATATAGTTGTAGACAGTTGGTCCACAAACGTACATTTTTACTTTTCCCTCTTCCATTGGCACAAAGGGTTCTTTTTCACGTTTTAAAGTATTAAAAATTTGAATCGCCATATTTATTTATCTCCTTTTCTTTTTTAAGCTTATTTATTTCTTCTTGTAACTCACTAATTTCATTTTCCATTTTTTTGCATCTATCTGAAAAAGGATCAGGTAAATCTTGATGGTTTAGATTCCTCTTCACTTTTACACCATCTTGGATAACAACAACACCTGGAATACCAACAACCGTTGAATTAATAGGAACATCTTTTAAAACGACCGACCCTGCACCAACTTTACTATTTTCTCCAATTGTAATGGATCCTAAAACTTTTGCACCTGTTGCTACTAGCACATTATTAGCAAGGGTAGGATGTCTTTTCCCTTTTTCTTTCCCCGTCCCTCCCAATGTAACTCCTTGATAAATTGTACAATCTTCTCCGATTTCACAAGTTTCTCCTATGACTACACCCATTCCGTGGTCAATGAAAAATCGTCTGCCTATTTTAGCACCCGGATGGATTTCAATTCCTGTGAAAAAACGACTAATTTGGGAGATAACACGTGCAAGGAAAAATAATTTCTTTTTATAAAAAGCATGCGCAATTCGGTGGCTCCATATAGCATGTAAACCTGAGTACGTTAACACTACTTCTAGCATACTTGTTGCAGCAGGATCCTGTTCAAATACAACAGCTATATCTTCCTTCATTCGCTCAAACATCCGTCTTTCTCTCCTTTCAAAAAATATAAAAAAGCGCCTCTGTCTATATGTATAGACAGAGACGCTTTGGGCGCGGTTCCACTCTGATTGAAAAGGCAAATAATATACCCTTTCCACTTCGCATCTTTAACGCAGATGATACGTCCAGCCTACTTGTATGTTCGGCATGGCACTCTGAGGTGCATTTCGGTAACCCATTGGTTCAGACCACTTTCAGCCGGTGATGGTCCTCTCTAAAGAACTTGCGTTACTTACTTCTCCTCTTCCTAGCTTTCTATAGCTTCCAAACTGGAATTTGTATCCTCATTTTCACACCTAATAAGCTGAAAGTCAATCTTATTGTTTCGCGAATTTAGCCACTCGAGCAATTACTTTTTCTTTGCCAATAAGACTAATAGCATCTGCTAACTCGGGTCCATGTGTTTGACCAGTAGTCACTACACGAATTGGCATGAATAGATTTTTCCCTTTATGACCCGTTTCTTTTTGAACTGCTTTTATCGCTGCTTTAATATCGGTCGCTTCAAATGTTTCTAGAGATTCTAATTGTGTTTTAAACGATGCCATTACTTCAGGAACTTGCTCACCCGCTAATACTTCTGCTGCTTCTTCAGTATATGCAATCTCGTGATCAAAGAACTGAGAAGATAATTCAACGATTTCTGCCCCGTAGCTCATTTGATCATGGTAAAGAGCTATCAACTTTGTAGCCCATTCATGCTCATCCGCAGTTAATTCTGCTGGAAGAAGTTCTGCCTTTTGCAAATGAGGGAGTGCAAGTTCAACGACTTTCTCAAGCGGTAACTGTTTAATGTATTGATTGTTCATCCACGTCAACTTTTGTTTATCAAACATAGACGGTGATTTAGATAGACGGTTCACATCAAAGATATTAATGAATTCTTCTTTCGAGAAAATTTCATCTTCCCCTTCTGGTGACCACCCTAAAAGAGCAAAGAAGTTGAACATCGCTTCTGGCAAATAACCAAGATCTTTATATTGAGTGACAAATTGAATAATGGACTCATCACGTTTTGATAGTTTTTTACGACTTTCATTAATGATT
Organism: Psychrobacillus syltrankelensis; assembly: GCF_055454035.1. Taxonomy (NCBI): domain Bacteria; kingdom Bacillati; phylum Bacillota; class Bacilli; order Caryophanales; family Bacillaceae; genus Psychrobacillus; species Psychrobacillus syltrankelensis. The sequence continues at coordinate 2,723,003 of NZ_CM144227.1, read as the reverse complement.
AATGTCATATGTCCGTATTTTGGATAATCCCATCCAAATGCGTCAAATACCATTAATTGTTTTGGCGTGTTAGATAAATGCTCTTCTCCACGGAATACATGTGAAATTTTCATAAAATAATCATCTAATACTACCGCATAGTTATATGTTGGAATTCCATTAGCTTTTACAAGTACCCAGTCACCCACATCTTTCGATTCAAATGTAACCGATCCACGAACTAAATCATCAAATGTATACGTTACATTTTCAGGTACACGCATGCGAATTGTAAATGGCATACCTGCATTTTCTTTTGCTTGTACTTCGTCAGCAGATAAATGACGGCATTTACCATTATACATAGGAGCGGCTACTCCTTTTGCCTTTTGAACTTCACGATCTGCCTCTAGCTCCTCCGAAGTACAGAAGCATTTATAGGCATGTCCTTTTTCTAGCATTTCTTCTGCATGTTTTGCATAAATATCTAGACGCTCCATTTGGCGATACGGTGCATAAGGTCCTCCGATATCCACGGACTCATCATATTCAATGCCTAACCACTTCAAATTTTCAAGCTGTGATAATTCGCCGCCTTCCACATTACGTTCAATATCTGTATCCTCAATACGAACGATAAACTTTCCGTTATGATGACGTGCAAATAAATAATTAAATAATGCTGTACGCGCCCCTCCAATATGTAAAAACCCTGTTGGACTTGGTGCGTATCGTACACGAACTTCTTGTGTCATTGTAATATCCTCCTAGTTTTCGAACGTAATCAAATTTGCCTTGGCATACTTGCTTCCAGATCTTGTATCGAGCCTGCTCGATGAATCCCTTTCACCGGAGGCTTAAACTTTATTTATTCTACCATTGCTAACATGTTTTTTAAAGTTAGTCTTTCTTCACAAGTAATATTGTTGCCATGGAAGCAATTCCTTCTTCTCGACCTGTAAATCCTAACTTTTCAGTAGTTGTTGCTTTTACGTTCACTTGCGATACATCTGCTTGAAGTAATTCTGCTACTCGCGCACGAATCACTTCAATATGTGGCGCCATTTTTGGCTTTTGTGCAATAACCGTACAATCGATATTTCCTAATTTGTAACCACGAGCATCCACTAGTTTCCATATATATTCTAGTAATTTCGCTGAATCCGCATCTTTAAATTCCGGATCTGTATCTGGGAAATGTCTCCCAATATCTCCTTCTCCAATTGCGCCTAGTGCTGCGTCTGTAATAGTATGGAGCAATACGTCCGCATCCGAATGTCCAATAAGCCCTCTCTCATAAGGAATCGTAACTCCTCCTATAATTAACGGACGATTATCCGCAAATTCATGCACATCAAATCCTTGACCAATTCGCATCATATTATTGTTCCTCCTGCTTAAGTTTATTTAATATTACTTCTCCAAAGAGAAGATCTTCCTTTGTCGTCATTTTTACATTATCATAAGTACTTTCTACTATGTGAACTTGCTCTCCTAAACGTTCTACAAGTATCGCTTCATCCGTACCCAAAAATGCTTCTTCTTCCGCAAGGCGTTCTGCCTTTTCTAATAGTGAAAATTGAAAAGCTTGTGGTGTTTGAATAATCCACAAACTATCACGATCTACCGTTTCTTGAATTATACCGTTCTTTACTTTTTTCATCGTATCTTTTGCACGTACTGCGGCTACCGCCGCTCCCGAGTCCATAGCGGTTTGAACAAGTTGGTGAATGACTTCTTGTTTTATAAAAGGTCTTGCTGCATCATGCACAAGTACAATCCCTTTGTCAGGAGAACATTTTAAACAAGCATATACACTATGCTGCCTCTCTGCTCCACCTTCAGTAATTGCAACAACTTTCGTAATATGATGTTTTAATAACAATTGCTCAATAAATGCTTTCTCTTCTTTTTTTACAGCTAATACAATGTGTTTACACTTCGAATCTTGCTCAAAGACACTCAAAGTATGTATTAATATTGGAATCTGTCTCAATTCTAAAAAAAGCTTATTTTGACCTGCTCCCATGCGTTTTCCACTACCTGCGGCAGGTAATAGTACCGTATACATCTTATATCTTCTCCTCCTGTAAGCAAAAGAAAAAGGTTGTTCCTACTAAACTCTAGGAAACAACCCCAACCATTACTTTGAGTCTTGTGGTTTAGCGAAAATCATTCGACCTGCAGAAGTTTGAAGAACACTTGTAACTTCTACATTAATTGCTTGCCCAATATATGATTTTCCACCTTCTACAACAATCATCGTTCCATCATCTAAGTATGCGACACCTTGGTTGTGCTCTTTGCCATCTTTAATAACGACTACATGCATTATTTCCCCGGGAATAACGACTGGCTTTACAGCGTTTGCAAGATCATTAATGTTAAGAACCCGCACTTGATGAAGATCACAAACTTTATTTAAGTTGAAATCATTCGTCACTACAATTCCATTCATTTTTTTCGCTAAACGCATAAGCTTTAAGTCGACTTCTTGTATGTCTTCAAAGTCTTCTTCCACAATTAATACAGCTGAAGAACGTTCTGTCTGTAATGTTTTTAACACGTCTAGACCACGACGCCCTCTTGTTCTTTTCAATGTATCAGAAGAATCTGCAATATGCTGTAATTCTGTTAGAACAAACTGAGGAACTACCAATACCCCTTCCATAAAACCGGTTTGTGAAATATCAGCAATTCGCCCATCTATAATGACACTTGTATCCAGAAGTTTATAGGTACCTAAACTTAGACCCTCCTCTTCTTCTACACTTTTTTTCTTTTGTCCCGGTTGTTTGGAGGTAGTAAAAACTTGTAGTAACTCATCCCGTTTTTTAAAGCCCACTTGAAAACCTAAATAACCAAGCACAATAGATAACAAAACCGGAACAACTGATCCGATACCAGGAATCACTATATTATTTATAGCTGTTCCAAGTAAAAATGCAACAATTAATCCAATGACAAGTCCTATTGTCCCAAAAAGCAAATCACCTATAGGCGCCTTTAAGAGCCGCTCTTCCATCCATCGAATAAAGTTAATTAAATAGTCTGTTAAAAAAAACGCCGCAATATACAGAATGATCGCACCAATAATAACAGAAACATAAGGATTTTGAATCCATGGGTTATCGGATAAATTAAAAAATTCATATAAGTGCGGTAAAAAAATTAACCCTAATGTACCTCCTATTAAAATGAATGCAATTTGAATAATCCATTTTAACAAACACTCCACCTCCATTTATTTACCATTTAATTATACCGCCTAATCTCTTTATACGTCTATTTTGTCTAACAGGAGTAACCCACTACTCCTGTTAGTTATATTAAATGTACAAATAAAACGATATTATTTAAACGCTTCTTTCATCGCATCATTTACTGTTTCTACCCCAATTACTTGAATTCCTTTTGGATAGTCCCACCCCCCTAAATTAGAGGCAGGAACCACCGCTCGTTTAAATCCTAATTTAGCTGCTTCTAGCACTCGTTGTTCAATTCTTGATACTCTTCTCACTTCACCGGTTAGTCCAACTTCACCTACAAAACAATCAGTAGGTGTGACCCCTGTGTCACGGAAACTAGATACGATACTTACTAGGACGGCTAAATCGATAGCAGGTTCATCTAATTTAACTCCACCTGCAACTTTTATATAAGCATCTTGCGTTTGTAAGAGTAATCCCATACGTTTTTCTAGTACGGCCATGAGTAAGGAAACTCTATTTTGATCGAGTCCTGTTGCCATTCGTTTTGGATAATTAAAACTAGATTGTGTAACAAGGGCTTGAATTTCAACTAAAATAGGTCTTGTCCCTTCCATCGATGCCACAATTGCTGATCCGGCAGCTCCGTGTGAACGCTCTTGTAAAAATAGTTCAGAAGGATTTAATACTTCTTTTAAGCCTTGTTGTACCATCTCAAAAATAGCAATTTCATTTGTTGAACCAAATCTATTTTTCTGTGACCTTAAAATTCGGTACGTATGATGGCGTTCACCTTCAAAATATAAAACTGTATCTACCATATGCTCAAGTAAACGAGGACCGGCAATCTGTCCTTCTTTTGTTACATGCCCTACTAAAAAGATTGCTATATTTTTTGTTTTCGCAATACGCATTAGTTCAGCTGTACATTCTCGAACTTGAGATACACTTCCAGGAGCACTTGTCACTTCTGGATGATGTACCGTTTGAATGGAATCGACGATGACAAATCTAGGCTCTACACTATCAATTGTTTCATTGATTAATTCTAAATTGGTTTCTGAATAGATATAAAGTTCACCAGAAGTTACACCTAAACGCTCCGCACGAAGCTTCGTCTGTCTAATCGACTCCTCACCAGAAATATATAAAACGCGCTCACCTTTATTAGCTAGTAGTGCAGAAACTTGTAAAAGTAAAGTTGACTTTCCGATACCCGGGTCTCCACCGATTAATATAAGGGATCCAGGTACAATACCACCGCCAAGTACTCGATTCAACTCCATGAGTTCCGTTTCTACTCGGGGTTCATCAACTGTTTCCACTGCAACAATCGGCGTAGCTTTTTGCGCTACTCCCGTAGAATGTTGGAATGATCGTTTCGGTCCTTTCGAAACAACCTCCATCTCTTCTACCATTGTATTCCATTCACCGCAACCAGGACATCTTCCCATCCATTTTGCTGACTCATAACCACATGAATTACACATAAATTTCGTTTTTCGTTTCGCCATTTGATCCTCCTATGTAGAAAAAGCCACCAGCGCTGTATCAAAAAGAGTCCGTATATTGCCCTAACATCGTTTCTAAACGACTGAAAACACTTCTATACTTATAGCATTATTTACCTCTACACCCTTCAACAAACAAGAGTCGAATTCCGAAGAAGATTCCATTTCGTCATATAAATATTGGCTAATGACCCTAAGGATAGGCGCGCTGTAGCTTAATTGAAAAAAGGCATTCCTTACACGAAGTTTGGAATGCCCCAGAATATTAATCCTCTGTTACTGCTGATTTAATCCGGACAACGAATTCGTCATTCTCCACGTCAAATACTACATGTTGACCAGTTAGTACTTCACCTTTAAGCAACTCTTCCGATAACCGATCTTCTACGTGTTTTTGTAATGCTCGACGTAATGGACGTGCACCATACGTTGGATCGTATCCTTCTGTCGTTATTTTATCTTGAGCCGCTTCTGTTAACTCTAACTCAATACCTTGTTCTTTTAAACGTTTTGCTAGTTGTTGAGTCATAAGCGTTACTATTTGCTTTAAATGCTCTCTTTCTAACGAGTGGAACACAATCATTTCATCCAAACGATTTAAGAATTCAGGGCGGAATGCTTTTTTCAATTCTTCTAGCATTTTACCTTTCATATCTTTATAATCTGTTTTTCCACCGTCTTGTAGGTTAAATCCAACGTATTTATTGTATTTAAGTGCATCTGCACCTACGTTAGATGTCATTATAACAACTGTATTACGAAAATCAACTGTACGCCCTTTAGAATCAGTTAAACGTCCATCTTCTAATACTTGAAGAAGAATATTAAACACATCAGGATGTGCTTTTTCTATTTCGTCTAACAAAATGACAGAGTAAGGTTTACGACGTACTTTTTCAGTTAATTGGCCACCATCGTCAAATCCAACGTAGCCTGGAGGAGAGCCAACAAGACGAGAAGTCGAATGCTTTTCCATGTACTCAGACATATCAACACGAATCATTGCATCCTCGTCACCAAACATTACTTCTGCTAATGCCCGAGCAAGTTCGGTTTTACCTACACCAGTAGGTCCAAGGAAAATAAATGATCCAATCGGTCGTTTTGGATCCTTTAGACCCGCTCGAGCTCGACGAATTGCACGTGAAATTGCATCGACAGCTTCTGCTTGCCCAATTACTCTCTCATGAAGCTTTTCTTCTAATTTTAATAACTTTTCAGATTCTGTTTGGGCAAGTTTCGATACTGGGACTCCCGTCCACATAGAGACAACCGCTGCGATATCCTCCACTGTCACCTCAGACTCTTCTTTTCCTTGTTTTTCTTTCCATGAGTCTTTCATTTGTTCTAGTTCATCTTTTAGTTTCTGTTCTTTATCACGGAAAGATGCGGCTTTTTCAAATTCTTGACTTTGTACTGCAGCATTTTTCTCCGAACGAACTGATTCTAATTTAGCTTCTAATTCTTTTAAATTAGGTGGAGTTGTATAAGAGCGCAGACGAACCTTTGAACCAGCTTCATCGATTAAATCAATTGCTTTGTCAGGTAAAAAGCGATCCGAAATGTACCGATCTGACATTTTAACTGCAGCTTCTACTGCCTCGTTCGTAATTTTCACACGATGATGTGCTTCATAACGATCTCGTAAGCCGTAAATAATTTGAATAGCTTCATCCACTGATGGTTCATCTACTTGAATTGGTTGAAAACGACGTTCAAGTGCTGCATCTTTTTCTATATATTTACGATATTCATCTAGTGTTGTTGCACCAATACATTGAATTTCGCCACGCGCTAACGCAGGTTTCAAAATATTTGAAGCATCAATTGCACCTTCTGCTCCACCTGCTCCTATTAGTGTATGAAGTTCATCGATGAATAATATAACATTTCCAGCTTGGCGAATTTCATCCATCACTTTTTTCAAACGATCTTCAAATTCACCACGGTATTTCGTACCTGCAACGACAGTCCCCATGTCCAATGTCATTACTCGTTTATCGCGTAATATTTCCGGCACTTCATTTTGTACAATTTGTTGTGCAAGTCCTTCAGCAATGGCAGTTTTACCTACACCTGGTTCACCTATTAATACAGGGTTATTCTTAGTACGACGTGCCAAAATTTCTATAACACGCGTAATTTCTTTACTACGCCCAATAACAGGATCTAAAGTACCTTCTCTCGCAATTTGCGTTAAATCACGTGCTAATCCATCTAATGTTGGAGTACTAGCAGGTGCAGCACTATTACTGCCGTTTCCATGAGATTGATCAGTACTTCCTAACAATTGAAGCACTTGTTGACGAGCTTTATTTAAGCTAACTCCGGCATTATTTAAAACCCTTGCCGCTACTCCTTCTCCTTCTCGGATTAATGCGAGAAGTAAATGTTCCGTTCCAATATAGGAGTGCCCCAGCTTGCGAGACTCATCTACTGAAAGTTCGATAACTTTTTTCGCACGAGGTGTGTAGTGAACAATTGGACCGACTTCTTCAGCTCCTGTACCAACTAACTCTTCGATTCCAGCTTCAATAACTTTAGGATCTACTTCTATCGCTTCCAATGCTTTTGCAGCAATTCCACTACCTTCTCTTATAAGTCCAAGTAATATATGTTCTGTTCCAATTGATTCATGCTTTAGGCGAATAGCTTCTTCTTGTGCTAGTTGTAATACTTTTTGAGATCTTTGTGTAAATCGATTAAACATCATGCAAGTTCCTCTCCTTTTGTTTTAGGATTTTCTCCCATTTTTAACCGTTCCCTTAATAACTTTGCTCGAAACGTATCCCGTTCAGAAGCATTCAAAGTGGTTTCTGCATATTGTTGTAAAAATCCTGGTTGCATAAAAACCATACATTCATTCAAAATAGTCACATCTACATCTTCTATAAGCCCTATATCTATTCCTAGACGTACGTCAGACAGACATCTAGCAGCTTCCTCTGTCGTGATGATACGTGCATATGATAAAGTTCCCAATGACCGGTATAACCGATCTTCTAGTGTATTGGCAGAATGATTTAATAGTGCAATTCTTGATTCTTTTTCTTTTTGAATTATTTGTTCCGTAATACTTTGAAGATCCGAAAGAATATCCTCTTCCGTTTTACCTAATGTAGTCTGATTAGATACTTGGTAAACGTTTCCGAGGGCTTCGCTACCTTCACCGTAAATTCCTCTCACAACCATTCCTAATCTGGAGATAATTGTAACTATTCTGTTCATTTGCTTTGTCATTGTTAGAGCTGGTAGGTGCATCATGACAGATGCTCTTAAACCAGTTCCGGTGTTAGTTGGACAACTTGTTAAATAACCAAATTGCTCATCAAATGCAAATGGTAATGCTTTATCTAAAACTCGATCGATTGTATCCGCTTGCGCGTAAGCTTCTTGAATCTGAAGTCCGGGAAACAAGCATTGGATTCGAATATGGTCTTCCTCATTAACCATCACGCTAACTGACTCATCGTCGGAAAGTAAAACCGAACCAGTCATCGGTGAATTGGCAAGCTTAGGACTAATTAAATGCTTTTCAACTAATACTTGTCGATTTAATTCGGATAAATCTTTTATTTGAATAGAGGAGAAGTTCATTTGTAATTCTTCATCTGCATCTAAAAGTGTGGCGGAAACTGAATGGTCAATTTTATGCGCTTCATCCTCAGTAAATGCTAGTGGAAATCTGTAGCCATTTAAGTTTCTTGCCAAACGAATTCTTGTACTCATTACAATATCCGAATGATCTCCACTACCGGCCATCCAGCTAGAAGGAGAATTATCTAAAAAACGTTCAATCGACATGCTTTTCGTCACCTCCAGAAGAAATCCTACTCTCAAGTTCTCTTGCCTCGTCTCTTAACTTGGCAGCTTCCTCGAATCGTTCAGTTTCAATGGCGTCCTTCATTTGCAAACGAATAGCCTCAATCCTTTTTTTCAGTTCTAATTTTTCGCCTAGTGCTCCTGGTGCTTTGCCTACATGTGTAATGTTTCCGTTATGCAGTCGTTTTAGTACATTAGGTAACTGGTTACGAAAGCTATTGTAGCAGGAGGCACATCCAAATTTTCCTTCATCTAAAAATCGTTGGATAGACCAACCACATTCATCGCAAACTAATTTGGGTCTATCCTGTTTTTGATGTATTGGTTGTTGTTCTGCATGATTAAACCAGTTTGATAGTAGCTGGTGCAGAGATAACGGATCTTGTTTATACTCTACGTAAAACGGGTGGAGACTATTAGCACAATTCTCACAATAATGTCTTTCAAAGTGTTCACCGTTATGCACTTGCGTAACCGTTACTTTAGCTGGTCTTTGCTTACAATTTTCACAAATCACTTTTCAACACCCCGTTTAACTTCACTTTATTTCATACTTTAATGTTAGCAACATGGCACATAATATTCGTGAGCGTAATTCATCCCTTACGGGTAGTGGAATTGCAAGAGTAGTTCTATTAAGCCCAGCTAGAATGAGCTTGGCTTCTCGTTTAGAGATTACCTCTTCATCAATTAATCTGAACACTATGTCTTCCGTCATTGATTCCGATGCTCCATTTTCTAGGCTCTGTATAATATGCTCAATCAAATCAGCCTTTGTATGCGCACGAACGCGGAGAATTCGAATATATCCACCACCACCGCGTTTACTTTCCACTAAATAACCGCGATCTTGGGTAAAACGGGTATTTATCACATAGTTGATCTGAGAAGGAACACATTGAAACTTTTCTGCAATTTCACTTCTTTTTATTTCAATTTGGCCCTTACTCTCTTCTTCTATAATAGACTTTAAATAACCTTCAATTATGTCAGATATATTTTTCATCTTCTCACCTCTTCTCGCAAACTGACTTTGACTAACTTTGACTATATTATAGCGAGAAAATTTTATATGTGCAATTGATATGATTCGTAATGAAAAAAACAAAAAACTACTAACCGAATGGTTAGTAGTTAGCTTGCTTCAAAGGGGGCACTTGTATTCCACAAATCTTTTATTTGTATATTAACTGTGTAATAAAGAAGTCTGGTTCAATTTCAATATCATTTATTTTTTTGAATTCGAAGCGTTCGTACAATTGAATAGCAGGGGTATTTTTCGCTCCAGTTGAAACTTCAATGTGCTGATTTGCCTTTTTGATTTCTAATACATGCTTTAATAATATGGATGCAATTCCTTTACGAAAAAAGTTCGGATGTACAACTAGTCTACAAATATCTATAAGTTCATCAGTATTTATAAATGATATAAAGCCGGTCAATTGCGACTCTTCATAGTATCCGATAAAAGTTTCCTTTGAGGTCATTATGTCATGAATAGAATCATGAATCTGAGGAATTCCATTAAATCCGATTAACTCCGCCTCTATTTTATAAGCAGGTACCTGAATTTCTAAAATCTCCGCAGCAACTTTTTCATCTTGATGAAGGAGGTTCTTTATCATCTTATTACTCCTTTAAAAGCAATTATTTTTTCTTCTTATAATTACTTCTTTGTATTTTGGTCACTTGCTTCCATTTGTCTCGTTCTACTTTTCGAGCGACGATATCATTTTTTCTTTCAATATGCGCAAGCTCTTTTAATAGCTTCAAATAGTTTTTATATCGTTCTTCTTTGAGTGAACCTGTTGAAATTGCTTCTCGTATAGCGCATCCTGGCTCTTTTTGATGTTTGCAATCACGAAAGCGGCATTCATCCGCTAGTTCTTCAATATCTTTAAAACTTGCACTTATGCCTTCACTACTTTCCCATAGTTGGAATTCTCTCATCCCGGGGGTGTCAATTAACAGACCTCCGCTTGGAAGCAACGATAACTCACGATGCGTTGTCGTATGACGTCCTTTACTATCATCTTCTCGTATATCACTAACCGCCATTACTTCTTCTCCAGATAATGCATTAATCAACGAGGATTTGCCAACTCCCGAAGAACCTAAAAGCGCTCCTGTTTTACCAGCTGATAACAGTACCGAAAGTTCCTCGATTCCTTCTCCCGTGACGCTACTCACCGCAAAAATATCTACACCAAAAGCGACAGATTCCACCTCATTAATATAATAGGACAAATCGTCACAAGTATCTTTTTTTGTCAGCACCACAATCGGTGTTGCACCTGAATCCCATGCCGCTAATAAATACCGCTCTAAACGACGTACATTAAAATCGTGATTAAGAGACATCACAAGAAATACAAAATCAACATTGACAGCGATTAACTGTATTTCTGTTGTCTGACCAGCTACTTTTCTTGAAAACTGGGAACTGCGTGGAAGGACTTCTTGAATAATTCCTTTTTCTTCTCCAGGCATTTGCTCCAGCACTACCCAATCTCCTACCGCGGGAAATGCTTCTCGGTCATGATCAAACTTGAATTTCCCTGACAGAGAACATAGCCATTCTCCTTCATTTGTTACGACACGATATAAGTGTTTATGCTCAAGTAAAACGCGACCCGCAATTCCTTTACCGTGCATTTTTTCTTCCCATTTATTATTCCAACCATATTTTTCGATTAAATTCAATTTAACTTCCTCCTAATTTTGGGTAGAATAGCGGCAATGCCTATGTCTACCCAAAGGGGTAAGGCATCGAAGCTAAACAATAAAAAAACCATGACTGCACGAATCAGCAGTCATGGTTTCCCGGTCATTAGTAAAGAAGCATATCAAATAGAAAAGTAAGAAACCTTACTTTTTTAGAGACATATAGAGTGGGACATCATGAACTTACTGATTCGCTGTTTAATATTTACACTAGCCATAATGCCTCACTCCTTTCCTTAAGTTATTTTCAGAATACTATAAGTATTAACAATATGTCAACAAAATTTTATGCAGTTACATCTCTCTTCATAAAAGACCAGTAACTAATAACTAAAAATACAATGACGTATATTAAAATTACCACGATAGAAAAAGGCATTGTTAACCCATCTATTATCGGATGATTTTCGCCTATATATTGAGTTAGATTGGTATTTGCAAATAAGATATATTTAGCAAAATCAAACCTAGCTAACATGAACGTAATATTTACACCCATGAACATTAGAAAGATGGATATACCAATAGCAAGAGAACTCGAACGAAACACCGAACCAATCATAAATGCAAGCGTTCCAATAACAAATACATTCACAAGAGAAAGTCCAGTTAATAATAGAACCCTACCCCAAAAGGAAACTTCTATTACTTGACCATTTACTACATCTAAATACATTCCTGGGACAGAATCAAAGAAAATATAAGCTCCAATTACTCCAAACACAAATAGAATGATGGACATTACTATTGCAAAAATTCCTACAGTTAAAAGTTTAGAGGTTAGTATTTTCCACCTTTTCACCGGTCTCGTTAAAAGCATTTTAATCGTCCCTTGAGAAAACTCAGACGCAACAATCCCAGCTGCCACTATTACTGAAAATAACGTAATAATGGAAAGCATGTTAGGAATGTTACTAATAAATCCCTTAATGCTATTGGAACTTATTGGCGCAACATCTTGATCTAGACGATACTTTTCCACTGCCAGGGAGTCTTTGTCACCTTGCAATACGTCATTGGACAAGTTAGGATTCTCAAGTTCTTGCTCAAAATACGTAATCTTCGCTTGTGAATTCTGTTTCCAGTTTTCCACCGAGTCAGTTTGGTTATTGACCCATTTTGTAATACCTGCAGATCCAATCATTAATAGGGCTACAAGTACAACCATCACCCAAGTAGCTTTTTTACTCCACAACTTTAACCATTCATTTCGTATGAGATTCAGCAATTTGCCCACCTCCTGTCATTTCTAAGAATTGATCTTCAAGTGTTTTTTTATGTGGACTGAATGAATAAACTTGTAGATTGCTTTCAACCATTTCAGCAATCATGACTGGTACAGCCTCTTTTTCTAACGGAACCACAAAGCCGATGCCTTGAAATTCTACCTTCATATCTTTAGATGCAAAAAAAGCATTTGCCATTTCTTTAGGAGATGCCTCCACGTAATAATGTGACTCCTGATCCTCCTTAACCTCTTTTATAGAGATTAACTTCCCATTTTGTATAACAGCGATTCTATCACACATTAATTCTATTTCAGCTAGTAAGTGGCTGGACACAAAAATAGAAACTCCTTCTTCAATAGCTATTTTACGCAAGTACAATCGGAATTCACGAATTCCAGCTGGATCCAGTCCATTTGTTGGCTCGTCTAATATTAAGAACTTCGGTCGGTGTAAAAGCGCTTGTGCAAGTCCAAGACGTTGACGCATTCCCAGTGAATAAGTCGAGACTTTTTCATTAATCCGATTTTGTAATCCCACTTGAACGATGACTTCATCTATTCTAGCCTTTGTCACGTTCTTGTTCATTCTCGCAAAGTGTAGCAAATTTTTATAACCACTCATAAACTTATACATTTCTGGATTTTCTACAATTACTCCAACTTTACTCATAGACTGCTCAAAGTTAGTAGAAATTGCTTGCCCATCAATAAATACTTCTCCTGATGTTGGCTTCATCAGGCCTGTCATCATGCGTATCGTTGTTGTTTTCCCTGCTCCATTCGGCCCTAAAAATCCTGTAATTTGACCTGGCAATAAATCTAGGCTGAGATTATCAATAATCTTCTTTTTTCCAATTACTTTCGTTACATTTTGTAGTTTAACAATTGGTTTTGTTTCCATTTCCTCACACCTTCCTTACTAGGTAATACGTTTTTATAGCGCAAAAGTTCATTTTTTTAAGTAAAATATTTTTATACAATCATATTTGTAATTTTTAGGTTACTGTAAAGTGCATTTAGGAGGAATGAAAATGGAATTTGATGCAAAACTTTCAAAACAATATGATAGCGGAATTAGAAGAGCCTTACCTACTTATGATCCGATGCTTCGATTAATTGAAACATTCTTACGAGCTAACACCGTGGGAGATGCAAACATATTAGTTGTGGGAGCAGGTGGTGGCAATGAAGTGACTAATTTTAGCACAAATAATCCAAGATGGACGTTTACAGGAGTGGATCAGTCTGAGACGATGTTGGCAGTTGCAAAAGATAAATGCAAAGAAGCTGGAGTAAGTGATCGCGTAGAATTGATACAAGGTACAGTGGAAGACGTGGAAGGTTTAAATAATTTTGACGCTGCTACTTGTATTTTAGTTTTACATTTTATTCATTCCTATGAAGAAAAATTAAAAACACTTCAAGAGATTCATTCTAGATTAAAAAATGGAGCTCCTTTCGTATTAATCAGTAAGTACGGGGAGCCTACAAGCGTTGAGTTCAAGGAACGTTTGAAACTTTGGAAAAGTTACTGGCTAGATATGACAAAACTCTCTATAAATGAAGTAAATGAAATGGAACAGGACATCCTTTCTCTTTCCTATTTACCTAAAGAAATGATTGAACAATTGCTAGCAGAGGCCGGTTTTAACCGAATCGCCATGTTTTTCTCCACAACCCTTTTTGGTGGATGGATTTGTTATAAGGGGCAATAGAATAGAAGCATCTACTTTGGCAGATGCTTTCAGACTGTTGACAAACGCTCGCATTCTTCGTTGCTCCTGCGCACAGCTCGTCGCAAACAAAAACGCTTGCTTGGCACTTCGTTGTAAGCTCATGAACTTTAGTTCTATTCGCTTCCGCCTCGTGCTGGCGCGCCTCGACTGACAAGCGTTTTCAAGACAGTCTGAAGAGATACCAATTAAAAATGACTTTGTCTACAACCTGAAAGCATCTATTTAGGCAGAGGCTTCTATATATTAGTTATATAAATGACAAGCTACAAAGTGACCCGGTTCTTGTTCCTTCCAAGCCGGCTTTTTTTCAGAGCAAACTGCCATAGCATGTGGACAGCGTGTTCTAAACACACATCCAGAAGGAGGATTAATCGGACTAGGCAACTCTCCTTGTAATAGAATTCGCTGCCGTGATTCCTCAATATCTGGATCCGGAATAGGAATAGCTGACAATAATGCCTTTGTGTATGGGTGCAAAGGATCGTCATATAACTGACTACTCGTTGTTAGTTCTACCATATGTCCAAGATACATTACGCCAATTCGATCAGAAATGTATTTCACCATAGATAAATCATGGGCGATAAACAAATATGTTAACCCTTTTTCCTTTTGCAATCGTTGTAGCAGCATCACTACCTGCGCTTGAACGGAGACGTCTAGAGCCGAAATCGGTTCATCTGCAATGATAAATTCAGGATCTAAAGCTAATGCACGAGCAATCCCGATGCGTTGTCTTTGTCCACCTGAAAATTCATGGGGATAACGATTGGCATGATCCCTATTAAGCCCAACATCCTCTAATAACTCATATACTCTACTTTTGAGCTCTTCTTTCGAATTGTACAGTTTATGTATTTCCATTGGTTCCGAAATAATCTCTAACACTGTTGAACGTGGATTTAGAGATGCATATGGGTCTTGAAAAATCATTTGCATTTTCTTCAAATAATCTTTACGTTCTTTATCAGACATGTCATGTACACTTTTACCATCAAACAGAACGTTACCTTCTGTTTTATTGTACAACCCTAAAATGGTTCGCCCTGCAGTGGACTTTCCACAACCTGACTCTCCCACCAGTCCAAATGTTTCACCTCTGACGATATCAAAACTTATCCCATCAACTGCCCTTAACGTCTCTCCATGCCCTATTTGAAAATGGCGTTTCAAATTTTCTACAGACAAAAGAACTTTTTCCGTCACGTAAATCCCCCCTAAACGGCATACCTTCTCACTGCACAAATTTCCTTTTCAAGCTTAGAACCCTCTAACACTAAAATTTCAACTGATTTTCCAGTCGAAGGGGAATGTAATAATTGACCATTTCCATAGTAAAACCCAACATGACGCACAGGTCCTGTACCCTCATCATTTGCAAAAAAGATTAAATCCCCTTTTTTCCAAGTGGAGGAATCATCTATCGAGACTTTTTCTCCGTTACGCGCTTGGTCACTTGCATCCCGCGGAATCAAATACCCACACGCTTTCAACATATTGTACGAAAAACCTGAACAGTCATAGCCGTACGGAGACATCCCGCCCCATAAATAAGGTAAGTCTAAGTGAATCTCACCTAAATCCACTGCATGTTCAACCGAAAGTTTTGGAAAATGGTACATAGATTTAGCGTAATCAGCAAACTTTTTTTCCAGTAAGGCTTCCCCATGAGCTGTATGGACTTTATAACAGGTTGATTGTTCTGAAATAACAGGAAGAGTCGTATTAAATGGTACAACAAGCAACGGTCTTTTCTTCATATCCCACAACTGAGCTCTCACGGAAGAGACACGAGCAACCCCAATCGAATCCACTCGTTTTGATTTCTGTAATTGTATTAAAGGAATCCAACCAGGATATCCTCGAGTATCTTTTTTAGATGGTTGCCAAATAGCTATGATTTTTGCCCAACCATCCTTTATTTCCTCTACAAGTACTGGTTCTCCATATAAAAGCTGCGTCTGAACACGATTCTCATTACACAGTGCAAGTCTTTCCTTATACTGTAATGCCTCAAGCCATTCAGCTAATAAAACAGGATTTGCAGTCCCTGGTGCATCCATTTCTCTAGCAGAAACTGGCTCCGTCCAAACAGTTGCAACTTTTACTGAACATATCCATTCATTTGCTTCTATCGTCATCTATTAACCTCCCCTCCTATCCCTTTTGTACACGTGAAATGCCAAGTCCTGGTTCATTTGAGAAGCTCATCTTACTTCTTTCATAAATAACCCCACCAACAATCATATCTTTTGCTAGCATCAGAGGTGCATCAAAATCGTAGTAATGAATATTTGCATGGCTGGCAGCAAAATGAGCAGCGGCTGTAATTCCTATTTTCGTTTCAATCATGCTTCCAACCATACATGCAACTCCATTTGCTTCCGCAAGTGTGTTAATCTTAATAGCGTTATATATACCACCAGATTTCATGAGCTTTATATTGATCAAGTCGGCAGCTCGCATTTCTAGAACTCTTTTTGCATCATTCACTAAGAACACACTTTCATCCGCCATAATAAGTGTATCCGTGCAATCTGTTACTTTCTTTAATCCCTCTAAATCATGAGCTGGAACAGGTTGTTCAACGAATTCAATCTCAAGGCCAGCATCTTCCATCATTCGAATACCTCTTATTGCTTCTTTGGCACTCCACCCTTGGTTTGCATCGAGTCTAAGCTTCGGTGTATTTCCTACACGCTCTCGAATAGCATGAATACGGGCAATATCATCTTTTACGCTACCAATCCCGACTTTTACTTTCAGCACATTGAATCCTTCATTTACATATCGAGCAGCATCGTCTGCCATTTCTTTCGGTTCATTAACACTAACTGTAAAATCAGTCTCAAGCGTGTTTTTATATCCTCCAAGAAATCGAAACAATGGTAACCCTGCTTGTTGAGCTAGTAAATCATAAATTGCCATATCCACAGCAGCTTTCGCACTTGTATTCCTAACAAGACAAGCATTCAATTTTTGAAAAATATGTTCACTTTCCAAAAGGTTAAGTCCTATTAATGAGGGTGCAATAATTTCATTAATTGCATATCGAATACTTTCCATTGATTCGCCAGTAATTACATGCGTTGGAGGTGCTTCCCCATATCCTATTAGCCCTTCACTAGTAGTTACCTTTACATAAATAGAATACGCTGTTGTTACAGTTCGAAGTGCTGTTTTAAAAGGCTTCGTAAGTGGAACAGCCACATCAACCGTTTCTATTGATTGAATTAACATCAAATAGCCCCCTTTATTCCACACCTGGTAAAATAACAAGTGACAAGTTATCTGCATCCAACTCAGCCTCTGCTCCAAGTGGAACGGCAAAATGAGGTTCACAATGCCCAATCTTGAATCCTCTCATAGCAGGCTTACCTAAACTACCTAAGTAGTGGTTTAGCACTTCATCTAAGGACAAAGATACTTGGCGTTTTTTAGGTTCTGCGTCTTTAAAGTCTCCAATGACAAAGCCGGAAGCTGCATCCAAGATACCTGCTTGTCGAAGCTGATTGAGCATCCCATCTACTCGGTATGGTTCTTCACCAATATCTTCTATCAACAATAATTTCCCTCTTGTATCTACTTGGTATTTCGTCCCAACCCCATTTGCAAGAAGTGATAAATTCCCTCCCGTTAACTCTCCTCGGGCCACTCCACCTGAAAAGCGTGTTAACGGTGAAATTGCTTCTGTATAATGTAGTTCCATTGGTGTAAATAATTGCTGAAACATTTTTTTCGACAAATCAGAAAAACTTTCTTTCCCTACATCCGAAGCTAACATTGGACCATGGAAAGTCACAATATCGGAATATAGATTCATACTTGTATGTAAAAAAGTAATATCCGAATAACCCCAGAAAATTTTGGGACATTCATTCATCAATTGAAAATCTATTTTATCTGTGTATCTAGCTGACCCATATCCTCCACCAGCACAGATAATTCCTGCAATATCAGGATTAGCGAACATCTCATGTAAGTCTTCTAAGCGTTCATCATCTGAACCAGCAAGATAACCATATACGTTTTCTACGCTTTTCCCCATTTCATAAGACAAACCTAGCTCTTCTAAAAATTTTAACGAGCGCTTTAGTTGCTTAAGATTTGGTGGACTAGACGGAGCAATAATACCAATGGTATCTCCAATTTGTAATCGTTTTGGACGGATTTTCATCTTTATGTTATCTCCTTTTTAACAAAAGGGGCGGCACTTTTTAGGTGCCGCTACTTTCTTATTTTATATCAGCCCATTTTAAGTCCATATAACCTACTGGATGTCTTAAAATACCTGATACTGATGGCTTTTCAAGCGTTACTTGGTTGTAATAATAGAGTGGGAATATAGGCATTTCATCTAGCAATAATTTGTCAGCTTTTATTAACATTTCCCAACGCTTTGTTGCATCTGTCTCGTTCTTAATATCTTTAATCAATTTGTCATATTCAGCATTCGACCATGTTGTCCGGTTCATAGAAGAACCTGTTATAAAACTTTCTAGTGCGTTCGCTGGATCTGCATAGTCAAACAAGAAAGAAGAACGTGACAATTGGTATTTAAATTCTTTTTGTTCAGCAGCAAAAACACTCGCCTCAACATTTTGTAACGATACATCAACACCTAATACTTCTTTAAATTTACTTTGAAGCGCTTCTGCAATTTTCTTATGAGAATCACTTGTAGAATAAGTTAATGTGACTTCAGGTAACTTTTTATATCCTTCTTCTGCCATACCTTCAGCTAATAGAGTTTTTGCTTTTTCTGCATCAAACCCAATTAGTTTTCCTGCTGATTCTCTGAATTCCTTACCATCTGGTCCAATGAATCCATAAGGAACAAAACCATCCGCGGCTTTTTGTCCAACTTTCGTTACATAGTCTACAATTTCCTGTTGGTTCACTGCGTAAGCAAATGCTTGACGTATTTTTTTGTTTGTAAATGGCTCCATCGAAACATTGAAACGATAGAAATATAAACCTGCCTGGTCTTCATTTTTTAATTCAGGATTATCCATTAAAGTTTCCGCCAGTTCAGATGGTACTCCAGATGTGTCTAGTTCTCCTGTTTGATACATCTGATATTCTGTATTCGAATCATTAATCATTGCCCATTCTACTTTATCGAGTTTTACAGTCGATGCATCCCAATAGTTTTCGTTTTTCTCAAAAGTAAAACTTGCATCATGTTTCCAATCCACTAATTTAAATGGACCGTTTCCTACGAAAGTGGCTGCATCAGCAAACCAAGTAGGATTATCTGTAGCTACTTTTTCATTTACCGGGAAGAAGCTTGGATTTGTAATAATATTCAAAAATGCTTCTGTTGGTGTGTTTAGTTTTACTTCAAATACTCTATCCTCTAACGCTTTAATGGCTACCGCATCTGTATTTCCCTCACCATTATTGTATGCTTCTGCTCCTTCAATGAAATATCCAAGGAAAGCCGCAGGAGATGCAGTTTCGGGATCTAACATATGCAACCAACCGAATACGAAGTCGCTAGCTAATACGGGGTCTCCATTGGACCATTTAGCATTTTCACGAATAGTAAAAGTATACGTTAAACCGTCATCTGATATATCTACTTTTTCCGCAGTAGCTGGCTCTGCTAAATGATCTTTTGAAAGTCTGACCAAACCTTCCATAATATTATTTAATGCATTCCAAGAAACTGCATCGAATCCTACAGATGGATCGAACGATGTTGGTTCATTTCCATTATTCAAATGAAGTACTTTTTCTGTAGGCAATGTTTCTGTTGTTGTTCCTGTTTCCTCTTTGCCACTTTCTTTCTCTGTGCTCGTCGATTGCCCTGCATCTTTGTTTGCTGTACAAGCACTCAACACAAGAATAAAAAATGCAACTACAAATAATGATAACCACTTCTTCATCCTAGTTCCCCCTTTGTATTGTATATGTGAATGCACTCTCGCGCGCTCATCCGGTCTTATTTTTGTACTTGTAAAACCTTTGCACGACTGTCCTGTAGCCAACAGTCAACCATATGTGCTTCTGTTAACTGAGTTGTAATTGGATAAACATGATCACACACTTCCATTGCATAGTCACAACGGGCGGTAAATGGACACCCTTTCGGAGGTGAAAATAAATCTGGTGGAGTTCCTTCAATTGGTTTCAATTCTTCTTCCATTAAATCTAGTCGTGGAACAGAGTTTAATAATCCTTTTGTATAGGGGTGCTCAGGATTATAAAAAATTTCTCTTTTGTCGCCAATTTCAACAATTTTCCCCGCATACATTACGGCAATTCGATCCGCAATTTTTGCAACTACCCCCAGATCATGCGTAATTAATATGATTGATATTTCCGTTTTTCGTTGAATTTCTTCAAACAATTCTAAAATTTGTGCTTGAATTGTAACATCCAATGCAGTTGTTGGTTCATCTGCTATGAGTAGTTTGGGATCGCAAATAAGTGCAATTGCAATGACAATCCTTTGACGCATTCCACCTGAAAATTGGTGAGGAAATTGTTTTAAACGTTCCTCCGGATTCGGAATCCCTACAAGATTTAACATATCAATTGCTTTCTTCTTCGCTTCTTGTTTTCCTATTTTTTGATGGGTTAGGAGACCCTCCGTTAGTTGTTCTCCTATTGAAAGCGTTGGATTTAAAGCAGTCATTGGATCTTGGAAAATCATCGAAATATCGACCCCTTGAATTTTCCTTAACTGCGCTTTAGACAGTTTAGTTAGATCTTTTCCTTTAAATAAAATGCTTCCATTTTTAATAATTCCTGCCGGTTGTGGAATTAGGCCCATAATTGCATTGGATGTGACACTTTTACCACAACCAGATTCACCAACAATTGCAAGTGTCTCTCCCTTATATAAGTCAAAATCAACACCTCTGACTGCCTCTACTTCGCCACCATATGTTCGGAAAGAAACTTGCAAATTATTTACTTGCAATATTTTTTCATTGGATATGATTTTCCTATTTTTCTTCTTATGGTCATTCACCAATTTTCACCTCCTAAGCTTTGGATCTAGAGCGTCTTGTAAACCATCTCCTAGTACATTAAAAGCAAACATTGTTAAAGATATGAATAAAGCCGGGAAAAACAAACGCCACCAATGACCAGATAAGATTACTGGCAATGCATCATTCGCCATAACACCCCAACTCGCAAAAGGAGCTGCAATACCCAAACCTAGGAAACTTAAAAATGCTTCCGCAAATATAGCACTTGGAACGGTAAGAGTCATTTGTACGATAATGGGTCCCATCGTATTGGGAAGTAGATTTTTACGTATAATCCTAGATGTTTTTGCTCCAAATGATTTGGAAGCAGTCACAAATTCATAATTTTTTAATTGTAGCACTTGTCCTCTAACAATCCTTGCCATACCTACCCAGCCAGTAACGGTAAGTGCCACTATAATTGTAGTTAGGCTTGGTCCCATTACAACCATCAATAAAATAACGACCAACAAGTGTGGCAAACCATATAATACTTCAATAATTCTCATCATGGTGGCGTCTACTTTTCCACCTTTATATCCACTGATTCCGCCATATATTATTCCTATAAAAAAGTCGATAAGTGCTGCCATTAATCCAACAAATAATGAGATACGAGCACCATACCATGTTCTAATAAATACATCTCTACCAGCCTCATCGGTGCCGAACCAATGAGCTGCGGAAGGTGCTTTGTTTTGATTTGGATAATCAGTAGCTGTCACAGAATAAGAAGAAAAAATGGGACCAAATATTGCAAAGAGTGCAAGCAAAATTAGAAATATTAGTCCACCCATTGCAAGTTTGTTTTTGCACAGTCTGCGCCATGCATCTTTCCAGTAAGATAAAGAAGGACGCACAACAGATTCAGCTTTTCCTTGTTCCTTCTGTTTTGGTATAAACCATTCATCTTTTATACTTTGTGGGGATACCACAACTTGTTTGTTTGTCATTATGCATCCCCCTCTTTACGATGTAGTTTTATCCGCGGATCTAAAAGACCATATACAATATCAACAAGGAACAGCATAAATACTAGAAACGCACTGTAGAAAACAGTAGAGCCCATTATTACAGGATAATCTCGGTTATTAATGCTTTCTACAAAGTATTTACCCATTCCAGGAATAGCAAAAATTCGTTCTATAACAAAAGTTCCCGTCAAAATACCAGCAAGCATTGTCCCCAAAATCGTGACAACAGGCATTAGTGCATTTCTTAAGGCATGTCGAACGACGATTCTCACCGGCGAAAGTCCTTTTGCACGAGCCATTTTAATATAATCTTGTGTTAGCACTTCGAGCATACTGGATCTCGTCAATCGTGCAATTATGGCAGTTGGTCCAGTAGCAAGAGCGAGTGTTGGTAATATCATATGTAATGGGCTACTCCAAGTAGCGGCTGGAAGCCATTCTAATTTTACTGCCAGTTGTTGAATTAGTAAGGTTGCTAGCACAAAGTTTGGTACAGATATCCCAATTACCGCAAATGTCATGGCTAAATAATCAATTATTCCGTTGTGCCGGAGTGCTGCAAGGGTCCCAAGAATTATCCCAGACAATAAAGCCACTAGTATCGTGACCATTCCCAACTCGAAAGATATCGGAAATCCCCTTGCAAGTAACTCATTTACAGAGTCATTTGGCTTTTTAATCGAAGGACCAAAGTCAAAGGTCACAATAGATTTTAAATAATACAAGTATTGAATATGCATAGGTTCATCTAGTTTATAAAACTTTTCTAAATTTGCTTGAATAGTAGGGTTAGAAGTACGTTCTCCATCAAATGGAGAACCTGGAATAGAGTGCATTAATACGAAAGTTACAGTGGAAATGATAAGAATGGTCGCGATCATCATAATAAAACGTTTAATAATATATTTCGTCATAAGCAAACCTCCTTCTTAACAAAATTTCGTTTGCATTGCTAGCTCTACCATTACGAGCATGGCACGGTATGCTTCTAATATATCTTTTGCTTCGAACTTAACTATTGTCGTTCCTTCTATAATTTCACAACCAGGCATAAGTGCTGCCCATTCCGCTTGGCCATAATTAACAAATTCAATACGTAATATTGGTGTTTTAGGAGGAGTGAGCGGTTTGATTTGATTTCTTTCACTAATCGCTTCGGCAACCTTCTCTCTCAATAATGCTTGTGCTTTTTGCGGATGCAATGTCTTAACCGCAGATCTAGAGATAGATTCTTTCACTACTGCAGTGACAACTCCAGGAATCAGTGCCTTTGCCTCTTTACACGCTCCATCATCACCTGCAACCATGATAACTGGTACACCAAAGTGGCCCGCTACATATGCATTTAATCCCAGTTCACCAACTTCTACATCGTTTATATACATATTTCTAACTCCAAATATCATCGAGTGACTCATTACTCCAGGTTGTCCTGCTCTCGAATGATAACCAGCAAATACTGCGCCTATGTATGATTCGTCTAATGCCTGTACCATTGAAAACGGTTTCACGTCACCTGTTATTAAAGACGCTTCGGGATGTAATTCTTCTACTAAAATATTATTCATTTTAGAATGACTGTCATTTACTAGTACTTCTTTTATTCCCTTTGATAGAGCACCTTCTACAATTGCATTTGCCTCTTGAGTCATTATACGGCGAGCACGTTCATAATTATGCTTACTTGAGTCCACAAAAGTATGATCCGGTAAACCAGTAATCCCTTCCATATCTATCGAAATAAAAAGTTTCATCCCAAAACCTCCATATCCTCATCTATTTTTATAAAACTTTCCTAAGTTGGAATAACTATCACTTTATCAAAATAAATAGAAAATTACAATAATATAAAAGTTTTAGATTATGAGGGTTTTTCTTCTATAAGATAAGAAAAGAGGTAGTGCCTATGTGTGCCCCTCTTTTAAAAGCATCCGAAAATACAATTTCGGATGCTCTATGCTTCTATATCAGTTATTACTTATTTCTTTTTAGTCCCTCCGATTATAACTGTGTTACCTTGCGATTAGGTGACTTCTCGCAGATATACTCCATTAGAATCGTGGTTGGCCTGGGAAGAACTGTGGCGGATACGGTGCGATTGGTGGCACAGGAAAAGCTTGTTGTGGTGGGGGAATAACTACATTTCGGTTCGTTTCTGTATAAAAATGCTGTGGAACATTGACAATATGCTCTCTATTCACATTTACAATCGGGTGTATAACAGGCTGCATTCTCGGCAGAAATGAATCATGACAGCGATATTGCGGTGGACATACTATCGGTGGAGCAGGTTGTAGCAATGGTGATTGTATAGGTGACTGACATGAATTACAAGAGTATGGGTTCACGATAAATTCACCTCCTTTCACTTATACTAGTAGATGCAAAACGTATACTCACAAACTAGACAAACACCTCAATTCATTGTAAATAAAAAAGAATACACTAGGACGACGTTGTTTACGAACAAATTGAACCCACATTTATGAAGTTGTTTCAAGTGGGTGAATTTTGTAGGAAACGGAAAAATATGAGATAATGGCGAAAGATATTTAGGGTTGAAACGAGGTTATAATATGATTCGAACACTTGGGATAACGACGAACCACGAGCTAATTAGTGATTTTCCTCTTGAGGATATAAAGCATAAAACATTTGAATGGTACTGGGTAGATATAGGGGAACCTACAGAAGAAGAGAAAAATCTTCTAAGTTCCTTTTTTCAGTTCCATCCTTTAGCAATTGAGGATTGTTTATTAAGACTCCAACGTCCAAAAGCGGATCATTACGATGGCCATGTATTTTTTGTCATACATACATTTAATGAAGTAACACTTGATGCAGAGGAATTGAATTTATTTGTTGGAAAAGATTTTGTCGTTACCTTCCACTTCCCTATCATGCACGAACTAGATCAAGCTCGAGAACGTATAAAACGAAATCCAAAAGGTTGGGAACGCGGATCCATGCATGCAATGTATCATATTGTAGACAAAGTGGTGGATGCTTATTTTCCAATTGTTTATAAAATCGAAGACTATTTAAATGAAGTAGAAGACAGACTATCTATAGATATGCGTCATTTATCTATGAATCAAGTGTTTGACCTTCGCAGTGATCTACTGAGACTTCGTCGAACTATTGTTCCGATGCGGGATCTGCTCTACCGAATTATGAACTCTGAGCGAATTAATTTACAATCATCCGAGAGAGCTTATTTTGGAGATATTTACGATCATTTGCTTAAGCTTGCAGATATGGTTGAAACAAATCGCGAGCTCACTGCAGATATACGCGATAGTCATATGTCCATTAATTCCAGCCATATGAATAGAATTATGATGATTTTAACAATTGTTTCAACCGTGTTCATCCCTCTAACATTTATCGTAGGAGTGTACGGAATGAACTTTGTAAATATGCCTGAGCTAGAGTGGAAATATGGATATTTTAGTGTAATGGCATTGATGGTAGTTATTGCGATTGCAATGCTTGCTTGGTTTAAATATAAGGGCTGGTTTAATTTGTTTAAAAACTAATTGTTAGAACATAAAAAAAGGTGATCTTGATAGAAATAAGAGGAACATATAAGTATTTTAGTTCCTCTTAGAATCCGAAATAGAGCCAACCGAAATTTAAGAACAAATCGCAGATCATTATCGATGAATTAACTAACTCAATAGAAAACTTAGTAATATGAATATGAACAATAAAGATGGAAATTAAAAAGAAGCTGAGCATATCAGCTTCTTTTAGTGCGCTTTAAAGTGCTAAATCTTAAAATTAGTTAAATCAATAATTTATTGATTTCCAGTCCAATAGTAAAACAATGCTGTAAAAGTAAGCTTTTCTGTATGCGTTAAGTCTTGTGCAAGCTTTACATGTACGTTCATCGCTTGAACTTCAAATGCAGGATGTGTAGCGTAAGGGAATATTCCGAAACGATAAGTTGCTAAGCGCTTCCCATTGAAATCATCCACATCGATATCGCCATACATACTTTTCGCTTCCATTTGAAGGATTTTTTCATTATTCGCGTTGAAAATAACAGCTCTATTTTTAACCGAAATTGGCGGCAAGACAATAGTGGAAATCTGCTTTTTAGCATGATCATAAACTTTTAACTGTATGAATTTTATTTTATTTTTTATAGTAAACTGACAAACTAAATTTTCATCCATCGTTTTTAAATTGTATGTAATAGGAAAAAACAATCCACTCTTGAATATTGCAAATGCGGTTAAAAACCTACTAATCGATTGTTCTTTTGAAGGTTCAATTTTATATAAACGTTCTCCTATACATGAAACTAAATATGATTGAGGAATTAAAGACACATCTCGTTGAAAATTAAGTTCTTTTACAGGGAATTCTACTGAAAAATAATCACTTTGAAGTCCATGCTCAGAAGGCAATTTTTCTGCTGCATTTTGAAAGACAAAAGAAATACTATAAAATATAAAAACCATAAATCCAACAGTAAAATGTGTTTCAAAGTCCTTCCATATAACATCTTTAAAAATAAATTGTATCGCTATGTATAGAACTAGTATAAAAAATGCAGCTAATTTCGCGTATTTTGCCGTTCGTTCGTATATATGCTTCATATTCACCACTCCTTCTTATGCATACGAATGTAAAGGATAATAGTTCCAAAAAAATACCTTTGAGGAGCTATTATTCAATAACTACTCAAAGGTATTATTTATTTTCAATAAGACGACCAAAAAGGTTTTTTATAAAGCGAATGAGTGCGTAAAAACAAATAAGCACAAAAGCGAGTAATAATACATGCTCTAAGTTAGAAGATAGACTTAAAGGGTCTAAAAATATGCGAAACAACACAAACAAATATACAATGCCAGCAATACCGGCCACTAAAATTACTCCTATAATGGATAGCTGTGCGTAGGAAAGTTGCTTCATATGAACTCGATGTTTAATTATTTCAAGAATAATTGCAAGAGCTATGACCGTGAACGTAATCGTCACTTCACCAAAATACGCAAAGTTTACTAAATATATAACAAGTAACATAATCATTATATGCATATAGAATTCATCGATTTGCTTCAGCACAACATCACGTCCTATATTTTAGTGTTTCATCTCTAATCTTTGTTTACGATGGGCACGTCTAGCTGGACCTGTTTCAAATAATCTTTTTTCATCATCGGTTTCTGGATGAATGCCTGGTATAGGAACTGGCTTACTATTTTTATCTATTGCAACCATTGTTACATACGACTCTGTCGTTAGTTTTTCTTCTCCTGTTATTAGGTTCGTCGATGTTACACGAACATAGACCTCCATAGATGAACGACCAGTGGATGAAACAACTGCCTCTAACTCAAGAACATCTCCAACTTTTGCAGAAGAAAGAAAATCAACTGAATCAATAGATGCTGTTACTACCTCACCTTGCGCATGTTTCATAGACGAAATGGCAGCTATTTCATCTATATAAGCAAGTACTTTTCCACCAAAAATCGTTTGATGATGGTTTGTATCAGGTGGAAGTATTAGGTGCGTTTGTATTGTTCTAGATTGTCTCATGGGGTTTGTCTTCATCATGTATTACTCCTCTAATTTTGTTAAATTAATTACTCATGTTTTTTCAGGTATGAGTAATTTATGCTTGACCATTTTTTTTCACGGTTTCCGCGAATCATAGCATCCTTTATAGTATAACATGAAGGTTAGTTAGAGTTGGAAGATGAAGTCGCTACAGTAGTTGCCGCAATAGTCGAAATCATCATCGCTTGTTGCGCTTGGAGAAGCATTTCGAGAGATGTCGCCATTGAAATAGCTGCTGTTGTATACGCATCTTTTGAGGATCTCATTTCCCATCCAAGTGAAATAGGTAGTGCACTGTCTTTGTACCAAGAAAATAATTTCATACTTACCAGGGACTGATAAGTTGCTACTATTGCATTTAATTGCTCTTCATTCATTTTTAATACAGCCATAAATCCAATCATTGGATATTGGGTTGCAGAAGTCTTTATCTTGACACTTTTTAATCCATCTCGAATAATCAATGCTCGTGATAACAAATCTTCTTCGTAGTTTTGACTTGTATACGTTAACACCTGCGACATCCATTGTAATTCATTTCCCGAATAAAACTTATGATTTCGAAGTTCTTGATAGTATTGATTCATCGATTCAGCACGAACAGAAGTGTCACCATCCAGTTTTCCTAAAAACATGGCATATGGATAATCATCCGTTGATGTTAAAAAACGATGATGTTTTTTCATAGCCTCCATTAACTGTTTTGCTCGATTTACCTCATTTGACCAAACCTCTTTATCATCTGACATTAGTAATGCCGCTAAATAGGTATAGCTATTCACCTTAAAGGAAGACTTTTTTAAGACTTCTACTTTCTCTAATAATAGATCTACCGCTTGAATCGGTTCTAATCCTCCAGCGTCGATTGTAGCAACAAAAAGTGGTTGTAAATGTGAGCGTAGTGGAGAAAATATATTTGCTTTCTTTTTTATATAAGCATCTATTTCCTTAAATCTGCTTTCATTAAACTCTTTACCTAAAGTTACGTAATAACCCGCAAGTGATAAAGTAACTCGTTTATCAACACCCCATCCTACTACTTTTTTTAACGCTATAAATGTCTCTTCTATTTTTTGATTGATTAACATCGGCTATCACTCCTTTTCTTTTTTACGCTGTAAACACTAAAATAGTTTCAGTTTTTGTTATAATTATTGTAATAAGAAAAGTAGGTGTCTATTATGCGCATTAACAAATTTCTAAGTGAATCTGGAATTATTTCTAGACGCGGTGCTGATAAATGGATCGCAGAAGGAAGAGTGACCATTAACGGTAAAATCGCTGAGCTAGGCAGCAAAGTTGAGGCAGGTGATGACGTCAAGGTAGATGGTAATCCGATTGTGGTTGAACAACCATTAGTTTATCTTGTGCTAAATAAACCAGTTGGTATTACTAGTACAACAGAACGCCATGTAAAAGGAAATATTGTCGATTTCGTAAATCATCCGCTTCGAATTTTCCACATCGGCCGATTGGATAAAGACTCAGATGGTCTCATTTTACTTACGAATGACGGGGATATCGTAAATGAAATACTAAGAGCTGAAAACAAACATGAAAAAGAATATGTTGTTACGGTTAATGAAAAAATAACAGATTCTTTTCTTGAGAAAATGTCCTCCGGCGTAAATATTTTAGGGACGAAAACCCTACCTTGCAAAGTGGAAAAATTAGGTCCATACACCTTTAATATTACTTTAACACAAGGGTTGAACAGACAAATAAGAAGAATGTGTTCCGCACTTGGATTCACTGTGAAAAGACTTCAACGAATTCGAATTATGAATATTTCACTGGAAGGTCTCGCTATAGGACAATGGAGAGAATTAACCGAATTAGAGAAAAAAGAGTTGTTCACTACACTTAATTATTCGCCAAAACGAAAATAGAACCTTTTGAGACGAAATGTAGTAATATCACTTGACATAAAACCAAATGGTTTCGTATTATAAATTATACGAAACCATTTGGTTTTATTTTTAATTATGAAAGTAGGAATAACAATGGAAACGAAACTTCAAGATATCATACAAACAGTTGTGTTAAATGCGCCAATTCAAAAAGTGTGGGAAAATGTTTCAACCTCAGAAGCGATTGCTAGCTGGTTTATGCCAAATGACTTTCAATTAAAAGTCGGCCATGAATTTCATATTCAATCACCTTTTGGTCCATCCCCTTGCAAGGTCACAGAAGTAAATCCTCCTAATAGGCTTTCTTTTATATGGGATATAGACGGATGGAATGTTTCATTTATTTTGAAAGAAATTGGTGATAAAACCGAGTTTACGCTTATACACGGTGGATGGAAACAACCGAATGACATTATTACAAAAGCAAATGAAAAAAGTTCTATTATCCGGGAAAAAATGGCTTTTGGTTGGAAAGCTCTTGTTCAGGATCGTTTAAGAAAGGTTGTTGAAGGATAAGTGTCTTCTGCCGCACAGAAATATGATGTTTTTCAGGCTATCGCTGATCCAACGCGCAGAGAAGTTCTAAAGCTTCTTTCTGAAAAAGAATTACCTATTTCTGAAATTACTTCTCACTTCTCTATTAGTCGTACTGCGATTGCAAAACATCTTCATGTTCTTTCAGAAGCAGAATTGGTGGAAGGACGTAAAGTTGGTAGGGAAAAAATATATCAACTTAAGCCTGAATCTTTAAAAGAGTTAAGTGAATGGCTTTCCTATTATGAACAGTTTTGGAGTAACAAATTGTCAATTCTTAAGTATATAGTTGAAAACGATAAAGAATAGGAAAAGCACAAGCATGCCCTTTAAGAGTACATTTTGTCCTCACTGTTTCCCGAGAACTGTGGACTAAGCAGTAGCTACACTATTTGAGAAGAACAAAATTTTAAGTAACAATAACATTTTATATCAATGTGTCGATTTTGAAGATACTGGTTCGCTGTATTATTAAGAGATTATTGGGGGATTTTACTCTAAAAAAAGGAGGAAATTTTTATGCTGTTTATGATGATTGTTAAAGCTTCTAAGAATTCGGAAGCTGGAAAGCTCCCAAGCTCTGAGCTCATTGAGGCCATGACGAAGTTCAATGAGGAATTAGTTAAGGCAGGGGTCCGGGTTGCTGCTAAGGGACTTCATCCAAGTTCAAATGGAATTCGCATTTCGTATCCGAAACCAGGGGAAAAGCCCGAGGTTTCGAATGGCCCCTTTACGGATTCGAAAGAATTGATTGCCGGGTTCATTCTGATTGATGTGAAGTCGAGGGAAGAGGCCATCGAGTGGGCCATGCGGATGCCGGACCCACAAGGACATGGGGAAGGTCAGATTGAATTGCGCCAAGTATTTGAGGTGCCGGAGTTGACCGAGGATTAGGGAAATGGCTAAATCCTGAATGGTTAAAAATAATTATTACCACCGATTTTACAGTAAAAGTTTTGAATCTCACAAAACTGATGGAAGAATCGGCGTACGTATTAATCAACCCCACATTAAATAACTATTTTAATGCAAGATTTTTGAGCAAGAACTGTTTGGCGGCTCTTGTTTCACCCACTACAGTCTACTTCAATTGTATACATCAAAAAAACGCTCAATTTCTGAGCGTTTTTACTTGCCATTTATATTGCCAATTTGTTGTTGAAATATAAGCTGGTTAGTATGAAATTTACTTTGTTATTGGCATTTTTCTTCCCACCAACCAACCCGTTACATTTTGCAGTCGGTGTTTTTCTATTTATGAATTACCAGCTACTCGCTTTTCAAGTGGTTGAAATAATTTCTTTTTATCCATATCTGGTCGGATTGTTTCTAATTGTTCTAAAGCAATTTTTGCACCAAAGTCCATTCCTTGGCAACCAGCAAGTAATAGTAAGTCTCCTTCTGTTACTTCTTGAAGGCTATGTCCTATTGCCTCTGGTAATTCTTCATATAAATGAACATTTATTCCCGCTATATCCATCACTTCTTTAAAAACAGCTAATTCCTCATCTGACACTACGTCCTTTTGCGTGACATGAGAACGGCTAAGAGTTGCTATGATTTCATGGATTCCCAGTCTAGGAGCCCATCTTGCAATTGCTTCTGCATTTTCTTTATTTACTGTGACTCCTCTATCTCCGCGAATTGCATATACAAGAGAGACACGATTGAAATCCATTTTTTCTAATGTGCCGAGCGTAATATCAATATTTCCACTATTAGCAAAGTGGTCGTCAATAATTTTAAAGTCGTCCTCGAATATTATTTCAAACCTACGCTCAACTCCAACAAATTCAAACAAGCTTTTTTGAATAGTTTCTATAGGTACTTCACATAGTAGCCCAATTACAATACTAACCATGGAGTTATAAACTGAGTGGAAACCAGGTGTAGAAAGTTGAATTTGGAATTGTTGCTTTGGAATTACAAGATCTTGTGTAACTAGATCCTGCGTAATATCTACTGTGAATTTTGCGCGACCCGTCGATAAATCCAAGTTTCTACAAATGACATCTGCAGATTGTTCTTCTACTCCAATAGTGATTACTTTTGCTTTTGTTTTATTTACAAGAGAAGCAGAATATTCGTCGTCCAAATTTAATATTGCCACTTTGTCTGCTCCCGCATTTCGAATCAAGCTAGACTTATGTTTAAAATAATTTTCAAATGAAGAATGTAAATCGATATGCTCACGGCTAATATTATTTAATGTTACAATATCAAAATCCACACAACCTACGCGATTTAACTCTAGTGCAGAGGAGGACACTTCCATCGTTGCATGAGTAACACCTGCCTCAACCATTTGTGCGTAAAACCGTTGCAAGTCTAATGATTCTGGTGTCGTCAATTCTGATGGCTCAGCATAATCTCCGATTTTCACTACAACCGTACCCATTAGTCCCGTTTTAAGACCATGATTTTCTAAAATAGCATTTGTCATAAAAGATGTGGACGTTTTTCCATTTGTAGCTGTAATACCAATGGTTTTTAACTTTTGAGTTGGATGATCATAAAATGCATCTGCAAGTGTAGCTAAAGCATTTCTTCCGCTTTCTACTTTGTATTGAGGTACATCTAAACCTTCTATGAATTCCTCAACTACAAGTGCGGTTGCTCCGTTTTCTACTGCTTGTCCAGCAAACTGATGTCC
Source organism: Psychrobacillus syltrankelensis (assembly GCF_055454035.1). Lineage (NCBI taxonomy): Bacteria > Bacillati > Bacillota > Bacilli > Caryophanales > Bacillaceae > Psychrobacillus > Psychrobacillus syltrankelensis. The sequence goes on along the minus strand of NZ_CM144227.1, from coordinate 2,690,163 downwards.
ATCCGATTTAAACCCTCTTACGCAAACAAACACTTGTCCTTTTTCAACTTTTCTCGAGTTATAGGCAAGTCCTATTATATCTATTCGTTTTGCATGAATGACTTCTTTAACATCAACATGCTCCATTAACTTTGTTAGTTCCATAAAATGGCCACCTTTTCACATGATTAAATTCGCCTTATAGGTTTTGAACCAACACTAAGTTGGTAACTCAGGCGTTGCGATAGTACGCGGCGATTATATCCTGAGTTTCTTTACTCAACAGGAGGTTTAACACCTTTGTATAAAGATAGGTTGTTTCATTATAGTTTACCCCAATTACTACAAGAAGAAAACTGAAAGGGGAGTAATAAAAGGTCAAAAAAGGAGAAGGCTTCCCCCTTCTCCGTTTTACTATATTGCTTCGTTATAATGTTCCTTACAAAATGAAAGTACTTCTGTTTCTTCTTCTTCCTCTAATCCAAAATCTAATACTTTCCCATTGCTTCTGTATAAAATATGGTACTGTACAATTCGTTCAACAGCATCTTCAACAGCTAAAATAACTCGTAAATCTAAAGATTCACCATCACCAAATATCTCATCATCTTCTGGCACTTCAATACCTAGTAAAAACTCATAACGGTCTCCTGCTATAATGCCTGTTGGATCTTTTATTTTTTCAACCTCATAGGATGTTATTTTCAAAAATTCCACCTCCATTTACTCATTTTATCACTTTCTTAACAGAAAATAATCCTTTATCTAATTTGTTGTTATAATGAATATAATAAAACACATAAGGGGAGATAAAAATGAAACTTAGTGCTGAAAAATTAATTTACATAGTCGTCCCACTTTACCTGTTATTATTAGTATTCGGAAAGGGATTAAATACTATTCTCTATTCTGTAATATCCTTTATTCTCGGAATTACAATGCTTTATCTTGCATTTAAACTTTTAAGAAAACAAAAGAAAGAACGGAAACAATCCTGAGAAGCCCTGCCCAATATGACGGTACTGAAAAAGTCCCCATAATTCGGCATTGCAAGATGGGGTTGTCCAATTAGTAAGATAATCGTTGAAACGGCTCCCTTTCCGCGGGCGTTACCTCAGCCTCCTCGCTTCGCTGCGGGGTCTTCGGCTAAGGCTATTGCCGCAGGAGTGTCGCCTTTTTCAACGATTTTCTAGTAATTAAAAAATGGAGTGAGTGTTCTATTTTTTGCCAAAAAACCATCTATCTTAAATAAATGATAGTTTTTCAGTGCTCTAGCCCAAATCACATTAATTCATCTTCTATTTCATTCATCATTCTATAGGCACCTTTTGAAACATTTGAACATATAGCGAGTGTTATACCTAAGTTCGGATAATAGGCGGAATGAAAAGAAACACCTGGATCATAACCCATCACATGGTATTTAAAAGTAATTTCCCCTTTTTTCTGAATCCATACTCCATATCCATAGAAATCATCATTCTCTTCATGAACATATGGTGTAAGCAGTTGCTGAGTCAATGGCTCACTTAATAGAATATTATTAAAAAGGGCTTCCCAAAATTTCAACATATCCTTGGTCGTCACGAAAGCTCCGCCATCCGATCCTCCTTGAACAGGTAACGAGTAAATATTCGTTTTCCAAGAACCGTCTTCGTAATCTATGTAACCAGTCGCTACTTTTCCTGGAAGCGAATCCAAAGCAAAATAACCTGAATCCAGCATTCTTGCTTTATCAAAAATATGATGTTGCACATAATCAGTAAATACCTGGTTACTTACTTTTTCAACAATTAAACCTAATAAAATATAACCTGCATTATTATAGTGAAAACGTTCACCTGGATTAGCTTTCATCTTTTCAAATTGGAACAGCGGTAAGAAGTCCTCTAGGTTTCGCATTTGATACATCGGTCTCGCAATCCATAACTCCTCAAAATCATCCATTACTTCTTCATCAAAATAATCAGGGATCCCTGATGTATGAGTTAATAAATGATGAATTGTAATATTTTCAGGAAAGTTAGGAAAGTTCACACCCAAACAATCGGTTAGTTTAGTATCAAAAGTTAACTTTCCTTCTTCTACAAGCTGACAAATAGCAACTGCAGTAAAAATTTTACATCCGGAAGCTATACCGTATCGTGTACCATTAGCATTCCCTATAATGTCTGCTCGGTTTGCAAGACCATAGCTAGAACTCGCAAGCATAGACTCACTATTTTCAACTAAGATAGATCCGGAAAAGTTTATTTCTTTCCCAATTTGTTCTAACCTTGTCATTAGACTACTTATCACTTTTTTCATCTCCCTCGTTTGTATACTGTTCTAACCAATCATCGCTATTATTTTGCAGTAATGGTTTTTGTACCAAATCCTTAAACGTTTCGGGGTTTATTAATTTTGTATAGTCATGTCCAAACCTTTTTACCACATTATCTCTTTTAACTAAATATGAACGACTAGAGAAGCGCATATCTATTTCTTCCAGGTTTTTTATTAACACAAAAGCAGCAGTGGTATTATAGATTACCGCTTTTTCTTCCTCTGAATTGCTAGGAATATCATAGTTTACAATTAACGTTAGTTTATCAGAATCTATTACGATACCCGTTTTATCATTTGATAGTGGAAGATTATTAAATAGATTATTCGTATTTGACGCATTTCCCAAGAAGGTATTTTCATATGCTAATAACTTTTCAAATTTATGTGTAGCAATATTTAACTGACTAGTTTTATCTTCAACTAATTTCTTTTGATTATTATTTAATACATAAAATATACCCATCAGTAACAATAAGACTACTACCACTACTAACCAAATGTTTTTTTGCATTTATTCCCCTCCAACTTGTTTCATTTTATCGATAATCATACTAGAATAATAACTTTTAATACACTACAATAGGTTTAATATAAGATAATGTGGAGGGGTTAGAGACTATGAGTCAACTTAATAAAGATCTATATGATTTTATTATTGAAAATAAATCAAAAATAACAGACGAATGGCTCTCTAAACAGATTTCGGAAGACCCTGAATATATTTCTTCGACCTCAGAGATGTATTTAAGAAATGAAAACGGTACATTAATAGAAGCAATTGCCTCTATATACGTTCAAGATAGAGAAGAATATCGGAATTATATTGAAAATCGCGCTGAGATTGTGGCTAAAAAGAGAGCTGTGGAAGCTTTCCCTCTTTATGAAAGTATTCGTTCATTTCGTAGAGTACGTAAAACAATGTGGAAATTCGTTCAAATTTTTATGGAACAATATGATAATAAAATCACTACTAAAGATGTAAGTTTGTTGTCAGATAATATGAATTCAGCTTTTGACTACATTATTGAAAGCTTTGCTAAGTACCATCACGGTCATACACAACAAATTCTTATGAGTCAGCAAGCACTAATCACGGAGCTTAGTAGCCCCGTAATCCCTGTAAAAGAAGGTATCGGTGTTTTGCCACTCGTTGGCGATATTGACTTCCAACGCGCAAAATTAATATTAGAATCAACTTTAGAACAATGTACTAACAAAAAACTAACTACAATTTTCATCGATTTATCTGCGGTTCCGATCCTCGATAAAATCGTTGCACAGCAGTTATACCAATTATTAGCTGCATTAAAGTTAATAGGAGTAGAACCAATTTTTTCAGGAATTCGCCCAGAATTAGCCCAGATTGCTATCTCGCTTGGAATAGACTTCATGAATATACAAACATACTCTTCCTTATCACGTGCATTAGAAGTTCATACAAAATGATAGGGGAAATAAGAAAAGCGCACGTGCACTTTAATTGCACCTTGTCCTTATTGTTTCCAGAGTGCTTTGGACGAAACATTAGCTACACTATTACCGTTAGAGTAATGGATTCTGAAGTGACTGCGTCACTTCAGAATCCATTTTTTAGGTAATCTTGTGGCGGATGTTTGTCCTTCGTCCTCTTGGAATTTGTGAGGACATGATGCGTTTGGTTTAGGTAATTAGAGAAGGAATACTTTCCTACTTGGTTAAAAGCGGACGAAGATACAATTTCGTCCGCTTAAGCCTTCGTTATCTATGGATACTATCTATTTTTCTAGTGTATCTACCTACTCTAATCATGCACCAACTGATTCTTTCAGTTATCTTAAGGCAGAGGCACTAAAAATTTGCGCTTTTCTTATCTTATTTCAGTTTTCCCTTCATTTGAAACAATAATTCGGGGTCCGTCAACGAGTTCTATTTCTAGAGGAGAAGTTTCACTCATTCTTTTCGAAAAATACCATCTTCTGTTGGGAGGGACTAATAAAATATACGTATCTTTGCTTCCTAAGAAGTTAAGTTGACTTGGTTCAATGTCTACATGTCCTAAGATAGGAATACCAATACTTTGGAGTTGTTCCCCTACCTCTTCTACAAAAGGAGTTGTAATGCTTACCTCACTTAAACTTAACAGGGACTCCACACTGAAACCACTCCATTTATCCACATTACGTCTAGCAATGAACTCAATCACATTTCCCACGGGATCTTCAAAGTAGAAAGCATCTGCTTCAAAACGTGAATAATAAATTTCATCTACCGCATCTTCTCTGTTTAATGTCACTCTATCTAAGGCCCAATGTTTCGCAAGAGTGAATTGATTTCCTGGTATATTAATAGCAAAATGATACAAAGTGGGTTGTTCTGACTCCCGAAAAGTAAGCGTTGACGTGCCTATAGATATAGTAAAATGCGCACTGCTTGTTTCTAAAATATGTAGTCCTAGTACATTACCATAAAACCCCTTTAGATGCTTTAACTTATTCGTATACATGATTACTGACTTGAACACATTCTCACCCCATTATTTTACGTTAATTAATTCAAATCGTTCGCACACGAGCAGCATATCCTCTGAAAACTCTAAATCTACTTCTATTAATGCCTTCCTAAAAAACTGTACATGCACACTTTTCCAGTAATCGTACGAACGATCTCCTTCTCCTTCATCATATGCAAATGCTTCTGATACTTTGTTCAAAGGACAAATTGTTACTTCTGTAGTTCTTATAATACATACAGGTTCGTCGCTGGTATTTAACACAATACTATAGTCATCTACTTTTGGAAGAGGTTCTCTCTCTATTTCATAAAAGATATGACCAGAACATGTCGCAGTTTTCACTCCGTCCATAACCAATTTAGCCAATTCATCTGGGTTTCCTCCAAATTGCCATGCACTAACGGACTTCGGTTTTTCTTTCCTATTCCAAAATGCATCCCAATAATTCTGTGCCTGGGTATTCATTTCTGACACCTCAATTCTTGAGTAATGTTTATTTACAGTATAGAAAAGAATCGCATGAATTACTAATTACAAAAAGAGAAACACTTAAAAATGAATGCGGTCTTCTTTTTATGGTGATATATTTTATTAAAGGAGTGATTTCACATGACAACGAAACTTTATTACAAAGATCCATACATTCAGACATTCTCCGCAAGTATAACTAAGCAAGAGCAGAATTATGTAGTGCTTTCAGAAACTGCGTTTTATCCAACTGGTGGAGGGCAACCGCATGATAGCGGAATATTAAATGGCATTGAAGTCACGAATGTAGAAATAATAGACGGGGAGATTAGACATTACTTAGCAACAAGTCTAGCTCCAAATACTAAGTATGTAGAAGGTGCAATTGATTGGAAAAGACGGTTTGACCATATGCAACAACATGCAGGACAACATATATTGTCAGCTGCCTTTGATAATTCGTTAGGCTTTAAAACGGTTAGTTTTCACTTAGGAAAAGATAGCTCTACGATTGATTTAGATATAAGTGAGATTTCAGAGCAACAGTTAACAGAAGTAGAAGCACTTGCAAATAAGATTATTTTAGAAAATCGTCCAATAGAGACAAAGTGGGTCACAGAAGAAGAGCTTACTCAATACAACCTTCGCAAACCTACTAAAGTGAAAGAGGATATACGACTTGTCATAATACCAGACTTCGATTACAACGCATGTGGCGGAACTCATCCAAAAACTACAGGCCAAGTTGGGCTTTTCAAAATATTACAGATGGAGAAACAAAAACGAAATATTCGAGTAGAATTCATTTGCGGAGAAAGAGTCATTACTCACTTACAACGTAAACATACTATTATAACAAATTTAATAAGTAGTTTAAGTTCCCCAGAAGAAAAACTTGAGGATGCTGTACATGTTTTATTGAATAAAGACAAGATGCAAGAAAAACACATAACAAACTTAAGTGGGCAAATTTTACAATACGAAGCAAAGGATCTTATTAGAGATGCGGAAGGAAAAATCATTTCATCTACCTTTGAAAATCGGTCCATTCAAGAACTTCAAAAACTTGCAAAGCTGATTACTACTCAATCAATGGAGTCAGTTTGTATTTTAGTATCAGAAAATGAAGGTCGGAAACAAATTGTTGCTGCTAGAGGAAGTTCTGTGGACCAAAACATGAAAGAACTAGTAGAACACATCCTCCCACTTATCCAAGGAAAAGGTGGTGGAAACGCCTCGATTGCACAAGGTGGCGGAGAAAGTTTGATATCAAGTGAACAATTATTAGAAAGTGTACTACAGTATCTTGCCTTGTAACAACCGTTCCATAATAATCCTCCTTACATATACTAGGTTGAATATATAGTGAAAGGAGGATTGTTTTATGAACAACCAATCTCCATATTTTCAAGGGCAACAAGGATATCCACCTGGAAATATGATGCCAATATACGGGCAGTATCCAGGACAATTCCCAAGTCAGTATCCAAGTCAAAATCCTGGGGAATTTCCCGGACAGTATCCTAGCCAATATCCTGGGCAATTCCCGGGGCAATATCCTAGCCAATATCCTGGGCAAAATCCCGGACAGTATCCTAGCCAATATCCTGGGCTAAATCCCGGGCAGTATCCTAGCCAATATCCTGGGCAAAATCCCGGACAAATTCCTGGCCAACAACAGTGGCCACAGGAATCAGAGCACTCATCTCTACCTAGTTTCCCACCGCTTGATCCGCCTGAACCACAAGGGGAAGCACCTACTAGTCCCCCTCCTTCTTTTGTCCCACAAAAACAAAATGTTGGAACTTTTGCAGTAGATCCGGGTTCTATTCGTGGATGTTTACACCACAATACTTATGTATGGCTGACTAATGGCAGTGCTTTTTGGCTTTACCCAACTTTTGTTGGTAGAAACTCAATTTCTGGATTCAGATGGAATGGCCATATGTGGACATATTATGGAACAGATTTAGATAGGATATCTTCTTTTCAATGCTACTAATAAAACTTCGGACTGCGTACTTGTTTAATTAGTACGCATTTTTTTATGGACGATTTCTATAAGCACGTATAGATGTCTTTAACGAAGAGTATGAACCAATTGCTGCTCCGCTATAAAAAAACCCCATAAATATACCTGCCGGTAAGTTATGGCGATGGCTTATAAATATAGAAATAAGCAGTCCAATTATTGTAGCAATTGTGGATACATATTGTGGTCGTATGGGTAATAATATCTTCATAATTTCTGTGATTATGAGAACAACTGGCACAGCCCAAAGTGAGTCCCATACATTCGTATGGATAATAGGAAACTCTGTCATTACTTCTACTCCTTTTAAAAAAATTATCTTCTGTTTGTTAGTTTGTGTAAGAATCTGAGACTCATACTGAAGTATTAGATAGCTTTACAAATATCATAAAGAGATGTAAAATAATTTAGCTAGGTAAATTATTTTATTATAGGGAGTTACTCATACTATGAACCCACTTTTCCATGAACTTTTTCAAAAGACACGATTTTTAACAAATGAAATAAATCAATATTTAAAAAAACATGATTTATACGCTTCGCAATGGACAGTATTGTACTGTATTCAACAACATAAACAAATGTCTTTAACACAGATTTGGAAATACTTAAATGTCGAAGCTCCCACGATTACTCGTACAGTTTATCGCTTAGTAGAGCTTGGATGGATAGATATTCATCCTGGTAAAGATCGTCGAGAGAAAATCGTACAGTTATCAGAAAAAGCTTTACAAGACTTCCCAAATATTATGGTTTCTATTCTTGAATTTGAAGATAGAATCGCATCTAATCTGACAAGTGAAGAGGAGACTCTTTTGATTGATTTATTACAAAAAATTAAATAAACAAGGAGGCTTAATCGTTTTGAATAAAAAAGATCCAATATGGACTAAAGCATTTATTAGTTTATTTGCAACAAACTTTTCTATTTTTATTATTTTTTACGGTTTAGTATCTGCACTTCCCCTTTACGCTAAGGACGCCTTATCTCGTTCGGATGAAGATGCAGGTCTATTAATGACGATCTTTTTAATATCCGCTATAATTGTTCGACCTTTCTCCGGAAAACTTCTAGATCTTGCAGGAAAACGCAAAATGCTATGGACTACACTATTCTTGTATTTAATATGTACAGGGCTTTATTATTTTATAGAACCTTTTAATGCGTTATTAGTATTACGATTTGTACAAGGTATTTTCTTTAGCATTGCAACGACCGCAAGCGGATCATTGGCAGCAGATAATATTCCAATATCACGTCGTGGCGCTGGACTAGGATATTTTACTATGTCCACAAATTTAGCAGTTGTTGTAGGTCCATTTATTGCGTTAACTTTAATACAGGTTTTCTCTTATGACGTTTTATTCCTATCTCTAACTGCATTACTAATCCTCGGTGCAAGCTCCGCTTTAATGATACCTGCAGATAAAGGACATGCTAAACAGATCCCAAAAACAAAATTAACTTGGAATGATCTTTTTGAAAAGAAAGCTCTACCGGTTGCGCTAAACGCTAGCTTGGTAGCTTTTGCGTATGCTAGCGTCCTATCTTATTTGTCTATTTATTCACAAGAAAAAGGTGTATTGCACTTAACAAGTAGTTTCTTTGCTGTATTCGCCGCTGTTATGCTTTTAACTAGACCATTTACAGGTCGCATTTTTGATGAAAAGGGTCCTAAATACATTATTATTCCAGGTCTGTTTTCATTTATATTAGGACTTGTATTACTTGCATTTATGAACTCACCATTCCTATTCTTACTAGCAGGTGCATTTATCGGACTTGGATATGGTGCTGTTGTACCCAGCTTTCAAACACTTGCAATCCAATCGACAAAGAATGAGAGAAGTGGCTATGCTACTGCTACCTTCTTCACATTGTTCGATACAGGGCTAGCAATAGGATCTTATGTACTTGGATTAATAGCCAGTAAGCTCGGGTATCAAAACTTATATTTATTTTCCACTATATTCCTCGTCATTGCTGTTGCATTATTTATAGCAAGACAGAAGAAAATGGACCGTTTAACTTAAATGTTGAACGGTTTATCTTTTCCAATTTAATTGTCCATGTATGTATATTACTCCTGTATTTGGAAAGACTTGAATGGACATAAATTTGGGAGGTAATTAAATGAAAAAGCAATACATGTTTATTTTACTAGCTACAATGGTCGTACTCGGAGGATGTAATTTCTCATCCGCAGATGCCGACTTAAATGAACCAGTGGAAGTTTCATTAATAAACACTGAAGGAAAAGAAGTCGGACATGCAACACTTACTGAACACGCTAAAGGGGTACATATCCTTTTAAAAGCAGAGGGATTAGAACCAGGAGTAAAAGCTATACACTTCCATGAAACAGCTGTATGTGAAAAACCAGAATTCACTACTGCAGGAGCACATTTTAACCCAACTCATAAAGAGCACGGTTTTGAAAATCCGAAAGGCTATCACTTAGGGGATTTGCCTAACATAGAGGTTGGTGAAGATGGTAAAGTAGAGTTAGAGACAGTTTCACCAGCAGTGGTTTTAGCTGCAGGGAAAAGTAATTCACTTTTAGACGAAGATGGTAGTGCTATTATTATCCATGAAAATGCAGATGATTATAAAACAGATCCCGCTGGCAATTCAGGAAAACGAATTGTTTGTGGGGTAATTAAAAAGTAAGCTGGACGGTGAGTGTAATGAGAAAAGTAGGTTGGTTTTTACTTTTTGTTTTAGCCATTTTCTTCTCTAGGCCATATTGGGAAGAGTATGCCGAGGACTATGTAGATCTTTCCTTTTTAACACCCGTGGATGAGTGGATTGATTCTTTAGGGGTCGGTCAATATTTGAATGAAGCAAAATCATATTTGATGGAAATAAAAAGTGAACCAGCAACTACAATTTCTTCTGATCAAGAACTTCCTACAGGTAGCGGAGTAGAACTAGAACAAGTAACACTTGGTATGAAAAAAAGCGAGATTGAGAAAATACACGGTAATGCAAAAAGAGTTAGCTTAAATGAATATAATCTAGTCTGGCATACGTATCATGAAAATTATCAAAACTTCATGATGGTTTCTTATGATATAAACAATAAGGTAAATGGAATGTTTACCAATCAACCATCTCAATCGTCTTTTCTAGGAATGCATATGAATAGTACTAGAGATGAAGTACACTCAGTACTTGGTGAACCGCTCACTAAACTGAGGAAAGGTAATATCGTCTATATTCTACCAAATTCAGGGGAATATGATTTATATCTGATCGATCAGAGTTATGTAACTTTTTTTTATGATTTACATGAAGATAATACGATTACAGCTATACAAATAATCGCAAAATCGGTGGAGAACAATCAGCCCTCTACCTTTGGGAAACCGACTGAAGAATTGAAAAAAGGATTTGAATTTCAGCTTTTCGATTTAACAAATGCTGCACGCGCAATCCGTGGTCTATCTATTCTTTCCTATGATCAAAACGTGAGTAATACAGCTAGAAAACATAGTGAAGATATGGCGATTCACAATTATTTTAGTCACGAAAATCTAGAAGGCAAATCTCCATTTGATAGGATGGAAGAGGATGGTTTACTATTTACTTATGCTGGTGAAAACTTAGCTTATGGACAAGCAAGTAGTATTTTTGCTCATGAAGGTCTAATGAATTCAATTGGTCATCGTAAAAATATTTTAAGTGTCGATTTTCATAATTTAGGAGTAGGCGCTGCTTTCAATGTAGAATCTACTCCCTATTACACGGAGAATTTTTACTCGAAATAAGAAAAGCGCAAGCGTCCTTATGTGCATCTTATCTTCACTATTTCATGAGTGCTTTGGACAAAACATCAACTACATTATTACCGTTGGAATTTTTGTGGATCGTGAAGTGACTGCGTCACTTCACGATCCATTTTTCGGTAATCTTGTGGCGGGTGTTTGTTCGTAGCCCTCTTGAAATCTGTAAAGATATAATGCTTAAGGTTTTAATAATTAGAGATATAAACCTGTCCTATACATTTAAAAGCATCCGAAGATTCAATTTCGGATGCACTGTACTTTTTTAAATATGGACACTGACTATTTTTTCTAGTTCCACAGTCCCTTTATTTAAAATGTTTTAATGCTTCTCGCTTACTTAAAGCTGCAAGTTGTGTATTTTCTACAAATTGGCGAACAACCTCTGGACTTGTTTTTGCATACTCTCTTAATATCCAACCGATTGCTTTTTGAATAAAAAACTCTTTTGAAGTTGCATGACGTTCAATAATTGCGAATAAAAGTTCTTCATTTGTGTCTTTCTTGTATTTTAGTTGATGTAAAATAGAAGCCCGATTAGTCCACATATTGGAAGAATTAGCCCATTCGACCATAAAGGATTCCCCTTCTATTTTATTTGTTTTCACAATATCTCCAACAATCTTTGGTGCAATCGAATCTACGCTATCCCACCACGAATGATTTTCAATTAACTTTAGACAAAAAGGTAAATCTTCTATAGTTAGTTTCTTTTTGTACTTACTTAATAATTCGATTGCAACATAATGATACTCGCGCTCTTCTTGTTCAAACAGTGCCCATACTTCATCATGTAAAGATTCATAGGGAGGAAGCTCATTTTCTTTTATAAGTGCACTAAAAACCATTCTTCGTTCCGGGGTTTTGATCCCTAAAAAAGGGAAATTGTTTTTCATGTATTTTGCCATTGGTATTGCATTTTCTTCGTTTCGATGCGGCTCCATATAAATTTTAACCAGTTCTGTTGACCACTTAGGCTTCATAACAAATCCTCATTTCAAATGAAATCCTTTACTAGATAAGAATTCTGCTATATCTGGACGTCTTGGCTTCTCAAGAAAATCAGCCATTGACTTAGTCCAATTTGCAACTTTTTGGTTAAATCCTCTGCTAAGATAATAATCTTCCATTATTTGGTCGTATTCCTTTAAGAGTACTTCGTATTTCGAGCTATCATATGCATTTTCATGAAGTACTGCGGTAACAGGAAGCCGAGGTTTCACTTCATTTTGTTGGTCAGGTATTCCTAATGTGATTGCAAATAATGGGAAAACCCCTTCTGGCAAATCAAATAAATCACTGATTTCAGCAGGTTTATTTCGTACTCCACCTATATAGCAAATTCCATACCCTTTAGATTCTGCAGCGATTACTAAATTTTGTGCAAATAAAGCGACATCCACTGTACCTACTAAAACATTTTCAGTCGTATCCACTATAATATCTGTATCATGCAGTTTACCTGCTGCTTTAAGACGATGAAAATCTGCACATAATAAAAACGATGCTCCCGCAGTTTCAAATTGCTTTGGGTTGCTAGATAGTCTACCTAACTCTTCTTTTTTCTTATCATCTGTTACCCAGATAACACTATATGCTTGAACAAAATGAGAGCTTGCGGCATGTTGAGCGGTTTCTATAAGCTCTGAAACTTCCTCTCTAGACAATGTATAGTCTTTATATTTTCGAACAGAAGCATGATTGCGTAATAATTTCTCTACCATGTTGTCTAACCTCTTTTCTTCATTTTTCTTATGTATAGTATAGCTGAATCTTGCGAAAGGAGAAAAAATAAAAGCGAATTAGAATGTCTATAACAACTCTCTAATTCGCTTTTATTTAATTTTGTATTTGCTTATTTTCTTCTACAGTGAAAGCTCGGGATCTTGTTAAAAAGCGTTTCCCTTCAACTCCTTCAAGGGAAAACATTCCCCCTCTACCATCCACTACATCAATGATTAGTTGTGTATGCTTCCAATAATCGTACTGACTTTTATGCATATAAAACGGCGTATCTCCAATACTTCCTAGCAGCACATCTTGATCCCCTAAAATTAAATCACCATCCGGATAACACATGGGGGAAGAGCCATCACAACAGCCTCCCGATTGATGAAACATTAGCTGACCATGCTTATTTTTCAATAATTCAATGAGTTCCAGTGCAGCGTCTGTAGCGACTACTCGTTCAACCACCTACACTCACCCTTTCATCTAAATATTAGAAAACCTTTTATATTCCTTATCAAAAGAACCCAAGTTTGTTTTCGTTATAGCTAACAAGAAGATTTTTAGTTTGTTGGTAATGGCTTAACATCATTAAATGATTTTCACGACCGATACCGGACATTTTATAACCACCGAATGCAGCATGTGCTGGGTATTGGTGGTAGCAGTTTGTCCAAACACGTCCCGCTTGAATTCCACGTCCAAAACGGTACGCTGTGTTCATATTACGTGTCCAAATACCAGACCCTAATCCGTATAATGTATCATTTGCAATTTCCAGTGCTTCTTCTTTTGTTTTAAAAGTCGTCACTGACACTACGGGTCCGAAGATTTCTTCTTGGAAAATTCTCATATTGTTAGTACCTTTAAATACTGTTGGTTTAATGTAATATCCTTCTGCAAATTCCCCATCAAGCATATTACGTTCTCCACCTATTAAGCACTCCGCACCTTCTTGCTTTCCAATATCTAAGTAAGACATGATTTTTTCCATTTGTTCAGTAGATGCCTGTGCACCCATCATCGTATTTGGGTCTAAAGGGTTTCCAATTTTAATCGCTTCCACACGCGCCAATACTCGTTCGATGAATCTATCATAAATTGATTCTTGAATAAGCACGCGAGATGGACACGTACATACTTCTCCTTGGTTTAAAGCAAACAGAACGAATCCTTCTACTGCCTTATCTAAAAACGCATCGTCTTCGTCCATTATGTCTTCGAAGAATATATTTGGTGATTTTCCTCCAAGCTCTAACGTTACAGGAATTAAGTTTTGAGAAGCATATTGCATGATTAAACGGCCAGTAGTTGTTTCACCTGTAAATGCAATTTTACTAATTCGTGGGCTAGATGCTAGTGGTTTCCCGGCTTCTAATCCAAAACCATTTACAATATTCAACACACCAGGGGGTAATAAATCTCCAATTAACTCAGTCAGTACTAAAATAGATGCAGGAGTTTGTTCCGCAGGTTTTAAGACAACACAATTTCCTGCCGCAAGCGCTGGAGCTAGTTTCCATACTGCCATTAATATTGGGAAGTTCCAAGGAATAATTTGTCCAACTACACCAAGCGGCTCATGAAAGTGGTATGCAACTGTATCATTATCAATTTGACTTAATCCGCCTTCTTGTGCACGAATAGCCCCTGCGAAATAACGGAAATGATCAATTGCTAACGGCAAATCAGCGTTTAATGTTTCACGAACTGCTTTTCCGTTATCCCATGTTTCTGCTACTGCAAGCATCTCAAGATTTTCTTCAATACGATTTGCAATTTTATTTAATATATTTGAACGCTCCGCCACGGATGTTTTGCCCCAGCCATCTTTAGCTGCATGCGCTGCATCTAAAGCAAGCTCAATATCTTCTGCAGTTGAACGTGCAACTTGTGTAAATACTTTACCTGTTATTGGTGTTACGTTTTCAAAGTATTCTCCTTTTACCGGTGGTGTCCACTCGCCATTAATGTAGTTTTCATACTTGTCCTTAAATGAAACTTTCGAGCCTTCTGTATTCGGAAATGCATAAACCATTCTGAAATTCCTCCCCTTAAACTTTTTTTGCGCATTCCACATTTTATGCAAACATATAGTTATATATGCGCTTTCAAAACTACTTAAATATAAATAGTCTAGTATTCATTTTGACAGATTAGATTTAATATTACAATTATTCTGCCTATTAAACAAAAATAACGCAAGCGCCATTTAAGTGCATCTTGTCTTTACAGTTTCCGGAGTGCTTTGGACGAAACAATTGGCTACATTATTACCGTTAGAATAATGGATCGTGAAGTGACTGCGTCACTTCACGATCCATTTTTTCGGTAATCTTCTGGCGAATGTTTGTCCGTCGCCAATCTTGGAATTTGTGAGGACATGATGCGTTTTGTTTGGGTAATTAGATAAAAAATGCTCCCCTACTCATTTAAAAGATTCCGAAGATACCATTTCGGAATCTCTTCACTTCTTTACCTTAAGATGCTATGTATTTTTTCCCCTAGTTCCGCTTGCCGTATAGATTGGCAAATGAAAGCACCAAACTTTGATTGCTTAATTAAATATACACATTAAATCCTTTTACCAGCTTTTTAAAAAGCAATAGCATCTCTTACCTGGGTAATACTCACTTAATGGATTGAAGTGAAAGGTGGCGACTCCGGACGGTGGCCAACAGGATTTTGGTCACGAAGGCGTTGCCACACGATGTGGCAACGCCTTCGTTCCTCGGAGACAGATTAGCCATCATAAACGAACGTGTTAGCGGCGGTGATGGCTAATCGCTCACCCCGCGGAACGTGTCCACCTGAAACGTAAATCCACCTATTCCTTCCATAAAAAGTTTATATACTTTCTGCGAAAAAAAGCTCGAGTGTATATACTATACACTCGAGCCATTTATAAAAAACTTATTTACTTGTCTCTCTCCTTACTACAGGAGCTACTTCTGTTGCAAGTAGTTCAATTCCTTTTACAACCTCCGTAAATGATTGACCGCCTATATCTATTTGTGCGATAAATCGTTGATGTCCAAATAATTCATATTGATAAAGAATCTTTTCAATGATTTGTTGCGGACTACCAACAAATAGCGCTGTTTCTGGGCTTGCCATATGTTCAAAATCTGGCCGAGAAATTCTTGTTGTCATGCCTCTTTGATTATTTACATAAGACCAGTAATTGGAGTAGTATGGATAAAATTCATCTTTTGCTCGCTGTGTTTCTTTCGCAATATATGTGTGTCCAGTTACGCCAACTTGTAAACTAGCAGGAGAGTGACCAGCATCTGCTCCAGCTTGTAAATATAAGTCTACAAGAGGTTTAAAATGCATCGGATCTCCTCCAAGTATAGCAAGTGCCAACCCTGTTCCAAGTCTACCTGCTCTAACTGCACTTTCTGGAGTTCCGCCTACACCAACCCATATGGGAAGCTTTTCTTGAACTGGTCTAGGAGAAATCATGGCGTTTGTAAGATTAGAACGAAAATTACCTTGCCATGTTACGATCTCTTCTCTATTTAATTGTTGAAGCAATTTAATATTTTCTTCAAATAAAGCATCGTAGTCTTGCAAGTCATATCCAAAAAGCGGAAAAGACTCCACAAATGCACCACGTCCTGCTATAATTTCAGCTCTTCCATTCGATATTTGATCTAGTGTAGCGAAATCTTCAAATAAGCGAACCGGATCCAACGTACTTATTACGGATGTTGCACTTGTTAATTTTATACGCTTTGTTACTTGTGCAATGGCAGAGAGTACAACCGCCGGGGAAGATATACTGTAGTCTAAACGATGGTGTTCCCCAACACCGAAGATATCAAATCCCGCTTGATCTGCCAACTTCCCTAGTTCTATTACCTCTCTTAAACGCTGTGACGAACTTATTGTTTTTCCAGTAAGCGGATTTGGACCAAGATCCCCAAAAGTATAAATACCAATTTCCATCATTTAAACTTCCTCTGATACGACTGTAAATCGCTCGTTTACATGCTGAGGACGTTCAATTTCATCCACAACCGCGACTGCATAATCAGCATAGCTCACATAGCTATTCCCTTTTGCTTTTACAATAAGATTATCTTTTCCTCTTTTATAAGAACCAGTTCTTTTACCTTCTGGGTTAAAGAATGCCGCAGGACTTACAAATGTCCATTTAATTCCTTCGCTTTGTTGTAAATCTTCTAAGTTTTTACCTTGATTAGTTGCTGTAGCTAGATATTCTTTCGGGAAATCAGGTGTATCCATTACTTTAATTGTTTTTGCTTCATCTACAAATAAGCTTCCTGCTCCGCCTACTACGACTAGTTTTGTTTCAGGTGCATTCTTTATTGCATTGATTAATGATTTTCCAGCTTCCACATGTAAATGTTCTTGCCCAGGAGGTGCACTAATCGCATTAACTACTACATCAAATTGGTTTAAATCTTCCCCTTTTAAATCAAAGATGTCTTTTTCTAATACGGATGCATTCGTATCATCTACTCTTGCAGCATTTCTAACGATTGCAGTTACTTCATGTCCTCTATCAGTTGCCTCTTTATAAATTAAACTTCCTGCTTTTCCAGTTGCTCCGATTATACCTATTTTCATGTATTTTCCCTCCGATAAATTAATATTTGTCGTAACCAATACAGTTACAACTATAACAAAAAAATTGAATCTACTTATCCAATTTTTCGATTTAACACTTGAACTAGCTCTTCCATCGTAATTTCCTTTAAAACTGCCTCCATGGCTTCTTGAGCACGGAACAATATTAACTCCAACACACCTTGAATATTGGCACCTACAGGACAATCTGGATTTGGATTTTCATGCATTTGAAAAAGTTCTCCCGTTTCCACTACTTCTACAGCGTGGTACACCTCTAATAATGTTATTTCTTGTAACGGCTTTTGAAGGGTTGCTCCACCTAGTCCACGACGAATATCTATAATCCCCGCTTTTTTTAGTTTACCCATTACTCTTCGGATTACTACAGGATTTGTATTAACACTTTCTGCAATCCACTCGGATGTACAAACGACACTTCGATCTAAAGTAATGAGAGATAGTATATGAACCGCCACTGTAAATCGACTACTAATTTTCATGTCTTTCCACCTTCCGATGTAACCATCATAATTACATCTATATTTTTTGTCAATAAAAAAGCGTTGCAAATAATGCAACACTTTCCTTTTCTATTATTTTTTAATACGGCTTCGCAAAAGTCCTATTATTCCAGGTAAAATAGAAATAAAGATAATCAGTAATAAAACTGTTGAGAAGTTATCTTTAATTATTGGGATACCTCCAAAGAAATAACCAAGTACTGTGCCTAGAGTAACCCATAGTGCTGCACCTGTTACATTATAAATTAAAAAATAACGGTAATGCATTTGACTAGCTCCTGCAATAAACGGTGCAAATGTCCGGATAAATGGCATAAATCTTGCAATGACGATCGTTTTTCCACCATGTTTATTAAAGAACTGTTGTGCCTTCAAAAGCTTATCTTGATTAATCCACTTTCCAAGAAAACTATTAGGAGGAATAGAAGTCCCTACTTTTTTCCCAATATGATAATTCATCGTATCTCCAAGCACAGCTGCGACAAAAAAGACAATCCACAACAATGCGATGTGAAACGCTCCAACTGCTGCAAATGCTCCACTTGCAAATAATAGAGAATCTCCCGGTAAAAAAGGAAAAACGACAACACCTGTCTCAATAAATACAATCAAAAATAATATTGCATAGGACCATCCACCGAAATTATGGATAATATCTACTAAATGCTTGTCTATATGCAAAATAAAACTAATTAAGCCTTGAATAATTTCCATTTGGATTCACTCTTTCGCAATATAATTCTTACTCATTATACCATAATATATTTATTTCAATATTATTTTACTTAACGGAGGCTTTATCCTTTAATTATACTGAAATGTTCTTTAAAATATAGAATATACGAGTTTTTTAGAAAAGAGGTTGATAACATTGGGTGACATAGCAAATGGTATAAGCTCGGAAGTTAAACCAGTTAAAGTCCCACATAAGAGTGCTCCCAAAAAAGTCTTGTTAGCTCGGACTATTATGATTGCCGTTGGTGCAATATTGATGGCAGTTGGATTAGAACTATTTTTAGTACCTAATCGAATACTAGACGGCGGAGTCGTTGGTGTATCCATCATACTTTCACATCTTACAGGCTTTCGTTTAGGAGTTTTCATATTTATCTTGAACATCCCTTTCTTTTTCCTCGGTTATAAGCAAATAGGAAAAACCTTCGCATTATCTACACTATTTGGTATTACTGTATTATCCATTTTCACGTCGTTATTACATAAAGTTGAACCAGTAACTACAGATTTGTTACTTTCCACTGTTTTTGGAGGCATTGTATTAGGAATAGGGGTTGGTCTTGTAATACGAAATGGGGGTTCACTTGATGGATCCGAGATTTTAGCAATCTTATTCAATAAAGCTCTCCCGTTCTCTGTTGGAGAAATCATTATGATTATAAACTTAGTTATTTTCTCTGTCGCTGGATTTGTCTTTACATGGGAACAAGCGATGTATTCATTTTTAGCATACTTCATTGCATTCAAAACAATCGATATTGTTATTCAGGGACTTGATGAATCCAAATCTGTATATATAATAAGTGATTATATAGAAGATATTGGAGACACAATTATGGATCGTTTAGGACGTGGTGTTACGTATTTGCATGGTGAAGGTGCATATACTGGAGACAATAAAAAAGTGATTTTCACCGTCATAACGCGATTAGAAGAAGCTAAGCTAAAAACGATCGTAGAAGAGATTGATGATCATGCCTTTCTAGCCGTTGGCAACATAGCTGAGGTTCGTGGTGGAAGATTCAAGAAAAAAGATATTCATTAAGAAACACGAAGCTCTTTAAGTGCAACTTATCTCGGTTACTCGTTACTAATCATAATGACTATTACCGGGGAATTACGTAAGTAGCGCTTTTTCGCCTTAACCTATTCAAGCAAACTTATCTGTCAACTAATTGAAAAATTGAAGAGAGGTATTCCTTAATGACAAATAGTAGTATGAATTCTAAAGTTGATGAATTTTTAAGTAAAGCTAAAAAGTGGAAGGAAGAATACGAGAAGTTAAGAAGTATCGTTCTTGACTGTGAGTTGAACGAAGAATTTAAGTGGATGCATCCTTGTTATACGTTTGAGAAAAAAAACATAGTTTTAATACATGGATTTAAAGAATATTGTGCGCTTCTTTTTCACAAAGGTTCCTTGTTAAAGGATGACCACGGGATTCTAATCCAACAAACGGAGAATGTACAGGCCGCGCGCCAGATACGGTTCACCAATGTTCAAGAAATAGTGGAAATGGAAACCATCTTAAAAGCATATATTTATGAAGCAATTGAAGTTGAAAAAGCCGGTTTGGAAGTGAACTTTAAAAAGAATACTGAATTCGTAATTCCTGAAGAACTTCAAAATAAATTCGATGAAAATTCTGCCTTGAAAACTGCATTTGAAGCATTGACGCCAGGAAGACAACGAGCATACATTCTTTATTTTTCAGCTCCCAAGCAATCCAAAACTCGACAATCAAGGGTTGAAAAATCTATCCAGCAAATTCTTGATGGAAAAGGTTTAAATGATTAGAGAACACTAATAGAAAAAAGACTATAGACAACTCGTTTTTTCGAGTTTGTCTACAGTCTGAGACTATCAAATTATGATGGTCTTTTTGATTTTAATATTAGTGTTGAACAGAGTCATTTTTTAATACCACAGTCTATTTAGATGTCTTATGCATGGATTTCAATATATTTTAAATACTTTATTAGTTTTATACCGATGTTTCTACTTTTTCTAGCATCGTCCCATGTTCTGCTAAATTCGTATGGAATGAAAATGCCTTCTCCAGTACATGAGGAGTTTGTCCGCCTCTTGTTAATGCTTCCTCATAGTAACGATTTAATTGTTCTTTATACTTAGGGTGTGCACAGTTTTCAATTATTAGTTTTGCTCGTTCCCTAGGTGCTAGTCCTCGTAAATCTGCATAACCTTGCTCCGTTACAACTACGTCAACGTCATGCTCCGTATGATCCACATGTGCTACGAACGGAACGATACTTGAGATGTTACCGCCCTTTGCAATTGATTTTGTAACGAAAATCGCTACTCGTGAATTACGGGCAAAGTCACCAGAACCACCAATACCATTCATCATTCTTGTTCCGGAAACATGCGTCGAGTTAACGTTCCCATAGATGTCGAATTCTAAAGCAGTATTAATAGCGATTAATCCGAGACGACGTATAATCTCCGGATGATTTGTAATTTCCTGTGGTCTTATTACAAGCTGATCACGATACTTTTCAAAGTCTCCATATACTTGCTTCATTTTCTCACTTGAAAGCGTAATGGAGCATGCTGATGCAAAGTTTACTTTTCCAGCATCTATTAAATCAAAAACAGAGTCTTGCAGTACTTCTGAATATACTTGTAAATTTTCAAACTCAGAATTAATCATTCCATGTAATACAGCATTAGCAACGGATCCAATACCAGCTTGTATAGGTGCAAGTTTATTTGTAAATCTACCTGCCCTCACTTCTTCAGATAAAAATGCAATTAAATGCTGCGCAATTTCTTCCGTTTCAAAATCTGGAGGAACAATTGTTGAAGGGGAATCGATATGTTCTGTAAACACAATCCCTTTTATTTTTGTTGAATCGAAAGGAATACCAATTGTCCCTATTCGATCATCTACTTTCTTTAAAGGAATAGGCTCTCTTTTCCCTTGTTCAGCTGGTTCATATAAATCATGCAATCCTTCTAATAATTCAGAGTGCCCCATGTTTATTTCTACAATAATATTTTTTGCTTGTGATACAAATGTTAGAGAGTTACCAACAGATGTAGTTGGAATAATCATTCCATCCGCCGTAATTGAAACCGCTTCCACAATTGCGAAGTCAATTGTAGGTAATGCACCCGCTCGAATCATTTCTGATGTGTGTGATAAATGCTGATCTACAAATAAGTGTTTGCCGGCATTAATGTTGTTTCTCATTGCTGCGTCTGCTTGGAATGGCAAACGCTTATTTATGATACCTGCTTCTGATAGTAATTTATCTATATCGGAGCCTAAAGATGCTCCTGTAAAAATATTCACTTTAAAATCGTCTTTTTTCGCTCTTTCTACTAATGCAAATGGAACCGCTTTCGCATCACCTGCACGTGTAAAACCACTTAACCCCAATGTCATTCCATCTTGAATCCAAGATGCGGCTTCATCCGCACCAACAACTAGACTATGTAAACTATTATCCTTTATACGCTCAAGACTTTTTTCCATAACTTGAGATCCCCCTTGAATATAGCATTTAAATAATTTTATCGTGTTTTGTCACAATTTAGATAAAAATTGATTAATATACGTTTTATGCGTTTGAAGCAGAAAATCTAATTACTAAAACAGCATTCTTTTTAAATTTAATAATATTCTTTATTTCCTTTGAAAAAACAGATGAAAAAAAACGCTTGAATTACAAGGAGTTTTCCCCTTATTCAAGCGTTTATATTTAAAATCCTAATAATTTTCGAAAATAACTAGAATACGATTGGCTTACAGATATTTTTTCTTCATTATCCATCGCAAGTAAGAATGTAGAATGTGTATCTGGAAAAATTTCTTTAATATGATGTACATTAACAATAAAGGATCTATGGCATCGGATGAACATTTCTCTTGGAAGCCTGTATTCAAAGTCTTGCAAAGAACTAGTATGTGTACCAGATAATGTTTTCGTAACAATATATGTTTTACGATCTCTAGCTTCTATATATAAAACATCTGAAAAAGGGATAGGTTTCCAACCGTCCTGGGTCTTAATTGTAACAACTGATTTACCTTCCGTGAAAGTGGGATATATAGCTAAAACACAGCCTTCCAATTTTCCTTTAAACTGAAATGGTACCGCCATGCCATGATAAGGCACCCCAAAAACTTCCCTTTCTATAAATTCGGAAACCTTTTGCTTACTGTGCAAAGCTTTATATGCTATTGTTCCTTCTTTTACAGAGTCTCCTGGGGTAATCTTCAAATCAATTCTCTTACTTGGTCGATAATATATATATTCCTCCGTATTAGAAACGGCAATTGAAATTTCTTCTGAAAATAATTCACCAATAACATCTAAGAGTGCAACAATGGATAGATCCTTCATCCCTTTACCTCCCTTTATTCGCAAACGACTATTTCACGAGAAAACTGCTGCTTTGTTGTTATACAACGATCTGTTATTTTTAAACCTACCTTCTCCAAACGCTCATCCATCGATTCAATTGTTACAATAACTACCTTCTTCGCAATTCTTCTAGCATTTTTTAAAATGGTAAATTGTTCTTCATAAGATGCACTTGTATATAAATTGTAAGGTAAATCAATAATAGCTACATCATATGTTTCCTCGATGTCTTCTATTGCACCCTTTTTTACATCACCGTTTAAACCAAAATAAGCAATATTTTCTCTTGATCCTTCGCAAACAAGTGGATTAATATCTCGACCAACGATATGTATTCCCATCGAAAGCGCTTCTACTAGTACCGTTCCTATTCCACAACAAGGATCTATTGCTCGGATTCCCGTGGGATGTGGAACCGCGATATTTGCTACTGCCCTAGCAACACGTGTGCTTAAAGCTGTAGAATACTCTCTCGGTTTTTTCAAATGATGAAACCATATCGGTTCACTTTTGGTATAAGCTCCAAAATACCAACGACCACCATATGGAACTACTGCGTATAGCTGGTCGGGATTATGTAAATCAAAGTCTCCTTGCATTTCACTACCGATTGCTCGTTCTATTTGAAGACGTTCGCTATTTTCGATTTTATCTTCGCCTTGGCGATCATTAATTTTCAGGAATATTACTTTATTCGTCTCTTCTTCCGAACCAAAAGCAGAAGCCTGTGCAATGATTTCTTGCACTGTGTCACCATCTATCAAAACTTCTACTCGACCTTTCATAAATGGACTTCTACTAGGATCGATATTCACTTGGCTTTTTATAATTTTTAACTCTGTGTCTTCTCCAAAAAAAGAGCGCATCTCTAAGTGACATAAAGAGCGTTCTGCATCATTGTATGCATATGTATAAATGAATGCCGGTTGTCGGCTAATGTTCGTCAATATATTCCCTCCAATAGTACTTCTATTATAACATGCTATTTGCTTCGGGCGAGATACATACATAACTGTAATACGGAGTATCCTAAGCATTCTTATCAGAAAGGCTTTAAATTTGAAAACACTATATCCAAGAGTTATAATTATCCTGCATTCAAATATTTTAACACTAAAATATATTTCAGGAGGAAATATACATGGCTAGATTAGAAGGTAAAGTAGCAATTATTACAGGTGCAGGTTCAGGTATGGGACGCGAAGAAGCAATATTATTCGCAAAAGAGGGTGCAAAGGTTGTTGCAACTGATATTAATGACGCAACTGTTCAAGTAGTAGCGGAAGAAATTAAAGCAGCTGGCGGAGAGGCTATTTTTGTTTCTCATAATGTTACCTCTGAAGAAGATTGGAATAAAGTTTATGAAGAAACAATTAGCACTTTCGGTAAATTAGATGTGCTTGTAAACAATGCAGGTATTAGTCAACGTGGTTCCATGGAAGATCTAACAATTGAACAATGGGATACTATTATGAATATAAACGTTAAAAGTGTTTTCCTAGGAACTAAATTATCATTACCTCACTTCCGTGCTAATGGTGGTGGTTCTATCGTGAACATTTCTTCTATCGCTGGTTTAAAAGGTAGCTCAGGAGCGGGTGCTTACACTTCTTCTAAAGGAGCTGTTCGCATGTTAACGAAAGCATCTGCTGTTGACTATGGAAAAGATAATATTCGTGTAAACTCAGTTCACCCAGGATTTATTACAACTCCTATGAGTAAAGCATACATGGAAGATGAGAAAATGAGTAAATGGTTCTTATCTCAAACTGCTCTTCCTCGTGTTGGGGAATCTATTGAAGTTGCAGAAGCAGTATTATTCTTAGCATCTGATGCTTCTTCATATATTACTGGTGTAGAGCTTCCAGTTGATGGCGGCGTAACAGCGAAATAATTATATTTAGAAACCGATTCCTCGGAAAAGGGAATCGGTTTTTTATTTTCTCAAACAACTTCTTTATGAGAGATATCTCCTTCTAAAATAATTTTATATTCGTTTTCGTGTACTTCTACTATTGTAAGACTTGTATCGTGAATATAAGGAGGATCCCACAGTTTCTCAATAGAAGAATTTTTAAAAATGGATATTAGGCATTTAATGACAACAGAGTGAGTAACGATTAAAACATTCCCTGAAATATGCTCACTTTTAATACGGTTTAAGACCTCTCTAACCCTTTCTTGTGTTTCAAAAAAAGTTTCACCCCCTACTGGATTGTAGTTCTGTGGGGCATTCCAGAAAGAATTGAATTCTTCCGGATAATTTTCTTGAATAAAAGTTTGCGTTTTTCCCTCCCACAACCCCATATTAATTTCTTTTAGATTTTCATCGATTATTATTGGAATAATTCGATCACCACAAATTATTTCTGCTGTCTTTTGTGTCCTATTACTCGGGCTTGAATAAACAGCATGAATTGAAGTTTTTTTAAGACTGTTTCCTAAGTTCATGGCATTTTTAATTCCGCTATCCGTCAACTCTGAATCCTTCCATCCTTGCATCTTCTTTTGTATATTCCACTCTGTTTCACCGTGTCTTGTTATATATAGCGTTAACATATCCCACCTTCTTGTAAGTAGTTGTAAATCTCTTCCCCTATCTCCGTTAAAATTCGCTTCGATATTAAGTCATCTACATCCTTCGATAGAACAGTTGCAATTAGCTTCCGTTGTTCGACGTAAAAAATGCCAACATCATGACGCGTCCCAGGAATCCATCCCGTTTTATGAGCTAGCTCCCAAGCAGTCATTCCATTATTAAAATTGGAATACGGGGATGGCAACTTTTCTGGTAAGCAATCTTTTATTTGTTGCTTTTTCATAATACCTATCATTTGTTCACTAGCCTCTGCACTCACTAACTCTCCTCTTGTCATCTGTTTGAGCAACTTTGAAATATCATTTGGCGTTATTTGATTAAAACCTTTTGGATTAGGGTTATTCATCATTAATTTATTATAAAAAGTGCTTTTTTCCATTCCTATCTCTTTCATCGTGTGAACAATGTTGTCCACTCCAATGAGATCTATAAGGATATTCGTTGCTGTGTTATCACTTTGAATAATCATCAGCATAACTATGTCATTAATGGAAAGCGTAGTTCCGGGCGTCAGATGTTGAAGAACACCAGAACCTAAAACGATATCTTCGGACTTGAGAACAAGATGATCTGTTGTTGTTAGTTTTCCCCTTTCAGCTGCGGCGAAAACTGCTGCCATAATAGGCACCTTTATAACACTTGCTGCGTAAAAGAGTTCGTCCCCATTCAACACCCATCTCTCACCTAAATCCAAATCTTCCAAAACAATGCCCCATGTTCCATCCGTTTGTTCAATCAATTCTAGAATACTATTTACAAGTTTTTTCACATTTTATCTCCTTTGTTGATATTTTTTAATTTTCATTGATTATAATCTATTATAATTAAATAGTAAGGTATATTATGAACATTGAATAAATAAAAAGGGTGGAAATTCCTATTCAACAGTTATTTTTACTACAACGAGTACTTGATTATATCGATAATCATATTACGGAAGACATTGATCCAGAGAAACTGGCCACCCTTATGGGTTATTCCCCTTATCATTTTTATAGAATTTTTGATAAGCATATTGGTTATACGGTTATGGATTATGTACAAAAAAGAAAGCTTCAGTTTGCTTTATATGACTTAGTCCAAGGCAAAAAAATTATTCAAATTGCATTGGATTATGGTTTTGAAACTCACTCTGGTTTTACAAAAGCTTTTAAAAGATGCTTCGGAAGTCCTCCAAGCTTATATAAAATGCATTGCCCAATCTCATTGCCACAAAAATTGGATTTACAGAGTCTTCGTCAAAAACAAACTGGGGGCATCGTTATGCAACCGAAAATTGTTTATAAACAATCTTTTGAAATTGCTGGCAAGACATTCGAGAGTGACATTGAAAAGGTCTCTTATACAAGAGATGCCCCTGCCTTTTGGCAACAAAGAATTCCAGCGGATGAAGCAATCGAAAGCACACTATACAATTTATTATCTCCAAGAGAGCATGGAGAATACTGTATTAATTTAAGTGATCCAGAATTAAAGGACAGATTTACTTATTTATTCGCAGTAAATTATGATCAAGAAGTACAACTTCCTGATGGATTAACAAGGTTGAAAATTAAAGCTGCGACTTATGCAGTTTTTAGAACCCCTTTTGTGGAAGTGGAACAATTTGTCCCTTCTATCAGAGGGACTTGGCAATACATTTTGGAGGATTGGTTACCACAATCTCATTATGAAGTGGATGAAACTGTTTATGACTTTGAATATTATGATGAACACTGCCACTACTGGGAATATGAAAAAATATATATGGAAATTTATTTACCGATAAAAGAAAGAATCGAGGTTTAGTATGACTGTATATCAATTAATAAGTGACTACAAAAACATAAACGCATATAAGGAAAGCTTTAATGAACTGGCTAAATTGGTCTTTGGAATCGATTTTAAAACATGGTATGAAAAGGGGTATTGGAGCGACAACTATGTTTGTTATTCATACGTCGATGGAGAGAAAGTGATTGCAAATGCGTCTATAAACAAAATGACGATTTTATCAAATGGTAAAGAATATAAAGCCATACAAATCGGCACGGTTATGACTCATCCTGATTATCGTAATCAAGGCTTATCCGGAAAACTGATGAACCATATCATGGAGAAATATGAAAAAGAGTCCGATTTTATATTCTTATTTGCTAATAAATCCGTTTTAGACTTCTATCCTAAATTTGGATTTGAAAAAGTACAAGAAAGCAGTTTTTCATTGAGTATATCAGACGTTAAAAAACAACAAACAAAATCAAGTACTTTACGACGTTTAAATATTGAAAGTGCAATGGATTTGCAACTATTAGAAAGTTTTGCAACTGAAAGAATACCTGTATCAGCATTATTAGGTGTGAAAAATAATGAACATCTCTTAATGTTTTATTTTATTTTGGTATTCAATGATGCAATTTATTATATCGAAGAGGAAGACGTAATTGTACTATTTAAACACGGGGATAGTCATCTTCATATTTTTGATATAGTGAGCAAAAAAAGAGTGGATATAGATACCATTTTAAATCATATTATTTCTACTGAAACAAAGACAATTAATTTTTATTTTACCCCAGATTATGATGGGAAAAAGTTCAATACAGCGTTTATAACAGATAGTGATGATACATTATTCGTCCGTCCATTGATTAAAGATGTAACAGAACATTTTTTATTTCCATTAACATCGCATTCTTAAAGTTTTTGATGTTACAAACAAAAAGAACAACACTTGATAGAAGAATAGATTGGAGAAATAGATAGTTATAGATGCAGAAGGGGATAAAAAAATGGAAATAAATTTTAGTAAGTATTCTATCATTTTAATTGTTATTGGAATTTTTGTTGCTTATATGGCTTTCCCACCAATTAGTATTGATCTATTGGGTTGGTGGGGAATATTTATTGGTTTTGGTATCTATTTAACAGGCATAGTACTTGGAATCGTTGCTTTCTTTAAGAAAGAAAAAGGATTTTTGAAGTATGTCTCGTTACTTTCCGTTTCATTAGGCGTTTTATTCATTGCATTTCTTTCTGCAATTGTCGGTAAAATTTAACGAAAATTAATTTGTTACCCTTATTGAACTAACGCCGCAGGTTAGTTGAAGAAGGATAAGGAAATATTTTCATGTAGCGTATTCGATGTAATAAAGATTAAAGTGGGATGACGTATGTTTTATTTCTGAGTGTTATTAAGAATGGGAGATTGTATGAAAACCTATATGAAAATTTTTATGTATTTCTTTTTAATGATGGGTATATTCCTGATGTCGAGTATTTATTCTAGTGAAAATTTTCAAAAGCCATTCAATACTTTAGATATTATGGATATTTCAAGAATGGTTTTGATAGGCATAATTAAATTGGCAAGTGGATTATTTATTATTGATACTTATATGAGATTTAACGAATTATCCAAAGTTAAAAAAACATTATTATTAGTAATAGCTTCTCTAAGCTCAGTGGTCGTTTGTGCATTTCTCACAGGTATTTATTTTTAAAAATTTTTATTTTTGTTCAACTAACGGGTGCTTTACTTCAAGAAGAAGTGGGCTTAAATATGTAATAAAGGAGGCGGTGAAAATGATAGGGAAAGATAAAGGGGAAATTAACGAAATAGTTTACAATAACACTGTTTACTACAATGGAAAATATAGACGTTACCCAACCATTACTGAGTTAAAAGGAATATTAGATGAGATTATTAGTTCTGATTCAACTACCGAATATATTAGGATTACACCATTCTATATAAATGAGGAAGTAGATATGCAAATTGAATTCGAGGAATTCATGTTTTATATAGAATGTAGAAATTGGTTTGATGAGAAAGACCAAGAGATGCATATCTTAGATTGTCTTAATCCAATAGATACCCCTAGAACACTTAATGATGTGAAGCTAGGTTCAATACTTTATCCATTTTGTAAACATAACGATATTGTTTCATATCAAAAGGCACTTGAAGAATATAAGGAGTCTTTAAGGGAGATTTTACCTAGGATGATGAAAATAGCAAAATCAGAAATGGAGTTAAAAGAAGAACATTTACCATTTGGGTATTTTTGCTTTGAAATTCATAGTGGTTAATATGTTGTTCAACTAACGGGTGCTTTAGTCAAAAGGAGCAACGTCCTTTAAGACGTTGCTCCTTTTTCATTTAAAAGTACTTCTGATAGTACTCTTTTCTTAACCTTCCGCTCAACTGAGCATAGATCTTGGTGGTTTCACTTTTTTCATGCCCCATAAGACTTTGTATGACTTCAATAGGAGCTCCATTATTCAACAAATGAGTTGCATAGCTATGTCGAAGTTGGTGTGGGTGAATCTCTTTATTAATTTCCGCACGATTGGAAATACGCTTGATGATGTATCGCATTTGGGCGACACTCATTTTGTGTGGCTGTCTGGCTGTTACAAAAATAGCAGAGTTATGATCATTACGACTTTCTATGTAGCGTTTAAGCCATATGTCGCAACGTGTATTAAAATAAACCTCCCTTTCCTTGTCGCCCTTTCCTCTAACAATTGCAGATTGATTGGACCAATTAATATGGTTCTTTTCTAACGCGACTACTTCTCCAATTCGACAACCGGTAGAAAACATGAATTCAAAAATCGCTTTTTCTATTGGAGAATGACAGGATTCACGAAGGTGTTCAATCTCCCGTTCGGTTAAATACTTGGGTATTCGCTTCCCTATTTTGGGTGCTTTAATTTTGGAAGTTGGATTCTTACTCAAGTAGCCTTCTTCATGGGACCAGCGAAAAAATGATTTCATAAAGCGGATACGATGTGCAAGACTGGCTGGTTTTAAATGCTTGCCGGATATAGCGAGATATTCTTTTAGTTGATTTGTATCCAGTAACTCCATCTCTACATCCTTAAAGTATTCAATTAGTAGTGAAGACTGTAACTGGTAGGCCTTCAACGTTTGTGGCGAAAAGCCCTCTATTCGCTTATCGGCTTCAAAGGAAGCCCATGCTTTTGACAATAACAAATCCATTCCCCCTAAAATAATAATATTAAAAGGATTATTGCCAGTTTAATAGAATTATAGACATAGGTGTTTTTTCACTAACGTGGCAGTTTAGTTTAATAAGCATGGTTAAAAATCGGAATATATAATACGAAAAATCCGAACTAATAATAAGTAGGTGTTTTTATGATGTCTTTTCCAGAACTATATACAAACCTTGTTGGTTCTCCTTTGTATATTATTGTTTTAGTTATGAGTATTGGATATTTAGTTTTCAACATAAAAGTAAAAGGTTTCTTTTCTACCGTGTATAAGATTTATTCATTATTTATTATAGTTAATTATCTTATCGCACTTTATTTTCGTTTTTTTCGCTAACGGGTGCTTTACTTCCAGAATAAATAAAGCATTTTCTTAATGAACTAAAGCGGCAGTTTAGTTGAATATATTGACTAAGTTATTTGTAGATTCCGTAAAAAAAATCCCCAAAAATGGGGACTAAATTTAAAAGATTCAAATCATACAATCATTTATTTTTCTTTATGACATTTTGCAAATGCGGTGGAAGTTCAAAAGTTTCCATGTGTTTAAAATCTTTAAGCTTAATTTCACTTGGAGCTATAGAAAATGTTAGTTGGTCTCTTCCTACTGGGTTATGTGCACCTATAACTGGAGTGACTTCAAGGGTTACTGAAAACATAAAAGAATTATTAGTTCTTTCCGTATTTAAAATTTTTATTTGATATGCATACACCGAGGGACTTTCGGTAAGATAATCTGAGTAGTAATTAGAAACCGCTTCTTGAATATTTGGTAATAGTAGTAAAAAAAGCATGTCCATTACGTGTTCTTCTTTAGACTCTTTAGCAGGCTGATAATAATCTGATTCAGCATAAATTAATGTTGTTGATATTAGAAATAACAGTAAAAAAGAAGGAGCTATAATAATTTTTTTCATTTTTGCACCTCCTTTTTAATGTTTAGTTTGTTCGTAAAACATTAACTTATCTCAACCAAATATTTCATTTTTATTCCTATTAAGCTAACGGGTGCTTTACTTCAAGAAGGAGTAAAGCCTTTTTACTTATTGAACTAAAGTAGCAGTTTAGTTGAATAAGCAGGTACAATTTGAATGCATATCGAAGTAGATTATATAATAACGAAAATTTTTCAAGTAACTGTATCGAAGGAGAAGTGAGAAAATGTGGAAAAACTACAAATTAGATTAGCGGAACAGAAAGATGCTGTGAATATGCTTGAAATTCAGCGTGCAGTTTTATCAGAAGAACAATATTTATTGTCGACCTTAGAAGAATTTAACCAGTCCGTAGATGGTCAAAAAGCGTGGATTCAATCAAAGATAGACAATGAACGTGAAACAATTTTAGTAGCAGAGATAGAAAATGTTGTTGTTGGATGGCTTGTCTTCCAATCATCAAATCGCAAAAGATTGAGTCATACAGGTTCCTTTGGCATGATGATTGATAGTGCCTTTCGGGGAAAAGGAATTGGAAAAGCTTTATTGGAAGAATTACTAAATTGGGCTGAACAAAATCGGTACATTGAGAAAGTAAGCTTAGGTGTATTTTCTACAAATATTAATGCTATATCTCTTTATAAAAAAATGGGCTTTATCGAAGAAGGAAGAAAAATTGGTGAGGTTAAGCTGAATGATAAAGAATATATAGATGATGTATTGATGTATAAAAACGTAAAGAATTATTTTGGACATTAGTGGCATAACTTTGGGTGCTTTGATTACATTTTTCATCTTCAACTAACGCGTGCTTTAGCTCAATAAGGATAGTAGAATATTACATCAAAAAACGCTCATATTCCTGAGCGTTTTACTTGTCATTTATATTGCCAATTTGAAATATATGCTGGTTAGTATGAAATTTACTTTTTTATTGGCATTTTACTCCCACTAATCAAACCCGTTATTCTAAAACGAATGCTTTTTTATTTGTTTTAATAAATTTCATTCGTAAAAAAATCACTCTTTAGAACTTTTCATAATAATTTTATATAAGTACAGAACAGGAGATAATAGTATTGCACTTACAATGATTGCTGTTTTTATTGTAAAGTTCGAGGCTACTAATCCGATAACTGGTCCACCTCCAATTTGACCAATAGCATCTACTTGACCTTTTACCGAAAAGAAAGTTGCACGTATAGATGATTCCGGTATGATCTTATTTAGCCAAATGTCCTCAAGCGGATACATGACTTTCCTTGTCACTTGGATAATTATATAAAAGACTAACAATCCAACTACATACTTGGAAAATGCAAACCCAATTAATGAAGTTATAACAAATAAACTTCCTATAAAAAGAGACATATAAATATGTTTCAGATTTTGATGTATAGAACTTCGATTCATCAAATGAAGTGCTGCAAATGAAACTAACACGACTATAAATTGAATTCCACCCATTATTAATACTAATTTCTCATCTGTCAAATCCCCTATATTCGATACATTCAATAAATGAGACATCCATAAACGGTCAAAACCTTCACTATAAAATCCTACAAACAGAGCTATTAAAAATAACATTCTCATGATAAAGCTCGCTTTAGAGTAAAAAATAATTTTGCCCATGCTACTTTTCATGTTTTCCCAAGAAGAGATTCTATCTAGCTTATTTAAAGGTTTAAAATTGTCTTCTACCATAAAGATCATTAAATATATTGCTAATCCAACCATACATAATCCACCAATAATGATTGGCAGGCTAATCATGAAATAACCTATGAATATACTTAATGGGATAGCTATAATTTGTCCAAGGTTACCTGCCTTTGCTCCTCTTATAAATGCTAATGAAGCGCGTTCCTCTCCAATTTCGTCTGCAATCCACGCTTGTTGGGATCCACTAGTAAATGTATACCCTATCCCCCATGCAATCTGAGCTAATAGTACAGGTATAAAATAGGGGAATATCCCCTCCACTAAAAAGCCAAATCCTATTAGTAGATAACCAATTATCATAGAAAGCTTGCGGCTTCTTAAATCTGATATTACTCCGGTAGGAATTTCAAAAAGGAACACCGATAGCTCCAAAACTGTCCCAACTAATACAAGTTGTAGCGGATCAAGCTTTACAGTTTGTACTTGATATAACAAGTTTACTGTAAATATAATCGTAAAAAATAATTGTGATAAAAAGCAGGTAGAAATATAAACTCGATATGGATCTTTTGTTTTTAATATTTTCATTTCGTTACCCCCTAGAATTGATTATAAAGAGGGGAGTAACCCACTACTTGTCCAAATTTGCGATAATTAAGAAAAACTATCCTCTTAGCGATAGCCAAGCTATATCTTAAATGGATTGTAATGAAAGGTGGCGACTCCAGCGGGATGAGTGAGACAGATGATCCATCACAACGGACGCGTAGCGGCGGTGTTGGATCATCGCTCACCCCGCGGAACGCGTCCACCTGAAATGGAAATTCATGGTGTTATTTAATTCTTTAAAGTACTATGAATACTGGTTTCGTAGGACGATATTCCAAATGCCTTCTTATCTTTTAAAAAATACCCTGTAAAATAGATACTGAAAAAAGTCTACTTTACAGGGTTTATTAGATAACAAATTTACATTTTAGTTCCTATT
The DNA here is from genome assembly GCF_055454035.1 of Psychrobacillus syltrankelensis. Classification (NCBI taxonomy): domain Bacteria; kingdom Bacillati; phylum Bacillota; class Bacilli; order Caryophanales; family Bacillaceae; genus Psychrobacillus; species Psychrobacillus syltrankelensis. The sequence continues at coordinate 2,655,917 of NZ_CM144227.1, read as the reverse complement.
CGACCTGCTATGAAAACGAAAATCTCTTACCCATAATGGAAGTCTTATGAATAAACTCAAGATGAGTGTGATTAATACGAGTAAAGCAGATGTTTTTTGAGCAATATCTGCTGCATCATCCACAAGTGCTTCTGATTGGACATACCATAAGTGCACCGGTAAAGTTCCTCCTTGCGACATGAAATTCCAATCCCACATCTCCCCGGATGTACCAGTACCCCCTACTAATAGTATTAATGCGGACTCACCAAATGCCCTACATGCAGCAAGACTCACTCCACTAATAATTCCATTTAAAGCAGCAGGTATTACTATTTTTACAATGGTTTGTGATTTAGTCGCTCCTACCGCATAAGAAGCTTCTCTTAAATCATTATGTACAGTCTGAATTGCTTCCTCTGTAACTCGAGTTATCACAGGTAAATTTAATAGTGAAAGAGTAATACCTGCACCAATAATAGTTAGCCCAATATTAAAAATATCGACAAATAACACATAACCAAATAAACCAATTACAATAGAAGGAACTGATGCCAAGCTTTCCACACAAGTCCGTATAAACTCTGTAAATCTATTGTTTGGTGCATATTCAGATAAATAAACTCCTGATCCAATGCCAATTGGAATCGAAATAAATAGTGAGATGATTAACACATAGATAGAGTTAAGTAAAAAAGGACCAATTCCTCCACCCGCATCAATTTCACTAGGTAATCCAACTAAAAAATCAAAAGAAATCTTAGGTAATCCCTTTGATAAAATATATAGGAGTAATCCAAAAATAAGCACTAAAATAAGTGTTGTGATAATCCATAAACACCACGTGAATATTTTATCAGTTGTTTTTTTTATGTGTTTATATAACTTGTTAGATAAATCCCCAGTCATTTTCATGCTCCTTTTACACGAAGCTTTCTAATAATTATAATCAGTAAGTTTGAAATGAGTAGTAATAAGAACGCCATCATATACAATGCGTGATTCCAAGTTGAATCAAACTCTACATCAATAATTTGATTCACAATATTGCTTGTTAAAACTGCAGTTGGGGTCAATAAGTCAGATGGTAGTTGAGGAGTGTTACCTATAACCATTACAACTGCCATCGTTTCCCCTATTGACCGGGCCATACCTAAAATAACAGCTGTGAATAGTCCAGGTGCTGCGGAAGGTAGAATCACTCTAATGATGGTTTGCATTCTTGTACTCCCTAGCGCATAACTTGCTTCTCTCAAATCAGAAGGCACGGAAGAAATTGCATCATCACTAATTCTTGAAATAGTGGGTAATACCATGATGTTTAATACTATAGCTGCTGCAAGTAATCCATCGCCCATAGTAGCTCCTGTTATATTTCTTAAAAAAGGAATAAGTACTGTTAATCCTAAGTATCCGTAAACAATAGATGGAATACCTACTAATAAATCTAAAACTGGACGCAATATTCGCTTAAGCCATTTTGGAGCTATTTCGGCAGTAAAGATTGCAACCCCTATCGAAATAGGTGCTGCAAATAATAAAGTCAAACCCGTTAAAGCAAGCGTTCCTAATATAAATATGGCCGCTCCGAATTTGTCATCATACGGTTCCCATATTGTAGAAAAAAAGAACTCTTGAAAAGAAACGTCTTTAAATACTAATAATCCAGTACGGCCTACAAAAATAATAATGGATAATAAGGTTAATCCTAAAATCAAGACGCTAAATAAACAAAAAAACTTAAATAATCGATTTTGAAAATAGGTACTCTTTGTAATTTTTTTTTCATATCTACTTGTTAACAAGTGCTCTATTTTACCCATAGAATCCTCCAAATACCAACATAATGCCAGCCTATTAAACGGCTGGCATTTTAATTTACTGAAGAACTTACTTCATTTTATCAATTGGGATAAACTTTAGTTTTGTTAAAGAACCATTTTGAAATTTAGCGCTTTGAATATACTTTATAAACTCAGCATCAGCGCCTTTTGGATCCCCTTTTGTTACTAGGTAACCATAACTCCAAACTTTATACGTTCCTTTAATAACGTTTTCAGTCGTAGCTGCTACACCGTTGAAATCAACTGCTTTAATATTTCCTTTTACGTAAGCAAAGTCTACGTAACCAAGAGCATTTGGATTGGTGTCAACAGCAGTAACCATTTCTCCACTTTTTCCAACTTCTTTATAGTTCTCACCTTTTGTCATAAAGGCTGCCCCGTCTAAAGCTTTCATTTGATAGTTTACGCGTGTACCAGAACCATGTTTGCGGTTTACAACAACTATTTCTGCATCATTTCCGCCAACTTCTTTCCAGTTTGTAATTTTTCCAGCATAAATATCTTGCAATTGCTTTGTTGTTAAATTTTTCACAGGATTCGCTTTATTAACGATAGTAGCGAATGGAATCGCAGCTACTTTGTGCGCTTTCAAATCTGTAAAAGCTTTAAATCCAGGTACTTCTTTCGTCGCATCCCAATCGACAGCGCCTATTGTTGCAGCACCTTTTGATACAGATTGTGGACCTGCAATAGAAGAAGAGCCGGACACAGATACAGAAACTTTAGGGTTAATTTTTTTAAATTCTTTCGCTGCTTGTTGTGTTAATGGAAGTAATGCTGTAGAACCAGCTACAACAATCTTCCCCGATGTTGCTGCTGAAGCAATACCACTGAATGCAAATCCTACAGATACAACTAATGTTAGAGTTAAAATTACTATACGTTTAATAATATTCACTGATCATCTACCCCTTTTCTTATTTCGTTAATGTTTCCATTAATCCGTTTTTAAATAAAACTAATTTTTCACCTATTGTTCCTGGTGTCGTTGCAACGATGGATTTTCCATCATTTGAAACGGAGAAAGATGTTAATTCTAATTTTGTTTGTGCAATGTTTTTTAACTTTTTGGTAACAGAGTTCCATTCATAAATAACCGAGTATCCGTTACTTTCTTTTACCAAGATCATTACTTCCCCTTTTGTAGTGACAAAAAGATCTTTAATGTCTTTGTTTGAAATAAGGGTTGAACCAGCATTTTCTGAGTTAATGACTTTTACATCAGGAAGTTTATCACTCTCTGCATCTGCACTTACATACACAATATTTCCATTTGCTAAAAAGCCCGGGAAAACTTTATTATCTAGTGAAGTAGTTACAGGAACTGCTTTTGGTTCCACATCATCTAAGTTAATAACATAAATTTGCTGCTCAGTTCCTGTTAAGTCTATTTTGTCTACCTCTGGGTTTTCACCTTCAGTAAGTGATGTGCTTCCTTCTTTACCTACTACATAGAGAAGCTTTTTACCATCCATTGACAAACGAAGATCCGTTTTGTAAATTAATTTATCTTCAAAGATTTTTGTAATAGAACCATCTGTCACATTTATAGAGGAGATTACTTCACTTTTATCACCTTGTAAGAAGTAAACTTTTTGGCTATCTTTTGACCAAACAAATTCTAACTTTACAGAGTCATCTTTTAGATTTATTCCATTAATTTTTTTAGTTACTAAATCTACTAAATAAACATATCCACTTTCGTCAGAATAGATAGCTTGTTTTCCATTAGGAGAAACTACTAGTTCCGTTGCATTTACTGTGAATAATCCTTTTTTAGCAGAAGTACTCACAAGTAATGAGCGACTTTCTGTATCTGTTTCATTTGTTACAAGAACAATATCATTGTCGATCCATTGTGGATTGAATGTATCACCACTTACTAGTCCTGCAGTTGAAACAAAGAACCCGTTTGGAAGGGTAAGAATTTCTCCATCCAACGCTTTAATTAAATCGGAAAGTTCTGCATACACAACATTTTTTACTAATATAGGATTTTCTTTTAAATTTACGGATTTATTATTTACTACCATCGCTTTGTTTGATAATTTCAATTTGATCGTTTTACCTTTTTTCGTTACTATTACTTCGTTATTATTTACCGTTGTAGAAGCAGAGAATAATTTCGCAATATCTTGTACCGAATATAATTGTTTTCCATTAACATTTAGCGCTTTTACCTTTTTATCATTTCCATCCACTTTTAATGATTTTTCCGTCATATTAAAAGCCCCTGAAACAGACACTAAAAGGTTTTTATCAATTAATACATCACCGCCAAGCGTTTTTATGAAAGAATCTGCTTCCACAAATAACGTTTTACCTACTAATTTAGTTGGGGTGCTTAATTTTATGTTTTTACCATTCACTACTACATTTGCAGAATTTACTTTGTAGTCCATTTTTTTGACTTGTTTACCGGTACCCTTTGATACTTCATAAGTTTTTGTTTTGCTATTGTATTTCACTGTAGCAACCATTATTTGAGATAATTGATCAAGTGAATATAGCTTTTTCTTGTTTAATTGTGTAACAGAAATTACTTTTTCTTGTCCATTTACAACAATTGTTTCTTTTTGAGCATTTTGCTGTTGTTGTATAGATGCTGCACTTACGTGATTTACTGCTACAGGAGTTAATACACTTCCCGATAATACAGCAGTAGCCATAACTAAACTTGAAATTTTACGCTTCATTTTCTCTTCCCCCATTTAGTTGCACTCTTTTATTGGAAAAACTTACCTTTTCAAGAAACTCCCCTCTCTGTTTCCTATTAAGTTTCTAATTAGAATTTTATTCCTGAATTATTAAAATAGTTTGATGCTTTTGTAAATTAATTGTGTGCTTTTTGTAAAAAACTGCTTGGTTTGTTCATCTAAGAAAAACGCAAGTGCGGTTTAATCCTTTCCATTTCTCCAGTGCTTTGGACTAAACATTCACTACACTATTACCGTTAGATTTAGAGGAGTTGGAAGTGATTGCATCACTTCCAACTCCTCTATTTTCGGTTATCTTGTAGCGGATGTTTGTCCGTCGCTCTCTTGGAATGTGAATCGACATGGTGCATTGGGTTTGGATAATGAGAGATAAAACTCTTTCCTACTCTTTTAAAGGCGTCCGAAGATACAATTTCGGACGCGGCTTCACTTCTTTATAAATCGATACTGCCTATTTTTTCTCTACTTCCACTTGTCCTATAGATAAACAAAGGAAGGTACCAATTTATTAATTTAATGGACGAAGCATATTCTTTCCTTGTAGGGGGAAGCGGCGACTCCTAGGAGATAGCCGTTCCCTCCCGCGCAACTGGGTAGCGGTTTAATGCTTGTTCCCTGGAAAGTGCTTCCGCCTGTTCATAACATAAATTTTTTTATACTTTCTTTCAAAAAAAACGTGGCGAGTTCAATTGAACTCACCACGCGTTTATTTTTAATTAGAGATCCTGATAATCTCTCTGATATTTGCCGCCATCTTTTACTTCCGAGTGATATAAAGCTTTTAATGCAAAACTTTTTTCTAAGTCATGCTCTTTCATAACTTCTTTTAATCTCTTGGAAAGTTCGGGACTGTACTTCACTAATTCTTCCATTTTAGATTTTGAATATTGCATAATTGGTTACCTCCGCTAAACTAAATTTGTCTTTATAGTATAACACTATAGGAAAATACCAGTACAGTTCTTCTGATATTACGGCGTAGCAGGAATGATGGCCGCAATGGTAGGCATATTATTTAGGCTGGTATTCTTGCTTCATCCTCATGACGGTTGGTTGCCAAAAACGTTTAAACGGTTGAAACTTAGAATAGCTAAAAGTGCAGGATAAAACATGTAGTACTTCTATCCACAACTAAATCGTTTGCTATAATAGAAACAATAGATAGAGCGAACTGAGGTGACGTTGTGTATAAAACAATTGGAATTCTTGCACATGTAGATGCCGGAAAAACTACCTTTTCCGAGCAACTTCTTTATCATACAAAGACGATTAGGCAAAGAGGTCGTGTCGATCATCAAGACTCCTTCCTCGATAGTCATTCGATTGAAAAAAATAGAAGCATTACCATATTTGCTGATCAAGGAATATTTACTTATAACGATTCTACTTATTATATTATCGATACTCCTGGTCACGTTGATTTCTCTCCAGAGATGGAGCGAGCAATTCAAGTGATGGACTACGCCATTATCATTATTAGTGCAGTAGATGGCGTAGAAGGTCACACAGAAACCGTTTGGCAGCTACTACGGAAACACCAAGTACCAACTTTTTTCTTTATCAATAAAACCGATTATGAGGAAACAGATACTGAGAGCATTCTAGCTGAAATGCGTGCTAATTTATCAAAAGATGTATGTGATTTAACTAATTCTTTTAATGATGAGTTCATTGAGTTTATTGCCGAACGTGATGAAGAACTTTTAGAAAAATATATGGACACTGGTTATGATCAAGACTTGTGGATACAGACATTAAAACGAATGATTCAAGAAAGTAAAATTTTTGCATGTGCAAAGGGATCTGCATTAAAGGATGTCGGTATCCTTGAATTTTTAGATACACTCGATATGTTAACAAAGACTGTATATAATCCAGATAATGATTTTGCCGCACAGGTGTATAAAATTCGCCATGATGAAAGTGGAAATCGAGTCACTTTTCTAAAATTATTAAGCGGGAAGCTAAAAGTTCGCGACGAAGTGAGATATGATGAGCAAACAGAGAAAATTACACAGATTCGACTATATAACGGAAATAAGTATAAACCCGTCGATCAGGCCATTGCAGGTGAACTAGTTGCTGTAAGTGGGCTAACTGCAGCCTCAATTGGTGATGGAATTGGAGCTAACAATAACAAGGTAGTATACGATATGATTCCAACCTTAAAATCAAAAGTCATCTTCAAGGATTCCATTCACATCAAAGAGGTACTGAATTGTTTTAAACTTTTGGACTCAGAGGATCCTTCTTTACGTGTTTATTGGGATGAGCATTTTCAAGAAATCCATGTACATGTGATGGGTGTGATTCAACTTGAGGTACTTGAACAAATTGTTCTAGAGCGGTTTCATTTTCACGTATCCTTTGGCGAACCTAAAATTCTTTATAAGGAAACAATTGATACCTCTGTGAAAGGTTATGGACATTTTGAGCCGTTAAAACATTATGCAGAAGTACATCTTTTAATCGAACCAGCGAAACGTGGTAGCGGGATTTCATTTGAAAATATATGCCATGCGAATGATTTATCAATTGGCAATCAAAACTTAGTCCGACATCACTTGTTAGAACGAGACCATCATGGGTTACTAACAGGTTCTGCGCTAACCGATGTAAAAATTACGCTACTTACCGGTCGTGGGCATAATGAACATACATCCGGTGGAGATTTTAGAGAAGCGACTTACCGAGCTCTAAGACAAGGCTTAGAAAAAGCTCAAAATGTCTTACTAGAACCATTTTACGACTACAAAATTAAAGTAAATATGGATCTAATTGGACGAGTCTTATCTGACATTCAACAAGCTCACGGAACCTTTGAATCACCAGAAAATATGGGAGACAAAGTAATCGTCAAAGGACGAGTACCTGTCGCAACATTTATGAATTATAGTACAGCTTTTGCTTCTTTCACACATGGTAAAGGAACTCTAAGTTTACTATTTGGGGGATATGACCGATGTCATAACATAGAAGAGGTCATTGAAAAAATTGGCTATAATAAAGAAGCAGACCCTGAATATACATCCACTTCAATTTTTTGTGCAAAAGGGAAAGGTTATAAAGTTCCATGGGATGAAGCGGAGGAAGCAATGCATTGTCTTTAGACTGATGGAAAACACTTTCATTCAGTCTAAAAATATATTTCATATCTAAGGAGGAATTGCTAATGATTGCAACGATTCAAAAAGAGGATGAAGTCTACACTGCACATTACGAACGACATTTTCACCATTCGGTAGAGAAGGTTTGGTCGATGCTGACTGATAACGAGCAGCTACAACAATGGTTCACGGAACTAAAAGTTGTTGATTTACGAAAAGATGGCTTGATCAAGTTTGATATGCAAGATGGAACTTTCATTGACATGAAGGTTCTAGATTTTGAACCTCTTCAAGTATTAGCTTTTGAATGGGGTAAGGATACTGCAAGATTTGAATTATCTCCTGATTCTGATGGATGTCGTCTAGTTTTTATTGAAACTCTCTCATCCTTTACAGAACAAACAATAAAAGATCTTGCAGGGTGGCATGTATGCCTTGATGTGATTGAAATATTATTAGATGGACAAACAGTGACCTCTAGAGAAGATAAATGGAAAGTTTGGTATGTGAAATATAAGGAGCTTCTCAAAACATTCCTATAAGAAAAACGCAAGCGTCTTTTAGTGCATCTTGTCTTTACTATTTCCAGGGTGCTTGGGACGAATATCCGACTACACTATTACCGTAGTTATTTAGCTCGTGAAGTGCCCGCATCACTTCACGAGCCATTTTTTTCGGTAATCTTGTGGTGGATGTTTGTCCGTCGCCTTCTTGAAATATGCAAAGACATAATGCATTTATTTTGGTTAATGAGAGAATAAATATTTTTATGAGAAGCAAAAGTTAAAAACTGTCATAGAGCAACTAATTGTAAGGAGAAAGCTACAGATTTCACAGTGACAGCAACCAATTTTATCGTGAAAGCAACCATTTCTCAATGTAGTGAGTTAACTTTATGTGAGATGGCATAAATCAGTGTTATACAATCTGATGAGCCGTCACAAACGTGAATACGGTGTTTATGGCTCATCGCTCACCCCGCGGAACACGTCCACCTAAAACAGAAATTAATTCTTTAAAGTACTATGAACACTAGTTTCAGACGTACTTTTTAAATAATAGACACCCTACAGTGAACATTTACTGTAGGGTGTCTTAATTTAATCATACCGAAATATCAAAAATCGTTCATTGCTATTTTGGTCATATAATTCTGGTACTTTCACTTCTTTTATTAACTCAAAAGCAGTATTTAACTCAAGAAACTGAATATAATCCGAAGTAGGATAATACAGGATGATCTCAACAGAACGCGGATGACTTTCAACTGATTGAATAATATTACTTATAACCTTTTGGAAGATTTGAACGGAAAATGGATTGAAAAAATAAAAACGGTTTTCTCCATATTCCACTTCATACTCCTGTGCAAGGATTCGTTCAAATTGAATGGAAGCTCTTGAATGCTTTGCTCGCTCCAAATATTTTATTAAGTTCTCCATCGCCTCTTGATATAGTTGACCACTCATTTCAACCCCTGTTACGGATACATGAAAATGATGATGAATATAAAATGGAAACCGTCCTTTGCCGCAACCAAAATCTACAAATTTATCATTCGAATCACATGCATACTCATCAAAAAGAGCTTTTAAAGCTATATAAGGGGTTGCTTCGTAACGATTATAATGAGTAGACTGATGTTGCCATTCTCTAATTCCCTCTGTCTTAACACGAAGCAAACGATCTTGATCTTGTTCTTTCATAGCGCCTCCTTCTATTCATTAAACATTCAAATGAAAAACAAAAACAAGAACATAACCAAGAATGGATAAAAATACAGAACCAATGAGACCAGCTACAAAAGGCTTCACGCCTAACCTTCTAAATGTTTTGATGTCTATATTTAATCCTAATCCCGCCATTGCCATAGCAATAAGCAGATAAGCTATTAAGACTAGAAAACTTGCAATTGATTCTGGGAAAATTTCAAGTGTATGAATACCACTCATCACTAGAAATCCAATAATGAACCAAGGAATACTAGACATCGAAAATTTACTTTTCTCTCCGTTATTTTCCCCTCTTTGCGTAATAAAACCTATTACTAAAGCAACTGGCACTAACAATGCAACACGTGTAAGCTTTACAATAACAGCCAAATCTACTGCGTCACTTCCGCCAGGAGCTGCCGCTGCAATAACATGGGCAATTTCGTGAAGAGTTCCTCCGGCAAAAACACCGTATCCTTTTACAGTTAAATTTAGTATTGGATAAATAAAAGTATATACTAACGTAAACAACGTACCAAGTATAGCAATTGTAGCAACTCCGATAGCCGTTTCATCGTCGTTTGCTTTAATTTGTGGTGCAATAGCTACGACTGCTGCCGCTCCACAAATAGCTGTACCGCAAGCTGTTAAAATACCTAGTTTCTTTTCTACACCAAACAAACGGGTCAAGCCATACACAGTGAAAATGGCAAAAAGGATATTAATAAGTGAAATAAAAAAAACGCTTAACCCAGCATCATAAATATCTGACAAATTCAATCGCATACCTAATAATATAATACCTATGCGTAATAATTTCTTACTTGAAAATGTTACCCCTTGTTGAAGTTGTGCTGGCACACCGATTGTCGCACTCCAAATCATACCCAAAATAATAGCAATTACTAATTGCCCCATTATTGCTAGAAATGGAACTCCAGCTAATACTTTTGCTAACAAAGCGATGATTAAAGTAATCCCAATTCCGTAAAAGAAATGTATATCTTTTTTCATCTTAAAACCCACCTCCTCCATTTGTAAGTTCACTATACGACTTGTTTAATTATTAGTAAAATACATATATATAATGGTCATTATTAATATTATTAATAAAGGATGGGAAGAGATGTACTATGATGCACTAAAAACTTTTGTGACACTTGTGGAAGTAAAAAACTTTACAAAGGCTGCAACAATCCTTCATATTTCTCAACCTAGCGTTAGTGTTCATGTCAAAAATCTAGAAACAGAATTTCAAACAGAATTATTCATACGGTCCCCCAAGTTATTAAAGATTACTCCATCAGGAGAAATCTTGTATGAACGTGCTAAACAAATACTTTCTATGTATGAGCAAACACAAAAGGATATATTAGAGCATCAACATGAAATAAGAGGAAAGTTAATCATTGGTGCTAGTTTTACAATAGGAGAATACATTCTTCCCTCTTTAATCATCGAGCTGCATGAAAAACATCCAAATCTTGAACTTGAGATATTCATCGGAAATACGGATGAGGTTGTACAATCTGTTCGATTATTTAAAGTTGATATTGGGTTAATAGAAGGCCAAACAAATGATAAGGAACTACAAGTAGAATCGTTTATGGAAGATGAATTAGTTATTATTAGTTCTCCCAATCATACGCTAGCTTCAAGAAAGTCGCTTACTATCGATGACCTTCAAAATCAAACGTGGTTTATGAGAGAGGAAGGCTCAGGAACACGGGAATACTTAAAACATGTCATACGTTCAAATGGATTAAAAGCGGAATCCATAGTCACTATTAATAGCAATCAAGGAATTAAAGAAATGGTTACCCTTAGTGAGGAAGGCCTATCCCTATTATCAGTTCATACAATTTATAAAGAAATTAAAAATCATGACTTAGCTATCCTTCCTCTTAACCAAATGCCTTTTAAACGTATGTTTTCATATGTTTGTGCCCCAATTATGGAAACGAAAAGACATGTTTTAGCATTTAAAGATGTTTTAATGGATAAAGATAAAAGTGGAAGTTCAGTTTAGGTGCATCTTGTCTTCTCTATTTCTAGAGTGCTTTGGGACTAAACCTCAGCTATACTATTACCGGAGGAGTATGGCTCGTGAAGTGACTGCGTCACTTCACTTCACGAGCCTTTTCGCTAATCTTATGGCGGGTATTTGTCCGTCGCCCTCTTGGAATATGTGAAGACTTGATACATTTGTTTTGGATAATGAGAGATAAGATGCTTTCCTACTCTTTCAAAGGCGGACGAAGATACAATTTCGTACGCTCAACACTTCTTTATCAATGAATGCTACCTATTTTTTCAGGTTCCACTAGCTCTATAGATAAACAATGGAAAGTACTAGTTAATTATTTCTACGAATCATGTTGCCTTTCTTAGCTGCACTGTTGATTGGAGCGGAAGGCAGCGACTCCTAGGGGATTAGCAAGTATATCAAGACCCTGGTCTGAGCGGTCAATTGATCAAAGGCTAAGAGCGCCACATCGTGTGGCAACTCCTTTGTGACCAACGTCGTGTTGGCCCGAAGCGGCTTGATGCGTGCCCCCGGAAACATACTAACATTAGTAGTACAGACCACGGCCATGGTCTGTGCTACTATTTTTTTATAGTAGAAGTGAAGTAAAGTCGAGCGGACGCGGGGATCTTAGAATCCGTAGAAGGAAACCGATTCACTTCACACCCTTATTTGAATCAGTTTAGTATGTTGGATCCTCGAGATCGTGTATAAGAAAGTGGAATCGATAAGGCACTGTGAAGGCTTCTATGAAACAACCTAAGAAGGTGGATGAACGATGAAACATGTAATTGCTTTTGATGTAAGTATGGTGAAATGCACAATGGTTGTGTATGATCGCAATCAACATTGTGAATATGAAGGTGAATTGGAACACACAGTATCCGGTTTCCAATCCTTAATAGAGAGTATCGATTTATTAAGAGCACAGGACGGTCAAGCACCTGAAATCGTGTTTGAAGCTACAGGCGTCTATTCGCAAGGTCTGGAGAGCTTTCTGCAGACGCAAAAATATCCTTATAGCCGAATTAATCCTTTGCAGGCTAAAATTGAAATGGCTTCCATGCGTAGAAATAAGACAGATATCAGTGATGCCCATGAACTTGCCAAGTCTCACTTTAAATCGGATCGCTTTGAGACCTACGTACAAGATGAGTATTTTGAACAGATGCGTGCTTTACCACTAGTTATATTAGCTATTTTCCTTGTAACTTAAAATCTCCAATTACATATATACTTTAACATTAAAATATATAACGTTAAAGTAAATAGGTTTATATTATTCACCAAATACATGCGATAGTACCCACTGATCACTTAGACCAATTTGAGTTTCAACATTCTTTAGTGGATATACACTGTAAGGATTACCTTGTACAACAGCAGTCGCAAAAAAAGAAGGCTGCACATGCAAGATTACTTGTTTATCATTTACCCTCTTTTTCAAAATCGTTACTTTCGCTATACCTCCAACATTCGTATAACTAAAACTCTGCCCCGAAAAAAAGTTTCCTAATGAATAAAACACATGTGTTTCGTGTCCACTGCTTGTAGTAAGCATTTCATACTTTTGTATAACGTGTGGATGATGTCCAAAAATAATGTCAGCCCCTGCATCCGCCATCTTTATCGCTAGTTGTTTTTGTTCTTCATTCGGTTCAAGTTCATATTCACTACCCCAATGAATACTCACTATAACAATATCCACTTTTTGTTTTAATGCTTGAATATCCTGGGATATGCTTTTAGTGTCTATTTTGTTTACTAAGTACTCTTTTCCATTTGGAGTAGAATAGCCATTCATTCCATATGTATAACCAAGAAATCCAAAACTAATATCTTTTACTTGTAATATACGATCAGTTTTTTGATCTTCCCATGATTCATATGCCCCAATATAAGGAATATCGTACTTTTTCATATGATTAATAGCCGATAAAACACCTGCTTCCTTTTGGTCAAGTGTATGGTTATTCGCCATTGAAATTATATCGACTCCGACCGTTTTCAAATCTCCAATAATATGTGCAGGACTTGAGAAATTAGGATATCCTGAGAATCCAAACTCGGTTCCTGCAGGTATAGATTCTTGATTAGCCAATAAAATATCTAATGATTCTAACTCCCCTCTTATTGGTTCAAAAGATGGTAGAAAGCTTTCGTAATTGTACAATGGATGATGTAATAAAATATCTCCAATCATACCAATCTCTATAATCTCCTCTTTATAATCCATATGAAATGTCGAAAATTGTTTCCCGTGAAACTTTTCATTAAAAGGTTCGTTCACTTGAATATTTGAAAAAAATAAGAGCGAAACAACTGATACCAGTACAGAAAATAAGTTTTTTATAAGAAACACCTCCCTTGCATTCATTTACATTAATTAGCTTATTTATACAAATTAAAGTGCATATTACTATCCATTCTCCCTTCATTCGACATTCATTATATTTTTCTAGATTGTATTGACCTCGGTATTAATAAGCATATAATGATTATAATGAGTGATTACTCACTTTTATAATTAAAGGAGGAATGCAAATGACTTCAACCATTGTATTAGATCAAGTTAGTAAAAGTTTCGGAAAAAAAGCTGTCTTAAATAACATCAGTATTTCAGTTAACTCTGGACAAATATTCGGATTAATAGGTCCGTCAGGTTCCGGAAAGACTACGTTGGTAAAAATTATTGTAGGTATGGACCAACCATCCATTGGCCAAGTACACGTACTAAACATAAAAGTTCCTAATTTGAATCTTCTAAAAAATATCGGTTATATGGCCCAGGCAGATGCTTTATACAATGATTTAACTGGTCAAGAAAATCTTGCATTTTTTGCTTCGCTTTACAAATTGAATAAGGATGTGCAAAAAAAGCGGATTGCTTACGCTGCCAATTTAGTTAGCCTAACTCCCCATTTAACCAGCAAAGTGCAAAACTATTCAGGAGGAATGAAAAGAAGACTATCCCTTGCAATTGCACTATTACATGACCCGCAAATATTAATTTTAGATGAGCCAACTGTTGGAATTGATCCGGAACTTCGAAAGTCTATTTGGGCAGAAATAAAACGACTTAAAACTGAAGGAAAAACAATATTAATAACGACTCATGTGATGGACGAGGCAGAAAAATGCGATCAACTCGCTATGGTTCGAGATGGAGAAATAATATCGAGTGGTTCACCGTTAGAACTAAAAAACAATTACGAAATTGATAGTCTAGAGGAGGTATTTTTGAGAGCTGGAGGTGTAAAAGATGAGAACAATCGCATTAGTTAAACGAATTTGTATCCAAATGATTCGGGATAAACGAACACTTGCATTAATGATGGTTGCTCCATTAGTCATTCTAACTCTTTTGCATTATTTACTCTCATCAGACTCAACCTCTCCTATTTTAGGTATTCATGGTGTGGAAGAATCTTTAATAGAACAAATAAAAGAGAAAGATATTGAAGTTGTCTTATATGATGAACTGTTAAACACAAAACAAGTAATATTGAACGATAACTTAGATGGACTGCTTGAAATTGAAGGAGATTCGATTCATTTAACCCTTACCAATGATCACCCCTCTACTTCAAGGTTATTACAAACAAAAATAACTCAGGCTATTTCGATTGAAAACGCAAAGACAAAGTCTAATAACTTGAACAAATTCATTCAAGATATTCAGGGTAAACTTTCAAATGTTCCAGCAGGAATAGATCGATTAAACACTCCCGAAATAGCTACTACTTATATTTATGGAAGCGGCGATACTACTTTTTTTGATCAATTAAGCCCTATTTTAGTTGGTTTCTTTGTATTCTTCTTTGTCTTTCTCATTTCCGGTATTGGATTATTACGAGAAAGAACTACCGGTACATTAGATCGTTTAATGGCAACACCTATTCAACGACGGGATATTGTATTTGGCTATTTAATTGGATATGGATTATTCGCTATTATCCAAACATTAATCGTTGTATTATATTCAGTTAAGGTTTTAAATATTATGCTCGTTGGTTCTCTTTGGAATGTCGTATTAATTAATTTGTCTTTAGCACTTGTTGCATTGTTGCTTGGTATTTTATTATCTGCTTTTGCGAACTCAGAGTTTCAAATGATGCAGTTTATTCCGATTGCGATTATTCCACAAGTCTTTTTCGCAGGTATTCTTCCAATAGAAGGGTTGCCAGCCTGGATGCAAATTATTGCTAAGTGCATGCCAATGTACTATGGTGGAAATGCATTAGTGGACGTTATGTATAAAGGATTGGGACTAGAAAGTATTAAAAACGACATCTTTGTATTATTAGGTTTCGCCTTTATTTTTATTGTGTTAAATATATTGGCTTTAAAGAAATATCGAAAAATCTGAAAGGAGTAGACTATGTCCGAAGACGAACTATTATTAGAACAATTATTTGACGAAGAAAAATTCACTGATAAACAGAAAAAAATTATCGTTGCTGCCATTGAATCATTTTCGGAAAAGGGCTATGCTGCCACTTCTACAAGTGAGATCGCTAAAAAAGCAGGCGTAGCTGAGGGAACTATTTTCCGTCATTATAAAACAAAAAAAGAGTTGCTCATTTCCATTGTTGCTCCACTCATGACAAAACTAATAGGACCAATCATTGTAAATGATTTTCACAAGGTATTAGATCAGCCCTATGAAAAGGCCGAGGATTTTTTGAGAGCAACGATTGAAAACAGAAGAGAAGTTATAAAAAAACTCCTTCCAGTCATAAAAATAATGATTCAAGAGATCCCTTTCCAGCCAGAATTGAAAGAACAGTTTCTGGACCAGATTGCGAAGAAAGTTTTTGATCGGATACTAATTGTCATTAAAGGATATCAAGATAAAGGACAACTAATTGAAATGCCCCCAGCTAGTATAGCGAGATTAACAGTCACAAGTATTTTTGGCTACTTGTTTTCTCGTTACATCTTCTTCCCTGACAGTGAATGGGATGATGAACTAGAAACAGAGCGTACCGTCCAATTCATCTTGCATGGAATAGGGAAATAGAAAAAGCGCCCAATCTACGGGCGCTTTCTCTATTAAGTGCTTAACCTTTTCTATGTCGAATAGATACGTATAAAAAGCCAAAAGCACTTAAGAAACGTAATCCAGAGCTAATATACATCGCTATTTCCATTCCTAGTTGATCCAATAACCAAATGCCGACTTGAGGAGCAACGAAAGCAATGAAAGCAAGCAACACATTGTACGTTGTTATACAATACGTACGAGATTCCTCGGGCGATTGCTCCAATAATAAATTAAAAAGTATCAATACAGTACCAGACAAGAAAAAGCCTGAAATAGTTTGGACAAATGTTAAATAGTATAAGTTAGTAGATAACACAGTTAGAAAAGGAGTAGTCGCCATACCTACTGCAGCCCATATAAAAACATGCATATTGGACTTTTTATCTGCCCATTTTTTCCACAAAGGAAACGTTAAAAACTGTATGAGCATATTACCAACTGAAAACATACTAATCCAAAATATTGTTGCACCCGCTACTCTTACATTATAAATATTAAATAATCCCCAAGCCATTTGCCAAGCAAAATTAAAAAATAGTGCTGCAGCTAAAAACCAAACAAAGTTGCTATGTTTAAAAATGCTCCAGTCCATAGACTTCTTTTTTACTTGTTCATTCCCTACTTGCACAACTTCTTCTTTATGTTTTAATAGGAAAAAAACTTCTAATAAGCCAAATCCTAAAGCAATTGTGAAAAGTATTTGATACGCTACAACACTTTCCGAGGAATCTTTCATTAAAATACCGATAAGTAACGTCGACACAAGTCCGACCATCGTTAACAGTCGGTTTCGATCACTAAAAAATTGCCCTCTTCTAGATTCTTCGATCATTCCACTAATGAATGTTTGCCAACCAATATTGGCTACTGTATTCGGGACGCTAATGAAAGCAATAATTCCTAAAAATGCCCATCTTTGGAGAGAGGTAGAAGGCAAAAAAACAACTAGTACAATCAACAAGAACATTAGTCGAGCGAGTAAAACAGACATTGCAACCAATTTCTTCTGAGCACGCGCCCGATTTAATAATATAGCTGCTGGAATTGTCATTATTAGAGCAATTAACGGAGGCAACGAACTAATTAATCCAACTTGATAATTAGTTGCTCCCAATATCGTAATTGCGAATATGGGAAAAAAGTTATTAGAAAAATTAAGTGCTATAGTAGATGCCATTCCGTGGTAAATACTAATCTTTTCATTATACGGTCTCATTCTATCAGCCCATTCAATAAAAAATATAGGATATGCTAGAATTATATACTTGCATGCACAGAAAACAAGTACTTCGAGACACAAAGTTTATTAAATTTGGATAAATCGCTTTTTTGCGTATACATACGTAACAGCAAGTGCTGAAAGAATGGTTAAACCGTTAAGCAAAATGCCAATTACGGGTGCTCCAAAAAATGTACCAATTGCGTTTGGTTTTCCAACTCCAAGGCGATGACCATGACGACGCTGCTTATAAAACATTGGCTGAAAAAAAAGATGAATCAAATTCAGCTACAAAATAAAAAGATCTCCCTTGTTGCAAACTTTCAAACTGCAACAAGGGAGATTTTATATTATTGATTTTAGCCCGAATAAGCCTTATTAAAAGTTTTTAAAAAATAACCTAATAACATCTGCCCCACCAATAAAAGCCCCCAAAGAACCCACTAAGTTAGTAAGGACAACTACCAGTAAGATACGTGTAACCTTATTGTGCCAGAATCCTTTTACAGTAAATACATCTTCGGAAAGAGTTTCGAAATCCCCGATATTTGGTCGACGGTAATATGCCTGTACAATTCCCGATACCCATCCTGATGCTATTAAAGGATGTAAAGTAGTGATGGGAGCCGCTATAAATGCCGATAGTATTGCAAGTGGATGACCAAGAGCAATAGCCGCACCAATAGCCGCAGTAGTCCCTGTCCATAATATCCAACTAAATGCTTGGTCAAACCCTGCTGTGGGATTTGCTACAAAGGTGTAAGCTACAATTGCAATAAGTAGCACCGGTATTACCCACCCAAGAATTTTTGGAACAACAGATTTTGGAGGGGTTTGAGCTAACGCTTCTAAATCATGTTCTTTATGAATCTCTTTAGTAATACCAGGCACATGCGCAGCACCTAACACAGCAACTATTTTTTTACCCGGTGCATCTTTGATTTTTTGCGCTAAATATTGATCTCGTTCATCGATTAAAGGAGTCTTTAACTTTGGAAAAGATTCGGTGAACTCAGCAAGAACAGCGTTAAGCGTATCCTGTGATTTCATTTTTTCGAGTTCTTCTTCTGATATACTTTCTCTGCTGAAAATACTAAAAAACACGGAAGTAAGAAGTTGGCTCTTTCCTACCCACCCAAGATTATGCCAAATACGAGAAAAGGTAATTTGTATATTTCGATCAGCTAGCACGAGATTTGCACCTGTTTCTTTTGCAGATTCAATCCCTTGAATCATTTCCTGCCCCGGCTTTATGTCAAATTGTTTTGCTAAACGATTTTGAAACGAAGATATAGCTAGATTCATTAATAGGAGTGTAGCTTTTTTTTCTTTAATTACTTTAAAAATATCTGTTTCTTTCCACTTATTGCTGTCCATAACAGACTGGTATCTTTGTTCATCTAATTCAATACAAACTGCATCTGGTCTTTCTGCTTCAATCACTTCTTTTACTTGTTCTGCACTTTGTCTAGATACATGCGCAGTACCGATAAGTATGAGTTCTCTACCATCTAGGTTTATACGAGTAATATTATCCTCTTTCACAAGCTTCTTCCTTTATAGAACATATTTCTTTTGCGCAATTTTCTACTTTTAACTACGAAAAGACTGTCTATTATTAATAATGAATTAGATTAGGATAAATTTCAAATAGTTTTACTAATTAAATCAATTTCGTAATTCCAATTTAGAGCAAAAACACGAACATTATTAAAGTGAATTGTATGAATATATATAATTTACTCTTCATAAATCAGCATGATTTCCGCTATAGGCGGACGCTTTCCGCGGGGTGAGCGATGAGCCATCACCGCCGCATTCGCGTCGTTGTAATGGCTCATCTGTCTCACTCATCCCGCTGGAGTCGCCGCCTGTCGCTCCAATCAATAAATTAAGTATTGCTCGTGTTTTAATAATTAAATGCTATTTATGAAATTAGCTCAAATTAACAAAGAAAAGGTGAGACATTTCCAAAAAAATCTTGAGAAAAGGTTTTTCGATGGAAAAGTGATACACTAATTAAATAATTTAATTAAGAAGGAGTAATGCGAAATGTTTATTGTGACAAATAGAATTAAAACAAAACTAGGCTTTGCAGAAAAAATGGCTCCTAATTTCACTAAGCCAGGTGCATTACAAGAAATGGAGGGTTTTGTAAAAGTAGAAGTAACTCTTACACAAAACCTAACAGACTACGATGAGTTAAATGTTAATATGTACTGGGAAAACCTTGAGAACTTTGAAGCTTGGAAAAACAGTGATGCATTTAAAGAATCTCATAAACGACCAGAGCCAGGTTCAAAAGCAGCTTCTCAAGAATCACCCCTCCTTGGAAGTGAATTAGTTATTTCAAAAGTTGCATCAACGATTGAAGCCAGTTCTTCTAAATAATACTGATTTATTTTAAAACTCCTACTTATGCGGTTATACAACGCTTAAGTAGGAGTTTTTTCATGAAAATTCTTACAACTTTTCATCCACTTAAATATTTGTTATACTAAAATAGTTACCCGGGATAACTATTATCGTTGGTAACTACTTTTTTTATGAGGAGTGTTTATTATCAAAATATATAGAGAATTTTTTCAACATTTTTTACAGCTATATCGTCCATTTGAAAATCATTTAAACCTTCAACTGGCGAAGCATGATTTATACCGAGCACAGTGGACTATTATGTTCTACTTATCTGCCAATGGTTCTGCGACACTTGTCGAGCTTTCTAATTATCAAGGTGTAGAAAAGCCCACTATTACAAGAACGATTAATCGTTTAGAAGAGTTAGGATATGTTGAGCAGCTAGTTAGCCAAGATAAGCGAGAAAAAAGAATGCAGCTAACGTTACTTGGAAAAAATGTTTATGAAGATGTTCGAGTAACAATTGATGAATACGAGCAAAATATTCTAAAAGGGATATCTAATGAGAATCAACTAAAAGTAATTCAGATTATGGATGAAATACGCAAGAATATTTTAGTACAAGGAGCTAAATAACATGGATAAATCTAGACCAAAACTATGGACGAAGGATTTTATCGTTGTATCTTCTATCAACTTTTTATTAACGCTAATTTTTTATTTATTAATGGTGACAATCGCCGTTTATGCTGTTAACGAATTTGATGCCTCTACAAGTCAAGCAGGTTTAGTAACAGGAATTTTTATTATTGGAACTTTAATTGGACGTCTTTTCATAGGACGAGTAATTGATCTAATTGGTCGCAAAAAAACATTGCTTATCGGTTTAACTTTATTTACGCTTACAACCTCTCTATACTTTGTAAACCTCGGTTTAACATTTTTACTTATAAATCGATTGCTTCATGGTTTAACCTTAGGGATAGCAAGTACTGCAGCAGGAACGATTGTTGCACAAATTATTCCGATGACAAGAAAAGGAGAAGGAATAGGTTACTTTAGCATGAGTGCAACACTTGCTACTGCAATTGGACCTTTCATTGGTTTGTATATGAGTCAACATACAAGCTTCCACGTGATCTTCGGATTTTGTCTTGCATTAGGAATATTTAGTCTCTTCACTATGTTCTTCCTGTATGTTCCCGCAACTGAAAAGCCAATGAAAACAGCTGAAACGACAGGGTTTAAACTTTCTAACTTTGTTGAACCAAAGGCACTACCTATTGCATTTATTACATTAGCGGTTGCTTTTTGTTATTCTAGTGTTCTTTCCTTTATCAACTTTTATGCAATTGAAATAGATCTAGTAAATACAGCAAGCTTCTTCTTTATCGTATACGCTATAGTAATTTTATTATCACGCCCATTTACGGGTCGTCTCATGGATACCAAAGGTGCAAATTATATTATGTATCCAGCTTTTTTTGTTCTCGGTGCAGGTATGTTACTCCTTAGCACAGCAGGTACTAGCTTCACATTATTATTAGCGGGTGCTTTAATTGGACTTGGATTCGGTAATATGCAGTCCACTACTCAAGCGGTAGCCGTTAAACTAACACCGCCTCATCGAATGGGGCTCGCGACATCCACTTTCTTTATCTTCTTGGATGCGGGACTTGGTTTCGGACCTTATATCCTTGGATTTATCATTCCCTTAACAGGCTACAGTACTCTGTATATAATTTTAGGTATACTAGCTATTATTACATTCATTCCATATTTCTTTTTGCATGGGCGGAAAGAAAAAGCAAGCTTTGCAAAATGATATAAGAAAAACGCAAACATCCTTTAAACCTATTTTCAAACGTTTCTAGAGGGCTTTGGACAGACTTGGGCTATATCATTACCGAAAGTTATGAAAGAGGCAGGTCGTCGCTCTCCTTCAACTTTAGGAATAGGTTTAAAACCTGTTTGGATAATGAAAGAAAAGATGCTTTCTTACACATTCAGGAAACTCCCAAAAATGCAATTTCGGGAGTTATTTCAATTCTTTATTTGATGTAAGCCTCCTATTTTCACCGGCACATCCATACATAAAAGTTTGCGACGAGCTTGCGCAGGAGCAAGGAAAGCGGTTTGATGCTTGCCCAACTTGCAAGCGTACAGCTGTAGCGGAGATCACCCTGTTCATGGACAAAAAATTCATATACTTTTTTATTCTGCAAGAAGAGGCTATCCAAAATAGGATAGCCTCTTCTTATTTAATGCTCCATATTAACGCTAAATAGCTAGAAAATACAAATAGAATACTTAGTAAAAAAGTTGTCAAAGCTGGTGCTTTCTTAAGAAATGCATATATAGTCAACCATATGAAAAGTATCGATAATATCAATAAGGATAATCCCGTAGCATTTAATGTGAGTTCTACACGAAATGCTTGAAGATTCTGCCCTTGATAAAAATAGCTAAATAGTTTTGAAGGACCTTCATTTTTAAACGTACTTTCACTTGGTGGTGATTGGTGACCTAGTGCAGCAGTGACCGAAAAAATGAGTAACACTACTAAACTCTCCACTCTCGCCCAAGGTTTAGGATTAAAGCTTGGATCTGTTTGTAGTTTCTTTTTAATGAATATACTATTTATAGTAGCGTACAAAAGTAACGGAATAATTAATAGGTGTTTGATTAGCAAAAGTTGTCCATATGGAAGCATCCAAGCATCTGTATATGTAGCAAAATCGACTACAAACGTCATGAGCACCAAGCCGGAAATTATCGTTATGCCGAAGCATATAGCCGCAACTGGTGTAAACCATTTTAAAAAGTTCAACCAATTGGAAGTACCTTTTGAAAACCAACCTACCATTAGTAAAATACCAATCCACACCGTAACCGCTGTAAAATGAGTTGTATGTGTAATTAACCCTTTTATATGCTCAATAGAAGTAGCATGACTTGCCCAACCTAATCCTAAAATTAAAAGAAATGTAAGGATTAGCCCTCCAATTGAATAAATGCGGTTTTTTTGATTTTTAAACGATAGAAGAAAGATGAATAATATGCTAGCAACTAAAAAAGTAAAAATCCACGCTTTCCCAACTTCAAAAGTATAAAGAACCATTTGAAGTGTCTCACTAAAATCATTTCTTTTATCTAAATTCAGCACTAGTAGAAACATAGGAATAAAAGAAAAGAACGCAATTCCAATTGTAGCGACAATTTGTATCCACCTTCGCACTTCTACTTCTGGCTTCAAAGAGCTTGGCAGAAGTGCAATTAGAAAACTACCAATTAATATAGAAAAACAAAGATATACTAAAATTTCACTAATCGTAATCATGAATCTATATTATTTCTTTCTACGTAACAAAAAGAAAGCTCCGCCAATAATTATAATTAATCCAATTACAACGACAGGAATAACATTGGAAGATGATTTAACTTCTTCTTTTTGTTCTACTGTTGTTGGATTAGCAGCTGGTGCTGAAGTTATATTTGCTTCTTCTACTTTTTCATCTTCCACTGGTGTTTCAGAAGCCGTGGGAACCTCTAAGGTAAAAGGTACATTACCTTCGATCTGATGTCCGTCTGCTCCAACAATGTTCCAGTCTATTTCATAACTTCCATTAGGCAAAGTAGTAGATATAGTACCGGTCAGTTTTTCTTCATTTATTGTAATATTGTCTACAGGAATTTTTTCTCCAGTTGAATTTTTCAAGTAAAATGTGCTACTTTTTTCTAATTTACCTTCAAAAGTTAACGTAATTTCACTCAGTTCATTCGTCACTACTTCTCCATTTGCAGGACTGGAATTCTCTAACCCTGTATGTGCAAAGGCACTATTCGCAAATGTAAACATAAAAACAAATGCAATAATAATTATCTTTTTCATAAAAAATCCTCCTAAATTAAATTCTCTATCTTATTATAACTACTCTTTGTGATAAAAGTATGAAGTACCTCTATATACTAAAAAATGAAGAGACTCTGTTAAGTCTCCTCATTTTTCCATTAATCTATTTCTCTTGTGACATCTCTACTAAATAAATCATCCGATTTCTACCTTTTTGCTAATTTCCAGTTTAGGTTCTCGGCTTTTTCAACTTTAACAATGGATTCCATAATTTCTCCATATATAATCGTTTTATTCCCTCACCTATAACCTTTACATTATTTCCTTCTAAAACGTTGGTCATTTTTAAAACTCCTGAAGTAATAATTATTAAACATGTGCCGATTAGTACAATAAGTAAATAAATAAAGCTTCCTCTTCATGTTGAAGGGAAGCTCTATAAATATCAAGTATTATTACTAAAATTATCCTATAATATTGAATTATTTACACAACTATTTTAGTGTTCGTTTTAAAAATTCTCTTGTTCGTTCTTGGTTAGGATTATTAAATATTTGTTCCGGAGTGCCTTCTTCCGCAATAACCCCTTTATCCATAAAAACGACACGATCTGATACTTCCTTTGCGAATTCCATTTCATGCGTTACGATTAACATGGTAAGCCCTGTTCCAGCTAGTTCTTTCATGACTTTTAGAACTTCTCCAACCATTTCAGGATCAAGCGCGGAAGTAGGTTCATCAAACAACATTACATCTGGCTCCATCGATAACGCTCTAGCAATCGCAACACGTTGCTTTTGACCTCCTGATAACTGGCTTGGTTTAGCATTCACATATTGAGACATACCAACGACTTCCAAATATTTCATCGCTGTTTTTTCAGCATCTTCTTTAGAACGTTTCAGCACTTTCACTTGTCCAACAACACAATTGTTTAAGACATTATGATTATTAAATAGGTTAAACGATTGAAAAACCATTCCAAGCTTAGTACGATAAGCGTGAATATCATGCTTGTTATCTAATATATTTTCTCCATTATAAATAATTTGACCACCACTTGGTTTTTCCAGTAGATTAACGCAACGAAGGAGAGTAGATTTACCAGAACCCGAAGAACCAATAATACATACAACTTCACCTTTACTAACCGAAAAATCAATGTCTTTTAATACTTCATGGGAACCAAAGGATTTACTTAGATGCTCAATTGCAATTACCTTTTCCATATCATCAACTCCTTTGATTACTGATTTCCTGTATTATTTATTGGTTGTGTGACTTGTGCTGGCTGTCCAATCATGCTGTAATTCGCAGGACCATCTAGCCTTCTTTCAAAATAACGTAGGATTAGTGTAACTGTATACGTCATGACGAAATACAAAATACAAGCTACAAAAAAGGATTCAAAGTAACGGAAGTTATTTCCCGCAATTGATTTCGTTTGGAAGAATAATTCCGATACACTAATTACATTTAGGACGGACGTATCTTTAATATTAATAATAAATTGATTTCCAGTCGCTGGTAAAATATTGCGAATCACTTGTGGTAATACAACGTGAAGCATCGTTTGTATATGATTCATACCAATCGCTTGCGCTGCTTCAAATTGCCCCTTTTCAATAGATATAACACCGCCACGAACGATTTCTGCCATATAAGCCCCTGTATTAATAGAAACAATAAAAACTGCTGCCATAATAGGGTTCATATCAATATTAAATGCTAGCATAGATCCATAGTAAATAACCATCGCTTGCACAATCATTGGTGTTCCACGGAAAAACTCTATATATATAGAAAGAATAATATTCACTATTTTTAATATAATTTTTTTGGCTGTTCTTTCAGGCATAGGAATTGTACGTATTACACCAGCCAATAAACCGATAACTGCTCCTATTATAGTACCAATGATAGATATTAATAGAGTATATCCTGCTCCTCGAAGGAACATCGGCCAGTTATTGGTAACAATTGAAACTACCCACTCGAAACTCATCATATTCCTCCTTTAAACATGAAAACCGACTGCTTGGAAGTTGCAGCCGGTTATCCTCATCATTATTCTGCAGCTGGTTGATTTTTTATTGCATTATCCATAATTTCTTGTCTGTCTTGATCTGATATTTTGGCTAATATTTCATTGATTTTATCTGTTAAATCACTATCTTTTCTTAGCCCAACTGCAACTGCTGTTTCTTCTTCCGGTGCTTTAAATCCATCTGTAAATTCTATCATCGCAAAGTTTTCATTAGCTGATGAAGCACTAATTCCTTCTGGACGTTCTGATACATAACCATCAATTTTACCTGATTCCAATGCAACACGCATTGCAGGGAAGTTATCCATAGCTGTTTGTTTTTTGACGCCATTAATTTGATCGATTACACCATAATGTGATGTATTTAACTGACCAGTTACTTTAGCACCTTTAAAATCTTGTATAGATGTTGCTCCTTCATAAGGACCGCCCTTTTTTACTACCATAACAAAATTAGATGTATAGTAGTTATCTGAGAAATCGATTGTTTTTTTACGTTCTTTTGTAGGTGACATCCCAGCCATAATTGCATCAATTTTTCCAGAAGTTAACGCTGGTACAAGACCATCCCACTCTGTCTTTACAATTACTAATTTTTTCCCTAATCCATCCGCAATCTTTTTGGCAATCTCTACATCGTATCCACCTGCGTATTCTGCATTACCGTCAAGCTTCACTCCGCCGTTAGAATCATTCATCTGTGTCCAGTTGAAAGGTGGATATCCTGCTTCTAATCCTATCGTAAATGTATCTTTTTCTTTTGTATCATTGTTAGAAGAACCTGAACCATTACTCTTTGAGCTTGTTCCACATCCTGCCAATACCAACATTGTCGTAAGGAATAGCCCAATAAATATTGATAACTTCTTTTTCATCATTGTTTCTCCCCTTTTTAAATTTAGTTTATGTGTTTGGATATAAAAAAAGGACAATCTATACAAAAAAAGACCTGAGATGAACTCAGGTCGCAATATGTATAGTTGCCCTAAATCCTCTACTTTTCCCAAATGAGATAGCACACCATTATAAACCGGGATGATTATAATGGACAGTCCTGGAGTTATTCACTACAGACCCAGCAAGTAATACAGAGATTTATTACAAACTTCGGCGACATTTCCTTCTCCCTAGAATCATGGCTTCTCAAACTCCACTAAGGACTGTTAAATATCGCGCCTCTACCCCACCAAATAAGTGAGGTTATATTTAATTTTTAATTATTGTTCATAGTCTACAATAACAAACTCTATCTGTCAATTAATCTACGATGAAAAACAATATTCTAAATTGAAAAATATGTTCTAAAAAATAGATACATACCTTCTAATACATTTTTTCAAAGCCCTAAATCACTATTGGATGAGTAAATTTAATAGCCATTAACCATAAGTTCAGGAATCACTGAGTTTGATAAATCGTTGGTATTACTGATATAATAGAAATCGAATGAAGTGATATACGAATTTATATACAATAAATGGAAGCGAGGTTTTTAATGTTATCATACAAAAAAGGAGTTGATATTATGGGGTCTGTCCAAGTCGCAGATCACAAAGTGTCAGAAGAAATGAAAGATGATTATTCATTAGATAGAGTGCCACGAGATCAAAGGAAGATGGGTTGGTTTAGTATTACCAATATCACTTTCGGTATCGCAACGGCAATTTTTTATTTTCAAATGGGAAGCGTTATGGCACTTCAATTTGGAGCCATAAATGCCATCATATCCTCCATATATGCGATAATCGTTGCGGGTATACTCGGAACTTTCATTGCTTATCTTTCAGCAAAATCTGGTATGAACGTCAACCTATTATCTAGAGGTGGAGGTTTTGGCTACATAGGCGCATCGTTAACCTCATTTATTTATGCAACAAACTTCATCATGTATTGTGCTTTTGAAGGCCTGATTTTAGTTTCCGCAATTCACACCTTCTTACCCTCCCTACCAAAATGGGCACTAATCATCTTCTTCGGATCAATTGTAATTCCATTAAATTGGTTCGGAATTAAACAACTCGATAAACTACAAAAGTGGTCTTTACCGATTTTCATAATTTTTTTAACGATCACAATAATAGCATCATTCCGCACTCCCTCCGTTTACGAAGGAGCTTTTTGGACATATATGCCAGAAGGAGTTCAAATGGGAGGACAAGCTTTACTACTTTGTATAGGAATGCAACATGGAATAATGGGACTCACAGCCCTTCTTTCATCAGATTATGCCCGATTCCTTAAACCTAAGGATATTAAAATAGGATCAGTGGCTATCGGATTTATTCCACAAATCTTTTGTTTTGGAGTTATGGGTGGTCTTGGTATTTGGTTTGGTGTTCGTTTAGGAGAACCAAATCCAGGTGTTTATATCGTACTGCTCCTCGGTATTGGTGGTGCGTTATTCACTATGTTAACTCAACTAAGAATAAACGTTACGAATATATACAGTAGTTCCTTATCACTTTCTAATTTCTTCGAGAACATATTTAAATTTACACCCGGCAGACGATTTTGGGTTGTTGTCACAGGAGTTTGTGCAATGGCTTTAATGCTTGGTGATATCGTGAATCATTTAGATACAGCGATGACATTCCAAGGAGTCTTCTTACTTGCTTGGGCAGCTATAATCGTTAGTGATGCCATGATTGTAAAAAAACTATTAAAAATCGGTCCTGGCTATTATGAGGCCCGACACGAATATTTATATAAATGGAATCCCGTTGGAGTTATATCATTACTTATATCAAGCTGTCTAGGTACAATAGCAGCATTAGGTTATATGGGGGCATTTTTACAAAGTACCGCAGCATTCTTTGCAGCAATTCTAGCAGCTATACTTACTGTGATTATAGCCGTATCTACAAAAGGAAAATATTACAGTAAAAATCTCCCTAACGATATCCCTAAGGATGACTACGTTGCATAATATATAAAAATTTTGTTCTCACTTCTGAGTTACTAACCAATCGATCAGCTTTCCATTCATTCTATTTACTTACTTCCATGCTGTTCTTTATTAGGCACACAATTCGTTTTCACACTGTTTTCGCGCTTCTTTCTTGAGGTTGTGTTTATAGTATGCTGATCACATGATTGGTTTTACACTACTAATTACCTCAAAACATCAAAATCCAATATTTATTTCTTCTATTCTCAAGCGCCATTTAAGTGCATGATGTCCTTCACCGTTACTAAAGTGCTTTGGACGAAAAATTCCGCTACACTATTACCGTTAGAATTATGGATCGAGAAGTGATTGTGTCACTTCTCGATCCATTTTTTTCTGTAATTTTGTTGCGGATGTTTGTCCGTCGCCTCGTTTTGTTTGGATGATGAACGATAATATCCTGTCCTACTTTTTAAGGTGCCAGAGATACAATTTCGGAAGCTACTCCATTTCCTTATCAACAAATCTATGTCCAGTTGTTCTATCGATGAACAAAATAAAGTACCAATCCAGTATTTCGACCAACATATCGTCTTTCTAATTTGCACTGTAGATTGGAGCGGAAGGCGGCGACTCCTAGGGGATTAGCAAGCAAATCAAGACCCTGGACGGAACATTCAATTGTTCAAAGGCTAAGAGCACCACATCGTGTGGCAACGTCTTTGTGACCAACGTCGTGTTGGCCCGAAGCGGCTTGATGCTTGCCCCCTGGAACGCGTCCGCCTGTAGCGGAAATTCCTGTTCATGGCATAAAACTTATATGCTTTCTTATTTTTAGGCTATGTTATAGGTAAGGGTTGATTTTTCGTAAAATATTATTGTATGTGAAATGTTACACTTAAACTAAAGCGGCAGTTTAGTTGAATACGCACATGAATCTTGTTACTTAGGTTAATCGTAATAAAGATAGAAGTTTTGAATTCCTGGGAGGTGAACCTATTGAAATTTATGTCACGAAAAGATTGGTGGTTATCCACTATCGTTTGGGTATCTATGATTTTTATTCTGGGAAGTGGTGTTTATGCACTTATTGATGAAACATTGGATACTCTGGGACTTATAATTATGTTTTCGCTTTCTATTATTTTACCAATTTTTATTTTATGGATGTGGTTAACCACCTTTTATGTCATAGAAGATAACAACTTAACTATCAGGTTTGGTCCTTTTAAAAGAAATATTCCATTAGACACTATAACGTCTGTAAAAAAAACAAATAACCCATTATCAAGTCCTGCGTTATCTTTAAAAAGGCTTGAGATTGAATACGGTCAATATAATTCTGTACTAATTTCTCCTTTTGATAGAGAGGAGTTCATAAAAATACTCTCCAAACGATGTCAACATATCAAAATCATATCTTAATCAAGGAGTTCATATTTAAAAGGGAAAGTAAGGTAATACAATTTATTCTACTAACGGGTGCTTTACTTCAATTAGGGGTAAAGCCTTTTTTCTTATTGAACTAAAGAAGCAGTTTAGTCGAATAAGAAAAATGGATTTATGCTTATATCAAATGGAAAATTTATTTAAAATTGGAACTTCCATTTGTTTCGTACGTATTAAAGTAAAGCAACAGTTTAGTGGAATAAAGATTCAAAATGATGTGATTAAACAAGAATTTGCACTGTGATTGAATGGAGGAGAAAAAATGTTAAAAATATTAAGAATCATCTCATCAATTATTGCTTTTGCATTAGCAGGTTATAGTCTTATTACTAAAAACTTTGAGTTTATGCCATATATGCTGTTGTTCTTAGGAGTTTCTGTTTTGGTTACGGGGGTTTTGGAACTAAAAGCAAAACGGAAAACAAGTGCAATAATTTCTTTCCTTGCAGTTGCATTTGCATTTTTTGTCGTCATTTATGCTTATTAAGCTAACGGTGTGTTTTACTTCAAGAAGGAGTAAAACTTTTTTTCTAATTGAACTAAAGCCGCAGGTTAGTTCAATAAGAAATTTGGTAAATAGCTTATACTAAATAATAAATGGGGGATGAATTTGAACGCGAAAACCTTACTAGAATGGGAACGAAAACACGATGCCAAAAATCAAACAATTAAGGGATTTTGGGACTGTTTTAAGAAATGGCAGACGGAAGATAAATACGATTATTTGGACACTTTTAAAGGGAAGCTGTACGAAGAATTCATTAGTGTTGAAGAAGAATCCATTCAAATTAAGTATCCATTTTCAACGGTTGAAGCATCTGTATTCTTTACTGTAAATATCTTTTACTTTGATAAGGAAATTGGAACATACTGCATTGAATTTGACTTGGATGGGGAAGTATTAGACGATTTTTTAGATTTTGACAGTATTCCCGTAGAATATAAAATGTTAGAAATAAGACAGAACTTGAACACCGTACGAAAAGCACTAAAAGAGTGTATTGAAATAAAAGTAATTTCAAATATTACTGGAATTGATGAAGCTTCCATAGAAATAATAAAGAAACGATATTGTTAAACTAACGGGTGCTTTAGTTAACAAGACCATCAAAAAAAATGATGGTCTATTTTTATGTAAAATGTGAAATGTTACACTTAAACTAACGCGGCAGGTTAGTGAAAGAAACCGTTGGAGATTTTATTTTCATTTTCATAGATATTTCCATATATAAACTGGTAGAATAATCAGAAACATATTAGAGGTGGAGTTACAATTGAAAAAAAGATTAGGATGCCTACATGCCCATTATTCAAATATTGAGTATATCGAAAACGCACTTTCCACATATGACATTGAATTAATACATTTTGTTGACCCTGCATTAATGTATAGGGTTACATCAGATGAGAATTTTAAAGTAGTAGATGAACAAGTAGAATGGATTGCCCAATGTAATGTTGATGCCATTCTCATTACTTGCACAAACTATATTGCAATTCTACAGGAAGAACAACTCTCAATATCAGTGCCAATCATAAAAATTGATGAACCCTACTTTGAATTCATTTGTAATATACAGCAACCTCAAACAATCCTATTTACAAATCCTGCAACTGTTGATGGGACAATGGAGCGTCTCAACCAATATGCTTATAATCATCAAAAATCCATAGATATAGAGGTAATTGTCATTAACAATACTTTTGAATTGATAATGCAAGGTCTAAAACACGAATATAATCAAGAATTATCCAAATTCCTGAATACAATTATAAAAGAAAATAAAATTATCTCCGTTGCTCAATTATCTATGGTCGATGCATCTCAGGAAGTTGAATATATGACATCACAGTCTATAATTAACCCTTTGGATACATTAATTTCCTCCATAGTAAATCAGTTGAAAATAGACAAGAAAACAGTGGTAATCTGATTTTCTCTCTTCAAATAACGGTCAGCATTCCTGTTTAGAGGAACTTCGGGGTCTTGAACGAAGTAACATTGCCTAAACGAAAAAAAAAAAGTTTGTGAAGAATTACACTTAAACTAACGAAGTGCTTTAGTTAACGAGACCATCAACATTAGAACATCTGTATAAAATTCATGGTCATTAAAAGTAGAATGATAAGCAGTAATAATAGCATTAGCAAAAAACTGTACTTTTTTAGGTATAAAACTTTTATTATTTGTTTTTGGTATTTCATAGCATTATAAGATTCATGTAATATCAAAGTAAGATTCATATATTTTAAACAATACATAAAACAACAGAAATTAAGAAGAAAGTTTAAATGAGATTAGAGAGTGAGAGAATTTATTTAAGACCTCTTTCTGAGTTTGATGCACCTATTATGTTAGAAAATACAATGGATGAAGAAATACGTTATATGACTGGAACCAATTCTAATTTTTCATTGGATCAAATTAAGACACATATTGAAAATATTAATAATGATTCAAGCCGCTATGATTTCGCTATTTGTTTAAAAGGCACTGACGAAATGATTGGAGAGTTATCGATTTTCGTTATAGATGAGGAGAACAAAAAAGCAGGATTCAGGATATCGATGGTTTCCATTTCATTAACAGGAAAAGGATATGGTACTGAAGCTATAAAAATTGTTCTAAGTTTTGTCTTTGAACAACTCCAATTAAATCGTTTACAGTTAGAAGTATTTAGCCATAATTTGCGTGGAATTAGAGCATATGAAAAGGTTGGGTTTGTAAAAGAAGGAGTCTTACGTCAATCCTTATATTACAATGATGTGTACTCCGATGAAATTATTATGGCAATACTTAAATGTGATTTTAAAAGTATGCTATTGCAATAATCCAAAACGATACAAGTACAACGTTGATAGCTTTTTGATACACAATTTAGGGATCATTCGACCAGGAGATTGTGAAGTAATGTACTTAAACGGGTGCTTTAGTGAAACGAGACCATCATTTCGATGGTCTATTTTTATGTACAATGTGAAATGTTACACTTAAACTAACGCAACAGGTTAGTTGAATAAGGATTAGACACAATCAGGAGAGAATTCTCAAAAGCAAAATTAGACAGGAGTAAGCTATGCTTAGTTTTTTATTTGAATTAATTGCAGGATTATTCGGCAGTGTTGGATATAGTGACACTTTAAATACGAAAAAAATTGACCAAAATATTGAAAGGTTAAATCAATACGATTGGTTTAAAAAGGTTTACGAGGATGAAAAATATCACCGTTTGTTTTTTGTAAATAAACAAGTCAGACGTTATTTACAAGGCACAATTCGTGTTAGAAAAATTATTCGTAGTAAAGAAGCACGAAGAAAGCTATTGTACCTTCTTGATAAAGAAATAAAATCGTAATTTTGTTTTTGAACTAAAGCAGCAGTTTAGTTGAAGAAGGCAAGCGGTAACAATGAAAGGAGGTTAATAAGTGATAGGTGAAATAGTTAAACGAATCTTAATAGGAGTTATTGCGACAGTCTTATTTAGTGTTTCACTCGCTATATTTGCGTATGAACCTATTTCTAATAGACAGCCGAATAGTTCGTATAATTCTCTATCAGGACTTTTTGTTATTTACGCCATATTCTCAGGTCCTGTCTTTATAATTGCAGGCGTTATTTGGTCGTTTTTTATTGATAAAATGAGTGTAAAACATCAACATTATTCAAGATTTATTAGATACTTGAGAAAATCTGTTTGGTATATTCTGGCAGGAATAATTAGCACTTTGATTTTTTTTGTTTATACTCTCAAATGGCGAAATTCAATATAATTCAGAGACATTTGGTTTTTTGTCTGTTGGAATAATTGCATCACTTATTTATTATAATTTACAAATTACTTGGGAATTTGTATTTAACAAACGACGCGGTCTTTTATTGAAATAAGGAAGAATAAGATGATTGTTGAACTTTCGGGTGTTTTACTTCAAGAAGGAGTAAAGCCTTTTTTCTTATTGAACTAACGCCGCAGGTTAGTTGAAGAGTGTTGTTTAACTTGTGTTCAACAATCTGGCCAGATTGTAGAGTAACTTATTTTACGAACGATGAAATTTTAAACTAATTATTGTTAAGCTAAAGAAGGGATGGTCATAAATAACAAAAAACACCGATGGTCTTGTTTTTGTTGTGGCTATTTTAAACGACTTAAATCTTTGTTAGGTATTCATCTAATTGATCAAAGGTTCCGGAATGACCTTCCTCAGCCATCTCTTTTGAATCCTCGAAGGTTTTGATCTCTTCCTCAGTCGGAGATATGGGAGCCACAATCATTGTAAGAGTTGTTTTATCTGCGTCCTCGGTTAACGTAATGGTATTCAGGGTTTCCATTGGCCAATTTGCGTCAAATGGTGCACGTACAATATTACCTTCTTCATCAGAAAAGAAACTGGTGTAAACAATTTTCTCTGGTGTAATAATTTCACTATATACAAATTTAACCCACATTACGTTGCCGTCAACAGGTCTCTGGCTGTAGTGAAAGACACCACCCGGACGGAAATCCGATTTAGAAACCTCAAATGTCCATCCTTTTGGACCCCACCAATTCATTAGGTGTTCTGATTTAGTTAATGACTTAAACACAAGTTCACGTGGAGCATTGAAAGTATGAGTGATTTTGATTTGAGTTGACATTGTGATTCCTCCAATAATTTTAGTTTTCATTCTCTTTATTTTCTCTCTTTTGCAGGTCCTCCAAATAACGATCCAAGTTGTCGAATTTTTCTTCCCAAATGTCACGGTATTCTTTCAGCCATAAATCTAAGGCTTTGAAGGGCTCTGACCTCAGCTTGTAGATTCGACGATTCGCTTCTGCATCAAACTCCACCATTCCTGCTTCATGTAGTACACGGAGATGTTTAGATGCTTGAGGCTGGCGAATATGAATATGGTCCGCTATTTCCCCCACTGTTAGTGGGCCCTTACGAAGTAATTCAACAATCTTTAACCTACTGGGCTCGGCAAGAGTGCTTAGGATTGTTGAATAATCCATCTCTTATTCTCCCACCTCCTTTTAATTAGTATTCGTAATATACCTAAAAAGGAATATTCCTGTCAAGGAATATTAATAATAAATGATTATTACAAATTATTAAAGACATTACTTATGTTAAAAGACTTTTGTGAAATATCATAGGCATCTATTTATCTAAAAATATTGTTGCACAATCTTCAAAGGGCGCGATTGTGGAATAAGCTTCACTTTCCTTCTTCAACTCCCATGAAAATTAGTTCTTCAAGAAATGAAAAATGACAATACTTAAGAAGACCCCTACTTAATCGTTAAAAAAAAAGAGGAGAGCGTAAATAAGTCTATGGATTACGGTTGACTGGATTAAGGTCAGTATCAGTATTGACACTTCCTAACCATTTTCATTCTCTGTGGTGCAGCATTTTTTTGTGCTGCATGGATGGCTAACGGGTGCTTTAGCGGAACAGGGCTATCAGGAGACAGCCTAGAAAGTTCTTCAACTAAAGCGGCAGTTTAGTTTAATAATTGACATTCTTTTTTATTCAGAAATCGAGACAGATTGTTGAGGAAATTTGGAAAAATGTTCGTGAAGTTAAACAAAGAAATGCTATTATTTATTTAGAAGGGAGAAGTTGTAAATGTCTGAAAAAGTTCGAACAAACAATAATTCAGTTATCTCTTTAACTCTTGGTATTCTATCATTAGTAATACCTTTTATTGGATTAGTATTAGGTGTTATCGGAATAGTGTTTTCAAGAAAGGCTGTAAAACAAATTGAAAAAACTAATGAAAACGGTAGTGGGTTAGCAACATCAGGCTTAATTTGTAGTATTGTTGGACTAATCATTCAAATTTTTATGTTATTGGGTTTGATTCCTTTTCTTTTACTATCTAACTCTAACTTCTAGTTAGGGGTTATCTAACTTATGTTATTGAGATATTAAACTAACGGGTGCTTTACTTCAAGAAGGAGTAAAGCCTTTTTTCTTATTGAACTAAAGCGGCAGGTTAGTTCAATAATGATTCTTTTTGCTCGTCAAATTCGTATGCAATATAAGAATTTTACTTTTTTAAATTTTGGAATCATAATTTCGTTTCCTACTTTATAACAATTCCAATCGATACACTATTTATAAAAATATTCAAAGGGGGTTTACGCTGATGCCGACGATACCAGAATCATTTCAGCCATCAATCATCTATACTACCGCCGCTTATTTTTTTTGTTTATTCCTATTTGTTATTTTTAGAATTATCGTTTTTAATTTTGCTCTAAAAAACATTAAACGCCCACTATGTATCGCTTTCGATATTTTTCTTTTCGTCATAACAACAATTTGGTTCCTTTCTCAACATTCACAAAACTTTATTTATTACGGTTACGATTCCCCCGTATTATTAATTGTCGGTTTTGCCTATTTCGTTTCAATAGTCGATTTCATATACAATTATTTTTTATATAAAAAGATAAAATCCACGAGTTTATAAACTCGTGGATTTTTATTCTTGTCGCTTTTTTAAGTTAGTACCTAATAGCAGTCCACTGACAATCAGTGTAAATATTTGTACTTCAACTAACGAAGTGCTTTACTTCAAGAAGGAGTAAAGCTTTTTTTCTTATTGAACTAAAGAAGCAGTTTAGTTGAAGAAGAATAAAAACGAATAATGCGTATTTGACTCTTTAGTGAACTAACAGGTCATACTAAGATAAAAAGGTGTGGCTTTATGAAACAAACATTTTTTCTTATAGCATTAATTTCTGTAATCATTCTTACAGGTTTTGTTAAGAAAGACCAAGACAAATGCCTTCATTGTAAAGAATGCTATGATACCGCTTGGGATGACGGGTATAGTCTGGGTTATGGTACAGGAACTGTAAATGAAAGGTATCGAATCGCAAGAAGCCTGATTCAATTAGGAAAAACGGATGAAGAGCTTGTTCGATTGATACCAACAAGCTATGTGGAATTAAAGGACGTAAGAGAGCAGCTCAAACTATATCGTGGTTATTTTGAGTTTGAGGTATCAAGATACGAGAAAGCAAGAGCACTTTTAAATGAAGGTAAATCAAACGAAGAGATTGTAGAAAAAACAAACTTAAGTTTCTATGAATTAGAATTGGTGAAACAACAACTTAAGCAAAATAATGGGAAATTCAAATGGGAAGTGAGTAACTAAGGAACTAAGCGAATGCGATAAGTCTTTGTGAACTTAACGAAAATATTGTGAAGAAATGTACTTAAGCTAACGAGGTGCTTTACTTCAAGAAGGAGTAAAGCTTTTTTTCTTATTGAACTAAAGCCGCAGTTTAGTTAAATAAGAAATTCTGGTTTATATTAATATTGATGAAGAAGGAAAACTATATTCTAAGGAGGGTGATTTAAAATGAAACCAGTATATAGTGGTTTTCCACTTGTAAAGGAAACAGAAACGGATGGATTTATTTATGGAGAAATTACAGACCATTTTAACTTTGAATATGAGGAAGGCGAATTTTGTACATCAGGAGACGGTTTTGTGCAAGCACCAGATGGGAGTAGGGCAGGAATTATATGGGATGTAGAACATGAACCCTATTTATCAGTTTGTATTGAACCAGAAGAAGATAGATGGGGAGTTTACAATGTAGGATTTGTTAAGCCAATACAAACGATGAATGATTTAATATACAATTTTAATAAAGTGTTACCTTTTATAAAAGAAGCGTACTACAAAGCTAAATTAGGAAAGTAACACTTTGAATTAACGGAGTGCTTTACTTGAAGATCGTTGAGCTGCTTAGACGGCTCTTCTTTCTTGTTTAACTAAAGGTGCAGAATAGTTGAACTGTGTAAATTAATCTATTTATTATTAACTTACTTTGGAGGTACATATTTGAACACTAATCAGAAGGCAATTGAAATGTTTGAACAAAATGAATATGAGGAAGCGATGGAACTGTTTCAACAAGCAGTTCTCGAATCCAGAGACGTACAATCCTTAAATAATCTTGCATGGATGTACCTTTATGAGGAAGAGGATGATGATAAAGCCCTTGAATTAATAAACGAGGCTGTTAAGATGAATCCATCCTCATACTTTCCTTATAACATTCTAGGGGAAATTTACATTGGACAAGAACAATGGAAAGAAGCTAAAGAAGCATTGCGAAAGTCCATTTCGATTCAAATATCCAATGAAGCACATCACAATTTAGCTGTAGCTTATTATAAACTTGGAGAGTTTAAAGAGGCTTCGGAGTTTTTCTTGCGAGCCTCAGGAGATTCGGATAATACAATGTATAACCATGTAAAATGTTTAATTGACCTAGGGCGAACAACAGAAGCTAAAGAGAAGTTGGATGTGTTTAACGAAAAAGCTGATGATTTTGTAGGTGAAATCGATGTAGCTGATTTATATGTTGAATTAAATTGCTATAAAGAAGCAATTCAATGGTTTGAAAAGGGGTACAAAGAATACGGGAAAAGTCCTTATTGGATTGGTAGATTTGTTTATGCTCTATTTAAAACTAACAATTTCTCACTTATGAATCAGGTTATACAAGAAGCCATTGAAGAGAAGGAAGAAGTAATAGAAGACGTTAAAAAAGAAGAGGTAGAAGAAAATTGGACGGAAACGGATAAGAAAGAGGTAATTGAAAAGTTAATGGACGAGAATAATCAGTATAAAGATATGATAAATCTTATTACATCTGGATATGTTCCTAAATTAGAATTTGAAACTTACCTTACTGGAGCTTGCTACCTATTTGGATGTAAGCGACATAATCATCCTGAATATTAATTAATGATTCGGCTGACAAACATGATAGTCGAATCTTTGTCATAGAAGCTCGCTTTTCTTATTCCAAATAACGATTGTGAAATAATGCACTTAAACGAACGGGTGCTTTAGCAAAAAAGGACAACAAAATAAAATGAGCTTGGAGAACATATCCTAGCTCATTTTTTATGTGCATTTTAAATCAACCTTTACCTTTAACATAGCCTATTTTTAATAAAGACGATTTCACCCAGTGATGAAATCGCCCACAAAACCAATAATAATAATAATAATAATAATAATAATAATAACTTGCATATATTTCACTGTTTATACTTTAAATCTACTGATCTGTTCTTGTAAACTGCTAGCCATATTAGCTAATGATTCAGCCGATGCAGAAATTTCCTGCATAGAAGCCAATTGTTCTTCAATAGATGCTGCTACATTTTGGGTTCCTGACGCAGCTTCATCTGCAATTTCAGCTAATAGTTGCTCCGCTTGTAGCACTTGCTCTGAACTGATTGATAACTGTTGAGCACTATTAGATACATCCTGTAATTGCTTTGACACCTCATCTACAGAAGTGCGTATTTGTTCGAATGATTCCCCAGCTTTATTGACAATGTCTATTCCACCAGCAACCTCATTCGTTGTTTTATCCATTGATTGAACGGCAATTTTTGTTTCATGCTGGATCAATGCTATTAGCTCTGAAATATTATTTGCAGAATTGGCAGATTGCTCTGCTAATTTACGAACCTCATCTGCTACAACAGCAAAACCTTTTCCATATTCTCCTGCTCTTGCGGACTCAATAGCAGCATTTAAAGCTAGGAGATTTGTCTGATTTGCTATACTTGTTATTTCTTCCACTATATTACCTATATCTTGAGAACGGTCTCCTAGTCCTTTTACTATATGGGATAATTCAGAAACCGTAGCATTTATCGAACTCATCTGTTCAATAGTGGAGTAAATTGCTTTATTCCCATCTGTTGCTTTTTGAGAAGTAACTAATGCATTAGTGGAGATATTTTTTGCATTAGAAGCTATTTGGTGAATACTTATAGCCATTTCTTCCACTACTTTTGTACTCTCCATTGTATTTTTCACTTGAAGCTCTGCCCCAGATGCGACCTCTTGTATAGTAGAGGCAACTTCTTCACTTGCTTTCGTTGATTCTTCAGCACTTGCTGTCAATTCTTCAGACGATGCCGCTACTTGTTCTGAAGTACCATTAACCTGTTTCATTAATTCTCTTAATCTAGACATCATACTGTTAAATGAAGTAGTTAATACTCCAATCTCATCTTTTGAACGATACTTTCCTTCGACGGTTAAATCGCCATTCTCCGCTTGAACCATTAGTTCTTGAATATTTTTTAGTGGAGTTACGATCATTCGTACAATTAGAGTGCCAAGCCCAGTTTTTAAAACTAGCGAAAGTATAATAACTACAATTATTATTATTTTACTCATATTGTTGCTCTTTATAGAGTTTTTATTTAATTCTTCCGCTTGATTCTCTAAATTATTTCCTAACTCCTTCATTATTGCGTTTAGTCTTTCTCGAGTTGGTTTAACATCCTCTTGGTACCTTACGTAACCTAAAGTATTATTTCCTCTAGTGGAGAAATTTATAATTTCTTGTAATTCAGTTATGTATTTTTCATTTTCAACTTTATATTGTTTAACTTTTTCATCTGCATTTTTAGTTAAATAGCTATTTTCGAGCTTTTCTATTAATTCTTTATTATCATCCATATACGAAACGATATCTTCGTTTAATTGATCTTTATTTTTTTTATTGGATGTTAGCAGCATTTCTAACAACATACTATCTACAGCTCTATTATTGATTCGTATTTGCGCTTGCCATTTTATAGGAAGAACGGCATTGTCATACATTGCAGTTGAGTTTTTACTCATCTTTCCCATAAAATAAAATCCAGTTCCTCCGATCAAACAAAAAATGATAATGGAGCTAAATATTAAAACGAATAACTTCCTTGCTATACTGACATTTTTTAATTTCAATGACCTTACCCCTTTCATTTAAATACAAGCGCTATTTGCACTTATACTCCCCAACAATCCTAATTACCTTCCCTTTCTAATAGTTCAAATTACACACTTTTATAGTGTAACATAAATCCAATGGATGCTTATTCGTTTGAATTTTTAGAAGACTTTTTACCCGCAAAAAGATTTTCATTTTGAGCAGGTGCCTTCATTAACAACATTATCGTTTAATAGAGCAAAAAAAATCCCCCTTCAGCATTATTACGTGCTAAAAGAGAGATCTCTCGTACATCCAAATATTCATTTTTAAATACAATATCGATTAATCAATTTCATAAATAGCTATTTTAATCAAAATACTGAACATTCATAGTAGACTCGGCCTCACCCGAAATGGAAGGGTGAACAAATAGTAAAAAATCGTTAAAAATTTTCGCTTTTATATAAGTGAGCATTTGAATTATGAAATTGATTTGATTACTTATTAAATAATCTTCTTTCTGAAATATCCAGAAATTATATCTATAAGTGTAACCATTACAATGATACCTAACAAAATAATCCCCACTCGGCTCCAATCACGAGAACTCAGTGCAAAGATTAACGGTGTACCTATACCACCCGCTCCAATAATACCTAAAATGGCTGCAGAACGAACATTAATCTCAAAACGGTAAAGTGTGTATGATAGGAAACCAGGCAATACTTGCGGTAAAACCGCAAACCATAGAATCTGAAAGCGGTTAGCCCCCGTCGTAAGTAAGGCTTCAGAAGGTCCCATGTCGAGGTTTTCAATTTCTTCGGAGAATAGTTTACCTAGCATCCCAATTGAGTGCAATCCTAAAGCTAATACCCCTGCAAAGGAACCAGGTCCAACTGCTTTTATAAACAATATAGCCATTACTATCTCTGGAAAAGTACGCACGAAGCTAAGAACAAACTTACCTACGCTGGATGTAGCCTTTCCCTTACTCATATTACTAGCTGCCCAAAAGGCAAATGGAACACATAAAAAACAAGAAATAAATGTTCCTAAAATAGCTATCATCAACGTGTCTAATAAACCTCGTAGAAGATCCTCGCCTTCAGGAAGATATACGTAATCCCAATCTGGATGAAAAATTCCATTGAAAATAGATTTTGAAATTTGACCAGCAGTTTCTTTAAAACCATTCAGTGGCATACCTGAAAACGCCCAAACATATAAAAGGATCAATAAAACTATGATAACGTATCTTTGAAAATGCTTCTTCTTCGGTTTAGTTAATTTCTCTGTCATATTAACTTCTCCCGTAATTTCATACTAATATAGTCTATAAATAAAACCACAACAAGAGTATAAATAATAATTGTCGAAGTTTTATCATACTCAAGAAACCCTAGTGTACGATCATAATACAGCCCTATGCCACCTGCTCCTACCAGTCCCAGAACAGCAGCTGCCCTAACATTTACTTCAAAAGTGTATAAAACATACGATGTATAATGCGCTAAAATTTGTGGAATAACTCCGAAAAATATCCACTGCACTTTATTTGCACCAACAGCCGTCATCGCTTCTAATGGTCCTGGGTCAATAGATTCAATTGCTTCATAC
This sequence comes from Psychrobacillus syltrankelensis, assembly GCF_055454035.1. Lineage (NCBI taxonomy): Bacteria > Bacillati > Bacillota > Bacilli > Caryophanales > Bacillaceae > Psychrobacillus > Psychrobacillus syltrankelensis. Next base: position 2,613,318 of record NZ_CM144227.1, on the reverse strand, counting down.
GTTAACTTCGCGACTAAACCAATAGAGAATATAGATAAAGCTAAAATACCTGGAAGTGGACCTAATCCAAAGATTGCAACAAAAATAGCTGCTAACAATAGATCGGGTACTGTACGGATTAAGTTTAGAATAAAGCGTACAGGATAATTCCAAACGGTAGATTTCACAATATTACTAGCGCATAATAAAGCGATTGGAATAGCAATAATAGAACCAAAAGTAGTCCCCAAAACTGCCATTCTAATGGTTTCGAGCATAGCCGGCGTAATGTTATCAATATAACTTAAATTAGGTGGAAACATCTGCTTTAATAAGTCCCACATATTCGGAATACCTGTCCATAAATCGGACATAGACGTTTCTGTTCTTACTCCACTCAACCAGATAACTAATATAACAAAAACAGCTGTAAATATATGTTTTGTTTTTGCTGGAGGACTCGGAATAGTTTTACTACTTTTTTCATTCGTCATGATTGCTCACCCAGTAGCTCGTCTTTTTTGATTGCACGACCATAAATTTCAGAGAACATTTCATCTGTGGCTTCTTCGACAGGACCATCAAAAACAACTTTTCCAGCTCTTAGACCAATAATTCTAGTTGCATATTCTCTTGCTAAATCAATGAAATGTAAATTTACTATAGTGGTAATTCCATCCTCTTCATTAATTCGCTTTAAATCATCCATTACTTGCTTAGTAGTTAGTGGATCTAAAGAGGCTACAGGCTCATCTGCGAGAATAATTTGTGCTTCCTGCGCTAAAGCTCTGGCAATAGATACACGCTGCTGTTGACCACCGGAAAGTTCATCTGCACGTGAATAACACTTTTCAAGAATATTTACTCGTTCTAACGCCTTCATAGCAAGTTGAATATCCTCTTTTGGAAAAAGTCCTAGAACTGTTCTTAACGTCGAATGGTAACCAACTCGACCAGAAAGAACATTTTTTAATACAGAAGAACGCTTCACAAGATTAAAACTTTGGAAAATCATCCCAATATCTCTTCTTATTCTACGTAGTTCAGTACCCTTTGCAGCTGTGATAGATTTTCCATTTATTAATATTTCACCGTCTGATATTTCATGTAGGCGATTGATTGATCTAAGCAGCGTAGATTTACCCGCACCTGACAACCCTACAATGACAATAAATTCACCTTTATGAATGGTTAAGTTAATATTATCTAGTCCTTTTGTTCCATTCTGGTAAACCTTTGTAACATTTTTAAACTCAATCACGTCACAACCAACTTTCTTCCATAATAAAATTTGAAAAAAAAACTCAACCATTCCGCTAATATCAGAATGGTTGGGAAATGTTATTCATTTAAGACTTTTATTCTATTCCGTTTTCACTTTCTTACCGTACTCACGAACGATTTCAAATTTACTATCGTCTGACTTAGTATAACCTTCATGTGAGTAAATATCACGAACGATTGCATGTCCTTCTTCGCTCTCACCAATTTTAATAAAAGCTTCTTGAACTTTAGTTTTCCATTCTGGACTCATATCTGTACGTACAGTAATCGTATCATTCGGAATATTTTCTGTGTATTGGATAACTTTAGTATCCTCAAATACAGTAGGATAGTCACCTTTTACTATATTACGAGCATCTTGGAATACTACTGCTGCGTCTACATCACCATTTAGAACAGCAAGAACTGCTTGGTCATGTCCTTTTAATGTGATACCTTGTACGTCCTTAATAGGATCAATACCATTATCCATTAACATTGCTGCAGGCCATACATAACCAGCAGAAGAAGTAACGTCTTGGAATGCAATCTTCTTCCCTTTTAAATCTTTCACATTATTGATGTTAGAGTCTTTTTTAACGATAAATAACGATTTATAATAGTCTACTAACTCTGATGACGGTGTACCATCGTCATTTACACCAAAACGTTGTGCTTGAAGTATTACTTCTGCTGCATTTTTTTCTTTAGCTAATACATAAGCTGTTGGTGGTAAAAATCCAACATCTACCTTTTTAGAAGCCATTGCTTCAATAATCGTATTATAATTAGTAGAAACACTAACTTTTACTGGAATTCCTAATTGATCAGATAATAATTTTTCAAGTGGTTTCGCTTTTGCTTCAAGCGTACTAGCATTTTGAGATGGAACGAACTGAACTGTTAGCTCTTTTGGTTCATATCCAGAAGCTGTTTTTGCATTTTCGTCCGAAGATCCACAACCAGCTAAGATACCCGCGATTAAAGCGAATGATAAAACAAGCAATGATAATTTTTTAATCATCTATGTTACCTCCAAAGTTGTAATGGTTTTGCAAAACAAATTATACCACAGGAACTTTGTAAATAAATTAAATTTATTGTAAAGGAATTGAAGAAATATTTAGAGATTTTTTATCATTGAAGATATAATGCTATATTATTTAATACAACCCTAAAAAGAAAGAGAGATAATATATGAAGAAAATTACCATACTTCAAACAAGCGATATTCACGGTAGCGTCTATCCTATTAACTATGGAAATAATGAAAAAGCAGATCTTGGTCTTGGGAAGCTAGCTACAAAAATAAAACAGGAACGCTCTCTAGATAATCAACTAATTCTGATTGATAACGGTGATCTAATCCAGGGTACTCCTTTGACATACTATTATGTTCAATTTTTGAAAGATAAACAGAACCCAATGATTCAATTATTAAATCATCTGTCTTATGATGCTGCAATTATTGGAAATCACGAATTTAACTACGGCATGGACGTTTTAAATCATGCTGTACGTGAATCTAACTTTCCATGGCTATCTGCTAACATTGTAAACGAAGACTCTAATCAACCTTATTTTGGTTGTCCTTATATTATTAAAGAAATAAATTCTGTAAAGATAGCAATTTTAGGTGTCACGACTCATTACATACCTAATTGGGAAAACGAACATAATATAGCGGGTCTGGCTTTTAAAGACTGCCTAAATGAAACAAAGAAATGGGTTGCATATATTAAAGAACAAGAAAACCCTGATGTTCTGATTGTTTCTTATCATGGCGGCTTTGAACGAGATATTGAAACGGGTGAACCAACTGAAAATTTAACTGGGGAAAACCAAGGTTATGCAATATGCCAGGAAGTTGAAGGTATTGACATCTTACTAACAGGTCACCAACATCGCTCTTTAACCGGTAATATTAATGGGGTAGAAATTATTCAACCTTCTAATAATGGGCAATTGTTAGGCAAAATAGTTCTTACATTGAATGATCAAAATGAAATAATAAACAAAACTTCTCAGTTGTTAGAAGTGGATAATGTACATGCGGACGAAGAAGTGCTAAAAATGACTTCTCTTTATGAAGTAGAAACACAAAAGTGGCTGGATCAACCCATTGGAAAAATTGAGGGAGATATGTTAATCAATGACCCGCTTTTAGTTAGAACAAGTGACCATCCCCTTATCGAATTTATTAACAAAGTACAGATGGATATAGCAGGAGTTGAGATTTCTAATACATCACTATTTAACAACTCTTCTCCAGGATTCGCACCGAATGTAGCAATGCGAGACATTATTTCTAACTATATGTTTCCAAATACATTGAAGGTGCTTCGTTTATCGGGACAAGATATTAAAGATGCTTTAGAACAAAATGCTCGTTACTTTGTTCTAGATGAAGAAGGAAAAATTCAAGTAAATCCAACATATATTCTTCCAAAACCCCAACATTATAATTACGATATGTGGGAAGGAATTGAGTATATTTTAGATATTCGAAATCCGATCGGAAACCGAGTAACCACTTTAAACTATAAAGGAACTCCTTTAAATCTTGATGGGGAATATGATGTCGTCATGAATAATTACCGTGCAGGAGGCGGTGGAGATTACATGATGTTTAAAGACAAACCAGTTGTCAAAGACATTACTATGGATATGACCGAAATTCTTGCTAACTATATTCTTGAAAGAGAAACTATTAAAGCAACTGTCAATCACAATTGGAAAGTTATTTGGTAATAAAGATAGTAAATATACTATAAAATATTCTTCAAGAGAGTTGAGCTTATCAACTCTCTTTTTTTATTTTCTGTTTTAATCAATAAATTTACAGAATATTAATAGAATCTTTACGACAACTCAACGCTCTACTGAAACTTCCTTGATATACTGATGTGCTACACAAAAAGTATTTAAGGAGAATGATGATGACTATTACGCTGAATAATGTTTCTATGAAATTTTCAAATACAACTGCAGTGAATGAATTATCTGTCACAATTCCTCAAGGAGAACTAGTATCCATTTTAGGTCCTAGTGGATGTGGAAAAAGTACCACATTATTTATGCTTGCAGGACTTTACCAACCGACCGATGGATCCATTCTATTTAATGAAAAGGATGTAACAAAACTGACCCCTGAGAAGCGAGGCATTGGGATGGTATTTCAAAACTATGCCCTTTATCCGCATATGACTGTTTTACAAAATATTATGTTTCCTTTAAAAATGCATAAAGTAAAAAAATCAGAGGCAAAAAACAAAGCAATAGAAATGGCTAAGCTTGTGGAAATAGATCATTTATTGGATCGAAAACCAAGTATGTTGTCGGGTGGTCAACAACAACGTGTGGCTATTGCACGTGCGTTAGTGAGAGAACCGGAAATTTTATTATTAGATGAACCACTATCTAACTTAGACGCACGGTTACGCCTCACAATGCGGGAGGAAATCAGAAGAATCCAACAAGCTCTTAAAATTACAACCGTTTTCGTTACACATGACCAAGAAGAGGCACTAAGTATATCAGATCATGTTTTACTAATGAACAAAGGCGAACTCATGCAATTTGACGTTCCTGAAAATCTATACGATGAACCTAATCATCAATTTGTAGCAAGTTTTATTGGTTCTCCACCAATGAACTATTTTGAGGGAGAAATTATTGATACTGTACTAAAAACCCCGTTTGGTTATGAAGTAACTGTTGAAGCACCAAATCAACTAGTACAAATTGCTGTTCGACCTGAAAATATTTACCTTTCTAATACGGGGCTAAGCAAGGAAGTTCAATATGTGGAGCGCATAGGAAAAGATACGTTAGCTGTTATTGGATCAGAAGATAACAAAATACGCTTATTCCTACAAAAAGGAGTACAAATAGTGTCGGGACAAGCAATATGCGTTAAAGCAGACAAAACAGATATTCGAGTTTTCCAAAAAACTGGAGAAAGAATTTATTTAAAGGGGTAAATGAACGATGAAACTCAAGGAAACAATAAAAGCCACTCTTTACTTATTTCCAGCACTGCTTGTTATCGGGGTTTTCATCATTTATCCAATGATTAAATCATTTTTAATGAGTTTTTATGCCGACTATGATTTTTTCAATGATGTAGTCCGTCGATATGGTTTTGATAACTTTGTTTATTTGTGGAATGATGAGGTCTTTCATAAGGCACTGAAAAATACGTTTATCTTTGTGCTAGGTGTTGTACCAATTTCCATTATTTTATCTTTATGGATTGCCTTAATGCTGAACTCTATTACCGTGCTAAATAAATTTTTTAGAACAATCTATTTTATCCCATTTGTTACAAGTGTTGTAGCAGTGTCTATCGTATGGCGTTGGATTTTTCATTCTAATTACGGAATCTTAAATTATTTTCTAAGTTTCTTTGGAGTTGAACCTATTCAATGGCTAACAAGTACACAGTGGGCAATGCCTGCTCTCATCATCCTATCTATTTGGAAGGGATTGGGTTATAACATTATTATTTTTCTAGCCGGTTTACAAACGATTGGCGATACCTATTACAACGCAGCAAAAATTGATGGGGCAAATCGTTGGAATCGATTTATACATGTTACGCTGCCTCAATTGGCACCTACTACATTCTTTGTATCCATCATTTCGATTATTAATTCATTTAAAGTGTTTGATGAGATTTATGCATTGTTCGATGGGAAAGCTGGTCCTTCCAATAGTGCACTAACTGTTGTTTATTATGTATTCGACAAGTTTTACGGGGAATGGAATTTTGGAGTTGCTTCCGCGGCTGCGTATGTCCTGTTCCTAATTATTTTCATCTTTACATTAATCCAATTTTATTTCAGTAAGAAAAAAATTACTTATTAAGGGAGCAAGAACATGAAAACCAGTCCACTTTCGAAGTTATTTATTTACGTAATGCTAGGTGCCGGTAGTGTTTTAATGCTATTACCTTTCGTTTGGATGATTTCCACATCGCTTAAAAGTGGTAACGAAGTCATGATTATGCCTCCTATTTGGATTCCAGAAACATTTCGTTTTGATAACTTTTCAGAAGCATTTAAAAAAGCACCCTTTGCAACCTATTTCATGAACTCCGTCATTGTCATGGTCTTAAGTACGATAGGTGAAGTAATTACAACCATTTTAGCTGCCTATGCATTTAGTCGTTTAAACTTTTGGGGAAAAGATGTGCTATTTGCAATATTGATTGGAACGATGATGGTTCCAGGTGAAGTATTATTAGTGCCTAATTTTGTTTTGCTTTCTAATTTAGGTTGGATTGATCATTATCAAGCATTAATTGTTCCTTGGACCGCAAGTATCTTTTCTATCTTTTTACTACGTCAATTCTTTCTCAAAATCCCTAAAGAGTTAAATTACGCAGCGCGTGTGGATGGTTGTACAAATTTTAGATTTTTATGGTCTATTATGATTCCAATCGCAAAACCAGCGTTAATTACCATTATTTTATTGAAAGCAATTGGATCTTGGAACGCTTTCCTATGGCCATTAATTGTAACAAATTCAAAAGAAATGAGAACTTTACCAGTTGGATTAACTAGCTTTACAACGGAAGCAGGAACTGTGTATGAACTGCTTATGGCGGCATCGACGATGATTATTTTCCCTATGATTATTTTATTTATTTTCTTACAGAAATACATCATCAAAGGGATTGCAGGAGCTGGGATTAAAGGTTGAACGTGTATACATTTGAGGAGGTGTTGCTTAGAGATATTGAAGTATTGAAAATTATTAATTCTACCTGTTTCAAAACATTAAAAAATAAGGAGATTTAAACATGAAAAAGTTATCTTTATTATTATTTATAATGATGGTGAGCGTATTAATAGCCGCTTGTAGCAACAGTACAAACGAAAGCAATACTTCGACAGAAGCAACAAAAACAGCAAAAGCAGAAGCAAGTGAACCAGTAGAAGTAGAATTTTGGCATGCAATGAGTGACACACATGAAAAATGGTTAGAAGATGCAACAGCTAAATTCAATGCTGAACATGAAAATATTACAGTAAAATTAGTGAACCAAGGCAGCTACGGCGACTTGTCACAAAAGTTATTAGCTGCTGCTAAAGCAAAAACTTCTCCTACCATTGCACAAGCTTATGCTGAGTGGATGACGGATTATAATAAAAATAACCTGGTAGTAGACCTTGCTCCAATGATTAACGGAGAAAATGGATTCCCTGCTGATCAAAGCTATGAAGATATTAGCGAAGTTTTCCGTAACGATAATACATTTGGCGATAAAATTTTAGGATTACCTTTTAATAAATCATCACGTGTACTTTTCTACAACAAAAAGTATTTTGAAGATAACGCCTTAACACCTCCTACAACATGGGACGAATTAGCAACTGATGCGAAAGCTTTAACAAAAGAAATTGATGGTAAAAAAGTTGTTGGAATGGGCTTTGAAAATGGAATGGGTTCTGAATTCAGCTTATGGGTTGAACAAGCAGGCGGAAAATTCGTAGATGAACAACAAGGAAAAGTTTTATTTAACTCAGATGCAGGATTAAATGCTTTAACATTTATCAACAATATACTTAAAGAAGGTTCTGCTCGTATGGCTGGTGAAGATGGTTACATGTCCGGTCCTTTCACAAGAGGTGACGTCGCTATGTACATTGGTTCAAGTGCAGGTATTGCATATGTAGCGAAAGATGCTGGGGATATGCCATGGTCAACAACTACACTACCAAAAGGCGTTGAGCAAGCTGCTCCTTTCCAAGGAACAAATATTACAATGTTTGCCGATAGCACTGAAGCAGAACAAACAGCAGCATTTGAATACATGAAATTCCTTATTTCTCCTGATAATACTGTAGATTGGGCTAAAACAACAGGTTACCTTCCAGTCCGTGAATCTGCTCAAAAAGGCTCAGATTGGACTTCATTCATTGAAGCAAATGAGCCTTATCAAGCAGGTAATGCACAATACGCATATGGATTTATTGATGTCCGTTTACCGGGTTCTTTTGCAATGAAAAACGCAATTCAAACAGAATTAGATAAAATGTTATATGATAACGCAACGCCAGCGGAAACTTTAAAAGCAATGAGCACAAAAGCTCAAGAAGCACTAGATCAAGCTAAATGATGACAGAAAATACAATCAAAAATAGTGGTACTACCATTCAATTTTATGCTGGCTTAAAAACAATTGGAGGTACTATTTTTGAAGTAAAGTATAAAGAAGAAAGATTTATAGCTGATTTTGGGATGGTATTTCAAAATAAAGAAGGCGTCCAAGCACGCCCTCAAACTATGATTTCAGAATTACAAGCAATCGGCGTGATTCCTAAAATTAGCGGCGTGTTGAAAACGGATGAGATTGATGAAAATACAACAATCGCAATCTCTCATTTACATTTAGATCATATAGGTTTGTTACAGTATGTACACCCAGATATACCAATAATAATGAGTGAGGATAGCAAAACCTTATATGAGCATTTGCATACAATTGGTGAAGAGCCAAATGTGGATGTAGAACGACAAGTGAAGAGTGTGCCATTTCATCAACCGATATTAGTATCTGAACATATACAAGTAGAGTTTTTCCCTGTGAATCACGATGCACTTGGTGCCTCTGCAATGAGAATTACAACTCCCGATACAACGCTTGTCTATTCTGGTGACGTGCGTCTACACGGAAGCGATGTGAATACTGCAAATTTACCGAACATCGCAGGATTTCCTGACATATTGATAATAGAGACAACCAATGTGCAAGAGGAATTTCTGGATTCTAATCCCGTCATTCAAAGTGAAGCGGACAAGTTAATACCGGATTTACTAGAGATTGAGTCTCCGATAGTTTTCAATATTTATCATCGAAATGTGAAGCGTTTAGAAATATTGATCGAAGCAGCAAGGCAAAAAGAGAAAATGATTGTCTTCGAACCTGAAACTGCTTATTTAGTACAAGCATTCAATTTAGAAGCACCACACGTACGATATTTAGTAGCTGGACAAGATGAATCAAAGATCGATGTTCAAATACAGAAGATACAACCAATAATCTTAGATGAAGTACGAGACAATTTTTCATCCGTATGGTTCCAATCTTCCTATCATCATATTAGAACCTTATTAGATTTACCTGTGAAAGGTGCGACGTATGTTCACTCTAATGGCGTACCATTAGGCAGCTTTGATCCTACGTATGCTAAATTGTTGGAATGGATAGATACACTAGGAATGGAACTCGTTGTACTCAGTGTGTCTGGTCACGCAACGGCTACACAGATTAAGTGGTTGGCGGATGCTATGCAAGCAAAAGTGACAATTCCGCTACACGGCTTTACACCGGAATTGTTGAAAGGGCCAAATCAAACTTTCTTACCTGAAAAAGGTGTGACTTACCAACTTCCCACTCTTATTAAAATGAGTCAATAAAAAGAAGATCCCGTTTTTGGAAACGGGGTCTTCTTTTTACTTATAATTAGGCTCTATTAAACGATAATGTTTTTAATGACGAAAATTCGCTCGCTTTCCGCGGAAGAACTGCCAAGCCTCCCACTCGCAAGCTTGTTGCGGGGTCTTGGCAGCCCGTTTTGAGGGCACTGAAAAAGTGTCATTCTAATAATTTGCAAATAAATTATTAATAGCTACTTCCCGGATTTAGCGCTCTGGCATTCGCTTTCCGTGGGGCGAGCGATGAGCCTCCTCCTTCGCTTCGTGCGGGGTCTCGTCTGTCTCGCTATTCCCGCAAGAGTCTCATGCTCCTGCGGTTACTCGTCGCAAAAAATATTTGCCGCCGCACTAAATCCTTTTATGGTAATAAAAATTGAGCAAGTAACTAAAAAAATTTATATTTAAGGTTTTTCAGTTCCGTCCCCGTTTTTCCGCAGGAGTCTCGCGGATTTTCATCACAAAATAAATGCTTATAAAAAACAACAACCTAGTTTAACAGAGCCGAATTTAGGAATAATCGATGCGAATGATAAAAATCGAAAGAACTAAAAATACTCAAGATTCTAATTTCGCTATACTTTTTTATTTCTCATTACTTTTCCATCATTAATTTTAGAATCCAGTTATCTGTTTCTCTTGTCCCCTCATTTCCCAATGTACAAAAAGCATCAATACTTTTTTCTACATCATCATGTATAAATCCGTCTGTAGACTGTATCCCTTGATTATTCAAGGCTAACAAAGCTGACTGAACCGCAACATTTGAACAGGTGGAAACCTTCATCGCACAACCTGCTTTCGCTCCATCACAAATCATTCCTGAAACATTACCAATTGTATTTTGAACTGCAGCTTTGACTTGCTGAAGAGTACCATCGAGTAAATAGACGATAGCCGCACTTGCTCCCATCCCAGCTGTAGTCACACCACACAATGCTGATAGACGTCCAAATTTAGATTTAATATGGATTGTAACTAAGTGGCTAAGTGCTACTGCCCGAATCATTTTTTCTTCTGGAACCTGGAGTTTCTCTGCAACTGCAACTACTGGTAACGTTACGGCAATGCCTTGATTTCCACTTCCAGAGTTAGCCATAACCGGCAGTGTCGAGCCCGCCATCCTTGCATCGGAACCAGCAGCAGCAAGCGACATTGCCGCAGTTGCTAAATCATCTGATAAAATCCCTTTTTTAATATTTTCCCGAATGGTTTTTCCAACATTTAGTCCGTAGTTACCAGAAAGCCCTTCTATTCCAATCACACTATTTAATTCTATACTCCGTTTTATAAGTTCAAGACTATTAATATCTACCTGAAGAACCCACTCATAAATTTCATTTATCGTTAATTTTTCTGAGTCTTCCTCGACTGATTGAATACTATTATTTTCGCAACCACCTCGGAAAATTGCTTTTCCATCAACTTCTATTAATGTAATATTGCTATGATTGTCAGAGATAATTACTCGAGCGTTTTGTTGATCCGTTTGAATATCGACCTCAATATATAATCTTTTTGGCGTATCAGCTTGGCTTGCCTTCACTTTTCCCTCTTCAATTAACTTAGACGCTACACGCTCATCATCCGCTGTGAGTCCAGTTAACACTTCCAACCCTCTATCTGGGTTTCCAGCAACTACTCCAATGGCTGCCGAGAAATCTAGACCTTTTCCAGACATTCCAGGAATCCCAACAGATTTAGCATTTTTAATAATATTTCCACTTGCTCTCACAACGACTTCTTGTATTTCTCCGCTCACATGCTTTTTCGCAGTTGCAGCCGCCAATGCAATGGCAACTGGTTCCGTACAACCAAGTGCGACAACTAATTCCTTTTCTAATATAGATAAAATTTTATTTTTCTCCATTTGCTTCAACTCACTTCCAAAAATTTACTAACAAAATTTTTGCGCCTCTTTAACAATTTTAATGATTCAGAATCCATATAAGAAAATACTATCTTTTATTTTGTTTAACATCAATACCTCTGAACGATGATGGTAGGTTTTATAAGAATTTTGTCAAAATGTACTTGATATTATTCATATTCTCAAAAAAAACCGGCTATCCAATTTGGATGCCGGTTTTCGTTTGTCACTCTATTGTCCTTACTCAAGGGAAGAATAATATTCCTCTTTTTTCGCAGTGTCAAATCGACCTTCCCACTTAGACATAACAATTGTAGCTAGTGAATTACCTACTACATTTACTACTGTACGTGCCATATCAAGAAGTCGGTCAATACCTGCTATAAATGCAAGTCCTTCTAGTGGAATACCTACCGTTCCCAAAGTTGCAAGTAAAACAACGAATGAAACACCTGGTACTCCAGCAATTCCCTTTGATGTTAACATTAATACGAGTACTAATGTAACTTGTTGCCCAATACTTAAATCAATACCATACATTTGTGCAATAAAAATTGCTGCTAAAGCCTGGTATAGAGTTGACCCGTCCAAGTTAAAAGAATAACCCGTAGGTACTACAAAGGAAACAATATCCCTCGGAGACCCGAACTTTTCCATTTTCTCCATAACTTTTGGCAATACAGTTTCTGAGCTTGAAGTAGAATAAGCTAGTAATAGCTCGTCCTTTAACACTTTTAGAAGATGAAAAATGTTAATACCGACAAGCTTCGCAATTCCTCCTAGCACAACAATAATAAAAAATAGCATCGTTGCGTAAACAAGGATCATTAGCTTTCCAAGAGGTAACAACGATTCTAATCCAAATTTTGAAACTGTAACACCAATTAATGCAAATACTCCAAATGGTGCAAACTTCATAATCAGATTAGTTACCCAGAACATGGCATCGGCCGTACCTTGGAAAAATGCAAGAACTGGTTTTCCTTTTTCGCCAATTGCTGCAATTCCTAAACCAAAAAGTACGGAAAAGAAAATAATTGCTAGCATATTACCATCTGACATAGCTTTGACAATATTACTCGGAACGATATTTACTAATACGTCCGCAAAACCATGATGTTGAACTTCCTGAGTTGTTTGAACATATTGATCAATATTACCTTTTGTAAGTGTAGAAATATCCAAACCTACTCCGGGTTTAAATATATTTGCAGCAAACAAACCGACAACAATAGCAATAGTTGTAACAATTTCAAAGTAAATCAGTGTTTTTCCACCAAGCTTACCTAATTTCTTAATATCGCCAGTACCTGCAACACCTAAAATTAGTGTAGAAACAATGATTGGTACAACAATCATTTTGATCATGTTTATAAAGATAGTCCCGATTGGTTGCAAATATTTTTCAACTGCTGGATTTCCGAAAAAAATTGCTCCGACAATAATCCCTAGTATTAATCCGACTAGAATTTGATATGCCAAAGTGAATTTAAACTTCTTTTTCATCAATTAGTCACCTCTTTTTTATTGAAAACGCTTTCTTGTGTCCAAAATAGCTTTTACAATATTATAAGGATGAATTATAAAATCCGACAAAATACGACATTTACAAATTTATTTTTTTTCTGCTTGTTGTTTGTATTTTTCGATTGTCTCTAAATACAGCACCTGCAAAAACTTTTTACTATTAACTTTTATTTTTATTTGTTCTCTACTACTTTCTCTAATATGTATCATTTGATTTCTAATTTCTTGAAAGTCAAAATAACGAGGAGCATAGTATTCAAACTCAGGATTCGTGTAATCGATTGAACCTAAAGAAGCTAAATTATTTATTGCTACAAGAATTGTTCTCCGTATACGCTGTTCAATTGCCTTACTTTCCTTTTTCGCGTCTACTTGATTCAAGCCCATCTTGGTGGCAACGGATTCGTATAAATCTTTTAAAGGAGGTATTTGGGTCTCTGCACTATGCTGATTTATAACATGTTCCATAATAGAAACTATATCGTCGCTCCCCGCTTCTCCGATAATCCCCATATCATTGAGTATGGATAATACTATTTCCTTTACACTTTGCTGTCTCTGAACAGTTTTAACAGTTCCAATTTTCTCTAATGATTCGCGTATTGATTGAAGAGAATCTTTTAATCGAAACTGTTCCGCAACTTTTTTAAGAATACTCTGGACCTCTACACGATTGATTGGTTTATGAATAAAAAACTCTACACCTTTTTCATAAGCTTCTCCTACCATTGTTTTATTAACGATTTGAGATATCATAATGAATTTACCTTCATATCCTTGACTTCTTAAGTGTTCCATTGTTTCAATGCCATCCATTACTGGCATCAATAAATCGATTAAAACAACATCCGGATGCATCTTAAGTATAGACAGAATACAATTCTCGCCGCTATCTGCATCTCCTATTACAACACCAAGATCTCCTTCTGTTATTATTTTCTTGAGCATTGCTCTACTAGCTGTATCATCATCTACTATAAAATAACGCAGTTTTATTCCACTCGCTTTCGTATGTTTTCAGTTGGAATGTAGATTCGAAAAATCGTTCCTTGTTCGAGTGTTTCGATTTCAATTTGACCTACCAACGTTTGGATAATTTCTTTAACATGAGATAATCCAATTCCCGTCGATGCCACCCCTTGATCATTAAATTTTGTCGTATATCCTGGCTCAAAGATTATCGGTACATCCTCTTTTAAAATACCCTTACCTGAATCTTTTATAACGAAACAAGTATTTGTAGAGTCTTCGAGTACTGTTACATTAATATCACCTTTACTTATTATAGATTCAACAGCATTTGCAATTAAATTATTTAACAAAGCAAGAAGAGGAATTTGTTGATTTGTTTCAAAATCAGTTTTGACAGATAAATAAAAGTTAATATCTCTTCTTAACAGTTCACTGTATTTTTCGTTAGCGGTAATAACCAGATTTATAACATCTGAAAGAAAAAGAGGCTGATCTGTTTTTTGTGAAGTTATTTTAGTAAGCCCTGATAGTATTCGTTGGGAATCTTTTTTTACTTCATGAATTTCTTGGGCAATACGTAGTGCTTGATTACCTAGATGATTTAATTCTTTCTCTTTTAATTGTCGATACAAATTGTGACTTGATGCAGTAATTTGTTCTATATGGTTCATTGATTTTTGTAAATAGAGGGTTTCTGCATATAAATCAGAGCCAACCTTAAGCATTTCTTGCATACGTTTCTTTTGTTCAGATATGATAATAGAACCGAATAGGCCCACAGCAAAATAACTCCTTAATAGTGCTACTCCACTTATTAGTTCCCAATCCTGAATACTTAAATTTGATCTGTGCAATAAAACATGCCTCATTACCTGTTCTGCACCATTACCGATAAATTCAAATAAGACAGCCCATGCCCCCAATATGAGTGGCAATGCTTTATATTTTTCGACTTTAACAATATGAAATCCAAGTGCAAATAAAAAATAAAATAAGAATGCAGGGGAATGATTTTTTAAACTAATTGAAAGATGTGCATCATTCAATAGTATATCCCCGAATAAACGAAATCCAACAACTGTTAACCCTGTTACAAAACCTGTTCTTAATAGAGACACTGGGGTCCAAATTAGTATTAATAAAAAGAAAGTAACACTTCCTAATCCAAAACGAAAAGATTCTTCATCGAAAGGAATTACTTTTATCTCACTTGCAACCGTCGTCAATATTGCAGTAAGAATCAATACCCCAGTTTCTGGTCTAATAAAATGCTTACTAAAAAATTTGTTTTTAGATAACATTGGTATCTCCCGCATATGAATTTTTTTCTTATAAAACGCATTATTTTATTATACTTTGCTTACTAATAACTAGCTTTCTTTTCAAACTGACACCTAAGTTTTTTGCTAAATTGATACTTTTAAATATACTAATCCTTTGCTAAGGTTATCAATAAATACGAAACAATACGCTTGGCTGACGCCAAAAGTAGTAACAACTCTGATTTTGATAAAGATAAAAAGTTAAGGAAGGTTTATGTCTATGCAAAAAACAACAAAAACTCGTACTTTTAATTTAATTCTAACAGCAATGTTAATATCACTTGTATTCGTTTCTACTCTCGTTTTAAATATCAAGCTACCTATCGCTGCAAACGGGGGATTGGTTCATCTTGGCACAGCCATGCTCTTTATCGCATCTATATTATTTGGCCCTAAAAAAGGGGCTCTCGCTGGGGCTATAGGTATGGGGTTATTTGACTTAGTTTCTGGTTGGACATTGTGGGCACCCTTTACATTTGTAGCACGTGGCCTGCAAGGATATTTAGTTGGAAAAATTGCTTGGTCGTTCGGCCGTAAAGGAAATAGTATTACTTTCAATTTAATAGCTACCATTAGTTCGATTCCCGTTATGCTAGGTATTTATTACATTTGTGAACGAGTACTTTATGGAAGCTGGATTATACCACTTGCTTCTATCCCTGGAAACATAGTTCAAAATGTTGTGGGGATTATAATTGCCATTCCAGTATCTGCTTTACTGAGAAAAGTTCCTGTTTTTAAATAGTTATCAACTAATACACAGTATTTATTTTACAAAAGTCATTCGCCCATTAAGAGCATCTTGTCTTCACTAATTCCAGAGTGCTTTGGACGAAACATTAGCTGCACTATTACCTTTAGTGGTTATGAATCGTGAACTGCGTGTCACTTCACAATTCATTTTTCCGGTAATCTTGCGGCAGATGTTTGTCCATCACTCTCTTGGAGTTTGTCAGGACATGATGCTTTTTTGTTTGGATAAATTTCTGTTTTCAATGTTGATTGGAGGGGAAGGTCGGACCCCGGACTTAAAGCGAAAGCGAAGTAAGCTACTTAATGCTTGTCCCCTGGAAAGTGTCCACTTGCTGTTGCAAATCAACCTATTTCATGGGAATTCCATTTCATATACACGCATGCTTATCTCTTAAAAAAGAACCTTCAATCTATAGATAGATCAAAGATTCTATGTTTTATTATTTAATAATTGTTCATTGCATTTCAATCACTTAAACGATTGTCCATTGATCAAATACAATGGATTCTACATTCAAAGAATTAACTATTAACTAAATCTGAATCATTTAGTTCAAGGGTACCCGCTGTTGAAGTATGAATTTCGTGCAAAAGCTCTGGATTTTCCATTAGTGACATACCATAAGAAGGAATCATCTCTTTAATTTTGGATTCCCATTCTGGCATATGTTGTGGGAAGCATCTATTAAGTATCTCAAGCATAGCGTGAACAGCGGTAGAGGCCCCAGGAGAAGCACCTAGTAACGCGGCAATAGAACCATCAGCTGCACTAACAATCTCCGTTCCAAATTGAAGAGTTCCTTTTCCACCGGCCTCCGTATCTTTGATAACTTGTACACGTTGACCAGCCACTACTGTATCCCAATCCTCGAGTTTAGCATTTGGGACAAACTCCTGTAACTCTTCAATGCGCTTTTCTTTCGATAACATAACTTGTTGGACTAAGTATTTTGTTAATGATAGCTCTTTTGCGCCTGCCGCCAACATAGTTATGACATTATCTGGTTTTACTGAAGTTACTAAATCTAACATTGAACCAGTTTTTAAAAACTTTGGTGAGAAACCAGCAAACGGTCCGAATAACAACGATTTTTTATTATCAATAAATCTTGTGTCTAGATGTGGAACAGACATTGGCGGAGCACCAACCTTAGCTTTACCATATACTTTTGCATGATGTTGCTCTACAATTTCAGGATTGTTACACACTAAAAATAGTCCGCTTACTGGGAATCCTCCAATATGTTTTCCTTCAGGAATGCCGGATTTTTGTAGTAAATGAAGACTTCCTCCTCCGCCTCCTACAAAGATGAATTTTGCTGTATGGTATTCAATTTTACCTTCAGCCTCATTCTTGACTTTCACTTCCCACTTACCATCACTCGTACGTTTAAGATTTTCAACACTATGTCTGTAATTAATATCAACGTTATTATTCTTTAAGTGGTCAAGCAATATGCGCGTTAAAGCGCCAAAATTGACATCCGTACCAGAGTCGATTTTTGTTGCTGCAATAACTTCATTCGATGGACGGTCTTCCATAATAAGCGGAATCCATTCCTTTAGTTTTTCATGGTCATCGGAAAATTCCATTCCTTGAAATAATGGATTTTTTGACATCGCTTCAAAACGTTTCTTTAAAAACGATACATTTTCTTCCCCTTGTACCATACTCATATGAGGCAATGGCATGATAAAGTCTTTCGGATTATTTATCCGCTTACTGTTTACAAGGTAAGACCAAAACTGCATGGAGAGTTGGAACTGTTCGTTTATTTTGATAGCTTTGTTAATATCTATTGAGCCGTCTGGTTTTTCGGAAGTGTAGTTAAGCTCACACAGTGCTGCATGCCCAGTTCCTGCATTATTCCATTCATTAGAGCTTTCCTCACCAGCATTTTCGAGCTTCTCAAAAACTGTAATTTTCCATTCCGGTACTAATTCTTTCAGAAGTGTCCCTAAAGTTGCACTCATAATTCCGGCACCAATTAAGATGACGTCTGTTTTAGTTTCTCTGCTCATTTTTACCATCCTTATACCCTAAAATTTGCAGAAAAGATGTTGGTGTACCTCGTCTCACACCTTTTCAGTCTCTATATAACCCTATCAAAGTTTAAAAAAATTATTTATAGTTATAAAACCTGTCATCATTTAATAATTATAGACTATTTAAAGCTAATAAAAAAGGGAGAAGTAGTACCATGAAGTTCCAGTGACATTAAAAAGCCAAAGAGACTATGTCTTCCACTAGGGCAAGGAGTTGGTGTCTAGACAGTTACTTAATAGAAATGCCTATACTTATCTTTTAAGAAAAATGCAAGCTTCCGTTAAGTGCATTTTGTCTTTTCTATTTCTAGAATGCTTTGGACGAAACGTTTACTACACTATTAGCGTTTAATTTTTTGTGAATGGAGAAGTGCTGCGTCACTTCTCCATTCATTTTTCGTTTTTCGGTAATCTTGTGGCGGATGATGTTTGTCCGTCACCCTCTTGGAATTTGTGTGGACATAATGCTTTTATTTTTTATAAAAAGGGACCATCTCTCAGTCACTAAATGACTAAGAAGACAACCCCTTCTAAAAATCTCACTTACTTATGATAAGGCTCATTTTTAATTATTCGAAACGCTCGATAAATCTGCTCGATCAGTACTAACTTCATTAATTGATGGGGCAATGTCATCTTACCGAATGATAGTTTTTCATCAGATCGGTTCAATACTTCTTCGTGTAAACCAAGTGAACCACCAATAACAAATGCAATTTTACTTCTTCCATAGGTCATTAACGATTCTAAGCCATTTGCAAGCTGCTCCGATGATTTCATTTTACCGTCAATTGCAAGAGCAATAACATATGTATCTCCACTGATTTTTGCCAGGATACGATCTCCTTCTTTTTTCTTAACGATTTCCATATCGGCTTCACTTAGATTTTCAGGTGCTTTCTCATCAGCCACCTCTACCAAGTCCATTTTTGCATAACTACTTAATCGTTTAGCATATTCTTCTATCCCTAGTTTTAAATATTTTTCTTTTAACTTTCCAACCGAGATAATTTGTATATTCACAGGTTATCCACCTTTACATTTCATTTACAAACAAGTTATACACTGAAGTTATGCACATATCCACAACACTTATCTACATATTGTGTTCTATTCTTCACTTGCTACAATATATATTGCTCGTTCTTTACAATAGGTACAGTTTGTGGATAACTTTTCTTCGTTCAATAACTTCTCTAACATTGGAAAGGTTTTTTGTTCCGCTACAAACATGTCTAAAGCATGGTTTATATGGGTTTCACAACTGAATATTCTCAATTTTTCACTTCCTTTATTTTAATGATTAATTTATTAAGTTATACACAAAACACTCATTGTTATCCACATCCTATTTTACCAAACGAAAAGCGAGTAGGAAAGAATAGCTTTTCTTTTCCTACTCGCTGTGTAAATCTTTATTTACAATAACAAGTTATCCACATTTTATAAACTGTCTGTATCCACCAAATTAAGTGTTAAATCAACTATTTTTCCGTCTCGATACACTTTAACTTTTAATACGTCCCCAATTTCTTTTTTATTATATAAATGTTTTCTTAAATCAATTGTATTTTCAATTTTTTCTCCATCCATCTCAACGATTACATCATAAGCCTTCATTCCAGCTTTTGCTGCAGGTGAATTTCGAATAACTTCGTTTACCACAACTCCTGTAGTTACTTCTGGCGGTAACTTTAAAGTATCTTTTTGATGAATTGCAGGTACGTTTGTTAAATCAATTAATGTAATCCCCATAGAAGGACGATTAACTTTTCCATTTCGCTCTAAGTCCTGAATGATTGGAATTGCTGAGTCAACTGGAATTGCAAGGCCTATACCTTCAACAGCAGCCTCGGATATTTTCATAGAATTAATCCCTACAAGTTGACCTGCTAAATTTATCAACGCGCCTCCACTATTACCAGGGTTAATCGCTGCGTCTGTTTGTAAAACTTCTGCTTGCCAATCTATCACACCATCTCCATTTATATCTACTGGTATTGCACGATCTTTACCAGATACGACACCAGTTGTTACTGATCCGTAAAAATCAAGTCCAAGTGGGTTCCCAATAGCAATTACTGTTTCACCTTGTTTTAATGCATCTGAGCTACCAAAAGTAATGACAGAATCTACTCCTTTTGCGTCAATTTCAAGCACTGCTAAATCTGTCCAAATATCGGTTCCTACAAGTTTTGCTTCTACCTTTGTTCCATCCACTAATGTTACTTCTAGTGATTTTGCACCTTCCACGACGTGATTATTAGTTATGACGTAAGCTTTTCCACCTTCCTTTTTATAAATGACTCCCGAACCTGTTCCAGCTTCTTGGTTAGATTTTGTATGGTTCCAGAAATCGGTGACTGATTGAATATTTGATACACCAACTACAGCACCCGAAGCCTTCTCAACTGCTTCTGTAACTCCAGTTGTCACATCAACTGATAGCTGTTGGGTTTCCATAGAAGTCTGAGTCGTTTTCGTTCCATTATTTGTTGGCATATTAGTTAAAACGGATGGTATTAAAAACCAAACAAGAAGTGCTCCTACCATTACTCCTGCCAAGCCACTAAAAAAATAACCTACCAAACCTTTTTTCTTTTCTTTTATCGGTTCTTCCTGTGGTTCATATGGATTATAATCGTCCATTTTTCATCTCCCTTTCTTTTTACGTATATGTTTATTTAATTAATTTACCCAATTAACATTAAAATAAGATGAAAATTAATTAAAAGTTTAATAAAACATACTTGTAAAATTTTTTCGAATAAGAAAAACCGGGCAAAAATATAACCGGTGCTTTTAGAAGAGTAGCATATGAATGCCGTATAATTTCCGCTACTCGGACACGTTTCGCGGCATGTCTTCAGTCTGCTTGGCCAACAGGATGTTAGTCATGAAAGCGTTGCCTGTGCTCCAATCACCTAGTAAGGATGCGACGTTTTATCATTACTTAGTAAGAAAGATGACATTTTTATCATATGAACATCCGTTAGAGAACTACTACTCACTTAATAGATTGTCGTGAGAGGTGGCGACTCTAGCGGGATGACTGAGACAGTTGAGCCACAACGAACGCGTAGCGACGGTGTTGGCTTATCGTTCACCCTTCGGAACGCGTCCACCTGAAAAAGAAATCCGCGGTATTATTTAAATCTATAAAGTACGGCCAACACTGGTTTCGTAGAATGTTAATTTATTTACTTTCTCTAAAAAAAGTTCCAAAGGCTAGAAAGCCTTTGGAACTTTTTGTTTACACTAATACTAATTCGGTCGGTACATTTGCATCCGTATCATGTAGATGCACATATTCCCCAGCTATAATACCACACGATTCAAGTGTTTGGCTCACACTCATACGAGCAAGATCTTTCATATTATTATCTTTACTTAAATGAGATAAATAAATATTAGTATTTTTAATTTCTATTACTTCACTCATGGCAACAGCGGCGTCTTCATTTGATACATGACCTACGTCGCTTAAGATTCTTCGCTTTACAGACCAAGGATAACGTCCCATTTGAAGCATACTTACATCATGATTACTCTCAAAGACAAAAGCATCTGCTCCTTTAATATGCCCTTTCATCCGATCACTTACATAGCCAGTGTCAGTAATTAAAACAAGTTTTCGTCCATTTTCATGAAAAATATAAAACATTGGATCTGCGGCATCATGAGACACTGCAAAAGACTGGATGTCGATTGAGCCAAATGTTTTAATCGTTTCCATGTCGAATTGAAATCGTTGATCTAAAGAAACATTTCCAATATGCGAATCCATCGCTAACCATGTTTTCTCATTTGCAAAAATGGGTACTCCATGTTTTCTTGCGATTACACCTAGTCCTTTAATATGATCACTATGCTCATGTGTAACAAAAATACCCGATAGTTTTTTCATATCGCGATCAATTTCACTGAAGAGTTGTTCCATTTTCTTTCCGCTTAGCCCAACATCAACTAAAAAGGAATGCTCCTCATTTTCCACATATACCGCATTTCCACTACTCCCACTTGCTAATACACTAAATCTCATACTAATTACTCCTTACTTTACAGCTGCTTCTTCCATTTCTTTTGGCAAATCAATAACTCTTCCTTCGACTGCGTTTACAAAATATTCTTCTTTTGTTCCATCTGAAAGTTCAGCTAGTATATACCAAGTTGGTGAAAATACTTGCGTTTCCGATGTTTCAACTAATCTGGAATATCCAAGACTTATCTCTTTTACAGTGGTGTCAGGTTTTAGTAGTCCTCTTGAATATAAAGCTTTAATTGCTTGCATATAAGGTGATAAGTTTTTCGATTCATTATAGTCTTCCAAGTTGTCCAATATCGTTTGTTCATACCCAACGAGTTCTTGTTGGTCATTCCAATAGACAACTATCTTCGCATTCTTATTGTAATAGACAAATCGATCATTTACCTTTTGAAAAAACGAAGCGGATTTATTTTCCTTATCAATTTTCCATATCCCATAAGAATCTCCATGTAATATATTTTCATATACTAATTTTTCCAATGAATCGTCTTCTGTTATTGGAATTGGTTTAATAAATGTACTAATTAAATGATCACTAGTTTTAATTTCCACTCTTTGGTTCGTAAGATGATCAAATTCATCATCACTAAAATTATGAACATCGCCTGAAACATAGGCTGCCGCTTGAACAACTGACTCCATTTTTGGAACTGTTATATTATCAAGAAAAAGTCTTTCCTCTATAGGCGTATCACTCTGCACTTCTACGTCGAGTGCTTCATTGTATCTATTTAAATACAGAGAAAACAAAAATACGTTTAAAATTGAAAACACAATAATAAATATTGTCTTTGTTTTATTCCAATCCAAATTTGCCACCTCCAAGTATATCTGGAGATACACGAGTCCATATACCCTTTGATAAATAATACCAAGAAGGCGTTAAATTTAATAATGACTGTTGATCATCTTGCGACAAATAATAACTAACTACAATATCATCTACTGATGACAATTTTATCTCTGAAGAAATTAAATCATATGTGGTTTTCCCGGAAGGTAATTGTACTTCTCTTTTTTTAATTGGTGTAGATTCATTTAATGAATAATACGGTCTAATATATCGATAGACTCGATTCACTCCCCAAAATTGCGAAATTTCCGTACTCGTATCATTACTAAACACAGGTAACCCGTTCATATAAAGCTGATAACTAACTTGCTGTGTAGCTGGATTAATACGACTATATCGGTAATCATCCGTCCAACCATTATGCTCATTTATGAAATCTACACTGTGCTGGATGAGATCTGCAGGAATCCCAGGATTCTTACTCTCTGAAGCAGGATGTACATAACTTAATCTTTTAAACAAAAAGTCAACAGTCATTAGAGCACTATCATCTGTATATTCTTGGCCATTTGTTCCGATAGAATTACTACGAACAAGACTAGGAGAACTAAACAGAGCATTTTTAAACTTCTCTGTTGGAATTTCCTCTAAAAAATACTTATACTCATTTATATTTTCTGGATTATCCGAAACAAATAGAGAGAGTTTACCTGGCCTTACTATTTCACTATAAGTCTTTAAGTTAACAGTTTGTTTTATTAAACGCTCCGAAAACGCTTCACTATCCACTTTTTTAACGATAGATTTATATACCCTTTGTTTGGCCGTATTAATGAAATAAAATACTACTTCACCTTCTGCAGGACCATTCAAATCAATTACTAAACGATTAAATGAGATATCCGGAAAGTTATGATCAGTGAAAGAAAAAATGCTACCAAATGTTTTAATAGGAACTTCTGAAGGATACATAAACGTAATTCGATTCGACGTTGTAATATAATCATTTATTTGTTGAAAACTAGCTCTATTATTCATTGGTTCTATAGTTTGTAATTCCCAGTTTTTAATTAAGTTTAATACCCTTTCTATGTTTAACGGAGTTTCTGAACCCGTCATTGTTTCCTCATGACTAAATAATACACGATAGGGCTTCACAACATCTTCTATTTTCTTTTTATCCGCAATGGAAATATCCACAATTGGTGTATCAATCGTATCGTAAGTCGGAGAAAAGGTCCATATAGTAAAGGTTAAGGTTAGGCTAAGCAAGATGAGCAAGAGTAAAATGACAGATTTCACATGTTCAATATACCTCAATCCCACTCACCTTCCTCTTCCATTTCAATTTCAAGTGTGAAAAATATTGTTGTTCCTTGACCTTCTTCACTTTCTGCCCAAATAGTCCCTCCATGTGCTTCAATCATTTCCCGGGCAATTGCTAATCCAAGGCCAGTACCCCCCATAGATCTTGCCCTTGCACGATCTACACGATAGAAACGATCGAAAATTCTCTCAACATTTTCAGAAGGTATACCCATACCATCATCGGAAATCATCACCTTCAACACTTGTTCCTTCACCGCTATTCCAAATCGTATATTCCCTCCATCTGGGGAGTATTTTAACGCGTTGGAAATAATATTATCAATTACTTGTGTTAGCTTATCAGTATCTATGTCTACATAATAAGGTGTGTCAGGAAGTAGTCGATGAAAAGTTACATTTTGTGATTTAGATAATTCAAAACGATCTATGATTCGATTAAAAAATTGAATAAAATTGACTATATCACGATTTAATTCATAATCTCTACTATCCATTTTTGATAACTGAAGAAGATCATTTACTAGACGAATCATTCTTTGTGTTTCTGTTTGAGTAACTTGTAGAAAAGATGGTGCAATCTCTTGATCTTTCCACGCTCCATCCGCTAGAGCCTCTAAATAACTACTCATGGTCGTAAGAGGAGTGCGCAATTCATGAGATACATTCGCTACAAATTCTCTACGTTCCATATCAATCTTCTCTTGTTCAGTGTTGTCATGAAGAACTGCTATGAAACCATTAACAAAACCTGTTTCCTTCTGAATAACCGAGAAATTTACACGCAATATAAAAGGTCGATCGTGTGTGCTAAAGTCAAGTGTAATTGATTCTTTAGAATGTATTAAGTCTTCAAACGGCTGATCCATGTCAATTCCTAATACAGAAGTAATGGGGCGATTTAAAACCATTTCTCTTGGAATTCTTAAAAAGCGTAGTGCTGGGTCATTGATTAAAATAACCCTTCCTTTCCTATCTGTTGCAATAACTCCGTCTGTCATGTTGGTAAGAACAGAGGCAAGTTTTCTTCTTTCTGCTTCTGTCGTAGACTGGGCTTCCTGTAATCGATTTGTTAAATGGTTAAAAGCAATAGCTAGCTGACCAATTTCATCATTTCCGTAAACACGTACTTTTCTGGAATAGTTACCTTTTGCCATTGCTTGTGCTTGTTTTCTCATGTCTGATATAGGTCTTGTAATTGTTTGTGCTATTAAAATACCAAGTACAATTGTTATCGCTAACGCAACTGCAGTTCCACCCGCAAGAATTCGATTTATTTCGTTCATTTGGTCAAAAATATTTTCTATATTAGATTCAACATACAAGGATCCAATTACTTCCCCTTGAGATATAATTGGCGTTGATAAAATCCAAATTCGTTGTTTTCTTGTTTTCTCATCCAGTGAAATCTTACTTTTAGGTGTTTCAGCAGTTATAGATGATCTTACTAGGTCGTCCATTGATCTTTGGCCAACAATTGCTTGATTATTTATATCTGAAGATGCGAGAATTTGATATCTTGCATCTATCACTCTAACCTCTTTAATATCATTCGAGTTTAGACCAGACAAAATAGAACGCAAACTTTGTTCTACAGTTGCGTCTCCTTCATTTCTTATTTTTAATATCTCTTCTCTTGCGCTAAATTCGAGTAAACTAACACGATCCGAGATAGATTTTTGAAAGTTATCTCTTAAGGACTGCTCAAGCCCCTTTACAAAATATAAACCAATTATTTGCATAGCAATTATGATTAATAATATATAAATGAACACAATCTTTACATGAATAGATTTAAAATAACCAACCTTCTGCATTCCTTCTACTCCTGTTCAGGATTTCGTAAGTAGTAACCAACACCTCTTCTAGTTACAATCCATGTTGGGTGACTTGGATTATCTTCAATTTTCTCGCGTAAACGACGAATTGTAACATCTACAGTTCGAACGTCCCCAAAATAATCATAACCCCATACTGTTTGCAATAAATGCTCTCTTGTCATCACTTGTCCTATATGTTTAGCTAAATAATGTAGCAATTCAAACTCTCGATGAGTCAGTTCGATTGTTTCATCTCTTTTTAACACTAAATAAGCATCTGGTTGAATTGTAAGTAGTCCAATTTTAATATCATTCGTTACAACTTCCACATCTTCTTGTATTGCTTGATGTCTTCTCATATTCGCTTTTACTCGTGCTATTAACTCACGGGTACTAAAAGGTTTTGTTACATAGTCATCTGCTCCTAACTCTAAACCAAGTACTTTATCAATCTCTGAGTCCTTAGCAGTGAGCATAATAATTGGGAAATCGTATTTTTTTCGAATTTCTCTACAAACTTCCATACCATCTCTGTTTGGTAGCATAATATCTAATAACATTAAATCTGGTTGTATTTCTTCTGCTTTCTTCAGAGCTTCATCTCCATCATACGCACAAAATACTTGATAACCTTCTTTTTTCAAATTAAATTGCAGTATATCTGCAATTGGTTTCTCGTCATCTACTACTAATATTTTTTTACTCATTGATCGTACCCCTTCTCGTGATATGTTCTATTAATAAAGTATATTATTTTTATGTTTATTCTTTAACTCTAACATGCTTTTAAACTATACGCATCATTTTAAGTAAAAGCCGAAATTTCAAAGTCGAGGATTGTCGAATTATTTCCCAGGAAATGAATAAGAAAGACACAAGCTCTCATTAAGTGCATCTTGTCTTTAAAGTTCCCAGAGTGCTTTGGGAACATAAGCTACTACATTTTTTTCAGTAATCTTGTGGCAAATGTTTATCCGTCGCCCTCTTGAATTTGTGTAGACATGATGCGTTTGGTTGGAGAATTAGAGATAAAATACTCTCCTACTCTTTTAAAAGTTTCCGAAGATGCTATGTCGGTAGCTCATCGCTTCTGATACTACTTATTTTTTCTCGTTCCGCTTGCCATATATATGAATTAGCAAAAGAAATTGGAGTTATTATTTTGACAAAGCATACTGGCTTTCTTGTTCAACAATGATTACTGGACGGCATAATCACTACGTTTACTTAAAATAATTCTATCCACTTAGTGATAGTTGAGCTAGATCTTCTTGTTAGGTACTACTCACTTAAATGGATTGTAGTGAAAGGTGGCGACTCCGGCGGGATGAGTGAGACAGATGAACCATCACAACGAACGCGTAAGCGGCGGTGATGGTTCATCGCTCACCCCGCGGAACGCGTCCACCTGAAACGGAAATCCACGTGTTATTTAATTCCTTCAAGTATTATGAACACTGTTTCCGCAGAATGATAATCCATATTTTCTTATCTTTTGAGAAGAGTAACTGTAGAAATATCGTTAATTTCCGCTATGGCGGACGCCTTTCGTGGGCATGGCTTCAGGCTCCTAAACCAACAGGATGTTGGTCATGAAGGCGTTGCCACAGGACGAGGCGCTCTTAGCCTTCCTTCCTATACGCTTTCGGTGCAGAAAACATCTACTATTTCCGCAGAAGTTGCCGACTCCAAGTGCGTACGGAGTCAGAATACTAGCTACTTAAAAAACAGTAAAAGAGATAGCCAAGCTAATGACTATCTCTTAATTAATATTTACTTTAACACGGATAAAGGATTAATCGTAACTCCATTTTTTTCTACTTCAAAATGTAAGTGGGTTCCTGTGGCACGTCCAGTGTTGCCCATGACACCTAGTTTTGAACCTTGAGGAACAACTTCTCCTACATTAACACTAATAGATGAAAGATGAGCATAAGTAGTTTTATAACCGTTTTGATGATCTACAATTACTCTTTGACCGTATGTTCCATCCCATCCTGCAGCTTCTACAACACCATTATCAGTCGCTTTAATAGTAAACCCGCTAGGACGAGCTATATCTATCCCTTCGTGTTTTCGACCCCAACGATAACCCATTTGACTAGAGATATATCCACCCTCTGCTGGCCAGGCAAAGTTGCCTGATCCTCGAGATGGAATAACCTTTGTTCCTTTTAAAATAATACTATCCTTTGGTTGTACGAGAATTGTTTCTGTAATGAGCGACTCTCCCACTTGAACTCCATTTTCTTTTCGTACTAGATAAGTAGCAATTTTCTTCCCGTCTGAACCTTCTTGTTTTACTTTTGTATCACCTTTAAACATATCCTCTGCTGCTTCTACTGTTTTATTGTGCTTCATAACTTCAATCGTTTTTTTCTCGTACTGAACTTCTACATTAATAATTGGTTTTAAGACAGTAACATTTAACTCTTTTCCTATTTGTAATATTGTAGTTTCATCAATACTCGGATTAATCTTCAATAGTTCAGCAGTCGATAAATTATGTTTGCTTGCGATTGATCCCAACACATCGCCTGCCATGACTTTATACTTTTCTTGTTCTAATGTTCCATCTAATAATAGTTTTACAGCATCATCAGGAGATATAATTTCCTCTGGTTTTACATTTACTGTAACTCCAGTAACTCTCTCTTTTAAAATTACATCAGCAATACGGGTTTCGTCTTCTTTTAATTCGGGTAATGATTCAAGAGAACTCTTTCTTGCTTCCAGTACGTTTAACTCTTCTTCCGTAACAAAATGCAGTTTTAGTTTTCTAATAGCTTCTTGATATGCTTTTAAATCTTTGACGTAGACGGCCATCTCGTCATTTACAGATAAAGCAAATGCAGTTGCTTCTACTTCGATTATTTTATCTAGCTTTTTAAGTGTTTCTTCATCGTTTGTTGATGCTGTAAAAACTTGTTCTGGTACAATAGAGATATTGGAACCAGCTTTAATAGAAAGATCGACGTACTGGTTGCTTGAAGCTTTTTCTTTTTGTTCTATAATACTTTGCATTTCTTTTTTAGCAGATAATGACCCCACATATTGTCCGTTTGAGTATATATGATATATTTCTTTTAATGTGCTTTTTTTACCTTCGTTTGCAAAAGCCATATTAATAGTTAAACTAGATATAAGTAAAAGTGATATGGCTACTTTTTTCATCATATGTGACTTTCTGTTTGAAAGAATATCAATATCAATATCTATTTGTTCATCATTCTTTCTATTCAAAAACATGATAAAGCTCCTTCCAAATTCATTAAAAGTTGATGTCTCTTTGTTTCATACTATTTTAATTTAACATAATTGATATAAAATAAGGACAAAAACGAGCCTAATGTAAAGTAATTGTATAATTAACACCATATTTTTAAATTATTATCCAATTTTTACCTAAATCGATTAAATATTTATAATTTTCGACTTTTATATTTTACTTTTCACCAAAATAACTAAATTTTATACATAGACCCTTTTTATTCAATGTTATATTTGTCATAATAGGAGATTATAATTTTTGAATCTTCGCCATATCGACAAAAAATAAAACCTTTAGGAATTCCTAAAGGTTTTATTTTTGTATGCTGTTTTATTTAATAATTGTCCCTATACTAACGCCTCTGAAGCTGCTCATCTCAGAAAAGATAGCTGTGAAGCCTGCCATAAATCCTTATACTATCGCCAAACACTCGAGATAATATTAGTTTGTGTTCGATCTGGGCCTACAGAGAAGATAGAAATTGGTACACCAGTGAGTTGGGATATACGTTCTAAATAATGACGAGCTGTATCTGGTAGGTCATCTAATGTTTTGCAACTTGTAATATCTTCGCTCCAACCTGGAAGTTCCTCATAAATTGGTTCACATTCAGCTAATATCCGAAGATTTGCTGGATATTCCGTGATTAGTTCATTCTTATATTTATAAGAAGTACAAATCTTTACTGTTTCCAGTCCTGTTAACACATCGATGGAGTTTACAGTTAAATCAGTTAGACCGCTTACACGTCTAGCATGCCTAATCACGACTGTATCAAACCAACCAATACGTCGTGGTCTGCCAGTTGTAGTTCCATATTCCTTACCCACTTCACGAATTTTATTTCCTATGTCATCAAAAAGTTCTGTAGGGAATGGACCATCACCAACACGTGATGTATATGCTTTACATACACCAACAACATGTGATATTTTTGTTGGTCCTACACCTGCACCGATTGTAACACCGCCAGCTACTGGGTTAGAAGAAGTTACAAATGGGTAAGTTCCTTGATCAATATCCAACATAACTCCTTGTGCACCTTCAAATAATACTCTCCGTCCTTCATCCAACGCATCATTTAATACCTTTGAAGTATCTGTTACATATTTTTCAATTTCTTGCCCGTAGTTATAAAATTCCTCTAAGATCTCTTCTACTGAAAATCCTTCTGTTTCATAAAATTTCTCAAACATTCTATTTTTTTCTTCCAAGTTACGCTCTAATTTTTCTTTAAATACCTCGTAGTCAAGTAGATCTGCGATACGAATACCTACCCGTGCAGCCTTATCCATGTACGCGGGACCTATACCTTTACCTGTTGTACCAATCTTATTCACGCCTCTACGCGCTTCTTCTACTTCATCTTGTTTTAAATGATAAGGAAGAATAACATGGGCACGATTTGAAATACGTAAATTTTCTGTTGTTACACCACGATCATGTAGGCCTTTTAATTCTTTTACAAGTGCTCTTGGATCCACTACCATACCATTTCCTATTACCGAAATCTTATCTTTATAGAAAATACCAGAGGGAATAAGGTGAAGCTTATAAGTCTCTCCTCCAAAAATTATTGTATGACCCGCATTGTTACCACCTTGATATCGTGCGATTACTTCGGAATTTTCGGATAGAAAATCTGTTATCTTTCCTTTTCCTTCATCTCCCCATTGCGTTCCTACAACTACTACTGATGGCATGTGCCAGCACCTCCGCTAGACATTTTTATGTCCTAAATGAAATCAGTGTAATTGTACCAAGCTACCTCATTAGAGTCAATTAATTACATAGAAAAACACGAATGAATAAATGTATAAAACATTCATCGTTCGTGTTTACAGAGGAAAATATTAAAATATTACTCTTTTGTTTTTTCATTTACTCCATTTAGGTAATATTGCAGAAATGTTGCTAGCTTTTCTTAAGCTGGTGGAGCTTGATGTTGGCTCCAGTCTATATTGACAAATTTATTAAACTCTTTTACGAATGCTAGTGTAACTGTTCCAGTTGGACCATTACGTTGTTTCGCAATAATTATTTCAATCATGTTCTGATTTTCTGTTTCTTTATCGTAATAATCTTCTCGATATAAGAAAGAAACGATATCTGCATCTTGCTCGATCGAACCCGATTCACGTAAATCAGACATCATCGGTCTTTTATCTTGGCGCTGCTCTACTCCACGAGAAAGCTGAGATAAAGCAATAACAGGGACTTGGAGTTCTCTTGCTAACCCTTTTAATGAACGTGAAATCTCAGAAACCTCTTGTTGTCGATTTGCCTGGCTCCCGCCACTTCCTTGAATCAGTTGCAAGTAATCAATTAAAATCATACCTAAACCATATTCTTGTTTTAATCTTCGGCATTTAGAGCGTATTTCATTAACCCGAATACCCGGAGTATCATCTATAAAAATTCCTGCATTAGATAAACTTCCCATAGCCATCGTCAGTTTACGCCAGTCCTCTGTAGTAAGAGCTCCTGTTCGTAATACTTGTGCATCAATATTTCCCTCCGCACAGAGCATACGCATTACTAGTTGTTCTGCACCCATTTCCAAACTAAAAATAGCTACATTTTCATCTGTTTTTGTAGCCACATTTTGTGCAACATTCAGAGCGAAAGCAGTTTTCCCTACAGATGGACGAGCAGCTACAATGATTAAATCATTTCTTTGGAAGCCCGCTGTAATGCGGTCCAAGTCTCTAAATCCTGTTGGAATACCGGTTACATCGCCTTTTCTAGAGTGAAGTTTTTCGATGTTATCATATGTTTCGACTAGAACATCTTTTATATGCTGAAAGTCCCCAGCATTTTTTCGATTAGCAACTTCCATCATTTTTCGTTCAGCCTCAGCTAGTAAGGCTTCAACTTCATCTTCTCTTGTAAATCCATCTTCTACAATTGTTGTTGCTACTCGAATTAAACGACGTAATATTGATTTTTCTTCTACAATTTTTGCATAATGTCCGATGTTTGCTGCTGTGGGTACTGCATTTGCAATTTCGCTAATGTATGTAATTCCACCCACATCTTCTAATTCTTTTTTTGCAGAAAGTTCTTCTGTTACTGTAACTACATCAATTGCTTTTCCTTGATCACTTAAACGAAGCATCGTTTGAAAAATTTTCTGATGAGCTACCCGAAAAAAGTCTTCTGACATAATTATTTCTGCTGCGGTAATAAGTGCTTGCGGTTCTAAAAATATTGCTCCTATGACAGACTGTTCAGCTTCTTGGTTATGTGGTGGAACACGGTCCAATAATGGATCGCTCATTGACCTCTCTCCTTACGCTTCTACTGTTACATGGACTTTTAATGTAGCCACTACTTCATGGTGAAGTTTAACAGGAACATTTGTAAATCCTAATGCACGAATGGCATCATTTAATTCCATTTTGCGTTTATCTAGTTTAATACCATGTGATTTTTCTAATTGAGCTGCAATTTGTTTAGTAGTTACAGAACCGAATAAACGACCGTCATTACCAGACTTTGCTTTTAACTCTACTGTAAGTTGTTCCAAAGACTCTTTTAGTTTTTTGGCTTCTACTAATTCTTCTGCTGCTTCTTTTTCGGATTTTTTCTTTTGTCCTTCTAACGCACTAATTGCTGCTGCATTTGCCTCAACTGCAAAGTTATTTTTCAATAAGAAGTTATGTGCATATCCATCTGCAACGTCTTTGATTTCGCCTTTTTTACCTTTACCTTTTACATCTTTTAAAAATACTACTTTCATTCTGTTGTTCCTCCTTCTAGTGTTTCTACAATTGCTGTTTTGAGCATTTGAATAGATTCTTCAATAGTTGTATTTTCTAATTGGCAAGCAGCATTTGTTAAATGACCTCCGCCACTAAGCTTTTCCATTACCAACTGTACATTCACATCTCCAAGTGATCTCGCGCTTATTCCAATAACAGTATCACTTCTTCGTCCTACCACAAAGGAAGCTGTAATATTATTCATTGCTAACAAAATATCTGCTGTTTGAGCAAGTAATACTTGGCTATAAGATATATCTTCTGCTCCGTGTGCAATGGCAATTCCTGCTTTATAGAATTCAACGGTTTGAATTATTTTGGAGCGTTCAACGTACGTATCAATATCTTCTTTCAATAGCTTTTGTACTAATACCGTATCTGCACCGTGGGTTCGAAGATATGAAGCTGCTTCAAAAGTTCTAGCCCCTGTTCGCAGGGTAAAACTTTTCGTGTCCACAATTATTCCTGCTAGCATGGAGGTTGCTTCGAGCATAGTCATTTTTTCATTTTTAGGCTGATATTCTAGTAATTCTGTGACTAATTCTGAAGTGGATGAAGCATATGGTTCCATGTATACGAGCATTGTATTAGATATAAACTCTTCGCCTCTTCTATGATGATCAATTACGACAATTTTCTCGGCCTTATTTAGCAATTTCTCATCTATCACTAAACTTGGTTTATGTGTATCTACAACAACTAATAATGTTTTATCCGTAATTTTATTCATCGCTTCTTCCGGACTTATAAAGCGCTCATAAAGCTCTGGTTTTTCTTTTATTTCATCCATTAAACGAAGTACACTTTTATCTAATTCATTAAAGTCAATGACCACATAGCCTTCTACTTTATTCATCTCAGACATTTTTCTAACTCCGACAGCCGATCCAATTGCATCCATATCCGGCATACGATGCCCCATGACGAATACTTTATCACTGTCTTGGATTAGATCTCGAAGTGCATGGGATATAACTCTTGCTCGTACTCGAGTTCTTTTTTCTACCGGGTTTGTTTTCCCACCGTAAAACTTTACTTTTCCATTTGGGTGCTTTATCGCTACTTGATCTCCGCCTCTTCCTAGTACTAAATCTAGGCTCGACTGTGCTAATTCACCGAGCTCAACAAGTGAAATAGATCCAGCCCCAACCCCAACACTTAATGTTAGAGAAAATCCAAATTTAGAGGTTGTTTCTCTAATGTCATCTAATATAGAGAACTTATTCTTTTCTAGCTCTACTAGAATAGATTCATTAAAAACAGCTAAGAAGCGATCAGATGAAATTCTTTTTACATAAATTCCGTATTTAGCTCCCCAGTCATTTACACAAGAAGTGACGATACTATTTAATTGACCTCTTGTTTGATCATCCATGCCTTGTGCAATTTCATCATAATTATCAATAAATAAAACACCAATAACCGTTCGATCACCGTAGTATAACGACTCCATTTCTATTTGTTCCGTAATATCAAAGAAATAGAGTAATTTTTCTTCAGCCTTATAGAGTACTTTATAATTATTGTTATCTATAGAAATGGTTATTTCTTTTGAATCCTCTTGCTTTATAAATTGTTGGAAATCCTTTGATATAGAAAGAAGTTCCTCACCAATAATCGTATCGAAAGGAAGCTTTTGTGTCATATAGGGATTTGCCCATTCAATGATATATTGATCGTTTATCAATATAATTCCTATAGGCATTTCTAACAGTGCTTCCTCCCCAACCTTTTTCATTCGATATGAAAGTGTTTCTATGTGTTTTTCAGTTTCTTCATATACTCGTTGTTCTAAAATCCATGCATAAAAAGATACTCCAATAACTAATAAAGCAAATAATAACCCAATTAAAATGCTATTAGACAGGATTAAATAAGATGCAACCCCACCGAGAAGCATAAACAAAACGAGTGGATATCGAATTGGTCGTTTTCTAAAAAAAGACGCCACTTGATCAGCTCCTTATTTTTTGTACCTGCCTTTTAAATAACTTCG
Organism: Psychrobacillus syltrankelensis; assembly: GCF_055454035.1. Taxonomy (NCBI): domain Bacteria; kingdom Bacillati; phylum Bacillota; class Bacilli; order Caryophanales; family Bacillaceae; genus Psychrobacillus; species Psychrobacillus syltrankelensis. The sequence continues at coordinate 2,578,126 of NZ_CM144227.1, read as the reverse complement.
TAAATTAAATCCTAAGTCAAATACACCTAATATTATTGTAAACGTATAAAGTGGTACCGCAAGAAATGTTAAAACTACTGCAAGCCATTTTGGATAGCCTAATACATGAATATAATAATGAATAAAAGAAACCCCTTGTAAAAACAGAAGTACTCTTAATATAAGTAAAGCATTAATAGTTGCTAAATAACCAAACGATCCAACCTCGTAAGAAACAAATAATGAGAAGAAGGATACGAATAAATAATACCATAACACTGCTTTAGGTAGTCTAAAATCCGTAAACTTCGAAAACTTGGGTACTTCTAATTTCAACCTTTTTAATAAACCTAAATTAATTACCAAGTATATAAAAGCTATGATAAATATTATGACAATAAAATAAGCAGGCATAGTCATTTTGGCTATTAATAAGCTTTGTTCCACAAGAGAATCATAATCTTTTGGTAACTGTCCAACCGATGACATAATATTTCCTGCCTGTTTGTAGGATATTTCAGCAGCCCCCAAAAGTTGCTCCAGAACATTAATATTTAATACCCATATAGAAATTACGTATTGTAAAGCAATCATAAGTAATAAAAAAATTCCTGAAGTCATTAGCATATAGAGCTTTGTCTTTTTACTTCGAATAGATGTACCTATGATAAAACCTAGTGGAGCTACAATTAACGCAAATAAAACGCCAAAAACACCACCAATAAAGGAAATTACTATACCAATTATCATAACCCACACTGCTTGTTTTCGTTCAAATTTAGCACTATACCAAGCAATTGGTAATGGTACGATGAAAGAAGTAATGAAACCAACAAACGGAACATACAAGGACACTGCCAAAAGGATAGAAAATAGTACAATTATCCCTGCTCCATAAGTTAAATAGCTTGCCTGATTTTTTAACATAAAGTACCTTCCTTTGTTGTAATCATCTATCCATTGTAACAGATTTTCTACTACAACTAAAATTCCTTTTATTTCTCTTTGATTATATGTTTAGAAAAGCACAAGTGCCCTTTAACATTGAGGGAACTGGCTTGATACTTTACCCCTGGAAAGCGTCCGCCTACAGCGGAAGATCTTGCAAAAAATTATAAAAAAAAGACCGGTTTCCCGGTCCTTTTTATTTATTAACTTATCTCTCTTCAGAAGAGAATGGTAGTAAAGCCATGATACGAGATACTTTGATAGCTCGTGTCAATTTACGTTGGTACTTCGCGCTTGTTCCTGTCACACGACGTGGAAGAATTTTCCCACGTTCTGACACGAATTTTTTCAACAAATCTACATCTTTATAATCGATGTTTGTGATGTTGTTAGCAGTGAAGTAACAAACTTTACGGCGTCTTTTGCCTCCGCGACGTGGTGCCATAATAGGTTGCCTCCTTTTCGATTAAAGTAAAACGTGTGAAGTCATTTTAAAACGGTAGATCGTCATCCGATACTTCGATTGGCCCGCTACTATTTGCAAATGGATCTTCATCTACACGTGTATAATTTTGCTGATTCATTGGTTGGTTTTGCTGATATGTTGGAAATGGATTTTGTTGTTGCTGCTGTTGTCCACCAAATGGTTGTCCCCCTTGGCTACGTTCACCAGAACTACTACGTGGCTCTAAAAACTGAACACTGTCTGCGACAACATCCGTCGTATAAACACGTTTTCCATCTTGTCCTTCATAACTGCCTGTCTGAATACGCCCTTCAACCCCAGCTAAACTTCCTTTTTTCAAAAAGTTAGCTGTGTTTTCCGCTTGTTTTCTCCAAACGACACAGTTGATAAAATCGGCTTCTCTTTCACCTTGTTGATTGGAGAATGTTCGATTGACAGCTAGTGTAAATCTTGCCATTGCAACACCACTTGGCGTATAGCGAAGTTCCGGATCTTTTGTTAGTCTTCCAACTAAAACGACACGGTTAATCATCAGTGTATAACCTCCCTCATTCAGCTTTTGTTAGTCGATATTATTTATCGTCGATACGAACAGCAATGTGACGGATAATGTCTTCATTGATGTTAGCTAAACGAATGTATTCATCGATTGCTTTAGAATCAGAGTTTACTTTAACGATTTGGTAGTAACCTTCACGCAAGTCGTTGATTTCGTAAGCTAAGCGGCGTTTACCCCACTCTTTTGCTTCGATGATTTCTGCACCATTTGAAGTTAAGATTTCGTTGAAACGCTCAACTAAAGCTTTCTTCGCATCTTCTTCGATTGCTGGTTGGATAATGTACATTAATTCGTACTTTCTCATCTATTTACACCTCCCTATGGTCTTTGGCCGACTATTCATAGCCGACAAGGAGCAAGTAATGCTATTACTCACATCAATGAATTGTAACATAAATAAACTATTATAACAAGAACTGAATACCATTGTTTTCACAAATCATGTATATTTATTTTAACTCTAATCTGCGAGGAATTAAAGTTAAGGTTTTGACTTACTTAACAAGGAGGAGTTGCTATTGGAAAATGAAGAAGAATTCTTGTCTATTATTGAAATAGATTTAAAAAAAGTTGCTTGGTATAGTTTATTAATGACCTTATTTGTTTCCATTTTTGGTTTACTATTTTATTCTTGGCTATACGATGGCTTTACCATAACTTTTTCATTCCTTGATTTCCTATTATTTTTCATCGGATATGCATTACTTATAGTTCTACATGAATCTTTCCATTTAATCGGTTTTTGTTTTTTTGGAAACGTTCCATGGAGTTGTATGGATTATGGTCTTAATCTTAAACTAGGGATTGCATATGCAACAACAAAAGTGCCACTTTCAAATAAAGCAATGAAGAGAGCTTTATTACTTCCTTTTTGGATGACAGGAATTCTTCCAATGCTTTTAGGCTATTTCGTAGAATCACCAAGTTTGGTTTTATTAGGAGCTTGGTTAATTGCAGGAGCTGCCGGAGATTTCGCTATGTATAAAGAGCTTAGAAAATATCCAGCAGATGTATTAATTAAAGACGATCCTGAAAAGCCAAAGTTGTATGTATTAAGAAAAACGACAGACGCACTTTAGGTGCATCTTGTCTTCACCGTTTCCAGAGTGCTTTGTACGAAACATTTGCTACATCATTACCGTTAGAGTTATTTAGCTAGGCTAAATCTTCTTCTTAAGTACTACTTACTTAATAGATTGGAGTGAAGGGTGGCGACTCCGGCGGGATGAGTGAGGAGATGAACCATCACAACGAACGCGTAAGCGGCGCCCCCGCGGAAAGCGTCCACCTGAAACGGAAATCCACCTATTCTGCTACAAAAAGTTTTTATACTTTCTCACTCCGTAAAAAAGGGATTAGCAATTTCTCGCTAATCCCTTGTCTTTATTAAACATTAAAACGGAATAACATAACATCTCCGTCTTGTACTATATACTCTTTTCCTTCTAAACGGACTTTTCCAGCTTCTTTTGCTGCACTCATAGAACCATTGGCTACTAAATCATCGTAAGCAACGGTTTCTGCACGGATAAATCCTTTTTCAAAATCTGAGTGAATCACTCCTGCACATTGAGGAGCCTTCATCCCTCTACGGAATGTCCATGCACGTACCTCTTGAACACCTGCTGTAAAGTAAGTAGCAAGTCCCAAAAGTGAGTAAGAAGCTTTAATTAATTGATCTAAACCAGATTCCTTAATTCCTAACTCTTCTAGGAACATTGATTTTTCATCATCTTCCAGAGCTGCCATTTCTTCTTCAATTCTCGCACAAATAACTATTACCTGTGCTCCTTCCTCAGCTGCAAATGCACGTACCTTTTGAACGTATTCATTTTCATCATCTGCCATAATATCTTCTTCTGATACATTAGCAACGTACAGCATTGGCTTAATCGTTAACAAATGAAGACCTTTTACTACACGTAGCTCTTCGTCTGAAAACTCAACCGAACGACCGGATTTCCCGGCTTCAAAAGCTTCTTTTAAACGAGTCAAAATAGGTTCTTCTACCATTGCATCTTTATCTTTTTGCTTAGCCATTTTCGTCACTCGAGCTAATCGTTTATCAACACTTTCTAAATCCGCTAAAATTAATTCTAAATTAATAACTTCGATATCTGAAATCGGATCAACTTTTCCAGATACATGTGTAATATTTTCATCATCGAAGCAACGTACGACTTGGCAAATTGCATCTACTTCGCGAATATGAGCTAAGAACTTATTTCCAAGACCTTCCCCTTTACTAGCACCTTCTACAATACCTGCGATATCCGTAAATTCAAATGCTGTTGGAACAGTTTTCTTTGGTACTACTAACTCTGTTAATTTATCTAAACGAGCGTCAGGAACTTCAACAATTCCTACGTTTGGATCAATTGTAGCGAACGGATAATTTGCGGCAAGTGCTCCCGCTTTCGTTATTGCATTAAATAGTGTGGATTTACCTACGTTTGGTAATCCTACGATCCCTGCTGTTAATGCCATCTATTTCCCAACCCTTCTATTTTCTAAACCAATTCATTTTATATTTAACTTGTTCATTATATTGATTTCACAGATAAAAGTCTATCGTTACTCTGGTTCTGCTTGTATCAAACGTTTTTTCATCTTTTTCTCAAATTCTTTTCTCGGAATTAGTACACTATGCTGACAACCTTCACATTTTATACGAATATCCGCACCCATACGTATTATTTTCCACGCATTAGTACCACAAGGATGCTGTTTTTTCATTTCTACAATATCATTCAATTGAAAATGTTTGCTTTCCATTTCACTCACCTACTTATTCTTAACTTTCTTACAATAATTTTGGTTAGGGAATTTTAACACCCTTTTGTTCAAGGAATTCCATTAAGTCTTTTCGTATGTTTCTAGCAACTCCACTTTGTTGCGTTGGTTTAGTCTCCGCTGCAATCCGAATAACTATTTCAGATGAGCTAAAGTTTTGTACGCCTAAATAAGTTGGAGGTTTAACAAGTTTTTCATATTTATTTGGCAACCTTTGTAGAAATTCTTCTATATTCTTTTCCAGTTCCTCCATGTTTGTTTCATAGGCCACACTTATATCTATTAATGCTAATGAGTTATATATAGAAAAATTAATAACTACAGAAATACTACCATTTGGAATAGTATGCAACTCGCCTGTATAACTTTTTACTTTTGTAGTCCTCAAACCAATTTCTTGTACTGTTCCTGTAGCCGAACCAATTTGTACTTGGTCTCCTACAGCAAATTGATCCTCAAAAACAATAAAAAAACCTGTAATAACGTCTTTTACTAAACTTTGTGCACCAAAACCTACTGCTAACCCTACAATTCCCGCACCAGCCAAAAGACCAGCAACATCAATGTGAAATGCCGATAATATCGATAAAATAGCTGTAAAGTAAACTACATATGTCAAAATATTTTGTAGCAACTTCATTAAAGTATTTTGTCTTCTCTCAGAATACGCCAGTGGACTCTTTTCTCGTACTAAAAAGATATGTTTAATTATCCTTTTTCCTACTTTCACTACAATTGCAGTTATAAGTAAGATTACGATTATTTTAAATACTACAAATCCAAGACTTATCCAAGTTTTTTCATTCAACAATAATTTTTCGATATAGGTAACATTAATATCTGTATTCATATAGTTCTTTTTGTCTCCTCACTGAATAAATAGTTTGTTATTTACATATACTGTCTTAAAAAGAAAGTGAGTCTATATATGAATTCTCAAGCTGCAACATTTAAAGATTCAACTACTATTTATTATAAAGAAACAGGTGTAGTTTGGCGCTTAAGTACCCATTTTTTAGAAATAATCCCATTTGATCATCCAAACTTAGTTTTTTGTTGTATAGGAACAGATCGTTCAACGGGTGATGCACTTGGGCCAATGACAGGTTCATTTTTAACCCAGCTCTCTTCTTTTCCTTTTCAAATTGTCGGAACACTAGATAATCCATTACACGCTCTTAATATCGAAGCAATATCACAAGAGTTAATAAACTCTCCTTTAAAACCATATATTATTGCTATCGATGCTTGTTTGGGGAATTCAGGAAATATCGGACAAATTATTATCCATCCCGGACCACTTTACCCTGGAAAAGCGGTAAAAAAGGAATTACCTCCAATAGGTGAAATTTCAATAAAAGCAGTAGTAAATATTGGGGGCTTTATGGAATATAATGTTCTACAAAGTACTCGTCTAAACATTACATTTGAAATGGGTAAAGTTATTTCCCGCTCGCTTCTTCTAGCATGGCATCGTTTTAATTTAAAAGTTATAAATAAAAGTGACAGCTATTGCGACCACAACTAGGCTTGGGAGAAGATTTGCAACTCTTATTTTTGTTAATCCAAGCAAATTTAATCCTATTGCCATAATCATTATTCCTCCAGTAGCTGTCATCTCTTGTAGAAACAAATCAAGTGCAGCTTCTGGAATTAGTTTAGTGATTTGAGTAGCAAAGATTGCGATTGCACCTTGGTATATAGCTACAGGTATAGCGGATAAAATCACTCCTATTCCAAGTGTTGCTGATAGAATAATAGAAGTAAATCCATCAATAATACCTTTACTAATTAATAATTCGTGATCATTTTGAAGCCCACTGTTCAATGCACCTAATACTCCCATAGCGCCAATCACAAATATTAAAGTACCAGTAACAAACCCTTGAGCAATACTTCCACCCTGAGCTTCTTTAGATCCAAATTTTTGTTCTATATAATTACCTAATCTGTTTAACCATTTATCTAAATCAATCCATTCACCAATTACTCCTCCAAATACTAAGCAAATAATAACCAATACAAAATTATTACTTTTCAAACCCATTTGTATACCTAAAACTACGACTGCAATTCCTATTGCATACATAACTGTTTGTTTCATATTTTCAGGAATATTTTTTAGGAATCTTCCAATAATTGAACCTATTATTATTAATATCGCATTCACCAGTGTACCAAGTAAAACCATCCCTATTCCTCATTCCCTATAGTAGAAATGAAAGAGCTTGATTTCTTTAAAGTAAAGACACAAAAGCTAATCATTTTCTAATCTAAAAAGTATACTTTCAAACTAAAAAGTGAACCTATTTCTAGAAACAGCTAGAAATAGGTTATATTCTTAGTCTTCTAATAGTTGTAATATTCTTTCTAAGTCATCATCGGAATAAAATTCGATTTCTATTTTCCCTTTATTTTTGCCTTTAACAATAGAAACTGAAGTACCAAGTAACTCTCTTAATTCTGTCTCTTTTTCTACTGTGAATATATCTTTTTTCTCTTCTTTTTTTGTTTCACGTGGAACATTTTCATTTAATCGTTGCACTAATGCTTCTAATTGACGAACGTTTAAATTTTCTTTCAGTGTTTTTAGCATTATTAATGGTATATTCTTTTTCTTTTTTAAACCTAATAAAGCTTTGCCATGTCCCATTGATAACTCACCATTTGAGATAGCATTTCTAACTTCTTGTGGAAGTGATAATAATCTTATATGGTTAGCGATATGAGGGCGACTTTTACCTAACCTGAATGCTAGTTGTTCTTGTGTTAAACTTAAGTTTTCCATGAGATTTTGATAGGCTTCTGCCTCTTCTATTGCCGTTAAATCTTCCCTTTGAAGGTTCTCTAAAATAGCAATTTCCATCATTTGCTGATCATTTAGTTCACGAACAACAGCTGGGATTTCATCTAAACCGGCTAGTTCGGAAGCACGAAATCTTCTCTCACCAACGACTATTTCATACTTTGAACCTTTTTTCCTAACAATAATTGGTTGTAATACACCATGTTCTTTGATTGATTCACATAGGTCTGTCATTGCCTCTTCTTCGAAAATCTTTCTAGGCTGAAAAGGGTTTGGTTTAATCTTTACTAAACTAATTCGCTCTACTTTTTCTGATTGGTTCAAATCTTCCCCTGGAAACAATGCATTAAGCCCTTTACCCAATCCTTTAGCCATTACGGATCACTTCCTTCGCTAAATCTAAGTAAACTTCTGCTCCTCTTGACTTTGGATCATAAATAATAATTGGTTCACCATGACTTGGTGCCTCACTTAACCGAACATTCCTAGGAATTATCGTTTTGTATACTTTCTCTTGAAAATACTTTTTAACTTCTTCTATAACTTGAATACCTAAATTAGTCCGAGCATCAAACATAGTCAAAAGAACACCATCTATTTCTAAGTTCTTATTTAAATGCTTTTGCACAAGTCTAATTGTACTTAAAAGCTGACTAAGACCCTCTAAAGCGTAAAATTCACATTGAACAGGTATTATAATTGCATCTGAAGCTGTTAATGAATTAATTGTTAACAATCCGAGTGACGGTGGACAATCAATGAGGATATAGTCGTACTTTTCTTTTACCTCAAGAAGTGCTCGTTTTAATCTTACTTCTCTTGAAATAGTAGAAACAAGTTCTATTTCAGCTCCTGCTAACGAAATAGTGGCAGGTACAATATGTAAATTCTCAACTTTTGTTTCTTGAATTGTTTCTACTACATTCACATCATCTATTAAAACGTCATATATACATTGATTTACATCACCTTTATTTACACCTACGCCACTTGAAGCATTTCCTTGCGGATCAATATCCACAAGTAACACTTTCTTACCTAAATATGCAAGGCAGGCACTTAAATTTACTGATGTAGTAGTCTTTCCTACTCCACCTTTCTGGTTAGCTATTGCAATAATTCTTCCCACTCTTGCACCTTCTATCTTATTGGTTTATCTGACTCTATTACATTCTACCAAATTTTCTAAGAAATTTGGGTTTTATTCTTGTTACAAAAAAAATACTCTCACAATTTTTTGTGAGAGTTTGGAAAAATATAAGTATATTATAATTTCTTTTTAGGTATTTTCACTGTAATTTGATAAAATTCTTCAGTATCTTCTTCTTCTGTCTTAATATTTATTCCACTTTTAGTTACCATTGATAAAGAATGTTTAATCGTATTTAAAGCAATTCGAACATCTTTACTTACTGCTTTTCTTTTAGGCTTTACTGATTTTTTCTCTTCTTTGCTTGGAGGATTCAGTAATTCTTCTACTTTTTCTTCAAGTTGTTTTACATTCAAATGTTTCTCTTTCGTCAAATTCATTAATTGGATTTGAACATCTTTTTCTTTTATTTGCATTAAAGCTCTAGCATGACGTTCAGAAAGTTCTCTTTTCATTATTGCTTCCTGAATTTCTACAGGTAACTTTAGTAATCTAAGTTTATTAGCAACTGTAGATTGCCCTTTACCAAGACGTTGTGCTAATGCCTCTTGAGTTAATTCGTGCAACTTCAATAACTTTTGATAAGCAACTGCTTCCTCTATTGCAGTTAACTCTTCACGTTGCAAGTTTTCTATCAATGCAATGGAGGCTGTTTCTTTATCACTTAAATTACGAATAATTGCTGGTACCTCTGACCATTGAAGTTTTGACATTGCTCTAAATCTGCGTTCTCCAGCAATAATTTCATACCGATCGTCATCCATCTTTCGAATGACGATTGGTTGAATTACACCATGAGTATGGATAGTACGAGCCAACTCTTCTATTTTAGCATCATCAAAAACCGTTCTAGGCTGATACCTATTTGGTACTATTTTATCAATAGCTACATTTACAACTTCCTCTAAATGACTTTGTGTAGGTTCCACAATTTCATCTTGTCCTTGCTTTTCGGAACTTCCAAAAAAACGCGAAAAAGGACTTTTCATCTCACAAGCACCACCTTTTAGAAACTCTGTACGCTAAATATTCACTAATACAAACTATAATACTATAAATGTTTCACGTGGAACGTTCCTCAATCATATATGCGAAGGCGTATTTGGTCCAGATTTTATATCCAGTTTGATTGATAAACTCAATTACAAAATCTGTCCATCCGCCGGAAGCTTTAACCTTTAAAATCAAGGTTAAATAATAGGTGTTTTGTTTGGAATACCTGGTTTTCGAGGGTATCTTTTCGGTGTGCTTTTTGTTTTAGAAAAGACATACAACGTTCTTTCACTATCTTCTATTGGTAAAAGAAAGGAATACTCTGCGTTTTTTTCTGAACCTAATATTTGAAGAGCTTTTCTGGCATCTTTAAGTTCATCGAATGCACTAGCTGCTTTCATTGCTATAAATCTACCATCTATTTTAACTAACGGAACACATAATTCAGCAAGCACGGAAAGCCTTGCAACTGCCCTTGCTGTTACAATATCATAACTTTCTCTATGTTTGGAATTTTGACCAAACTCTTCTGCTCTTGCATGCACAAAGTTTACATTAGATAATTGCAATTCTTTGCTAAGGTGAGTTAAAAATTGAATTCTTTTATTTAATGAATCAACTATCGTAACCTTTAAATTTGGAAAACATATCTTTAAAGGAATACTAGGAAAACCAGCTCCTGCTCCTACATCACACACAGAGTAAGAGCCAGTAAAATCTTCATAAAAAGAAGCACTAATAGAATCAAAAAAATGTTTTAAGTATACGGCTGGTTCATCCGTAATTGCTGTTAAATTCATTTTTTCATTCCATTCAACAAGTAATTCAAAATATTTTCTGAATTGCTGTACTTGATTAATAGTTAGTTCAATACCTTTTTCATGAAGGGCTTGAATGAATTGTTCTTCGTTCATGTAGTTCTCCTTATCATTTTAGACTACCCAGTGATTTTTGCAATTTTTCCATGTTCGATATAAATAAGTAAAATTGAAATATCTGCTGGATTTACTCCTGAAATTCTAGATGCTTGTGCAATAGACAATGGTCGTACTTGCTTTAATTTTTGTTTAGCTTCTGTTGCTAATCCTGAAATTACATCATAATCTATTTGATCAGGAATTTTTTTGTCTTCCATTTTTTTAAGTTTTTCTACCTGCTGAAGAGATTTTTCTATATACCCTTCATACTTAACTTGAATTTCAACTTGTTCTTTCTCTTCAGAAGTTAATACCACTTCTGATGGAGCTAGTTCGGCAACTAAATCGTAGTTCATTTCTGTACGTTTCAGTAAATCTGCAGCTCGAATACCATCTTTTAATTCGCTACCTTCCACGCTACGAATTAAAGTCTGAGTCGCATCATTAGGTTTAATCATCAATGTACGCAAACGGTGTAGTTCCTGTTCAATTCTTTGCTTTTTCCCTAAAAATCTATCGTAGCGCTCTTGGGGAATAAGCCCTATTTCATATCCCATTTCAAGAAGACGTAAATCTGCATTATCATGACGTAATAATAGGCGATATTCTGCACGGGAAGTTAATAAACGATAAGGTTCATTCGTACCTTTTGTAACTAAATCATCTATTAAAACTCCGATGTACGCATCTGATCTACTTAATACTTTTTCTTCCTTTTTTTGTACTCGTAAAGCCGCATTAATTCCAGCCATTAAACCTTGACCAGCAGCTTCTTCGTAACCAGAAGTCCCATTAATTTGTCCGGCAGTATACAAATTTTTTATTTTTTTGGTTTCGAGTGTTGGCCAAAGCTGTGTTGGAACCATTGCATCGTATTCAATAGCGTAGCCCGCACGCATCATCTCTGCCTTTTCAAGTCCCGGAACTGAAGCAATAAGACGACGTTGAACATGTTCTGGCAGACTAGTTGAAAGTCCTTGCACATATACTTCCTTTGTACTTCTACCTTCTGGCTCTAAAAATATTTGATGTCGTGGCTTATCACTAAAGCGTACTATTTTATCTTCAATAGATGGACAATATCTTGGTCCAGTACCTTTAATCATACCTGAATACATAGGAGATAAGTGTAAGTTTTCGTTAATAATTTGATGTGTTGTTTCTGTTGTATATGTCAACCAACATGGTAATTGATCCATAATAAAATCAGTGGTCTCAAAACTGAAAGCCCTTGGAACGTCATCTCCAGGTTGAATTTCTGTTTTACTATAATCGATTGTTTTACTATTTACACGAGGAGGAGTTCCTGTTTTAAAACGAACTAAATCAAATCCAAGATTTCGAATACTATCCGCTAATTTTATAGATGGTTGTTGATTATTGGGTCCACTTGAATACTTTAGGTCTCCAATGATTATTTCACCACGTAAAAAAGTTCCTGTAGTAATAACAACTGTTTCCGCTCGATAAATAGCACCAACTTGTGTTACTAGACCAATAATTTTTTCATCTTCCACTAGTAATTCTTCCACAACTGCCTGATGAATTGTTAAATTTTCTTGCTCTTCTAATAAGTGTTTCATTTCATTTTGATACAGTACTTTATCCGCTTGTGCTCTTAATGCACGAACAGCTGGACCTTTCGCTGTATTAAGCATTCTCATCTGTATATGTGTTTTATCTATTACTTTTCCCATGGCCCCACCTAATGCGTCTATTTCACGCACGACAATTCCTTTTGCAGGTCCTCCGATGGATGGATTACATGGCATAAATGCAATCATATCAAGATTTATTGTTAAAACAAGCGTTTTTACGCCCATTCTAGCAGCTGCAAGTGCTGCTTCTACACCAGCATGTCCTGCTCCAACAACAATCACATCGAACTTGCCTGCTTCAAATTTTGGCATGTTCGTTACTTCCTCTCAATTAATTTATTTTCCTAAACAAAATTGTGCAAATAACTGATCAATTAAGCTTTCTTCTACTGTATCTCCAATAATTTCCCCTAATATTTCCCACGTTCTTGTCACATCTATTTGAATAATATCAACTGGAACGCTCTCAGTTGCTGCTTCAATTGCATCTGTTACGGTTGTTTTTGCAAGATGAAGCAAAGAGATATGACGTGCATTTGAAACATATGTCAAATCGGATGATTCAATCGAGCCTTCAAAGAATAAAGAAGCGATCGCTTCTTCTAACTCATCTACTCCTTCTTCTTTTAGTAAAGAAGTTGTAACCACTCGCTTATCTGATGCTAATCGTTTTACTTCATTCATATCAATTTTAGTAGAAAGATCTGTTTTATTAATAATCACAATACAATCCATACCTTCAATTGCTTCAAATAATTTACGATCTTCTTCTGTAAGTTGCTCAGCATTATTTAAAACTAGAAGAATAAGGTCTGCTTCATTTAGAACTTGCCGTGACTTTTCTACTCCAATTCGTTCAACAATATCTTCTGTTTCACGAATACCAGCAGTATCTACTAATTTTAAAGGAACTCCACGTACATTAACATACTCTTCTATTATATCTCTAGTTGTTCCTGCTATATCTGTAACAATTGCTTTATTTTCTTGAATTAAACTATTTAAAAGTGATGACTTACCTACATTAGGTCTGCCAATAATAGCCGTTGAAAGTCCTTCTCTAAGAATCTTCCCTTGGGATGAAGTGAGTAATAGTTTGTCTATCTCTTCCCTAACCCAAGTACATTTTTCTATTATCATTGGCAAAGTCATTTCTTCTACATCATCATATTCTGGATAATCAATGTTCACTTCTACTTGTGCTAAGGTTTCTAGTAGTGCTTGCCTCAATGTTTTAATAAGTCTAGATAATCGGCCATCCATTTGTCCTAAAGCAACATTCATCGCTTTATCTGTTTTTGCTCTTATTAAATCCATGACAGCTTCTGCTTGTGATAAATCGATTCGTCCATTTAAAAATGCACGTTTAGTAAATTCACCAGGCTCTGCAAGTCGTGCTCCATTTATCAAAACTAGTTGGAGAACACGGTTTACCGTTACAAGACCTCCGTGGCAATTTATCTCTACAACGTCTTCTCTTGTAAAGGTTTTAGGTCCCTTCATTAAAGATAACATTACCTCTTCTACTACCTCATCCAAATTTGGATCTATTAAGTGCCCATAGTGGATAGTATGTGATAATTGGTTTAGTAAATTTTTCCCGTTTGGTGAACGAAAAATTTTATTTGCTATTGATATTGCATTAGGTCCGCTAAGTCTAACTATTGCAATAGCACCTTCTCCTAATGGAGTTGAGATAGCAGCTATTGTATCAAATTCCACTGATGTTCACCTCCTTACAAATGATTACTTATCCACATGTGAATAAGTAAAACGAACATGACTATCTAACATCTAACAATAACACAAATCATCAAAAATCAGAAGTATAGAAGATTTTATTTCTGTGAACAAAAGTTATCAACATACCATAAGAAAAACGGATTTTAGCTAAATGCTAAAATCCGTTTTTACTTATTTTATTGGTTCAATAACTAAATGACGATTTGGATCAGTTCCAACTGAGTAAGTTTCGATATCTACTCGAGCAGATAATGCATTATGAATTATTTTTCTTTCAAAAGAAGACATTGGCTCAAACTCTACTTTGTTGCCAGTTCGTACTGCTTTATCGGCCATTCGTTCTGCAAGTTGCTCTAACGATTCTTGTCTACGCTCACGGTAATTTCCAACATCCAATTTAATAATAATAAATGAATTAGAATATTTATTTGCAACAAGCTGAGCTAAATTTTCCATTGCATTTAATGTTTGACCGCGTTTACCTATTAATAAAGCTGCTTTATTACTATTTAAATGAAGATGTATGAATTTACCTTCTTGTTTTTGCTCAATCATTAAATCATCAATCTTCATTTCTTTCGCAATTTCACGAATATATTCAATCGTTTCTTCTATTGCTTGATTATTTGAGCCTTGGGAATGGGTCACAACATTCATATTAGAAATAACATTAATATCTATTGATTCTTCAATCATCTCTAGAGACTGTAAAACTTCTTCAATTTTTTCCTCTTTTTTAAGAACAGTTACTTGAACAACTGCAGGTTTAGCTCCAATTCCAAGAAAACCTTTTTTACCTTCATCTAATACTGTAATTGTAACTTCTTGTTTCGATAATCCAAGTTTTTCCAATGCAACAGTTATAGCTTTTTCTTTTGTAGGTGCAGTTTGCGTAATCTGATTCATTTTTTTGCCCCTCCTATTTTGACTGGTTCAGCCTTAGGTTTATTCCAAGGTTTATAAATGAATAAATTTTGAATAATAGAAATAATATTCCCAATAACCCAATATAATGTTAACGCTGCAGGTAAAACCGTACCGAATCCAATAATCATAAATGGCATGATATACATCATTATTTTCATTTGAGGATTATCCATTGCTGGACCAGTTCTCAAAACGAAAAATTGCATTAAACCTGCAAGTATTGCCAATGTGATACTTGGATCTGCTAGTGCAAAACCTAAAAAACTACCTAAATCAATTTGAGGCGTGTTATTCATTCGACTAATTGCATGATAGAAGCCTATAAGAATTGGCATTTGAACAAAAACAGGTAAACAACCTGCTGCTGGATTAATACCTCTTTCTTTAAAAAGAGCCATCATTTCTTGTTGATATTTTTGTTGGGTTGCGGCATCTTTTGAACTGTACTTCTCTTTTAATTTTTTTAATTCTGGTTGAACTTCTTGCATATTTTTAGAGCTTTTTGTTTGTTTAATCATTAATGGTAATATTACTAGACGAATAATAATAGTTACTGTAATAATACCTAAACCATACGTACCCAGCAAATCTTTAAAGAATGTAATTGCTGATACCAATGGCCAAACAATATAGTGATTCCAAAAGCCTTCAGAGTCTACATAAATCGGTTCTTTAAATTCCGAACACCCAGCTAGTAATGCAATTGTTACTACGAGTAAAAGTAGTAATGATAATCTTTTTCTCAACCTTCTTCCCCCTATTTAGAGCAAAAATATATATTCATTCTATATTACCATTTAACAGAAAGTCTTCACTAGCTTTTCTTTTTTATAACCTTTGCTATTTTCAACACATGTTCAAGACTTTTCTTTGATTCATGAAAATCTAATTTGGCCGCCGGGTTTCTAGCGATAATAATATAGTCCTTATTTGTATCCACTTGATCCTTTAATTCTAAGAAGGTTTGTCGTATATATCTCTTTATACGATTACGAACAACAGCATTCCCCACTTTTTTACTGACAGATAAACCAACGCGAAAATAATCTTGTTCTTTTTCTAAACAATAAACAACAAACTGTCTATTTGCATAAGATTGTCCTTTTTTAAAAATCGTCTGAAACTCTTTATTCTTTTTTACTCGTTGTTTGTTATTCATCTGTTCACCTGCTCCAACTAATCTTTTTAACAGAAAAAAAGACCACTGAAATGGTCAGTGGACTTATGCTGATAATACTTTTCTTCCTTTTGCACGGCGGGCTGCTATTACGCGGCGACCATTTTTTGTACTCATACGTGCGCGGAATCCGTGATTTTTGCTACGTTTACGGCTATTTGGTTGGAATGTACGTTTCATCTATATGACACCTCCTGAGTGATTATCTTAAAAACTTCTTTAGACAGTCTCCGATATTATATATAAAATACCTCCCTTTTGTCAATTACTATTTCTAGATTCTTTATTATTACGAACAATAAGTTATCCACATATTTAATAATAGTAGAAGTTACAGACTGTTAATAAAAAAAACAACAACAAAATTATCCACAATGCTTATGAACATGTTTTAAACATAATCATACCTTGTGGACAACTCTGCTTGTTAATAATTTTACTTTTGTGGATAACCCTTTATTCTCTTGTAATATCCTCATTTTTTTGATACGATATTTGTGTTTTACTTTTCTAATAGAATTTCACACCAAAATATTATCCACAACTGTTAATAATATGTGGACAAGTTTTTCCACGGCCGTTTATAATGTTTATCCACAGATAGTGGATTTGTGTATATCTCATTTTATTTATACATATTTATTAATCATAAAAAAGGAGATTAGATTATTGGAACATTTAGAAGAACTATGGGCTAAAGTTCTCTCTGAAGTAGAAAAAAAGACATCTAAACCGAGTTTTGAAACTTGGTTAAAGTCAACTAAACTACTTTCATATCATGGAGAAACTGTAACGATAGCTGCTCCTAATTCCTTTGCAAGAGATTGGCTTGAAAATCATTATGTTCATCTAATTGCCGGCATACTAACTGAGTTAACGGGCAATGAACTACTTATTTCGTTTGTCGTACCTAAAAATCAAGGTTTAGATGATTTTGATGTACCAAGTCCTAAAATACCTGCAAACCATGGAGATCAACCAGATTTTTCACCAGGGATGTTAAATTCCAAATATACTTTCGATACATTTGTAATAGGCTCAGGAAATCGTTTTGCTCATGCTGCATCTTTAGCAGTGGCAGAAGCTCCTGCTAAAGCATATAATCCTCTTTTTGTTTATGGAGGAGTAGGATTAGGTAAAACCCACTTAATGCATGCGATTGGTCACTATGTACAAGAACACAATCCAAATGCTAAAGTGGTTTATTTATCTTCTGAAAAATTTACGAATGAGTTTATTAACTCTATTCGTGATAATAAAACAATTGAATTTCGAAATAAATATCGTAATATTGATGTCCTATTAATAGATGATATTCAATTCCTAGCAGGAAAAGAATCAACTCAAGAAGAATTTTTCCATACTTTTAATGCTTTACACGAAGAATCTAAACAAATTGTTATTTCAAGTGACCGACCACCAAAAGAAATTCCTACACTTGAGGACCGCCTTCGTTCTAGATTTGAGTGGGGTTTAATCACAGATATAGCACCGCCTGATTTAGAAACAAGAATTGCTATTTTACGTAAAAAAGCACGAGCGGATGGTTTAGATATACCAGACGAAGTAATGGCTTATATTGCAAATCAAATTGATTCGAATATCCGTGAATTAGAGGGTGCACTAATTAGAGTCGTTGCATATTCTTCGCTTGTAAATAAAGATATTAATCCTGATTTAGCTGCAGAAGCACTTAAAGATATTATGCCAAACGCTCGTCCAAGAATTATTACGATTCTAGATATCCAAAAAGTTGTTGGAGAGCATTTTCATATTAGACTAGAAGATTTCACTGCTAAGAAGCGTACTAAATCTATTGCATTTCCTCGTCAAGTAGCAATGTATCTTTCACGAGAGCTTACTGATTTCTCTTTACCTAAAATCGGAGAAGAATTTGGGGGGCGTGATCACACTACCGTGATACATGCGCATGAGAAAATTTCTAGAATGCTAAAAGATGACTTGAACTTACAAGATGATGTGAAACAAATAAAATCAATTTTAGGACGTTAAAAGTAATTGTGGATAAGTGAGGTGATTCTCAGTGGTTTTAAACACAACTTATTAACATGTGGACAGTTTAGTGTGCGTAAGGAAAAAGAGAGTTATCAACAAATCCACAGGCCCTATTACTATATCTATTAATCTTTTAAATAAATAATAATTATATAAGTGAGGTAAAAAAATGAAATTCGATATAACAAGAGATAGATTGTTAGAGGGATTAAATGATGTAATGAAAGCAGTTAGTTCCAAAACAACTATTCCGATATTAACTGGTCTAAAATTAGAAGTTGTAAATAAAGGACTTTATATTACAGGTAGTGACTCAGATATCACTATCCAAACATTTATCCCAGTAGAAAAAAACGGGGAACAAATTATTAGAATCACAGAAACAGGTTCTATTGTTTTACAAGCAAGAGTTTTTAATGAGATTGTTCGTAAATTACCTACAAATGATATAGAAATTGAAGTAACTAATCAGTTTCAAACACATATTAGATCTGGAAAATCGGAATTTAGCTTAATAGGATTAGATGCAACTGAATATCCTTTGCTTCCACAAATCGAGGAAAATCGTCAATTTGTTATGCCTTCTGATTTATTGAAATCTATTATAAAAGAAACTGTATTTGCAGTATCTACATCTGAAAGTCGCCCGGTACTTACTGGTGTAAACTGGCAACTGAAAGATGGTGAACTTCATTGTGTAGCAACAGATAGCCATCGACTTGCTAGAAGGAAAACTGTTATAAATGAATTACCTCAAGAAGAATATACAGTCGTAATTCCTGGAAAAAGTTTAAATGAGTTAAATAAAATTTTAGAGGAGACTTCATCTGAGGTAGCAATTGTAATGACCCAACAACAAATTTTATTTAAAACTGAAGACGTATTATTCTATTCAAGATTATTAGAAGGAAATTATCCAGATACATCGAGATTAATACCAAGCGAATATAAAACTACGATTTTAGTAAATGGAAAGTCGTTGTTGCAAGCAATAGATCGCGCCTCATTATTAGCTAGAGAGGAAAGAAATAATGTTGTTCGTTTTTCAACTATTGGACAAGGTTTTGTTGAAGTATCCTCCAATTCTCCTGAAATAGGGAATGTTGAAGAACAAATTTTGGCAGAGTCAATTGAAGGAGAAGAATTAAAAATATCTTTTAGCGCTAAGTACATGATGGATGCCCTAAAAGCAATTGATGGACAAGACATAAAAATATTATTTTCGGGAGCTATGAGACCTTTTGTTTTGAAGTCCGTACATGATGACTCCATTTTGCAACTAATATTACCTGTAAGAACATATTAACTTCGAGATAGTCACTGCAGTGACTATCTTTTTTACTTATTTGATTATTTAGAGTAAAATGAAGGGATAATGAAAATGAGAAGAGGTTGAATTATTTTTGGAAGAGATTCGATTTGACTCAGAATTTATCACACTTGGTCAATTATTAAAAATGACAGATACAATAAGTTCTGGTGGAATGGCTAAATGGTTTTTAAGCGAGAATATCGTTTATGTAAATGGAGAAGAGGAACAGCGAAGAGGCCGTAAACTTCGAAATAAGGATATTGTGAATATTCCAACTGTAGGAAGATTCCAAATGATTGGACCAGAGAACGGGGATTGATATGTATATCGAACGATTAGAGTTAAAAGATTACCGTAATTATGATTCAATTCAATTGGAATTTTCCTCTAAAATTAATGTTTTACTTGGAGAAAATGCTCAAGGAAAAACAAATTTAATGGAATCACTCTATGTTTTATCCATGGCAAAGTCACACCGAACAGCTAATGATAAAGAATTAATACGTTGGGAAGCAGACTATGGTAAAATAAAAGGTGATATTCAAAAGAAATATGGTCGTTTACCTTTGGAATTAGTTTTGTCGAAAAAAGGAAAAAAGGCAAAAGTAAACCACCTAGAGCAAACAAAGCTTAGTAATTATATCGGACAATTAAATGTCGTAATGTTTGCTCCTGAAGATTTATATTTAGTAAAAGGTAGTCCACAAGTTAGAAGACGATTTCTTGATATGGAAATCGGTCAAATTTCCCCTGTTTATTTACATGATTTACTTCATTTCCAAAAAGTTTTAAAACAACGAAATCATATTTTAAAACAACATCAAGGGAAATCAATTTTAAACGATGTTATGTTTGATGTATATACAGAGCAATATATAGATGCTGCAGTAAAAGTAATTCAAAAAAGATATCAGTTTATGGACCTATTACAAAAATGGGCAGAACCAATCCATTTCGGTATATCAAGAGGTTTAGAAAAGTTAACCGTATCCTATCACACTACCTCTGGAATAAATGCGGAATGGTCAGAAAGTGAAATGAAGGACTATTTAGAAAAAAAGTTATTTGAAAGTCAAAGAAGAGAACTTGATAGAGGAGTTACTCTAACTGGACCTCATAGAGACGATCTTCAGTTTTTTGTTAATAATTATGATGTTCAAACATATGGATCACAAGGACAGCAACGTACCACTGCATTATCTTTAAAGCTTGCTGAAATTGAACTTATAAAACAGGAGGTAGGTGAAGCTCCTGTTTTATTGCTGGATGATGTTTTGTCAGAACTTGATGATTATAGACAATCGCATTTGTTAAATACCATTCAAGGGGATGTGCAAACCTTTGTTACTACAACAAGTGTAGATGGTCTAGCACATGAAACGATTCAACAAGCTCAAATGTTTCATGTGGAACATGGTGAAGTGGAAACAAAACAGTAGTCTATAAAAAAGTAAAGAATTCCTAATATCTTTAACAGGTTTAAATTCACTATTATTGCGATGAAAGAGTGGGTGAGCAATTTGGCAATGGAAGAAAAAGAATTAGAATCATCATATGATGCTGATCAGATACAAGTTTTAGAAGGACTAGAAGCTGTAAGAAAACGCCCTGGGATGTATATTGGTACTACCAGTTCAAAAGGACTCCACCATCTAGTGTGGGAAATTGTTGATAATAGTATAGACGAAGCCCTTGCAGGTTATTGTGATCATATTATAGTCACAATTGAAAAAGACAATTGGATTAGAGTCGAAGATAACGGACGTGGAATCCCTGTTAGTAATCAAGAAAAAATGGGGAAACCCGCTGTCGAAGTTATTATGACCGTTCTTCATGCAGGAGGTAAATTTGGTGGTGGGGGCTATAAAGTTTCCGGTGGACTTCATGGTGTTGGTGCCTCCGTTGTAAATGCCCTATCAGAATTTACAGAAGTATATGTAAAACGTGATGGAAAAATTCATAGTATTAAATTTAAACGCGGTGATGTTAATTCTCCGTTAGAAATCATTGGAGATTCTGAAGAAACTGGAACAACCACAAGATTTAAAGCAGATGCGGAAATTTTCACTGAAACTACTGTATATGAATTTGATATCTTAGCTCATCGTGTAAGAGAATTAGCTTACTTAAATCGTGGGTTATCTATTACAATTGCTGATGAACGTGAAGGACAAGAAAAATCCGTTAAATATTTCTATGAAGGCGGTATTAAATCCTACGTTGAAGATCTAAATAAAACAAAAGAACCTATTACGGAAGAAGCTATATTTGTAGAAGGTGAAAAAGATGGAATATCCATTGAAATTGCTATGCAATATAATGCTGGTTACTCATCAAATATATTATCCTTCGCAAATAATATTAATACGTATGAAGGCGGGACACATGAGTCGGGTTTCAAAATGGCCCTCACTCGTGTAATAAATGACTATGCTAGGAAAAATGGTCTATTAAAAGAGGCAGATACTAATTTATCTGGGGACGATGTAAGGGAAGGTTTAACAGCAATCGTGTCCGTTAAACACCCCAATCCCCAATTTGAGGGACAAACGAAGACAAAACTAGGTAACTCAGAAGTGAGTACTATTACAAATAGTTTATTTTCAGAAGGATTTGATCGATTCTTATTAGAAAATCCACAAATTGCTCGAAAGGTAGTAGAAAAAGGGTTAATGGCTGCAAGAGCTCGCGTTGCTGCAAAAAAAGCTCGTGAATTTACAAGAAGAAAATCTGCACTAGAAGTTTCAAGCCTTCCTGGTAAACTGGCAGATTGTTCTTCACGAGTACCCGCAGAAAGTGAACTTTATATTGTCGAAGGTGACTCAGCAGGTGGATCTGCAAAATCAGGAAGAGATCGTCATTTCCAAGCAATATTACCGTTACGCGGAAAGATTTTAAATGTAGAGAAAGCACGTTTAGATAGAATTCTTGGGAACGCTGAGATTCGTGCAATGATAACAGCACTTGGCACGGGAATAGGTGAAGAATTTACACTAGAAAAAGCACGCTACCATAAAATTATTATTATGACAGATGCGGATGTAGATGGTGCACATATTCGAACATTATTGCTTACTTTCTTTTTCCGTTTCATGCGTCCATTAATTGAAGCTGGTTATGTTTATGCTGCTCAACCACCTTTATATCAAGTGAAACAAGGTAAACATATTGAATATTGCTATAACGATGAGCAACTTAAAGAAATTTTAGACCGTTTACCGAAAACTTCTAAACCAAATATTCAACGATATAAAGGACTTGGGGAAATGGATGCAACTCAACTATGGGAAACAACTATGGACCCAGACGTTCGCACATTACTTCAAATTAACTTAGACAATGCCATGGAGGCAGATGCCGTATTTGAACAGTTAATGGGTGAGGAAGTAGAGCCAAGACGTCTATTTATCGAAGAAAATGCAGTATATGTTAAAAATTTAGATATTTAAGTAAGTGTGTGACTGGAGGTCTTGAGAATGTCGGAAATGCCGAATAAAGGTGTTAAAGGGATTAATATTAGTCAAGAAATGAGAACATCTTTCCTTGATTATGCAATGAGCGTAATTGTATCCCGTGCATTACCAGATGTTCGCGATGGTTTAAAACCTGTTCATCGTCGAATCTTATATGGTATGCAGGAGTTGGGAAATACACCGGATAAACCTCATAAGAAGTCTGCCCGTATTGTTGGAGATGTAATGGGAAAATATCATCCGCATGGTGACTCTTCTATTTATGAGGCAATGGTACGTATGGCGCAAGATTTTAGTTATCGTTATATGTTAGTCGATGGTCATGGTAACTTTGGATCCGTAGATGGTGATGGAGCAGCGGCCATGCGTTATACCGAATCACGAATGTCTAAAATAGCTTTAGAATTATTACGTGATATCAATAAAAATACGATTGATTATAAAGATAACTATGATGGACAAGAAAAAGAACCTGTTGTTTTACCAAGTAGATATCCAAATCTACTTGTAAACGGAGCTTCAGGAATTGCTGTTGGGATGGCAACAAATATTCCTTCTCATAATTTAGGAGAAGTAATTGATGGAGTATTAGCTTTATCTGAGAATCCTGCAATTACAATTGATGAGTTAATGACCATTATTCCTGGTCCTGACTTTCCTACCGGTGGGATTATTTTAGGTAGAAGCGGTATCCGTCGTGCCTATGAGACAGGAAGAGGTTCTGTATTAATACGAGCAAAAGTTGAAATTGAACAAAAATCTAGTGGTAAAGAAGTAATTATTGTTACTGAATTACCTTACCAAGTAAATAAAGCCCGTTTAATCGAGAAAATTGCAGAATTAGTTCGTGATAAAAAAATAGATGGTATTACACATTTAGCAGATGAATCCGACCGAAATGGAATGCGAATTGTAATTGAGGTTAGAAAAGATGCTAATTCTCATGTATTGCTAAATAATTTATATAAACAAACTGCATTACAATCTAGCTTCGGTGTCAATATGCTTGCACTGGTTGATAACCAACCTAAAGTATTGAATATTAAAGAAATGCTTTACTATTATCTAGAGCATCAAAAAGTAATTATTCGACGTCGCACCCAATTCGAACTAAATAAAGCAGAGGATCGAGCTCATATTTTAGAGGGCTTACGCATTGCTTTAGATCACATAGATGAAATTATTGCTTTAATTAGAGGCTCTAGAACTGGTGAAGAAGCAAAAAATGGATTAATGGAGAAATTCAATTTGTCAGAACGACAAGCACAAGCAATTTTAGATATGCGCTTGCAACGTTTAACAGGTTTAGAACGTGACAAAATTGAAGACGAGTATAGTGCACTAGTGAAATTAATAGATGAATTGAAGTTTATTTTAGCTAATGAATATAGAATACTTGAGATAATTAAAGAAGAGATTACAGAAATTAAAGACCGTTATAGTGATAAGCGAAGAACAGAAATAGTTGCAGGTGGAGCAGAAGTTTTAGAAGATGAAGACTTGATTCCAGTGGAGAATTCCGTTCTTACTTTAACAAATAAAGGTTATATTAAACGTTTACCTGCAAATACGTACAAAAGCCAAAAACGTGGAGGACGTGGAGTTCAAGGAATGGGTACGAATGAAAATGACTTCGTAGAACATTTATTGTACACTTCGACCCATGATACAATTCTGTTTTTCACAAATAAAGGTAAAGTGTATCGTGCAAGAGGATTTGAAGTTCCAGAGTATGGTCGGACAGCGAAAGGATTGCCACTTGTTAATCTGCTTGGTATTGAAAAAGATGAACAGGTAACTGCAATGATTCCAATGGCATCTTTCGAGGAAGATAACTATTTTATTTTCACAACAAAACAAGGTGTAACTAAACGCTCGCCTGTGTCTGGTTTTGCACATATTAGAGCAAATGGATTAATTGCCATTTCTTTACGTGAAGATGATGAGTTAATTGCTGTACGTTTAACGGATGGAACTAAGCAAATCATTATTGGAACACGTCAAGGTAAATTAGTTAGATTCGAAGAACTTGATATCCGCTCTATGGGTAGAACAGCTAGTGGAGTAAGAGGTATTCGCTTAAAAGATGATGATTTCGTAGTAGGAATGGAAATTATCGAACCAGATCAAGAAATCCTTGTTGTCACAGAGAATGGTTATGGTAAACGTACACCAGAATCAGAATATCGCTTACAGAGTCGTGGTGGAATGGGTGTAAAAACTTGTCAAATTACAGATAAAAACGGTCCTTTATCTGCAGTTAAGGCAGTTGATGGAACCGAAGATTTAATGTTAATTACGATAAACGGCATGCTTATACGTATGGATGTAAACGATATTTCAGTAACTGGAAGAAGTACTCAAGGTGTTCGATTAATGAGATTAGCGGACGAAGAATTAATTGCTACCGTGGCAAAAGTAGAAAAAGAAGAAGATGAAGAAATAGTAGATGAAATTTCTTCAGATGAAATAGATGGATCAATAATAGAAGATATAGAAGAATAAAAAGAAGATACTCTTAGGTAAATATATTTGCCTAAGAGTTTTTTTTACATATATATAAAATGAATATTTGGTATAATTAAGAAAAAACAGAGAGGAAGGAGGACACACAATGGAATTTACATTGGAGAATTTAGAAGAGTTAAGATTAGGCAGCACTATTGCAGAAGATATCTTGGTTAATACCAAGACACCTATTATTCGCAAAGATACAAGACTAACAAGGGAACATATTCAAGTACTACAAGCTTTTAATATAAATAAAGTACCAATAGCTATAGATAATCAATTTAATAGATCAGAAGAAGAAATAATAAGTAAATTGAACAACGAAAAAGTAAATGAAACAAAAAAAGAAAAAATAACAGAAACTAAATCAGATTTTGTTCACTTATATAATGATGCCGTAACGAATTACCAAAAGGAATTCAATTCATGGGAATCTGGTATGAAAGTTGATGTAGCAAAGTTACGTAATATTATAATACCCTTAGTAGAAAGAGCAACTGCAGAAAGGCAGATCTTTTTCCATCTAAATAATTACTCTTCTATAGAAAGGTATATTTCTCACCATTCCATAGCTGTTGGGATACTATCTGGTGCAATAGCTAAAAAATTGGGGTATTCAGACGGACAGTTGATTCAGATAGCGACTGCAGGTTTAATGGCGGATATCGGGATGGCAAAAGTGGATAAGAAAATAAGAGAAAAGAAATCTTATTTAACTGAAGCAGACTTTTCGGAGATAAAGAAACATACGATTTATAGTCTTCAAATGATTAAAGATAGCCCATTATTAAAGCCTGAAATGAAAATTGCTATTTTTCAACACCACGAAAGATTGGATGGTAGCGGTTATCCGAAAGGCGAAAAAATGAATAACATTTCAATCATTTCACAAATAATTGCTGTAGCAGATGTTTTCCATGCCATGACATGTGAAAGAATATATCGAGCAAAAAGCTCTTCATTCAAAGTTTTGGAAATGATTAAAGAGGAAGAGTTTGGTAAATATAGCATTGAAGTAGTTAATGCTCTGATTTCATTAATAGGAGCTTTACCTATTTCTACTCGTGTTCTTTTATCTAATGGAGATAAAGGAGAGGTAGTATTTGTTCACAGAGATTCACCTTTTCGACCAATGATTAGATTAATAGATACTGGTCAAATAATTGATTTGGCAGCAAATCGGAATGTATATATAGAAACAGTTATATAACTATATTCGGCTCTTTCCTCCATTATTTATAAAAGGGAAAGAGTTTTATATTTTATTTCAATAAGGTGTTGACATACTTATCAAAACTTGATATTATAGAGAAGTCGTCAAAACAAGTCGACAACATGAACATTGAAAACTGAACATGCAAAACGTTAAGACATACAGCTTGAAAGACTAACTTGTTAGTTTGATAGCAAAACAAAAATGACATCATTTAATGATGATGCCAGCAAAACAAAATGAGCTTTTTAAGTTCTCTATTATGGAGAGTTTGATCCTGGCTCAGGACGAACGCTGGCGGCATGCCTAATACATGCAAGTCGAGCGAATGATGAAGAAGCTTGCTTCTTCTGATTTAGCGGCGGACGGGTGAGTAACACGTGGGCAACCTGCCCTGTAGATTGGGATAACTCCGGGAAACCGGGGCTAATACCGAATAATCCATTTCCTCACATGTGGAAATGTTAAAAGACGGTCTCGGCTGTCACTACAGGATGGGCCCGCGGCGCATTAGCTAGTTGGTGAGGTAACGGCTCACCAAGGCGACGATGCGTAGCCGACCTGAGAGGGTGATCGGCCACACTGGGACTGAGACACGGCCCAGACTCCTACGGGAGGCAGCAGTAGGGAATCTTCCACAATGGACGAAAGTCTGATGGAGCAATGCCGCGTGAGTGAAGAAGGTTTTCGGATCGTAAAACTCTGTTGTGAGGGAAGAACAAGTACGAGAGTAACTGCTCGTACCTTGACGGTACCTCATTAGAAAGCCACGGCTAACTACGTGCCAGCAGCCGCGGTAATACGTAGGTGGCAAGCGTTGTCCGGAATTATTGGGCGTAAAGCGCGCGCAGGCGGTCCTTTAAGTCTGATGTGAAATCCCACGGCTCAACCGTGGAAGGTCATTGGAAACTGGGGGACTTGAGTACAGAAGAGGAAAGCGGAATTCCAAGTGTAGCGGTGAAATGCGTAGAGATTTGGAGGAACACCAGTGGCGAAGGCGGCTTTCTGGTCTGTAACTGACGCTGAGGCGCGAAAGCGTGGGGAGCAAACAGGATTAGATACCCTGGTAGTCCACGCCGTAAACGATGAGTGCTAAGTGTTAGGGGGTTTCCGCCCCTTAGTGCTGCAGCTAACGCATTAAGCACTCCGCCTGGGGAGTACGGTCGCAAGACTGAAACTCAAAGGAATTGACGGGGGCCCGCACAAGCGGTGGAGCATGTGGTTTAATTCGAAGCAACGCGAAGAACCTTACCAGGTCTTGACATCCCGCTGACCGTTCTAGAGATAGA
Organism: Psychrobacillus syltrankelensis; assembly: GCF_055454035.1. NCBI lineage: Bacteria > Bacillati > Bacillota > Bacilli > Caryophanales > Bacillaceae > Psychrobacillus > Psychrobacillus syltrankelensis. The sequence goes on along the minus strand of NZ_CM144227.1, from coordinate 2,550,256 downwards.
TCTTTCCCTTCGGGGACAGCGGTGACAGGTGGTGCATGGTTGTCGTCAGCTCGTGTCGTGAGATGTTGGGTTAAGTCCCGCAACGAGCGCAACCCTTGATCTTAGTTGCCAGCATTCAGTTGGGCACTCTAAGGTGACTGCCGGTGATAAACCGGAGGAAGGTGGGGATGACGTCAAATCATCATGCCCCTTATGACCTGGGCTACACACGTGCTACAATGGACGGTACAGAGGGTCGCAACCCCGCGAGGGTGAGCTAATCCCATAAAACCGTTCTCAGTTCGGATTGTAGGCTGCAACTCGCCTACATGAAGCCGGAATCGCTAGTAATCGTGGATCAGCATGCCACGGTGAATACGTTCCCGGGCCTTGTACACACCGCCCGTCACACCACGAGAGTTTGTAACACCCGAAGTCGGTGGGGTAACCCTTACGGGAGCCAGCCGCCGAAGGTGGGACAGATGATTGGGGTGAAGTCGTAACAAGGTAGCCGTATCGGAAGGTGCGGCTGGATCACCTCCTTTCTAAGGATAATATCGGAATACAGATTTTTATCTGTATCTTAACGTTTTGCAGTTCAGTTTTGAATGTTCATTTTATATGAAGATTCAACAGCTTTAACTCTTGTTCTTTGAAAACTGGATAAAACGACATTGAAAGAAACAAATTCAAGAAATTCAATTTGTAATCACATTTGTGATTATTTTTTGTGTAGTACTTTTAACTACTATTTTTGAGGATTTCAAGACACAAGCAGTGGATTGGAAGCCGAATGGTTAAGTTAATAAGGGCGCACGGTGAATGCCTTGGCACTAGGAGCCGAAGAAGGACGGCACTAACACCGATATGCTTCGGGGAGCTGTAAGTGAGCTTTGATCCGGAGATTTCCGAATGGGGAAACCCACTGTTCGTAATGGAGCAGTACATTTGCGTGAATACATAGCGCATCTGTGGCAAACCCAGGGAACTGAAACATCTAAGTACCTGGAGGAAGAGAAAGAAAAATCGATTCCCTGAGTAGCGGCGAGCGAAACGGGAAGAGCCCAAACCAAGAGGCTTGCCTCTTGGGGTTGTAGGACACTCTATATAGAGTTACAAAGGAATGAGCTAGACGAAGCGATCTGGAAAGGTCCGCAGGATAGGGTAAAAGCCCCGTAGTCAAAAGTTCATTCTCTCTTGAGTGTATCCTGAGTACGGCGGAACACGTGAAATTCCGTCGGAATCTGGGAGGACCATCTCCCAAGGCTAAATACTACCTAGTGACCGATAGTGAACCAGTACCGTGAGGGAAAGGTGAAAAGCACCCCGGAAGGGGAGTGAAATAGATCCTGAAACCGTGTGCCTACAAGTAGTCAGAGCCCGTTAATGGGTGATGGCGTGCCTTTTGTAGAATGAACCGGCGAGTTACGATTACATGCAAGGTTAAGTTGAGAAGACGGAGCCGCAGCGAAAGCGAGTCTGAATAGGGCGAATGAGTATGTGGTCGTAGACCCGAAACCAGGTGATCTACCCATGTCCAGGATGAAGGTAAGGTAACACTTACTGGAGGTCCGAACCCACGCACGTTGAAAAGTGCGGGGATGAGGTGTGGGTAGCGGAGAAATTCCAATCGAACCTGGAGATAGCTGGTTCTCTCCGAAATAGCTTTAGGGCTAGCCTCAAACGTTAGAATCTTGGAGGTAGAGCACTGTTTGGACTAGGGGCCCATCCCGGGTTACCGAATTCAGACAAACTCCGAATGCCAATGATTTATGTTTGGGAGTCAGACTGCGAGTGATAAGATCCGTAGTCAAGAGGGAAACAGCCCAGACCACCAGCTAAGGTCCCAAAGTATTTGTTAAGTGGAAAAGGATGTGGCGTTGCTTAGACAACCAGGATGTTGGCTTAGAAGCAGCCATCATTTAAAGAGTGCGTAATAGCTCACTGGTCGAGTGACGCTGCGCCGAAAATGTATCGGGGCTAAACAAATCACCGAAGCTGTGGATTGATACCTATGGTATCAGTGGTAGGAGAGCGTTCTAAGGGCGTTGAAGTCAGACCGGAAGGACTGGTGGAGCGCTTAGAAGTGAGAATGCCGGTATGAGTAGCGAAAGATGGGTGAGAATCCCATCCACCGTATGACTAAGGTTTCCTGAGGAAGGCTCGTCCGCTCAGGGTTAGTCGGGACCTAAGTCGAGGCCGATAGGCGTAGACGATGGACAACAGGTTGATATTCCTGTACCACCAAACCACCGTTTGAGTAATGGGGGGACGCAGAAGGATAGGGTAAGCGTGCTGTTGGTTATGCACGTCCAAGCAGTAAGGTGTGAGTGTAGGCAAATCCGCACTCTATAACATTGAGCTGTGATGGCGAGGACTTAGTCCGAAGTTCCTGATTTCACACTGCCAAGAAAAGCCTCTAGCGAGGTGATAGGTGCCCGTACCGCAAACCGACACAGGTAGTCGAGGAGAGAATCCTAAGGTGAGCGAGAGAACTCTCGTTAAGGAACTCGGCAAAATGACCCCGTAACTTCGGGAGAAGGGGTGCTCTTTTGGGTGTATAGCCTAGAAGAGCCGCAGTGAATAGGCCCAGGCGACTGTTTAGCAAAAACACAGGTCTCTGCAAAACCGTAAGGTGAAGTATAGGGGCTGACGCCTGCCCGGTGCTGGAAGGTTAAGAGGAGTGCTTAGCGCAAGCGAAGGTGCGAATTGAAGCCCCAGTAAACGGCGGCCGTAACTATAACGGTCCTAAGGTAGCGAAATTCCTTGTCGGGTAAGTTCCGACCCGCACGAAAGGCGTAACGATCTGGGCACTGTCTCAACGAGAGACTCGGTGAAATTATAGTACCTGTGAAGATGCAGGTTACCCGCGACAGGACGGAAAGACCCCGTGGAGCTTTACTATAGCTTGATATTGAATTTTGGTGCAACTTGTACAGGATAGGCAGGAGCCTTAGAGCCCGGAGCGCCAGCTTCGGAGGAGGCGTCGGTGGGATACTGCCCTGGTTGTATTGAAATTCTAACCCATACCCGTAACCCGGGTAGGAGACAGTGTCAGGCGGGTAGTTTGACTGGGGCGGTCGCCTCCTAAAGTGTAACGGAGGCGCCCAAAGGTTCCCTCAGAATGGTTGGAAATCATTCGAAGAGTGTAAAGGCAGAAGGGAGCTTGACTGCGAGACCTACAAGTCGAGCAGGGTCGAAGACGGGCTTAGTGATCCGGTGGTTCCGCATGGAAGGGCCATCGCTCAACGGATAAAAGCTACCCCGGGGATAACAGGCTTATCTCCCCAAGAGTCCACATCGACGGGGAGGTTTGGCACCTCGATGTCGGCTCATCGCATCCTGGGGCTGTAGTCGGTCCCAAGGGTTGGGCTGTTCGCCCATTAAAGCGGTACGCGAGCTGGGTTCAGAACGTCGTGAGACAGTTCGGTCCCTATCCGTCGTGGGCGTAGGAAATTTGAGAGGAGCTGTCCTTAGTACGAGAGGACCGGGATGGACACACCGCTGGTGTACCAGTTGTTCTGCCAAGAGCATCGCTGGGTAGCTATGTGTGGACGGGATAAGTGCTGAAAGCATCTAAGCACGAAGCCCCCCTCAAGATGAGATTTCCCATTACGCAAGTAAGTAAGATCCCTCAAAGACGATGAGGTAGATAGGTTCGGGGTGGAAGCGTGGCGACACGTGCAGCTGACGAATACTAATCGATCGAGGACTTAACCAAATAGAATTTGAATATTCCAATGTCTTTTATCCAGTTTTGAGTGAACAAGCGCTCAAGTAAGAGGGTTTCAAGACACGAGTAATTCGAGGAAACGATTGAGAGAGGAAAGGAGCGTACTCAAGTACGTGACTGACCGAACGAATGAAGTTGACGAAGAAGTACGATGTGTATTGAAAGCCAAACAGTCTAGTGATGATGGCGAAGAGGTCACACCCGTTCCCATACCGAACACGGAAGTTAAGCTCTTCAGCGCCGATGGTAGTTGGGGGTTTCCCCCTGTGAGAGTAGGACGTCGCTAGGCACTATAAAAAGTCGTTACCGAATAATCGGTAGCGACTTTTTTTGTTTTAATTAAATAAAATTCGCGATAATCTGCCATCCCTCTGCTTTCGCAAACAAAACACAGGAGTTAGCTTTAATGCCGATGGTAGTTGTGTTTCTCCCTGTGAGAGTAGGAAGTCACAAGGCACTAAAATCGTTAGTGACTTTTTACAAGTTTAATCATCCAAATGTGATAATTAGTTTTAGATTTGCTTTATAAATTGAAAGATTTCATTTTACAAGAGACAACTCTTTTTGTGAAAATTGTTCTTGCCTCTGGTTCATCTGGTCTCGAACTATGGATTGTTTTATGATTAAAAACTTATTAACATGATAGCAGATCTTGGATCATTTAAAGTTGTAGTAAATATTAATTCAATGTATGCTGAGAGAAATAATTCTTAACCTTATTCTTAGGGGATGTACTTTTTTGAAGAGATAGTATAAGAATCTTGGATGCTAGGAATCTAGTAATATTAAGGCTTCATAGTATACTTTCAAGTGCTTGATCTTGATAGTTTTTCCTTTTACAGTACAAAGTATACTTGAATCAGTTGGTGCATGATTAGAGTAGGTGGTAGTCAAGAAAATTAGATAATATCCATTGATATAGAAAGCATAAGCGGACGAAATTGTATCTTCGTCCGCATTTAAAAGAGTAGGAAAGTATTTTTTCTCTAATTATCCAAACCAAACGCATCATGTCCTCACGAATTCCAAGAGGGCGACGGACAAACATCTGCCACAAGATTACCAAAAAAAGTGAATCGTGAAGTGACGCAGTCACTTCACGTTCCAAAATTATAACGGTAATAGTGTAGCCAATGTTTCGTCCAAAGCACTCTAGAAATAGAGAAGATAAGATGTACTTAAAGGACCGCTCGCGTTTTTCTGAGGGCTAGTTTAGAATTCGTTATCTATGAAATTCTAAATTAAGAGGCAGCAATAAGATTCTAATTCATTTTTATCAAATATGGTTCTTATGTTTATTAAGAGAAAGAAATTAGGTAAAAATAAATTAAAAAGGAGAAAAAAATGAATACAGTTTACGATTTTACTGTTACGAATAATAAAGGAGAAGAAGTTTCTTTACATGAATACAAAGGAAAGATAATGATTATTGTTAATACTGCTAGTCATTGTGGTTTTACACCACAGTTTACCGATCTACAAAAATTGTACGAAACCTATAAGGAAGAGGGTCTAATTATACTTGGATTTCCTTGTAACCAATTTAATAACCAAGAATTTGATGATATGGAAAGTACAATGGAATATTGCCAGTTAAATCATGGAGTAACATTCCCAATGTTTAAAAGAATAAATGTTAAAGGGAAAAATGCGCATCCACTGTTTCAATATTTAGTAACTGAGAAAAAAGGATTTTTATCGGGATCAATCAAATGGAATTTTACAAAGTTTCTTATTAATAAGGAAGGAAAAGTGGTAGACAGATATGCACCTCAGACATCTCCTTTAAAAATCGAAGAAGTTATAAAAAAACTTCTTTAATAGAAAAGTTCGAATACTTTTTTTACTTCCTGGTTCTTGACAGTGTGCCGTGGCGCTGATAACCTTACAATAATATTCACTTATAGAGGAGGAAATTAGGAAAATGTGGGAGTCTAAATTTCAAAAAGAAGGTTTAACGTTTGATGATGTTTTACTAGTTCCAGCACAGTCGGAAGTGTTACCAAAAGACGTAAATTTGTCTGTTCAATTAACCCCAAAAATCAAATTGAACATACCTATGATTAGTGCTGGTATGGATACTGTTACCGAAGCAAAAATGGCAATTGCAATGGCTCGTCAAGGTGGTCTTGGTATTATTCATAAAAACATGAGTATTGAAGAACAAGCTGAACAAGTAGAAACGGTTAAGCGTTCTGAGAATGGTGTTATTACGGATCCTTTTTTCTTAACTCCAACTCATCAAGTATATGATGCGGAACATTTAATGGGAAAATACAGAATTTCTGGTGTTCCAATTGTAAATAATGAAGAAGAACAAAAGTTAGTTGGAATTATTACAAATCGGGATTTACGTTTCATTCAAGATTATTCTTTAATAATTGATGAAGTAATGACGAAAGAAAAGTTAATAACTGCTGCAGTTGGTACTACTTTAGAAGATGCAGAGAAAATCTTACAACAATATAAAATTGAAAAATTACCAATTGTAGATGAAGATGGTGTTCTTAAAGGTTTAATTACAATTAAAGATATTGAAAAAGTTATTGAATTTCCTAATGCAGCAAAAGACCAACATGGACGATTGCTAGTTGGTGCTGCTGTCGGAGTTACAAAAGATACAATGCACCGTATTGAAAAGCTTGTTCAAGCACAAGTAGATGTTATTGTAATTGACACGGCACATGGGCATTCACAAGGTGTTATGGACACTGTCAAGAGTATTCGTGAAGCATATCCTGATTTAGACATTATTGCTGGAAATGTAGCGACTGGTGAAGCAACACGAGCTTTATTTGAAGCTGGGGCAGATGTTGTAAAAGTAGGTATTGGTCCAGGATCTATTTGTACGACTCGTGTTGTAGCTGGTGTTGGTGTACCACAGATTACTGCGGTATATGATTGTGCGACTGAAGCCCGAAAAGTTGGAAAAACAATAATTGCAGATGGTGGAATTAAGTACTCAGGTGATATTATTAAAGCTCTTGCTGCAGGTGGACATGTTGTAATGCTAGGAAGCTTACTTGCAGGTACAACCGAAAGTCCTGGAGAGACAGAAATCTTCCAAGGTAGACGCTTTAAGACGTACCGTGGTATGGGGTCAATTGCAGCTATGGAAAAAGGTTCGAAAGATCGTTATTTCCAGGAAGAAGCGAAAAAGTTAGTGCCGGAAGGAATTGAAGGTCGTCTTCCATACAAAGGGCCACTTGCAGATACCGTTCACCAACTACTTGGTGGAGTTCGCGCTGGTATGGGGTATTGTGGAACAAAAGATTTACAGGACTTACGTGAAAATGCTCAATTCATTCGAATGACAGGTGCAGGTTTAAGAGAAAGTCATCCACATGATGTGCAAATTACGAAAGAAGCACCTAACTATTCCATATCATAAGTAACATATTACGAACTTTTTGCACCCATTTAACGTCTTTATATAGGCAAAATGGGTGCTTTTTTTGTCGATAGTGCTATGGTGTAACAAAGTGTGTTAAAATGGGCATTGAATAAACTTATAGTGGGGGTACAGTAGTGAAGAAAGTTTGGATGACATCAATGATTAAAAGGCTAGTACTTCCTATGTTTCTTGTTTCAGTTATATGTGGGATACCGACTGTTACAAAAGCTGAGGAAAGTTTGAATTTAAATGTCGATGCTGCGATATTAGTTGACGCCGATACAGGTAAAATTTTATATGAGAAGAATGCTGATGCACCTTTAGGTATTGCAAGTATGACTAAAATGATGACAGAGTATTTATTATTTGAAGCGATTAAAGAAGGAAAAATATCTTGGGATCAACAATATCTTGTTACAGATTATACATACAAAATTTCTCAAGATCGACGATTAAGTAATGTACCTCTTCGTCAAGATGGTAGCTATTCAATTCGTGAACTTTATGAAGCAATGGCAATATACTCTGCAAATGCGGCAACAATAGCTATAGGAGAGACTATTGCAGGAACAGAAGAAAACTTTGTAAAGTTAATGAATGATAAAGCAGCAGAAATAGGTCTAAAAGGTTATAAATTTGTCAATTCAACAGGTTTGAATAATGCAGATTTACAAGGCATGTATCCAGCTAATTCAGGTGATAATGATGAAAATGTTATGCCAGCTAAATCAGTAGCGACTCTTGCTTACAGATTAATGAAGGATTATCCCGAAGTATTAGAAACGACGAAGATCCCTAAAAAAACGTTTCGTGCAGGGACTTCGGATGCAATTGAGATGAGCAACTGGAATTGGATGCTACCGGGATTAGTTTACCAATACGAAGGTGTAGATGGATTAAAGACAGGTACAACAGAATTTGCAGGACATTGTTTTACGGGAACAGCTACAAGAAATGGAATGCGTGTTATTGCAGTTGTGATGAAGGCTGTAGATGCAAATGGAGTTGGTTCTTATAAAGCTCGATTTGATGCAGCAAGAGCATTATTTGACTATGGGTTTGCACAATTTTCTAAAACAGAAGTAATACCAGCAGGTTATAAAATCCCTAAAAATGAAACACTTCCAGTTGAAAAAGGAAAAAAAGATTCAGTTAAGATTGCAGTAAAAGATCCAATTTCAATGGTTATTAAAACAAGTGAAAAAGATCAGTACAAGCCAATTTTTACACCTAAAGAAAAAGCTTTAGAGGCAGAAGTTAAAAAAGGTACTGTAGTTGGTACAGTTCATCTCGAAAAGACAGAGGGAACAGACTATGGTTATATTACTGATAAAGCAACACAAGTAAATGTAGTGACAACAGAAGATGTTGATCGAGCTAGTTGGATTATTTTAATGTTTAAGGGAATTGGGAAATTCTTCGGCAACTTATGGCATAGTACAACTGATTTTGTTGGCGGTCTATTTTAAAATGAAAACACCGTAATCTCTAAATGAGTTTACGGTGTTTTTCTTTTCTTAGAAGCCAAGAAAGTATCTTAATTTTTGTGCCATGAACCTAAGATTTATGGTTTTTTAATTACTATTACATGTACAGGTTTTCTCCTCTATATTGGAAATCAACGGTATTTCTACAGTTACTCTAACGGTAATAATGTAGCCAATGTATCTTCCAAAGTACTCTGGAAACGGTGAGGACAGGATGCATTTAAAGGACGTTTACGTTTTTCTTATTTCCCATGCATTTATTAATGCGTTTATGGAGGACGGGATATCATTAGTATCTATACCCCCAAAACCTAGAACTATTTGAGGATCAGAAGTATTTTCCAAATCCCCAGTTATATACTCCCGAAGACCATATACTCTAATTCCGGATTGTCTAGCAAGTGCTATCAACTCTTCTTCTCTTTTACAAGTACGGATTGTTAATAAAATATGCATCCCGGATTGTTCACCGGAGATAGTAACAATTGGATTAAAGTTAGCTATAGTTTTTGTTACAATTTCTAACTTTTTTTTATAAATTTTTCTCATTTTATTTAAATGCTTTGCAAAATGACCTGAATCCATAAACTTGGTTAATATTTGCTGATCCATACGTGGAACAGTAGCGGCGTAGTAAGAAAACTTTTGCTTGTATTGGATGATTAGAGATTCAGGTAAAACGGCATATGCAATTCGTAAAGAGGGCATTAATGATTTAGAAAACGTACTTAAATAAATGACGCGTTGATTTTGATCAATTCCTTGTAAAGAAGGGATTGGTCTACCTGTGTATCTAAACTCACTATCGTAATCGTCTTCTATAATATATCGATTATCTTGCTGATAAGCCCAAGATAAAAGCTGACTTCGCCGAGTGGCAGAAAGAACAGCCCCTGTAGGAAATTGATGTGAAGGTGTTACATACATGACTGTTGCGTTTGTATCATCCAATTTAGATACCACAGCACCTTCTGAATCTACAGAAATTGGAATAGATTTTTGCTTATCGTCTAGAAATAAATGGTGAGTAAGTGGATACCCAGGGTTTTCAATTCCATATATAGCTTCTTTGCCTAGTAAACGAATGATTAAAGGCATTAATTGCTCTGTTCCAGATCCAAGAATAATTTGTTCAGGTGTACACTTTACACCACGTGATTGATATAAATAAGAGGAGATTTGTTGTCTTAATACATAATCACCTTGCGGATGTCCAAGTTGAAGAAAGTCTTTGTTCATATCATTAATTATTTCTTTGGAAAATTTTCTCCAGACGAAAAATGGAAATGACTCAGTATCAATTTTACCAGGAGAAAAATCGATAGAAATTGCATCCATCTCTTTTTCTTCCATAACTATAACAGGAGATTCTTTTTCTATAAGTGCTAATTCTTCTAAGTTTTGAACATAAAAGCCTTTCCTTGCTTCGGAAGAAATAAAACCTTCTGCCACTAGCTGACTATAAGCAAATTCAATGGTTGTTTGACTAATTGCCAAGTACTCTGCCAACTTTTTTTTTGAAGGTAGTTTAGCTCCTTCTTTGATAGTTCCGTCTATTATTGCTCCTTTAATCTCATTGTAAAGTTGCTCGTATAAAGGTGTTTGAGCATCTTTTTCTAGTTGAAACATAAGAGAATCCATTTTCATTGTCAATCTGACCCCTTCATTCAAATAAGTTTTGACACTTTTAAAATGGTCACTTTTTTTATTATACTACATTCATAAAGGAATATGGAGGGGAATAATAATGACGATAAACTTAACAGGGACAGATCGAGTAAAACGAGGAATGGCTGAAATGCAAAAAGGTGGCGTTATTATGGACGTTATCAATGCAGAACAAGCAAGAATTGCTGAAGCAGCAGGTGCAGTAGCAGTGATGGCATTAGAGCGTGTACCATCAGATATTCGTGTAGCAGGTGGTGTTGCTCGAATGGCTGATCCACGAATTATAGAAGAAGTAATGGAGGCTGTAACTATTCCAGTAATGGCCAAAGCACGTATTGGGCATATTACAGAAGCTCGTATTTTAGAAGCAATGGGCGTTGACTATATTGATGAATCAGAAGTGTTAACTCCTGCAGATGAAGAATATCACATAGGTAAAAGTGAATTTACAGTCCCCTTCGTTTGTGGATGCAAGGATTTAGGAGAAGCAGCTCGTCGTATTGGGGAAGGGGCTTCTATGCTTCGTACAAAAGGAGAACCAGGAACAGGAAATATCGTGGAAGCTGTCCGTCATTTACGTAAAGTAAATGCACATGTTCGAAAAATCGTTCATATGAACGAAGATGAGCTAATGACAGAAGCAAAAAATTTAGGAGCTCCTTATGATATTCTGTTACAAATTAAACATAATGGAAAATTACCGGTTGTAAACTTTGCTGCAGGTGGTGTAGCAACACCAGCAGATGCTGCTTTAATGATGGAACTTGGAGCAGATGGAGTATTTGTTGGTTCAGGAATATTCAAATCAGAAAACCCAGAGAAATTTGCTCGTGCTATTGTAGAAGCAACAACACATTACCAAGACTATCAATTACTTGTAGAAGTTTCAAAAGACTTAGGAATTCCGATGAAGGGAATTGAAATTTCTCGTTTATCTGCAGAAGAACGTATGCAAGATAGAGGGTGGTAAAATAATGAAAATAGGTGTTTTAGCTCTTCAAGGAGCAGTTAGTGAACATGTTAGATCAATTGAAGAATGTGGAGCAGAGGCTATAGCTGTAAAAAACACAAACGATTTAGCTTTAGTAGATGGAATAATCCTTCCAGGTGGAGAAAGTACAGTGATGCGTAAACTAATTGATCGATTTGAGATGCTTCTTCCTCTTCAACAATTTGCTGCTGCAGGAAAACCAATGTTCGGCACTTGTGCGGGGCTAATTTTACTTGCTAAACATCTTACAGGGTATAATTTTTCACATATTGGGGCTCTTGATGTTGCAGTAGAGCGTAACTCTTTTGGTCGACAAGTAAACAGCTTCGAAACTAAACTAAACATTAAAGATATAGCAACTGATTTTCCAGCAGTATTTATACGTGCACCTCATATTGTGGAAATAGGGAATGGTGTAGAAATAATTGCTACTTTTGAAGGGAGAATCGTAATGGTGAAAAAAGACAACATACTTGGTTGCTCCTTTCATCCAGAACTGACGGAGGATTATCGAATTACTTCATATTTTACTGAAATGATAAAGGAAACGCTTGCAAAACAAGTAAACCTATAGTAAAGTATGAGTAATTTCATGATTTAAAAACGATGATAGGAAGTAGTAGCAAGCACGTTTTTTATAGAGAGTCAGCGGTTGGTGTAAGCTGATATAAACACTTGCGAATCCATCCTTTGAGTTGCTCGACTGAACTTTTAGTAAGTCGTTGCCGGTTGAAATGCCGTTATTGAACAAGTGGATTTGGTGTTTTGCTGGATCAATCAGGGTGGTAACGCGGGTAGCTCTCGTCCCTTTTACAGGGATGAGGGCTTTTTTGTCGTTTTTAACTGTATAAGTAGTGTATATAAATACGCTTATTGAATGAGGTTAAAGTCTCTGGCGGAAGTCACAGATTTTATGCCAAGGCAAATTTAATTAAAATTGAGGAGGAAATTAACATGTTAGATGTAAAGTTTGTAAGAGATCATTATGAAGAAGTAAAAGCCAAACTTGCTAAACGAGGAGAAGAGATTTCAGAGTTTGATCAATTCTTGCCATTAGATCAAAAACGAAGAGAACTGATTGCAAAAACAGAAGTGTTAAAAGCAGAAAGAAATGAGTTTTCACAAAAAATATCAGAAATGAAAAGAAATAAAGAAAACGCGGATGACCTAATTGCTCGTATGCGTGAAGTCGGCGATGAAATAAAAAAATTAGATGATGAATTAAGGGATGTCGAGGAAAAATTTGAATATATGATGATGCGTATTCCAAATATTCCACACGACAGCGTTCCTATTGGTGATTCTGAAGATGATAATGTGGAAATTCGTAAATGGGGAGAAGTGCCTTCTTTTAATTTCGAAGCAAAAGCCCATTGGGATATTGCAACAGATTTAAAAATAGTTGATTTTGAACGAGCAGCGAAAGTTACAGGAAGTCGCTTTGCATTTTATTTAGGTTTAGGTGCGAGACTTGAACGTGCTTTAATAAACTTCATGATGGATCTACATTCAGAAGAGCATGGATATGCGGAAATGCTTCCACCATATTTAGCTAATCGTACGAGCTTAACAGGGACTGGGCAACTTCCAAAGTTTGAAGAAGATGCATTTTTAGTAAATGAAGAGGATTATTTCTTAATCCCTACCTCAGAAGTACCTGTAACAAACTATTATCGTGATGAAATTTTAGGGGGAGAACAACTTCCACAAGCATTTGCTGCATTTAGTGCTTGCTTCCGTTCAGAAGCGGGCTCAGCAGGTCGCGATACGCGAGGACTAATCCGTCAACATCAATTCAATAAAGTAGAGTTAGTTCGTTTTGTGAAACCAGAAGAGTCATATGAGCAGTTAGAGCTTTTAACAGGTCATGCAGAAAAAGTTTTACAATTATTAGGTCTTCCTTATCGTGTGCTTAATATGTGTACAGCAGATTTAGGTTTTACTGCTGCTAAAAAATACGATCTTGAAGTATGGTTACCAAGCTACGGGGAGTACAAAGAAATTTCTTCTTGCAGTAATTTTGAAGATTTCCAAGCTCGACGTGCAGGTATTCGCTTTAGAAGAGAAGTAGGAGCAAAACCGGAATATGTACACACTTTAAATGGAAGTGGACTTGCCCTTGGACGTACTGTTGCAGCTATATTAGAAAACTATCAACAAGCAGATGGTACAGTAGTAGTTCCAGAAGCATTAGTTCCATACATGGGTGGAAAAACAGTTATAAAATAATAGGGAGAACAAGAAACATTATTTAGAGATGTTTCTTGTTCTTTTTTTGTGCTCGTAGATTGCGAAAAAATTGAGTAAGAAGATTCCCGCACTCTTCTGCAAGAATACCTTCCGATACTTCACACATATGATTAAACCTACTGTCATTTAAAAGATGATAAAGTGAATCTACACATCCAGCTTTTACATCTCTTGCTCCATATACAACCCGGGGGATACGGGATTGCAAAATAGCACCTGCACACATTGGACAGGGCTCAAGAGTGACATATAAAGTCGTTTCCTCTAATCTCCAACTTCCTATCTTCTTACAAGCTTCTTGAATGGCTAGTAGCTCCGCATGTGTAGTGGCATTTTGTGTAGTTTCTCTTAAGTTAAAAGCCTTTGCAATAATTTCGTTTTTATATACAATAACTGCTCCAATTGGTACTTCTCCAAGTTGTGCAGCTTTTTTAGCTTCTTCTAGCGCTATATTCATATAGTGTTCATCCAATTTGAATCAACCCCTTTACCTTAGTGTAGCATGTTTTATTTAGCTCTTGCATATTGTATTTTGAAGGAGTGATCGATTGATATATGTGGTGAAAAGTGGAGATAGCTTATACTCCATAGCAAAGCATTTCGGTACAAATGCGGCAACGCTTGCCTCTATTAATGAATTACCAGACCCCGATGTGTTAGTCATAGGGCAAGCACTAGTTTTACCTTCTACTCCAAGCCCAGATAGACCAATTATTGAAACAAACTTATATGTAGAGTGGTATACAGAAATCCCATCCCAGCACGTAATTGACCAAGTTGAAAAAGCTGCACCAGGGTTAACGTATTTGATGCCTTTTGCGTATGAAATTTTACGAGATGGATCATTGACAGAGATGAATTGGGGTAAATTATCTGATGTAGCAAAGAGCCATCAAGTTGAGACGGCAATAGTAATAACAAATATCGAAAATGGAGCATTTAGTGATACATTAGCGCATACTATTTTTACGGATGAACAGGTGAAACAAACAGTTTATAAGCAAGCGGTGGCACAAGCTAATGCTAGAGGAACAACACATATTCATACCGACTTTGAATATATTGCTAAAGAGGACCGAGAAAACTATGTAGCTTTTTTAAAGGGATTAAAAGAATTTGCTAAAGGATTTATGATTTCATCAAGTCTTGCACCAAAAACGGGTGCTGATCTAAAAGGAAAATGGTATGAAGCGATCGATTATAGGGCAATCGGTGAAGTGGTAGATTTTGTTGTAATAATGACTTATGAGTGGGGCTATAGTGGAGGACCACCAATGGCAGTTTCTCCAATAGGACCAGTTCGAAAGGTACTTGAATATGCAAAAACAGAAATAGACTCAAGGAAAATTATGATGGGACAAAATTTATACGGATATGACTGGACGCTTCCCTATAAACCTGGAAATCCCTTTGCTAAAGCAGTAAGCCCTCAGCGAGCTCTCCAAATAGCAAAGGAACGAAATGTAGCAATAGAGTACGATCAAATTGCCCAAGCTCCTTTCTTTCATTATTGGAAGGATGGAAAAGAGCATGAGGTATGGTTTGAGGATGCACGATCTATTCAAGCAAAATTTAAATTATTGAAAGAACTAAAACTTCTAGGAATCTCCTATTGGCATAGTGGTTTTGACTTCCCACAAAATTGGTATTTATTAAATGAAATGTTCCGTGTGAAGAAAAAATAGGAGCAAATTTACCTTTCGTATAGAAAGGTGGATTTGCTCTGTTTTTCGTTTTCTCACTATGATAAAATAAAGGGCACGACTTGAAATATTAGAGCGAGGTTAAAGTTTATGTCCATTCCATTTATAACTGTAGAAGGTCCAATAGGGGTAGGGAAAACCTCCTTAGCCAGAGCGATTGCTTCTAACTATCAATTTGAATTATTAAAAGAGATTGTGGATGAAAATCCTTTTTTAGATAAATTTTATGACGATATTGCAGAATGGAGTTTCCAAACGGAAATGTTTTTTCTTTGCAATCGTTATAAACAATTAAGTGATATCCAAAAGAACTACCTGTCAAAAACGAAAGCAGTAACAGCAGATTATCATATATTTAAAAATTTAATTTTTGCTAAACGCTCGTTAAATGAAGTAGAATATGAAAAATATGAAGCAATCTATAAAATTTTAACGAATGATATGCCTGTTCCAAACATGGTAATCTATTTAGATGCTAGCTTAGATGTTCTTATTAACCGAATCAATTTACGAGGAAGGGACTTTGAAAAGAAAATAAGCCCAGATTACTTGCAACAACTTGCAGCAGATTATCGTATGTTCATCGATGATTTTGAAAAAAAACATCCAGAAGTACCTGTTCTTCGGTTTAACGGAGATGAAATTGACTTTGTTAATAATGGACAAGACTTACAACTAATTTTAGAAAAAATAGATGCAACATTACATAGAAGGAGTTTTTAAACATGAATATGAGAGAGAAGTACGGCATTCCTCCTAATGCGGTTATAACAATTGCTGGAACAGTTGGAGTAGGCAAATCTACTATGACAAAAGCTCTTGCTGATGCATTACACTTTAAAACATCTTTTGAAAAAGTTGATTCAAATCCATATTTAGATCGTTTTTATGAAGACTTTTCAAAATGGAGCTTTCATTTACAAATTTACTTTTTAGCAGAGCGCTTTAAAGAGCAAAAGAGAATGTTTGAATATGGCGGTGGATTTATTCAAGATCGATCCATTTATGAGGATACAGGCATATTTGCTCAAATGCATAAAGAAAAGGGAACGATGGATCCAGTTGACCATGAAACCTATACTAGTTTGTTTGAGGCAATGGTTATGACACCATATTTTCCGCATCCCAATCTATTAATTTATCTTGAGGGATCTTTAGATGATATTATTGATCGTATTCATGATAGAGGACGTCCAATGGAGCAGCAAACCCCAATATCCTATTGGGAAGAAATGCATGGACGCTATGAAAAATGGATTGATTCATTTAATGGATGTCCTGTACTTCGTTTGAATATTACCGACTATGATATCGTTCAAAACCCTGAAAGTGTAGAAGCAATCATTGGGAGAATTGGACACTTTATGGAACAAACAGAAGCATTAAGAAAATAATTAAAACCCTCTTGCGACTATGCAAGAGGGTTTTAATTCATAAAAAAAGAACGTAACTTTAATAGTTGCGTTCATAATATTCTGAACACGGTAGTTTAAGAAAAATTCGTTACCAATGCAACGAATTCAATCTCAAATTTATGCGTGTGTGTATTTTAAAAATGGAGGAGGAAGAGGGATTCGAACCCCCGCGCGGTATGACCCGCCTGTCGGTTTTCAAGACCGATCCCTTCAGCCGGACTTGGGTATTCCTCCGAAGTACATGAACTAATTTATCACGGATAAAAATCAAAGTCAATACATTTGAAGAATTATTTTTTTAAAAAATAAGACATAGTGATTGCTAAAATAAAAGTAGTTATATCAATAGTTAGTGTAGAACATAGCAAGTATTTCAAACTTATATTCTCTTATTCATTGATTTTTTTTAAAAAAATGCTATACTAATTATGCCGTGCTAGGTGGGAAGGTAGCGGTGTCTTGTAACTCGCAATCCGCTCTAGCGAGACTGAACCCCTTCTCTGAGGTTGAATACATGTAGGGTCTGGTATTTGCACGTGATGTTGACGTTTGGGTCCTGCGCAATGAGTGCCCATGAACCATGTCAGGTCCGGAAGGAAGCAGCATTAAGTGGTGCTTACTCATGTGCCGCGGGGTAGCCTAAACCGAGTTAACGACAAGGGTGCCGCTTATGTGTTTCAAGCGAAGGAAGGTGCACGGCAATAATTTAAAATATCCACTCATTTGTCTAATAGACGAATGAGTTTTTTTATATTAAACCTATGCATTAATAAGCGAAGTGAGTGCTTCTTTATGGTATAATAAATTTACTATTTAACTTAAAATGAGAAGGAGGGGAACTTGTTGTCGTATCAAGCTTTCTACCGCGCTTATCGACCTCAGTCGTTTGCGGAGATGTCCGGGCAATCCCATATTAAACAAACACTTCAAAATGCCCTCCTTTACAATAAAACTACACATGCGTATTTATTTTCAGGTCCACGTGGAACAGGGAAAACAAGTGCAGCTAAGATTTTTGCAAAAGCATTGAACTGTGAAAACGGGCCAACTAAAGAACCGTGTAATAATTGTGCAACTTGTAAAAGTATTATGGATGGTTCCAACACAGATGTGATTGAATTTGATGCAGCTTCGAATTCTCGCGTGGAAGAAATGCGAGATATTATTGAAAAAGTACGTTTTGCACCTTCAAATGCTCGTTACAAAGTGTATATTATAGATGAAGTGCATATGCTTTCTACAAGTGCTTTTAATGCGTTGTTAAAAACATTAGAAGAACCACCAGCGCATGTTGTGTTTATTTTGGCAACAACTGAACCACATAAGATTCCCTTAACAATTATTTCTAGATGTCAGCGATTTGATTTTAAAAGAATTACTTCCACCGACATCGTCGCTAGAATGAAAGAAGTATTAATTGATGCTAATATTGAATATGATGAACATGTATTAAAAATTATAGCCCAAGCAGCTGCTGGAGGGATGCGTGATGCCCTAAGTATGCTCGATCAAGTAGTATCTTTTAGTGGAGAGAAGATGACACTAGAGGATGCATTACTTGTAACAGGCTCCATTGGTCAGGATGTCTTCTTTCAGTTAGCAACTGCATTAATTGAAAAGGATATAGCGAAAGCTTTAAGTTGTATCGAACAATTAGTAGATGATGGGAAAGATCCTGTTCGTTTAACGGAAGACTTTATTACATTTTACAGAGATTTACTTGTATTAATTGTTGCGCCCGAACAAACTGAGCTTCTGGAAATAGCTACTGGAGACATTACCTTTCTTGACCTAGCTTCTAAATTTCCAATAGATACATTGTATAAAAGCATCTCTATTTTGACGAATACGCAACAAGAAATGCGGTTTTCTAATCATGCAAAGGTTTATCTAGAAACAGCTATTATTCGTTTAGCACAAGTTCCTAGAGAAGCGTCCTTGTCCAGTGAAAGTAGCACAGAGCTTGAACAGAAAGTAAAATCACTTGAAAATCAATTGCAACAATTGCAACAACAAATCAGTCAAGGGATTATACCTCAAGCAAATGGTGCGGTACAGGAACAACCAAAAAAACAACGACAGAGATCAACGTCAGGTGTCAAAGTATCAAGTGGTCGTATTCATGAAATATTAAAAACTGCAACAAAAACAGACATTCAAACAATTAAATCTCAATGGGCTAATATTTTACAACAGCTCCAAAAATCACATGCAGCACTTTTAAATGACGCTGAACCAGTTGCAGCATCATCAAGTGCATTTGTGTTAAAATTTAAGTATGATATCCATTGTCAAATGGCTGTAGAGAATAAAACATTTTCTACCTCTTTTCCTCAACTCATTACAAACTTAACTGGAACTGTATACGAAGTAATATATGTACCAGAGGAAAGCTGGTTGAAAATAAGAGAAGAATTTATCAAACAAAATGGCTTAAAACAAAGTCATACAGAAAATGATGAATCTAAGCCTAGTATGGCAATGGAACTTTTACATGATATGGAAGAAATATCAGAAGATCCATTAATTGTAGAAGCAGAAAAGTTATTTGGAAAAGAATTTGTAGAAGTACATGACGACTAAGGAGGAAATTAATTATGCGTGGAATGGGAAATATGCAAGGTATGATGAAGCAAATGCAAAAAATGCAAAAGAAAATGGCGGAGGCCCAAGAAGAACTAGGTAATCAACGCTTTGAAGCAGTTGCAGGCGGTGGAATGGTAAAGGTTGTTGTTTCGGGACATAAAGAAGTATTGGAAGTAGTGCTAGATTCAGCTGTAGTAGATCCAGAAGATGTAGAAATGCTTCAAGATTTAATTGTAATTGCTACAAATGAAGCAATAAAAAAAGCAGAAGAAACGACGAACTCCACGATGGGTCAATTCACGAAAGGATTGAACCTCCCTGGCATGTTCTAGGAGGAATAAGACATGCATTATCCTGAACCAATATCAAAACTAATAGATAGTTTTATGAAATTGCCAGGAATCGGGCCCAAAACTGCGGCTCGACTGGCATTTTTTGTATTAACGATGAAAGAAGATACAGTTTTAGACTTTGCGAAAGCATTAGTAGATGCAAAAAGAAACTTAAGTTATTGCTCTGTTTGTGGTCATATTACTGATATTGACCCGTGTCATATATGTCAAGATCAACAACGTGATTTATCAATGATTTGTGTAGTCCAAGATACGAAAGACGTAATAGCTATGGAGAAAATGAGAGACTACAATGGATTGTATCATGTTCTACATGGAGCAATTTCTCCAATGGATGGAATAGGACCGGAAGATATTAATGTCCCTTCGCTTTTAAAAAGATTACAAGACACACAAGTGGAAGAGCTAATACTTGCAACAAACCCTACAATAGAAGGTGAAGCAACAGCTATGTATATATCTCGTCTTTTGAAGCCTTCTGGTATTAAGACAACTAGAATTGCACATGGTTTACCAGTAGGTGGAGATTTAGAGTATGCGGACGAAGTAACCTTGTCAAAAGCTTTAGAGGGTCGCCGAGAGTTGTAAGGGAGTTGTAGTAAAATGTTTTTCCAAAAAGGTAAATTAAAAAAAGAATTTGATGATCAGTTTGTGATTCTAATAAAATCCACAAAAGAAGATTGGCAACAAACACAATTGATAGAAGATTATTTAAATGATTATGATTTAGATATAGTAGCAAAAAGAAAAATTGCAGAGAGTATTCATTTCTATTTATATAAAGAGGCAAAAATTAGAAATGTCATATTAAAGTAAGAATGATAGTGGTACTAGCTTCATATACTAAGAGATAGTGATTTTATGGAGGAGAGATGTTTCATGAAGTTAGTTATCATTGTATGTTCGGTATTGCTACTATTGTTTCTTTTGTTTAGAACATCATTTTCAAAAGTAACGGAGAGTTTACCGTTCTTCTTATTTCGTTTAGGTTTTTCGTTTTTTTTACTGTTTGGAGTCCATTTACTTTTAGGCTTGTTTGGTTACCAAGTTCCTATTAATTTGTTTACAGGTGTGATGGTAGCAGTGTTAGGAGTGCCTGGTGTAGCCTCTGTAGTGGCTATTTCTATTTTAATTTAAAAGTTTTTTAAAAAAGTGTTGACTTATAAAGTATAAGAGAGTAATATTGTAGAAGTCGCCAAGAGGTAAACGAAACGGCAGACTACATGAACATTGAAAACTGAACATGCAAAACGTTAAGACATACAGCTTGAAAGACTAACTTGTTAGTTTGATAGCAAAACAAAAATGACATCATTTAATGATGATGCCAGCAAAACAAAATGAGCTTTTTAAGTTCTCTATTATGGAGAGTTTGATCCTGGCTCAGGACGAACGCTGGCGGCATGCCTAATACATGCAAGTCGAGCGAATGATGAAGAAGCTTGCTTCTTCTGATTTAGCGGCGGACGGGTGAGTAACACGTGGGCAACCTGCCCTGTAGATTGGGATAACTCCGGGAAACCGGGGCTAATACCGAATAATCCATTTCCTCACATGTGGAAATGTTAAAAGACGGTCTCGGCTGTCACTACAGGATGGGCCCGCGGCGCATTAGCTAGTTGGTGAGGTAACGGCTCACCAAGGCGACGATGCGTAGCCGACCTGAGAGGGTGATCGGCCACACTGGGACTGAGACACGGCCCAGACTCCTACGGGAGGCAGCAGTAGGGAATCTTCCACAATGGACGAAAGTCTGATGGAGCAATGCCGCGTGAGTGAAGAAGGTTTTCGGATCGTAAAACTCTGTTGTGAGGGAAGAACAAGTACGAGAGTAACTGCTCGTACCTTGACGGTACCTCATTAGAAAGCCACGGCTAACTACGTGCCAGCAGCCGCGGTAATACGTAGGTGGCAAGCGTTGTCCGAAATTATTGGGCGTAAAGCGCGCGCAGGCGGTCCTTTAAGTCTGATGTGAAATCCCACGGCTCAACCGTGGAAGGTCATTGGAAACTGGGGGACTTGAGTACAGAAGAGGAAAGCGGAATTCCAAGTGTAGCGGTGAAATGCGTAGAGATTTGGAGGAACACCAGTGGCGAAGGCGGCTTTCTGGTCTGTAACTGACGCTGAGGCGCGAAAGCGTGGGGAGCAAACAGGATTAGATACCCTGGTAGTCCACGCCGTAAACGATGAGTGCTAAGTGTTAGGGGGTTTCCGCCCCTTAGTGCTGCAGCTAACGCATTAAGCACTCCGCCTGGGGAGTACGGTCGCAAGACTGAAACTCAAAGGAATTGACGGGGGCCCGCACAAGCGGTGGAGCATGTGGTTTAATTCGAAGCAACGCGAAGAACCTTACCAGGTCTTGACATCCCGCTGACCGTTCTAGAGATAGATCTTTCCCTTCGGGGACAGCGGTGACAGGTGGTGCATGGTTGTCGTCAGCTCGTGTCGTGAGATGTTGGGTTAAGTCCCGCAACGAGCGCAACCCTTGATCTTAGTTGCCAGCATTCAGTTGGGCACTCTAAGGTGACTGCCGGTGATAAACCGGAGGAAGGTGGGGATGACGTCAAATCATCATGCCCCTTATGACCTGGGCTACACACGTGCTACAATGGACGGTACAGAGGGTCGCAACCCCGCGAGGGTGAGCTAATCCCATAAAACCGTTCTCAGTTCGGATTGTAGGCTGCAACTCGCCTACATGAAGCCGGAATCGCTAGTAATCGTGGATCAGCATGCCACGGTGAATACGTTCCCGGGCCTTGTACACACCGCCCGTCACACCACGAGAGTTTGTAACACCCGAAGTCGGTGGGGTAACCCTTACGGGAGCCAGCCGCCGAAGGTGGGACAGATGATTGGGGTGAAGTCGTAACAAGGTAGCCGTATCGGAAGGTGCGGCTGGATCACCTCCTTTCTAAGGATAATATCGGAATACAGATTTTTATCTGTATCTTAACGTTTTGCAGTTCAGTTTTGAATGTTCATTTTATATGAAGATTCAACAGCTTTAACTCTTGTTCTTTGAAAACTGGATAAAACGACATTGAAAGAAACAAATTCAAGAAATTCAATTTGTAATCACATTTGTGATTATTTTTTGTGTAGTACTTTTAACTACTATTTTTGAGGATTTCAAGACACAAGCAGTGGATTGGAAGCCGAATGGTTAAGTTAATAAGGGCGCACGGTGAATGCCTTGGCACTAGGAGCCGAAGAAGGACGGCACTAACACCGATATGCTTCGGGGAGCTGTAAGTGAGCTTTGATCCGGAGATTTCCGAATGGGGAAACCCACTGTTCGTAATGGAGCAGTACATTTGCGTGAATACATAGCGCATCTGTGGCAAACCCAGGGAACTGAAACATCTAAGTACCTGGAGGAAGAGAAAGAAAAATCGATTCCCTGAGTAGCGGCGAGCGAAACGGGAAGAGCCCAAACCAAGAGGCTTGCCTCTTGGGGTTGTAGGACACTCTATATAGAGTTACAAAGGAATGAGCTAGACGAAGCGATCTGGAAAGGTCCGCAGGATAGGGTAAAAGCCCCGTAGTCAAAAGTTCATTCTCTCTTGAGTGTATCCTGAGTACGGCGGAACACGTGAAATTCCGTCGGAATCTGGGAGGACCATCTCCCAAGGCTAAATACTACCTAGTGACCGATAGTGAACCAGTACCGTGAGGGAAAGGTGAAAAGCACCCCGGAAGGGGAGTGAAATAGATCCTGAAACCGTGTGCCTACAAGTAGTCAGAGCCCGTTAATGGGTGATGGCGTGCCTTTTGTAGAATGAACCGGCGAGTTACGATTACATGCAAGGTTAAGTTGAGAAGACGGAGCCGCAGCGAAAGCGAGTCTGAATAGGGCGAATGAGTATGTGGTCGTAGACCCGAAACCAGGTGATCTACCCATGTCCAGGATGAAGGTAAGGTAACACTTACTGGAGGTCCGAACCCACGCACGTTGAAAAGTGCGGGGATGAGGTGTGGGTAGCGGAGAAATTCCAATCGAACCTGGAGATAGCTGGTTCTCTCCGAAATAGCTTTAGGGCTAGCCTCAAACGTTAGAATCTTGGAGGTAGAGCACTGTTTGGACTAGGGGCCCGTCCCGGGTTACCGAATTCAGACAAACTCCGAATGCCAATGATTTATGTTTGGGAGTCAGACTGCGAGTGATAAGATCCGTAGTCAAGAGGGAAACAGCCCAGACCACCAGCTAAGGTCCCAAAGTATTTGTTAAGTGGAAAAGGATGTGGCGTTGCTTAGACAACCAGGATGTTGGCTTAGAAGCAGCCATCATTTAAAGAGTGCGTAATAGCTCACTGGTCGAGTGACGCTGCGCCGAAAATGTATCGGGGCTAAACAAATCACCGAAGCTGTGGATTGATACCTATGGTATCAGTGGTAGGAGAGCGTTCTAAGGGCGTTGAAGTCAGACCGGAAGGACTGGTGGAGCGCTTAGAAGTGAGAATGCCGGTATGAGTAGCGAAAGATGGGTGAGAATCCCATCCACCGTATGACTAAGGTTTCCTGAGGAAGGCTCGTCCGCTCAGGGTTAGTCGGGACCTAAGTCGAGGCCGATAGGCGTAGACGATGGACAACAGGTTGATATTCCTGTACCACCAAACCACCGTTTGAGTAATGGGGGGACGCAGAAGGATAGGGTAAGCGTGCTGTTGGTTATGCACGTCCAAGCAGTAAGGTGTGAGTGTAGGCAAATCCGCACTCTGTAACATTGAGCTGTGATGGCGAGGACTTAGTCCGAAGTTCCTGATTTCACACTGCCAAGAAAAGCCTCTAGCGAGGTGATAGGTGCCCGTACCGCAAACCGACACAGGTAGTCGAGGAGAGAATCCTAAGGTGAGCGAGAGAACTCTCGTTAAGGAACTCGGCAAAATGACCCCGTAACTTCGGGAGAAGGGGTGCTCTTTTGGGTGTATAGCCTAGAAGAGCCGCAGTGAATAGGCCCAGGCGACTGTTTAGCAAAAACACAGGTCTCTGCAAAACCGTAAGGTGAAGTATAGGGGCTGACGCCTGCCCGGTGCTGGAAGGTTAAGAGGAGTGCTTAGCGCAAGCGAAGGTGCGAATTGAAGCCCCAGTAAACGGCGGCCGTAACTATAACGGTCCTAAGGTAGCGAAATTCCTTGTCGGGTAAGTTCCGACCCGCACGAAAGGCGTAACGATCTGGGCACTGTCTCAACGAGAGACTCGGTGAAATTATAGTACCTGTGAAGATGCAGGTTACCCGCGACAGGACGGAAAGACCCCGTGGAGCTTTACTATAGCTTGATATTGAATTTTGGTGCAACTTGTACAGGATAGGCAGGAGCCTTAGAGCCCGGAGCGCCAGCTTCGGAGGAGGCGTCGGTGGGATACTGCCCTGGTTGTATTGAAATTCTAACCCATACCCGTAACCCGGGTAGGAGACAGTGTCAGGCGGGTAGTTTGACTGGGGCGGTCGCCTCCTAAAGTGTAACGGAGGCGCCCAAAGGTTCCCTCAGAATGGTTGGAAATCATTCGAAGAGTGTAAAGGCAGAAGGGAGCTTGACTGCGAGACCTACAAGTCGAGCAGGGTCGAAAGACGGGCTTAGTGATCCGGTGGTTCCGCATGGAAGGGCCATCGCTCAACGGATAAAAGCTACCCCGGGGATAACAGGCTTATCTCCCCAAGAGTCCACATCGACGGGGAGGTTTGGCACCTCGATGTCGGCTCATCGCATCCTGGGGCTGTAGTCGGTCCCAAGGGTTGGGCTGTTCGCCCATTAAAGCGGTACGCGAGCTGGGTTCAGAACGTCGTGAGACAGTTCGGTCCCTATCCGTCGTGGGCGTAGGAAATTTGAGAGGAGCTGTCCTTAGTACGAGAGGACCGGGATGGACACACCGCTGGTGTACCAGTTGTTCTGCCAAGAGCATCGCTGGGTAGCTATGTGTGGACGGGATAAGTGCTGAAAGCATCTAAGCACGAAGCCCCCCTCAAGATGAGATTTCCCATTACGCAAGTAAGTAAGATCCCTCAAAGACGATGAGGTAGATAGGTTCGGGGTGGAAGCGTGGCGACACGTGCAGCTGACGAATACTAATCGATCGAGGACTTAACCAAATAGAATTTGCATATTCCAATGTCTTTTATCCAGTTTTGAGTGAACAAGCACTCTAGTAAGAGGGTTTCAAGACACGAGTAATTCGAGGAAACGATTGAGAGAGGAAAGGAGCGTACTCAAGTACGTGACTGACCGAACGAATGAAGTTGACGAAGAAGTACGATGTGTATTGAAAGCCGAACAGTCTAGTGATGATGGCGAAGAGGTCACACCCGTTCCCATACCGAACACGGAAGTTAAGCTCTTCAGCGCCGATGGTAGTTGGGGGTTTCCCCCTGTGAGAGTAGGACGTCGCTAGGCACTAGAGAAAGTCGTTACCGAGTAATCGGTGGCGGCTTTTTTCTATTATTTTGATATAAAATTAATTACTGTAGGAACTTGAAGTGAGTAGCGAGAAAGTAATTTGTGAAATTTAATCTCGCCTGCTATAAATTTGGTCTCACTTCTGGTTCAACTGGTCTCGAAGTGCCTTTTTATAAATGACTATAGATAATAATTCAAGTGTTCTCTTCTGTATAAAGGTTTGATTAAGACCTATTTCACATAGAAATAACCTATAATTAAGACACTTGATTTCCCAATATGTTAAGCTATCGAAAAAACTTTTGAATTTCCCCCTTTTAATTGAAATAGTAACAACTCTCCCATAGAAACAACACTTAATTTTAAGGTCGTGTGCTATTTGTTGATGTATAATAGGAGAAGGAAGTCATAATAAATAGTGGGGTCATAAAAATGCAGGAGAAACGTCCGCTAGTCGAAGCTATTGAAAAATTTCATAAACAAAAAAGCATTTCTTTTCATGTTCCTGGACATAAAAACGGACTTTTATCAAATTTACCAAATACAATAAAAAAAACGATGGAGTATGATCTGACCGAATTAAGTGGATTAGATGATTACCATCATCCTGAGGAAGCTATAAAAGAGGCCGAGCACCTGCTTGCAATGGTATACGGAGCTCAAAAAAGCTTTTTTTTGGTAAATGGAACTACCGTAGGAAATCTATCGATGATTTATGCTACATGTCAGTTTGGTGAGCAAATCATTGTTCAACGAAATGCACATAAATCTATTTTTCATGCAATTGAACTAGTGGGAGCAGAACCTATCTTTGTAACTCCTGAATGGGATGAGAGAACGAAAACCGCTTCATATGTTACATTTGAAGTTATTCAAAAAGCATTAGCGGAATATCCTCAAGCTAAAGCTATTGTACTAACTTATCCGAATTATTATGGAGTTTCTTCGTTACAATTAGAAAGCATAATAAACTTATGTCATGCTAAAAACATTCCAGTATTGGTGGACGAGGCACATGGTGCACATTTCCGGGCTAATAAAGACTTTCCAAAGTCTTCTCTTATATATGGAGCTGACATAGTGGTTCAATCAGCTCACAAAACATTACCTGCATTGACGATGGGCTCCTTTTTACATGTCAACTCCAATTTAATAGATACAAGTCGAGTAAATAAATATTTAAGGATGCTACAGTCAAGTAGTCCATCATATCTCTTATTAGCTTCATTAGATGATTCAAGAAGCTATGTGGAGAGATACAATGAAATTGATTTTAAACAGCTTATATATAGAAGGAAATTATTTATAGGGACATTAGAAACGATTCCTCAATTAGAAATCGTGCAGGTAGATGATCCTCTAAAATTATTGATACGTATGAAAAAGTACTCAGGATTTCAATTACAAAAAGTGTTGGAACAGCAGCATATTTATGTCGAACTTGCGGACGCTTATCAAGTTTTAATGATTTTGCCATTATTAAAAGTTGAGCATGAGTATCCTTTTGCAGAAATTAGAAAGCGGATAAAGCATGCTGTGGATATTTTGCGTAAAGAAGTTCCTATTATTCCAAATGATGTTCCATTAATAAAACAAAAATCTATTTCAACATTACATATGAATATAAGTTTGTTAAATGAAAAACAAGGGGAATGGATACCGTACGCACGGTCCTTGGGTAGAATTGCAAAAGGAATGATTATTCCCTATCCCCCAGGCATTCCACTAATATTGGTTGGTGAGAAGATAACGATAGCTATGTTAACGGAATTAGAAGAATGGATAGAAAAAGGTGCGTCATTTCAAGGTCAACATAGACTGGATGAAAAGTTAATATATGTAGTGGAGGAGTAAATGTGCAGAAAAAAGGGTATTTTATTTCAAGTGAAGGTCCTGAAGGTGCTGGAAAGACAACCATAATGAATCTACTTGGAATTAAATTGAAAGAAGAAGGCTATGATGTGGTTATGACTAGGGAGCCTGGTGGAATTATGATTTCAGAAAAAATTAGAGACATAATTTTAGATAATGAGCATACAATGATGGATAGCCGTACAGAAGCTTTATTATATGCAGCAGCAAGAAGACAGCATTTAATAGAAAAGGTACAACCAGCAATAGATGCAGGAAAAATTGTTATATGTGATCGATTTATCGATAGCTCTCTTGCTTATCAAGGTTATGCAAGAGGGATAGGGGTAGATGAAATTTTGGCTATTAATAAGTTTGCTATAGGTAAAACAATGCCGGATAAAACTATCCTATTTGATATAGAACCTAAAGTAGGACTTGCCAGAATCGAAGCACATAAAAACAGAGAAAAAAATCGATTAGACGTAGAAAGTCTAATTTTTCATCAAAAAGTAAGAGAAGGCTATTTATCACTCGTCGACCAATATCCAAGTCGTATTCAAGTAGTCGATGCTTCTCAATCATTAGAGATAGTATTAGAAGAAGTTTATGATGTTATAAAAAGGGAATTAGAAATTATTAGATAATTCATGTTATAATAAGAAGAAAATAATAATAGGGGTGAGTATCGATGAAATTGATAGTAGCGGTAGTGCAGGATCAGGATAGTAATCGATTGTCTAATGCTTTAACAAAAGCAAAGTTCAGAGCAACTAAACTGGCTAGTACAGGTGGGTTTTTACGCTCTGGTAATACTACGTTTTTAATCGGCACAGACGACTCATTAGTATCATCAGCGTTAGAGTTAATTAGAGATAATTGTAGAGCAAGAGAGCAAATGGTTGCACCTGTTTCACCAATGGGTGGAAATGCTGATTCATATATCCCATATCCAGTGGAAGTAGAGGTTGGAGGCGCCACAGTATTTGTTCTACCAATTGAACAATTCCATCATTTCTAATAATGAAGGAAGGCGTAGAAAAAAATGAAAATTAATCAGGATTTACGAGTTGGAATAGATAAAGTTCGTAAAGATTCTATTCAAAATAGCACACAATCAGCAAAGTTCGGACAAATGATAACGAAACATGATCAAAGAATGCAGACGGAAACATTGACTAGATTATTAGGAGATATTTCAACTGCGGGAGATAGACTTGCACGTTCAAGAAATTTACGTGATATGGCAAAGTTTAAAATGCTAATACGAAAGTTTTTACATGAAGCCGTGGATTTTGGAATGGGTTTAAAACAATCACATACTTGGAATCGTTTTGGCGAAGGTAGAAAACTAAAAATAGTTGAGACTATTGATGAAAAATTAGTCGAGTTAGCGGAAGAAATTCTAGTTAAAGAGAAAAGCTCCATTGATTTGTTAGATAAGATAGGAGAAATAAAAGGTCTACTAATCAATCTATACACGTAAATTTCCCGTGTTTTCGCTTTAAGCGAGGCACGGGATTTTTTCAAAAAGATAAGTACATTTCTACCTCTCAGTTACTCTTGCGCTAATTTAATTACATAAAAACGTATTTAATTTAAGAAGGTGATAAAACATGGAAAGTTGGTCAATAGAAGGTATAGAAAAATTACAGCCTGTTGCTATCAAACAAATACAGTCTATTTTTTCGAAAAAGCGCATAGGACATGCATACGTAATAGAGGGTGCAAAAGGGACAGGAAAAGTTAGGGTCATGCAATTTTTTGTTCAACTCATTTTATGCGAAAATCCGACAAAAAATGTTCCATGTGAAACATGTCGATCGTGTAAAAGATTAAGATCAAATAATCATTTGAACTTTATTGAACTAGAGCCAGACGGTCAATTTATTAAAAGGGGTCAAATTGATGAATTAATACATGAGATGAGTAAGACAGCTATTGAAACTGGACGAAAAATATATGTTATTCACCATGCGGATCAGCTAAATGCTAGTGCAGCTAATGCATTGTTAAAATTTTTAGAAGAGCCTCAAAGTGAAATAACTGCAATTCTTTTAACTGATAAAGCTCATGCGTTAATTCCCACAATAAGCTCTAGATGTCAGCAACTTAGTTTAAGTTCTATGCCACAATCCTTCTTAAAACAGAAATTAATAGAAGCTGGAATTACAGAATCGATGGCCTCTACGGTAAGTAAAATGACGAATCAGGTCGAGGAAGCAATAACATTAGCGAAAGACGAGCATTTTGGACTTGCAAGGAAATCAGTGTTAAAATTGGTTGAAGCGAGTGGTAAAAGTATTCATGATGCGCTAATGTGTATTCAAGAGGATTTTGGTCCGCTTCTCAAAGAGAAAGAACAAGCAGAACAAGCATTAGATTTACTACTGTTCGCCTATCGTGATATAGTAGCAATAAAAGCAAGTCCCATCGCAGTTTGTACTTATCCGGACATGGTTCATTATTGGAAGCAGGTTGCTTTACATACAACGTATGAGCAACTTTCCAAACAATTAGAAATGATATTACATGCGAAACAAAATTTGCATAAAAACATGAACCGAACACTGATGATGGAGCAATTAATGTTAAATCTGCAGGAGGGATTTACTTTTGTATAATGTTGTAGGAGTCCGCTTTAAAAAAGCAGGTAAAATATATTATTTTGATCCAGTGGATTTTATTTTAGAGAAAGATGACTATGTCATCGTAGAAACTGCAAGAGGTGTGGAGTACGGTAAAGTTGTTGTACCAATTAAGCAGGTAGGTGAGCATGATGTTGTGCTTCCATTAAAGCAAGTAGTTAGACCATCGACAGAAAAAGATCGAATTCAAGTGGATGAAAATCGATTAGAATCTGCCCAAGCTTTAGCTTTAGGAACGGAAAAAATAGTTGAAAGAGAATTAGAAATGAAGCTTGTGGATGTTGAATATACGTTTGACAGAAATAAGATAATTTTTTATTTCACAGCAGAAGGACGAGTAGATTTTCGTGACTTAGTAAAAGACTTAGCATCTGTTTTTCGAACGCGGATTGAACTCAGACAAATCGGGGTTCGAGATGAAGCAAAGATGTTGGGGGGAATTGGACCGTGTGGGCGTATGCTCTGCTGTTCAACTTTTTTAGGAGACTTTGAACCAGTTTCTATTAAAATGGCTAAAGATCAAAATTTGTCTTTAAATCCTTCTAAAATTTCTGGATTATGCGGGCGACTTATGTGTTGTTTGAAATATGAAAATGATGAGTATGAAGCAGCTCGAGAGCAAATGCCAGACGTTGGAGATAAAGTAGAAACTCCAGACGGTTTTGGAAAAGTCGTCAGTATGAATATTTTAGAAAGAGTACTACGAATAGAGTTAAATGATCCACTAAGAGTGTTAGATTACACGTTAGAAGAAATTATAAACCATGCGGAAAATCCGGTACAATGGTCAGGGCAATGAGGTGAATGTGTGATGGACCGAAATTTTTTTGATACAATTACAGAATTTGAGAAACAATTAGAGTCCACGCAGCTGCAATTTCGAGCTTTAAAAGAATTTGTAGCGATAATGGTAGAGGAACGTCAAGCGCTGCAACAAGAGAATACTCACTTAAGACAAAGACTTGATGAGATGCATGAAAAAGAGTTACTGCTAGAGAAGGCACAAGAAGAAAAAGTACTGTTAAGCAAAAAAGATATTGGGGAAGGCTATGATAATCTTGCGCGATTATATCAGGAAGGTTATCATGTATGTCATGTCCACTTTGGAAGCTCAAGAAAAGAAGAAGATTGTCTTTTTTGCTTGTCATTTTTAAGTAAACAAAACATATAATCAATTGACTGATGCCACTCCATAAGTGGGTGTCAGTCTTTTGTTTTGCTGGGGGAATCAATTATGGAACAATGGTTAAAGGATGATGAAAGACTTGATTACTTATTAGCGGAAGAATTAAGAATTATTCAAAGTCCATCTGTTTTTTCATTTTCTTTAGATGCAGTGCTTCTTTCAAGATTTGCTTATGTCCCAATAAATAGAGGAATGATTGTAGATCTATGCTCAGGGAATGGAGCGATACCTTTATTTTTAAGTGCAAGAACAAAAGCTAAGATTATTGGAATCGAGCTACAGGAACGACTAGCAGATATGGCAAAAAGAAGTGTAGAGTATAATAAATTAGAAAAACAAATCATAATTGAACAAGCAGATGTCAAAGGGATTGCCAATCATATTGGGTATGAAAAATATGATGTTGTAACATGTAATCCACCTTATTTTCCTGCGCATGAAGCAAGTGAAAAAAACCTGAAAGAGCATTTAGCGATAGCGAGACATGAAATCCATCTCACTCTAGATGAAGCTGTTCTTTCTGCAAGTGAATTGTTAAAACAAGGTGGGAAGGCAGCTTTTGTCCATCGACCTGGAAGACTCATGGATATAATTACGGCAATGAGAGCAAACCGTTTAGAACCAAAGCGCATTCGATTTGTTTATCCTAAAGAAGGTAAAGAAGCGAACACGTTATTAATAGAAGCAATTAAAGATGGAAAACCAGATTTGAAAATCTTACCCCCTCTGTATGTATACAGAAATGACGGGGAATATACAGAAGAAGTAAAAGAGCTGCTTTATGGAAAAGAATGATAAAAAACATACCTTTTATGTATTACAATGTAGTGACGGATCTTACTATGCTGGATACACAAATGATTTAGAAAAAAGAATTAGCATACATAATGATGGTAAGGGAGCTAAATATACAAGAGCAAAACTCCCCGTTTTTTGCATATATCATGAAGTATTTGAAACTAAGCAAGATGCAATGAGAGCGGAGTATGCATTTAAACAACTTACTAGGAAAAAAAAGATTCACTATATGGGAGGGCTAATCAAAGATGGAATCTCAAAAATCGACCGAACATGAACAGAGTAGCTGCTTATATTTAGTTGCGACTCCCATTGGAAATTTAGAAGATATGACGATGCGCGCAATTCGAATACTAAAAGAAGTAGATATAATTGCCGCTGAAGACACAAGAAATACAAAAAAGCTTTGTAATTATTTTGAGATATCAACTCCACTTATGAGCTATCATGATCATAATCAACAAGTAGGTGGAGAAAAATTATTAGATTTATTAAGGCAAGGAAAACGTATTGCATTAGTAAGTGATGCAGGCCTACCTTGCATTTCAGATCCTGGAGCAGATATTGCAGCAAAAGCGGTTAGCGAAGGGTTTGCAGTTGTTCCAATTCCAGGGGCAAATGCAGCACTTAGTGCTTTAATTGCATCTGGATTATCAACACAACCATTTTTCTTTTATGGTTTTTTAAGTAGAAATAAAAAAGAACGAAAAGCAGAAATCGCAAAGATTCAAAAAAGACAAGAATCAATTATTCTATATGAATCACCTCATCGATTAAAGGACTCATTGAAAGATATGCAAGCAATTATGGGTGGAAGTAGAAAAATTGTGCTTGCAAGAGAACTGACAAAAAAGTTTGAGGAATTCCTAAGAGGGACTATTGAAGAAGCAGTAGCTTGGGCAGAGCGATCAGAAATACGTGGTGAATTTTGTATCGTTTTAGAGGGTTCAGGTGAAGAATCAGTAGATGAGCAAGTATCACCATGGTGGGAACAATTAAGTATTAAAGAACATGTGAACAATATTATAGAAGAAAGGCAATGTACTTCGAAAGAGGCTATCAAAGAAGTAGCAATACAAAGAGGTTTGTCGAAGAGAGAAATTTATCAAGATTATCATGTGGAATAATTACAACATTACTATACTATGAAATTAAAAAACATCCGTATACCCAGAAAGGATACGGATGTTTTTCTTATTTTAAATTGTTTTGGATTTCTTTTATAAGTAATTCTGCACCTTCAGGGCTTAGAATTAATTTTCCGCCAACTAGACGTAGGTTGTCGTCTGATACTTCACCAGTTACAGCACAAGTCATGTTTGGCATATATTTTTTTAGAATAATTTTGTCATCATCTACGTAGATTTCAAGAGCATCCTTTTCTGCAATACCTAGCGTGCGACGAAGTTCAATTGGAATAACTACGCGTCCTAGCTCATCAACTTTACGAACAATACCTGTAGATTTCATAATAAATTTTTCTCCTCTCAAGAGTACGGTTTTTTCGTCAAGATTCGACATAAATCTCTTTGATGTTATTTATCATACCAAGTAATACCATTTCCGTCAATAATTAAATTGAAGACAAATTACGGTTTATAATAAAAAAATATTAGGTTAATAGCTGTTTTGATAAAAAAATGATGTCACTTTTAAGATAAAAGGAATTATTTTGATATATTAACTATTTAAATGGAAAAAGTATTAATATAATCAACTTTCGACAAAAATAGCGCAAACCAATTAATTAATTGAAACAAGTTCATCGTTTCGTTAGAATAAAGAATAAAGAAGATTCAACATTGGAGGCATCTTTACATTGAAAGATCAATTAAAAACATTTTATATAACAACACCTATTTATTATCCAAGTGGTAAATTCCATATTGGTACTGCCTACACAACTGTAGCATCAGATGCAATGGCACGTTACAAAAGATTAAGAGGTTTTGATGTACGTTTTCTTACAGGGATGGATGAACATGGACAGAAAATTCAGGAAAAAGCCCAAGAAGCTGGCATGGAACCCCAAGCATATGTAAATGAGATTGCATCGGCTGCCAAAAAAGTGTGGGAACTAATGGATATTTCATATGATGATTTTATCCAAACTACAGAAGAGCGTCATAAAAAAGTAGTTGAAAAGATTTTTCAAAAGTTCTTAGATAATGGTGATATTTATAAAGGCGAATATGAAGGGTGGTATTGTACGCCTTGTGAATCCTTTTTTACAGAAACACAATTAGTAGATGGCAATTGTCCAGATTGCGGTCGCACTGTTCATAAAGTAAAAGAAGAATCTTATTTCTTTAATATGAAGAAATACGCAGATCGTCTATTGGCTTATTATGAAGACAACTTAGGATTTATTGAACCTGAATCTAGAAAAAATGAAATGATTAATAACTTTATTAAGCCTGGTTTAGAAGATCTATCTGTATCCCGAACATCCTTTGATTGGGGAATTCATGTTCCTGGAGATCCAAAACATGTCATTTATGTATGGGTGGATGCGTTAACTAATTATATTACTTCTCTTGGATATCTTTCAGAGGATGATTCACTTTTCCGTAAATTTTGGCCAGCTGACGTACATGTAGTTGGGAAGGATATTGTTCGTTTCCATACAATCTATTGGCCAATTTTCTTAATGGCATTAGACTTACCACTCCCTAAAAAAGTATTTGCTCATGGATTTATTATGATGAAGGATGGAAAAATGTCGAAATCTAAAGGAAACGTTGTGTATCCAGAAATGTTGGTAGAACGCTACGGTTTAGACGCAACTCGTTACTTCCTATTGCGTGAACTTCCATTTGGACAAGATGGTGTTTTTTCTCCAGAATCATTTGTAGAAAGAACAAACTTCGATTTAGCAAATGACTTAGGTAATCTGTTAAATAGAACTGTTTCTATGATTAATAAATACTTTGATGGAAAACTTCCAGTTAATCAAAGTCAGCCTACTGAATATGATACAGCTCTTTATCAATTTGCAAGCGAAACAATAGAAAAATATGAAACGAATATGGAAAAAATGCAATTTAGCGTAGTTCTAGGAGATTTATGGTCCCTAGTTTCTCGAACAAATAAGTATATTGATGAAACGCAACCTTGGGTACTTGCAAAAGACGAAGCTTTGAAAGGTCAATTAGCAATGGTAATGACTAATTTAGCAGAAAGCTTGCGTCAAATTGCAACTTTGATTCAACCGTTTATGACAAATAGTCCAAAAGAAATTATCGGACAACTTGGTTTACCTGAAGCTGATTTGAAATGGGATCTACTGGGATCTTTTAATGTAATTAAAGATGGAGTAGAAGTCATTAAAACCGGAGTTCCTATTTTTCCAAGGTTAGACGTGGAAGTAGAAGTAGCCTATATTAGAGAGCAAATGAGCGGCTCGGTACTAACTCCACAAGAAGAAGTGGAAGAAGATCCTCAAGCAGAAGAAATTTCTATTGAAGATTTCTTTAAAGTGGATTTACGTGTGGCAACAGTTATCGACTGTGAACCGATTCCAAAAGCAGACAAATTATTGAAATTACAACTGGATATGGGATATGAAAAACGTCAAGTTGTTTCTGGAATTGCCCAACATTATAAACCAGAAGATCTTGTAGGTAAAAAAGTAATTGTAGTAGCAAATTTGAAGCCAGTGAAACTTCGAGGAGAGCTGTCCCAGGGGATGATTCTTGCTGGTGAAAAAGATGGCTTTTTAACACTTGCATCAGTAGATGAAAAGCTTGAAAATGGCGCTCAAGTAAAATAAATAACCCAAGACCTGTCACGAAGTTGGTGGCAGGTTTTTTTTCAAGATAAGAAAGTTTATGGGTTATCATCCTACGAAAAAACAGTGTTTATAGTACTTTAAAGAATAAGATAATGCCGCAGATTTCCGTTTCAGGTGGACGCGTTACTCGGGGTGAGCGATGAGTCATCACCACAGCTATGCGTTCGTTGTGATGGCTCATCCGTCTCACTCATCCCGCTGGAGTCGCCACCTTTCACTACAATCCATTAAGTGAGTAGTACCTAACAAGAAGATTTAGCTCATCTATCTCTGAGAGCATAGAACTAGTTTAAGTAAACGTAGTGATCATGCCGTCCTGTAATCCGAATAAGAGATGCTATTGCTTTTTAAAATTTTGGTGAAAATTTGTGCATCCGAATGTGTTAAAATGTCATCTATCTTACTAAGCAATTATAATTCGCCACATACATACTAGTTGATTGAAGCCATGCCCGCGAAAAGCGTCCGCCATAGCGGAAATCAACGACATTTCTAAATTACTCTTCTTAAAAGGAACGTCTTTTTACCCGCTTTTTCTTCTAATAATAATATTTCAACATATTATTTTTCTCATAATATTTAAGGTTAATTTATGAAAAAAAGGAATTTAATATTGCTGCAGTAATCTAAAAAACGTGACTTTATTAAAGTAATTGTAATAGTATTGTGATGTAGATAAAGTCATTTCATAAAATTAGCTTATGCAAGGAGAAAAAACTATGTATATAGACACACATGTTCATTTAAATGCGGATCAGTACGACGAGGATTTGCAAGAAGTGATTGATAGAGCGTTAGCTGCAAATGTTAAGAAAATGGTTGTCGTTGGATTTGATCACAAAACAATCGAGCGTGCAATGAAGTTAGCGGAAAATTATCCATTTATTTATGCAGTAATTGGTTGGCATCCAGTTGATGCAATTGATTGCACAGAAGAAGATTTGCAATGGATTGAAGATCTTGCAGCAAATAAAAAAGTGGTTGGTATTGGGGAAACGGGACTTGATTATTACTGGGACAAGTCACCTAAAGATATTCAACAAGAACTGTTTCGTAAACAGATACGCCTAGCGCAAAAAGTAAATCTACCGATTATTATACATAATCGCGATGCAACGGAAGACGTTTTACGAATCTTGAAAGAAGAAGAAGCGCATTTGACTGGAGGAATCATGCATTGCTTTGGTGGGAGTGTAGAGACGGCAATACAATGTATCGATATGAACTTTAAAATTTCACTTGGTGGTCCAGTGACATTTAAGAATGCAAAAAAACCAAAAGAGGTAGCAACAGAAATTCCTTTAGAACACTTATTGATTGAAACGGATGCACCTTATTTAGCTCCACATCCTCATCGCGGAAAAAGAAATGAACCATCACTTGTGCCACTTGTTGCGGAAGAAATCGCACGTTTAAAAGGGCTTTCTGTTGAAGAAGTTGCGCTTGCAACTACGAAAAATGCGGAAGAATTTTTTGGACTAATTGATTAAAAAATGTAAAACTTTCCATACTGTAAATAGAGATATTTTTAGTGAGTTAGAACTATAAAAAAATCCTAAAGAGTTGACAAGCTGAAAAGTACTCTATATAATCACACGAGTGAACAAGGAGGCGTTTTTCATGTCAAATAATTCCATGAAAAACCTGTTCTTTCATTCATTGAGGAGCAAGCAAACCTTAGTAACTATTATGTCTATACTATTGTTTCTTGCAGTGGTTTCTTTCGTTTTATTCGAAGGAACAAAAAAAACTGTTGCTTTAACAGTTAACGGTGAACAACAAGAGATTTTAACGCATGCAAATACAGTTGGGGAATTACTAAGGCAAAATAACATAGTAGTCTCCAACGAAGATTATTTAAAACCCTCAGTGAACACTTCAATCAAAAATAATTTAGCGATTGAGTGGGAGCAGGCAAGACAGATAGAAATCACAGTAGATGGAAAAATTCAAACCATCCATACGACTGCTGATTTAGTTTCAGAAATACTCGCAAAGGCGAATGTTCAAATAGATGAACATGACGTAATAACACCTGCAACAAATGCAGAGGTTGGACTAGATTGCAAAGTTTCTGTTGAAAAAGCGTTCGAAGTAACACTTTTAGATGGTAAGAACGAGCAGAAAGTAAGGTCCACTTCGACTACGGTCGCTGACTTTTTAAAACAACATAACATTCAATTGAATGAATTCGACCGAGTGGGACGGAAAATGGATGAATTAGTACTTCCGAATTCTGTTATACAAATAGTGCGAGTAGAAAAGGTCACCGATGTAGTTGAGGAAGAAACAAACTTTGCAGTAGAAACGAAAAAAGATGACTCGCTACTAAAAGGGAAAGAAAAAGTAATACAAGCGGGAGAAAAAGGATCCGTTTCGCGCACATATGAAGTTGTAAAAGAAAATGGCAACGAAGTATCTCGTAATGTAATTAGTGAAAAAGTTACAAAAGAGCCAACTAAAAAAGTTGTATCAGTAGGGACGAAGATTGTCACTGCTAGTGTTTCACGTGGGGAAAATTCATCCTCTTCTTCAACGGGAGAAAGCGAGTTTTACGTAACAGCAACTGCTTACACTGCTTATTGTAACGGTTGTACTGGTGTAACTACATCGGGTCTTAACTTAAAAGCTAATCCAGACTTAAAAGTAATTGCTGTAGATCCTAATGTTATTCCACTTGGATCAAAAGTTTGGGTGGAAGGCTATGGTTATGCAGTAGCAGGTGATACTGGTGGAGCGATTAAAGGGAACAAAATAGATTTATTTATGTCATCTAAGTCTAAAGCATATGACTTTGGGCGTAAAAAAGTACGGATAAAAGTTTTAAATTAACATAATTAACCTTGGCAGACGTACTCATGCTAAGATCACCACATTTACGGCTAAGTAACAGCACTTGCCTAAGCATTCTGTCCAAGTTCAATAAAATTCTATTAATTGCTACTTGGACATCACTTGCATATTAGAGAGAAAGTTCTCATTTCGGGTGTAAGTAAAAATCGTCTGTATATCTTATAGCTTCCCTTTTGTTGGTTGGGGAAGCTTTTTTGCGTTATGATAGAAAGCAGTAGAAAGAAAGAAAAGAGGAAGTTTGCTTGCGAATAAAAGAAGTTATTGTTGTAGAAGGAAAAGATGACACAACTGCTATTAAACGATCGGTAGATGCGGATACTATAGAAACGAATGGTTCTGCAATCTCTAAAGAAACTCTAATTAAAATCCAACATGCTCAAGATAAAAGAGGGGTTATTGTTTTTACTGACCCGGATTATCCAGGGAGACGAATACGTGCAGTTATTGAAGAACACGTTCCAGGTGTAAAACATGCATTTTTGTCGAAAGAAAAAACAATTGCTAAGAATGGAAAAGGACTGGGCATTGAGCATGCAAAAGATGATGATATTCGGAAGGCACTTTCCAACGTTTATACTCCGAAGTCAGATATGGATGTGGCGCCAAATATTCCTTTTGAAGTTTTGATCGAAGGAAAGCTTATTGGTCATCCTAACTCCAAAGAACGAAGAACAAAACTTGGAGAATTATTAAAAATAGGGTATACAAATGGGAAGCAACTACAAAAACGTCTTTCTATTTTTCAGATTAGTGAACAGCAGCTAGAGGAAGCAATTATGCAGCTTGATATGGAGGATAAATAATTTATGCAAAAAGATATAGCAACACCAATTCGTACACAAGAAATTTTAAAGAAATATGGATTTTCATTCAAGAAAAGCTTGGGCCAAAACTTTTTAATCGATCCAAATATTTTACGGAATATTGTTGCGCATGCAGAACTTACAAAAGAGTCAGCTGCAATTGAAATAGGGCCCGGTATAGGAGCACTAACCGAGCATTTAGCACGAGCTGCAGGAAAAGTAATTGCTTTTGAAATTGATCAAAGATTGTTGCCAGTTTTGGACGATACACTTTCTCCTTATGATAATGTAGATATTATTCACGCTGATATTTTAGAAGCAAATGTTAAACAAGTATTTCAAGAAAAGTTGGCTGATTATAAAGATGCAATGGTTGTTGCAAATTTACCTTATTACGTGACAACTCCAATTTTATTAAAGTTGCTAATGGATCGTTTACCTATTAGGGGAATGGTTGTTATGATGCAAAAAGAAGTGGCAGATCGAATTACGGCATCTCCTGGAACAAAAGCCTATGGTTCACTTTCCATTGCAATACAATATTATATGAAAGCAGAAGTAGCAATGGTTGTACCAAAAGCTGTTTTTATGCCACAACCAAACGTTGATTCCGCGGTTATTAAACTTACTCGTCACGAGATGCCGCCGGTCCAAGTTATTGATGAAGATTTTTTATTTAAAGTTTCTAGAGGTTCGTTCGTTCAAAGAAGAAAAACAATTATAAATAATTTACATTCATCTTTACCAAATGGGAAAGAAAAGAAAGATTTGATCCTTCAATCCTTAGAAAAAGTAAATATTGACCCGACTAGACGAGGCGAGACTCTGTCCATTCAAGAATTTGGGCGTTTAGCAGATGAATTATATCCGTACTTTCATTAATAATACTTGTTACAATATTAGTAATGTTTATGAAAAAAAGTGTTAACAAGAAATAATAAATATATTGACAAGTATATACTTTGGTTGTTAAAATGTTTTGTTTGACAAAAAAATAAAATGGTGTTATAGTAATATTCAGTGAGGTGTAAGCAGAATGCCAAAAACTTTAGCTGATATTAAGAAATCATTAGATCATCATTTAGGCAAGCGTTTGCAGTTAAAAGCAAACGGAGGACGTAAGAAAACAATCGAGCGAGCTGGTGTATTAAGAGAAACTTATCATGCCGTTTTCGTTATCGACTTGGATCAAGATGAAAACTCTTTTGAACGTGTATCTTATAGTTATGCAGACATTTTGACAGAAGCAGTAGAAATCACTATTTTTGATGAAGCAAATAATTTAATAGTTGTAAAATGATTGTTTAGAACTTTTAATTTTTTATATTTCGAGAAAAACTCCCTTTCATTCGGTTGAATGTAAAGA
This sequence comes from Psychrobacillus syltrankelensis, assembly GCF_055454035.1. Lineage (NCBI taxonomy): Bacteria > Bacillati > Bacillota > Bacilli > Caryophanales > Bacillaceae > Psychrobacillus > Psychrobacillus syltrankelensis. The sequence continues at coordinate 2,509,004 of NZ_CM144227.1, read as the reverse complement.
GAGTTTTTTTCTATTTACCGGTTATACTAATTAAGCTAGTTGTTCCAAAGGAGGATTCACCACATATGGCTAAAAAAGGTATTATGTCTGATCAGTTGAAAGAAGAGATTGCAAAAGATCTTGGATTTTATGATGTAGTCAAGACCGAGGGCTGGGGTGGAATAAAATCACGTGATGCGGGTAATATGGTAAAACGAGCGATTGAAATGGCTGAACAACAGATGAAATCACCAAAGTAAATTGTGCGTGTGACCATGATCATTCTAGTTTTGAACTGGTAAGCAAACGAGATCCAAAACTACGAACAACTAGCGTTCAGAAAAGGCGGAGAAATCCGCCTTTTCTTTGTGTAATGAGAAGGGTAAAAAAAATTACAAATGTTCCTATATTAAGTCTCTAATATTCCATGACATAGTAACTTCCTCATTTCTTATGCACTGTGGTAAAATAGGGGACAACCTATGTTTGAAAAGGAGCAGATGGAATGTACTATGTAAAAGCACCTGCTAAAATAAATTTAACACTCGATGTACTACATAAACGTCCAGATGGTTATCATGAAGTTGAAATGATTATGACGACAGTTGATCTGGCGGACCGTATTGGATTAGAGCTAAGAGAAGATGAGAAAATACATATTCTTTCTGTTGATCGTTTTGTTCCCACTGATTATAGAAATTTAGCATATCAAGCAGCTAAAATATTAAAAGAAATGTATGGTATAAAATCTGGAGTTACGATTAAGATTGAAAAAAACATTCCCGTTGCCGCGGGATTAGCTGGGGGTAGTAGTGATGCTGCTGCAACTCTACGAGGGTTGAATACGCTGTGGAGTTTAGGGCTGTCACTAGATGAACTCGCACAAATCGGTACAAAAATAGGTTCTGATGTTGCTTTTTGTGTTTACGGTGGAACAGCGCTTGCTACGGGACGAGGAGAAAAAATTCAAGAACTGCCGTCTCCGGCAAATTGTTGGGTAATTCTTGCTAAACCGACTCTAGGCGTTTCTACAGCAGACATTTATGGAAATTTAAAAATAAATCAGATAGAACATCCGAAAACCAAACAAATGATTGAAGCGATTGGAAAAAAAGATTTTGATCAGATGTGTGCTTCCGTGGGTAATGTGTTAGAAAGTGTCACGTTAAAACTGTATCCAGAAGTTGCTAGTTTAAAGGATCAAATGCAAAAGTTTGGGGCTGATGCAGTTTTAATGAGTGGTAGTGGTCCTACAGTGTTTGGGATAGTTCAACATGAATCGAGAGTACAAAGAATTTATAATGGACTTCGTGGTTTTTGTGATGAGGTATATGCTGTTAGATTAATAGGAGAACGTGACTCACTTGCTTAAAGGCGGATGATTGTGATAAGTTTTCTTTAAAATATTCGTGTTTGGAGGTGATTGTATGAAATGGAAAAGAAGCGAACGACTCGTAGATATGACGCAATACATGATAGAGCATCCTCATAAGTTAATTCCATTAACATTCTTTGCATCTTTATATCAATCCGCAAAATCTTCTATAAGTGAAGATTTAACGATAATAAAAGAAACTTTTGAGGAAAGAGGTAGAGGCTTACTTATAACCGTACCAGGAGCAGCTGGAGGTGTAAAGTTCATACCTACCATGACAAGAAACGACGTGAAGGAAATAACGATGAGCCTTATGGATCAGCTTTCAAAAGCGGATCGTCTGTTACCTGGTGGTTATTTATATATGACGGATTTATTAGGAAACCCATCTCTTATGAATAAAGTAGGTAAAGTATTTGCATCTGCTTTTGCAGGTGAAAAAATAGATGCGATTATGACGGTTGCTACGAAAGGTATTTCGATCGCACACGCTATCGCAAGACATTTAAATGTACCGGTTGTTGTTGTTCGTAGAGATAGTAAAGTAACGGAGGGTCCGACGGTAAGTATTAATTACGTATCTGGGTCTGCAAGACGTATACAAACGATGGTTCTCTCTAAAAGAAGTATGGAAAAAGGTCAACGAGTATTAATCACAGACGATTTTATGAAAGTTGGCGGTACAATTAATGGGATGAAAAGCTTGCTTGAAGAGTTTAATTGTGAGCTTGCAGGTATAGCTGTGTTAGTGGAAGCATATCATGAAGGCGAACAATTAGTGGATGATTATTTATCACTTATAAAATTACATGAAGTAAATGAAAAAGATGGTACAATTGCTTTAGCAGAAGGCAACTATTTTGAGAAGGGTGGAAACTTTGATGAAAGCAGTATCAACAACTAATGCACCAGCAGCTATAGGACCATATGTACAAGGAATTCTTGTTAACGGAATGTTTTACAGTTCAGGGCAAATTCCATTAACTCCACAAGGCGAAGTTGTAGAGGGCTCTATTACAGAACAAACAGCACAAGTATTTGCTAATTTAAACGCGGTTCTTACAGAAGCTGGTACTTCATTATCAAAAGTAGTTAAGACACTAGTATTCCTAAAAGATATGAATGATTTTGCTGAATTTAACGAAGCATATGAAAAGCATTTTGCTGGGCATAAACCAGCTCGCTCAGCAGTAGAAGTAGCTAGACTCCCGAAAGATGTAAAAGTTGAAATAGAAGTAATAGCAGTAGTTTAAACAAAAGGGTATGCCTTCCTCGGAATGCATACCCTTTTGTTTAAAGATTAAGAAAGCATATAAACTTGGCTAATAGGAATCTAATAATCGTGGAATTTTGTAAAACTTTGAACGTTACTTATTGAGAGAAGATTAGTCATAGTTCCCCCCTTTTAAAAGTGGGGGAGGATTTTATCTCTAATCATCCAATCCAAATGCCACTTCCCTTGCTCCTGCGCAAGCTCGTCGCAGAAAAAGATATTGCTCCTGCGCAAGCTCGTCGCAGAAATTAATATTGCTGCGCGCTAGGCTTAGGTCTTGATTTGCTTGCTAATAACCTAGGAATCTTTGCTTTCTGCTCCCACAGGCAAATAAAGGGGACAATATGCTTCGTCGAAATAATGAGCTGGTGTTTTCCTTTGTTTACAATATGGAAGTGGAAGTAGAGAAAATAGGCAGTATCGATTGATAAAGAAGCGAAGCTGCGGACGAAATTGTATCTTCGTCCGCTTTTAAAAGAGTAGGACAGGATATTATCTTTCATTATCCAAACGAAAAGTACCTTGACTTCAAATAATTCAAGAGGGCGACGGACAAACAACCGCCGCAAGATTACCGAAAAAATGGATCGTGAAGTGACGCAGTCACTTCACGATCCATTACTCTAAAGGTAATGATGTAGCCGATGTTTCGACCCAAGCACTCTGGAAACGGTGAAGACAAGATGCACTTAAAGGACCCCTTGCGCTTTTTTTATAAAATTAAACAGGTAAAGGTTATTAAAAAACTATTATATTATAATATTGAAAAAATTTTCGCAAGAAAGAAGGATACTGGGGAGTTTTGTAGAATAATTATAAAAGGATTTTTTCAACTAAGAAGAGGGGTGGTGTAAAAGTGGAAGTTACTGACGTGAGGTTACGTAAGGTACTATCAGATGGCCGTATGAGGGCTATCGCTTCCATTACACTGGACAACGAGTTTGTTGTACATGATATACGAGTAATTGATGGAAATGCGGGGTTATTTGTTGCAATGCCGAGTAAAAGAACTCCAGAGGGTGAATTTAGAGATGTAGCTCATCCTATAAACTCTGGAACTCGCACTAAGATCCAAGAAGCGGTGTTATACGCTTATCATTTAAGTGGTGAACCAGAGGAGCAAATAGTAGAGGCTAGTTATTAGTAAACCAATAGGATGTAAAAATTGTATTTTATAAATATATATTTTTTTATAAATTGCATAAAAATTGAGCAGAAAAAGAGACTTGCTTTTCGTGGATAAAAACATCAAGCCTCTTCCACAGCACGCTCCTCTACGGAATCTCGCTGGTTTATTCACCTTTGGGAAATTCAAAAGGTTTAAGCGATCTGAAACCATTTCATAGGAAATGGTTTTTTTTGTGCAAAAATTATCCATATTACTTGTTTTGTCATGTATTTGTCAAGAGATATTTCCTTGAAAAATCACTCTTTTTCCGCTATAGTCAAAAGAGGAAATTAGCCCACTGGAGGGAAACGGAAAATGACAAATACTTATGCGGTTGTGTTAGCTGCTGGTAAGGGAACTCGTATGAAGTCTAGTCTATATAAAGTATTACATCCTGTTTGTGGAAAGCCAATGGTAGAACATGTTGTATCAAACATGGAGAAGCTAGGCGTAGAAAAAATTGTAACAATCGTTGGACATGGTGCGGAAACTGTTCAAAGTAAGCTAGGCAATAGAAGTGAATATGCTTTGCAAGAGGAGCAACTAGGAACAGCCCATGCCGTATTACAAGCAGAGAATGCTCTTTTAAATCTTTCAGGAACAACCATTGTTGTATGTGGAGATACTCCTCTTATTACTGCAGAAACATTGAATGATTTATTGAATCATCATAAAAAAACAGGTGCAAAGGCAACCATATTAACAGCAATTGCGAATGATCCAACAGGTTATGGGAGAGTTATTCGCGCAGAAGATGGAAATGTTCAAAGTATTGTAGAACAAAAAGATACATCTGCAGAAGAACAACTTGTAAATGAAATTAACTCAGGAACTTATTGTTTTGATAACGAAGCATTGTTCAAATCGTTGAAGTTAGTAAAAAATGAGAATGCCCAAGGTGAATATTATTTACCTGATGTAATTGAGATATTACAAAAAGGTGGAGAGGTAATTTCTGCCTATGCTGCAAAAGACTTTAACGAAATTTTGGGCATAAATGATCGAATTGCCCTTTCTCAAGCAGAACAAATTATGAGATCCCGTATTGCACATCACCATATGCGTGAAGGCGTGACAATTATTGATCCTCAAAATACATACATTAGTTGCGATACTATCATTGGATCGGATACAGTTATCCAGCCTGGAGTAATCATTGAAGGAAAAACTATTATTGGTGAAAACTGCACTATTGGTCCAAACAGCCATATAGATTCTAGTGTAATTGGTACAGGAACGACTATCCATTCGTCAGTTATTCTATCAAGCGAGGTTGGCGATCACACGGCTATTGGCCCATTTGCACATATTCGTCCACAGACTGAGATTAGAAATAATGTGAAGATTGGTAACTTTGTTGAAGTGAAAAAATCCATAGTAGGTAATGGGAGCAAAATCTCTCATTTAAGTTATATGGGTGATGCCTCTATTGGCTCCAATGTAAATATTGGATGTGGAACAATTACTGTCAATTATGATGGGAAAAATAAGTTTGTAACTAAGATTGAAGATAATGCTTTTGTTGGTTGTAACTCCAATTTAATAGCACCAGTTACTATTGGCAATAGCGCATACATTGCAGCAGGCTCTACGATAACAAAAGATGTTCCTGGAGAAGCGCTCGCTATAGCTCGTGCTCGACAAGAAAATAAAAAAGGCTATGTAAACAAACTAAATTTAAAATAACCCAATTTGCAGGAGGATTACCATGCCAGAACAATACTCTAATTCAAAATTAAAAATATTTACTTTAAATTCTAATAAAAAACTAGCGGAAGAAATCGCGAAAGAAGTAGGAGTTCCACTAGGAAAAAGTACTGTAACTCGTTTTAGTGATGGAGAAGTTCAGATTAATATAGATGAAAGTATTCGCGGTTGTGATGTATTTATCGTTCAATCTACGTCTGGTCCTGTTAACGAACACATTATGGAATTATTAATAATGTTAGATGCTGTTAAACGTGCTTCAGCGCGTACAGTTAGTGTGGTTTTACCTTACTATGGATATGCTCGTCAAGATAGGAAAGCACGTGCTCGTGAACCAATTACAGCGAAACTGGTAGCTAACCTTTTGACAACTGCAGGTGCAACAAGAGCTATTGTTCTTGATTTACATGCTCCACAAATTCAAGGATTCTTTGATATTCCAATTGATCATTTAGTAGCTGTTCCTATTTTATCTGAATACTTCTTAAGTAAAAACTTGGATCCATCAGAAGTAGTCATCGTATCTCCAGACCACGGTGGAGTGACGCGTGCTCGTAAAATGGCAGACCGCTTGAAAACTCCTATAGCTATTATTGATAAACGTCGTCCACGTCCAAATGTTGCAGAAGTAATGAATATCGTTGGTAATGTAGAAGGAAAAACAGCTATACTAATTGACGATATTATTGATACTGCAGGTACTATTTCGATAGCAGCTCACGCATTGATGGAAAGCGGTGCAAAAGAAGTTTATGCATGTTGTACTCATCCAGTATTATCTGGTCCTGCAATTGAACGAATTGATAACTCAGTGATTAAAGAATTGGTTATTACGAACTCAATTCAGTTATCTGAAGATAAAACTTCTCCAAAAATAAAAGAATTATCTGTAGCAAAACTTCTAGGCGATGCGATTGTACGAGTTTTCGAAGAGAAGTCGGTAAGCACATTATTTGATTAAGTTTTGTAACGTTTGAAACCTCCTCTAAATGGGTATTAATCTAGGTAGGAACCTATGGGAGGATGACAAACTATGAGTACACTAATCAATGCCCAAAAGCGTAAACATAATGAGAATGCAAGTTTGAGAAAAAATGGATTTATACCAGCAGTAGTTTATGGTTTCCAAGTGGAATCCCAATCAATTGCCGTAAATGAAAAAGATTTAGCCAAAACACTTCGTGAAGTAGGCCGCAATGGTGTCATGAAACTAGAAGTTGATGGCAAAACAGTTAACGTAGTAATGAGTGATTATCAAATGAATATTTTAAAAGGTCAAATGATACATGCGGATTTTTTAGCCATTAACATGCAAGAAGAATTGGAAGTAAATGTATTAGTGACTTTAAAGGGTGATTCTGTTGGAGTTTCTGAAGGTGGAACTCTTCAACAGCCAAATCGTGAAATAACAATTACAGTAAAGCCATCTGAGATTCCGGAGAGCATTGAGGTGGATGTATCGAGGATGGGGATCGGCGATACATTAACAGTAGCAGAAATTCGAGGTATAATAGATTATATAATTGTAAATGACGATGATTATACATTAGCAACTGTTTCAGCACCTCGCGTGGAAGAAGAAGAAAGCGAAACAACTGAAGTAGAAGAAACCGATAAACCAACTGAAGATTGATAAAAGAAGAGAGATTGTCTAATGACAATCTCTTTTTTCTAATGAATATGATAAAATGAATGAAATACGTATTAAAGGAATGGAAATGAATGAAAATTATTGTTGGACTTGGTAATCCCGGTAAACAGTATGAAGCGACGAGGCATAATATTGGATTTCATGTAATAGATGAACTTGCAAATCGACTTAACATACCCCTAACTCAATCTAAATTTAATGGTATGTATGGTATTTCCCACATTGGAACGGAAAAAGTAATGCTTCTAAAACCATTAACCTATATGAATCTCTCCGGGGAATGTATTGTGCCTATGATGGATTATTTTGATGTAGAGGATGACCAAATTGTGGTGATCTATGATGATTTAGACTTACAGGTTGGTAGATTACGTCTTCGTCAAAAAGGAAGCGCAGGAGGGCATAATGGGATTAAATCGCTCATTCAGCATTTAGGTACACAGGAGTTTAATCGACTTCGTATCGGGATTGATCGACCGACAAATGGGATGAAGGTTCCTGACTATGTTTTATCTAGGTTTACAGAAGAAGAGAAAGCTGATGTATTAGATGCTGTTAAAAAGAGTGCAGATGCATGTGAAGCATGGCTATCAAAAAGTTTCTTAGAAGTGATGAATATATATAATGGTGCATAAACTTTAAGATACATACCTATACTTCCTAAAAAGGAGGTTTTAGGCATGACCATTCGTTATAAATGCCGTCATTGTGAAACAGAAATAGGGCAATTGCCATTGGATTCGATAGATGAGCAATTTTTGCAGAAAAACAATATCACACCAGAAGAACAGGATTTATATATAATGCATGGAGTTGAAGGGGACTACACAGTCCAGTGTATTTGTGAAGAATGTCAAAGTTCACTTCAAAAGTTTCCAAATTATTATGCGTTAAAAAAGTGGATACAGTAAAGTTGCTTTGGCACGTTTTCGTGCGCAAAGCCTTTTTCTATTTTGATATGTTATCTAGCCATAGCAAGGCTACGTAGGAGAAGCATGCTAAAGTTTTAAGAACGGGGGGTTGAAATGGAGCTTTTAAGCAATTTATTTATAGAAGATAAACATATGCAAAAACTACTGAAAGAGTTGGAAGCCGGACAAGACCAACAGCTAATAACTGGTCTCTCTGGCAGTGCAAGAGCAGTATTTATTAAAATGTTATATAGTGCACGAAAAAAGGCTATTCTTATCGTTGCGCCTAATTTACTGCATGCTCAAAAGCTAACAGAGGATTTAGTAAAGTTGGTTGGCGATGATTTGGTGCGCTTGTATCCTGCAGATGAGCTTATAGCTGCGGATATATCGATAGCGAGTCCTGAGCTTCGCGCACAACGTATCGAAACACTAGACCATATGCTAATGCAACGAAACGGTGTTTATATTGTGCCTATTGCAGGTCTAAAAAAACATATGCCTTCTGTGAAAGACTGGCAGGCGAGTACTGTTTCTATTGCAGAAGGAGAAGAAGTAGTACTAGAAACACTTTTGCAAAGTTTGGTAAATATGGGGTATATACGACAACCTATGGTTACTGCTCCCGGGGAGTTTGCCTTAAGAGGTGGAATCGTTGATATATACCCACTCTATTTAGAGCATCCTATCCGTATTGAACTGTTTGATACGGAGATAGATTCTATTCGTTCATTTTCTGCCGAAGATCAACGTTCTTTAGAGAAATTAAAGGCAATTCGAATTTTACCGGCAACTGAATATGTATTAACTGAAAATAAAAAGAGGCTACTTGCACATAAATTAGAAGAATCGTTAGCGGAAAGTCTAAAAAAAGTAAAAATACCTGAAATAAAAGATCAATTTTATCATAATATTCAACATGATATTGAGCTTTTAAAACAAGGTGAGCAACCAAAACAATTTATGAAGTATGTCTCTCTATTAGAAGACAGCAATAGCTTTTTGGGCCACTATTTCAATCAAAAAGGGATGGTGTTATTTGACGAACTTGGTAGAATTCAAGAAGTTACCGAGACGTTAGAACGAGAGGAAAATGATTGGTTTTTAGAGTTGTTAGAGGAAGGGAAAACAGTTCATGATGTAAAACCGTCTTTTAACTTGAAAGAAATTATTCAAATGCTTCCTAACGAGAAACTTTACTTCTCTTTATTTTCTCGTACATTTTCAGGGATAACGATTAAAAAGAATATTACTTTTTCATGTAAACCAATGCAAAATTTTCATGGGCAAATGCATTTATTAAAAAATGAGCTTGAGAGATTTACAAATGGTAAGTTTCGTGTTGTTATTCTTGCAGAGGGGAAAGAGCGGGTACAAAAGATTCATATAGTTTTGGAAGATTATGAAATAGTTTCTAAGATTGGTGCTTCAGAAGAAGATTTGAAGAAACCAGGAATCTTTATTGTAGACGGGGACTTGGAAGCCGGTTTTGAATTACCTCTTCAACGAATTGCAGTCATTACAGATGCAGAATTATTTAAACAAAAACATAAGAAAAAAGCGAGAGCTCAAAAAGTATCCAATGCGGAGCGTATTAAAAGCTATTCTGAAATAAAACCTGGCGATAATGTTGTACATATTCATCATGGTATTGGGAAATATATTGGAATTGAAACGCTTTTAGTGAATGGAATTCATAAAGACTATTTGCATATACGCTACCGTGGGGAGGATAAATTATTTGTTCCTGTGGATCAAATTGACCTTATTCAAAAGTATGTTGCTTCCGGTGAAAAAGATCCAAAGCTACATAAACTAGGTGGAGCAGATTGGAAAAAGACTAAAACTAAGGTGTCGGCAGCTGTACAGGATATAGCTGATGAGTTATTGAAACTCTATGCAAAACGGGAGTCTGAAGTTGGATACGCATTCGAACCAGATGGAGAAATGCAGCGATCATTTGAAATAGCTTTCCCGTATGAGGAAACAGAAGATCAGCTTCGTTCCATTCATGAAGTAAAGCAAGACATGGAAAAGCCGCGTCCAATGGATCGCCTTATTTGTGGAGATGTAGGTTACGGGAAAACAGAGGTTGCTATTCGAGCTGCATTTAAAGCAGTAATGGAAGGAAAACAGGTAGCATTCCTATGTCCGACAACTATCCTCGCTCAACAACATTACGAAACGATGCTAGAGCGTTTTCAAGACTTTCCAATTGAAGTTGGCTTGCTAAGTCGCTTCCGTTCAAAAAAACAGCAAACAGAGACTATTAGTGGCTTAAAAAAAGGAATGGTAGATGTAGTAGTTGGTACACATCGTATTTTATCAAAGGATGTTGTATACCATGATTTAGGGCTTTTAGTTGTCGATGAAGAGCAACGTTTTGGGGTAAAGCATAAAGAAAAAATAAAACAATTAAAAACAAACGTGGATGTCCTTACGCTAACTGCAACTCCGATTCCTCGCACATTGCATATGTCGATGATAGGCGTGAGAGATTTATCGGTTATTGAGACACCACCCAAAAATCGTTTTCCAGTTCAAACATATGTCATGGAATTTAATGGATCGCTTGTACGTGAGGCGATTGAAAGAGAATTAGCAAGAGGAGGACAGGCATTTTATCTATATAATCGAGTAGAAGACATTACTCGAAAAGTAGATGAGATTCAAATGTTGGTCCCTGGAGCAAGAGTAGGTTTTGCACATGGTCAGATGCCTGAAACCGAACTGGAATCGGTCATAATTAGCTTTTTAGAAGGCGAGTACGATGTCCTCGTAACAACAACTATTATTGAAACCGGTATTGATATTCCAAATGTAAATACACTTATCATCCATGATGCAGATAAAATGGGATTATCTCAGCTTTATCAATTGCGCGGTCGTGTAGGACGATCAAATCGAGTTGCATATGCCTACTTGATGCATCAAAGAGATAAGATTTTAACAGATGTAGCAGAAAAAAGATTACAAGCAATAAAAGAATTTACGGAGCTTGGATCTGGATTTAAGATAGCGATGCGTGATTTATCAATTCGTGGAGCAGGAAATTTATTAGGGTCTCAGCAACACGGGTTCATAGATTCGGTTGGTTTTGATTTATATACACAAATGTTAGAAGACGCTATTGAAGAAAAACGGACCGGTATTAAAAAAGAAGAAATTCAAGATTTAGAAATTGTTTTATCAACGGATGCATATATTTCGGATGAATATATACCAGATGGATATCAAAAAATTCAAATGTACAAACGTGTAAAAGCGATGGAGAAGGAAGAAGAATATTTAGACCTAGTAGATGAATTACAAGATCGTTTTGGAGATATTCCTCTTGAAGCAGAAAAATTGCTGAGAATTGCACGTATGAAGATTTGGGGTAAAGAAGTAGGGGTAGAATCGATTAAAGAAGTAAACAAAATCGTATCTATTCGTTTTAGCGCGGAAGGCACTAAAAGTATAAATGGCGCAATGTTTGTTGAAAAGTCAATGAAGTATGGACGTGCAGTAGGATTCAGTATGGATAATACGAATCTTGTCATTACAATAGATGAACGAAAAACTGGGAAATTTAATCCATTTGATATCTTGGAAGAAATGATGAGGTTATTGCCTGAAGCAAAAAAAGAAACGACTAAAGTGAAATAACACTTTGCATATTTTTTGGTAATGTGATGCATACTATGGCAGAAATGAAATTTATTACCCAATCAGTCGAAAGTGAGGCACATTACATGAAAGCAACAGGCATCGTACGACGCATTGATGATTTAGGTAGAGTAGTTATCCCAAAAGAAATACGCAGAACGCTTCGCATCCGTGAAGGAGACCCGCTGGAAATTTTTACCGACAGAGAAGGAGAAGTCATATTAAAAAAATATTCACCTATTAGTGAACTTGGAGATTTTGCAAAGGAATATGCTGAAACCCTATATGAAACATTAGGAACACCAGTTTTAATAAGTGATCGTGATGAAATGATTGCAGCGGCAGGATTATCTAAAAAGGACTATCTAAATAGAAGACTAAGTCCAGATATAGAAGAAATTGTTGGCAAACGATCAATAGTTACAGAAAAACACGAAAACTCGGTAGAATGGGTGCCGGGAGTTTTTGAAACGGTGAAGTCATATTGTATTGCACCGATTATCTCAGCTGGAGATTCAATTGGAGCGGTATTTATTATATCTAAAGTTCACTTTATTGGTGAAGCAGAAATGAAGGCAATCGAAACTGCTGCAAATTTTTTAGCAAAACAAATGGAAAGTTAATAAATATACAAAGGCCTTTCTCGGACACGGGAAGGCCTTTTTGACATTTAAGAAACTTTATAGAACAATATGTTTTTGGATGCAAGTTTGCGAGTTTAGTGTAATTGGTCTCGAAGTGGCGAAAGAGTGTCATTGCAAATCCTTTCATGCAAATAATTTGAAATAATGAACTGTATCTAATAGCTAAAGAAGTGAAGAGCCTCCGATTAAGAGCGAAGGATAAACATTCCCCCTAGATTACCAAGAAAATGGCTCGTGAAGCGGGCGGAGGTTTAGCCCAAAGTACTCTGGGACTAGAGAAGGCAAAAAGAAGGGCTAGCAATTTAAACTCTGCAGGTGGCGGCAAGCTTTTCAAGCTGCTTCCCTTGCTCCTGCGGTTACTCGTCGCAGAAAAGATCGTGATCTTGCTCCTGCGGTTATTGAGAAAATTGACTGTCGTGGCAGACATAGGCGTTGAACTTATCATGATGTATAATGAATGCATTGGACTGTATGGAAGAAGGATTATCAAATGAGTAATGAATGGAATATGAAAACTTATATGAAAGGTGCGGCAATGTTGACCGTATCGGCTATTATCGTAAAGCTACTCAGCGCAATTTACCGTGTGCCTTTTCAAAACTTAGTTGGAGATGAAGGCTTTTATATTTACCAACAGGTTTATCCATTCATCGGAATAATTACGACATGGACCTCTTTTGGATTTGCTGTTGCTCTATCAAAAATTTTATCAGACTATAAATCGACCGGTAAAATGAATGTAATCCCAAAAATTATGCAAATAGCCTTTGTTTATATTGGAATAATCTCTATAATATTTTTTTTATTATTATTTTATGGATCAGGATTTTTAGCAGAAGCAATGGGAGATAAGCAGCTAGCTAGGTTATTAAAAGCTGGTTCCTTTGTTATTTTGTTAATGCCAATGCTTGCTGTTTTAAAAGGGAAGTTTCAATCAGACGGCCGTATGGGTCCTGTAGCATATGCTCAAGTAGTAGAACAAATTGTTCGTGTGACAGTTATTTTATTGGGTACATGGATTGTCGTTTCTAATAGTTTAGATTTATATAAAGCCGGAAGCATGGCGATGTACGGTGCTGTTGTCGGGGAATTGGCTGGAGTTATCTTTCTCGTTATTATTTATTGGAAAGGTTTCGTACATATAAGTTTAAAACACAAACAACAATTAAATACGTACAAGATTATAAAAGATTTGACGATAATTAGTATAAGTGCAAGTATAAGTGCGCTTTTATTTCTACTTTTTCAATTGGTTGATTCCTTTACGGTTTTTCAAATATTACTTGAAAATGGTATGGAGAAATTACAGGCGATGGAGAAAAAAGGTATTTATGATAGAGGACAACCACTTGTTCAATTGGGAATTGTCATTGCTTCTACATTGTCCTTAGCCATCGTACCTCTAGTTGCACATCGAATGAATAAAGAAAAAGGCAGAACAGCTATCCCATTTATGCAACTTACATTTAGAGTAGCATTCACATTTGGAATAGCTGCGGCACTAGGACTTATTGTTGTTCTTCCATATGTAAATGAAATGCTGTTTCAAACGAAAGAAGAATCAATCACTTTAATGGTGTTTTGTATTCAAATTGTTTGGATGTCTTTAATTCTTACGTTGATGGCGATGCTTCAAGGAATTGGTAAAGTAAAAATCCCTACATTGTTTTTGCTTATTGGCGTATGCAGTAAATGGCTATTTAATGGTATGCTTATATCAACTTATGGTGTATTAGGAGCGGCGATTTCCGGGAATATTAGTTTAGTCATTGTGTTTTTATTAATGCTTTACTATTTTAAAAAGATCTGGAATATTTCATTTGCACCTTTTGCGTTCTATAAAGGTATTGCAATTGCTTCACTAATAATGATTGTTGGTGTAACGATGTATGAATGGTTAGCGGATACGATTCTATTTGATAATTTTTCGAGTCGAATCCAGTCTGTATTTATTTCTTTCAGTGCTGTAATACTTGGAGCGTTTATTTTCCTAATAATTATTGCCAAAAGACGCGTTATCGGAGAGAAAGAGTGGTTTTTATTGCCGTTCGGAAAAAGAATGGCTAAATTCCAACTATGGTTGAATAAAGAAAAATAAGGTTGTGAGGAAATGAATGAAATTACGATAATCGGTCTAGGCGCGAGTGATTTAGATCAGTTGACTCTAGGGATATATAAAAAACTAAAAGCTGCTGGACATCTTTATGTTCGTACGGAGCAACATCCAGTTTTGGAAGAATTAAAAAAGGAAGGGCTTTCTTGGACAAGTTTTGATGCGATATATGAGAGAAATGATCAATTTGAAACGGTTTATGAGGAAATTGCCGAAACACTTCTTCAGCTAGCAAATGAATCTTCTATTATGTATGCAGTGCCTGGACATCCACTAGTAGCTGAACAAACTGTTCAATTATTAATTGAGGCAGAGAAAAAAGGGAAAGTGAAAATTCACATCGAAGGTGGGCAAAGTTTCTTGGACCCCATCTTTGCAGCACTTCGAATAGATCCTATAGATGGGTTCCAGTTGCTAGATGGAACCAATTTAAAACGTGATGATATTCAAATGAACTCGCATGTGCTAATTGGTCAGGTGTACGATGCATTTAGTGCATCTGAAGTAAAATTGACGCTTATGGAGAAGTATTCAGATGAGTACGAAGTAACGATTGTTACTGCTGCTGGCTCTACACAGGAGAAACTAACGAAAGTGCCTTTATACAAGCTAGACCGGGTAATGGAACTAGATAATCTAACAACATTATATGTTCCGCCAGTACAGGAGCAAGAAAATCGATTGAAAGAATGGCAAACATTACGAAAAATTGTGGCTGATTTAAGGGGTCCTAATGGTTGTCCGTGGGATCAAGAACAAACACATTCATCACTAAAGAAATTTGCTATAGAAGAGATCTATGAGTTATTACAGGCTATTGATGAAGAAGATGATGATCACATTGTCGAAGAACTAGGAGACGTGCTATTACAAGTATTTTTGCATGCGCAAATAGGTGAAGACAACGGATACTTTAGTTTAGAGGATGTTCTTCAGTCAGTTTCGGATAAAATGATACGGAGACATCCACATGTTTTTGGAGATGTTATTGCTAACGATTCAGAAGAGGTGCTTCGTAACTGGCAAAAAATCAAAACAGACGAGAAAAAAGAGGTTGGAGGTTCGCTATTAGACGGAGAATGGCGATTCGATTCCTCCCTACTTACATCTTTTAATTATCAAAAGAAAGTGGCTAAAGTCGGTTTTGATTGGCCAAATGTGGCTGGTGCTTGGGAGAAATTTGAGGAAGAGCTGGCGGAATGGAAAAAAGAGTTGAAAGATGGCACGAAGGATATGCAAGTGGATGAACTTGGAGATGTGTTATTTACAATTGTCAATTTAGCGCGTTTTTATGAATTATCCCCTGAGCAAGCCATGGTACAAGCAAATGAAAAGTTTAAGACAAGATTTCAATACATTGAGTCGAGTGTTAAAAAAGGAAAAGGCGACTTTTCGCATTATTCATTAGGTGAGCTTGATGAATTTTGGAATGAGGCAAAGAAATTAGAGAGGTAGGGGTAATATGAGATTAGATAAGTTTTTAAAAGTATCAAGGTTGATAAAACGAAGAACGCTTGCAAAAGAAGTGGCCGATCAAGGAAGAATAATGATTAACGGAAAAGTGTCAAAAGCTAGTTCTGATGTGAAGGCAGGAGATGAATTAACTATTCGTTTCGGACAAAAAGTGGTTACTGTTACTGTTGATGCTATTAAGGACTCCGCTAAAAAAGAAGATGCTGCATCTATGTTCACGATTATAAAAGAAGAAAGACTAGAAAAAATAGATCCAGCATTTATTGATGATGAAGATTAAGAAAAGTATAAGAAAAACTCAAGCGTCCTTTAAGTGCATTTTGTCTTCACCGTTTCTAGAGTACTTTGGATGAAACATTGGCTACATCATTACCGCTATAATTTGGCTCGGTAATCTTGTAGTGGATGTTTATCCGTCGCCCTCTTGGAATTTGCAAAGAAATAGTGCATTTATTTTGGTTAATGAGAGAATAAAGGCTTTCCTATACTTTTAAAAGCGGACGAAGATGCAATTTCGTCCGCTCAGCGCTTCTTTATCAATAGATGCTGCCTATTTATAAAGAAGGGAAAAGTTAAAAACTGTCATAGCGCGACTAATTGTAAGGTGAAAGCTACAGATTCTACAGTGACAGCAACCAATCTCGAGACGAAAGCAACCAATTTTATCGTGAAAGCAACCATTTCTACATATAAAGAGTTAACTTTGTGTGAGATAGCGCAAATCAGTGTTAAGAAAAAAACTGTGCTACTAAAATACTATGAATACAGGATTTTCAGTAGTCCAATTTTATATACTTTCTTATCTTTTAAGAAAAACCGGGCAAAATCTTATTGTTAAGTACTACTCACTTAATGGATTGTAGTGAAAGGTGGCGACTCCAGCCGGAGGCCAACAGGATGTTGGTCACAAGGCGTTGCCACACGATGTGGCGCTCTTAACCTTTGTTCCTCGGAGACAGATGGGCCATCACAACGAACGCGTGAGCTGTGGTGATGGCTCATCGCTCACCCCGCGGAACTCGTCCACCTGAAACGGAAATCCGCGGTATTATTTAATTCTTTCAAGTACTATGAGCACAGGTTTCACAGGACGATAGTCCATATACTTTCTTATCTTTGTACAAAGAAAAAAATCTCCTATATTTTAAGAAAAAGCATGGTAACTGTCATGCTTTTTTTTTATGTGCATACAATAAAAAGATAGGACAAGGAGAGGAGAGAATATATGCAATTTCAAGCAGAAAACCAAACAATTACTATTCCATCGGGGGATCATTTGATTTCACTAAGAAATCGAAAAAGAATGGATTTAACATCAGTAAAATCCATTGAACGATTTGACCAACAAGAATTTTATGTTAGAACATCACAGGGAATCCTTCACATTAAAGGAGAAGAATTAAAGATTGTGCACTTAGATGTAGATAAAGGACTCCTGACATTAGAAGGAATCGTTCGACTTATACAATATGATGATGAGCAGCAGGTAGACGGAGCAAGAGGATTACTTCATAAACTATTCGGATGACACTTTCTCTCCAATTTGTTAGCTTATTATTGATGATGGTGAGTGGAATTTTAATTGGAGCAATTATCGAAGGAACGCGCTTTCTTACAGAGAGTTTTTCAAAGCGTTCCTTTGTTTTCAAATATCGGATAGGTATAGAAATTATTATTTGGATTACACTTGGATTAGGAACTTTTTTGCTAATTTACGAAGTAAGAGATGGAATATGGAGAGTTTATGATCCATTGGCGCAATTGTTAGGAATACTCTTATATGAAAAATTATTTCAACCCGTATTTCAATTGGCTGGAAGAATCTTTTTGCGTTTAATAGTTAAACCGATTTGGTTTATAATACACGCATTATTTGTAGTTTTTGGAAAACTAATTAGTTTTATATTCCTAATAATATTTGCTATTACTAAACCGTTTCGAGTTATATATAAAAAAACAATGCATTTGGCCCTTCAGAAAAAACCAAACTTCCGTTATAATAAAAAGTACACGAAAAATTGAAACAGTTTGACGGGAGAGGGCGAAATGGGAGAAAATCAAAAAAAAGTATCTTTTGAGAAACCACTTGCATCAATTAATACTGATTACGTTCGCTCTATCGAACGTCAAGAAAATCGTAATAAAGCTAAAAAAGTTCGTTTATTTAGACGCTTATCTATATTTGGTATTACGTCAGTTGTAATTATTGGAATTTTAATTTCTACATTGCTAAGTAGTAATAATGCTTTAGCAGAACAAAAAAAGAAAAAAGAACAAGTAACAGAAGAACTTGCCAAAGTACAAGAAGAACAAGAACTATTAAAACTTCAAATTTCCAAATTAAATGATGATGAGTACATTGGCAAACTATTGAGAAGAGATTACTTTCTTTCAGAAGAAGGAGAAATTATTTTTACTTTGCCTGAAAGCAAGGAAAAATAATATAAAATAACGCTTCAAAAGAGTAGTCTTATTGACACTCTTTTTTTGTTGGATATAATAAAGGTAAGGGTCTGTATGAAAAAACATACAAACACTTTTAAAGAGTCGCTTAAATTTTAAGGAGGAGCATTTTTTTTATGTCAATTGAAGTAGGCAGCAAGGTACAAGGTAAAGTAACAGGAATCACAAACTTCGGAGCGTTCGTCGAGCTGCCAGGAGGCTCAACAGGTCTAGTTCACATTAGCGAAGTTGCGGATAATTATGTGAAAGATATTAATGAGCATTTGAAGGTTGGAGATGTTGTTGAAGTTAAGGTGATGAATGTTGAAGCGGATGGCAAAATCGGATTATCTATTCGTAAAGCAAAGCCTCAAGCGGAAAGACCAGAGAGACCAGAACGTCCTCAGCGTCCACGTAACAACAATCGCCCAAATGATCGTGATCGTCCTAACAAAGAGAACTTTGAGCAGAAAATGGCACGATTCTTAAAGGACAGTGAAGATCGTTTGTCTACGTTAAAGCGCGCAACTGAATCTAAGCGTGGTGGCAGAGGCGCTAAAAGAGGATAATTTGCTGTTTGTTTTATCGGTAGAAAAAATGTTTAATAGATGAAATAAGTAAAAGCCCAACATATGCTGGGCTTTTTTTATTGTCAAAAAATGATGGAATATTTGATGATAGTTGAATAGAATAGGAAAAATACATGAAGGTTAAATTTTAAAAAGCTAATCAAAATCTTTGACGTTTACTTTCTTTTAATATATCATAAAACCTAGTAATTCTATAAGAATAAGGGGGATGAAGATGAAAAAATTATATATTTTATTACTTGCTATTGCCACATCAATCTTTATGCTTATTGCATGCACCAATTCAGATGAAAAAACATCCGATAAAAATAATACAAGCGAGAACAAATCTAGTGACGATTTATTGGCAAATATTGAAGGGAACGGTGAGTTATTAATCGGTACTGAAGGAACATATCCACCATTTTCGTTCCATGATAACTCAGGGAAGCTAACAGGTTTTGACGTAGAATTAGCAGAAGAAGTGGCTTCACGTTTAGGGGTAAAAGCTAAGTTTATGGAAACACAGTGGGATGCTATTTTTGGCGGTCTTGACTCCAAGCGTTTCGATGTAATAGCAAACCAAGTAGGAATTCGAGAAGATCGCTTAGAAAAATATGATTTTTCGAAGCCGTATATTTCCTCTGCAGCGGTGTTAGTAACAAATATGGATAACGGCGATGTGAAAAGTTTTGAAGATATAAAAGGTTTACAAGCAGCACAATCACTAACAAGTAACTTTGCTGATTTAGCAAAATCCTATGGAGCAACTTTAGTAGGTGTCGAGGGCTTTAACCAAGCGGTAGAGTTGATTAACTCAAAACGTGTAGATGTTACAATTAACGATAAGCTATCCGTTTTAGATTTTAAGAAAAATAAGCCAGATGCAGCAGTTAAAATTGTTGCCGAAGCGGATGATGCTTCTCAAAGTGGTTTTATGTTCCGCAAAGGAAACCAAACTTTAGTAGATGCGGTAAATAAAGCGTTAAACGAAATAATTGAAGATGGAACGTATGAAAAAATTTCTGTTAAGTGGTTTGGCGAAAATGTTTTGGAATAGTTTCGAAATAGACCCAAACAAATTAGAACGTTATATAACTATAGCTAGATCCTCCCTTCAGCCTTTGCTGGAGGGAGCTGTTGTCTATACGTTGCCATTATCAATTATTACTTTTTTTCTTGGTTTAATAATAGCCGTATTGACAGCCCTATCCCGAATTTCAAATACAAAACCTCTTCAATGGTTGGCTAGAGCTTATGTTTCTGCTATTCGTGGTACCCCTTTACTCGTTCAATTGTTTATTTTGTTTTATGGTCTGCCATCCATTGGGATTGTAATTGACCCTTTTCCCGCTGCTGTTTTAGGATTTTCGTTAAATGTAGGTGCTTATGCTTCAGAAGTTATTCGTGCTGCTATTTTGTCGATACCAAAAGGTCAATGGGAAGCTGCTCAAATGATGGGTATGAATTATGTGCAGTCATTGCGAAGGGTTATTTTACCGCAAGCAACGCGAGTCTCAATTCCTCCATTATCAAACACTTTTATTAGTTTGATAAAAGACACTTCGCTTGCCTCCCTAATTTTAGTAACTGAAATGTTCAGACGAGCGCAAGAAATTGCAGCAACAAACTATGAGTTCCTTTTGCTATATTCCGAAGTAGCGATTTTTTATTGGATCATTTGTTTCTTCCTTTCTATTGTTCAAGGAAAATTAGAAAATCGATTTGATCGATATGTATCGAGATGATGTAGGGGGTTCAACAATGATTAACATTAAAGGATTAGTTAAACGTTTTAATGAATTAGAAGTATTAAGAGGAATTGATTTAACCATTGAGAAAGGACAAGTAATTGTTGTTATCGGTCCATCTGGATCTGGAAAGACAACATTATTACGCTGTTTGAATGTGTTAGAGGTTCCATCTGAAGGGAATATTACAATTGGAGATCAAACGCTAGACTTTTCAAAACGAATGGTGAAAAAAGAAGTGGAAAGCTTTCGAAGAAAATCCGCTATGGTCTTTCAGCATTATAATCTTTTTCCACATATGACTGCGTTGCAGAATGTGATGGAAGGTCCAGTTACAGTAAAAAAGGAAGTTAAGGGAAAAGCAAGAGAGAAAGCAGCTATCCTTTTACAAAAGGTAGGACTTGCAGACAAACTCGATTATTTTCCACACCAATTATCAGGTGGGCAGCAACAACGTGTGGGTATAGCACGAGCGCTTGCACTTGAGCCAGAAATAATGTTGTTTGATGAACCAACATCTGCTTTAGATCCTGAACTTGTTGGGGAAGTTCTTCAAGTAATGAAAGATTTAGCTAGTGAAGGAATTACGATGGTTGTAGTGACACATGAAATGCGTTTTGCGAATGACGTAGCCAATGAGGTACTCTTTATGGACCAAGGGAAGATTATAGAACGCAGCTCTCCAAGTGATATGTTCATGCATCCAAAAGAAGAACGCACTCGCCAGTTTTTAAACTTAATAAAATAAGTCATTGCATCCACGGTAATTCGTGGGTGCTTTTTAAATAGCAAGTAAAACAGAGATAATCGGACACTACGAAATTTAGTAGCATGCACCCCTAAAGTAGTGAAGAGCTTCCGAAATGGTATCTTCGGAAGCATTTAAACTAGTAGAAAAGTATTTTTTCTCTAATTATCCAAACAAAACGCATCATGTTTCATAAATTCCAAGAGGGGGACGGACAAACATCCGCCACAAGATTACTGAAAAAAATGGCTCGTGAAGTGACGCAGTCACTTCACGAGCCAAATTGCTACGGTAATAGTGTAGCCAATGTTTCGTCCAAAGCACTCAGGAATTAGTGAAGACAAGATGCACTTAAAGGACGCTTTCTATTTTTATATTATTTTCCTATTGAAAATCCATCGAATAAGCGACCGCCATATGGCTCTAGTACAGCATCTGCGATATTAATTATTTTATTTTTGTCGCCGGTTTTGTAATAAAGATCGAAAGCTTCGACAAATTGTTCTGAAAACTGCTCATCATAGTTTTTTAATGCACGTACAATCCATTTAGATGTACCAATCCATTTGCGATTAGTTCGTAAAACAAATTCACTTACTAATTCTGCGAGCGTATTAGCAATAAATATTTCTTCTGGTCTATTTTTACTTCCAATAAAGTCGTCTAAAGCATCCGTGATAAAGTATCGTTTTATATTTATCGTGTTGGTAGACCATAGTTCTGGACCGTTAACTATTAGTTGTGTGGCTTCTTTTTGGATTGAATCTATAATACCCTCGTCTTTTAATATAATCCCCTCGGCTACCATTTTAGGTAGCGATGGTCTAGCTCTTTTGCTATCACTTTCAAAAAAACTTTTGTATGAAGTTAAATTATGTACAAAGACTTCTATCGGCCAACCATCTTCTATTAATGATTCTCTGTAGCAGGAAGGAAGGTCTTGGATGAATACTACAATATCTAAATCAGAAGTTTCTGTCGCTTCTCCTCGGACTATGCTCCCTGCTAAAAGTGCACCTTGGCAATTAGGGAAACTTTTAGAAATAAATTTAGTGGCAGCTTCAAAAGGCTCTAGTCTATTTAAACTCATTTATAACTCTCCTTTAACTTTTTTTGTAAAAAAAAAGCAGGTTCAAAAGAATTCACTTTTGAACCTGCTTTTCATTTGATGACCCCTACGGGATTCGAACCCGTGTTACCGCCGTGAAAGGGCGGTGTCTTAACCGCTTGACCAAGGGGCCACTAAAAAAATGAATGGCGGCAGAGGGAGTCGAACCCACGACCTTTCGGGTATGAACCGAATGCTCTAGCCAGCTGAGCTACGCCGCCGTTTTTAACGAACAAATTACATATTACAAGCGATTGGTCAAAGTGTCAATACCTCTTGGAATAATTTTTAAAACTTTTTCATTAATTGGCTAAAAGAGTCGAAAACTTTTTTAATGCAAATGCCAGAAATAGACATACTTTTTGTTCTAATTGTATGTATACTTCCATCAATAGCTGAATAGGAGGTATGTTACTTTTGAAGACGTTATATGGGCAAGGTCAAAAAAGAGGATTCACGTGGAGAAAGGTTTTGGAAGGTATACAAGTACGAAAAGTATCCATTTCATTTAACGTTATTTTTTTTATTCTTGCTTTTTTCTTAGCACAAGTCGTACTATTTGAAGCTTCCGTTCCATTTTTCCTGCCAATATGGGCATTGGTGAACTTACGATTTCAACGTTTTTTACCTTGGACAATTGCAGGGGCTTTACTAGGGAGTATTACTCTAGGACTTGGACAAGTGTTAATTCATGCCATCCAAGCAATGATTTTTCCGCTCTATTTTAAAAAGACAATAAAGAAAATGCCTTTACCTCTGTTTGTACTTATAGATGTTGTTTGTGTTCAAGCTATATGGCAGTATGTTTCGTATTCGGGAAGTATTCCGGGCTCCGTTTGGCTCGCTATAGGATATGAAGGTGTTTTGAGTTTGTTTATGACCATATTTTTGTTTCAGTTATTCCTACCTTTACCAGATTTTCTTCATAGAAGGTGGACTGCAGAAAGAATGGGTGCCGCTTTATTAATAGGAGCATTAGTTTTAACTGGAATGTCTTCTTTTATATTCGGATATGTTTCTATTCCCTTATTACTTGCTCACTTAGTAATTGCTATTTCCGCTGCAGTTGGCGGTGTTCAACTTGCAACAGTGGTAGCGGTGCTAGCGGGAACAATATTAAGTATTTCTAAGCTCAGCTTTAGTGGAATGATCGCTGTATATGCAATTACTGGATTTTTAGCTGGTTTGCATAAACCTTTTGGAAGACTATGGCAGGCGTTCAGTATGCTAGGGGCAACGTTTTTCTTTATTCTATACGATCATACATTACCTTTAGATACTGTTTATATTGGATCCCTTGTTACTGCTTCACTACTATTTTTTACCATTCCTTCAAAATGGATAAAATATTTTAAGGATCAACTTTTCCCGGATTCATCTAATATCCTCATACGAAGGCAAAAATGGATGACAGAAAAAGTAAATAATCAATTAAAAGAATTTCAGCATTTCGCTGATTTTATAACACGTTTTATATCCGATCGATTTGACTCTAGAGAATCGGTTCGTAAAGAAAGGAACATGTCTTTTTCAACATGCAAGTCTTGTTTTCAGTATGAAAAATGTTGGGGGGAGAAATCCAATGGCATCCCATTATTAATGGAACAGTGGGAAGGTGAAACTAAAAAAAGTAGAATACAATTAGAGAAGAAAATTCAATATAAATGCGTTAAGCCAGGGCAAATTATTCAAGAGTTAACAGAAAGGGAAGCAAAAAGACGGTTAAATAACCAGCTACAGCATGGAAAGAAAATGTACGCATTAAAACTTCGTGATATGGGTAACCATATGAGTGAACTTATGAATAATTTAGATAATAGTATGACTTTATATACATCCCACGAGGAAGAGGTGAAGCAGAAATTTCAGCAATGTAATATTCCTTTTTTTCAAATAGATGTTTTAAATATTGCGGTGGGGCAGATGGAAGTAGTTTGTTGTTTACCTATAGAATCCAAAGCAAAAATGGTTGGAGAAAGATTAATACTTCCTATTTTTTACGACCTATGGAAAGAACCATTTGAAATAACCTCTATGAAGGAACTCCATCAACCATATGAACATATTCAAATGACGTGTAAATCATCTGTTCGTTTTGAAGTAACGCATGATATTTATACTTCATCTAGTAGAAACACGATATATTCGGGGGATGCACATGCTGTTTTTTCCTTGCATCCAGGATTACTAGCTGTTATTTTATCTGACGGAATGGGGAATGATATTGAAGCGCATCGAGAAAGTAGAAGGGTAATGCATTTTATGCGGGAATGTTTAAATAAGAAGATGGATCCTGAAACCACAATGCATACACTTCACTATATGATGAGTTTGCAAGATGATACCGATAGTTATGCGACAGTAGATTTAGCTTTGATTGATTTACAAAAAGGAGAGCTTTGGTCATGGAAAGCGGGAAGTATGTCGACGTATTTAATTAGAGGAAATGAGATGCGTAAAATCGAAAGTAAGCATGTGCCGTTTGGTTTTCTACCTACTTTTACAATAGAGGCAAGGAAAGTCGATATTAAGGATGGAGATATTCTACTAATGCTTTCAGATGGTGTTTTCTCATCTAATACATCCATTGAAAAACAGGAGATGTATTACCAAAAAATACTACAAGATCCTACAATGAATGCAGAGAGGTTCGTAAAGAAGTTAGAGGAAACTTATTCATTGCCTGGAGACGATCGAACCGTTATTTTTATGCAAGTGAGACATGTTGTTCCAGAATGGTCCATTTTTTCACCACGCGAAACAACCAAATTTCAAGAAAAAATGATACACTAATAAGAAATGTAAAAAGCGCTGACAGCAAAGTCTACTTAGATGACTCACAGGACTCCAGACACCAGAATCTGGATAGATATTAAATAAAAAGTTTCATATTATCATAAAAAGAGGTGAGAAGATGCTTCCGTTCCTTCAAAAAGTAAAAAAACACATTGACAAGCACAGGTTAATTGTAGAAGGAGAACGACTTCTTCTCGCTTGTTCTGGTGGGGCAGATTCAGTCGCATTGGTACGTGTACTATATGAACTTCAAAAGGATTATGCATGTGATATAGCCATTGTTCATACCGACCATCAGTTAAGAGGAGAGGAATCTGAAGAGGATATGCGTTTTGTTGAGCAGCTTGCAGAATCTCTACAGATACCTTTTTACGGTACAAAAATTGAAGTTCCAAACAGGGTTGCCATAGAAGGTGGTAATGTTCAGGTTATTTGTAGGGAAGAACGCTATGCGTATTTCGAAAAGATAATGGAAAAGCATAATTATCAAAAACTAGTACTAGGTCATCATGCCGATGATCAAATTGAGACAGTAGTGATGTCCTTGGTAAGGGGAACGTTGGCTTCCTCTATCACGGGAATACCTATGAGAAGATCTTTTTCAGTAGGGGAGATTATTCGGCCCTTTTTATGTGTAACAAAAGATGAAATTCTTGATTATATCCATCTGTTGCATCAAAATTTCAGACATGATCCGAGCAATGACAAACATACATATACTCGAAATCGTATCCGTCATAAAGTAGTGCCTTTGTTAGTGCAGGAAAACTCACATGTGAGTGACAAAATTCAATCATTTGTTGAGAAACAACAACAGGATGACGCTTTTCTTAAAGTGATGGCTAAAGAAAAGTTTGAACAGCTTGTGACGATTAATTCAAATGGTAGCTTTTTTCTTGATACTATGCGCTTTTCTGAAGTTCCCAGCGCTTTACAAAGAAGAATAGTTCTACTACTATTAAACTATCTCTACAATGAATCCGAGATCCTACTAAATGATCGATTAGTTGAGTCCATTCTTTCAGTTTGTAATGAGAGTGAAGGTAACGTGGAAATTCACTTACCTAACGGTTTTCTCCTCGTTCGTCATTATAATAAGGCCCAATTTACATCTTCTTTCCATGAATCTCTACCACCAGGAAAAATTGTAATTCAAGAGGATTATTGGCATGATATCGGTGCTGGGTTTTCTATTTATTTTACAAGTAATTTAAATGGGGATATTTCAAGTGAAAAATGGTTTGTTCAATTGGAAAAAGATTCACTACCGCTTTTTATAAGGCAAAAAGAAGAAGGAGATCGCATTCAAGTGAAAGGAATGTCCTCACCAAAAAAGGTTTCTCGATTATTTATAGACGAAAAAGTTTCAGCAGAGAACAGGCGTGTTTGGCCACTGCTTGTAAATCAGAACAATGATATACTTGCGGTAATTGGACTACGTTACGAAAAGCGGTTTTCAAAGGAGTATCAAGGGCAAAATTATGTCATATACTTAAAACAAAATTAATTATTAGGTGGGACTAAAATGTTAGAAAAAGACATTCTAGAAATTCTATTAACGGAAGAACAAATTCAAGAAAAGACTCGTGAACTTGGTGCAACACTATCGGCTGACTATAAAGATAAGTTCCCGCTAGCTATTGGAATATTAAAAGGGGCAATGCCGTTTATGTCCGATTTGATGAAACGTGTAGATACGTACATTGAAATGGACTATATGGATGTATCAAGTTACGGAAACGCTACTGTATCTTCAGGAGAAGTAAAAATTATTAAAGATTTAAATACGAGTGTAGAGGGTCGCGACATTCTCATCATTGAAGATATTATTGATAGCGGTATGACATTAAGTTATCTAGTAGATCTATTTAAATACCGTAAAGCAAAGTCCATTAAACTTGTTACATTGCTGGATAAGCCAACTGGTCGGAAAGTAGACTTGAAAGCAGATTATGTTTGTTTTGAAGTTCCGGACGCATTTGTTGTTGGTTACGGATTAGATTATGCTGAAAAGTATCGTAATTTACCTTATGTTGGCGTGTTAAAGAAAGAAGTTTATTCTTTTTAATTTTACTGTATCCAATAGAAAAAGTTAAAACCTTTAGGGGTTTTGTTTAGAAGTAAATCGTGCAAAATAATTCAAAGTCCGGAAGAAAATATACCGAGGCGTATTTGATTGCCGAACTGAAAGGCTTTTCATTGTACGTGAAAAAAATCGTATGATAAGATTACATATAGTTTTTCTGTTTACCTTGTGAGGAGGCTGGGAATGAATCGAGCATTGCGTTACGCTATATTATACCTATTAATATTTTTTGTAATTGTTGGGATCTTTGCAACGTTTAATACGAGCAACGCACCAACCAAAAATATTAATTACACCGAATTTATGACTTCACTTTCAAAAGGAGAAGTAACAAGCTTTACAATGCAGCCGGAACAAGGTGTATATTTTGTTGAAGGTGAAATGAAAGGCTATAAAGATGGAGAAAAGTTTCTGACAAAACTTCCTCCTAATAGTACTAATCTACAAGCGAAAATTGATGCACTGGCAGAAGCTGGATCAGTCAAAGTGGATTATAAAGAAACTTCTAAAACAAGTGGCTGGGTTCAATTTTTCTCGGGATTAATACCATTTTTAATTATCATTATTTTATTCTTCTTCTTATTGAGTCAGTCACAAGGCGGTGGAAACCGTGTGATGAACTTTGGTAAGAGTAAAGCGAAACTATATGATAATGAAAAGAAAAAAGTAAGATTTACAGATGTTGCTGGTGCAGATGAAGAAAAGGCTGAACTAGTAGAAGTAGTAGATTTCTTAAAAGATCCGCGTAAATTCGTGGAAATTGGAGCTCGAATTCCGAAAGGGATCTTATTGGTAGGTCCTCCGGGTACTGGTAAAACATTACTTGCACGTGCAGTTGCAGGGGAATCCGGTGTTCCATTCTTCTCTATTAGTGGATCAGATTTCGTAGAAATGTTTGTCGGAGTTGGGGCATCCCGTGTTCGTGATTTGTTTGAAAATGCGAAGAAAAATGCACCTTGTATTATATTCATAGATGAAATTGATGCAGTAGGTCGTCAACGTGGAGCAGGTCTTGGTGGTGGGCATGATGAACGTGAACAAACGCTAAACCAATTACTTGTTGAAATGGACGGCTTCGGTGCGAATGAAGGCATTATTATCATTGCTGCAACGAATAGACCAGATGTTTTAGACCCTGCACTTCTTCGTCCAGGTCGTTTTGATCGTCAAATTACTGTAGGTCGTCCAGATGTTAAAGGACGCGAAGCAGTACTTAAAGTACATGCTCGCAATAAGCCGCTTGATGAATCAGTGGACTTAAAAGCGATAGCCCAACGTACTCCTGGATTCTCAGGAGCAGATTTAGAAAACTTATTAAACGAAGCGGCGCTAGTAGCGGCTAGACGTGATAAGAAAAAAGTTGACATGAGTGACATCGATGAGGCGACAGATCGGGTAATAGCTGGTCCGGCAAAATCTGGTAAAGTCATTTCTGAAAAAGAACGTAATATTGTTGCATACCATGAAGCGGGACATGTAGTTATCGGATTAACACTAGATGACGCAGAAATCGTGCATAAGGTAACAATCGTTCCCCGTGGTCAAGCTGGTGGGTATGCGGTTATGCTTCCGAAAGAAGATCGTTACTTCATGACAAAACCAGAACTATTAGATAAAATCTCAGGATTACTCGGTGGTCGTGTAGCGGAAGATATCATATTTGGGGAAGTATCTACAGGTGCTCATAATGACTTCCAACGTGCAACTAGCATTGCTCGAAGCATGGTAACAGAGTATGGAATGAGTGATAAATTAGGTCCAATGCAGTTTGGTCAAGCGCAAGGTGGAAACGTCTTCTTGGGGCGTGACTTTAACTCAGAACAAAATTATTCTGATGCAATTGCCTATGAAATTGACCAGGAAATGCAAAGGATGATTAAAGAGCAATATGAGCGAACAAAACAAATTTTAACGGAAAAACGTGAATTATTAACTTTAATTGCGAAAACGTTATTAGAAGTAGAAACGCTAGATGCCGCTCAAATCAAGCATTTGGAAGAACATGGAACACTTCCGGAACGCGTGTATGACTTAGCTAGCAAAGAAGTAAAAGTAGAAGAAAGTAATGAAGTACCAGATGCAGTGGGAGCACCAGCTGATCCATCTACTGCTGATTTACCGAAAGAAGATGGCCCAGCAATTGAGCCGAAAAACCCAATTCAAGAAGAACGAAGAGATTAATAGAATATAAAAGCTGATTGCCTCATGTACTATACGAGGCAATCAGCTTTTTTCTTTGGCTCTTTCTATGGTATGATGTGTTGGAAAACTTACGAAAAGTGAGGACAAGCTAGATGATACTTGTGCTAGATACAGGGAACACAAACATTGTTTTAGGTGTATATGAAAAAGAAAAGCTTATTCATCATTGGCGAATGGAAACAGACCGCCTAAAAACAGAAGATGAGTATGGAATGCAGGTAAAAGCGTTATTTTCACATGCAAATATTTCCTTTAATCAAATAGAAGGTATTATTATCTCCTCTGTTGTACCGCCAATCATGTTTTCATTAGAGGCAATGTGCAAAAAATATTTTGGTATTAGACCAATAGTAGTAGGTCCGGGTGTCAAAACAGGCTTGAATATTAAATACGAGAATCCGCGTGAAGTTGGGGCAGATCGAATCGTAAATGCTGTTGCTGCAATTCATGAGTATGGTAGTCCCCTCATAATAGTTGACTTTGGAACTGCCACGACTTATTGTTTTGTAAATGAAAAGGGTGAGTACATGGGAGGGGCAATAGCTCCGGGAATTGGTATTTCAACAGAGGCTCTTTTTACTCGTGCTAGTAAACTTCCTCGTATAGAGTTAACTAGACCGGAACATGTAATAGGAAAAAACACAGTTGCTGCAATGCAGTCCGGTATTGTTTACGGGTACGTAGGACAAGTAGAGGGAATTGTAAACCGGATGAAGAAAATATCAAAACACACTCCAAAAGTGATTGCAACAGGCGGTATGGCGACTTTAATTGGTGAAGAAACAACTATCGTGGACATAATCGACCCGTTTTTAACATTAAAAGGATTGTATTTAATTTATCAACGAAACTTAAATGAAAAAGGAATGAAATAAATGAATGATTATTTAGTAAGAGCATTAGCTTATGAAGGAAGTGTACGTGGATTTGCTGTTCGGACAACCGAAACTGTAGGAGAGGCACAAAGACGTCATCAAACATGGCCAACTGCGTCAGCAGCACTTGGAAGAACGATGACAGCTGCAGTCATGATGGGTACTATGTTAAAAGGTGAAGACAAGCTAACTATCAAGGTAGAAGGTAATGGTCCAATTGGTCCGATGATAGTTGATAGTAATGCCAAAGGAGAAGCTCGTGGATATGTAATGAATCCACAGACGCATTTCGACTTAAATGAAGTAGGGAAATTAGATGTTCGTCGTGCTGTAGGTACAGAAGGTACACTAACTATCGTGAAAGATCTCGGTTTAAGAGACTTTTTTACAGGTCAAGTGCCAATCGTATCTGGAGAAATTGGGGAAGACTTTACGTATTATTTTGCAGTATCCGAGCAAGTTCCTTCGTCTGTCGGACTTGGTGTATTAGTCAACCCGGATAATACAATTTTAGCCGCGGGAGGATTTATCATTCAGCTAATGCCTGGTACTGATGATGAAACGATTTCAATTATTGAGGAACGACTCAGCAAAATGGAACCTGTTTCAAAAATGATTGAAAAAGGATTGACTCCAGAAGAATTGCTTTTTGAAATTTTAGGAAAAGAGAATGTACAAATTTTGGACACTACTCCTGTTTCGTTTGAATGTAATTGTTCAAAAGACCGTTTTGGTAGTGCAATTATAAGTTTAGGTGAAAAAGAAATTAGAGATATGATTGAGGAAGACAAAGGGGCGGAAGCGCACTGTCATTTTTGTATGGAGAAATATCAATACTCAGTAGAGGAACTGGAGTCATTTATCGATGAAATCAACGCGTGATAACTTTAATCCACAACAAAAACGACATTTAAAAACAAAACCGGTTCTCCTTCTGCTTGGTATACTTTTTATTGGCAATTTACTATGGTTTATTGCTTGGTTAATACCGAATGAGAAAGTAAGTGAAACAGAAGTAGTCGCATCTGTTGGTGGGAAAGTTATTACAAAGGAACAGTGGATGGCTTCAATGGAATCGATGTATGGGAAAGAGGTATTATTGGATTTAGTGAATGCAGAAGTGATGGAAGCTGCAGCTAAAAAGAACCATATACAAGTAACAGATCAAGAAATAGACTTGGAACTAGCTTTAATTCGTTCTACACAAGAGGGAACTGATACTTCACTTCAATCGTATGATGAAGAAATGATGCGTCAAAAAGTTCGCTCTCGCTTAATCTTAGAAAAGGTTTTAGCGAAGGATATAGTAATAGAAGATAAAGCTATAAAGGCCAATTACGATAATAATAAAAGCTTATATAATATCCCTACTTCCTACCGTACAAGTGTTATTTATGCTACTTCGGAGGATGAGGCAAAAGAAGTTGTAAAAGAACTCAAGAATGGTTCATCTTTTGAAGGACTGGCGAGAGAGCGCTCGAAAGATGCTAGTTCTGCAAGCTTAGGTGGAGATATAGGATATATATCAGCAGATGCACAGTCGATAGATAATGCCATTATTTCAGCTTTGCCGAACGTCGAGGTAGGTAAATGGAGTGATATAATAGCCTTGAAAGATGGAAGATTTGCAGTCGTGCAAGTGGTAAGTGTTTTTAAAGGAGAATCATTCTCTTATAAGGACGTGAAAGATCACATTCACCGTGAGCTTGCACTAGAACAACTTACTCAATCAGTTACACCAGAAGCATTTTGGCAAGAATTCGATGCCAAATGGTCGTATAGCGAGAAGTAAAAGCGTATTCTATAGAGTACGCTTTTTATTTATAGCGTCCTGCGAAACCAGTGTTCATAGTACTTGAAAGAATTAAATAACACGTGGATTTCCGTTTCAGGTGGACGCGTTCCGCGGGGTGAGCGATGAACGATCACCGCCGCTTACGCTTCGTTGTGATGGTTCATCTGTCTCCGAGGAACGAAGGCTAAGAGCGCCACATCGTGTGGCAACGCCTTCGTGACCAACATCCTGTTAGCCTCCGTCTGGAGTCGCCACCTTTCACTACAATCCATTAAGTGAGTAGTACTTAACAATAAGATTTTGCCCGGTTTTTCTTAAAAGGTAAGAAAGTATATAAAACTGGACTACTGAAAATCCTGTATTCATAGTGTTTTAGTAGCACAGTTTTTTTCTTAACACTGATTTGCGCTATCTCACACAAAGTTAACTCTTTATATGTAGAAATGGTTGCTTTCACGATAAAATTGGTTGCTGTCACTGTAGAATCTGTAGCTTTCACCTTACAATTAGTCGCTCTATGACAGTTTTTAACTTTTCCCTTCTTTATAAATAGGCAGTATCTATTGATAAAGAAGCGCTGAGCGGACGAAATTGCATCTTCGTCCGCTTTTAAAAGTATAGGAAAGCCTTTATTCTCTCATTAACCAAAATAAATGCACTATTTCTTTGCAAATAACATCCACTACAAGATTACCGAGAAAAAGGCTCGTGAAGTGACGCAGTCACTTCACGAGCCAAATTATAGCGGTAATGATGTAGCCAATGTTTCATCCAAAGTACTCTAGAAACGGTGAAGACAAAATGCACTTAAAGGACGCTTGCGTTGTTCTTATTTTTTTCTTCATGGAATGTTATTTTATTGACATTTATTCTCTGTAATTGGTATGATTAAAAAAATAAAACCTATTAATATAGTAGGGATTAGGAGTGAGATAATGGCAAAGTTAGCGCAATCCGTAGTTGAATTGATTGGTAAAACGCCAGTAGTGAAATTAAACAGAGTTTCAAACCCTGAGGATGCAGAAGTATATGTTAAATTAGAATTCTTCAACCCAGGAAGTAGCGTAAAAGATCGTATCGCTTTTGCCATGATTGAAGCGGCAGAAAAAGAAGGAAAGTTAAAAGAAGGTAGCACAATAATTGAACCTACTAGTGGTAACACTGGTATTGGCCTTTCAATGATTGCGGCAGCAAAAGGTTATAAAGCAGTATTAGTAATGCCAGATACAATGAGCTTAGAGCGTAGAAACTTACTTCGTGCATACGGTGCAGATTTAGTATTAACACCTGGAGCAGACGGAATGAAAGGTGCTATTGCGAAAGCGGAGGAACTGTCAAATGAAAATGGATGGTTTATGCCTCAACAATTTAACAATGAAGCAAACCCAGAAGTTCACCGACTAACAACTGGACCTGAAATTGCAGAAGCATTTGATGATTTAGACGGCTTTGTAGCAGGAATTGGAACGGGTGGAACAATAACTGGTGCTGGTGGCGTATTAAAAGAAAAATTCCCAAATATTCATATTGCTGCAGTGGAACCAGAAGATTCGAATGTTTTATCTGGCGGTAAACCAGGTCCCCATAAAATTCAGGGAATTGGAGCTGGGTTCGTTCCTAAGGTACTGGATACAAAAATGTATGATTCTATTATTCAAGTTTCCAACGAAGATGCTTATGCAACATCTCGTGAAGTTGCAAGGTTGGAAGGTATTCTTGGTGGTGTTTCTGCAGGAGCTGCTATTTACGGAGCGCTTCAACTTGCAAAACAACTCGGAAAAGGTAAAAAAGTTGTTGCAATCATTCCAGATAATGGTGAGCGTTATTTAAGTACACCACTATACCAATTCGAAGACTAGTTTAGGTCTGATATGAAACTCTCGCATTCAAAAAAATTTTTTTCTTGTTTCAGAAAACTTTTTCTACTAAATGCGATAAGGTCACGAATTTAGGTTGCCACGACTGACAATCTAGGTTAGCCCGATAAATTAATTCATCAAAGAGAGGAGCTATTTGTGCTTCCTCTTTTTTTATGTGGCGAAAAGTAGCGATTTCAAGTTAAGATGAATGCAAATCGTTTTTTAGGGGGATTAAGAAAAGTGGATTCACTAAAATTACAAACACGTACTTTCAACATGTCGAAAGAAGCTTTTTTTTATGCGTATAAAGAAATAACGAAAGAAGAATCACATCATTTATTTTTGGAAAGTGGCAGAGGCGGACATTTATGTATTGCGGCTTGGAATCCAATTGCAGTGACAAAATCAGTAGATACTGGTTTACATATAAAATGGAGAAGCGGAGAAGACGAGGTGCGTTTAGGTGAACCGCTTTACGAATTGGAAAAGCTCGTGGAGTCTTACAATGTTCCTTCTCAAGAAAATTTACCGGATTTCCAAGGCGGAGCTGCGGGTTTTATTAGTTATGATTACGCTCGTAAAATAGAAGTTCTACCTAGTCTAGCGGTGGATGATTTACATGTTCCAGATATTTATTTTTATGTGTTTGATTTCTGGGCTGTTCTTGATGTTGTAGCAGAAACTGTTACATGCATGAAACTATCAATTAGTGATGTAGATTTGGCTGATATGGAAGAAGAGCTGAAGAATGCAAGTGGAAGGGCAGAACGACTATTTCAACCAGGTGCTGCAACTGAAGTAGTCAATGATCAAGCAGAACTGTTTGTGTCTGTAAATGAACCTGAATTTGAATCGGCCATTCGTCAAGTGCAAGAATACATTTCACAAGGTGATGTATTTCAAGTAAATCTATCCGTTCGACAATCCAAAAAGTTAGAGAACGAGCCAATTGCTATGTACGAAGCTCTTCGTGCGTTTAACCCATCTCCATATATGGCTTACCTTCAATCTCCAGAATTCGCTGTTGTGTCTGGATCACCAGAACTATTAGTTAAGAAGAAAGGAATCGATTTGTCTACTCGTCCAATAGCAGGAACAAGACCGCGGGGAAAAAATAACCTAGAAGATATAGCTTTGGCTAATGAATTAATTGACAATGAAAAAGAGCGAGCAGAACATGTCATGCTTGTTGATTTAGAAAGAAATGATTTAGGAAAAGTATCTACTTATGGCTCTGTAGAGGTTGACGAGTTTATGGTTATTGAACGGTATTCACATGTTATGCATATTGTTTCTAATGTAAAAGGGATACTACGTCCTAACACATCTAATACAGATATTATCCGAGCAATGTTCCCGGGTGGAACAATTACAGGTGCTCCGAAAATTAGAACGATGGAGATAATTGAAGAATTAGAACCAGTTCGTAGGGGATTGTATACCGGATCCATTGGCTGGCTAGGGTTTTCTGGTGATTTGGAATTAAATATTGTTATCCGCACCGCCTTTATTCAAGACGGGATGGCTCATATCCAAGCGGGAGCGGGAATAGTAATAGATTCTATACCAAGTGCAGAATACGTAGAGTCTTTAAACAAAGCGAAAGCATTATGGCAAGCAAAAGCTATGGCAGAAGGAGGAAAACAATGATTTTGATGATTGATAATTATGATTCCTTTACTTACAATCTCGTTCAATATATAGGAGAGCTTGGAGAAGAAGTGAAGGTCGTTCGCAATGATGAGCTAACGATTGCTGAAATTGAACAGTTAGCACCGAATATAATTGTTGTATCACCTGGTCCTTGTACTCCTAATGAGGCTGGAATTAGTTTAGAGGCAATCACACACTTTGCAGGTAAAATTGCTATATTCGGTGTTTGTCTGGGACATCAATCGATTGGACAAGCATTTGGAGGAAAGGTAATTCGTGCAGAAAGATTAATGCATGGGAAAACTTCTCCGGTTTTTCATGATGGAAAAGGAGTTAATGCGAATATGCCAAATCCTTTTCAAGCAACTAGATATCATTCTTTACTAGTAGAAAAAGAGTCGTTGCCTGATTGTTTAGAGGTGACCTCATGGACAGAGGAAGGGGAAATTATGGGGCTACGTCATAAAGAGTTTCCCTTAGAAGGTGTACAATTCCATCCAGAATCGATAATGACTGAGGAAGGGAAAAAACTTATCCAAAACTTTATCGAAACATACAGTCCTTCTATTATGGAGAGGAACTAATATGGATGCTTGGAAAGACGGAAAATTATACAGAGCGGATGAATTAACTATCTCTCCGTATGATCATGGTTTTTTGTATGGTCTTGGTTTTTTTGAAACATTTCGTACGTATAATGGGAAGGTATTTTTATGGGACGAGCATTGGAGCCGACTCACTCGTGCGATGGTTGATTTTCGTATTACAATGCCGTATGAAAAAGAAACTCTTGTACAAGCGATAGAAGCGTTATCGTTGGCAAATAACAATGAAGACGGTTATTTTCGATTAAATATATCGGCGGGTGTGCACGATATTGGACTCCAGCCCTCTAGTTATGAAAAACCAACAGTGATTTTATTC
This sequence comes from Psychrobacillus syltrankelensis, assembly GCF_055454035.1. NCBI lineage: Bacteria > Bacillati > Bacillota > Bacilli > Caryophanales > Bacillaceae > Psychrobacillus > Psychrobacillus syltrankelensis. Next base: position 2,472,254 of record NZ_CM144227.1, on the reverse strand, counting down.
CGAAAAGCATTGCATGCTCTTCCTAGAGGAACGGAAAAATCAGCAGTATGGCTTGAAACCTTAAGAAATTCTCCCGAAAGTCCAATACGTCATAAATCCCATCATTACGCAAATAATGTAAAAGCGCGATTTGAAGTTTCCTCGCTTGCATCATTAGAAGGTTTCTTTTTAACTTCTGATGGATTTGTTGCAGAAGGAATTACGTCAAATGTATTTTGGGCTAAGGGAGGAAAGTTGTATACACCGTCCTTGGATACAGGGATTTTGGCGGGAATCACACGGGATTGGCTTATAAAAGATTCTCCATTCGTAGTAGAGGAAGGTTTATTTACAAAAGATGCTCTAGAGAAAGCGGATGAAGTATTTATTACAAATTCAATTCAAGAAATAGTCCCTATTAAAAAGATAGAAGAAAAGTACTTTTTAGGTAATCGAGGACCTGTGTATGCTACGCTTCATGAGGCGTATGTTGAGTGTATTCAGAAAGAAGGTACAGAAAAATGAATTTAAAATATAATACGAGGCCATTTGAAGTTGCGGGTGTTATATTAGATTTTCGAAAAGAAACGATTGTAATGGGGATATTAAATGTCACACCGGATTCTTTTTCGGATGGTGGTAAATTTAATGAGGTCGAATTAGCTGTTGTTCGTGCGAAACAGATGGTTGCGGATGGCGCTAAAATTATTGACGTAGGTGGAGAATCTACTAGACCAGGTCATACAGTCATTTCAGATGAAGAGGAAATAGCGCGTGTTGTTCCGGTTATTAAAGCGATCCGGGCAGAAGTGAATGCGATTATATCTATTGATACATACAAATCGGCGGTTGCTAGAGCAGCGGTTTTAGCTGGCGCCCATGTCATTAATGATATTTGGGGTGCAAAGAGAGATTCAAAAGTGGCTATGGTAGCTGCAGAGATGGGTGTTCCAATAATATTAATGCATAATAGAGACAACGAAGAATACAACGATTTCTGGGCAGAAGCAAAACAGGATTTAGTAGAAAGTATTCAAATTGCAAAAGAGGCGGGAGTGCCTGATGAACATATTTGGTTAGATCCTGGTATTGGCTTTGGGAAATCTACAATCCAAAATATTTGGATGATGCAGCATTTGGAACAGTTAGTAGATATGGGCTATCCAGTTTTACTTGCGACTTCTCGTAAACGACTAATTGGTAATGTACTAAGTCTTCCAGTTGATGAACGAATAGAAGGAACAGGTGCGACTGTTTGCTATGGTTTGCAGCTTGGTTGTCATATGGTGCGTGTACATGACGTGAAAGAAATTACACGTATGACGAAGATGATGGATGTACTAACGGGAAAAGTGGAGTATAAGGAAAGTGAGGAGTAATATTTATGGATTACATACACTTAAATGATTTAGAGTTCTACGGATATCATGGAGCGTTACCAGAAGAAACGAAGCTTGGTCAAATATTCCGTGTAACAATCACGCTAGCTTGCGATTTAAAAAGAGCTGGTGAAATGGATAGTCTCGATGAGACAGTTAATTATGCGGAGGTTTTTGAACTTTGTAAGGAGATAGTGGAAGGAAAACCGTATCTATTAATTGAGGCAGTGGCAGAGAAGATAGCTGGAAGAATATTAAAGGATTTCGAAGCAAAAGTAACTGGTTGTCGTATTCATTTAGTGAAGCCGAATCCGCCGATTGCAGGTCATTATGCTTCGGTTTCGGTTGATATTACGAGAGGTAAGCTATGAATATTGCATATCTATCATTAGGCTCCAATATTGGAGACCGATTTTATTATCTTAGAAGATCTGTTCAATTGCTAAAGGAAACGGGAAGTATACGAGTGAATCAAGTGTCCTCTGTTTATGAAACAGATCCTGTTGGTTATGTAGATCAAGCAGCTTTTTTAAATATTGTAGTGGAGCTTGAAACACAACTAACACCTCATGAATTATTAAACAAATGCAATGAAGTTGAAGAAGAGCTTGGGCGTACCCGAGAGATTAGGTGGGGACCTCGGACTGTAGACCTTGACATTTTGTTGTATAATGAAGAGAATATGAAAACAGAAGACCTCATTATTCCACATCCAAGGATGACGGAAAGAGGTTTTGTGCTCGTTCCTCTTGTGGAATTAAATCCAGAATTAGTCGAGCCTCTAACAAAGCATTCTTTATTGAAGCTTGCACTTCTTCAGAAAGAAGGCGTTCATTTATGGAAAACATTCGATGGGGTAGACGCATTCGTGCATTTCGACGATTAAAAAGATTAAGCCAAGTTGAACTCGCGAAAGAAATGAATATTTCAGTGTCTATACTTGGTCAAATAGAACAGGGAAAAAGAGTTCCGAATGAGGGGCAGCTAGAAAAAATTTCATCTATTCTTGATATACAGCTAGGCGAATTAATAGGAGAAATAAAAGAAGGTGAATGATTATGTCAATTGCATCAACAAAACCATTTAAAATTGGTAACATTGAAATGGATAATCGTGTTGTTTTAGCACCGATGGCTGGTATCTGTAACTCAGCGTTCCGATTAACTGTTAAAGAATTTGGTGCAGGGTTAGTTTACGCAGAAATGATTAGTGATAAAGGGATCGTTAATAAAAATGAAAAGACATTAAGTATGCTTTATATTGATGAACGTGAAAATCCATTATCACTTCAAATTTTTGGTGGAGAAAAAGAAACACTTGTTGCTGCTGCTAAATATGTAGATCAACATACCTCGGCGGACATTATTGATATTAATATGGGATGTCCAGTAAATAAAATCATTAAATGCGAGGCGGGGGCTAGATGGCTTCTTGATCCGAACAAGATTTACGAGATGGTATCAGCAGTTGTGGACAATGTTAAAAAACCGGTCAGCGTAAAAATGCGTACTGGTTGGGACGACGATCATATTTATGTTGTAGAGAATGCACGTGCAGTTGAACGCGCAGGCGGAGCGGCGATAGCGGTACATGGACGTACACGTTTACAAATGTATGAAGGTTATGCGAATTGGGATTTGATCCGACAAGTGAAAGAAGCAGTGAATATTCCTGTCATTGGAAATGGCGATGTAAATACTCCTGAAGATGCAAAACGCATGTTGGATGAAACTGGTGTAGATGCAGTAATGATTGGCCGTGCAGCACTTGGAGATCCGTGGATGATTTATCGTACAGTTGAATACTTGGAGTCTGGTGAACTGAAACCGGAACCTTCTGTACAAGAAAAAATTGATGTGTGCTTATTACACTTTGACCGCTTAACTGCTTTAAAAGGTGAAGGCATTGCTGTGCGAGAAATGCGCAAACATGCTTCTTGGTACTTAAAGGGTATTCGCGGGAACGGACGAGCAAGAAATATGATTAATCAAACAGAAACTGCTCGAGAATTAAAAGACTACTTGAACTCTTTTGCAGAAGAAGCATCTTATGAATATAACGCTGTTGAATCTATACTTGTTTCATACTAAAGCATGGGGCTATCACTACAGGTGATAGCTCTTTCCGTTTCGTTGTATAATCTGAATAATGAAAAATATCACCTAGTGTAGGAAAAAGGTGAACAGCGTGCAGAAATTGTGTACAATAAGTTCAACGTAATAATTGATACTTGCGGATAATAGGTAGTGGAGGAGTGACGAACATGTCTAATGTAGAAGAATTAAACGATCAACTTTTGGTGAGAAGACAAAAGATGACTGCAATACAAGAGAAAGGATTAGATCCTTTTGGTAGTAAATTCGAACGTACGCATTTAAGTGATAAAGTGATTGCTGAATTTGCTGATTTTTCGAAAGAACAATTGGAAGAAACAGCACATGAAGTTGTAATTGCGGGCCGGATTATGACAAAGCGTGGAAAAGGTAAAGCTGGATTTGCTCATATTCAAGATTTCGGTGGTCAAATACAGATTTATGTACGTAAAGATGCAATCGGTGAGGAAGCATACGAATTATTTAATTCAGCGGATTTAGGTGATATCGTAGGTGTGCGAGGAAATGTATTCCGCACACAAGTAGGTGAGTTATCGGTTAAAGCTGTAGAATTCACATTTTTAACAAAATCATTACGCCCAATGCCGGAGAAATTCCATGGTTTAAAAGATGTTGAGCAGCGCTATCGCCAACGCTATTTAGATCTAATGACAAGCGAAGAAAGCAAAAAAACGTTCATAACTAGAAGTCGTATCATTCAATCTATGCGTCGTTACTTAGATAGTCAAGGTTACTTAGAAGTGGAAACGCCATTATTGCATTCTATTGCGGGTGGTGCGGCAGCGCGTCCATTCATTACACATCATAATGCACTAGACATGGAACTATATATGCGTATTGCAATTGAGTTACATTTAAAACGTTTAATAGTAGGCGGATTAGAAAAAGTTTATGAAATCGGAAGAGTATTCAGAAATGAAGGCGTTTCAACGCGTCATAATCCTGAATTCACGATGATTGAATTGTATGAAGCATACGCTGATTATAAAGACATCATGAATCTGACTGAAAATCTAGTGTCGCATGTTGCCCAGGAAGTATTGGGATCTACTACAGTTACATACGGTGAGGATGAAATTAATCTCGCACCAGGCTGGAGACGTTGGCATATGGCGGATGCGGTTAAAGAAACGACTGGGGTGAACTTCTGGAATGAAATGACTAAGGAAGAAGCACAGGCGTTAGCGAAAGAACATGGAGTTGATGTAAAACCTTCTATGGAAGTAGGTCATGTATTAAATGAATTCTTTGAGCAAAAAGTTGAAGAAACATTAGTTCAACCGACATTCATTTATGGCCATCCTGTAGAAGTATCGCCTCTTGCGAAGAAAAATCCAGAAGATGGACGATTTACAGATCGCTTTGAACTATTTATTGTTAGACGTGAGCATGCAAACGCATTTACAGAATTAAATGATCCAATTGATCAACGTCAACGCTTTGAAGCACAATTAGTAGAAAAAGAAGCAGGTAATGATGAAGCACATGAAATGGATGAAGACTTCTTAGAAGCACTAGAATATGGGATGCCTCCAACTGGTGGTTTAGGAATTGGAATAGACAGATTGGTAATGTTATTAACTAACGCTGCATCTATTCGCGATGTATTACTGTTCCCGACAATGAGACATAAAGATTAATTAATATAGAAGTCTTTTTAATAGAAGGTGAGGTACTACTATTTATAGTTCCTCACCTTTATAATATATACTAGATATTGTGCTGAAGATTATAGTTAAAAAAAGTACAAAAAAACCCTTGCCAGATACATTAGAGGGTGGTATAGTTATCAAGTTGTCATTTTAACTAATGATTTCTTCAAAAAATAAAATAAAAAAGTTGTTGACATTGATAACGAAAGTTGTTATGATATTAAAGTCGCTAAAACGACACAGCAACAAAAACACACCATGAACATTGAAAACTGAACATGCAAAACGTTAAGACATACAGCTTGAAAGACTAACTTGTTAGTTTGATAGCAAAACAAAAATGACATCATTTAATGATGATGCCAGCAAAACAAAATGAGCTTTTTAAGTTCTCTATTATGGAGAGTTTGATCCTGGCTCAGGACGAACGCTGGCGGCATGCCTAATACATGCAAGTCGAGCGAATGATGAAGAAGCTTGCTTCTTCTGATTTAGCGGCGGACGGGTGAGTAACACGTGGGCAACCTGCCCTGTAGATTGGGATAACTCCGGGAAACCGGGGCTAATACCGAATAATCCATTTCCTCACATGTGGAAATGTTAAAAGACGGCATCTCGCTGTCACTACAGGATGGGCCCGCGGCGCATTAGCTAGTTGGTGAGGTAACGGCTCACCAAGGCGACGATGCGTAGCCGACCTGAGAGGGTGATCGGCCACACTGGGACTGAGACACGGCCCAGACTCCTACGGGAGGCAGCAGTAGGGAATCTTCCACAATGGACGAAAGTCTGATGGAGCAATGCCGCGTGAGTGAAGAAGGTTTTCGGATCGTAAAACTCTGTTGTGAGGGAAGAACAAGTACGAGAGTAACTGCTCGTACCTTGACGGTACCTCATTAGAAAGCCACGGCTAACTACGTGCCAGCAGCCGCGGTAATACGTAGGTGGCAAGCGTTGTCCGGAATTATTGGGCGTAAAGCGCGCGCAGGCGGTCCTTTAAGTCTGATGTGAAATCCCACGGCTCAACCGTGGAAGGTCATTGGAAACTGGGGGACTTGAGTACAGAAGAGGAAAGCGGAATTCCAAGTGTAGCGGTGAAATGCGTAGAGATTTGGAGGAACACCAGTGGCGAAGGCGGCTTTCTGGTCTGTAACTGACGCTGAGGCGCGAAAGCGTGGGGAGCAAACAGGATTAGATACCCTGGTAGTCCACGCCGTAAACGATGAGTGCTAAGTGTTAGGGGGTTTCCGCCCCTTAGTGCTGCAGCTAACGCATTAAGCACTCCGCCTGGGGAGTACGGTCGCAAGACTGAAACTCAAAGGAATTGACGGGGGCCCGCACAAGCGGTGGAGCATGTGGTTTAATTCGAAGCAACGCGAAGAACCTTACCAGGTCTTGACATCCCGCTGACCGTTCTAGAGATAGATCTTTCCCTTCGGGGACAGCGGTGACAGGTGGTGCATGGTTGTCGTCAGCTCGTGTCGTGAGATGTTGGGTTAAGTCCCGCAACGAGCGCAACCCTTGATCTTAGTTGCCAGCATTCAGTTGGGCACTCTAAGGTGACTGCCGGTGATAAACCGGAGGAAGGTGGGGATGACGTCAAATCATCATGCCCCTTATGACCTGGGCTACACACGTGCTACAATGGACGGTACAGAGGGTCGCAACCCCGCGAGGGTGAGCTAATCCCATAAAACCGTTCTCAGTTCGGATTGTAGGCTGCAACTCGCCTACATGAAGCCGGAATCGCTAGTAATCGTGGATCAGCATGCCACGGTGAATACGTTCCCGGGCCTTGTACACACCGCCCGTCACACCACGAGAGTTTGTAACACCCGAAGTCGGTGGGGTAACCCTTACGGGAGCCAGCCGCCGAAGGTGGGACAGATGATTGGGGTGAAGTCGTAACAAGGTAGCCGTATCGGAAGGTGCGGCTGGATCACCTCCTTTCTAAGGATAATATCGGAATACAGATTTTTATCTGTATCTTAACGTTTTGCAGTTCAGTTTTGAATGTTCATTTTATATGAAGATTCAACTCTTGTTCTTTGAAAACTGGATAAAACGACATTGAAAGAAACAAATTCAAGAAATTCAATTTGTAATCACATTTGTGATTATTTTTTGTGTAGTACTTTTAACTACTATTTTTGAGGATTTCAAGACACAAGCAGTGAATTGGAAGCCGAATTAGGTTAAGTTAATAAGGGCGCACGGTGAATGCCTTGGCACTAGGAGCCGAAGAAGGACGGCACTAACACCGATATGCTTCGGGGAGCTGTAAGTGAGCTTTGATCCGGAGATTTCCGAATGGGGAAACCCACTGTTCGTAATGGAGCAGTACATTTGCGTGAATACATAGCGCATCTGTGGCAAACCCAGGGAACTGAAACATCTAAGTACCTGGAGGAAGAGAAAGAAAAATCGATTCCCTGAGTAGCGGCGAGCGAAACGGGAAGAGCCCAAACCAAGAGGCTTGCCTCTTGGGGTTGTAGGACACTCTATATAGAGTTACAAAGGAATGAGCTAGACGAAGCGATCTGGAAAGGTCCGCAGGATAGGGTAAAAGCCCCGTAGTCAAAAGTTCATTCTCTCTGAGTGTATCCTGAGTACGGCGGAACACGTGAAATTCCGTCGGAATCTGGGAGGACCATCTCCCAAGGCTAAATACTACCTAGTGACCGATAGTGAACCAGTACCGTGAGGGAAAGGTGAAAAGCACCCCGGAAGGGGAGTGAAATAGATCCTGAAACCGTGTGCCTACAAGTAGTCAGAGCCCGTTAATGGGTGATGGCGTGCCTTTTGTAGAATGAACCGGCGAGTTACGATTACATGCAAGGTTAAGTTGAGAAGACGGAGCCGCAGCGAAAGCGAGTCTGAATAGGGCGAATGAGTATGTGGTCGTAGACCCGAAACCAGGTGATCTACCCATGTCCAGGATGAAGGTAAGGTAACACTTACTGGAGGTCCGAACCCACGCACGTTGAAAAGTGCGGGGATGAGGTGTGGGTAGCGGAGAAATTCCAATCGAACCTGGAGATAGCTGGTTCTCTCCGAAATAGCTTTAGGGCTAGCCTCAAACGTTAGAATCTTGGAGGTAGAGCACTGTTTGGACTAGGGGCCCATCCCGGGTTACCGAATTCAGACAAACTCCGAATGCCAATGATTTATGTTTGGGAGTCAGACTGCGAGTGATAAGATCCGTAGTCAAGAGGGAAACAGCCCAGACCACCAGCTAAGGTCCCAAAGTATTTGTTAAGTGGAAAAGGATGTGGCGTTGCTTAGACAACCAGGATGTTGGCTTAGAAGCAGCCATCATTTAAAGAGTGCGTAATAGCTCACTGGTCGAGTGACGCTGCGCCGAAAATGTATCGGGGCTAAACAAATCACCGAAGCTGTGGATTGATACCTATGGTATCAGTGGTAGGAGAGCGTTCTAAGGGCGTTGAAGTCAGACCGGAAGGACTGGTGGAGCGCTTAGAAGTGAGAATGCCGGTATGAGTAGCGAAAGATGGGTGAGAATCCCATCCACCGTATGACTAAGGTTTCCTGAGGAAGGCTCGTCCGCTCAGGGTTAGTCGGGACCTAAGTCGAGGCCGATAGGCGTAGACGATGGACAACAGGTTGATATTCCTGTACCACCAAACCACCGTTTGAGTAATGGGGGACGCAGAAGGATAGGGTAAGCGTGCTGTTGGTTATGCACGTCCAAGCAGTAAGGTGTGAGTGTAGGCAAATCCGCACTCTGTAACATTGAGCTGTGATGGCGAGGACTTAGTCCGAAGTTCCTGATTTCACACTGCCAAGAAAAGCCTCTAGCGAGGTGATAGGTGCCCGTACCGCAAACCGACACAGGTAGTCGAGGAGAGAATCCTAAGGTGAGCGAGAGAACTCTCGTTAAGGAACTCGGCAAAATGACCCCGTAACTTCGGGAGAAGGGGTGCTCTTTTGGGTGTATAGCCTAGAAGAGCCGCAGTGAATAGGCCCAGGCGACTGTTTAGCAAAAACACAGGTCTCTGCAAAACCGTAAGGTGAAGTATAGGGGCTGACGCCTGCCCGGTGCTGGAAGGTTAAGAGGAGTGCTTAGCGCAAGCGAAGGTGCGAATTGAAGCCCCAGTAAACGGCGGCCGTAACTATAACGGTCCTAAGGTAGCGAAATTCCTTGTCGGGTAAGTTCCGACCCGCACGAAAGGCGTAACGATCTGGGCACTGTCTCAACGAGAGACTCGGTGAAATTATAGTACCTGTGAAGATGCAGGTTACCCGCGACAGGACGGAAAGACCCCGTGGAGCTTTACTATAGCTTGATATTGAATTTTGGTGCAACTTGTACAGGATAGGCAGGAGCCTTAGAGCCCGGAGCGCCAGCTTCGGAGGAGGCGTCGGTGGGATACTGCCCTGGTTGTATTGAAATTCTAACCCATACCCGTAACCCGGGTAGGAGACAGTGTCAGGCGGGTAGTTTGACTGGGGCGGTCGCCTCCTAAAGTGTAACGGAGGCGCCCAAAGGTTCCCTCAGAATGGTTGGAAATCATTCGAAGAGTGTAAAGGCAGAAGGGAGCTTGACTGCGAGACCTACAAGTCGAGCAGGGTCGAAAGACGGGCTTAGTGATCCGGTGGTTCCGCATGG